>CAWDOT010000008.1:0-496166 GCA_963803995.1 uncultured Acidobacteriota bacterium
TGCTCGCCAAACAGGGCGCGTCGCTCGCTCCCGACGGGCTGGCGCGCGCGATCGACCGGCTGCGCGCCGAGGCGGTGCTGGCGTCCGAGGAGTCCGAGCGGCGCGGCCGCGAGCTCGCCGAGACCGTCGAGCGCACCGGCCGCGAGCTGCGCGGGCTCTACCGATCGGCCGAGGAGCAGACCGCGCACGTCGGCCGCCTCTACGCCGAGGTCGAGCGGCTGACCGGCATCCAGCGCGCCATGGAGTCGACGCGCGCCTGGCGGCTGCACCAGTGGTGGCAGCGGACGCGCGGACGGTGACCCGGGTCGCCCTGCTGTCGAGCGAGCCGATCCGCCCCGCGATGGCCGGCATCGGCATCCGCTATCTCGAGCTCGCGCGCCGGCTGCCCGCGCTCGGCTTCGACACCGTCCTCGTCTCCCCCGCCGCCCCCGAGGAGTCGGCCGCGTGCGGCCTCGATCCGGCGCGGGTCCGCCGCTTCGACCCGGCCCGTCTCGCCGCGCTCTTCGCCGACCGCGACGCGGTCGTCGCCCAGGGTCAGCTCGCCAACGACCTGCTGCTCGGCGCGCGCCCCGGTCTCGCCGTGGCGATCGACCTCTACGACCCCTGGCTCGTCGAGAACCTCCACTACCACGAGACGCTCGGCCTCGACCCCTGGCGCAACGACCACGCGACCTGGGTGCTGCAGCTCGCGCAGGGGGACTTCTTCCTCTGCTCCTCGGCCGAGCAGCGTCTGTTCTACGTCGGCTTCCTCACGGCGCTCGGCCGGATCAACCCGGAGCGCGTGGCGGAGGACCCGACGCTCGCCGGGCTGATCGCGCCGGTGCCCTTCGGGCTGCCCGACGCGCTGCCCGAGCACCGCCCCTACCTGCCGCCGCGCGCGCCCGGCGAGCGGCGGCTGCTCTTCGGCGGCCTCTACGACTGGTACGACCCCGACTCCGCGCTCGCGGCGCTCGCCGCGCTCCCCGGCGAGGCGGCCGTCCTCTACGTGATCCGCAACCCGAACCCCGGCTCGACGCCGCAGCGCCGCTTCGCCGAGCTCGAGCGCCGGCTCGCCGCCGAGCCCGCGCTCGACCGCCGCGTGGTCCGCCTCGACTGGGTGCCCGCCGACCGCCGCTTCGACCTGCTGCGCGACGTCGACCTGCTGGTCTCGCCCCACCGGCCCGGGCTCGAAACCGACCTCGCCCTGCGCACGCGCTTCGTCGAAGCGCTGGCGGCCGGCTGCCCGGTGGTGGCGAGCGCCGGCGGCACCGTCGCGCGCCAGCTCGCCGAGCGCGCGGCCGGCTGGGTGGTCCCGACCGGCGACGTCCCCGCGCTCGCCGCCGCCCTGGCCCAGGTGCTCGCCGGCGGCGCCGACGTCGAGGCGCGCCGACGGCGCGGCCGCGAGCTCGCCGCGGACTACCGGTGGGAGGCCGCGCTGGCGCCGCTCGCCGCCTTCCTGCGCAACCCGCGGATCGATCCCACCAAGGAGCGCTTCGCCTTCCGGCCCGCCACCGTCGCACCGGCCGACCGACTGACTTTCCGGGTCCGCCGCGCGCTCGCGCGCTGGACCTCCTGAGGACCGCCGTGCCGCGCTGCCGACGCGTCTCGATCCTGCTGCTCTCCTGGAACGGGCGGGAGCATCTCGACCCCTGCCTCGCGGCGCTCGCGGCGCAGCGCCCGGCCGGCGTCGAGGTCGAGACGCTGCTGCTCGACAACGGCTCGACCGACGGCTCGGCCGACTGGGTGCGCGCGCACCATCCCGGCGTGCGGCTGGTCGAGAGCCCGACCAACCTCGGTTTCTGCGCCGGCAACAACCGCCTCGCCGAGCTCGCCACCGGCGACGCGCTGGTCCTGCTCAACAACGACACCCGCGCCGAGCCCGACTGGCTCGCCGCGCTGGTCGACGCCTGGCGCGCCGCCGACGACGACGTCGCCGCGGTGGGCGGGAGGATCGTCGACTGGGAGGCCGAGCGGCTCGACTTCGGGCGCGGTCTGATGACCTTCGACGGCCATGCCTTCCAGCTCGATTTCAGACGGCCGCTCGGCGCGGCGCGCCAGCCCCGCCCGGGCGAGGAGCTGTTCTTCGCCTGTGGCGGCAACCTGATCGTCGGCCGCGACGCGTTCCGGGCGGCCGGCGGCTTCGACCCGCGCTACTTCGCCTACCTCGAAGACGTCGACCTCGGCTGGCGGCTCTGGGCCGCCGGCTCGCGCATCCTGGCCTGCCCCGAGGCGACGGTCCGCCACCGGTCGAGCGGGACCAGCGACCGGCTCGGCCACTACCACCGCGGCTTCCTGTTCGAGCGCAACGCCCTGCGTACCGTGCACAAGAACCTCGAGCCCGAGCTCTGGCGCGAGCTGATGCCGGCGATCCTGCTCACCTTCCTGACCCGCATCGAGGCGATGCTGGTCGAGTCGAGTCCGGGCGGCGCCGCGCTGCGCCACGACCCCTTCGCCGGCGCGATCGCGGACACCGCGGCGGCCACCGGCGCGGAATCGCTCGGCGAGAAGTGGCGGCGCATGGGGCCGCGCGAGTTCGCGCGCCGAGGCGCCGTCAAGGCCGCGCGCCTGCTCTCCTCGGCGGCGAGCAGCCCCCGCCGCGAGCAGATCGCGATCGAGGATCCGCGCACGCTCGCCCAGCTGCGCGCGATGAGCTTCTTCCGCGCCAGCCTCGAGTCGTGCGAGGAGGAGCGCACGCGGCTCGCCGCGCGGCGCCACCGCGGCGACCGCGAGATCTTCGCGCGCTTCCCGCTCTGGATCGTGCCGACCTACCCGGGCGACGAGCAGCTCTTCGCGAGCGCGGCGTTCGAGCGCTGGCTGCCGGACTCGTTGGCCTTCGAACGCTCGACGCTCGCCGGCGTGATGGCCTGGCCGGGCTGAACGCGCGTGGCTCCCGCCGTTTCCGTCGCGATCCCCACCCACGACCGGCTCGAGGTCCTGCCGGAGGTGCTCGACGCGCTCGACGCGCAGCGCGACGCCCCGGACTTCGAGGTGCTGGTCGTCGACGACGGCTCGACCGACGGCACCGCGGCCTTCCTCGCCGCGCGCCGCTCGAAGCGGCCGCTGCGCTGGTTCGTTCAGGAGAACCGCGGGCCGGCCGCCGCGCGCAACCTCGCGGTCCGCGAGGCGCGCGGCGGGCGGATCGCCCTGCTCGGCGACGACACCGTGCCGGCCGCCGACTGGCTCGCCGCGCACGAGGCGGCGCACGCCCGGCACGGTTTCGACCCGGGCCTCGCCGTCATCGGCTACACGGGGTGGCACTCCCGGATGCGGCGGACGCCCTTCCTCGACTACCTCAACGAGCAGGGGTTGCAGTTCGGCTACGGCCTGATCCGCGACCCGGAGGACGTCCCGTTCAATTTCTTCTACACCTCGAACCTGTCGCTCGCGCGCGAGCGGCTGCTCGAGGAGCCCTTCGACGAGGGCTTCCCGTATCCGGCCTGGGAGGACATCGAGGCCGCCTGGCGGCTCTCCCGTCGCGGGCTGCGCATCGTCTACGAGCCGGGCGCGAGGGTCGAGCACGACCATCCGACCGACTTCGACCGCTTCGCGGCCCGGCAGGAGAGGGCGGGCTACTCAGCGATCGTCTTCCGTCAGCGCCACCCCGAGCTCGGCGACTTCGTCGGCATCGGCGCCGGCGGCCCGCCGCCGCTGCCGGCGCGCGGTCGCCAGTGGTTGCTCGAGGGGCTGGTCCGCGCCTTGCTTCCTCTCCCGGTGTCGGTCCCCCGTCTCTGGGAGGAGGCCCTCCGGTTCCACTACATCCGGGGCCTCCGCCGCGGCTGGCGGGAGCTCATGGAGGATCGGCGAGGAGGTTCGTCGTGAGAAAAGTCGCCCTCTTGTTCATCTTCGTGGCGGCGCTGGCCACGATCGCCGCTGCCCCCGCAGTCGCCGGAGGCCAGGGGAGTCATGGCGGCTACTCGGGTCACGGGGGCCACGGCGGTCACGTCTACGTCCGGCCGTCGATCGGCATCGGGTGGGGCTACCCCTGGGGCCACCCCTGGGGCGGGTACGGCTACTACGGATACGGCGCCGGCTGGGGCTACCCCGGGTGGGGTTCCTACCCCGTCGTCTATCCCACGGCCGGCCTCAACTACGGCGCGCTCGACCTCGACGTCAGCCCCGAGCGGGCCGAGATCTGGATCGACGGCAATCTCGCGGGCGTGGCCGACGACTTCGACGGCTTCCCCGAGTATCTCTGGCTCGAGAAGGGAACCTACGACGTCGCCATCTACCTGGACGGCTACAAGACGCTCGCCCGCCAGTACTCGATCTATCCGGGTCTGGTGATCGACGTCGAGGACAGGCTCGAGCCGGGCGAAGCCGTCCACCCTTCGCAGCTCGCCACCACGAGCCACGAACGGCGCGACGAGCGGCTCCGGCGCGACCGCGAGCGTCAGGAGGAGCTGGGGAGAGTCGAGCAGGGCGAGCCGCGCCCGCTCGCGCCGGTCGAAGAGCCGGGCGAGTTCGATGCGCGAGGCGAGCCGGGCCGGCTGTTCCTGACGGTGGCTCCGGAGGACGCCTCCGTCTACCTGGACGGGCGCTTCCTGGGCACCGGACGCGAGCTCGCCCGGCTGCGCGCCGGCCTCATCGTCGATCCGGGCGAGCACACGCTGCAGGTGGTGCGCCCCGGGCGCGAGGAGCAGTCGCGGACCTTCCGGATCGACGCCGGCCGCGATCTCGAGCTCGGAATCGAGTTGTCCGAAGACTGACCGGGAGGATCGGGCGACCCGAGGCGCCGCGGCTCAGCCGAGCTGCGGCGCGCTCTCGCGCTCCATGCGCAGCAACCAGCGCTTGCGCGCGGTGCCGCCCACGTAGCCGCCCAACCCCTGCTTCGACGGGATGATCCGGTGGCAGGGGATGAGGATCGGAATCGGGTTCTTCTCGACGATCGACAGCACCTGGCGGTAGGCCTCGGGACGGCCGGTCGCCTCCGCGATCTCCTTGTAGGTGCGGGTCTTGGCGTAGGGCGTCCGGGCCACCTCCTTGAGCACCCGGCGCGCGAACGCGTCGAGCCCCGAGGGGCCGAGGTCGTACTCGAGATCGAGGGTGCGGCGCGCGCCGGCGAAGAACTCGGAGATCCGTCCGAAGACCTCGTCCAGGAACTCCGAATCCTCGAAATCGGCGAGTGGATGGTAGAGCTTGCGCTCGCGCGCCCCCGGCGCGAACAGCACGCGGCTGATCGCGATGTGGTGGAAATCGACCGCGAGCGGACCGAGCTGCGAAGGCACCATCACCCGCACCGGCTCGGGGGGTGGGAGCGCCAGGGCGCCGGAGCCTTCGACCTGCTCGACCGACATGGTTCGGGGAGGTTACACCTCTCCTCGGGCGGGGGACAAGCGGGTCAGGGCGCTTCCGGACCCTCGAGCGCCGCGTAGTGTGCGCGGCTGGCGAGGACCCGCTGTACGTAGGCCCGGGTCTCCCGAAACCCGATCTTCGAGAGGAACTCCTCCGGTTCCTGAGTAAAACAGTAACGCTGCCAGAGGGCCGCCTGGGCCTCGCCGGCGTTGTAAGCGGCCGCCACGATCTCCACCCGCCCCCCGAACTGGCCGCCGAGCTCGGACAGGTAGCCGGCTCCCAGGGCGATCGCCACCTCGGGGCGCTCGAGATCCTCGGCGCGCGGGGGTGGCAGCCCCAGCCGCGCGGCGACCCGACGCGCAGTGGGCAGGACGAACTGGGTCAGGCCCCGCGCCGCGGCCGGCGAGAGGGCCTTCGGGTCGAAGCGGCTCTCCTCCCGGATCAGCGCAACCAGCAGGAGCGGGTCGACGCCTCTCGCTTCCGCCTCGGCGCGGATCCTGGAGCGCCAGGGGAAGGGGAAGAGCAGGCGCCGCAACCCCGGGCTGACCCACTCGATCGGAACGGCGGCAGGGCGGCGGTCGAACATCGTCCCGGCGAGCGAGAGCGAGCGCGCGACCGCACCGCTCTCGGCCAGCCAGCGCGCACCGGTCAAGGCGAGCGCCGGTCGGGCCGTCGGGAAGTGGCGCAGGACGGCCCCCGGGACCTCGGCGAAGCGGCCGAGACCGAGCAGCAGATCCTCCGGGCGCTCCGCCGGCGCCGCCCAGATCGGCCACGCCGTCACGGGGACCGGCTCCCAGTCGAGCCAGGGGGCGGTCGCCCCCAGCCGCTCGAGCCCGGTGATGCCCCGGCCGCGAAGCCGCTCTCGCTCCGCGGCGGCGTCGGCGAGCAGCAGCGCGGCCCGGCGCAGCGCGCCGGGGCGGCCATCCGCGACCTCCATTCGTACCCGCTCGCTCACCGCAGCCGCGAGCCCGGGAGCCGCGAGTCGCTGCGCCGCGGCCCGAGCGAAGGGGTGAAACGGGTCCTCCTCGAGCGCCTCGAGGTAGCGGTCGACCGCCGCCGGCGCCGCGCCGGAGAGCTCCGCGAGCCTCCCCCGCCAGTACGCGATCTCCTCCTCGGCCGCCGCGTGAGTCCGCGCCGCCTGGTCGAGGTAGCCGGCCACGCCCGCCGAACGGCCGCGCGCGAGATCACCCGCGGCGAGAAAGAGCGCGCCGCGCGCGAGCGCGCTGCGACTCCCGCCAGGCGCTGCCAGGCGCGCGAGCAGCGACCGCGCGCCCGCCTCGTCATGGTCGAGCGCGCGCAGGCGCAGCGCCGACAGCAGAGACGCCGCGGTCCACTCGCCACTCGGGCGGACGGCGGCGGCCGCGCCGAACGCGGCAGCCGCCGCGCCGCGCTCGCCCGCGAGCTCGAGCGCCCGGCCCGCCTGGTGGAGCGCGTTGGCGCGCCGGGAAGCGGTCGTCGCCCCCTTCGCCAGCGCCTGGAATCGCGCCGCGGCGCTCCCGTGTCTGCCGAGCCAGAACTCGCTCCGCGCGAGCGCGAAGCCGAGGTCCCAGGCGCGGCCATCGACCGCGGGGCGCTCCGCGGTCGCCCGTTCGAGCCAGAGGGCCGCCGCTTCGAACTCCCGGTGGTCGTGGGCGGCGAGCCCGAGCAGCTCGGCGCTCTGCCGGTCCCGCGGCTCGCCGGGGAGAGTCAGGACGAGCTCGGCGGCGTCGCGTGCGAGCGCATCGCCGGTTTCGGCGGCGAGCAGCCCGAGCGCGAGCTCTCGCGCCTCCTCGCCGCGACCGCCCCGCTGGAGGCACTCGGCGTGGATGAGATCGAGCCGCCGGAGCTCGCCGCGCGGCAGCCGGTCACGCCGGATCCCGTCGAGCAGACGGCAGTCGCCGCCGCCGGCGAGCGCGCGCCGGAGCGCCTCGAGCCCGGGTCGCAGCAGCGCCTCGGGCGGGTCGGCGGCGAGCAGCCCCGCCGCCAGTCCGGCCGCGATCTCGGGCTGGCCGAGCGATTCCCGGGCGAGCGCCAGACGGTAGCGCGCCCAGGGCAGGAGCGCCGGCGGCGCCGCCATCGCGCGCGCGAAGGCCTCGGCCGCCTCGCGCGGGCGGCCGCTGCGCTCGAGCAGATCTCCGCGCAGGTAGTCGAGTCCGAGCGCGCGCGACCGCCCAGGCTCCTGCGCGAGGGCGCGCTCGGTCGCGGCGAGGGCGGGTGCGAGCTCGTCCGCGAGGACGAGCTCGACGATCGGGGGTCGAGGATCGGCGACGGCGAGGACGGCGAGGAGCGCCGGCGCCAGGATCATCCCGGCGGCCAGGCGAAGTCGCGGCCGCCGAGCAGGTGCAGGTGCAGGTGGAAGACCGACTGGCCGGCGTGCTCGCCGCAGTTGAACACCAACCGGAAGCCGTCTTTGAGGCCGAGCTCGCGCGCCACTTCGATCGCCGTGTGGTTGAGCCGGCCGAGCAGCTCGGCGTCATCGGCGCCGGCGTCGTAGAGCGTCGCGATGTGGCGTCGCGGGATCACCAGCACGTGCGTCGGTGCCTTCGGCGCGACGTCGTGGAAGGCGACGACGTGCTCGTCGGCGAAGACGACCCGGGCCGGAATCTCTCCGTCGGCGATGCGGCAGAAGATGCAGTCGGCGGCCATGGCGACTCCTCCGGAGGGCTCACTCGGCGGCGGAGGCGACGCGTTCGACCCGCGCGCCCAGGCGCACGAGCTTCGCCTCCATGGCCTCGTAGCCCCGATCGAGATGGTAGATGCGGTCGACGGTGGTCTCGCCCTCGGCGACCAGGCCGGCGAGGACGAGCGACGCCGAGGCGCGCAGATCGGTCGCCATCACCCGGGCGCCGGCGAGCCGGCTCGGCCCGTGGACCCGCGCGGTGCGCCCGTCGACGCGGATGTCGGCGCCCATGCGCGCCAGCTCGGCGACATGCTGGAGGCGGTTTTCGAAGATGGTCTCGATGATGGTCGAAACCCCTTCGGCCTGCGTCATCAGCGTCATGTACTGCGCCTGGAGGTCGGTCGGGAAGCCCGGGAAGGGCGCCGTGACGACGTCGCGCGCGCGCAAGGTCCGCGCGCGTCGAACGCGTACCGCGTCCGCCTCGACTTCGACGTCGGCGCCGACGCCCGCCAGCCCCTCGAGCAGCGGCGTCAGGTCCTCGGCGCGCGTCCCCTCGAGCCGGATGTCGCCGCCGGTGAGCGCCGCGGCGATCAGGTAGGTGCCGCCCTCGATGCGGTCCGGGATCACACGGTGGGTCGCGCCGCCGAGCGCCGGGACACCCTCGATCCGGATCGTCGGCTCGCCTGCGCCCTCGATCCGCGCGCCCATCGCGACCAGCAGCCGCGCCAGGTCGACGATCTCCGGCTCGCGCGCGCAGTTGTCGAGCGTCGTCGTGCCGTGGGCGAGCGTCGCGGCCATCAGGAGATTCTCGGTCCCGGTCACGGTCGGCATGGCGAAGCGGAAGCGCGCTCCGGTCAGCCGCTCCGCGCGGACGTCGACGTAACCGTGATCCAGGTCGACGCGCGCGCCGAGCGCCTCGAGGCCGGAGAGGTGCTGGTCGACGGGACGGACTCCGATGGCGCAGCCGCCCGGCAGCGACACGCGGCCGTGGCCGCGGCGCGCTACCAGCGGACCGAGGACGAGCACGCTCGCGCGCATCGTCTTGACCAGCTCGTACGGGGCGTCGTCGGGGCTCGCCTCGCCGCCCGGCTCGATCGCCAGCGCGCCGCCCCGCCATTCGCTGCGGTGTCCGAGATGGGCGAGCAGCCGGCGCATCGTCTCGACGTCGCGCACGCGCGGCGCGCCTTCGAGCGTGACCGGCTCCTCGCCGAGCAGCGTCGCGGCGAGCGCGGGCAGCGCCGCGTTCTTCGCGCCTCCCGCGGTGACCGAGCCGGCGAGGCGCGTCGGTCCGACGATCCGGAACTTGTCCAAGTCTCTCCCTCGATCTCCCGCCGGTGGCAGCCCTCAGCCGGCTCTCCTGAATACCACATCTCGTGCGAGACCCGCCAAGTCCACGCGCGCCTCGACGAGCTCGAATCCGCCGATCCGCCGCGCGGCCGCGAGCAGCTCCGCGCGCTGGCTCGCGCCGTGCTCGAGCGCGACGAAAGCGCCCGGCGCGAGTGCCTGCGCCGCGCGCGAGCAGACGCTCGGCGACGCGCGTGCCGCCGCCCGGCGAGACCAGCGCCGCCACCGGCTCCCAGTCGCGGACGTCGCGCGGCAGACCGGCGAGCTCCGACGGATCGACGTAGGGTGGATTGCTCACCAGCAGATCGAACCGACCGAGCTCGAGGCCTGCCGTGAGGTCGGTCCCGATCGCCGCGACGCGCGCTCCGACACCGAGCCGCGCGGCGTTCGCGCGCGCCACGGCGAGCGCCCCGAGCGAGCGGTCGGTCGCCGCCAGGCTCCAGCCCGGTCGCTCGGCGGCGAGGGTGACCGCGATCGCGCCGGATCCGGTTCCGACGTCGACGACGCGCGCCCGCTCCGGCAGCGGCAGGCCGAGCGCGATCTCGATCAGGTGCTCGGTTTCGGGCCGTGGGACGAGGACGCGGCGATCGACGTGGAAGGCGCGGCCGAAGAACTCGCGCTGGCCGACGAGGTAGGCCATCGGCTCGCCGCCCGCGCGGCGGGTGACCAGGATCCGAAAGCGCTGCTCGACCTCCGGCTCGACCGGCCGCTCGTCGGCGGCGAGCAGCGCCGTTTCGGAGAGGCCGGTCAGCAGGGCGAGCAGCCGCGCCGCTTCCCGCCCGGGCGAGTCGATCCCCCGTCCGGCGAGCGCGCTGCGCCCCACCTGCATCAGGTCGCGGAGGGTGCCCACGGCGGGGATCCTAGCGCGGGCCCCCTCGACCCCCGATCCGCCCGGTTCATCCCACAGTTTGTGATGATTGTTCGGAATGTCACAAGCAATATTGACGAATCGTCAGAATTCAGTGAGGATTGTGTCGCTATGGACGCTCGAGACACCCAGATCCTGTCGATCCTGCAACGCGACGCTCGCACCTCGAACGCCGAGATCGGCCGGGAGCTCGGCATCGCCCCCTCCGGAGTGCTCGAGCGGCTGCGCAAGCTCGAACGTCGAGGCGTCCTCCGCGGCTATACCGCCCGGATCGACCCGGAGGCGGTCGGCGTGGGGCTTCTCGCCTACGTCTTCGTGCAGGCCGACGATCGCGCCGGCGAGGAGAACAGCGGCGCGCAGCTCGCGCGGCTGGCCGAGGTCCAGGAGGTCCATCACATCGCGGGCGAGGACTGCTACCTCGTGAAGGTCCGCTGCGGCTCGACCGCCGCGCTGGGCCGGCTGCTGCAGGAGAAGTTCGGCGCGATCCCGAGTGTGCGCCGGACGCGCACGACCATTGTCCTCGGAACGCTCAAGGAGAGCTGGGAGCTGCCGCTGCCCGAGCTCGACCGGGAGGTGGAACATGATGGCGCGGCTTGAGAAGGCTCTCCCGGGGCGCGGAGCGCTCGTCGCGCTCGCCACCGTCTACCTGGTCTGGGGCTCGACCTATCTCGCGATCCGCTTCGCGATCGAGACCCTGCCGATGTTCACCATGGCCGGCCTGCGCTTCCTGCTCGCCGGCGGCGTCCTCTACGCCTGGGCGCGCCGCCACGGGGAGCCCAGGCCCGCGCCCCGCCAGTGGCGGCCCGCCGCGGTGATCGGTCTGCTGCTGCTGCTCGGCGGCAATGGCGGCGTGGTCTGGGCCGAGCACCGGATCCCGTCCGGAGTCGCCGCGCTGCTGGTCGCGGTCGAGCCGGTCTGGATCGCGCTGCTGGCGCCGCTCGTCTCGGGCGCGCGGCGCGCCGGCCTCAAGGTGGCGATCGGCCTCGCGGCCGGTCTCGTCGGCGTCGCGGTGCTCGTCGTCGATCCGACGGGCGGTCTCGATCCGACGTCGGTCGATGTCGCGGGCGCTGCCGCCGTGGTGTTCGCGGCGCTCTCCTGGGCGATCGGCTCGCTGCTCGCGGTGCGCGCCGATCTGCCCCGCTCGGCCGGCATCTCGACCGGCATGCAGATGCTCGCGGGCGGCACCGCCCTGCTCGTAGCGGGAGGCCTCTCCGGCGAGTGGCGCGCGATCGATCCGTCCGCCTTCTCGGCCCGCTCGATCGTGGCCTTCTTCTATCTGGTCCTCGCCGGTTCGATCGTCGCGTTCACCGCCTACACCTACCTGCTGCGCAACGTCCGCCCGACGGTGGTCGCGACCTATGCCTTCGTGAATCCGGTGGTCGCGGTGCTGCTCGGTTGGATGGTCGCCGGCGAGCCGCTCACCTGGCGGGTCGCGGCGAGCTCGGCGCTGATCCTGATGGCGGTGGCGCTGATCTTCTCGGACCGCGACGGGGAGAGCCGCCCGGCGCCCGTCGGGGAGGCAGCGCCGGAGGCGGCAGAACCGCTCCGGCGCGAGCCCGTGGGCGTGGAATCGATGATCGAGGCGGCCGAACCACGCGGCGCCTGAGCGGCGGGCGCGGTCCGGATCAGCCGGCGCCGGCGCGCGCGGTCTCTTCCATGCGCTCGGCCTGGAAGCGCTCGATCAGCGGTCCGAGCAGCGGGTCGAGGTCGCCGTCGAGGATCGCCGGCAGCTGGTGCAGCGTGAGGCCGATGCGGTGGTCGGTGATCCGGTTCTGGGGGAAGTTGTAGGTGCGGATCTTCTCCGAGCGATCGCCCGAGCCGACCATCCGGCGCCGCTCCGCGGAGAGCGCGGACTCGGCCCTCTCGCGCTCCGCCTCGAGCAGGCGCGCCTTGAGGACGCGCAGCGCTTTCTCGCGGTTCTTGATCTGGCTGCGTTCGTCCTGGCAGGTGACCACGATGCCGCTCGGCACGTGGGTGATGCGCACGGCAGAGTAGGTCGTGTTGACGCCCTGTCCGCCCGGACCGGAGGCGCAGTAGCGGTCGACGCGCAGGTCCTTCTCCTCGACCGCGATCTCGACGTCCTCGGCCTCGGGCATCACCGCCACCGTCGCGGCCGAGGTGTGGATCCGTCCCGACGCCTCGGTCGAGGGGACCCGCTGCACGCGATGGATGCCCCCTTCGTGCTTCAGGCGCGAATAGGCGCCGCGGCCCTCGACGATCGCCGAGACCTCCTTGACGCCCCCGACCTCGGACTCCGACAGGTCGATGATCTCGACCCGCCAGCCGCGCTTCTCGGCGTACCGGGCGTACATGCGGAAGAGCTCGGCCGCGAACAGGGACGCCTCGTCGCCGCCGGTGCCGGCGCGCACCTCGAGCACGACGTTGCGCGCGTCGTTGGGATCCTTGGGCGCCAGCGCCTCCTTGAGATCGGCCTCGAGGCGGGTACGCTCGGCCTCGAGCGCCACGACCTCGCTCGCCGCGAGCTCGGCGAGCTCGTCGCCGGCCGGGCTCGAGCCGGCGAGCTCGCGCGCCTCGGCGAGCTGGCGGTCGACGTCGCGGAAGCGGCGCACGAGCTGGACCACCGGGTCGATGTCGGACAACGCCTTGCCCGTCTCGCGCACCGCCTTCGGGTCGGCGAGCACTTCGGGCAGGGCGAGCCGCGCGGTCAGCTCCGCGTGGGTCGCTTCGAGCCGGGCAAGCTGTTCGAGCATGGTCGCTCCTCGGAAACCGAAGCCCCGGGGCGCGGCCGGACGGGCCGGCGCGCCACCGGGGCGGCGATTCGACGGCGGGCGATCTAGGCGGTCTTGGCGCCGTAGCGGCGCTTGAAGCGCTCGACCCGGCCGGCGGTGTCGATCAGCCGCTCCTTGCCGGTGAAGAAGGGATGGCAGGCGCCGCAGATCTCGAGCCGCAGCTCCTTGGTGGTCGAACGGGTCTCGAACGTGTTGCCGCAGGCGCAGACCGCGGTCACCACGTAGAGCTTGGGATGGATGTCCTTCTTCATGACGCGGTTCCTTTCCTGGCGCGGCCGGGCGTGTACCGGCCGCAGGGAACGCCAAGGATACCGTACCTGTCCAGCCCTCTCCAAATCGGTCGCCGGCGGCCCCGGCTCAGGAGTTCAGGGTTTCGGCCGAGATCGACAGGCGCTTCATCATTTCGTGGAGGGTGGTCGGCTTGACCTGGAGCAGCTCGGCGGCGCGTTTCTGGACTCCGCCGGCCGCCTGCAGGGCGCGCACGATGAGCTGCCGCTCGTAGGCGTTGACGGCGTCCCAGAACGAGGCGCCCGCCGGCGGCGACGGCGCCGGGCCCGCGAGCGGCGCCTCGGTCGAGCGCAGCGTCGGCGGCAGCAGGTCGACGTCGAGCAGCTCGCCGGCCGACAGCACGACCGCGCGCTCGATCGCGTTCTCGAGCTCGCGCACGTTGCCCGGCCACCGGTAGTCCATCAGCAACTGCATCGCCCCCGAGGAGATCTCGTGCAGGGCCTTGCCGTTCTCGTTCGCGTAGAGCTGCAGGAAGTGGCGGGCGAGGAGGGGAATGTCCTCGGCCCGGCGCCGCAGCGGCGGCAGGTTGATCGTGATGACGTTCATCCGATAGTAGAGATCCTCGCGGAAGCTGCCCTGCTGGACGAGGTTCTCGAGGTCGGCGTTGGTCGCGGCGATCACCCGCACGTCGACCTTGATGATGTCGACGCCACCCAGCCGCATGAACTCGCGCTCCTGGATCACCCGCAGCAGCTTCGCCTGGGTGTCGAGCGGGATGTTGCCGATCTCGTCGAAGAAGATGGAACCGTTGTTGGCCACCTCGAACAGCCCCTTCTTCGAGGCGATCGCGCCGGTGAAGGCGCCCTTGACGTGGCCGAAGAGCGTCGACTCGAGCAGGTCCGGCGGCATCGAGCCGGAGTTGACCGTCACGAAGGGCCCCTGGGCGCGCCGGCTGTGGTGGTGGATCGCCTTGGCGACCAGCTCCTTGCCGGTGCCGCTCTCGCCGAGGATCAGGATGTTGCTCTTCGACGGCGCGGCCAGCCGGATCAGGTCGAAGACCTGCTGCATCGGCTGGCTCTTGCCGATGATGTTGTCGAGGCCGTAGCGCTTGTGCAGCTCCTCCTTGAGCACCCGGTTCTCGCTGCGCAGGCTGCGCTGCTCGAGGCCCTTGCGGACGGTGAGCAGCACCTCCTCGTTCTTGAACGGCTTCGGGATGTAGTGGAAGGCGCCCTCGCGCATCGCCTCGATGGCGCCCTCGATCGACGAGTAGGCGGTGACGATGATCACCACCTGGTCGGGATCGCGCTGGCGAATCTGGCGCAGGACCTCGAGCCCGGACATGCCGGGCAGCATGAGGTCGAGGAGCACGAGGTCGATCGTCTCCTTCTCGTAGAGCATCAGGGCTTCTTCGCCGGACTTGGCGACGATCGGCCGGTGCCCTTCCTTGCGCAGGAGCAGTCCGAGGACGTCCTGGAGGATCTCCTCGTCGTCGACGACCAGAATGTTGTTCACGGCGTGGCCGGATCCGGTTCCGCGCGGGGCAGGTCGACCGTGAACCGGCCGCCGCCGGCGGCCCGGTTCTCGGCGACGATGGTGCCGCCGTGCTGCTCGACGATGTTGTAGCAGATCGACAGGCCGAGCCCGGTTCCGCCCTGGAGCCGCTTGGTCGTGAAGAAGGGCTCGAAGATGGTCGCCAGGTGCTCCTCCGCGATGCCCGGTCCGCTGTCCTCGATGGCGACGCGCACGCGGTCGCCCGCGACCTCGACGCGGGCGACCAGCTCGCCGCCGCCCTGCGGGGCCATGGCGTCGATGGCGTTGAGCATGAGGTTGGTGAGCACCTGCTGCAGCTCGCCTTCCGACCCGAGCACGACGGCGCCGCCTTCCGTCGCGACGCGCTCGAAGCGGACGCCCTTCGCGCTCATCCGCTCGCGCAGCAGCTCGGCGGTCTCGGCGACCACCTCCGCGAGATCGACCGGCCGGCGCTCGCGCCCGGGCTTGCGCGCGAACTCGAGCAGGCCCGAGACGATGCGCGAGGCGCGGAAGGTCTGACGCTCGACCTTCTTCAGCAGCTCGTGGCGCGGATCCCCCTCGTCGGTCTCGGCGAGCAGCAGCTGCGCGTAGCTCGAGATCCCGGTGAGCGGCGTGTTGACCTCGTGGGCGACGCCGGCCGCGAGCACGCCGAGCGCGGCGAGGCGGTCTTTGTCCTTGAGCGCGATCTCCATCGCCACGCGCGCGCTGACGTCCTGGAGCACCACGACGCGCTGGCCCGCGGCGCCACCCTGGAAGGGCGCGACGCTGACCTCGAGGTGCCGCTCCTCGCCGTCCGCGCCGAGGTGGGTGAGCTCGGACGGGCCGGTGCCCGGCGCGGGCAGCTCGAGGTCGCCCAGCAGCTGGTCGAGGCCGAGGCCGAGCACTTCGCCGCGCGGCCGGCCGGCGAGGGCCGCGAAGGCCAGATTCGCGCTCACCAGCCGGCCGTCCGGGTCGATCACCGCGATGCCGGCCGGGGTCGACTCGAGGATCCCCTGGTTGTGCTGCTGCAGGGCGACCACGTGCTCGAGCTGGCGGTGGACCTGGTCGAGCAGCTGGGCGTTCTCGACCGCGAGCGCCGCCTGGTCGAGCAGCGCGCGCACGATGTCGACGTCCTCGCTGTCGAGGGGCCGCCCCTCGCGGCGGAGGCTGGTGACCGCGAGGCCGATGCGCGAGCCACGCACGGCGAGGGGAAAGACGTAGCGGTAGCCGGCGCCGTGGAGACGCTGCTCGATGCCCGCCGGCTCCCCCGGCAGGGTCTCGGCGCCGAGAGTCTCGAAGTCGCCGGCCCAGAAGCGCTCCGGCACCACCTCGCGGGCGATCGAGGCCGGCAGTCCCGGCTCGGGCCGGACCGCCACCAGGCTGCCGCCCTGGACCAGGAACAGGTTGGCGCGGGCGAGGTCGAGCCCCTGGCCGAGCTCGTTGAGCAGCGCGGCGCAGAGGCGGTCGAGGTCGCGCTCCTGGAGCAGCTCCTGACCCAGCCGTACCAGCGCCCGGCGGCGGCCGAAGGCGCGCCCGTACTGCAGGCGCTCGAGGGCGCCGTGGATGCCGCGGTGGGCGGGGACGACCAGGCCGGCGACCAGCAGACCGCCGAAGAAGGTGAGCAGATCGCGCGTGAAGTCGAGCGACTCCGGCACGCTGCGCCGGATCGCGAGATCGACGAGCGAGAAGCTGCTCACGCCGACGAGCAGGGTCAGCGTGTACGAGAGCCCGTTGCGGACGATCAGCCCGAGGTCCCAGAGGCGGAACCGCAGGATCGCGTAGGCGAAGGCGAGCGGCACCGACAGCAGCGGCACCACCGCGACCGCCGAGACGAGCTCGGGCATCCGGATTCCGGCGATGTGGGGCAGGCCGTAGATCGCGAAGAAGGGCGCGTAGCCGCAGACCATGCCGACCAGCAGCCAGAGCAGCTGGCGGTGCTGCTCCCACTCCTCGACCCGCTTGAGCCGCTGCGCGAGGACGACGATCGACGCGCCGGCGAACAGCAGCAGGTGGACGAGATCGAGGCGGTCGAGCAGCTGGAGCGCGGCGGCGGTCGGCCGCCCGAAGACGAAGCGCCCGTCGAACAGGAAGATGTCGAGCTGCAGCGTGGCGAGCACGCTCGCCGGCAGGTAGACGAAGGGCAGCGCGGCCCGCGACCTGGGCGTCAGCGCGCGCGGCACGCTGAGGAAGAGGTGGAGCGTCAGGGCCGGCAGCAGGATGCGCGCGAGCTCGTCGGCCAGGTAGATCCACTGGCCGAGCTGGTCGATCGGGAAGACCGGCGAGCAGACGTAGAGCGCGGCGGAGCCGAGGCACCAGAGGAAGAAGACCGTGCCGTCCTGGGTCCGCCAGAGCGTGTAGAGCCCGATGATCAGGTAGCCCAGCCCGATGAAGGCGAGCACCAGGTAAGGCAGATCGAGATCGACCGGCGGGCGATGGTAGGCGACGGTCTCCAGCCGGTCTCCGCGCAGGACGACCAGCTGGGCCGCGGGCGCGGAGCGCAACCGCGACCTCAGCTCCCCGGACTTCGCCACCTCGACGCCGTCGACCAGCACGATCCGGTCGCCGGGCCGCAGCCCGCCCTCGGCTTCCGTCGCGACCGCGCGCACGTGCCAGTTGTCGCCGGCGGCGACCGCGTCGAAACCGAGCGGCTGGAACGACTCGACCTTGCGGCGCAGGCTCTCGCCCCCGAGGCCGAGAACGGCGGCGGCGGCGAGGAGCAGAAGCGCAACCCGGAAGCGTTGCGCAAGAGAGCGAAGGGAGAACGTCAAATCATGCTCCTATCCTCTCTCGCGCGAAGCACTAACCATGCCACCACGGCACCCCGACGGAATGCGTCAAGTCCCCTGTTTGCAGTTGGTTGAAATCTGTCGCTGCGGAAGTTTGGAGAATATCCAGAATTTTGAATCGCCGAGCGAAAGCCCACCCGCGTCCGGCCGGAAGCGGCCGACGGACGATGGGGTCCGGCCAGGGGGGAATCAGAAGCGGACGGCGACGCCGGTCAGGAGGCGATGGCGCAGGACGTCCCGGTTCTCGGGATCCTCCTGGAAGAGGGTCGCGCCCCGCGACACCTCCATGCCGACCTGCACCGCCCAGTCGGCGGCGAGATCGAACAGCGGCGCCAGATCCTGCGACAGCACCAGCTCGAGCCGTTCGAACGCGACCTCGGCCGGCAGCGGCCGGCGGCGCAACGCCGGGTTCCAGACCGGCTCCAGGCTCTGCTCGAGCCGGTGGAAGGCGAGGTAGACGCCGGTCGACGTGCGCTCGAACGTGGTGTCGACGCTGGTCGAGAGCAGCGCCACATCGTTCTCGTAGGCCCGGCGGTTCTGGGCGAGGAAACCGCCGCCGCCGCCGGCGGCGTAGTTCGAGCTCACCCGCGCCACGATCGCCGGGCTCAGCCGCTGCTTGAGCGAAGCGTGGACCTCCGGCAACCGGTCGCCCGGCACCAGGAAGAGGCCTTCGTTGCGCGCGAACAGGTCGTCGGATGCGAACAGCCGGATCGTGCGGTCCAGCTCGCGATAGGAGGCGCCGATCTCGAACTGGCTCGAGTCGCCCGCGCCGCGCACCACCTGGACCTGGTAGCAGCTCAGCTCGGAGTCCTCGCAGGCGAGCGTCTGCTCGAGCAGCGAGGTCGAGAACTCGGACGCCGCGTAGGCGCTCTCCTCGATCTTGACGCGCCGGCTGGCAATGAGCGAGGCCTGCCAGTCCGGCGTGAAGCGCAGCACGACACCACCGCGCGGCGTGAGCGAGACGCTGCCGTCGCGCAGCGTCGTGTAGAGCCCGTACTGGACCACGACGAGCGAGTTGATGTCCCAGTCGCCGAGCCCGTAGGCGTCGACCCAGCGCTCCTGGCCCCCTTCCTCGACCGCGGCGAAGGCGCGCCCGCCGACGTAGTCGCCGGCCTGCTGGCGATAGCGCAGGCCCGCGCGCAGCCGGCTGTTGTCGCCCAGGAGCCGGGAGTAGGTCCCCTCGAGGCGCAGCGCGCGGGAAGCGAGCGGGATGGCGGCGGGATCGACCCAGCCCCGGGTGTAGAAGCCGCTCTCCGAGACGTACTGGGCGAGGAATCCGGTGCTGCCGCCGTCGCCGACCGGACGGCGCCAGTTGACCTGGACCTGCGAGTAGTCGACCGGGTAGGTGTCGCCGTCGACCACCGTGACCACCTGACGGTTGGAGGTGGCGAGGTCGAGCTGCCCCTGCTTCGGTCCCTCCAGGTTCAGGCGCACCGCGCTCGCGCGCCCTTCGGCGCCGTCCTCGGCCCAGACCAGGCCGCCGCTGTCGACGCTGCGGAAGTCGCCCTGCAGGTTCACGCGCACGGCGCCGACGCGACCGACCAGACCGACGCTGCCGGTGGCGACCTGCGCCGTCGCGTCGGGGCCGACCTGTTCGACGCCGGTGAGCGCCGTCATCTGCGCCAGGAAATCGGAGGAGACACGCGGCGCCGGAGTGAAGGCGGTGAGCTCGACCGCGAGCGGTGCCTCGAGGTCGCGCAGCACGTCGGACGGGATCTCCGAGCGCAGCGTCCAGAAGCTCTCCGAATCGGAGTCGGGCGTGCTCGGCGCGAGCTCGACCTCGACGAACTGCACTTCGTCGCCACTCTTGTGCGCGACCACCGCCACCGTGGGCAGGAATCCGCTCTTGTGCGCGACGATCTTGTAGAGGCCCGCGGGGAGGTCGCCGAACCGGAAGCGCCCGGTGTCGTCGGTGAGGACCTTGCGCAGGCTCTTCTCGACGGTCTGGTAGGCGTAGACCGTCGCGTCCGCGATCGGTTCGGCGGCCGCCACGACCCGCCCGGCGACGCCGGCGGACGCGGCAGTGGCCGGGCTCGCGAGCAATACGCTCGCGGCCAACGCCAGCAGCGCCGGCCCCCAGTGGAGGCGGGTAGAGGGTCCGCCCATCGGACCCTCAGTGTAGAAACCCGGTCAAACCCTGTCAAGTGATCCCCCGGCGCCCTCCGGACGGCCCGGCGAGCCCCCCGGGAGGGGGGCGCCAGCCGGCCACCAGGACGGTCACGGAGCGGGCGCCCGCCCGGAGCAGGGCGCGGGTGGCCGCGCCCGCCGTCGCCCCCGTGGTCAGGACGTCGTCGATCAGCAGCAGGTCGAGATCGCCGATGCGGACGTCGGGGCGGACGCGGAGATCGGCGAGCGGTTCGGCGAGCCGCTCGCGCCGCGTGCGGCCCGCCTGCGCCCGTCCGAGCCAGCCCCGCGCGAGCAGGTTCCGGAACGGAACGCCCATTCCGGCGGCGAGCGGCCGTCCGAACCGCTCGGCGGGGTTGAATCCCCGCTGCAGGCGGCGCAGCACCGGCGAAGGGACCGGCAGGGCGAGATCGACCGCGGGCAGCCGGCCGGCGAGGCGGGGCAGCGCCGCCGCGGCGAGCTCGGCACCCAGGAAGTCCAGGCCCCGGTACTTGTACGCCCGCACCACGGCATCGAACGGCGGCTGGTAGCGCCAGACCGCCAGCAGCCCGCGCCAGGGCGGCGGCGCGACGAGGCAACCGCCACAGACCGGCACCGCGGCCGGGCCCCGGGGCAGCGGCCGCGCGCAACGCGCGCAGACCTCCGCCGCGGGCAACGCCGCGAGCCGCCCTCGGCAGGCACGGCAGAGGTGCAGGCGGGCCTCGGACGCCGGCACGCGCTGCGCGCAGGCGAGGCAGAACCGGGGCAGCAGCGGGTCGAGCAGGCCGTCGGCGAGGACGCCGAGGCGGCTTCGAACGTAGGAGAGGAAGCGCGGGCCCACGGCTCCCGGAGACGCCGGAGCCGGGTGCTAAACTCGCGCCCGTTTCGTCGGCGCCGCCGTTCCGGGGCCGGTCTTCGGGAGAACGAATTTGACGCGATCGATCCGTTGCTGCGCCTTCGTGCTGGCTCTCGCCGCGTTCGCCTGGAGCACGCCGGCGCGCGCCCAGCGATCCCTCAACGACTACACGTTCCGCGTCGCCGTGCTGGGCGGAATCGGCGGACCGGTCGACTCCGACGACGACAACGACTTCGACCACTCCGCCCTTCAGCTCGAGGCCGGGATGGTGATCAATCAGGGAACGCTCGCAACGGTCCGCTACGGCACGCTCGATCTGGGCGGCGACGATCCCTTCGAGGGTCTGGACGACGCCGAGCTCGAGTATCTCAACGTCGCGGGCGAGTACCGCTTCGACCAGAGCTACTACGACTTCGGCATCTATCTGGGGCTGGGGGCCTACAAGATCGACGGCGACCCGATTGCCGGCGCCGAGGAGGGGCAGACCGCGGTCGGCATCGCCTTCGGGATCAACGGCGATTTCGACATCACCCGGCACCTCTTCATCACGGCCGGCGCCTCGGCGCACTACGCCTTCTTCGACAAGCGCTCCAACGTCTACGCCAACGCGCTGGTCGGGCTCGCCGCCCGGTTCTGAGCCGGCCGCCCACGCCGGGCCGCCGGCGGGTCAGGGCTCGAGCGCTCTCGCCACCCGCGTGCGGACTTTCGGGTCGCTCCAGTCGGTGGCGCCGATGAAGCTGTGGACGATCCTGCCGCCGACGACCAGGTGGGTCTCCGGCAGCTGGCGCGTGCCGAATCGGTGGGCGACGTCCCAGTTCGGATCGAACAGCACCGGGAAGGGCACCTCGCCCAGGAAGCGCTGGGCGGCCGGGGCTTCGTCCTCGACCGCGATCAGGACCAGACCCAGCCGGTCGCTGGTCGCCTCCCTGCCGTAGGCGACGAGCGACGGGATCTCGGTCACGCAGGGCGCGCACCAGGTCGCCCAGAAGTGGACGAGCGTCGCCGGCTTGAGCTCGCGGCCGAGCGGCGTGGGACGGCCGGCCGCGTCGACCAGGAAGCCGCCGGAGGGCGCCTTCCGGCCGCCGCCGTCGCGCGGCCAGAAGAGCGCGGCGAGCGCCGCCACCGCGACGAGCGCGAAGAGCAGCTGGGCGGGCGTGAACCGGCGGCTGACGGCGGACAGTGGCGCTACGGCGACGGCGGTCTCCGGCGCGGCGGCCGCCTCCGGCGCGGGCTCGGGAGTGGGGCTCGGGGTCGGTCCGTCGTTCATTGGGCTATTCTTCACCATCTCGCCTCCGATCGACGCCCTTTGACCACTCGCCAGCCCAAGCCACCCGCCGCCGCCTCCCGGCGCGCCTTCCTGATCGGCGTTTCGCTGCCCGGACAGGGGCCCGACGACGCCGAAGAGCATCTGGCCGAGCTCGCGGCGCTCGCCGACACGGCGGGCGCCCAGGTCGTCGGGCAGGCGACCCAGGCGCGCAAGGCCCCCGATCCGCGCCTCTACATCGGCGGCGGCAAGGCCGAGGAGATCGCCGCCCGGCTGCCCGAGCTCGGCGTCGACGTCGTGCTGTTCGACGAGGACCTCACCGGATCGCAGGCGAAGAACCTCGAGGAGGCGCTCAAGGTCCCGGTGGTCGACCGCAGCGGCGTGATCCTCGAGATCTTCGAGCGACGGGCGCGGAGCCGCGAGGCGCGAACCCAGGTCGAGCTCGCGCGCATCAACTACGAGCTGCCCCGCCTCACCCGCAAGTGGGGGCACCTCTCGCGCCAGGTCGGCGGCATCGGCGTCCGCGGCGGCGAGGGCGAGACCCAGCTCGAAGCCGACCGGCGCGTGCTCACCCGCCGCGCCGCCCGCCTGAAGCGCGAGCTCGAGAAGATCGACCGGATGCGCAGGACCCAGCGCCAGGGGCGCTCGGAGGTGCCGGTGGTCGCGCTCGCGGGCTACACCAACGCCGGCAAGTCGACGCTGTTCAACCGGCTGACCCGCGACCGCACGCTCGCCGAGGACCGGCTGTTCGCGACCCTCGACTCGCGCCTGCGCCGGGGCGCGCTCGACGACGACAAGTGGCCGGTCGTCTTCGCCGACACGGTGGGCTTCATCCGCAAGCTCCCGCACCACCTGGTCGCCTCCTTCCGCTCGACGCTCGACGAGGTGGTCGAGGCGGACCTCGTCGTCCACGTCGTCGACCGCAGCCACCCACGCTGGGACGAGCAGAAGAAGGTCGCCGAGGAAGTGATGTCGAGCCTCGGCGTGGAGACCGAACGGATCCTCACCGTCTTCAACAAGTCGGATCGGGTCGATCCTGGCGAGCCCCGGCTCGCCGGCGAGATCCACGTCTCCGCCCTCTCGGGCGAGGGGCTGGACGACCTGCGCGAGGCGATCGCCGAGCGCCTCGCCCAGCTGCGGGCCTCCCCGCGGCCGCCCGGCGGCCGGTTGCCCGCGGCTCCGCCCATCGCATAGAATCTCTCCTCCCGGTGGGGCTGTAGCTCAGTTGGGAGAGCGCTTGAATGGCATTCAAGAGGTCGTCGGTTCGATCCCGATCAGCTCCACCATCTCCCTGACTTCCCGGCCCTCGAGGGCCTCCCGACGCCGCGCTCCAGCGCGGCGTCGCCGTTTCGGCTCCGCCGCCCTTCCACCTGCCGCTAGAATGCCGCCATGGCGGACGAGATCGGCGGCGGCGCGGCGAACGGATCCGGCGCGGGGCGGGCAGCACCGGCGCCGCGTCGGCCGGGGCCGGGCGGCGGGCTGCTCTCCTTCTACGACCGGCTGCGCGCGCGCATGCTCGACGCCGCCGACCGGCAGAGCCACAAGCTCGGCAAGCCGGTGGTCGAGGCGCTGCTGCTCGCGCCGGACGTCTTCATCCTGCTCGTCCGGCTGACCCTCGACCGCGACGTGCCGCCGGCGGCGCGCTCGCTGATCGGCGGCGCCCTCGCCTACTTCGTGCTGCCGGTGGATCTCTTTCCGGAGGCGGTGGTCGGCGCGCCCGGCTTCCTCGACGATCTGGTGCTCGCCGCCGCCGTCCTCTCCCAGGCCCTGGGCGGCGAGCTCGAGCCCTACGCCCGCAAGTACTGGAACGGCGACCAGGAGCTGCGCCAGGCGCTCAAGGACATCTCCGACAGCGCCCACCACCTGCTCGGACGCGACCTCTACCAGCGGGTGCGCCGGACGCTCGCCCGGCGCGGCGTCGGAATCGACCGGCGCTAGCGGGTCGGCGCCGCCGCGGGCGCGAAGCGTTCGCGCAGCCGGGCGAAGGTCTCGGCGACGGCCGTGAACTCCCCGTCCGGGAAGTTCTCGGGGTTGCGCCAGAACTCGGCCAGCCCCGCCTGTCCCCAGGTCTGGTAAACGGAGACCTTGATCATCAACTGCAGCTTGTCGCAGGCGCGCACGAAGCGCGCCTCGCGGCTGGCGCCCGCCTCGTACTCCGCGTGGCTCGCCGCGAAGGCGGCGTCGGCGGGCGCCAGGATGTCCGCCGCGGCGAGCCGTTCGGCCTCGTGCTTGGCGCCCGCGGGAAAGTAACGCGCGCCGGTGCGCGGCAGGTCGCCGATGCGCAGCTCCGCGAGGTCGTGAACGAGCGCGATCTCGACCGCCCGCGCGGCGTCGAGACCGGCCTCGCGCGCCGCGAGCAGGCGGACGATCAGGGCGAGATGGAAGGAATGCTCGGCGACCGACTCGCAGTCCGCCACCCCGCGCAGGAGGTAGCCGCTGCGCGGCAGCCGGTCGAGCGTCTCGAGCTCGAGCAGGAGATCGAGGAGCGACGGGTTGGCCCCGCGCACCCGTTCGCCGTCCCGGCTCAGTGGCCCCACGGCGAGCCGGCGCCGAGCCAGCCCCGCGTGAGGTAGTCCTGCATGGTCAGGCCGAACAGGATGAGCAGGAAGAAGAACCCGCTCGCCGCCACCAGCGGGATCATGCGCGTCGAGTACTTGACGTGCATGAAGAAGAGCACGACCAGGATCGCCTTGGTGATCGCGATGCCCAGCATCACGATGTTGTTGAGCGGCCCGAGGTCGACGAAGGCCACGGCGACGGTGATCACCGTGAAGACCATCAGGCAGGCGAACACCGCGAGGTAGGTCTTGACCGGCACGACGTGGTGGGACATCGCTCTAGGCTCCTCCGTGGTAGTGGCGGCCGATCAGGTAGAGCATCGGGAACAGGAAGATCCAGACGATGTCCACGAAGTGCCAGTAGAGACCGAAGCACTCGATCGGGTTGTGGTACTCGGCGTTGTAGACCCCGCGCGCGGCCCGCGGCAGCAGCCAGGCCAGCACGCCGATGCCGACGATCATGTGCAGCGCGTGCATGCCGGTCATCGCGAAGTAGAGCGAGAAGAACATCTCGGCGCGGCCGCCGATCGGCGGCTCGAAGAAGAAGTTCGGCCCGGGCACCAGGTGGTGCTCGAATTTCGCGCTGTACTCGAAGTACTTGATGACCAGGAAGGCGAGGCCGAGGCCGCCGGTGGCCACCATCCAGCGCACCAGGGCCCTGGTCCTGTTGGTCTGTGCGGCGTGGACGCCCAGCGCCATCGTGAGCGAGCTGCCGATCAGGATCACGGTGTTGATCAGCCCGAGCGTGATGTCGAGCTCGTGGCTGCCCGCGGCGAAGGCTTCCGGCTCGCGCCAGCGGTAGAGCATGTAGGCCGCGAACAGTCCCCCGAAGAACAGGATCTCCTGGGCCAGGAACAGCCACATCCCCAGATTCGCCGACTCCTTCTGCTGCTCGAGAGAGTCGAACTGGTGCGCCAGGGAGGTCGAGTGGGCGGTCGACAAGTCGGTTTCCTCCGTGCGTGCCCGGCGGCTCAGTGCGCCGAGGCGGGCTGGATGCCCGGCGGCGAGGCGGGGGCTTCGTCCGCGTAGTTGTAGGCCTCGGTGGTGACCACCGGCGTCTCGTCGAAGTTCAAGGTCGGCGGCGGCGAGTCGGTCTCCCACTCGAGACCCTTCGCGCCCCACGGGTTGCGCCCCGCCACCTTGCCCTTCTTCAGCGAGAGCAGCAGGTAGAAGACCGGCAGCAGGAAGCCGAGGCCGAGCACCGAGGCGCCCGCCGTCGACAGCACGTTGAGGATCTGGAACTCCTCGGGGTAGGCATGGTAGCGGCGCGGCATGCCCATGTAGCCGAGCAGGAACTGCGGGAAGAAGGTCAGGTTGAAGCCGACGAAGACGATCAGCGCCGACAGCTTGCCCCAGAACTCGGAATACATGCGGCCGGTCATCTTCGGCCACCAGAAGTGCAGGCCGCCCAGGAAGCCCATGATCGTGCCGCCCACCATCACGTAGTGGAAGTGCGCGACGACGAAGTAGGTGTCGTGGACGTGGACGTCGAAGCCGAGCGTGCCGAGGAAGACGCCGGTCAGCCCGCCGATGGTGAACAGGCCGATGAAGCCGAGCGCGTAGAGCATCGGCGTCGTCGAGCGACGACCGAGCCCTGGTAGAGCGTCGTCGCCCAGTTGAACACCTTCACCGCCGAGGGGATCGCGACCAGCATGGTCAGCAGCGAGAAGACCGTGCCGGCGTAGACCGACTGGCTGGAGACGAACATGTGGTGGCCCCAGACCAGGAAGCCCAGCACGGCGATGCCGATCGAGGCGAAGGCGACGAAGTGGTAGCCGAAGATGCGCTTGCGCGCGAAGGCGGCGATGAGCTCCGAGATCACCGCCATCGCGGGCAGGATCATGATGTAGACCGCCGGGTGCGAATAGAACCAGAACAGGTGCTGGAAGAGGACCGGATCGCCGCCCTTGGCCGGATCGAAGACGCCGAGGTGGAAGACCCGCTCGAGCACGAGCAGGACCAGCGTGATGGCGAGCACCGGCGTCGCCAGCACCTGGATCAGGCTGGTCGCGTAGTGGCCCCACACGAACAGCGGCAGCCGGAACCAGGTCATCCCCGGCGCGCGCATGCGGTGGATCGTGACCATGAAGTTGAGGCCGGTCAGGATGCCCGAGAAGCCGTTGATGAAGACGCCCAGACCGACCGGCAGCACGTGGGTGGTCGAGTAGGTCGAGGAGTAGGGCGTGTAGAAGGTCCAGCCGGTGTCGACGCCGCCCGCGATGATCGCCCCCAGCGTCAGCGTGCCGCCGAGCATGTAGATGTACCAGCGAGAGCAGGTTGAGCCTCGGGAAGGCGAGGTCCTTGGCGCCGATCTGGATCGGGATCGAGGAAGTTGCCGAGGAAGCGCCGGGATCGCCGGGATCAGGAAGAAGAACACCATCATGACCCCGTGCATGGTGAAGAGCCGGTTGTACATGTCCGGCTGCACGAGGTCCCCCTTCGGGGTCATCAGCTCGAGGCGGATGAGCAGCGGCGAAGATGCCCCCGAGCACGAAGAAGGCGCTCACCCCGAACAGGTAGAGCAGGCCGATGCGCTTGTGGTCGAGGGTGAGGAGCCAGGACTTCAGCCCGTGCTCCGCGGTCAGGAAGTTGGGCTTGTCGGCCGTGGTCGTCGGGGCATTCATCGCGCGGCCTCCGCGGCGAACTGGTTCGAGGCCGTCCGGTCCGCCGGCAGGCTGCTTGATGTAGCTCGATCAGCGCGAGGACGCCGTCCTCGGAGAGCTGGCCCTGGAAGGTCGGCATCACGGGCTGGAAGCCCGCCACCACCTTGGCGCTCGGGACAGGATCGATTCGCGCAGGTAGTGCTCGTCGGCGGCGACGTCGCGGCCGTCGGCGAGACGCACCGCGGAGCCGAAGAGCCCGCGAGCACCGGCCCGTGGCCGGTCGGCTCGCCCTCCTGTGGCAGGTCGTGCAGGCGAGCTGGTTGAAGAGCTGCTCGCCGGCCCTCGCGGCCGAGACGCCGGGGCACCGGCCGGCGAGCCAGCCGCCTGGTAGTCCTCGGGCTCCATCACCACGACCGGCCGATCATCTCGCGAGTGCTCGGCGCCGCAGTACTCGGCGCAGAAGAGGTGGTAGCGTGCCCGGTCTTGGTCGCCTTGAACCAGATCGCTGGTGTAGCGGCCGGGCAGGACGTCGGCCTTGACCCGGAACGGCGGGCACGAAGAAGCTGTGGATGACGTCCTCGGAGGTCATCGTCAGCTTGATCGGCACGCCGACCGGCACGTGCAGCTGGTTGATCTCGCGCTGGCCGGTCGGGTGCTGGATCTTCCACATCCATTGCTTGCCGGTGACGAAGTACTCGACCGCGTCGGCCGGCGGCCGGAACATGCCGAAGTAGATGCTTGCGCGCCCCAGAAGAAGGTGCCGAGCACGATGAGCAGCGGGATCACCGACCAGGTGATCTCGAGCAACAGCGAGGAGTCGAAGTTCGGCGCCCACCTCGGCGGCGCGCGGCGCCGGTAGCGGACTGCGAAGACGAGGATCATCGCGGCGATCAGCAGCGAGAAGAAGACGCTGACCGCGACCAGCCAGAGGTAGGTCGAGTCGACCTGTCCGGCGAGGGTCGAGGCCTGCTCCGGGAGGAAGTGGATCTTCGGCTGCATTGCTAGGCGAGACCTCCTGCGGCCGCGCGGCGGGCGCGCGCGTCACGGCGCAGGAAGGCGCCGATGACGAAGGCGATGGCCACGACCGTCAGCGCCGCCGCGACGCGCAGGGCGGCGATCGAGCACGGCGGAGTACTTGCCGAGATTGGCGTCGTAGTGGAAGCAGAGCAGGAGCAGCTGTTCGGCGAAGCCCCCGATCTTGCCGTCGGCCGCCTCCACCACGGCGAGGCGCAGGTCCTTTGGCGCGTACTCGATGCCGTAGAGGTAGCGGGCGAGGCGGCCCTCGGGGGTGAGCACCAGGACGCCGCCGCGTGGGCGAACTGCCGGTCGTCTCGTCGAAGGCGTAGCGGAAGCCGGACGCCGCGGTCAGCGCCCGGATGCTCTCCGACAGCCGATCAGGAAGTGCCAGCCGGCGGCGGTCCGGCCTGGCCGTAGCGCGCCAGCACCTCGGCCTTCTTCTTCGCCGCGCTCTCCGGGGTGTCGCGCGGATCGAAGCTCACCAGCACCACGTCGAACTCCGGCCCGGGCGTGAAGCGCAGGGGCTTGAGGCTCGCGGCGAGGCTGTTCTGGATCATCGTGCAGAGCATCGGGCAGGAGAGGTAGACGAAGGCGAGCAGCACCGGCCGCTCGCCCGAAGAGCTCGCCGAGCGCGGGCTCGGCGCCCGGTCTCGTCGCGGAAGGCGGGTCGAGCGGCACGGCGCTCGCCCAGCCGCTGGTCGAAGCCGACCTCGGAGACGATGCGCTTGGCGGTCAGCGGGTCGACGCCTTCCGGGCGCTCGTTGCGCGGGCCGCGGGTCATGAACTGCGCCGGCAGCGGCGCCGCGAGGGCGGCCGCCACCAGGGCGGCCAGGACGGTGCGACGGTTCAAGCTGGTTTCCTCTCCCGGTCGTCGACGGACATCAATTCGCGGTCGGCGCCGCCGCGGGCGCGGCGGCCGCCTGGGCGGCGTAGAGATCGATCGCACGGTCGATCGGGATGTGGGCGACTCCGGCGCTCTCGTCGACCCAGCCCCAGCCCTCGAGCCGCGCCTTTTCGGCGGCGCGGTAGGCGGCGAGCTCGGCTTCGGGCCTGACCTGCAGCCGCGGTCCCGGGGGCAGGCGCGACTCGCGCGTCGCGGCGAGCGGCGACTGGCGGGGGTCCGCCTTCTTCGCCTGGCCGGCGAGCGCGAAGTAGACGAGCGAGGCGATGACGAAGGCGCCGACCGTGGTGCCGAGCAGCCAGGCCCCGATCTCGACGATCCGCCGCGCGTCGATCTCGCGGTCGGTGCCCCCGGCCGGGGCGTGCCCGTGGCGATGCTCAGTCATGGCCGAGAGCCTCCTTGAGGTACGGGTCGTTGACCGGCAGCAGGGTGCGGCCCTTGAGCTCGCGCGCGTAGGCGGCCAGCCAGAGGCCGCCGACCGCGAGCGGCGCGGCGATGTCGAGCCAGTGCAGCGCGAAGCCCTCGTGGGCGAGGCTCGGACGCGACTGCCAGATCAGGTCGACCCAGCGCATGAACAGCACGAAGGCGGCGATCATGGCGAGCGCGCGGGTGTTCTGCTTGACGCTGCGCGACAGCAGGAGCAGGAACGGGAAGAAGAAGTGGAAGACGAGCAGGCCCGCCGCCACGTAGCCCCAGGCGCCGTGGAACCGCTCCTTGTACCAGACCACCTCCTCGGGGAGGTTGCCCTGGTAGGTAATGATGAACTGTGAAATGCACAGGTAGGTGAAGAACATGACGAAGGCGAACAGCAGCTTGCCCCAGTCGTGGAAGTTCTTCTTCGTGTAGACCTCCGCCATCGGCTCGCGTTGCGCGAGGAAGCGCGTCACCAGGATGAGGAAGGTCAGCGCCGCCGAGCGCCTGGCCGACCAGGAAGATGGCGCCGTAGAGGCTCGAGAAGTAGTGAGCGTCGAGCGACATCAGCCAGTCGAAGCCGAGCGAACGAGCTGACCACCACGAAGACCAGCAGGCCGACCGCCGAGAAGCGGCGCATGGCGACCGCGTTGCCGGCGTCGCCGTCGCGGTCCTGGCTCTCGGACAGGCGGGTCAGACGCCAGGCGAAGAAGCTGAACAGCACGACCGCGAAGACCGTCCGGGAGATGAAGAAGGTCGGGTTGAGGTAGGGCGCCTTGTGATGGAGCAGGTGGTCCGCCTCGACCCTCGCGTGGTCGGCCCAGGCGAACAGGTGGCCGGAGCCCGAAGAGAGCGGCAGCGCGAACAAGCCGACGACCGGCAGCGTGCGCGCGCCGGCCTCCATCGACCGCCGCAGCATCAGGCCCCAGAGGCCGCCGGAGAGGTGGTGGAGCAGGCAGCAGGCCGAGACAGCCGCGAGGCGACCATGAACCAGAGCAGCCAGGCGACCAGGTAGCTGTGGAAGAACTGCGGCGTGTTCATGAACGCCCCGGCGACGGTGGCGGCGGCGGCGAGCGCGCCGACCACGAGGCCCCGGCCGGCCAGGCCGGAGAGCTCGCCGGGGGCGCGGTAGTCCTCGGAACGGAGCGGAAAGTGGAGTCGGCTGCTCATGGCGCGGTTCTGGGTCCCTCGTTCAGTGTCCGGCGCCGTGCGCCGCGGCCGGTTCCGGCTGCGAGAGCCGGGCCCGGTCCTCCGGCGAGAGCTTCGCCGCGTCGTAGTGCTGCGACAGCTGGAGCGCCCGGACGTAGGCCGCGATCGCCCAGCGGTCGCTCGGCCGGGACCTGCGGCGCGTAGCCCGACATCACGCCGAAGCCGTTGGTCATGACGTCGAACGTAGTAGCCGATGCGGCACCTCGCGCAGCCGCTCGACGTGGTAGCTCGAGGGCGGCTTGAAGCCGCGCTGCACCACCATGCCGCGCCCGTGCCCCCAGCTTGCCGTGGCAGGGCGCGCAGAAGATGTCGAAGCGCTCGTGGCCGCGCAGCAGGGCTCGCGGGAGACCGGCGTCGGGCAGCTCGGCGGTCAGCGGCCCTCCGCCGTCCGGCCGGTGTAGAAGCAGCACGTCCTCGCGCAGGAAGCCGCGCGCCACCGTGCCCGCCGGCAGCGGCCGGGCCGAGGAGCCGTTGGCGAAGAAGTCGCTCGCCGCGAGCGGCTTGTAGCGGGGCTGCGTCGTGCATGTCCTGGCGGCAGCCGGCGAGGACGAGCGCGGCGAGCGCCACGGCGGGCGCGCGCCGGCGCGACGGGCGAGGGCCGAGCGCGGAATCAGGGCTCAACTTCCGTCACCTCCACCGCGCCCGCCGCGGTCAGGAACTCGCGGGTCGTGGCGCGGTCGAACTTGGGGTCCTCGGCCTCGATGCAGAGGAAGTAGCCGTCCTGCGACGCCTTCGCGCGGAAGCGCTTCGACGTTGAAGACCGGGTGGTAGGGCTGCGGCAGCCCGTTGAGCGCGATCATGCCGAGGCCGGCCGAGAAGGCCGCGAACAGGATGGTGCACTCGAAGATCACCGGGATGAAGGCCGGCCAGCTGTTCATCGGGCGGCCGCCGACGTTGACCGGGTAGTCGACGGCCGAGGTCCAGACCGCCAGCGCCCAGCCCGACAGCGCGCCGACGATGCCGCCGACGAGGCAGATCAGCGGCACCCTGGACTTGTGGTGATCGCAGATCACCTCCGAGAGGTGCTCGATCGGATAGGGGCTGTAGGCGTCCATCGCGCGGAAACCGGCCCGGTGGGCCTTCTCCGCCGCGTCGACCAGCGCCTGCGCCGAGCGGAACTCGGCGAGCAGGCCGTGCAGATCCGGGGTGCGGGTCGCGGCGTCCATCAGTGCGCGGGCTCCTTGATCTTGGCCTCGGGAGTCAGCATCTTCATCTCGAACATGGCGATCGCCGGCAGCACGCGGACGAACAGGAACATCAGCGCCAGGAACAGGCCGATCGAGCCGAAGAAGGTGGCGAAGTCCCAGCGCGTCGGCGTGTACATGTCCCACGACGAGGGCAGGAAGTCGCGGTGCAGGCTCATCGGGATGATCACGAAGCGCTCGAACCACATGCCGAAGTTGACGAACATCGAGATGATCCAGAGCGCCGGCACCGAGCGGCGGAAGCGCTGCAGCCAGAGCGGCTGGATCGCCAGGATGTTGCACAGGATGAGCAGGAAGTAGATCCAGCTGTAGGGCCCGAACAGCCGGTTCTTGACCATGTACATCTCGTACAGGTTGCCGCTGTACCAGGCGGTGAACAGCTCCATCACGTAGCCGTAGCCGACGATCAGGCCGGTCAGCAGCATCACCCGCCCCATGTTGTCGAGGTGGCGGACGGTGATGAAGTCCTCGAGGCCGAAGACGCGGCGCAGCGGAATGGCGAGCGTCAGCACCATGGCGAAGCCGGCGAACACCGCGCCCGCGACGAAGTAGGGCGGGAAGATCGTGGCGTGCCAGCCCGGGATCTGGCCGGAGGCGAAGTCGAAGGACACCACCGAGTGGACCGAGAGCACCAGCGGCGTCGAGAGGCCCGCGAGCAGCAGGTAGGCCGACTCGTAGTTGTGCCAGTGCCGCGCGGAGTTGCGCCAGCCCATCGACATCGCGCCGTAGATCTTCTGCTGCCAGACCTTCTTGGCCCGGTCGCGCAGGGAGCCCAGGTCGGGGATCAGGCCGATGTACCAGAAGAGCGCCGAGACCGACGCGTAGGTCGACACCGCGAAGACGTCCCAGATCAGCGGACTCCGGAAGTTCGGCCACATGCCCATCGTGTTCGGGTAGGGCAGCAGCCAGTAGGCGGCGAGCCAGGGACGGCCGGTGTGGAAGAGCGGGTAGATCAGCGCGCAGGCGACGGCGAACAGCGTCATCGCCTCGGCGAAGCGGTTGATCGAGGTCCGCCACTCCTGGTTGAGCAGCAGCAGGATCGCCGAGATCAGCGTGCCGGCGTGACCGATGCCGATCCACCAGACGAAGTTGATGATGTCGAAGCCCCAGCCGACCGGCTGGTTGTTGCCCCAGATGCCGATGCCGGTGAACACCAGCTTGGTCAGGGCGCCGAGCAGCATCAGGGCGCCGCCGAAGGCGATCGCCATCGCGACGTAGAACCAGATCGGCATGCGGCCGAAGACGACCGCGCTGATCTTCTCGTTGACCGACGCCGGCGAGTGGCCGGGCGCGATGACCGGCAGGACGTCGTGGGGAGGACCCTGACGGGAGAGATCGGCGACGCTCATCCGGCGAGCTCCGGGTTGGGGTTGTGGACCATGGCGAGATAGGTGGTGCGCGGCCGCGTGCCGAGCTCGGCGAGCAGCGCGTAGCCGCGCGGGTCCTGCTTGGCGGCGGCGATCTTCGACGCCGGGTCGTTCTGGTCGCCGAACACGATGGCGTCGCTCGGGCAGGCCTGCTGGCAGGCGGTGCGCACCTCGCCGTCGCGGACCTTGCGGCCCTCGCGCTCGGCGGCGATGCGCGCCCGGTTGATGCGCTGGACGCAGTAGGTGCACTTCTCCATCACGCCGCGGCTGCGCACGGTGACGTCGGGGTTGCGCTGCAGCTTGAACTGCGGCGTCTCCCAGTCCTGGTAGAGCAGGAAGTTGAAGCGGCGCACCTTGTACGGGCAGTTGTTCGAGCAGTACCGCGTGCCGACGCAGCGGTTGTAGACCATGTCGTTCAGGCCCTCGGTCGAGTGGACCGTGGCCGCGACCGGACAGACCACCTCGCAGGGGGCCTGCTCGCACTGCATGCAGACGATCGGCTGGCTGACGATCGCCTGCGGGTCGTCGAGATCGCCCTGGAAATAGCGGTCGATGCGGATCCAGTGCATCTCGCGTCCGCGCCGGACCTGCTCCTTGCCCACCACCGGAATGTTGTTCTCCGACTGGCAGGCGACCACGCAGGCGTTGCAGCCCGTGCAGGCGTTCAGGTCGATCGTCATCGCCCCAGGCGTACTGCTGCGAGTAGTCGTGCCCGGGCATCAGCGAGGCGTCGGTGTCGAGACCCTCGTGCTCGAACTCCTGCACGAACGCGGGGTTCGCGCGGTACTCCTCGAGCGTGCCGCCGCGCACCAGGTGGCGGCGGCCCGCTTCGACCGTCTCCTCCTCGAGCCAGCCCTGGATGGTGTAGTGCCCCTGCGTGCAGGCGAGCTCCTGGCGCCCCGCCGCCTTGGCGAGCGCGACGCCAGCGAGGTTCCAGCGCGCCGCCGTGGACTGCACGGCGTAGGCGGAGACGCCGACGCCGTCGCCGACGCGGCCGGCGCGCGTGCGGCCGAAGCCGAGGTGGAGCGCGGCGACCCCGTCGGCCAGGCCGGGCAGCACCCAGGCCGGGGCCTGGAGCTTGCGCCCGCCGGCGGCGACCTCGACCAGCTCCTCGTTGGCGACGCCGAGCTGCTCGGCGGTGCGCGGCGCGAGCAGCAGCGCGTTGCCCCAGACCAGCTTGGTGATCGGCCGCGGCAGCTCCTGCAGCCAGCCGTTGTTGGCGAAGCGGCCGTCGAGCAGCGCCGGGTCGGGCCGCAGCGCGAGCTCGAAGCCGGTCGCGGGCGCCGGCGCGGCGAGCTCGGCGGCGGCCGCGGCGACCGCGGCGGCACCGACGGCCGGCGCAGCGGGCGCGGACGCGGTGCCCTCGACCCAGCCGTCGTGCAGCGCCTTGCGGAAGCCGAGCTCGAAGGTCGCCCCCGGCAGCTTGTCCTGCCAGTACTCCTGGACCAGCTCGTAGGCGGTCGACTCGGTGCGGCCGAGCACGGCGGCCCAGAGCTCGCTCGCCGTCTTGCCGCCGTAGAGCGGCTCGATCAGCGGCTGGATCAGGGTCACGGTGCCGTCGTGGCCGCGCGCGTCGCCCCAGCTCTCGAGGTAGTGGGCGGCCGGCAGGTGCCACTGGCAGCGCTCGGCGGTCTCGTCGACGTAGAGCCCGTGGTGGATGCGCAGCGCCTTCGACTCGGCGAGCGGGTCGGCGAAGTCGAGGTCGGCCGGCGCGTCGTAGGCGGGGTTGACGCCGGAGACGATCAGCAGGTCGACCTCGCCGGCCGCGAGCGCGCGCGCCAGCTCGGCGAGCGAGGCCCAGCCGTCGACCGGCTGCGCCTCGACCGGCTCGGTGTAGACGACCGTCGCGCCGGCGTTGCCGAGCGTCTCGTTGATCGCCGCGACCAGCGTGTGCGCGGCGGCGGGCAGCGACTCGCCGGCGACGACCAGCGCGCGGCCGCGCGCGGCGGCGAGGTCCTTCGCCGCGGCGTCGACCCAGCGCTCGGCCCGGGCGTCGAGCCCGGCGGGAGCGGCGACGCCCGCCACGCCGACGCGCGCCGCGAGCGCGAGCGCGAGCGCGGGCAGCGCGCTCGGCCGGGCGGCGAGGCGGTGGTCGGCCATGGTGCCGGTCGGCGAGGGCGCGACTCTCGGCGACGTAGAGGCGGTTCATCGTCGCCGCCTCGGGCTTCACCTTGCGGCGGGCCGCGAACTCGCGCGCGTGGCGCACCGCGGCCGGACCCTGGGTCGAGGAAGTCGCTGTCGAGCGCGACCAGGACGTCGGCCTTGCCGACCTCGAGGCGCGCCGCGTGCGGCGCGCCGAAGGCGGCCGCGAGACCGGTGCGCGCGGCGTCGCCGCCGGTCGCGTCCCAGCGGTGCCAGCGTCGCCTTCGGGTAGCTCGGTGACGAGCTGCGCGATCTGCGCCGCCTCGCTCGGGCTGGTGACCGGCCCGGTCAGGATGCGCAGGCCGGCGCCCTCCTTGGCCGACTGGTCGGCCATCGCCGCGGTCAGCGCGTCGGCGAGGCTCTTCCAGGTGGCGACCCGGTCGAGCTCGAGCACCGCCTGCGAACGGTCGGGGTCGTAGAGGCCGAGCATCGAGGCCTGGGTGACGGCGTCGGTCGCGCCGAGGCTCGACGGGTGGTCGGGGTTGCCCTCGACCTTGGTCGGCCGCCCCTCGTGGCTCTCGACCAGCAGGCCGGTCGCGACGCCCGACAGCGGCATCGCGGTGGCGAAGAAGATCGGCCGGCCGGGCACGATCTCCTCGGGCTGCTTGCACGTAGGGGACGATCTTCTCGATCGGCTGGCGCGTGCAGGCGGTCAGGCCCGCGAGGCCGAGCGACGCGGCGGCGAGCTGCAGGAAGTTGCGGCGCGAGACCCCGGACGGCCACTCGGCGGCGAAGCGGGGGAACTCGCGGTGCAGCATCTCCTCGAACTCGGGCGTCGCCGCCACTTCCTCGAGGCTGCGCCAGTAGGTGGCGCCCCGCTCGTTCGGCGAGGCGCTCGCGGACGCGGGCGAGGTCGAGCGGCGCGGGCGCGGCGTCCGGCTGCTTCCAGGCCGTGTGGCAGTCGCCGGCGGCGGCGGAACTGGGATGGATGACGTCGCTCATGCCGGCCTCAGCGGTGACAGGTCGAGCAGGAGGTCTTGCTCTGCACGTTGTACTTGACCGCCAGCTCGCGCTGCAGCGCGGCGAGATCGGCGGGCGGCTGCCAGTTCACGTTGGTCACCTCTTCGCGCGGCCGGATGTTGGCCACCGGGTCGCGATGGCAGGCGAGGCACCACTCCATCTGGAGGGACTGCGCCTGGTACATCAGCGGCATCTTGTCGACCTGCCCGTGGCAGGTGACGCAGGCGACGCCCTTGGCGACGTGGATGCTGTGGTTGAAGTAGACGAAATCGGGCAGATCGTTGACCTTGTTCCAGGTGAGCGGCTTGTTGTCCCGGAAGCTGGCGCGCACCGGCTCGAGCATCGGCGCGTTGGTCCAGATCTGGCTGTGGCAGTTCATGCAGGTCGCCGTCGGCGGGATGCCGGCCGCGGCCGAGTTCTCGACCGCCGTGTGGCAGTAACGGCAGTCGATGCCGATCTGCGCGACGTGGTGGTCGTGCGAGAAGGGGATCGGCTGCGCCAGCACCAGGCCCTGGCGCGTCACCCATCCCGAGCGCGCCAGCTGGAACAGCGCCAGGCCGGCGGCCGCGACGAAAAAGAGGCCCAAGAAGATGCTGGCGCGAGCCAGGGCATTCGCACTGCGAGGAAAGATCTGCGCCATCGTCTCCCCGTGTCGGTTCGGTGTCGCGGCACTCTATCGGACCGGCCCCACTGCCGCGACGAATCGTGAAAGGTTTCACAAGCGTTCGGGTCGAGTCAAGCGCTCGTCCCGGGAGCGGCCCGGGACGCAACCCCCCGGGGGGCGGTCCCCCACCCCGCGCCGGCGGGGCGGGAGAGGCGAGCGGCCGCCCCCCCGCGGCGTTGGCGATAGGATTCGCCCCCGCGGAGCCGAAGGAGAGCCGGAAGCCATGAAGAAGCACCTGGAGAGGATCCACAGTCCCCAGCTCGGCCGGTCGCTCAGCCTCTGGTCCTACGGTCACTGGGGCCAGCCCCTGGTCGTCTTTCCCACCGCGGCCGGTTTCGCGCACGAGTGGGAGGCGCAGGGCATGGTCGAGGCGCTCTCGCCCTGGATCGACGGCGGCCGGATCAAGCTCTATTGCCCCGAGTCGAACGTCGCCGAAGCCTGGACGAAGCGCGACGGCGACCCCGCCTGGCGGATCCAGCGCCACGTGGCCTACGAGCGCTTCGTGATCGAGACCCTGGTGGCGAAGGTGCGCGAGGACTGCAACTCGCCGGGCATCCCGCTCGCCGCGGCCGGCGCTTCGCTCGGCGCGTTCTATGCGGCCAACCTGGCGCTCAAGCACCCGGAGACCTTCCGCTGGGCGCTGTGCATGAGCGGCCGGTATTCGATGACCCACTTCACCGACGGCTTCTCGAACCTCGACGTCTACCTCAACAACCCGCTCGCCTACGTCGCCAACCTGGCGGGCGAGCCGCTCGACCGGGTCCGGCGCGGCACGCACCTGGTCCTGGTCTGCGGACAGGGCGCCTACGAGGAGGGGTGCATCGAGGAGACCCAGGCGCTCGCCGACCTGTTCGACCAGAAAGGCATCCCGCACCAGCGCGACATCTGGGGGCACGACGTCGCCCACCAGTGGCCCTGGTGGAAGCGGCAGGCGCGCTACCACCTCGCCCAGCGCTTCGGCATGCCGGACTAGGCGAGCGCGCCCCGGCGATGTGGAGCGGAACGCCCGTCCTGCTGCCGCGCGCCGGCGCGCCGCCGGAAGGCCGCGTCCGCGCGCTGCGCGGCGCGCTGGTGCTCGGGCGCGACCGCAACTGCGACGTCGTCCTGCTCGAACCGACCATCTCGCGCCAGCACGCCCGACTCACCTTCGACGGCGAGCGGCTGCGCGTCACCGACCTCGGCTCCTCGGTCGGCACCTTCGTCAACGGCGAGCGGATCGCCGAGCGCGAGCTCGCCCTCGGCGACCGTCTGAAGCTCGGGCAGGCCGAGTTCGAAGTCGGGCTCGAGACGACCGGCGGCACGCAGCCGCTCGAGCTCGCGCTCCTGCGCAGCCGGCCCGAGGAGAGCGTCCGCCAGCTCCAGACGCTGCTCGAGGTCTCGCGCGCGCTCGCCGGCGCGACCGATCTCGAACGGGTGCTGGCGACCGTGCTCGAAGCCGCCGCGCGCCTGCTCGAGGTCGACCGCGCACGCATCGTCCTGCTCGGCGAGGACGGCGAGCCGGCCGCCTACTCCTGCTTCCCGCCCGGGCTCGAGGCGGGCGACGCGGGCGAGCGCAGCGCGCTGCTGCGTCGCGCGATCGAGACCCGCACGACGCTCGTCTGGGACCCGGAGGGGGGCCGTTCCGACTCGATGGACGCGCGCGGCGCGCTCGAGGCGGCGGCGAGCCCGTTGCTGGTCGCCCGCCGGCCGCTCGCCGCCGACCGCGAGGCCTCCTTCGTCGGCCGCGTCGAGGTGCTCGGCGGCATCCTGCTCGAGCGGACCCGCCTGGCGCGCGGCTTCGACCGCTCGCAGCTCTCGGTGCTCGAGTCGCTCGCCGCCGACGCCGCCGCGGCGATCGACGGCGCGCGCCTCTACCAGGAGGCGCGCGACAAGGCCAAGTTCGAGCACGAGATGGCGATCGCGCGCACGCTCCAGCGCGCGCTGCTGCAGGCGCCGCCGCCGGTGCGCTTCGCCGAGACCTTCGCCTTCTTCGATCCGGCGTCGAGCGTCGGCGGCGACCTCTACCACGGCGCGCTGCGCGGCGACGGGAGGCTCGCTCTCGGGCTGGGCGACGTCTCGGGCAAGGGGATCGGCGCCGCGCTCTGGATGGCCCTTGCGCAGGGACTGCTCGGCCTGCTCCACGACCTCGAGCATCCGCTCGAGGACCTGCTGCCCGAGCTCAACCGGGCACTGGTGCGCCACAACCCGAACAACCGCTTCCTGACGCTCGCGCTGCTGCTCGTCGCGCCCGACGGCAGGACGCGCTGGGCCAACGCCGGTCACTGCGCGGGCTTCCACCTGCGCCCGGGGCGGGCGCCCGAGCTGCTGCCGTCGACCGGACCGGTGCTCGGCCTGCTGCCCCCGGCCGGCGCCGGGGGCGGCGCGCTGCCGGCGCCGCGCTGGGCGGTCCGCGAGCTGACGCTCGCGCCGGGCGACCGGATCGTCTTCTACAGCGACGGGGTGACGGAGTCGGTCTCTCCCTCGGGCCTCGAGCTCGAGGTCGCGGGCGCGTTCGCGGCGCTCGCCGACGGGGCGGGCGAGAGCGCCGAAGCGGCGGGCCGGCGCCTGCTCGAGGCGGCGGCGGCCCACCGCGCGGGCGGCGAGGCCGGCGACGACGTCACCGTGCTCGCCGTCCGGTATTTCGGAGACTAGCCGTCAGCGGCGCTTCGCTGCGCCGGCGCCCATCGGGTCGAAGGGCTTCTCCTGGTACCCGGCCGGCGGCTCGTAGGTGCCGGCGGGCGCCGCCTTCTCCTCGGACGAGACCAGCTCCTGCCAGCTCTTGAAGGTCTTGCCCATCACCGTGGTGGCGGAATCGGTGCGCACCGGGAAGCCCTGCAGCTTGGCGAGGTCCTTCATCCACTGCGTGCTCGGCAGCAGCGCCGCCTGGCTCTCGACCATCGACTGGTAGCGCGTGTAGTCGACCGGCATCTGGTCCGACAGGCACATGTCCATGCCCATGTTCATCATCGACATGTTGACGTCGACCCGGTAGAACTTGCAGTCGAAGCCGCCGAAGCTCCCGGACTTGTCGGTCGGGAGGACCTTGGCGCTGCCGCCCATCATGGTCGCCATCTGCTCCATCATCGGCGCCATCTCCGGCGGCACCAGCTTCTTGAAGTCGATGGGCAGGTCGATCGCGCTGTAGGTCTTGTCGTCGTGGTTGATCCAGATCATCTTCTTGCGGTCGAAGCGGAGGATGGTCGAGACCTTGCCGGTGTCGTGGCGGATGGCGTCGGCGCCGAACCAGTAGAGGTAGTTCTCGTCCTGGGCCGGCGTCTTCTGGCCCATCATCTCCATCGCGTCGGTGTGGCTCTTCATGGTGATCAGGCGGTCGGCGGCGGCGGGCGTCGCCGCCAGCAGGGCGGCGCCGCCGGCCAGGGCGAGGGCGGCGATCCAGGGTCTCGAGGTCATCGGTTCCTCCGGCGGTTGTCTCGGAACGGCTAGCGGGGTCGAAGTCTACACGCGGATCCGCTGCCCGCCGTCCGGCGAGCGGTTACGATGGTCCCGGAAACCGCCAGCCCGTGATCGATCGGAGATTCCCATGCGCCCGACCCGCTTCCGCCGCGGACTCTTCACCGGCCTCGCCACCGCCGGCGCGCTCGGCGTCGCCTCGCTCGCCTGCTCGGGCGCCAGCCCGATGAGCGGCGCCGGCGCCCCGACGCGAGCCGACTGGAAGGCGATCGACGCGCTCGTCGCCGAGCAGAAGCTCGCCGAGGCGGCCGACCGGGTCGAGCCGCTGCTCGAACGGGCCCGCGCGGCCGGCGCCGACGAGGAGTGGGCGCGCGCGCTCGTGCGCCGCGCCCAGCTGCGCATCGCGCTCGGCGGCTACGAGACGGCGGTCGAGGCGCTGGCCGCCGCGCCCTGGCCCGCGGCTCCGCGCGCCGACGCCGCGGTCCGCCTCTACCTCGCCCGCGCGCTCGCCGAGTACCAGGGCGCCTACGCCTGGGAGATCGGCCGCCGCGAGCGGGTGGCGAGCGACGAGAAGCTCGACCTGAAGCTCTGGACCGGCGAGCAGATCGCCGCCGCGGCACGCCGGGAGCTCGCCAAGGTCTTCGCCCAACGCGAGGAGCTCGGCCGGGTCGCGGTCGCCGACTTCGAATATCTGACCCCCAACACCTACCCCGCCGGGATCCGGCCGACCCTGCGCGACGCGGTCAGCTACCTCTTCGCCCAGGAACTCGCCGACAGCTCGCGCTGGTCGCCGGCCGAGGGCGAGACCTGGCGGCTCGATCGCGCCGCGCTCCTCGCCGGCGCCGGCGACGCGACCGCGGTGGCGCTCTCCGATCCCGCGAACCATCCGCTCGCGCGCGCCGCCACGGTGCTCGGAGACCTCGAGCGCTGGCACGGCGGCCGCGGCGAGCGGGGCGCCGAGCTCGAGGCGAAGCTCGAGCGCTTCCGTCTCGTCGGCGGCGCGCTCGCGACCGAGGAGGACCGCGCCGCGCTCCGCGCCGAGCTCGCGCGGGCGCTGCCCGCCTTCCGCGCGGATCCCTGGTGGGCGGTCGGCCAGGCCGAGCTCGCCGAGCAGGTGCGCGCGGGCGAGGCACCGGACGCACTGGTCGAAGCGCGCCGGATCGCGGCCGAGGGCGAGGCGGCCTACCCGCGCAGCTATGGCGGGCGCACCTGCCGCCGCATCCGCGAGGAGATCGAGGCCCCCGCCTTCGACCTCGAGGCGATGGCGGTCGACGGCCGGGCGCGCCGCTCGCTGCGGGTCACCCACGCCAACCTCGACCGCCTCCATCTGCGCGCCTACCGGATCGACGTCGACCGCCAGCTCGCGCGCGGCGATTTCCGCGGCCTCTTCCCGACCGGCGACCGCGAGGTCGACGCCCTGATCCGCGGCGGGCAACCGGCGGCGAGCTGGACGCTCGACCTACCCGCCACACCCGACTACCGTCGCCACCGCACGTACGGCACGCCACCGCTCGAGGCGAAGGGGGTCTACCTGCTGGTCGCCTCGGCGCGCCCTGACTTTGCGCGCGCGGGCAACCGGCTGGAAGCGGTCGGCTTCACCCTCTCCGATCTCGTGCTCCTCTCCGAGCCGGGACCGGAGACCGAGCTGCGGCTGGTCGAGGGAGCGACCGGCGCGCCGGTCGGCGGGGCAGTCGTCGTCACCTACCGCTACGACTGGCGCAGCGCGCCGCGGGAGACTTCCCGGAGGGTTTCGGACGTCGACGGCCTGGCCCGGATCGAAACCGCCTCCAACACCGGCGGCCGGGACTTCGTGCTGGCGCGGCGCGGCGAGGATCTCGCTCTGCTCGACCTCCAGAACTGGGGGCGGGGGCGCGGCGGGGTCGAGACCGGCCCGCGCTCCCTGGTCTTCACCGATCGCAGTCTCTACCGGCCCGGGCAGACGCTGCAGTTCAAGGTGCTCGCCTTCCGCGGCCGCGCCGATCAGGGACGGCTCGACCTGATGCCGGACGCGGCGGTGACGGTCGCCCTGGTCGACCCCAACGGCGAACGGGTCGCCGAGGCGCAGGGCACGACCAACGGATTCGGCTCCTTCTCCGGGAGCTTTCTCGTCCCCGCCGGCCGGCTGCTCGGCGACTGGAACCTGCAGGTCAACCCGGAGGGCTCGGCCTCGATCGGCGTCGAGGAGTACAAGCGGCCGACCTTCGAGGTCACGCTCGAGAGGCCGAGCGAAGAGCCGAGGCTCAACCGCCCCGCGCAGCTCGCCGGCGAGGCCCGTTACTACTTCGGCCTGCCGGTCGCCTCGGGCCGCGTCGCCTGGCGGGTCGAGCGCATCGTCGTCCGCCCCTGGTGGCGGCTCTGGGGCTGGGGCGTGGCGATCGACGAGCGGCCGCGCCTGATCGCCTCCGGCACCACTTCGCTCGACGCCGACGGGAAGTTCGAGGTCGCGTTCACCCCCGAAGCCGACGAGCGCGAGAAGGACTCGGGCGCCACCTACCGCTTCCGGACGAGCGCCGAGGTGACCGACGACGGCGGCGAGACCCGCTCGGGCGAACGCGCGCTCCGCCTCGGCTGGGTCGGCGTCGAGACCCGCCTCGCCGGGGCCGCCGACTTCCAGCTCGCCGCGCAGCCGGTCGAGCTCGCGCTCGAGCGCACCGATCTCGATGGCGGGCCGCGCGCCGGCGAGGGGACCTGGCGGCTCCTCGCGATCGCGTCGCCCGCCGAGGCCCCGCTCCCCGCCGAAGTGCCCGAGAGGTTCCCTGAAGAGAGCGCCGGGGAGCGCTTCCGGACACCTGGAGACGCGCTGCGCCCGCGGTGGGCTCCGGCCCCCGAGCTCGGCGAGCTGCTCGCCGGCTTCGCCGACGGCCGCGAGCTGGCGAAGGGGAGCGTGAGCCACGGCCAGGACGGCCGGGGCACGCTGGGGCTCGGCCGGCTCACGCCAGGCGCCTACCGCCTCCGCTACGAGACGAAGGACCGCTTCGGCGAGCGCTTCGAGATGGCGACCGACTTCGTCGTCGCCGGCGAGACGACGCCGCTCGCGGCGACGCTCGCCCTGCGTTTCGAGAGCGACCGGGTCGTGCCCGGCGGCACCGCGCGCCTCTGGGTGCACTCGGGCCGGCCCGGACAGACCCTCTTCGTCGAGCGGATCCGCGGTCAGGAGATCCAGCGGCGCTGGACGCTCACGGCCGGACGCGACGGCGCCTGGCTCGAGATCCCGGTGACGAAGGCGGACCGCGGCGGCTTCGCCGTGCGCGCGAGCCTGGTCGCCGACCACCAGCTCGTCACCGGGAGCGCCACGCTCGCCGTGCCCTGGGACGACAAGGGGCTCGTGGTCGACTTCACGACCTTCCGCGACAAGCTGCGCCCGGGCAGCCGCGAGCGCTTCACGATCCGCGTCAAGGATCACCTCGGCCGCCCGCTCGGCGCCGGCGCGGCCGAGCTGGTCGCCGCGATGTACGACCGCAGCCTCGACGCGCTGCGCCCCTTCGCCGTGCCGCTCGCCTCGTCGCTCTACCCGAGCTTCGGCCTCGGCCGCGGCCTGCAGTCGACGCTCGGCGCCGGCCGCGGCGTCTGGCAGCACGAGGAGGACTGGCGGTCGTTCACGGAGGTCGAGGCCCCGACGCCGGACGCCTTCGTCGCGATCGATCCCTACGGTATCGGCGGACCGGGGATGCGCTTCCGGCGCGGAGGGATGATGGCCGAAGGAGCGCTGATGGTGGCGGCCGCCCCGGCTCCGGCGCCGCAGGCGAGACCCGCCGCAAAGGCGGTCGCGGACGAGGCGCGTTACCAGGGCGTGTCGCCTGCGCTGCCGGAAGGACAGGCCGTGTTCGGCATCGGAGAACCGCCCCCGGTCGAGCTTCGCTCGAACTTCGCCGAGACGGCCTTCTTCGAGCCCCACCTGCTGACCGGCGCCGACGGTTCGGTCTCGATCGAGTTCGAGGTGCCCGACTCGGTGACCTCGTGGAAGGTCTGGGCCGCGGCGGCGACGCGCGACCTCGCGATGGGCTACGGCGAGAAGAACGCCGAGAGCGTCAAGGAGCTGATGGTCCGCCCCTACCTCCCCCGCTTCCTGCGCGAGGGCGACAAGGCCGAGCTCAAGGTCGTCGTCCAGAACGCCGGCGACGCCCCGTTCCAGGGCGAGGCGAAGCTCGCCATCTACGACCCCGAGACGCACGAGGATCTCGCCGCCGCCTTCGGACTCGCTCCCGCCGCGCTCGCCGTGCCGTTCGCGGTCGAGCCCGGCAAGGGAGCCGATCTGACCTTCCGGCTCGCGACGCCGCAGCGGCTCGGCGCGGTCGCCGTGCGCGTCGAAGCTCGTGCGGGCGCCTTCACCGACGGCGAGCTGCGGCCGCTCCCGATTCTGCCGGCGCGCGTGCGGCTCGCGCAGTCGCGTTTCGTCGCGCTCTCGGGCAAGGACCGCCGCGAGCTCGACTTCGCCGACCTGCGCAGGGACGACCCCACGCGCGAGAACGAGCAGATGGTGGTGACGGTCGACGGCCAGCTCTTCTACGGCATGCTCGACGCGCTCCCCTACCTCGTCGACTACCCCTACGAGTGCACCGAGCAGACGCTCAACCGGTTCCTGTCGACCGGCATCCTCGGCTCGCTCTACGAGAGCTTCCCGGCGGTCGGCGAAGATGGCGGCGCAACTCGCGACGCGCGACACGCAGCTCGAGCGCTTCGACGCGCCCGACCCCAACCGCCGGCTGGCGCTCGAGGAGACTCCCTGGCTCACCGCCTCGCGCGGCGGCGAGCTCGGCATGGAGGCTCTGCTGCGCGTGCTCGATCCGCGCGTCGTCGCGGCGCAGCGCAAGTCCGCGCTCGCGAAGCTCGAGGAGGCGCAGCTCCCCTCGGGCGCCTTCCCCTGGTTCCCGGGCGGCCCGCCGTCGCCCTGGATGACGCTCTACCTGCTCTACGGTTTCGGCAAGGCGGGCGAGTTCGGCGTCGAGGTGCCGGAGGAGATGGTCGCGAACGGCTGGCGCTACCTGGCGCAGGAGGCGCGCGACCACTGGATCCGCGACGCGATGAAGGACGACTGCTGCTGGGAGTCGCTCACGTTCCTCGGCTACGTCGCGTCGAACTATCCGGACCCGGAGTGGATCGACGACTTCCTGCCCGCGACCGAGCGCAAGAAGGTGCTCGACTTCAGCTTCAAGCACTGGAAGCAGCACTCGCCGATGCTGAAGCTCATGCTGGCGATGACCCTCGAGCGCGCGGACCGGGGCGCCGACGCGCGGCTGGTGCTCGCGAGCGTGATGGATTCCGCGAAGACCACGCGCGACGAGGGGACCTTCTGGGCGCCCGAGGACCGCGGTTGGCTCTGGTACAACGACACGATCGAGACCCACGCCTGGGCGATCCGCGCGCTGCAGGAGATCGCGCCCAAAGACCCCCGCCTGCCCGGTCTCGTGCAGTGGATCTTCCTCAACAAGAAGCTCAACCACTGGAAGTCGACGCGCGGCACGGCCGAGGTCCTCTACTCGCTCGCGAAGTACCTGAAGGCGACCGGACAGCTCGCCGTGCGCGAGGCGGTGACGGTCGAAGCCGGCCACCAGACGACCACCTTCGTCTTCGAGCCCGACCGCTTCACCGGCAAGAAGAACCAGGTGGTGATCCCGGGCGCGAAGCTCGACGCCGGCGCCGCGACCGTGGTGGCCTCGAAGGAGAGCCCGGGCCTCGCCTTCGTCTCGGCGACCTGGCACTTCTCGACCGAGCAGCTGCCCGAGGAGGCGCGCGGCGACCTCTTCCGGGTCGAGCGCCGCTATTTCCGGCGCGAGCGGAAGGGGGACGAGACGGTGCTGGTTCCCTTGAAGGACGGCACGACGATCGCGGTCGGCGACGAGCTCGAAGTGCAGGTGTCGGTCACCGCCCGCGCGCAGGCCGAGTACGTCCACCTGCGCGACCCGCGGCCGGCCGGCTTCGAGCCGGTCGAGACCGCCTCGGGCTGGCGCTACCAGACGGGACTCGCCGCCTACCAGGAGATCCGCGACAGCGGCACCAACTTCTTCTTCGAGTGGCTCCCGCAGGGCGAGTACACCCTGAAGCACCGCCTGCGCGCCGCGACCGCCGGCACCTTCCGCGCCGCCCCGGCCGAGCTCCAGTCGATGTACGCCCCGGAGTTCACCGCCTACTCGACCGGCGAGCGGATCGCGATCGCGCCGGCCGGCGAGTAGGGGCGCGTGCTCAGGGCGTGCGCAGCGACCAGTGGGTGGTGCCGCCGCTCTCGAAGGCGTCGGCGAAGAGCGGGTGCGGCAGGAGCGCGCGCAGCTCGATGTCGTCGACGTGCCAGCCGTCCCGCTGCTCGCTGCCGTCCGTGGTGATCCGGAAGCGGAAGCGCGCCTGCGCGACGTTGGCGAGCGCGGCGAGCGGCAGCGTCACCGGCTGCCAGCTCGCGGTCGCGACGCCGTCGTAGCGGGCGACCTCGCTCCAGCTCGAGCCGCCGTTGGTCGAGATCTCGACGCGGCCGTAGTCCCAGCCCGCCTCGAGGTCGTAGATGTGGCGGAAGAAGAGCTCGACGCCGCTCTTGCCGGTCAGGTCGACGACCGGCGAGGTCAGCGCGCTGTTCACGTTGTTGGCGTAGATGCCGCCCGGGCTGTCGCTCCAGGCGTGGGTCGGGCTCGCGGCGGCCTCGCTCGACAGCGCCCAGGGGCTCTGCACCGTCCAGCCCGCGGGCGCCCCCTCGCCATTGTCCGCGAAAAAGATCGTGAAGGGCTCGAGCAGGAAGTCCTGGGTCACGGTGGCGAGCGCCGGGGCGGCGACGCCGGCGGCGCTCGCCGCCTGGTGGCCGGGCGCCGCGGCGCCGAGGTCGTAGGTTCCGGGCGGCACCTGCAGCGAGTAGTCGCCGGTGGCCGGGTCGGTGGCGGTCGAGAAGGCGCCGATCGAGACGGTCGCCGCCAGCGGCGCGCCGGTGCCGGCCGTGCGCACGTTGCCGGTGACGACCGGCGCCGTCGCCGGATCGACCACCCAGAGGAAGGCGCCGGCGACCGCGCCCCAGTCGCCACCCGCATCCTGCGCGCGCAGGAAGAGGTCGTGGCGGCCGGGCGCGAGCGCGCCGGTCGCGAGGTTGCCGGCGAGCCCCTCCACCGTCTCGTCGAAGGCGCCGTCGGCGGCGGCGAGCGCGACCGGCGTGCCGCCGCTCCAGGGCGGCAGGTCGACGTAGACCTCGGCGGCCGCGATCGCCTGCGTCGGCTCGGCGCCGTTGGAGTTGTTGAACCGGGTGTCGTCCGCGGTCGCGGCGAGCGCGACCGGCGTGCCCGGCGCGACCGGCGCCGGGGAGAGCGCCGGGGCGACCACCTCCGGGCCCTGCGGCGTGACGTAGGGCGTGCGCGCGATCTTCGCCGCATACTCGAGCATCGCGAGCCCCGCCGGCAGCACCGAGCCCTCGAACGAGGCGCAGCTCTCGAAGAACGCGGTGCCGATCTCCCAGGCGAACGCGGCGACGCCGAGGTCGCCGTAGCCGAAGTCGTCGGAGGCGCCGTCGACCGGGTAGATGAACAGCGTCGGCTCGTAGCCCGAGTAGAAGCCGAACTTGCGCGCGCCGGTGCGGAGCTGGTCGCCGTTGGGCGCCGGGTCGGTGTTCGGATCCTGGAAGCCCCAGGGGGTCAGGATCTCCGGCGAGTAGCTGTGGATGTCGAGGTAGACGCCGGTGGCGTCGTCGGGCGCCGGGGTGTCGAGGTCCGCCGGGCGCTGGTCGGGGAAGATCGCCCGCTGGTAGGCCTCGATCGCCTGGATCTCGGGCTCGGAGTGCGGCCGAGGGCCCGCGGAAGTGTCGGAGCACGGGTCTCGGCGCTCGACCCGCCGCAGCAGCCCCACTGGAAGGAGAAGTTCCGGTTGAGGTCGGCGCCGCGCGAGCTCGAGGTCGGGCCGCAGTAGTTGGTGTTGACGTTCTTGCGCCAGGAGACGCCGGTCTCGGCCTGCTTGCGCCCGTCGGGGTTCGCCTGGAGCAGCAGGTGGATCTCGTGGTGATCGAGCAGCCAGGTCGCGTCCGGGTCGTCGCCGTAGCCGGCGACCAGCCGCTCGGCGAAGCGGGTGGCGAGCTCGGCCGGCGCGTACTCGCGGGCGTGGAGCGACGACGTGACGAACAGCTTCGGCTTGGGCCCCGCGACCGCGCTGTTGGTCAGCTTCAGCACCCGCATGTCGTAGCCGTTCGCCGCGTTCTGCGTCTTCAGCCAGGAGTCGCCGGCGTCGACCACCGTCGCGAGGCCGGGGTGCGCGGCGACCAGCGCGTCCATCGTCGCGAAGGTCTCCTCGACCGTGCGGTAGCAGGGGAAGCCGGGGATCGCGTTCGGGCGCCGGGGCCCCGGCTCACCCGCCATCCAGCCGGTGCGCTCCTCGTCGAGATCGACGTAGAAGCCGAGCGCGCGCAGCGCCGCGACCCGCTCGGCGTCGGCCTCGATCAGCAGGAATCCCTTCTCGCGGTAGTCGCCGAAATGATCGCCCCAGGAGGCGACCGCGCGGCGGGCGGTCTCGTCACCGAACCAGGCGCGGACCATCCAGGGTCCGGAGCCGGCCTCGGGCTCGCCCGGAGAGATCGCGGGCGCGGCGGCAGCGAGCAGCGCCGAGACGAGCAGCGCCCCGGCGACCTTCGGGTGGAAGTATCTGTTCAAGGTACCACGAGCCTATCCGCAGGTCGCCCTCCGTCGCCCGCCCGCCCGGGGGGGGCCGGCCCCCGGGGCCGGGGTCTACGCTCGCGGCGCAGGAGGTGCCCGATGCGTCGGCTCATCGCTCGCGATCTGATGAACGAAGAGGTCATGACCGTCCCGGCGGACTGGACGGCGCGCCAGCTCGCCGAGTTCCTGACCGACAACGAGATCTCCGGCGCTCCGGTGGTCGACGGCGAGGGGCACGTGGTGGGCGTCGTCTCGCTCTCCGATCTCGCCCGCTCCGAGGCCGAGGGGGGGCGTCTCGTCCCCGACCGCTCCGACCCCGGCTACTGGGTGCGCGGCTGGGAAGAGAAGGTCGACCCGGAGGAGCTCGCCGGGCTGCACGTCGAGGAGGACGGTCCGACCGTGCGCGACCTGATGAACCCGGCGGTGTTCTCGGTCGACGAGGAGACCTCGATCTCCGAGGTCGCGCAGTCGATGATCGACGCCCGCATCCATCGCGTGCTGGTCACCCATGGGCGCAGGATCGTCGGCATCGTCTCCTCGACCGACCTGCTCGGCCTGCTGGTCGACGAGCCGGTCCACTGAGCCTCAGCGCGCCGCGCGCACCGGGGCCAGGAAGGCGAGCAGCCGCGCGTTGACCTCGTCGACCGCCTCGTGCTGCACCCAGTGCCCCGCGCCGGGGATCCGCACCACCTCGACCTCGCGACAGTAGGCGGCCGACGGCTCGATGAGCGCCGGCGAGAGCGCCACGTCCTCCAGTCCCCAGAGGATCAGCGTCGGGGGGGCGACGGCGAGCGAGGGCAGCCGGCGCGGCGGCCGGCGCAAGGCGGCGCGGTACCAGGCGAGCATCCCGGTGAGCGCGCCCGGCCGCGCGGCCGCCTCGGCGTAACGGTCGAGCTCCCCGGCCGGGAAGGTGCCCCGGCGGCTCGACCGCCGGAAGATCGCGCGGAAGGGCTGGAAGCCGCCGGCGGCGAGCTTGCGCTCGGGCAGCCAGGGGAGCTGGAAATAGAGCATGTAGCGCACGCGGCGGCGCTGATCGGCGTCGGTGCGCAGCGCGCGGCGGAAGGCCGCGGGGTGCGGCGTGTTGAGGATGGCGAGACGCTCGACCCGCTCCGGGAAGCGGATCGCCGTCCACCAGGCGACCGCCGCGCCCCAGTCGTGGCCGACGACCGGCGCCCGCTCGAGGCCGAGCGCGTCGAGCAGCGCGACGACGTCCTCGGCGAGGCGGTCGAGCGAGTAGGCGGCGAGGCCGCGCGGCTTGTCCGACAGGTTGTAGCCGCGCTGGTCGGGCGCGATCACCCGGTGCCCGGCCGCGGCGAGCGGTCCGATCTGGCGCCGCCAGCCCCACCAGAACTCCGGGAAGCCGTGCAGGAGGAGGACCGGCGCCCCCCGCTCGGGCCCCGCCTGCGCCACGTGCAGCCGGAGCGACGGCAGCTCGACGAAGCCCAGCCGCGGCTCGCTCATGGCCGGGCATCCTGACACGGCGTCCGGCTGGCGACTCTCCCGAGCCTCGCGCTAGTCTCCGTCGCGAGACCGGAGCGAGCTCGACGGGAGGAGATCGACCATGCGGTGGCAAGGGCGGCGCGAGAGCACCAATGTCGAGGACGTGCGCGGCCGCGGACCGCGCCTGGGCCGGGGCGCGGGGCTCGGCTGCGGCGGCGTGATCCTGGTCGTCGTCCTCGCCTACGTCACCGGCCAGGATCCACTGGCGCTGCTCCAGGTCGCCGAGCAGGTGCAGGGGCCGCCGTCGGCTTCGGTCGACGCCGGCGCTCCGGCCGGCGCTCCCGCGGACGAGCTCGGCAAGTTCGCCTCGGTGGTGCTCGCCTCGACCGAGGACGTCTGGAGCCAGGTCTTCACCGCGGCGGGACAGACCTACCGGCCGCCCCGGCTGACGCTCTTCTCGGAGATGGTGCAGTCGGCCTGCGGCACGAACTCCGCCGCGGTCGGTCCCTTCTACTGCCCGCCGGACGAGCGGGTCTACCTCGACCTCTCCTTCTTCGACGAGCTCGCCCGCCGCTTCGGCGCGCCGGGCGACTTCGCCGCTGCTTACGTCGTCGCGCACGAGGTCGGCCACCACGTCCAGAACCTGCTCGGCTATTCGGACCGGGTGACGCGGGCGCAGCAGAACGCGGCGAGCCAGGAAGAGGCCAACGAGCTCTCGGTCCGTCTCGAGCTGATGGCCGACTGCTTCGCGGGCGTCTGGGCCTACCACGCCCATCGGGACCAGCAGCTGCTCGAACCGGGCGACGTCGAGGAGGGGCTGCGCGCCGCGGCGGCGATCGGCGACGACCGCCTGCAGAAGATGGCGACCGGCCGCGTGCAGCCCGACAGCTTCACGCACGGCTCCTCGGAGCAGCGCGTGCAGTGGCTGAAGCGGGGCATGGAGAGCGGCGACCCCGACGCCTGCGAGACGTTCGGCCGCTGAGGCGACTGCCTTCATTCTGCAATCGGACCAGCGGGGCGATCTCCGCTCCGGGCCGGATCTCTTCCCTCCGCTCCGCCGCGGGAGAGTCTCCGCTCCGGGAAGAGATCCGTCCCTGCGCTCGGCACTGCGGGACCACCCGCGCCGCGCTGGTGCAGCCCTGAATCAGCCCGCGACCACTGCGATCGGCGGCGCCGCGGGGAGGGCCGCACCCGGCTTGCCGGCGCCGAGCAGCCACTCCGCCACCCGCGCCCAGACCCAGCCGAGCGCCACGTTCAGGTGGAGCGCGACGAGCAGACCGAGCAGGCCGGCGACCCCGAAGGGCAGCGTCGCCGCGAAGCTGTCGACGCCCCAGAAGGGCCATTCGAAGTGGAGTCCACGTGGCTCGGCGACGAGGTAGAGGACGGGCAGCGCCGCGAAAGCCGCCGGCACGACCAGCGACACCAGCGAGGCCACCCAGCAGACGAGCGCCGCGGGGAAGCGAGCCATCAGGAAGAAGAGCCCCTTCCAGAGCGCCGGCGAGGTGAGCGTGGCCCCCACGCGGGCGCCGAACCGGGGGGCGGGCTCCGCATCGACACGGGCCGGCACCCGCGCGCCGAGCAGGTGGATCGCGAGCTGCCGCTCGAGGCCGCCGGCGAACCAGACGAGCGCGAGCGTGGCGGCCAGGATGAAGAAGCCGATCCAGAGGATCGCGAGGCCGAAGCCGAGCGCGAAACCGACCGTCAGGGTCACGAACCAGGCGAGGCCGAGCGGGAAGCCGAGCCAGAGGTAGGCCAGGGCACCGTAAGTGCGCGGCCGGACCGCGACGGCGAAGAAGTCGACCAGCGGGTGACGGCGGGGGGCGTCCATGGCGTCTCTCCTCGCCTCTCCCTACGGGGACCCGCCACCGGGGTTTCGGTTCCCGGCGCCGGGAGCGCTCCCCTACCTGTTCGCGCGGGGCGCGCCGGGGGCGCTGCCGTACAATCCTGGGCACCATGAATAAGCCCGTGCGCATCGCCGTCACCGGGGCCGCCGGCAACATCGGCTACGCCCTCAACTTCCGCCTGGCGGCCGGCAACCTGCTCGGCCCCGATCAGCCGGTGGTCCTCCACCTCATCGAGATCCCCGCCGCTCTCGGCGCCCTCGCGGGCACCGTCATGGAGCTCAACGACTGCGCCTTCCCGACCCTCGCCGGCGTCGTGGCCACCGCGGATCTCGCGGAGGGCTTCGCCGGCGTCGACTACGCCTTCCTGGTCGGCGCCAAGCCGCGCGGACCGGGCATGGAGCGCAAGGACCTGCTCGCCGAGAACGGCAAGATCTTCGGGCCGCAGGGCCGGGCGCTCTCGGAGCACGCCTCCCGCGACGTGCGGGTGCTGGTGGTGGGCAACCCCGCCAACACCAACGCGCTGATCGCCGCCGCCAACGCCCCCGGCCTCGACCGCCGGCAGTTCCACGCCATGACGCGGCTCGACCACAACCGGGCGCTGTCGCAGCTCGCCGAGAAGACCGGCGTCGCCGCGCGCGAGATCCACAAGATGACGATCTGGGGCAACCACTCCTCGACCCAGTTCCCCGACATCTCGCAGGCGGTGGCCGGCGGCCAGGCCGTGCCCGCCATGGTCGATGCGGCCTGGTACCGGGAGACGTTCATCCCGACCGTGCAGCAGCGCGGCGCGGCGATCATCAAGGCGCGCGGCGCCTCCTCGGCCGCGTCGGCCGCCTCCTCGGCGATCGACCACATGCGCGACTGGGCGCTCGGCAGCCGCGACGGCGACTGGGTCTCGATGGCGGTGCCCTCCGACGGCAGCTACGGCATCGCGTCGGGCGTGGTCTTCAGCTACCCCTGCGTCTGCACGGGGGGCGACTACCAGATCGTCCAGGGCCTGGCGGTCGACGACTGGAGCCGCGAGAAGCTGGCGGCGACCGAGAAGGAGCTGCGCGAGGAGCGCGCGGCGGTCGAGTCGCTTCTCGGCGCCTGAGGCCCGCGGAACCCCGCCGGGACGGAACCCGGGGAGGGCTTGCGCTTTCCCCGGTTTCCACTACACTTCCCATGTCGTGAAAGCATCGGCCCTCCTCCTTTCCCTTTTCGCCGTCGCCGCTTCGGCCGGGGCGTCCGGGAACGTGCGCGTCGAACCGACCGCCGACGCGCTCGTGGCGCCGCCGCCCGAGTCACTGGTCGTCGGCGCGATCCAGAGCCTCGCCGCCGACCGCTGCGTGCTCACGTTCGCGCTCCAGGTGACGGCCGACGCCGGCGGCGGGACGGACAGCTTCCGCCTCGAGGTCTGGGACGAGGGCGCGCTGGTCCGCTCGGTGCCGCTCTCGGTGCCCGCGGACGGCGCCGTGCACAGCGTCAATGGCGCGGTCGCCCTGCCGCCGATCTCGCAGGCCACGCCGGGCATCGGCGTGCTGCTCGCCGACGCCACCCTGCTCGACGTCGAGGATCCGGTCGCGGCGGCCTGTGCGCCGTTCGAGGTCCCGGCCGCAAGTCCGCTCGGGCTCGCGAGCCTCGCCGCGGCGCTGCTGGTGGCGGGCCTCTTCGTCGTCCGCCGGCGCGCCGCGCACTCCTGATCCTCCCGGAGTTCTCCATGCCGCTCTACGAGTACCGCTGCGAGGCCTGCAGCCACCGCTTCGAAGTGCTCCAGCGCCTCGGCGACGACGCCGAGGGGATCGTCTGCCCGCGCTGCGGCGAGGCCCGCGTGGCGCGTCAGCTCTCGACCTTCGCCGCGCGCGGGGGCTCGAGCCAGAGCGAGAGCGTCGGCGGCGCCGGCTGCGGACGCCCCGCCTGCGGCACCGGCTTCACCTGAGCGAGCTGACCTCGGCCGGCCCGGGTGGCCGGCGATTCCAGAAGATCAGGAGCCGGCGTCGAGCAGGCGCTCGACCGGGATCCATCCGCGCAGTGCGTTGACCATCCAGACTCGGCTCGCGCGCGCGAGGTCGGCGCGGGTGAGCACCCGCTCCTCGACCCGCCCGCGCGCGAGCAGGCCGGCGCGAAAGACACCGGCGAGCAGTCCGCACTCGCGCGCCGGCGTGAAGCGGCGCCCGTCGATCTCGACGACCAGGTTGGTGCGCGCGCCCTCGGTCAGCTCGCCGGCGCCGTTGGCGAGCAGCGGCTCGTCGGCGCCTCGCGCACGCGACGCGGCGAGCGCGCGCTCGTAGACGGCGCGCCGGGTCGTCTTGTGGAAGAGGTGGGGATCGGCGGCGTCGACCGCCTCCCGCTCGAGCGCCACCGTCCACGCCCTGCGCGGCCGCGCGAAGCTCGCGGCCGCGACCGCGACCGCGCCGTCGGCGGCGAGCTCGAGCCGGACGCGGTGGAGACCCGGACCGAGTCCCCGCGTCGCCGCTTCCAGCGCGCCGCGCGCCTCGGCGGCATCGAGCGCGAAACCGAAGTGCGCCGCCGAGGCGGCGAGCCGAGCCAGGTGCCGCTCGCGCCGCAGGGCGCCGCGCCGGGGATGGTGGAGGATCGTCTCGAACAGGCGGAAGGGCGCGACCGCTTCGAGCGCCGCGCCTTTCGCCAGGCACTCCCGCCACTCCTCGCCGGCGTCCGAGTCCCACACCACGCCGCTGCCGACGCCGTAGACGAGCGCCCCCGAGGCGCGTTCGATCTCGGCGGTGCGGATGGCGACCGAGAAACGCGCCCGCCCTCCCGGCGCGACCCAGCCGATGGCGCCGCAGTAGACGCCGCGCGGACGGCGCTCGAGCGCCGCGATCGCGCCGCATCGTCGCCGCCTTCGGCGCGCCGGTCACCGAGGCGCAGGGGAAGAGCGCCGCGAAGATCTCGGGTAGCGCGGCGCCCGAGCTCGCTTCGACGGTCGAGGTCATCTGCCAGACGGTCGGATAGCGCTCGAGCTCGAAGAGCCGCGTGACCTCGACCGAGCCGGGGCGCGCGAGCCGGCCGAGGTCGTTCCTCGCCATGTCGACGATCATCAGGTTCTCGGCGCGGTCCTTCCCGGCCGCGGTGAGCTCGGCTGCGACGCGCCGGCGTCCTCCTCGGCGAAGCGGCCCCGCCGGCGGGTTCCCTTCATCGGACGCATCCGCAGGCGGCCCGCCTCCCGCTCGAAGAAGAGCTCGGGCGAGAGCGAGACGATCGCCCGCGCGCCCAGATCGAGAAACGCGGAGCAGGGCGCGCGGGCGCGCCGGCGCGAGCGTTGCGAACAGCGCCTCCGGCGAGCCCTCGAGACGGCCGTGCAGCGGAAAGGTGAAGTTGACCTGGTAGGTGTCGCCGCGCGCGATCGCCGCGCGCACGGCCGCGATCGCGGCGGCGTGCTCCGCCGCGCCGAGCGCGGGCGCGAGGCCGGACACCCGGGCGCGCCCGTCCGCCGCAGTCGGAGCCGCGGTCCGCTCGGGCGCGTCGAACAGTCCGAAGGCGGCGACCGGCGACCCGCACGGGCCGGCCACCGCGAGCGCCGCGTCGAAGGCGGGCGCCGCTTCGTAGGCGACGAAGCCGACCGCCCAGAGGCCGCGCGCCGCGGCCCGCTCGAGCTCGGCGAGGAGCGCCGGCACCTCGGCGGGACTCGCCGCGGCGAGGGCGCCGCGCGGCGTCGCGAAGCGCCACCAGGCTCCGGGCCCCGCCTCGGGAGCGGCGAGCCAGGCGAAGCGGGGAGCGCCTGCGGGAAGCCCGGGCATCGGCTGCGGCCGGTTCAGTGCGGGATCAGGTAGGCCACCGCGAAGCCGACCTGGGCCGCCATCATCATCAGGTACATGTGGCGCCAGCTCGGGTGGTTCTCGCTGCGGGTCAGCTCGTCGGGATCGCGCACCAGCAGGTAGACCGTGTAGATGCCCCAGAGGGTCAGCAGCACGCCGAGTCCGGAGAGCGCCCAGCGGTTGCCGGTGAGGATCGCGTGCGCCGGATTCTGCGGGTCGGGCAGGAAGGCGAACAGCGGCATCAGCAGCCAGGGCAGCACGAAGAAGGGAGCGATGATCCAGGCGGCCTTGCGCGGCCCGTGCAGGATCGGCAGCGTCTTGCAGCCGCCGGCGCGGTCCCCTTCGATGTCGGCGAAGTCCTTGGTCGATGCAGCCCCGACCAGGAAGAGCATGAAGATCGAGCCGATCGCCCAGGGCTCCCAGTGGCCGATGCGGGCGACCATCGCCCAGCCGGCGACCTTGAGCAGGCAGCCGCGCGGGATGGCAATCGTCCAGTTGGCGAGCATGCCGTGCGCCTTGGTGCGCCCCCAGGACGGCACCGAGTAGACGAGGGTGAAGACCAGCGCCGGCGAGGTAGATGAAGAAGGTCTCGTGGGCGCCGAGCGGCGCGGTGATCTTGTCGATCCAGGTCACGTGCGGGTAGACGACCACGGCCCAGGTCGGCACGATCGCCAGCGCGTAGAAGAGCCAGGTGAAGACCCACCCCTCGCGCACGGTGAGCGCGCCGGTGACCAGCGGGCGCCCCGGCTTGTTGACGCGGTCGATGTCGAGATCGGTGATCTGGTTGATCGCGTTCGAGGCGGCGTTGAGGAAGCTCGCGCAGAGCGAGCCGAGGGCGACGGTGAGGACGACCGAGAGCGTCAGCGTGCGGCTCGGGTCGGGGTTGTGCACGGAGCCCCACGCGCAGACCGAGCCGGAGATGATGCCGAGCAGCGGCGGGAGCAGGGTGAACGGACGGGAGAGCTGCGCGTAAAGGTCGAGTTTCTTCATGCGGAAGAGGCAAGCTTAGCCGATGGGCGCGCTCCGGCCGCGCCCGATCGTTCCGCCGGCGGAGCGTTGCCGATGGCGGAAGATCGTGGTTCCGGGGTAGTTTCCCTGCAGAGTATGCCGCACCGATCGCCAGGCCCCGGCGACCTCCGCCCGCCGGGGCGCCCTGTCCGCGCCCTCGTGCTCCTGCTGACCGTCGCGGCCTGCACCGCGGCAGCGGCGGGGCGCGCGGCGGCGGCCGATCCCTTCGGCGCGGCGCTCCCCTTCGTCAAGCCCTACCGCGACGCCGAGGGTCTGCCGCAGAACACCATCAACGCCCTCGCGCTCGATCGCGAAGGTCTGCTCTGGGCGGGCACCCAGGACGGCGTGGCGCGCTACGACGGCCGGCGCTGGGAGAGCGTCGAGCTGCCGGTCGCGCGCCGCACCCGCCACGTCCGCTGCCTGTACACGGACCGCTCCGGGGCGCTCTGGTTCGGCACCCAGGGAGCCGGGCTCGTGCGGCTCGACGAGGCAGGCTGGAGAGTTTTCTCGTCGAGCCCGGGAGGCCTGCCCGGCGAGCGCGTCAACGCGCTCACCGAGACCGGGTTCGGCGGTCGCCGCGAGCTCTGGGTCGCGCTCCACGACGAGGGCCTCGCCGCGTTCGACGGCAGCGCCTGGCGCCGCTTCACCACCGCCGAGGGCCTGCCCGCCGAGCGCGTCTGGGATCTGTTGCCGCCCGCGAGCGCGGACGACGACTCGCTCTGGATCGCCACCGCCGCGGGCCTCGCCCGGCTGCGCCTCGGGAGCGGCCGCATCGAGCCCCTTGCCGGCGCGCCCGCGGTCGCCTTCAGCTCGCTCGCCCGCACGCGCGACGCTGCGGGGCGCGAGATCCTCTGGGCAGGCTCCTACGGCGAGGGCCTCTTCCGCTTCGCGGACGGAGCCTGGACCCGCTTCGGCCGCGCCGAGGGGCTCCGTTCGAATTTCCTCACCGACCTCGAGCCCCGGCCCGACGGCCGCAACGCGATCTGGATCGCCACCGACGGCGGCGGCATCGCCGAGCTCGAGGGCGACCGGGTGCGCGCGATCGACCTGGGTCCGCTCTTCGACTCCGGCGCGGCCTACCGCCTGCTCGAGACGACCGACGCCCAGGGCGGCGCCGCGCTCTGGGTGGGAACCCGCAACAACGGGCTGCTGCGCGTCTCGGAGGGGCTCTGGCGGGTCGTCCATCCGGTCGCCGAAGCGCCCGCGGCGACGGCTTCCGCGCTGCTCGTGCGCCCCGACGGCGCGGACGGGATCGAGCTCTGGGCGGGGCTCGACGGACGCGGCCTCGCCCTCTGGCGACAGGGAACCTGGCGCCGGTTCGACCGCGCCTCCGGCGCGCTCGCCAACGACACCGTGCTCGCGCTCGCCGAGACCCGGCACATCGGCGGCGGCCCGCGGGTCTGGGCCGGCACCCGCAACGGCGGCCTCGCGAGCTGGGACGGGACCCGATGGTCCCGCTTCGATCGCGCGGGCGGAGCGCTGCCGCACGACCTGGTGCAGTCGCTGCTCGAGGAGACGCAGCGCGACGGCACGGGCCGGCTCTGGGTGGGAACCCGCGGCGGCGCGGTCGTCTTCGACGGGCAGCGCTGGCAGACACCGCCCGGCCTCGACTCGGAGGGCGTCTCGATCCTCGCGCTGGCCGCGCAGGAGCCGCCACCCACGGGCGGGGCGCCGACGATCTGGCTCGGCACCTCGCAGGGGCTCTGGCGCTATCGCGACGGCCACCGGCACAGCTGGGGCACCGCCGACGGCCTGCCCAACGGCTCCGTCCTGGCACTCCATCTGCAGCGGCGCGGCACGCAGGAGTGGCTCTGGGTCGGCACCGAAGGGGGCCTCGCCCGCCTCGACCCGCGCGCCGAGGAACCCCGCGTCACGACCGCCCCCGACCCCGCCGTTCCGCAGCTCCCCAACGGTTTCGTCTACGCCATCGTGGAAGACCGCGCCGGCCGGCTGTTCATTCCCACCAACCGCGGCGTGGCGCGGCTGACGTGGAGCGCGACGAGCGAGACGCCCGACATCCGGCTGTTCACGACCGAGCACGGCCTGCCGCTCAACCAGGGCATGCGCGGCGCCGCGCAGGTCGGCCCGCGCGGGCGCGTCTGGATCGGCACCGCCGGCGGCATCGCGGTGATCGACCCCGAGCGCGAGATCGCCGACTCCGGCCCCGAGCGCCTGCGGCTGACCGTCGCGTCGAGTCTCGCCCCGGGCCGGCCCCTGGCGCCGGGCGCCCGACTGGTGCGCGGCGAGGGGCGGCTGGTCTTCCACTACTCGCTGCTCTCCTTCGTCGGGGAGACGCTGACCGCCTACCGCAGCCAGCTCGTGGGGCTCGAGAGTCTGCCGACCGACTGGACGGCGGCCGCCGAGCGCGAGATCTCGGAGCTCGAGCCCGGCAGGTACCGCTTCCTGGTCTGGGCCCGGGACGGCATGGGCCAGGAGGTCGGACCCGCGGAGGTCGCGTTCACGATCGTCCCGACGCCTTGGGAGACGCTCCCGGTGCGCCTCGCCCTCGCCGCCCTCGTGCTGCTCCTGTTCTGGCTCGCGGCCCGCCTCTGGGTCGCCCGCCACGAGCGGCGCGAGCGCGAGCTCGAGGCGCGGGTCGCTGCGCGCACGCGCGAGCTCGCCGAGGTCAACGAGCAACTGAGCCGCCTCTCCCGGCTCGATACCCTGACCGAACTGCCCAACCGGCGCCAGTTCGAGGTCACGCTCGAGGCAGAGTGGACCCGCTCGATGCGCGCCGACCGGCCGCTCGCGGTGGTGATGCTCGACGTCGATGATTTCAAGGTCCTCAACGACTCCCAGGGCCACCCGGCCGGAGACGAGTGCCTCCGGCGCGCCGCGCGCGCCCTCGCCGCGGCCCTGCCGCGCGAGGGCGATCTGCTCGCGCGCCTGGGCGGCGAGGAGTTCGCCGTGATCCTGCCGGCGACCGACACCGACGGCGCCCGTCAGGTCGCCGAGCGGCTGCGCGCGGCGGTCGAGGCCCTCGAGCTCCCCGCCGACGAGGAGGGTCCGCGGCCGCGGGTCACCGCGAGCTGCGGCGTCGCCGCAACGGTGGCGAGGATGGGCGTACGGCGGCACACCCTGGTCAGCGCGGCGGATCGCGCGCTCTACCGCGCCAAGCACGCGGGCAAGAACCGGGTCGAGGTCGACACCGGGCTCTCGCGCCCTCCTCAGTCGTAGTGCCGGATCGACGGCCAGACCGCCGCCAGCGGCTGGCGCGGCCGGCGGACGATCCAGACCTGCTGGTCGTCCTCGTAGGGCATGCAGTCGCGGCAGTCGAAGGTCGCGCCCGGCTCGACCGACTCGAACAGCTCGTCGAGCCGGCGGCGCTCGTCGTCGATCACCAGCAGCACCTCGCCGTCGCAGGCGCCGGGGCCCCAGAGGAACCAGCTGTTGTGGGCCGAGAGCGCAGGGGGCAGATCGAACTCGCGGCCGAAGTACTCGACCGCTCCCGCCTCGCCGTAGTTCTGGCCGAAGACGCACGCCCGCGCGCGCTCCTCCGGTGCCAGCCGGTCGGCGGCGCGCGCCACCGCCAGGGCCAGCTCGCGCCACTCCTGCATGTCGGCGAAGAACTGCGGCAGCCGGCCGACGGCGTGGCGCTCGTCCGTGCCCGGAGCGACGCCCAACGCGGCCGCGTAGACGACGTAGCGCTCGACCGGCAGGATCGGCCGCGCGAGCGGCGCCAGCGCAAGTCCGGAGGCGACGATCGGGACCAGCACGGCGGCCCGCCAGAGCCGGGGCGAGCGCCGACGCGCCGTCCATTCCGCCACCATCGTCGCTCCGGCCGCCCAGAGCGCCGTGTAGGCGGGCGCGAGGTAGTAGGGCTTGGCGGCGGTCGAGAGCATCACCGCGAGCACCGCGAGGTAGGCGAAGCCGAGCGGCCGGTGGACGCGCAGGCGGCGGGAAGCGAGCAGCGCGGCGAGGCCGCCGAGCCAGAGCAGCGCGGCGAGCGGTCCGGTCTGCAGCGCCTGTTCGCGCAGGAAGTCGAGCGGCGCGAGATCGACGTTCTTGCCGGCGTGCGCGTGGGCCATGAACTCGAGCGTCGGCCAGCCGTGGGCGCGCTGCCAGAGCAGATGGGGCAGGAAGAGCGCGCCGGCGAGCGCGCCGCCCGCCCAGAACCACCGGTTCCGCGCGAGGTCGAAGCGGCGGGCGAGGACGAGGCCCGCGGCGACGCCGAAACCGAGGAAGAGGACGCTCGCCTTGTTGAGCAGGCCGACGCCGCACACCGCTCCGAAGGCGAGCCAGAGCCGCTCGTCGGCGCCGGCCGCGAGCGCCACCAGCAATCGGAAGGCCGCGGCCCAGACCAGCAGGTCGATGGCGTTCATCGAGAGCACCGAGCCGAGCGAGAGGTAGACGGGCGCGAGGGCGGTCGCGAGGCCGGCGAGCAGGGCCGCGAAGCGGCCGCCGCCGAAGCCCCGCGCGATCGATCCGGCGAGCGTCGCCGTCGCCGCCGCGGCGAGCGCCGGCAGGAGGCGCAGGGCGAAGAGCGAGTCGCCGAACAGCCGGGTCCAGCCGGCGGTGAGCAGCGCGACGAGCGGCGGGTGATCGACGTAGCCCCAGGCCAGCCGCCGGGCGCAGGCGACGTAGTAGAGCTCGTCGCGGAAGATCCCGTAGCGGGTCGCGAACGGCAGCGCGAGCGCCAGCGCCACCAGCGCGGGCAGCCAGGTCGCGGCGCGCAGGGCCCAGCGGCTCGTCAGGGCTTCGATGACCTGTCTCCCTGGGCGGCAGCATACCCGGAACCACACGAGAGGCCCCGCTGCCCGGGCCGCGCGCATAGAATCTCCTGCGATGGCGTCGCCCACCGTCGCCTCCCTGCTCGGGTTCTTCCTGCGCGATCTCGCGATCGCCTGGCGGGCGCGGGCCACCTATCCGCCGGGCCACCCCTCGGCGCTGGCCGGGCTCGCGCGCGCCACCGAGTCGCTCGAGGCGCTGCTCGCAGAGACCGGTACGCTCGAGCTCGCTGCGTCCCGCAACGGCCTGCTCCAGGGCGAGGACCGCATCGAGACACCCACCGCCGCGCGCCTTTCCGAGCTGCTGCGGCGTCGGGGTGCCGCGGCGCTCGTCCTCGAACCCGGCGCGGGCGGCATGGAGTTCGAGCGCTTTCTCGACGCGTTGGTCGTCGACCCTCGCAAGCGGCGGACCGCCGGCTCCTTCGCGGCCGAGCTCGCCGCGGCCGGTCTCGCGCGCATCCGGGTGCGGGATCTCGACTTTTCCGACATCGCACTCGTCGAGGGCGACGGCGAGACCGCGGCCTCCGAGGCCGGCTCCCTCTGGGACCGGCTGGTCCGGCGGGTGCTCGAGGCCGGCGGCCTCGACGGGGCGCGGCTGGCGGCCTGGCTCGCGACCGGACGGAGCGCGGCCGACCTGCTGCGGTTCCTGCTCGAGGGAGAGGGCCCCGCCGACCTCGAGCCCTGGCGCCCGGCGACGATCGCCAACGCGCTGCGGGCCGCCGTCGCCGACTACGCCGAGCTGCCCGACGCGAAGCACGCCGCGGGGATCGCCCGTCTCTACCCGCTGCTGGGCGACGAAGCCCGGATCCAGCTGGTGCGGGAACTGGTCGCCGCCTTCCGTCCGGTCGCGGAGGCCGAGCGCGCTCTCGCGCCGCTGCTCACGGCCCTGCCCGAGGAGGGTGCCGCGCGTCTGAAGCGTGCCCTCGCCGGCGCTGCGGCGGCCGAAGCGGAAGCCGCGCAGTCGATCGGGATCGACCGCGACCGCTTCGCCAACCTCCGACGCGCCTTCGCCACTACCGACGTCGACGCCGTTCTCGACGAGCGGCCGCCGGAGCGCGTGCTCGAGGTGTTGCTCGAGCTTCCGGGCGGCGATGCTCGGCCTCCACTCTCGGACGCCGCCGCCGCCATCGCGCGCGAGCTCGAGCCGGCGGCGCTCGACCGCGCGAACGCTCTCGCCATACTTGAGCTCGCCGAGCGCAGCGAGGTCGTGCCCGAGCAGCTAGCCGCGCTGCTGACGCGGCTCGAGTCCGGCTATCTCGGCCTGCTCCGATCGGCGCGTCTGCGTCAGGCTCTCGACCTGGCGGAGCGTGTCCAGCGCCGGTCGGTGGGCGTGGCACCGGGTGCGGCCGAGTTCCGCGACTGCGCCGATCGACTGGCAGGAACCGAACCGATCTCTTCCATCGGCCTCATCCTCTCCGACCTCTCCGAGGAGTCTCTCGCGCTCGTGCGCGCGCTGGTCGAGCGTCTCGGACCGACAGCCGTCCGCAACCTGGTCGGCCTGCTGGCCGAGGCCGAGGACCGCGCCCAGCGCCACCGGCTGCTCACGCTGCTCGCTTCGCTCGGATCGCTGGTCGTCCTGGACGCCACCGCGCGGCTCGGCGACCCGCGCTGGTACGTGGTGCGCAACATGCTGCTGCTCCTGCGCCGGGTCGGCGACCCCGGTTCGGTGTCGGCCGTGCGGCGCTGCGCCGAGCACCCCGACCTCCGGGTCCGGATCGAGGCCATCCGCAACCTCTTCGCCTTCGACCAGGAGCTGCCGCGGGAGCTGCTGCGGAAGGCGCTCGCTCACTCCGATCCGCGTCTCGCCGAGGCCGCGATCGAGCTCGCCGGCGAGCATGCGATCGCCGAGTCGGCCGAGCCGCTCGCCGATCTGCTCGTGCCGTGGGACCCCTTCGGCTCGCGGCGCTCGGTTCGGCTGAAGGCCATTCGCGCGCTCGGCACGATCGGCGATCCACGCACCCTCGAGCGCCTCGAGCGATACTCACGCCGCTTCGCCATTCCACCGGCCGCGCGGGAGGAACGCATCGCGCTCTATCGCTCCCTGAGCGGCTATCCGATCGAAGCGCGCCGGCCCTGGGTCGAGCGCGGCCTGCGCTCGGGCGTGCCCCAGATCCGCAGCCTCTCCCGCTCGCTGGCGGACGCCGAGCGGAGGAACACGTGAGCCAGAGCCCCGACCGGGATCACCTCATCGAACGGTTCGTCGTCGAGCTGGGCGCGGCCTTCCAGCAGCGCGCGGTCTACCCCTCGACGCACCCGCAGGTCCGCCGTTCGATCGAGCGGGCGCTCGCGGCGTTTGACGAACTCTGCCGCGCCGCTCTCGCGGGCGAAATCTCCGTTCTCCTGGTCGACGACGAGCTGCTCGTCGACCGCCAGCCGCTGCCCGAAGACTCGCACTGGGCACGCGGCCTGCGCCTCGCTTTCGCACGCCATGGACTGCGGGGAATGACGCTCCTCGCCGGGCTCGACGCCGCCGAGCTCGCCGCCTTCCTCGACTCCTGCTCGGGCTCGGACCGGCCGACGCCGATGCGCCACCTGCAGATCGGACACGCCGGCTTCATCGGGTCGGAGGCGGCCGAGGGCGCCACCGCGGTCCCCGCGGCGGTCGAGCGCCCGCTGGTCGCGCGCCCCGACGAGCTCGCGGCCGCCAAGGCCGAGCTGGTCGGCGTCGCCACCGGACGCTCCGCCCGGATCGAGCGCCTGCGCGAGATGATCGCACGCCTCGCCCGCGCCGCGGCGGGAGCGCGGTTCGAGTCGCCCGAGCTGTCGGTCGTCGAGAACGAGGACGCCGCCTTCGCCCACGGCCTGGCGGTGGCGCTCGGCACGCTCCGCATCGGACTCGCTCTCGGACTCACGGGCGACAGTCTGGAGGCGCTCGGGCTCGCCGGGCTCTTCCACGATATCGGCTACCTCGAACCGGCGCCCGGCGAAGACTCCGCGACGCGCCGTCGGCTCCATCCGGTGCGCGGCGCGGCCCGGCTGGCGGCGGCCGAGGGGCTGCCCGACGTCACCCTGCTGGTCGCCTACGAGCACCACCTGCGCTTCGACGGGGCGGCCAACTATCCGCTTCTCGCGGAGCCGCGCCGCCCGGTCGCGGCCGCGCGGGTGGTGGCCGTCGCCGACACCTGGGAGACCGTGCGCACGCGCGGCGGTGCGACCCCCGAGGAGGCGCTCTGGCTGTTGCGCGACCGCGCCGGCGGCTACCTCGATCCCGACCTGGTCGACCTGTTCGCCGCGCTGGTCGCGCCCGGCGACGGCGGGCCGACCTGAAGCCGGCTCAGCCGAGGACGAGGGCGCCCAGGCCCGCCGCGCAGAGCGCGCCCGCCAGGGAGTTGAGGAAGTTGACCGCCTCGTTGTCGAGCAGCCCGCGCTGCTCGAGCGTGGCGCCGATCAGCGACTCGAGCGTCGTCGCCACGAGCGCCGCCAGCGCGACGGGGGCAAGCCCCAACCAGGAATAGAGCCCGGCCGCGGCGCCGGCTCCGCCCACGACCAGGGACGCGCCGATGCCGGCGAGCGTCCCTTCGAGCGAGACCGCGCCCTCGGTGCCGCGCGGCACCGGCTTGAAGCTGGTGATCAGGAAGGTACGGCGGCCGTAGACCTGGCCGATCTCCGACGAGCAGGTGTCGGAGGCGGCCGTGGCGAAGGCGCCCGCGACGGCGAGCGCGAAGAGCTCGGGATAGCCGGTCGTCACCGCGAACAGCGCCGCCAGGGCCGGCACGGCGGTCTTGGCGAGCGCGTTCCTGGCGCCGCGCCGCCCCCCTTCTCCTGCGCGAGCTTGCGCTTCGCCTTCTCCTCGTAGCCGACCCTGGTCGCGAGCGTGCCGAGCGCGAAGAAGGCGAACAGCAGCAGGAATCCGCGCCAGTCGAGACAGGCCCAGATCACGGTGCCGAGCAGGATGCCGGCGAGCGCGCCCGAGCGGTCGACGCCGCGCGCGGCGAAGGCGGCGATGGCGAGCGCCGCGTTGACCGCGAGGCCGACGACCGCGCGCCGCCCGAGCTCCGGCGAGGCCAGGGCGCCCCAGTGCCCCTGTGTGAGCAGCAGGCAGTAGAGCAGCAGCCCGGTCACCAGCGGCACGCCGAGGTTGTCGTCGAGCCCCTGTGGGGCCGACTCGAGCAGCGCGGCGCCGAGCGCCGCCGCGGCCGCGACCGCGAGCGCGAAGCCGGCCGGGTAGCGGCCGGGCGCGGTCCACAGCAGCAGCACGGCGGCGGCGGCGGTGCCGAACGCGAAGTAGGCGAGCGTGCCCGCCCAGCTCTTGCGCGGGTTCCAGGGCAGCGGGTTGCCGCGGCCGAGCGTCATGCCGACGACCGAGGCCATGCCGTCGCCGAAGGCGAGGATGCCCCACGCCGCGGCCGCGACCTCGAGCCGGCCCGCGAAGCAGACGACGAGCAGGGTGACCGCGATCGGGTAGAGGACGATGCCGAGCGCGCGGCCGCGCTCGGCTTCCGCCGTCCGCCAGAGCCGCCTGCCGCCATAGAGCGGGAAGAGGAAGGCGTTGTGGGCCACCGCGGCGAGCGCCGCGGCAAGCGAGCCCCAGAAGCCGAGCGGCCGGATGGCGAAGGCGAGTCCGCCCACCGCCATGTGCACCAGCTTGCGGGCGATCTCGGCGCCCGACAGGCCGCTCACCGCCGCGGCCACTCCGAGGTCGAGCGCAGCCAGGCGAAGGTCTCGGCCAGCCCCGCGGCGAGCGGCCGCGGCCGGTAGTCGAGCTCGGTGCGGGCGCGCGAGGAGTCGTAGGCCCAGTCGTGGCGGTAGATCTCGACCAGGTCGGGCGTCAGCTTCGGCACGCCGCCGGTCAGGCGCGCCCACGCCTTCATCGCTGCGCCGGCGGCCTTGCCGAGCGCGTCGGGCATGCGCAGCGCCGGCACCTTCATGCGCGCCGAGCTCGGCCGCCAGCCGGTAGAACTCGGCCGAGGTGACGTTCTCTCCGCCCAGCACGTAGCGCGAGCCGGGCGCCGCGCGCTCGAGCGCGGCGACCACCCCGGCGGCGACGTCGTCGACGAAGACGTAGTTCCAGCGCCTCTCCGGCCGCCCGAGCAGCGCCGGCAGCCGGCCGTGCGCGAGGTCGAGCAGGTGGCGCACGACGATGTTGCCTTCGGTCAGCTCGCCCGGGCCGTAGATGACGCCGGGATAGACGACGGTGAGCGGGATGCCCGCCTCGATGGCGTGGCGCGCCCGCCGGTCGGCGCGCGTCTTGGTGCGCTCGTAGTCGTTGATCCAGCGGCGGTCGTCGGCGGGCGCGCTCTCGTCGAGCACGCCGCCCGGTCCGCGCTCGGTCGGGCCGAGAGCGATGAAGCTCGAGACGTAGACGACCCGCCGGACACCCGCCCCCGCCGCCGCGCCGAGCACGTTCTCGAGGCCGCCGATGTTGACGCGGTCGAACTCGGCGGCGGGCGCGGCGATCTTGACCAGGGCGGCCGCGTGGAGAACCGCGTCGCAGCCGGCGGCGGCCGCCGCCACGCTCGCCCGGTCGGTGACGTCGCCGGCCGCGAACTCGACGCCGGCCGGGAAGCGCTGGCGCGAGCCGGTCGGTCGCACCAGCAGGCGCAGGGCGTGGCGCTCCGCGAGGCGCGCGACGGTGCGCCGGCCGAGGAACCCGGTGCCGCCGGTCACCAGGATCCTCACGCCGTCGCCTCCGCGGCGATCGCCGCGCACGCTTCGCGCCCAGAGCTCCTCGAGCGCGGCGTCGAAGCCGTGCCGTCCGCTCCAGCCGAGCGCGCGCAGGCGTCCGGCGTCGCCGCAGAGCAGGGGCACGTCGACCGGACGCAGCCGCTCCGGATCCTCCTCGAGGGTGACCTCGAGACCGGAGACGCGCACCAGCCGCTCGAGCGCCTCCCCGATCGACAGCGCCCGGCCGCTCGCGACGTTGTAGACCTCGCCGGCGACGCCGCGTTCGACGAGCAGGGCGAGCGCCTCGACGCCGTCCTCGACGTGGACGAAGTCGCGCCGCGCGGTCAGGTTGCCGACCTTGAGCACGGGCGCGCGCCCGCCCGGCGGCGATCGCCGCGAGCTGGGCCGCGAACGACGGCAGCGCAAAGGTCCGCGTCTGGCCGCCGCCGACCAGGTTGAAACAGCGCGCGACGACCGCCCCGGCGGCGAGCGCCAGGCGCTCCGCCGCCGCCTTGGTCAGCGCGTAGGGCGAGCGCGGCGCGAGCGCGCGCCGCTCGTCGATCGGCTGCTCCGCTTCCGGCACCGCGCCGTAGACCTCGGCGCTCGAAGCGAACAGGAGGCGCCGCCCGCGCGCGGCGGCCGCGACGTTCTCCGTGCCCAGCACATTGATCGCGAAGTACTCCGGCATCCGCCGCCAGGACTCGCCGACGTGGGCGAGCGCCGCGAGGTGGACGACGACGTCGGGCGACTCGGCGGCGACCACCCGCGCCAGGCCGGCGGCGTCGCGCACGTCGACGGCGTGCACGGGATCGACTCGGGCAACCCCGCCGGTCGAGCACAGACGCCGGCGACCGTGCAGCCGTCGCGCTCGAGCCGGGCGGCGAGACGGCGCCCGAGGAATCCCGAGGCGCCGGTCACCAGGACTCGCACGCCGCGGCTCCGCAGCGGGATCAGACGCCGACCGCCTGGGCGCGCGCGGCGAGCCGCCCGCGCCAGTAGTCGAGCAGGTCGGCGATCGTCTGGTCGAACGGGATCCGCGGCTCCCAGCCGGTGTCGGCGCGGAACTTCGACGCGTCGCCGATCAGCACCTCGACGTCGGAGGGGCGCAAGCGGGCCGGATCGATCTCGATGCGCACCTCGACGCGGGCAGCGGCGAGGAGCTGGTCGCAGCATGTCGCGGATGGTGATGCCGCGAGCCGGTCGCGATGTTGTAGACCTCGCCCGGCGTGGCCCGGTTGCACCGCCAGCCAGTAGGCGCGCACCATGTCGCGCACGTCGGTGAAGTCGCGCACCGAGTCGAGGTTGCCGACCCGGATCACCGGCTCGTGCAGGCCGGCCTCGATGCGCGGCCACCTGCTTGGCGAAGTTCGAGGTCACGAAGACCTCGCCGCGGCGCGGCCCGGTGTGGTTGAAGCCGCGGGTGCGGATGGCCTTGATGCCGTAGCTCTGGAAGTACTGGTAGCCGAGGTAGTCCTGGGCCACCTTGGAGACCGCGTAGGGCGAGAGCGGCCGCAGCGGATTGGTCTCCTTGATCGGCGTCTCGTCCGGCAGCACCAGGCCGTACTCCTCGCTCGAGCAGGCGATCTGGATCACCGGATCGAGCTCCGAGCTCGCGGATCGCCTCGAACAGGTTGGTCTGGCCGACGATGTTCGACTGCAGCGTCTCGGCCGGCGCGCTCCCAGCGAGGCGGGCACGAAGCTCTGCGCCGCCAGGTGGAAGATCGCGTCGGGGCGCGAGCGCCTCGAGCGCACGCGTGCACCGCGGTGGAGTCGTCGAGGTCGCACTCGAGCAGGCGGATGCGCCTGCCTCGAGGTGCTCGATGTTCTCGCGCCGGCTGCGCCAGCGATAGGTTGCCGCAGACCTCGACCCCGGGCTGCTCGGCGAGCAGGTAAGTCGGCCAGGTGGGATCCGGCGAAGCCGGTGATGCCGGTGATCAGGACACGTCATTCATGACCTCTTGCTCTCCGATCTCCTGGACGTACTCGGCGAGGCCCCGGCGCCAGGCCTCGACCGGACGGCCGGCAGGGCCTCGAAGCGCGCGACCGACAGGACCGAGTAGGCCGGTCGCGGCGCAGGGCGGGGGAACTCCGCGGTCGAAACGGGCTCGACCGCGACCCGCGACCCCGACATGCGGGCGATCTCTCGTGCGAACTCGTACCAGGAGACCGGCTCCCGGTTCTGGTAGTGAACGACGCCCGCGGCCCCCGATTCTCGCCAGATCCAGCAGGGCGCGCGCCAGGAAGCGGGAATAGGTGGGGGCGCCGACCTGGTCGGCGACCACGCGGAGTCGGCGTCCGGCCGGCCGCGATCAGGCCGCGGATGGTGTCGACGAAGTGGCTGCCGCCGGCGCCGAAGATCCAGCTCGTCCGCACCACCAGGGCGCCGTCGACCGTCGAGCGCACGCCGCTCGCCGTCGAGCTTCGAGGCACCGTAGACGGAGCGCGGCCCGGCTCGGATCCTCCTCCCGATAGGGCTCGGTGCCCCTGGCCGTCGAAGACGTAGTCGGTCGAGATGTGGATCAGGCGCGCGCCGGCGCGGGCGCAGGCGGCCGCCAGCGGGCCGACCGCCGCGCCGTTGACCGCGAAGGCGCGCTCGCGCGCGCTCTCGCAGGCGTCGACCTGGGTCGAGCGCCGCACAGTTGACCACCAGCTCCGGGCGGAAGGCCGCGAGCGCCGCGGCCACCGCCGCGGGCCGCTCGATGTCGGCCTGCTCCTGGGCGAGGCCGAGCGCCGGCCAGCCGCGGCGCCGCGCCGCGCCGACCGTGGCGCGGCCGACGATGCCGGTGCCGCCGAAGACCAGAGTGCGCACCGCGCTCAGCGCTGCGCCGCCGAGTCCCCGCCGGTCAGGTCGAGGAAGGTGCCGACGTTCTTGAGCGTGATCGAGAAGCGGTAGTCGCGGCTCTGGTACGAGGCGGTCGTCTGCTCGCGCAGCTCGAGCGTGAAGCCGAAGCACTGCGAGAGGTACGAGAGGAAATAGCGCTGCTGCTGCACCGCGCTGCCCTCGATGTCGTAGTTGATCTGGCCGTCGACGCGGAAGCGGTTCGGCCAGAGCTCGAGGCCGAAGCCGAGCCGGGCCTGGTCCGAGCTCGTCGCCGAGAGCTCGGCGTCGTAGCGCGTGAACCAGGTCAGGTTGAGGTCGACCCGGCCGAAGTCCGCCCGGCCGGACAGCGAGGTCGACTCGAGGCCCGAGAAGAGCGTCGAGTAGGTCGCCTGCGCCTGAACGGACAGAGCGCGGCTCGGGTTGTAGCGCAGGCGCGCCGAAATCGGGCTCTCGGAGCTCTCCTGGCTGCCGTCGCGGGAGCGCTGGAGCGGCTGCAGCTCGTCGAAGGAGAACAGCTGCGCGAGCTCGAGCGAGAGGATCTCGAAGGCGCCACCCTGGGCCTCGTCCGCGGGCTTGGCGAGCACGCGGTTGACCAGCGCCAACTCGGCGACGTTGGCCGACCGGAAGCTGTCGATCTCGTCGAAGCGGGCGACGCGGTCCTGCTCGTCGAAGTCGCCGACGTAGGCGTAGGAGAAGCGCGGTTCGACGACGTGCTTGAACTTGCCGAAGCGCCCGACCTGGTGGTCGAAGATCCGCGAGATCGAGGGACCGACGATGTCGACCGCGGCGGTCGGGAAGACGCGGGTGACCGGGTCGCCGCAATAGACGGTGTCCGACGCGACCGCGGTGCCGTCGCAGAAGGTGCCCGGCTGGCCGGTCTCCGGGTCGGTCCCCGGCGTGGCCAGGCTCTCGCCCCAGTAGGTGGCGCGGCCGCCGGCCGCCACCGACAGCGAGAGCCAGGGCGCGAGTCTGACCGGCAGCGTGAGCTCCGGCGCCAGGTCGAAGCGGCCGTAACCGACGTCGTAGAGGCCCTCGTTGACGTTCTGCAGGAAGCTCGCCGTCGACGCCACCGACAGGTAGAGCGGCAGGGCGCCGAGCTTCTGCTGGCGCAGCTTGTACTCGATCTCCGGCAGCTGGCGCTGGGTCACCGTGGCGCCGCTGCCGAGAAAGGTCTCGCGCTGGTCGAGCATCACGTTGACCGACTGCGCGCCCCAGTTGCCGGTGACGAAGGCGTTCGAGTAGAGGAAGCGCCGGGTGTTCTCGCTCTCGGCGCGCTCGAACTCGCGGAAGAAGTCGAAGTCGGAATAGTGGTCGATGGCGACCACGCCGCGCAGCCCCCAGGGCAGGTCCCGGGTCTCGTGGTCCCAGCGCACCTTCCACTCCGTCTGGTCGGCGTCCTGGTCGTAGAGCGCGTAGGCCATCGCCTGGCCGCGCGTGCCGTCGGTCGGGCGGTAGCGCAGCTCGTCGCCCAGGCCGCCGAAGCCCTCGGCGAAGAAGTCGGCGTAGACGGTGTTGTCGAAGCTGGGGCCCAGCACCTGGTAGTGGGCGAGGCCGAGGTAGGCGCCGCGCCGTTTCGAGTAGCCGACGTTGGGAATCAGCAGGCCGGTCGTCCGCTCGGTCTTGGCCGGCCAGAGCAGATAGGGCCAGTAGAAGACCGGCAGCTTCTTGACCTTCATCGTCGCGTTCCTGACGCGCGCGTAGCCGCCCATCGTCACCTTCGCCGACGAGAGGCCGAAGCTCCAGTCGGGCGTCGGATCGCCGCCGCAGGAGGTGAAGACGCCCTCCTTGACCTCGTAGTCGTTCGGTCCGGTCTTCGACACCACCGAACCGCTGAAGTGGTAGTCGGGGTCGACGTAGGCGGTGGCGTTCCAGAAGGTGCCGACCGCCAGCTCGAGATCGAGCTCGACGCGTTCGGCCGCGATCCGGTTGGGTCCCTGGTCGAAGACCACGTTGCCCTCGGCCTCGACCGCCATCTGGTCGCGGTGGAAGGTCAGCCGGTCGGCGGCGATCTTGAGGTCCTTGTAGGCGATCTCGACGCCGCCGGAGAGCACCGCGTCGGCCTCGCCGGTGGTCTCGAGGCTCGCCGCCGTGCCGAGGACCGCGCCGCCCCCCTTCTCGGCCGGAACTTTGAGCTCGAACCGGATCCGGCCGGGAGCGGGCGCCTCCGGCGCGGCCGCCACGGCGGCCGCCGGGGGTTCGGCGGCGGCGGGAGGCGGCGGCGGCTCCTGGGCGGCGAGCAGACCGGGAGCGGCCAGCGCCGCCAGAGCGAGCGCCCGACGGAACGCGGCCCGGCCTCGGCTCATCCGAGCCGCTCCACCACCACCGCGGTGGCCTCGCCGCCGCCGATGCAGATGCCGGCGCAGCCGCGCCGGAGCCCGCGCTCCTCGAGCGCGGCGAGCAGCGTGACCAGGATGCGGGCGCCGGAGGCGCCGATCGGGTGGCCGAGCGCCACCGCGCCGCCGCGCACGTTGAGCTTTCCGGCGGGGATGCCGAGATCCTGGCGGCAGGCGAGCGCGACCACCGCGAAGGCCTCGTTGATCTCGAACAGGTCGATGTCGTCGATGCCGAGGCCGGCGCGGTCGAGGGCGCGCCGCACCGCGGTCACCGGCGCGGTCGTGAACCAGTCGGGCGCCTGCGCGAAGGAGGCCTGCGCGACCAGGCGCGCGATCGGCCGCAGGCCCAGGCGGGCGGCCTCCTCGGCGGTCGCGAGCACGAGCGCGGCGGCGCCGTCGTTGATCTTCGACGCGTTGGCGGCGGTCACGGTGCCCGACTTGTCGAAGGCGGGCTTCAAGCCCCCCATCTTCTCGAGGTCGGAGCGGTAGGGCTCCTCGTCCTTGTCGACCACCGTCACGCCCTTCCTGCCCGGCACTTCGACCGGCACGATCTCGGCGGCGAAGGCGCCCGAGTCCTGGGCGGCGCGCGCCCGCGCGTAGCTTTCGCGCGAGAACTCGTCCTGCGCCTCGCGCGAGAAGGCGTATTCGCGCGCGCAGAGCTCGGCGCAGTTGCCCATGTGCTTGTCGCCGTAGGGATCCCAGAGGCCGTCGTGGATCATCGAGTCGACCAGCTTGCCGCCGCCGAGGCGCAGCCCGTCGCGGACGCCGACCGCCAGGTAGGGCGACTGGCTCATCGATTCCATGCCGCCCGCCGCGACCAGCCGGAAGTCCCCGGCGCGCAGGTCGTTGGCGGCGGTCATCACGGCGCGCATCGCCGAGCCGCAGACCTTGTTGAGGGTCACCGCCCCGGTCGACTCCGGGCAGCCGGCGCCGAACGCCGCCTGGCGGGCCGGCGCCTGGCCGATGCCGGCCGAGAGGACATTGCCCATGTAGACCTGCTCGATGGCCGCCGGCTCGACGCCGGCGCGCCGGATCGCGCCGGCGAGCGCCGCCGCGCCCAGCTTCGGCGCCGGCAGATCGCGAAAAGCTCCCTGGAACGCGCCGATCGCGGTGCGCGCGGCGCTCAGAATGACGACTTCGGACATTGGTTCTTCCTCCGGGGCTTGCGGCGCGCGCCGGCACGCGTGAAGAATGCTGCGGGCGGCCGCGGGAGCGGCGCGAGCGTAACACAGCGTCCGGGGCCGCCCCGACCTCATGAGAGCACTCGGCATCGACTTCGGCGAGCGCCGGATCGGCCTCGCGATCTCCGACCCCGCGGGCAGCTACGCGCTGCCCTGGAAGGTGCTCGAACGCACGAGCGACGGCGCCGCGATCGACACGATCGCCGCCCTCGCCGCCGAGGAGGGCATCGAGCTGCTGGTGATCGGCGAGCCGCGCCGGCCGGCCGACGGCACCGCCGGCGCGGCCGCCGAACGGGCGCGCGGATTCGGCGCCAAGCTCGCGCGGCGCACCGGCCTCGCGGTCGAATGGGTCGACGAGGCGCTCACCTCGCGGTCGGCCGCGACGCGCCTCGCCGAAGGGGGCGCCGGCCGGCGCGCCCGCCGCGAGCGGCTCGACGCCGTCGCGGCCCAGATCCTGCTCCAGGAGGCGCTCGACCGGCGGGCGCGCGGCACCGGAGCGCCGGTTTGAAGCGCCTGCTCGCCGTCGCGCTCGGCCTGGCGCTCGCCGGCGCCGCGGCCCTGGCCGGGGCCTGGTGGTGGGCCGAGCGCGAGCTCTCGACCCCGCGCGCCTTCGGCCCCGCCGGCGCGGAGCGCGAGTTCGAGGTGCCGGCCGGCGAGAGCTCGCGGCGGGTCCTCGAGCGGCTCGAGGCCGCAGGGCTGGTGCGCTCGGCGCTCGTCGCTCGCGTCTACCTGTCGCGGATCGCCGGCGACCCGCCGCTGCGCGCCGGGCTCTACCGCTTCAGCTCGCCGGTTTCGACCTTCGCGATCCTCGCCAAGCTGCGCGCGGGCGACGTGGTGACTTTCCCGGTGACCCTGGTCGAGGGGCTCACCTACTTCGAGTCCGCCGCGGCGCTCTCGGCCGCCGGCTTCGGCCGCCGCGAGGCCTTCGTCGCCGAGTTCGAGCGGGGCGCGCGGGTGGCCGACCTCGACCCGCAAGCGACCACGCTCGAGGGCTACCTCTACCCGGACACCTATCGCTTCCCCCGCGGCACGCCGGAGAGCGCCATCGCCGACGCCCTGGTCGCCAACTTCCGGGCGCGCCTCGACCGCGAGGTCCGCCCGCTGCGCGCCGCGGGCGACCGCCGGTCGCTGCGCGAGCTGGTGATCCTCGCCAGCCTGGTCGAGAAAGAGGCGAAGGTCGACTCCGAGCGCCCGCTGGTGGCCGGCGTCTACGCCAACCGGCTCGAGCGCGGCATCGGGCTCTACGCCGATCCCACGCTGATCTACGGGCTGAAGCTCGCGGGCACCTGGGACGGCGACCTGCGCCGGCGCGATCTCGAGGCCGACTCGCCCTGGAACACCTACCGGGTGCGCGGCCTGCCGCCGGGGCCGATCTGTTCGCCGGGAGGAGCCAGCCTCGCCGCCGCCGCGCGCCCCGCCGACGTCCCCTACCTCTACTTCGTCAGCCGCAACGACGGGACTCACGTCTTCTCGGCGACCCTGGCCGAGCACGAGCGCAACGTCGACCGCTGGCAGCGCCGTTTCTTCCGGGAGCGGCGTGCTCCGCGCTGAGACCTACCCGTCCGTCATTGACAGCAGGCCGCCGCGAGTGGAGTATCTAACACGTCTGCAGGCTGACAGTGAGGCGGAGCCGAGGCCCCGAAGCCCCGGACATCGGACTCGCGCCGCGGGGGAGACATGAATACTCGAGACCAGTTCGGCAACTATCTTCTCCTCAAGAAACTCTCCGAGGACGCCCTCGGCGAGTCCTTCCGCGCCGGCAGGATCGGCAAGCAGGGGCTCGAACGGGTCGTGCTGCTCAGGGTGTTCAACGGCCAGGGTCTCGACGGCGAGAAGCTCGGCCTCAGGATGCAGGCGCGCGCCGCCGTGCAGCAGGCGCTGAAGAGCCCGAACCTGGGACAGGGCGTCGATCTCGGCCAGGTGCGCGGCGTGCCCTACGTCGCCTACGACTACGTCTCGGGCCGCTCGCTCGCGCAGCTCGTCGAGCAGGCCGCCAGGAAGCGGATGCCGATGCCGCTCGATCACGCGCTGCTGATGGCGGAGCGCATCGCGCTCGGCCTCGCGGTCGCCTACGAGACCCGGCTCGGCGACGAGCGGCTGCTGCACGGCTTCGTCACCCCGCACCTCGTGCTGGTCTCGAACGAGGGCGAGCTCCGGCTGCTCGGCTTCGAGGCCTCGACCGGCCTGCGCGAGTCGGCGGGTCACCCGCTCGTCAAGGAGGGAGTCGGCCGCTACCTCGCGCCCGAGCTGGCCGCCGGACAGACGCCCTCCAAGGCGGACGACGTCTACAGCCTGGGCGCCATCCTCTACGAGCTGCTGACCGGCCAGAAGGCGCCCGCCTTCGTGCCCGGCGGGCTCGGCGCGACGATCGACCAGGCCGTGGTCGCCGCCGACGGCGGCAACCTGCACCCCGACCTCGCCAACCTGATCAAGCGCTCGCTGGTCGCGCGCGACCAGCGCATCGGCGACGCGGTGACCTGGCACAAGACGCTGGCGAAGCTGATGTTCGACGGCCAGTACAACCCGACGACCTTCAACCTCGCCTTCTACATGCACAACCTCTTCCGCGAGGAGATCGAGCGGGAGTCGCAGGAGATCGAGCAGGAGAAGACCACCCAGATCCCGATCCAGCAGGTCGCGGCGGCGGCGGCGGCCGCGCCCCGCGCCGCGGCGGCGCCGGTCGCGGCGGCCGCGAGCGCCGTGCGCGACACCCCGGGGCCGATCCGCGAGGACACCTCGGTGCTGCGCGAGCAGTACGGGATCGGCGAGAAGAAGGGCGCCAACAAGACCGTGCTGATCGGCGCGGCCGCCGGCGTCGCGGTGCTCGCCGTGGCCGGCTTCCTCGTCTTCGGACGGGGCGGCTCGCAGGGCGCTCCCGCCGCGCAGCCGCTCGCGCCGGCGCCCGCCGCCACCGCGGCGCCCCAGCCCGCGGGCCCGACGCCGGACGAGATCCAGGCGCAGATCGAGCGCGTGGTGCAGGAGAAGCTGAAGTCCTCCTCGGCGCAGTACGAGGGGCAGATGAAGGAGCTCCAGAAGCAGCTCGAGGACGCCAAGAAGGCCCAGGAGGCCCAGCGCGCGGCCGCGGCGGCCGCCCCGGCGGCGACGCCGGCCCGCCCGATGCCGACCGAGCCCGCGCCGGCGCCCACCCAGGTGGCCGACACCCGGCCGGTGCCGGCGCCGACCCAGGCCGCCCCGATCGCTCCCGCCGCGACGGCGGCGCCGACCCCGACGCCCGCCGCCCCGCCGCCGGCACCCACCGGCGCCGGCGGCGTGCGCGCCGGCGACCTGGTCACGGCCGGACCGGGCGTGGTGGCGCCGAAGCTGACCCGCAAGCCGGCGCTGCGCTACCCGCCGCTCGCCCAGCGCATGAAGAAGGAGGCGACGATCGTCGTCAAGCTGCTGGTCGACGAGTCGGGCCGCGTGATCGACGCCCAGGTCGCCGGCGCCAAGGTCGGCTTCGGCCTCGACGAGGCGGCGATCGACTACGCCCGCTCCTGCGGCTACTCCGCGGCGACCAAGAACGGCGTCAACGTCCGGATGTGGACCGACCTCAAGGTCGCGTTCACGCTCGGCGGGAACTGATCCCGCTCCACAACGGAAACCCCCGCCCTCTCGCGAGGGCGGGGGTCGGATGCTGCGGCGCTGCTCGCGGCCGGCCCGGGGGGACCGGCGGCGCGTCCGGCCTTACAGGTCGGCGGCCTTGATCGACGCCACGAGCTGCTGGATGACCGGCTTCATCACCTTGTCGAACATGCGGGTGTCGTTGTCGACGCCGCCGCCGAAGCCGCCGATCGAGAGCTTGAAGTTGGCGTCCTCGCCGCGCGCCTCGTCGGCCCAGACGATCTCGCCGGTCGTGGTGTCGATGATGCGGGCGTTCATCGCGGCGGTGAAGGTCTTCTTGCCGCCCGAGAAGCCGATGCCGTAGCCGCCGTGCGCGCCGGTCGTCTGCGAGCCGTACTCGGTCACCGCGCCGGTCAGGAAGTACTGACAGCCGAACAGCTTGCCGGCCTTGATCGCGCTCGCCGGGTCGATGTCGCCCTCGAGCGACATGTTCTTCTCCTGCATCAGCGCCGCGAGCTGCTCGCGGTCGATGACCTTGAACTTGCCGCTCTTGACCAGCTCGGTGACGAACACGTCCTGCGCCGCCTCGGCGCCGCCGCTGTACCACCACTGGTTGTCCGCCTTGTTCTTGAACTCGAGCACCGCGATGCGGGGCTTCGTGTTCTGGGCCTGCGAAACCGCGGCGGCGGCGGTCAGCGCGAAGGCCATCAGGGAGCCGACTGCAATCAGACGCTTCATGGTTTCCTCCTTGGAACCCGGGGTCGGGCGCATTCTAAGGCTTCCCCGTGAAAAACGTCACGGGGCGCCAGAGGGTGACTGGGAATCACCCTCTGCAAGCGCCGGACCGGGGCCCCGGAGTCGCTGCTACCGGCCGCCCGCGCCGCGGTCCTGGGCGTCGAGCACCGCCAGGGCGGCGATGTTGACGATGTCGGCGACCTCGGAGCCGCGCTGCAGGACGTGGACGGCCTTGTCCATGCCGAGCAGGATCGGTCCGATCGCCTCGGCCTTGGCCAGGCGCCAGATCAACTTGTAGGCGATGTTGGCCGACTGCAGCTCGGGGAAGACCAGGACGTTGGCCGGACCGTCGAGCCGGCTCCAGCCGTAGCTGCCCTTGAGGATCGACTCGACCACCGCGGTGTCGGCCTGCATCTCGCCGTCGGCGGCGAGGTCGGGTTCGCGCTCGTGCAGGATCTCGACCGCCCGCCGCACCTTGGCCGCCGCCGGATGGGGATGCGCCCCGAAGTTCGAGAAGGAGAGCATCGCCACCCGCGGCTTGATGTCGAAGCGGCGGGCCAGCTGGGCGGTCAGCGAGGCGATCTCGGCGAGCGTCTCGGCGTCGGGGTCGATGTTGACGGTGGTGTCGGCCAGGAAGAAGACCTGGTCGCGCAGGATCAGGATGTAGCAGCCGCAGACCCGGCGGGTGCCCGGCCGGGTGCCGATCAGCGCGAGCGCCGGGCGGATGGTGTCGGAGTACTCGCCCTCGAGGCCGGAGACCAGGCCGTCGGCGTCGCCGGCGGCGACCATCGCCGCGCCGTACAGGTTGCGCGAGCGCATCCGGTGCTGCGCGTCCTCGAGCGTCATGCCCTGCCGGCGCCGGCGCTCGTGCAGCGACTGGGCGTAGCCCGCGAACTGCGGAGTCTCCTCGGGGCGCAGGATGGTCACGGTCTCGGGGGTCAGCCCGAGCTCCTCGAGCTTGGCCTCGATGTTCTCGCGCCGGGCGAGCAGGATCGGCCTGGCCATCCCCTGGTCGACCAGGATCTTCGCCGTGCGCAGGATCTTCTCGTTCTCCCCCTCGGGGAAGACGATCCGCTTGGGCGCGCTCTTGGCCTGGTCGAGCAGGCGCTGCATGAGCTCCATGCGGCGCGAGATCAGGTGCTCGAGCTGGCGCACGTAGGCCTCGCGGTCGACGAGCGGCTTGCGCGCGACGCCGGTGCGGGTCGCGGCCTCGGCCACCGCCGGGGCGACGTTGAGCAGTACGCGGTGGTCGAACGGCTTCGGGATCAGGTAGGTGCGCCCGAACTTCAGGTGCTCGACGCCATAGGCCTTGAGCACCGAATCGGGGACGTCCTCGCGGGCGAGCGCGGCGAGCGCGTGCGAGGCGGCGAGCTTCATCTCGTCGTTGATGTCGGTCGCCCGCACGTCGAGCGCGCCGCGGAAGATGAAGGGGAAGCCGAGCACGTTGTTGACCTGGTTGGGGTAGTCGCTGCGCCCGGTCGCCATGATCACGTCGGGACGGGCGGCGACCGCCTCGTCGTAGCCGATCTCGGGCGTCGGGTTGGCCATCGCGAAGACGATCGGGTCCTTCGCCATCGCCTGCAGTTCCGCGCCGGTGATCAGGCCGGGACCGGAGAGACCGATGAAGACGTCGGCGCCGACCATCGCCTCGGCGAGCGTGCGCGCCGGGGTGTCGGAGGCGTACTCGAGCTTGTACTTGTCCTTGTCGCCCGGGCGGCCCTTGTAGATCACGCCCTTGCGGTCGCAGAGGACGATGTTCTCCTTCTTCACCCCGAGCAGCAGGTAGAGCCAGACGCAGCCGAAGGCCGCGGCGCCGGCGCCCGCGAAGACCAGCTTCACCTGGTCGATCTTCTTGCCCGCCAGCTCGACGGCGTTGATCAGCGCGGCGCCCGAGATGATCGCCGTGCCGTGCTGGTCGTCGTGGAAGACCGGGATCCCCATCGTCTTCTTGAGCGTCTGCTCGATCTCGAAGCACTCGGGCGCCTTGATGTCCTCGAGGTTGATGCCGCCGAAGGTCGGCTCGAGCAGCTTGACGGTGCGGATGATCTCGGCCGGGTCGTGGGTGTCGAGCTCGATGTCGAACACGTCGATGCCCGCGAACCTCTTGAACAGGACTCCCTTGCCCTCCATCACCGGCTTGCCGGCGAGCGCGCCGATGTCGCCGAGGCCGAGCACCGCGGTGCCGTTGCTGATCACCGCGACGAGGTTCCCCTTCGAGGTGTACTCGTAGGCGAGCAGCGGGTCCTTCTCGATCGCGAGGCAGGGCTCGGCGACGCCGGGGGTGTAGGCGAGCGACAGGTCGCGCTGGGTGGCAGTGGGCTTGGTGGGGACGACTTCGATTTTCCCGTGCGGCTCACTGGAGTGGTAAGCGAGGGCTTCTTCGCGGGTGATCGTGGCCATGCCGGTCAGTGTATGGCCGCGGCGCCACCCGCTCCCCCGCCCGGGCGGGGGGGGGCGACAGGGGGCGGCCGGGTCGCGCGGGAGCCGCCGCCCGCCGGCAGGTCGAGCGGCGGGCTAATGCCGACCAGCAGGGACTTGTCGAGACGGCGGGGGCTCAGCGCGCGGAGCCTCCGCGCCCGACCGCAGAGTGGAGGAGCCTGGCCGCTATCATAGCGATCCGCCATGAACCCCGAAGCACGCGCCCCTTCCGATCCCGCGCGGGCCCGTTTCGAGCGACTTCTCGATCACTTGCGCACGAGCCACTACGAGCGCTCGGCGCACGTCAACGTCGGATTCTGGGCGCCCGGAACGGGCGACCTCGCCGCCGCCGGCGACGCCCTCGTCGACCGCCTGCTGGCGCCGGTCGCCGCGGCCCGCGACGTGCTCGAGGTCGCCTGCGGCGCCGGCGGCGGCGCCGGCCGCGTCGCTTCCCGCTTCCCCGCCGCGCGCCGGATCGCCGTCGACCGCTCGCTCTCACAGCTCGCGCGCTGGCCGGCGACCCGCCACGGCGGCACGACGCTCGCCTGCGCCGACGCCCGCGAGCTCCCCCTCGCCTCCGGGCGTTTCGATCTCGTCCTCTGCGTCGAGGCGGCGTTCCTCTTCGACGACCGGGCCCGCTTCCTCGCCGAGGCCCGCCGCATGCTCCGTCCCGGAGGCTGGCTGGTCGCCTCCGACATGATCTTCGCGCCCCCGGCCTTCGGCTCGGGGCAGGACTGGGACTGGCTCGTGCCGGCCGCCAACCGCGGCGCGGACCGCGCCGGCTACGTCGAGCTGCTCCGTGCGAACGGCTTCGAGGCGGTACGGGTCGAGGACGCGACCGGACCCTGCTGGGACGCCTTCTGCGCCTATCTGCGCCGCGGTGCCGCCGGCGCCCCCGCCGAGCGGCAGGCCTTCCTTTCCGCGCTGGCGGCCTCGGTCGCCGCCTACCTGCTCGTCGCGGCGCGCGCCACCGGCTAGCGCGACGACGGGATCGCGGCGCGCGGACTCCGGACGGAGGCGTCCGTCGTCAGACGCTCCCCTCGGTCGCCCAGGACTCGAGAAAGCCGCACTTCGTGCAGCGGAAGGTGCGGATCGGCAGCTGGCGCCGGCCGCGCAGTTTCAGGGCGCGGAAGAACCAGTACTCCGGCGCGCCTTCGGCCCAGCGCGCGACGCGCCGGGAGTTGTGGGTACTGTCGACCATGAAGCCCTCGCGCATCGTGCCGTCGCACTTGCCGCACCGATGCTCGCTCATCGCGATTCCTCCTCCACCGGCGGCGGTTCGCCCCGGCGTTCACGGCCCGCCTCGGCGATCGCGCGCCGCAACAAGTACTCGATCTGGGCGTTCAGGCTCCGCAGCTCATCGGCCGCCCAGCGTTCGAGGGCGGCGTGGAGCTTCGGGTCGAGCCGGAGCAGGAACGCCTTGCGTTCGGCCACCGCGACTCCGTCAGCCGGTGTAGAGCGTGCCGGCGTTCACCACGGGCGTCACCGCCCGCTCGCTGCACAGGACGACGAGCAGGTTCGACACCATCGCCGCCTTGCGCTCCTCGTCGAGCTCGACGATCTTCTGCGCCGAGAGCCGCGCGAGCGCCATCTCGACCATGCCGACCGCGCCGTCGACGATCTTCTGGCGGGCGGCGATGATCGCCGAGGCCTGCTGGCGCTGGAGCATCGCCTGGGCGATCTCCGGCGCGTAGGCGAGGTGGCTGATGCGGGCCTCGAGCACGTCGACGCCGGCCTGCGCCAGCCGTTCGTGGATCTCGTGCTGGAGCTGCTCGGCGACCTCGAGCGTCGAGCCGCGCAGCGAGATCTCGTGGTCGCCGGCGTGCGAGTCGTAGGGGTAGCGGGTGGCGAGACCGCGCAGCGCCGACTCGCTCTGCACGTGCACGAAGTTCTCGTAGTCGTCGACCTGGAAGACTGCCTCGAAGGTGTCGACCACCTTCCAGACCACCACCGCCGCGATCTCGATCGGGTTGCCGTCGAAGTCGTTGACCTTGAGGTGACCGGTCTCGAAGTTGCGCACGCGCAGCGAGACCGAGCGCTTGGCGAGGAAGGGGTTCGCCCAGCGCAGGCCCGCGCCGCGCTCGGTGCCGCGATAGGCGCCGAAGAGCGTCAGCACCCGCCCCTGGTTCGGCTCGACCATGAACAGGCCGGCGAGCAGGAAGATCGTCACCAGGAGGCCGACCAGGCTGAGCACGAGGCGCAGGATGCCCTGGGTCTGGATCGCGCCGACCAGGTTCCAGACCAGGGCCGCCAGGACGGCGAGCAGCACGAGGAGCACGCCGAGTCCGTTGCCAGTGGCCGCTTCACGTTCTTTCATTTTCGATTCTCCTTGATCTGCGATCGAAATGATATCACCAAGAAATCAAATGTCCAGTCCGGGCCTCCCGGTCCTTCCCCACTAGAATCGGACCGTGCCCCGCCTGCTGGCTGCCGCCGCTTCTCTCGTCCTCCTCGCGCCCGCGCTGCTGCCCGCTCCGGGCCGGGCCGCCACGCTCTACCGGGGCTCGGCCTTCGGCGAGATCGCCGAGGTCGAGGTCCTCGGGTTCGACGCCGCGACCACCGAGTCGACCATCCGCGCCGCGTTCGCTGAGATCGCCCGCGCCGAGGCGACCGTCCACGGGCTCGGCGGCCGCGCCGCCGGCGCCGCGGGCGGGCCGTTCACGCTCGCGCCCGACGAGCTCGCTCTCCTGCAGCGGACGCAGGCCTTCTGCCTCTGGAGCGAAGGGACAGTGAGCGCGCTCGCGGGCGGGATCTACCGGCTCTGGGGCCTGCGCGCCCCGGTCGCCGGCCGGCCCGCCCCGGACCGGCTGAGCGCCGCAGCCGAGCTGGCCCGCTGCCGGAACCTGACGCTCGATCCGGGCGCGCCGAGCGCCCGCCTCGCGCCGGGGGCGGAGCTCGAGCTCTTCCCGTTCGAGGCCGGCTGGGCGGTCGACCGCGCCGTCGCCTACCTGCAGGCGAACGGCGTCACCAACGCGCGGGTCTCGATCGGCGCGGTGATCCGGGGACTGGGCGCCGGGCCCGAGGGGCGCGGCTGGCCGGTCGAGGCGTCCGCCCAGGTCGCCCCCGGCGCTGGCGGAATGCGCCCGTTCTACCTGCGCGACCGCGCGGCGGCGCTGGTTTCGGCAGTCGACCGGCCGCTTGCCGTCCCGGGCGAGACCACCTCGCGCTATCTCGACCTGAGAACCGGTCGGCCGCCGAACGGACGGCTGCTGGTCGTCGCGGTCACCGACCTCGCTTTCGACGCCCGGGCGCTGGCGCAGGCGATGTTCGCGCTGGGACCGGCTCCCGGGCGGCTCTTCCTGGGCAGCCTCTCGCCCCGCCCCTCGGTGCTCTGGCTGATCGGGAGCGCCGAGGCGGAACCGGTGGCCACCGAGTCGAACTGGTCCGCGGTGCCGAAGCGATGAACGGGGGCGCGGCGCCGCCGCCCGCCGTCGTGCTGGTCCGGCCGCAGGAGGAGGGCAACGTCGGCGCGGTGGCCCGCGCGATGGCCAACATGGGGCTCGCCCGGCTGCTGCTGGTCGAGCCGGCGGCGCGGCTCGGCGACACCGCGCGCGCCTTCGCCATGCACGCCCACGACATCCTCGACGGCGCCGAGCGCCACCCCGACCTCGCCTCGGCGCTGGCGCCCTTCGAGGTGGTGGTGGGCACGACCTCGCTGCGCGACCGGGAGTGGCCGCAGCCGGTGCTCGCGCCGCGCGAGCTCGCCGGCTGGCTCGCGCGCACGGCGCCGGGCGCGCCGGTCGCGCTGCTGTTCGGGCCCGAGGTGTCGGGTCTCGCCGCGCACGAGCTGGCGCGCGCGACCGCGCTGGTCTCGATTCCCGCCGCTCCCGCGCAGCCGACGCTCAACCTGGCGCAGGCGGTGCTCATCCTCGCCTACGAGCTCTACGTCGGGCGCGGCGCGCCGGGCGCGATCGCCACGACGCCGGTCGCGCGCGCCAGCGTCCGCCAGGTCGAACGGCTGTTCGGCGACCTCGAGCTGCTGCTCGCCGCGACCCGCTTCGCCCGCGACACGACGATCCTCAAGGTCTCCCGCGATCTGCGCCAGATGCTGGCACGCGCGGCGGTGACCGAGCGCGAGGCGACCATCCTCTCGGGCATCCTCCGCCGCACCCGCCACGCGCTCGCCCGGTCGGTTCCGCCGGCCGGACGGCGCGAGCCCGGGTGATAGAGTTCCCGACCCATGCCGACGGCCGTCACCACCCTCGCGGAGCGGGTCTCCGCCTCCGTCGCGCACGCCCCGGTCATCGCGGTCGTGCGCCACAAGGATCGCGCGGAAGCAGCCCGCCAGGCCCGCCTCTTCGCCCGCCACCACCTCGAGATGGTCGAGGTCACCTTCACCGTGCCGGGCGCGACCGCCCTGGTCCGGGAGCTGCTCGCGGAGCGCCCCGCCGGCGGCCCGCCCTGGATCGGCATGGGCACGGTGACCACGCGCGAGCGCGCCGAGGCCGCGGTCGCCGCCGGCGCCGAGTTCATCGTGTCGCCCAACACCTCGGCCGAGGTCGCCCGGGTGGCGAAGGCCGCCGGGCTCTACCTGGTCCTGGGCGCGCTCACGCCGACCGAGATCGTCACCGCGCACGAGCTGGGCGCGGACCTGATCAAGGTCTATCCGCTGCCGCCGGTGGGCGGGCCGGCCTATCTCTCGGTGGTCCGGCAGCCGCTCGGGGACGTCGGGCCGATGCTCGCGGGCGGCGGCTTCGACATCGACGAGATCCCGGCCTACCGCGCCGCGGGCGCGGTGGCCTTCGGCATCGGCGCGCCGCTCCTCGGCGCCGACGAGAACGCGACCGCCGCGCGCATCGCCCGCGCGCTCGAGCTGGCGCGCGGCCGGCAGGGGGGTGCCGAGTGAGCGATCCGCGCGAGCTGCGCACCCTCCAGCTGGCCTTCGAACCGACGCCGGAGATCTTCGCCACCGACAGCTCGGGCTCCTTCGTCTGGCCGCTCACGGTCGCGGGCAAGGGGCCGATCGACACGGTCCTCTTCGACGAAGTCCGTTTCGTCTTCTCGGTCTGGCATCCGTCGGGCCAGAAGATGATCGACCTCGACCGCGCCTACCTGGAGCTGCAGGGTTCCTTCGACGCCGAGGAGGATCACTGGACCAAGCTCGCCGAGATCGAGCCGGTGGTCGCCCCCTACGGCGGCGGCGAGACGTTCGACGGCTGGATCGTGCTGCCGGTGATGGCGGGGCGGAGCGCCTACGCGCTCGTCGGCTCCGGTTTCGAGCCGCGCGCCCGCCTGCAGGTGCGCGCGAGCGCCTATCTCGTTTCCTGAACCCCGCGGAGGCCGGAATGCGGCACCTCGAGCTCCTCGCCCGGCTGGCCCAGCCCGCCGAGTCGAAGATCGTCCTGCTCGTCCTCGACGGGTTGGGCGACCTCGTCACCCCCGACCAGGACCGGACGGCGCTCGAGCGCGCGGCCACGCCGAACCTCGACGCGCTCGCGCGCCGCTCGTCGCTCGGCCGCATCGTGCCGGTGGCGACCGGCATCACGCCCGGCAGCGGCCCCGGCCACCTCGCGCTCTTCGGCTACGACCCGGCGAGCCCCGAGGCCGACATCGGCCGCGGCGTGCTCGAGGCGCTCGGCCTCGGACTGACGCTCGGCCGCGGCGAGGTGGCCGCGCGCGGCAACTTCGCGACCGCCGACGCCGCCGGCAACCTCACCGACCGGCGCGCCGGCCGCATCCCCTCCGCCGAATGCGAGCGCGTCTGCGCGCGCCTGAACAGCGCGCTCGCCGCGCACCCCGACCTCGGAGCCCGGGTCGTCGCCGGCGAGGCGCACCGCTTCGTGCTGCTGCTCGCGGGCGAAGGGCTGTCGGCCGCGGTCGACGACACCGACCCGCAGCGGCTCGGCGTGCCGCCGCTGCCGGCGCGCGAGACCGCGCCGGCGGGCGCGGCGACCGCGGCGCGCGTGCGCCGCGTCGTCGAGGTGATCGAGGCGGCGATCGCCGACGAGCCGAAGGCGAACCGCGCGCTGCTGCGCGGCTTCTCGCAGATGCCCCATCTGCCGCAGATGCCGGCGCTCTACCGGATGCGCTGCGGCGCCTTCGCCGGCTATCCGCTCTACCGTGGCGTCGCCCAGGCCTGCGGCATGGAGGTCGTCCCCTGCGGCAAGCGGATCGGCGACCTCCTCGACGTCGTCGAACGGCGCTGGACCGACTTCGACTTCTTCTTCCTGCACGTCAAACAGACCGACCAGGCCGGCGAGGACGGCGACCTCGCCGCCAAGAGCGCGGCGATCGAGGAGGTCGACCGCGCGCTGCCCCGCCTGCTCGGGCTCGCGCCCGACGTCGTCGCGGTGACCGGCGACCACTCGACGCCGGCGCCGATGAAGGCGCACAGCTTCCACCCGGTGCCGCTGCTCGTCCACTCGCGGCTCGCGTTCCTCGACGGCTCGACCGCCTTCGACGAGCGCCAGGCGACGCGCGGCCACCTCGGGACTTTCCCTGCCCGCGACCTCGTCGGCCTCCTGCTCGCCCACGCCGGCCGGCTCGAGAAGTACGGGGCGTAGCCGGGGCGATGGCGCTCGTCCTCGAGGAGTCGACGCTCGCGGGTGCGCCCCCCGAGGCGGTCTGGCGACTGGTCTGCGATCCGACCACCTGGCGGCTCTGGTGGCCGGGCTGCCTGGAGGCGGAGACGAAGGATCGCCGGCCGCTGCACGACGGCTCGCAGCTCCGCCTGGTGGTCAAGCCCTCCTGGATCGCGATCCGGTTCGCGCTGCGCGTGGAAGTCGCGACGCCGCCGCGCGCGCTGATCCTGTCCGGACAGGGTGCCGGCATGGCGATCCGCCACTCCTTCTTCTTCGAAACCCGGCCCGCGGGCACCCTCGTCCGCGAGCGCCAGGAGCTCTCGGGCTGGGGCCTCGCCCCCTTCCGCCTGCTGCGCCAGGACGTCGCCACCGGCGCGCGGCTGCGCGAGAACCTGAAGGGCCTGAAGCGCCTGGCCGAGCGCAGCCTCTGAAGCGGCGGCTCCCGGAAAACGAAACGCCCCGGCAGGGGCCGGGGCGCGGGGTGCTGCCGGGAACGGGCGCGGATTCAGCGGAAACCGCGGCGCAGCTCGCGGGCGAAGACCTTCCAGGTCTCCTCGTCGTAGAGCACGACGATCACCCGCGAGAGCTTGGTGCCCCCCTGCAGGTAGCGGTGGACCTCGGTGAGCAGGATGCGCGCGCAGCGGTCCACGGGGAAGCCGTAGTTGCCGGTCGAGATCGCCGGGATCGCGATCGACTTGAGACCGTGGCGATCCGCGAGCGCGAGCGACGAGCGCACTGCCGACGAGAGCTTGCGGTCCTCGTCGCCCTCGCCCATCTTCGGGCCGACGGCGTGGATGATGTGCTTGAACTTCATCTTGCCGGCGCCGGTGATCACGGCGGTGCCGGTCGAGGTGGTACCGATCCGGCGGCACTCCTCCTGGATCGCCGGTCCACCCTTGCGCTTGATCACGCCGGCCACACCTTCGCCGAGCAGGAGCTTGACGTTCGCCGGGTTGACGATCGCCTCGACTTCGAGCTCGGTGATGTCCCCCTCGACCAGCTCGAGGGTGGTGTTGTTCATCGTGATGACGATCCGATTGTCGGTCTTCGCTTCCGCCATGGGATAGTCCGGGATCGACCGGTTCGCGCCGCGTTTCCGCCGCCGCCGGTGCGTCGAGCCATCATATCAAAAGGGATAGACTCTCCCGGTCATGCTCCATACATGGAAGCGCACCCTGGCGACGAGCCTGGGGGAGGAAATCCGGCGGAAATTCGGCGTCGAGCACCTGCCGGTGGTCGAAGTGCCCCCCCGGCGCAGCCTCGGCGACCTCGCCCTGCCCGCCCCCCTCCATCTCGCCAGGTCGCTCCAGCGCAAGCCCCGCGAGATCGCCGAGGAGCTCGCCGCCGGCTGGGCGCTGCCGCCCGGCGCGCGCGAGCTGCGCGTCGAGGGCGCGGGCTACCTGAACGTCTTCCTCGACCGGCCGGCCTTCGCCGCCCGCCTGCTCGAGGGCGAGCTCTTCCCGGCGCCCGAGGGCGCCCCCGGCAAGACCATCGTCGAGCACACCAACATCAATCCGAACAAGGCGGCCCACATCGGCCACCTGAGGAACGCCGTCCTCGGCGACCTGCTGGTGCGCTCGCTGCGGGTGATCGGCCGCGAGGTCGAGGTCCAGAACTACATCGACGACACCGGCGTCCAGGTCGCCGACGTGGTGGTCGGCTTCTGCGACATCGAGCGGAAGACCGTCGCCGAGGTGGCGGCGATCGCGGAGCCCTTCGACTACTACTGCTGGGATCTCTACGCCCGGGTCGGGCGCTGGTACGAGGAGGACCCCGCCCGCCAGACGCTGCGCCGCGAGACGCTCCACGCGCTCGAGGGGGGCGCGGGCGAGCGCGCCGCCATGGGCCGGCTGGTGGCCCGCCGGATCGTGGTCCGCCATCTCGCGACCATGGCGCGGCTCGGCGTCCGCTACGACCTCCTGACCCACGAGTCGGACGTCCTCGGCCTCCACTTCTTCGACGTCGCCTTCGAGCAGCTCAAGGCGCGCGGCGCGGTCGCGCTCGAGAGTGAGGGCAAGAACGCCGGCTGCTGGGTGATGCCGCTCGCCGACACGCCCGAGTTCGCCGGCCTCGAGGACCCCGACAAGGTGATCGTCCGCTCCGACGGGACGGTGACCTACGTCGGCAAGGACATCGCCTACCAGCTCTGGAAGTTCGGCCTGCTCGGCCGCGACTTCGCCTACCGCTACTGGATGGAGCAGGGGCTCTGGGAGACCGCCCGCGAGGGCGCCGACCACCACCCCGCCTTCGGCGGCGCCGAGCACGTGGTCAACGTCATCGATGCGCGCCAGAGCTACCTGCAGAAGATCGTGCGCGCCGGCCTCTCCGCCCTCGGCCACCACGAGGCCGCCGGGCGCTCGGTGCATTTCGCCTACGAGATGGTCGCGCTCTCGGCGGCGACCGCGCGCACCCTGGGCGTCGCCGCCGAGGACGGCAAGCAGCAGGAGATGTCGGGCCGCAAGGGGATCGGCGTCAAGGCCGACGACCTGCTCGACCAGCTCGAGGCCAAGGCGCGCCAGGAGATCGCCGCGCGCAACCGCGACCTAAAGAACGACGAGCTGCAGGGCCTCGCCCGACAGATCGCCACCGCCGCGCTCCGCTTCTTCATGGTAAAGACCGGCACCACGCGGGTGATCGCCTTCGACCTCGACGAGGCGCTCGACTTCGAGGGGGACTCCGGGCCCTACCTCCAGTACGCGCTGGTGCGCTCGCGGGCAATCGAGAGAAAGCTCGTCGCCGCCGGCCGAGGCGGACGGCTCGACGCCGCCGCGATCGCCGGCCAGCGCGCCGAGCTGTGGAGCGACGACCTCTGGGACCTCGTCCACGCGGCCGCCCAGATCGCCGAGACGGTCGAGAAGGCCGCCTCGTCGCTCGAGCTCTCGCTGGTCGCCCGCCACGCGCTCGACCTCGCGCAGCGCTTCAACGCCCTCTACCACCACCACCCGGTGCTGCACGAGGAGGACGCCGAGCTCGCCGCGGTGCGCCGCGGCGCCTTCGCCGTCTGCGCCCGCGCCCTCTCGGCGCTCTGCGACCTGCTGGGGATCCCCGAACCCGAGAAGATGTAGGGGCCGGCGGCGCTATCCCACGGCGGGCCCCTCCGGCCGCCGCGCGGTCGCACTGCGCCGCAGCTCGCCGAGGCGCAGCGTGAACGCCATCTCCTCGTCGACCGCGTCGAGCGCCAGGCGGGTCTCGCGGATAAGCTGCACGCAGCCGGCGAACAGGATGATGGTGCCGGTGATGCCGACCGCGCCCGGCAGCCAGGCGAGGAGCGGGACGAGCGAGGCCAGGCCGAGCGCCACGGTGGCCGCCACGAAACAGCCGAGCGCGAAATAGAAGCGGGTCACCGCGCTCTGCACGAAGTGGCTGCGGCGGGCGCGGATCCGCAGCTGGCTCTCGATCTCCCGTCGCTTCTCCGCCGCCAGCAGCGCGTCGGGCTCGCTCTCGATCTCCTCGAGCATCCGCCCAAGCTCGCGCGCCCGGTCGACGATGCGCGCGAGCCGCGTGGTCGTCGAGAACACCAGCGTCCCGGCCGCGGAGATCAGCACGGCCGGCGTCACCATCGAAGTCAGCAGATTGGCGGGCAGCGGGTTGCCGAAGGGGACGTCCATGGCGGGATGTTAGCCGGTTCGCGGCTGCGAACCGGCGCCGCTCACTCCGCCGCGTAGGCGACTTCGAGGCGGCGGGCGCGGCGGGCGGCGATCCAGAGGAGGAGGGCGGCGAGGACGAGGACGCCGGGGACGGCGAGGATCGGTGGCGTCGGCTCGGCGGGCAGCGCGAAGGGGCCTCGCGGGATCGGCAGCGGACAGAGCGACTGCAGGTGGTGGATGACCGAGACTTTCTGCAGCACCGGCGGCAGCAGGAAGTTGAGCCACTCCCAGCCGAGGAGCGCCGCGGCCGGGATCATCGGATTCTTCACCAGCAGACCAAGGGTAAGGAAGAGCGCGCCGTAGCCGACCACGGCGAGCAGCGTCACGCCGCCGTAGGCCGCCGCCTGGCCGAGGCCGGGACCGGAGAGCAGGTAGGCGCGCCCGCCCGCGGTGGCGCCGGGCAGGAAGGCGAAGGCGAGCTGGAGGACGAGGCTCGCGCCGAACAGCGCCCAGCCCGCGAGCACCCCCGCGACGAACTTGCCGGCGAGGAAGACCTCGCGCCGGATCGGCGCCAGCAGGTAGAAGTGGAGGCTGCGCTCGGCGAGCTCGCCGCGCACCAGGTAGGTGAAGATGCCGAAGCAGCCGAAGAAGATCACCAGGCGGACGAAGAAGAGCTGGAAGATCGAGGCGTAGTGGAGCGCCAGCTCGGGCGCCGGGTCGGCTTCGGCCCCGGTCACCGCCATGCCGATCGCGCGCAGGCCGAGCAGCGCCGCGGGCAGCAGGGCCGCGAGGACCACCGGCAGCGCGCGCACGCGCAGGAAGGTCTTCTTCAGCTCGAGCCAGATCATCGCCCGCACCTGCCGCGCCCAGAGCGCCCAGCCGACCGGTTGCGCCATCGTCGTCTCCCTAGGTCGCGCCCTGGGCCTGGCCCGAGATCAGGTAGCGGTAGACCGACTGCACGTCGTCGTCGACCGGCAGCACCTGCTCGATCTCGACCTCGCCCGCGGCGGCCAGCCGGTTGATGAGCAGATAGAAGCGCTCGGCGTTCTCGGTGCGCACGCGCAGCCCCGCGCGGTCGGCGTCGAGCTGCGCCTCGACCACGTGGTCCTCGGCGAAGAGGCGGGCGGCGAGCGCGCCGGGCCGGCTGCAGCGCACCAGCACCTGGATCGGCCGCTCGGTGGCCATCTCGTCGCGCACCGCCTCGATCGCGCCCTCGGCGACGACGTAGCCGCCGTGCACCAGCACGACCCGGTCCGACAGCTCGTCGACCTCGTGCAGGACGTGGCTCGACAGGATCACCAGCCGCCCCGCCGCGGCCTCGGCGCGGAACAGCTCGAGCGCCTCGGCGCGCGCCAGCGGGTCGAGGCCGTTCAGCGGCTCGTCGAGGATCAGCACGCGCGGCTCGTGGGCGATCGCCTGCGCCAGCTTGATGCGCTGCTTCATCCCCTTGCTGTAGCCGGCAATGCGCCGGGCGGCCGAGTCGGCCATGCCGACGCGCTCGATCGCCCGCCGCGCGCGCGCCTCGGCGTCGGCGGCGTCGAGCCCGTGCAGGCGCAGGTAGAGGTGGACGAAATCCCAGCCGGTCATGCCGCGCGGGAAGCCCTCGAACTGCGTGCAGTAGCCGACCTCGCGGAAGAGCCGCTCGGGGCTCGCGGTCGGCTCGAGGCCGAGCACCTCGACGCGTCCCTCGCCGGGCGCGAGCAGCCCGGCCATCAGGTTCATCAGCGTCGACTTGCCCGAACCGTTCGGGCCGACCAGCGCGGTGATCCCGGGGCCGATCTCGAGGTCGATCCGGTTGACTCCGAGCACCTCGCCGTAGAACTTCGAGACGTTCTCGAAGCGGATGCGGTCGGCGGCGGGCGCGCTCACCGCGACACCTCCACGGCGCGCACCTTGCGGTCGAGCACGAACAGCGCGAAGGCCGCGAGCAGGGCGAGGCTCGCCCAGCAGGCGGCGACCGGCAGCGGATCGTCGATCACGTTGCGGCCGAGGAAGGAGACGCCGCCGAACAGATCGGCCCAGATCGTCTCGACCATGTCGTCGAAGGCGAGCACCAGGCCCCAGCGGGTGTCGAGGACCGCCTGGATCGCCCGGCCGGTCGCCTCGCCGATCACGAAGATCCCGAACAGCATGCCGGTCGCCACCGGTCGCCAGCGGATCCAGGCCGAGAGCGCGAGCGCGAGCAGCGCGAGAAGCAGGATCCAGACCCACGAGCCGACGAAGATCGCCCAGGGCACCCGCAGGTTGGCCGCGAGCCAGCCCGACTCCGCGAGCGAGGCCTGGAGACCGACCAGCAGCAGACCCGGCACCCAGGTGACCGCCGAGAGCGGCACCAGCAGCGCCGCGAGCTTGCCGAGCACGTACTCGCCGCGCGAGAGCGGGCGCGCGAGGTAGAGCGGGATCGCCTGGTGGACGAGGTCCTTCGAGACGAGCGTCGGCCCGACGAAGGCCGCGAGCAGGAAGGCGAAGCCCGACTGCCAGGCCAGGAACCAGAAAAAGAGCGGCTTGCCGACGATCGGCAGGTCGGAGTCCATCCTGAAGCCGACCGCGGTGAGCACGTCGAGGTTGTTGGCGACGTAGACGAAGCCGCCGAAGCCGAGCGGGACGAGCGCCGCCGCGACCAGCAGGACGAGCGCGAGGCGCGATCGGAAGGCTTCGGCGAGCGCGTAGCGCGCCACCGTGCGCACGCCCGCGCCGCTGACGCGCGGCCCCGCGTAGCCCCGGTAGCGGCGGTCAAAGACCGGCACGCGGTTCTCCTCCCTCTTCCATCGCGCGCAGGAACAGGTGCTCGAGTGAGTCGCGGCTGGAGGTCATCCGGCGCAGCTGGACGCCCCGCTCGGCCGCGAAGCGGTAGAGCTCGCGCACCGGCACCGACTCCGAGAGGATCACCTTGAGCCGCCGGTTGGGCAGCTCGGCGACCTCGCAGCCGAGCCCGGCCAGCCCCTCGGCGAAGGCGGCGCCGTCGCCGCCGCGCGTCTCGAGCTCGAGGAAGCGGCGGCGCGACTGGCGCTCCTCGCCGAGATCGGCGATCGCCGCCACCCGCCCCTGCTTGAGCACGATCACCTGGTCGGCGCAGGCCTCGACGTCGCGCAGCAGGTGCGAGGAGACGATCACGCGCACGCCGGCGGCGCCGACCTCGCCGATCAGCCGGAGCATCCGCTCGCGCGCCGCCGGGTCGAGGCCGTTGGTCGGCTCGTCGAGGAACACCACCTCGGGGCCGTGGGCGATCGCCTGGGCGAGCTTGGCGAGCTGTTTCATGCCGAGCGAGTAGGTCTCGAGCGCGCGGTAGCGGGCCTCGCCGAGGCCGACCCAGAACAGCGCCTCGTGCGCCCGCTCGAGCGACTCGCGGCGCGGCAGGCCCGAGAGCTCGCCCATCATGCGCACGAAGCGCACCGCGCTCATGCCGGGGACGAAGGCGTCGTTCTCCGGCATGTAGCCGAGCCGGGCGCGGATCGCGCGCCGCTCGGTCGCGACGTCGCGGCCGAGGACGCGCGCCGCTCCGGCGGCGGGGCGGTGGAAGCCGAGCAGCGTCGCGAGCAGCGTCGTCTTGCCCGCGCCGTTGGGGCCGAGCAGTCCGACCACCCGGCCCGAGAGCGTGCCGCTCAAAGCGTCGAGGACGGTCCGGCCAGCCAGCCGGACCGTCAGACCTTCGAGCTCGACGAGCGGAGAAGTTCCGGTCACCCTCGGTCTACGCGACGCGCCGGGCGGGAGTTTCGTCGCGGGCCGCGCCGGGCGCCGCCGTGGCGTCCGGCGCGGGGGCGGGAGCCTGCGGCGGCCGCGCCGCGAAGCCGAGCAGCGTCTCGAGCGAGAGGCCGAGCGGGCCGCCGGAACCGGCGGTGGCGAACAGCAGCTGGTCCGCGTCGGCGTAGACCACCGCGAGCGAGGGACCCGCCGCGGCGCCCGCCGCCTCGAGCTCGGCGCGCTGCTCCTCGCTGAGCGACCCGCCGAGCAGCGAGGCGAGCGAACCGAGCGAGCCGCCGAGGCTCTGCCAGGCGACGCCCGAGTAGTCGGCGCGGCCGTCGCGCGGCAGCCGCTCGCGGAAGGCGGCCGAGGCGGCGAGCGTCACGCCCGCCGCGCGCTGCGCGACCGCCTCGGCGAGCAGCGCCGGGTTCGGGCCGGCGACCAGGTAGCCGTCGGCGAAGAGGAACGAGGCGAGCGCTCCGGCGCCGACCCGCTCGAGCGTGTAGACCACCCGGCCCGAGGCCTCCTCCTGCACGAAGCGCAGGGCCGGGCGCGCGTCGGCCGCGGCCTCCTGGTTCCAGGCCTCGACCAGCCGGCGCGCGGTGTCGATCAGCCGGTCCTGGTCAGCGACCTCGACCACCAGCTTCCAGGCCGGCGTCGGCAGCCAGGGTCCGTCGATCGCGAAGGCGACGTCGCCGCCCAGGGCGAGCGCCAGGTCGTCGCGCAGCGACACCCCCTGCTCCGCCTCGAACGCGCGGAAGCGCTCGAGCGCGCCGGCGTCGTCGGCCGCGATCAGGCCGAGCAGGTCGTCGACCATCTCCGCGGGCTGCTTGAACAGCCCGGCCACCGCCACCTGCGCGTTGGGCGAGACGAAGTCGAGCGCGCCGACGGGAGCCGGCGCGGCGAGCCAGGAGGCAATGCCCCGGCGCTCGCCGGAGAAGGCGACGGTGGCGCGGGACTCGGTCGTCCCCGCGAACGACTCGCTCTCGAGGATCAGGTGCTCGACCTGGGCGAGGCCGACCTGCTCGAGCTCCGCGCCCTGCTCCGGATCGGCGAGCTCGCCGGCGAGCAGCGTGGCGAGGTCGACGCCGACCAGCCAGCCCGCGCCCTCCCCGTAGACGGCGGCGAGCCGCGCGTGGAACGGGGTCGCGACGAAGGGCCGCGCGCCCGAGTCGAGCTCGGCGGCGAGCGCGGCCAGCCGGTCGAGGCGGGGCGAGGCCGCCAGCAGGTCCGCGGTCAGCCAGACGCCGAGGGCGCCCTCGGGCAGCGGCGGCGCGCTGCGCGGATCGGCGACGCGCACCAGACGGCCCGCCACTTCGCCGCCCTCCGCGTTCAGGCGGGCGATCTCGGCGTCGAGCAGCGTGGAGAGCGCCGCGGCGTCGCGCGCCTCGGCGAGCAGCAGCGGTGCGCCCTCGTTCTCCCCCTCGGCGGCGAGCGCCAGGGCGACCTCGTCGCCGAGCTGCTCGCCCAGCGCGCGGACGTGGTCGAGCGCGCTCTCGATCTCGGCCTCGTCGGCCGCGCCGAACCGCTCGCTCCACCACTCGGCGAGCGTCGGGTTCTCGGCGACCCGCGCCTGCACCAGCTCCCAGGCCTCGTCGAGCGACGCGGCGAGGTTGGGCAGGCCGGCCCAGACCGAGGTGCCGGCGGGGGCGAGATCGAGCAGCCGGGTCGACGTGCGCTCGCCCGGCACGGCGAGCGCCTGGTCGAGCTCGCGCCCGAGCGAGCGCAGCGCGAGCGCCCGCTCCCGGTAGCGGTCGGCCGCGCGACTCCAGGCGAAGTCCTCGCCCACCGGTACGGCGGCGAGCCGCGCCGAGGTCGAGACCTGGTCACCGGGGCGCAGCACCGCGCGCCGCGCGCCCTGGTCGACGTGCACCTCGCCCTCGAGCACCGAGACGCGCGACCCCTTGTCGCCGTGGCGAACCGAGAAGAGGGTGCCGACCACGGCGACCTGGCAGTCCGCGGTCTCGACGTAGAGGTGCCCGCTCTTCTGCTCGGCGGCCTCGACGATCAGACCGCCGCGGCCGAGGCGAAGCGCGACGCCGTCGCGGCGCGCCGCGAGCGAGAGCTCTGAGCGCTCGGCCAGCTCGACACGGCTGCCGTCGGCGAGCTCGAGCAGCGCGCCCGAGGCGGGCCCGGTGCGCACGATCTCGCCGGCGTCCAGCCGCTCGCCCGCGGCGGCGAGCGCGACCGCGCCCCCCGCCACCCGGAAGAGCTCGCCGTCGATCGAGCGGACCGCGGCGCTCGCATCGGCGCGCGGCAGGCCGAAGCCGACCCAGAGCGCGCCGCCGGCGGCGACCACGCCGGCGAGGCCGGCGGCCAGCGCCCAGCGGGGCGTCCGCTGCGCGCGCCCGTGCGCCGGCGCCGGGGCGGCGGACCGCCCCTTGCCGGACTCCTGACGGGCGCGCCGGCAGGGCACGCACTCGCGCAGATGGTCTTCGAGCAGGATCCGCTTCGGCTCGGCGAGCGCGCCCGCGAGATACGCGGGCAGCAGGGCGCGGAAGCCCTCGCAGCCGCGGATACGGACGCTGTCCGGCTCGGCGGCGGCGGGAGCGGCGGCCTCGGCGGCCAGGCGGCGGCGGACGCGGTCGAGCGCGGCGGCTTCGGTGGCGGGTTCGACCGCCTCGTCGCGGGCGGCGGCAACGGCGGTTTCGAGCAGATCCTCGGGCTTCATGGCCGGTCTCCCAGAAGGGCGCCGAGCTCCTTGCGGAGACGCGCCCGGGTGCGGTGGAGCAGGACGGCGACAACCCCTTGCGAGGTTCCCAGGAGCCCGGCGATCTCGCGATTGCCGAGCCCTTCGAAGTAGCGCAGCGCGAACATCTCCGCGGCGCGCGGCGAGAGGCGGGAGAGCGCCGAGCGCAGCGCCTGGCGCAGCCGGCGCAGGTCCTCTTCGCGCTCCGGGCCGGGCGCCGGGTCGGCGGCGCCGTCGGGCTCCTCGAGCGGCACCCAGGCCGCGCGCTGGCGCGAGCGCAGGAGATCGAGCGCGCCGTGCACGGCCGAGCGGTAGAGGTAGCCCGCGCCGCCGTCGCCGAGCGGCACGTCGGAGCGCTGGAGCAGGCGCAGGAAAACGCTCTGCACCACGTCCTCGGCGTCGGCCGCGCTGCCGGTGATCCTGTAGGCGGCGCGGAAGACCTTGGGCGCCTGGGCGGCGTAGAAGCGCTCCACCGCGCCGTCGAGCTCGGGCGGGGGGGTGGAGCTGGGGAATCGGGTCACGGTCGCTTGCACCAGGTCCTCCGTTCGTAGCCTCTCGATGGGACTACGAACGGGAACCCGCTTCCTTAACAGCCAGGGCCGGAAATGCCGCCGGGCGCGGCGTCCGCACCGGGGCGGGGGTCAGCCGCCCAGCGAGTCGGGCGGCTTCTCGATCTCGCCGGGCGCGGTCAGGACCTTGTAGAAGCACCAGCCCGTCAGCCCCCAGACGAAGGCCGTCGAGCAGAGCAGGAAAATCCAGCCGAGCGTGGTCATGGTCGTCTCGCTCTCAGTCCTGCGGGGGCAGCCGGTTGTCGATGTCGAGCCCCGCCGCCCGCCAGCGCCGCTCGCCGATCCAGACGCACGCAACCAGCAGCAGGATCGTCGCTCCGATCAGCCCGAGCGCGCCCTGGCGGAGGGGCTCGTCGGCCACCGACTTGATCCAGGCGGGAAGATTCTGCCAGGAGAAGGCGGCGAACACGACCAGCAGGTAGGTCGGCGTCACGTACTTCATGATGAAGCGGTAGAAACGCGGAATGTGGAGCTGCGCGCCGTGGTGCGCCTCCTCGATGCCGCGCTTGGCCCCGAACACCCAGCTGAAGCAGATGATCTGGACCATCGCCAGGATGAAGATGAAGAAGGTGCCGACCCAGTCGTCGATCGTCGACCAGAAGATGCCGCCCTTGCTGTAGTACATGACCAGGAAGGAGCCGGCGACGCAGATCGAGACCATCAGCGAGGTCGCCTGTCTGCGGCTCCAGCCGAGCGCCTCCTGGAAGAAGGCGAGCGAAGGCTGGTACATGGAGATCGAGCTGGTGATGGCGGCCAGGAAGAGCATGAAGAAGAAGACCGCGCCGATGAAGTTGCCGAACGCGCCCATGTGGGCGAAGACGACCGGCAGGGTCTGGAAGCCGAGCCCGAAGGTGCCGCCCTGGACCGCGCCGATCATGTTGGCGGTGCCCAGGAAGACGAAGGCGGCGGTCAGCGTGATCAGGCCGCCGAAGCCGACCTCGAACAGCTCGTTGGTCGCCGAGGCGGTCAGCCCCGAGAGCACCACGTCGTCCTTCTTCCGCATGTAGGAGGCGTAGTTGATGATGACGCCGAAGCCGACCGAGAGCGTGAAGAAGATCTGCCCCGCCGCCGCCAGCCAGGTCTGCGGGTTGGCGAGCGCCGAGAAGTTCGGGTTCCACATGTAGCCGAGGCCGTTGATCACGTTCTGCTCGGGCATCGTGGGATCCGGGGTGCCGAGCGTCAGCACGCGGCCGAGCACGATCAGCGCGCACACCGCCATCGCCGGCATGGCGTAGGAGCAGAACTTCTCGATCCCCTTCGAGATGCCCCGGAAGACCAGCCAGATGTTGATCGCGAAGGTGATTCCCCAGAAGGTCAGGGTCTCGAGCGTGCCCGCGGTCATCACGCCGTTCTCGGCGCGCCCGGTCAGATCGGAGTAGAACTGCGCGGCGGTCGCGGTCTGCTGGCCGATCGGAGCGCTGGCGTCGACTCCGATGCCGCCGGTCAGGTAGTGCCAGAAGTAGCCCAGGCACCAGGCTTCGATGTACGTGTAGTAGAAGGAGACCGCGAGCGGGATCAGCACGCCGATGACGCCGAGATAGCGGGCGATCGAGCCGCCCCCGAAGACGCCGAGGATCGAGGGCGCCGAGTGGAAGCCCTTGCGCCCGCCGTAGCGCCCCATCGTCCACTCCGCCCACCCGATCGGGATGCCGAGGAAGAGCAGCGCGCAGAAGTAGGGGATCATGAAGGCGCCGCCCCCGTTGGCGGCCGCCTGACCGGGGAAGCGCAGGAAGTTCCCGAGCCCCACGGCCGATCCGGCGACCGCGAGGATCACGCCGACGCGGGTGCCCCACTGCTGGTGTTCGGACGAGCTCGACATCCGACGAGTCCCCCCTTCTGGCGACGGACCGGTTACAAGCGCGCGATGCTAGCACCGCGCGGAATCCGGCGCCTTCCGGCCTCGGGGGCGCCGAAGCTCCCCGCGGGCAGCCGGTCTCGGCCTCCCTGGCCGGGCTGCGGGCCGCGGCCGCGAGCCACTTCGCTGCTGGCGGGTGCAACATCCTGTTCCGGATCCGATCGCGCCGTCGGGGCCCGCGGAGCCCGCCGGCCCGCCGCAGGAAAGGGTCGGCAGGGCCCGCCGCATCGGCTACAATGCGTCCGCTCCCCGGGCATTCGCTGCGGGGCTTCGATTTCCGAGGCCGATCGGCAGGGCAGGTTCTCGACCGCCGTCCGTTTTCCGAGCACCGCCGCGGCCCTTCCACCTCACCTCTAGGGAGGAGTTATGCGTTCTTGGCTCAACCGTAGTCCGTGGAAGCCGGCGCTCGCGCTGGCCTTCGCGCTGGTCGCCGGGGCGCGCCCGGCCGCCGCGAGCGAAGCCGACCTGGTGCTGCCCGACCTCGGCAGCGTCTCGTTCTTCGGCATGCCCGGCAGCAGCCTGCTGCTGCTCGGCCTGGGCGTCTGCGTGCTCGGCATGGTCTTCGGCCTGGTGATGTACACCCAGCTGAAGAACCTGCCGGTGCACCAGTCGATGCGCGAGATCTCGGAGCTGATCTACGAGACCTGCAAGACCTACCTGATCACCCAGGGCAAGTTCATCCTGCTGCTCTGGGCCTTCATCGGCGCGATCATCTTCGTCTACTTCGGCTTCCTGCGGCACTTGGCTCCTTCGACCGCGTCTTCATCATCCTGTTCTTCGCCTGGTCGGCATCGCCGGCAGCTACGGCGTCGCCTGGTTCGGCATCCGGATCAACACCTTCGCCAACTCCCGCACGGCCTTCGCCAGCCTGCGCGGGCAAGCCCTTCCCGACCTACGCCATCCCGCTGCAAGGCGGGCATGAGCGATCGGCATGCTGCTGATCTCGATCGAGCTGTTCATCATGCTCGCCATCCTGCTGTTCGTGCCGCGCGACTTCGCCGGCCCCTGCTTCATCGGCTTCGCGATCGGCGAGTCGCTGGGCGCCGCGGCGCTGCGCATCGCCGGCGGCATCTTCACCAAGATCGCCGACATCGGCTCCGACCTGATGAAGATCGTCTTCAACATCAAGGAAGACGACGCGCGCAACCCCGGCGTGATCGCCGACTGCACCGGCGACAACGCCGGCGACTCGGTCGGCCCGACCGCCGACGGCTTCGAGACCTACGGCGTCACCGGCGTCGCGCTGATCACCTTCATCCTGCTCGCGGTGCAGGATCCGACCACGCAGGTCCAGCTGCTGGTCTGGATCTTCGTCATGCGCGTCATGATGATCGTCACCTGCGGTCGTCTCCTACTGGTTCAACGAGGCCTTCGCCAAGCGCCAAGTACGGCGACGCCGACGAGATGAACTTCGAGACCCCGCTGACCTCGCTGGTCTGGCTCACCTCGCTCGTCTCGATCGCCGTCACCTTCCTCGTCTCCTACGTGCTGATCCCCGACCTCGGCGACGGCACCCTGTGGTGGAAGCTCTCGACGATCATCACCTGCGGCACGCTGGCCGGCGCGATCATCCCCGAGCTGGTCAAGGTCTTCACCTCGACCAAGTCGCGCCACGTCGAGGAGGTCGTGACCGCGTCGCGCGAGGGCGGCGCCTCGCTCAACATCCTGTCCGGCCTGGTCGCCGGCAACTTCACCGCCTACTGGATGGGCCTCGCGATCGTCGCCCTGATGGCGATCGCCTACTGGTCGTCAGCTCGCTGGGCCTCGGCGACCATCATGCTGGCCCCGGCCGTCTTCGCCTTCGGCCTGGTCGCCTTCGGCTTCCTCGGCATGGGCCCGGTGACCATCGCGGTCGACTCCTACGGCCCGGTCACCGACAACGCCCAGTCGGTCTACGAGCTGTCGCTGATCGAGACGCTCCCGGGCATCAAGGAGGAGCTCAAGCGGGACTTCGGCTTCAAGCCCGACTTCGAGACGCGCCAAGCACTTCCTCGAGGAGAACGACGGCGCCGGCAACACCTTCAAGGCGACCGCCAAGCCGGTGCTGATCGGCACCGCCGTGGTCGGCGCCACCACGCATGATCTTCTCGATCATCGTGGTGCTGACCAACGGGCTGACCGAGAACATGCGAGTAGCCTGTCGCTGCTCCACGCCGCCGTTCCTGCTCGGCCTGATCACCGGCGGCGCGATCATCTACTGGTTCACCGGCGCCTCGATCCAGGCGGTCTCGACCGGCGCCTACCGCGCGGTCGAGTTCATCAAGGCGAACATCAAGCTCGACAGCGGCGTCGACGCAAGGCCTCGGTCGAGGACTCCAAGAAGGTCGTCGAGATCTGCACCCAGTACGCCCAGAAGGGCATGTTCAACATCTTCCTGGCCGTCTTCTTCGCGACCCTGGCCTTCGCCTTCGTCGAGCCCGTACTTCTTCATCGGCTACCTGATCTCGATCGCCCTCTTCGGCCTCTACCAGGCGATCTTCATGGCCAACGCCGGCGGCGCCTGGGACAACGCCAAGAAGATCGTCGAGGTCGACCTGAAGGAGAAGGGCACCGCCGCTGCACGCCGCCACCGTGGTCGGCGACACCGTCGGCGATCCGTTCAAGGACACCTCGTCGGTGGCCATGAACCCGATCATCAAGTTCACCACGCTGTTCGGCCTGCTCGCCGTCGAGCTGGCGATCGAGATGCCCAAGCAGACGACCACGATCATGGCGGCGGTCTTCTTCGCCATCTCCCTCGTCTTCGTCTGGCGCTCCTTCTACGGGATGCGCATCCCGCGCGAGATCTGACCCCCGCGCGCCGCAGGCGCAACCCTCCGAGGGCCCCGGGCGACCGGGGCCCTTCGTGCTTTCTCCCTGCAGACGAGGCCCACTCCCGAGCTCGTGCCGTCGGAGATCGCGGTGAAGTAGGAAAAGCCCCAGTTAAGGGGTTGAGGCCGGATCGTCCGTGGCGAGAGCGAGGCGCTCCGGCCGCGCAGTCGAGCTGCGAGTGCCGCGCGCTCCGGGCGGAATGGTCCGGATCCGCCTGTCCAGCCGGCGGCGGGCCACCGCCACACGACCGCAACCGGTCCGAGCGGCATCGCGGCGGACGCGATTCGACGATGGACCCGCGAGCGCCTGGCCCACAACCCCTTAACTGGAGCTTTTCGCCTGTTCGCCCAAGCGACCAGGCCGCTGAACGCGAGCCGTCTCCGCGCCGGGCCGGGCGGCCCTCAGCCCCGGGGCGCGCGTGCACCGCCGCCAGGTGCGCTCGAAGACCGGTGCAGTCCCGGAGTCGCCGACCTCGAGCTGGGCGCGGAAGGCGTCCACCGCAAGGTCGCTCAGGGGTCGGCCCTTCCAAAGCGGAGCGCGGCGCCCCCGTTTCCGGGAGCGCCGCGCCAGAGGCAGTTCGGTTGTCGAGAGCGGCGGGTCAGGCCTGGCGGCGGCGCCGCACGAGCGCGAACGCACCCGCTGCGGCGAGCAGCACGCCGAGACCGGCGAGGCCCGCGGGCCCGAGCGTCGGGATCGCCTGGATCGGCGGGACGCAGGCGAGGGTGACGTCGTCGACGAAGAAGCCCTGACCGGAGTTGAAGAGGCCGTCGGTGGTCTCGCCGATGAAGGCCAGATCCATCAGGTCGCCCTGCTGGACGTCGGAGAGAATCGCGGTGAGCGGCGTCCACGTCGCGCTGCTCTGGAGGTTGCCGATCCCGGCGTTGCCGCCGCCGCCCTCGGGAGCCTGCCCGCGCAGCACGCCATCCGCCTCCGGGCCAAAGAAGCAGGAGCCCTGCGCCCCGTTGTCAGCGGCCACGGTGTAGTTGACGCCGTCGACCGAGTACTCCACCCGCGCACGATCGCAACTGGAGCTCTCAGCGAGGTCGAGGTAGTAGTTGAAAGTGACCACGACGCCTCTCGAGCAGGGGACTTCGACCCGGCCGGTCGAGAGCCGGTCCGACGAGCCCTCGGTGCCATAGTCGAGACAGGTCGTCGGGTTGGTCCAGTGCGCCGTGCCGGGTGCCGAGTGATCGGCGAGCGGCGCTGCGGGGCAGGTCGAGTCCCACGCCCATCCGTTGGTGGCCTGACCGTCGTTGCCCGCGATCATGACCCCAAGGTCGGCGTCGAAGGTCTCCTCGAAATAGGGCTGCGCGCCGGCGGTGGTCGCGAAGGCGAGGGCCACGAGGCAGGTGAGTGCGAATCCTCGGACTCGATGCATGAAATCCTCCTTGGCTCCGCTCGGAGATTCCGAGTCGGCCGGTCCCGGCTGCTTGGGTTTGCGGGATTTTAGCACAGACGCGGCCCCGAGGCCGGTGGGGCGCCGGCCGGCGGCTCCGCTCGCCGGGGTCCTCGCGTCCCTCAGCCCGGGCGGGCAGGGGCACCGCCGCGCCGAGAAACAGTGCCCGCCGATTCTCGGGCCCTTCGCGGCGCGATCCAGCCCGAAGCGGCCCGGAGGGCGGCAGATTCTTCCGGCGCGCAGCCTCGGCGTGCTGTCAAGGGAGCGGCCGGAACCGTCAGCCGCTGACCGGTCCGACCCCGGGTGCCGCCGCTACGCCACCCCCGAGTCGCGGTTCATCCCCGCGGGCTTGTCGCGGACGGCGATCGGCGCAGGCTGACGGCCACCATTCCAGCCCGACCGAGGAGGCTCTCGATGCGATCCACCCGACTGTCGACCCTGGCCTTGCTCGGTCTCTTGCCGATCTCATCCGCCGCGGCAGCGGGCTATACCCGCAACGTGGCGATCGTCGTCTACGACGGCGTCGAGGTCCTCGACTTCGCCGGCCCGGCGGAGGTCTTCGCCGCCGCCGCCGGCCAGGGCGCGAGCCGGGGCGAGCCGGCCTTCAACACCTACCTCGTCTCGAAGACGCGTCAGCCGATCGTCAGCCAGGGTTTCATCGACGTCCTGCCCGACTACGGGATCGCCGACGCCCCGACGCCCGACATCATCGTCCTGCCCGGCGGCGGCACGGACCGGGTGCTGGCCGACCCCGAATGGCTGGCCTGGGTGAAGACCGCCGCCGACGGTGCCGAGACGGTGCTCACCGTCTGCACCGGCGCTTTCATCGCCGGCCGGCTGGGGCTGCTCGACGGCCAGGAGGCCACCACCTGGTACGGGAAGGTGTCCGCTCTGCGCGCGCAAACGCCGCGGGCCACCGTGATCCCGGGCCGGCGATTCGTCGACAACGGCAAGGTGATCACCACCGCGGGAGTCTCCGCCGGCATCGACGGCGCGCTCCACCTCGTCGCCCGCACGCTGGGGCGCTACGTCGCCGATCGCACCGCCGAGTACATGGAATACGCCTGGACGCCTCCGTCCTACACCGCCACGGCCTATCGGCTGCTCAACCCCCGCCTCGACGAACCGGGTCGCCAGCTCCAGTGGGCCGCGATCGCCCGGCGCGAGGGCGATCGCGAGCGGGCGACGGCGATCTACCGGGCGCTGATCGCGGCCGACCCTGACGACGCCGAGGCCTGGCTCCAGCTGGGGCAGTCCCTGCATGCCGAGGGCCGCTTCGAGGAGGCCATCGCGGCCTTCACCGAGGCGGCCAGGGGCGACAAGCAGCGCGGCGCGGCCCACTACAACCTGGCCTGCGCTCACGCGCGCGCCGGCCATCGGGATCGGGCGATCGACGCCGCGGCCCGCGCCATCGAGGCCGGCGCCGGGACCCGCTACGACTACGAGCACGACGAGGATCTCGACGCCGTGCGTGCCGATCCGCGCTTCCAGGAACTGCTCGCCAGGCTCTGACCCACCCCGTCGGTGGCGTTGTCCTCGGTGCCGTGGAGGATCAGGAGCGGCAGCGTGATCCCGGGGAAGCTGCGCTTCAGCTCGTCGTGGCCGCGGACGAGCTCGCCGCCGACTTGCATCTTGTCGGTCTTGCGGACTTCCAGCGTCGTCATCGCTCTCCTCGCTCCAGGCTGCCCGGATTCGAATGCCGCGAACCTCCGGGGCCGCTCGACCGTACTTCCCGCGAGCCATGGACGCCCCGACCGCACGCACCCTCCCCGTGCCCTCCGCCCGCTTCCTCGCCCTGGGCGCGGCGGCCGCGGCGCTCTACGTTGGCGCGCAGCTCTTCCAGACCTGGGCTTTCCGCTTCGGGCTGCCGCAGGGGTCCGGAATCGAGCATGAGGTGGCGACGCGGCTCCTGCCGCTCGACCGCGCCCGCCAGCTCGCCGTCTTCGCCTCGCTCGCGGCGATCCCGCTCGCCTACGCCGCCTTGGCGCTCGCCACCGCGCGCCGAAGGCCCGGAGCTGCGCTCGTCGGCCTGCTCTGCGGCGCCGTCTTCGCGACGCTCGAGACCGCCTACCGCTCGATCGACCTCTTCGCCGGCGGCGCCTGGGCCCGCGAGTTCGCGGCGACGAGCGATCCCGCGATCCACGCCGCCCTCGCCGGGCGTTTCGCCCTCTTCGACGAAACCGTCACGGCCCTCTATTTCCCGCTCCTCCTCGCCCACGCCGCGGCGTCCTTCGCCTTCGCGGTCGCGGTCTGGAGCCGCGAGGGTTGGCACCGCGCCCTGGCCGCGGGCTGGGCGGCCAACGGCGTGCGCGCTTCCCTGCGAATCCTCCAGATGCACGCCGGCGTGACCGCCCTCGCGACCGTCAACGCGGCGCTCTACCTGCCGGTCTCGCTCGCCACTTACGGGCTGCTCGCGCTCTGGCTCACTCGAGAAGCGCAGCGGTCGCCCGCCGCCTGAACCGGGCTCGCGGCGAGCGAAGGCGCCGGCCCCGTGTCTCTACGGGATGTGGAGGGGCTCGAATCCGCCCTCGGCGATCGACCGGCAGACGGCCTCGACGCCCGCGCCGCCCGCCTTGGCGTCCGGCGAGAAGGGTGTGGCTGCGCTGCTCAGTAGGCCAGCGCCTCGTGCGCCGCGGCCAGGATCCTCGGCAGATCCGGCATCAGCGCCTGCTCGAGCACCCGCGCATAGGGGCTCGGGCGGTCGGGGTAGCCGACCCGCTGGACCGGCGCGTCGAGGAAGGCGAAGGCGTTCTGGGCGATGCGCGCCGCGACTTCGGCGCCGAAGCCGGCGGTGGTCGGCGCCTCGTGGACGATCACGCAGCGCGCGGTTCTCTTCACCGAGTCGAGCACCGTCGCCTCGTCGAAGGGGACGAGCGTGCGCAGGTCGACGACCTCGGCCTCGACCCCCTCCCTCGCCAGCTCCTTCGCCGCGTCGAGCGCGAGCCAGGTCGAGGCGCCGTAGGCGACGAAAGTCAGGTCGCGGCCGGGGCGGAGCACCTGCGCCCTGCCGATCGGCACCGCGCCGTCGCCCGCCGGCAGGACCTCCTTGACGCGCCGGTAGAGGAACTTGTTCTCGCAGAAGATCACCGGGTTGCCGTCGCGCAGGGCCGACTTGAGCAGCCCGCGGGCGTCGCGCGCGGTCGCCGGGCAGAGCACTTTCAGGCCGGCGACGTGCGTGAACCAGGCCTCGGGGTTCTGCGAGTGGAAGGCGCCGGCGCCGACGCCGCCGCCGGCCGGCAGGCGGATCACCACCGGGCAGGGGCGCTCGAAGCGGTAGTAGAGCTTGGCCAGCACGTTGACGATCTGGTTGAAGCCGCAGGAGACGAAGTCGGCAAACTGCATCTCGACCACCGGCTGGTAGCCGAGGAGAGCCGCGCCGGCCGCGAGGCCGAGCGTGCCGCTCTCCGCGATCGGCGTGTCGAGCACCCGGTCCGGCCAGCGCTGGTGCAGCCCCCTGGTCACCCGGAAGGCGCCCTCGAAGGCGCCGATGTCCTGGCCGAGCAGCACCACCGAGTGGTTCTCCGCCATCTCCTCGGCGAGCGCCCGGTGGATCGCCTCGAGATAGGTGACCTCGTCGGCGGCGATCGGCTCGAGCGCGGCGCCGGTGAAGGCCGCCATCGCGCTCGGCGCGTCCTCGGCGGGCAGCAGCGCGTTGACCGCGAGGTCGTCGGCGCGGCCGAGGGCGGTGGTCGACTCCGTGTCGTCGTCGGCGACCTGGGCGACCAGCGGCGGCGCCGGCGCGTCGGCGAAGATCGGCCGCAAGGCGACGGCGGCGTCGGGGTGGGGCGCGGCGAGCGCCCGCTCGATCGCGTCGTCGATCCGCTGCGCGATCAACGACTCGAGCCGGTCGCGCGTCTCGTGGTCGAGCAGCCCTTCGTGCTCGAGGCGCCGGGCATACGCGGGCACCGCGTCGGCCGCGCGGTAGATCTCGAGCTCCTCGGGCGGCACGACCTTCATCGAGCCGTCCCCCTCGGCGTGGCCGCGCAGGCGTCCGACCATCGCCTCGAGCAGCGTCGGGCCCTGGCCGGTGCGGGCGCGCGCCACCGCCGAGGCGAGCGCGTGCGCCATCGCGTCGGGATCGTTGCCGTCGACCGTCTCCGACGCGATGCCGTAGCCGGGGCCCCGGTCGGAGAGCTGCAGGCAGGCGTACTGGCCGCGCGCCGGAGTCGAGAAGGCGTAGCGGTTGTTCTCGACCACCAGCACCAGCGGCAGCTTCCAGACCGCGGCGAGGTTCAGCCCCTCGTGGAAGTCGCCGGTCGAGGTGCCCCCCTCGCCGATGAAGTTGATCGCCACCCGGTCGGTGCCCCGCTTCTTGAGCGCGAACGCGCAGCCGGCGGCGACCGGGATCATCGCGCCGAGGTGGCTGATCATGCCGACGTGGAGCAGCCCCTGCTCGGGCGCGAAGTACCCGTAGTGGTACGAGCGTTCGATGCCGCGCGAGAAGCCGTCGGCGCGCCCGAGGACCTGGCAGGCGAGCCGGTAGAAGAGCTCTTCCGGGTCGGGGCGGCGGCCGTCGGGCGCGCCGAAGCCGAAGCCCGGGAAGGCGCGCGCGGGGTCGAGATAGTAGGCGAGGATCGCCCCGACGTCGCGGTGGAGCGAGCAGAGGACGTCGCCCGGCTCGAGCGCCAGGCCGGCCGGCACGGTGATGCCTTCGTTGCCGATCGCGCTGTACCACTTGGCGATCCGGCCGGTGAGCAGCATCGCCTCGAAGCGCGCGTCGAAGGCGCGCGCGAGCTTCATGAAGGCATAGCGCAGGAGGCGGGTCTTCTCGGGGCTCACGAGCAGTCGAGTCTATGGTGCCGCTTCGCCGGGCGGCAAGGCGACCAGGGCGCGCGTGCCGCGCCCCGGCTCGCTCTCGAAGCGCAGCGCGCCGCCCAGCTCGCGCACCCGCTCGCGCAGGGCGACGAGACCGAGGCCGCCCCCCCGCTCCGTCCGCCGCTCCGCCCGCTCGAGCGTCGCCCGCGCGTCGAACCCGGCGCCGTCGTCGGCGACCTCGAGCTCGACCCCTTCGGCGCCGGCCGCCAGCCGCAGCGCGATCCGGCGCGCGCGGGCATGCTTGACCGCGTTGGCGACCAGCTCGAGCGCCACCCGCAGCAGGCTCTCCTCGAGCGGCACCGGCTGACGCCGCCAGCCGCGCAGGTCGAGCGTCGCCAGGTAGCCGTCGCGCTGCAGCTCGGCGACCCGCTCGGCGAGGACCGGGGCGAGGCCGTCGCGGCGGACCCTGACCGCGGCGGGCAGCGGGAATTCGCCCGAGGGCAGCGTCAGGATCTTCTGCTCCTCGGCCGGGCGCAGCTCCTTGAGCAGCGCGCGCATCTCGGCGAGCGCCGCGCCGAGCAGCTCGGCGAGGCGCCCCATCCGCTTCTCGCCCTCGGCCGGGTCGCGGCGGAACGCGGGCAGGAGGGACTCCGCGAACATCTTGGCCGAGAAGATGAGCTGCGTGACCGAGTCGTGCAGCTCGCGCGCCAGCCGCTGGCGCTCGGCGACGACCGCCAGCTCCCGGGCGCGGCCGGCGAGCTCGGCGTTGCGGATGGCCACCGCGAGCAGCGCCGCCACCGTCTCGAGCGTGGCGGCGTCCTCGTCGTCGAAGGGCTCGGGACCCTCGACGTTGACCACGCCGAGCGCCTGGTCGCCGAGCAGGATCGGCACCGCGAGCTCCGAGCGGACGGCGAAGCCGGCGGGCGGCACGATGTAGCGCGGGTCGAGCCGCACGTCGGCGACGAGCTGGGTGCGGCGCTCGCGCACCGCGGCGCCCATCACGCCGGCGTCGACGCTCAGTCGGTCCTCGTGGCGGATCGCCTGCCGGTAGCTGCCGCCGCGCGCCCGCACGACGAGGGTGCCCGGATCGGCCGGATCGACCAGCGGCAGGTCGACGTTGGGAAAGCCCAGCTCGCGATGGATGAGCTCGGCGGTCTGGTCGAGAAGCTCGGCGAGAGGCAGGTCGTTGGTGGCGAGCTGGCCGATGTGGGCGAGCAGCTCGAGCCGCGCCCGGCGCGAGCGGGCGGGCGGCGCGTTCACGCCCCGGAGCGCAGGGCGCGCACCTTCTGTTCGAGCTGCGTGCGCTGCGGATGCTCGGGATCCATCTGCAGGAGGATCTTCAGCGCCAGCTCCGCCTCGGGCGCCTTGCGCTGCGCGAGGAAGGCCTCGACCTGCTTCACGCCCTGGTCGATGCCCTGGCGCTTGCGGTGGATCTCCTCCATGCGGCTGATCTCGGCGAAGAGCAGGGCCGGGCGCTGGCTGTCGGGCACCGCGCGCTCGAACTCGAGCACCACCTCGCGCGCCGCCATCCAGTCGCGCTCGGCGACCCGCTCGCGGTAGCGCTTCTCGAACTCGACCGAGCGCGCCTCGCGCTCGGCGAGCGCCGCGATGTCGCTGATGCGCAGCCGGTAGGTCTCGACCGAGACGCGCGCCAGGCCGGTCGAGGAGAGCCGCTCGAGCTCGCGCTCCGCTTCGGCCAGGCGGCGCGTGTCGATCAGCTCCTCCAGGCGGTCGCGGCGGCGCTCGAGGTCGGCGTCGACGCGGTTGCGCCGCTCGCTGTCCTCGATCTCGCGGGAGAACCCCTCGGCGAGGCGGTTCGACGGGTCGTTCTTCTCGACGAACTCGAGCCGCTGGCGGGCGAGCCGGAGGTCGCCGCGGGCGAGCGCCTGACGCCCCTCCTCGATCGCCGCCTCGCAGCGCTTGAGCTTCTGGATCTCCTCGTCGAGCAGCTTCACCCAGGACTCGTAGTCGCCGCGCCGCGGATGGTTCGGGGCGAGCTCGACCAGGGTGTCGAGCGCCAGCTCGGCGAGCGACCGCTTGTGCTCGCGCAGGTACTTCTCGAGCAGCTGCTCGGCCTCGGCGATGCGCGCCTGGCGCGGATCGGGGGCCGCCGGCGGCGCGGCGGGCTGGGGCGGACGGGGCGCCGGAGTCGGCGCCGGGGCCGCGACCGGGGCAGCCGGCGGCGCCGGAACCGGCACGGGCGCGCTCGGCGGCGGCGCCGGAAGCGGAACCGGACGGGCGATCGGCTGCCCCGTGACCTGCGCCCTGAGCTCGGCGAGACCCGCGTGGCGGGGCGACAGCGCCTCGAGCTGCGCCACCAGCGGCGCGGCGTCCGCCATCCGGCCCGCGCGCGCGGCCTGGGTCGCGAGGTCGAAGAGGCGGGAAGCCTCGTTGACCTTCCGGGCGGCACGGTCGATCTGGGCGAGCAGCTCGTTGCGCTCCTCGCGCGACAGCTCCGAGCTGCCCGGCCGGCTACCCGGGCGGGCGTCGCCGGCCGCAGCGCCCGGGGCGGCCGCTGCCGGGGCCGGACGGGGGACCGCGATCTCCTGGGTCGAGATGTGGCGCAGCTGGTCGGCGATCCGCACCAGGGCGTGCAGGAACGAGATCGCGTCAGGCCAGCGGGCGTCGCGGTCGCGCTCGAGCCCGCGCAGCACCACGGCGTCGAGCTCGGGCGGCACCGGGATCCCCTCGGTGCGTCCGGCCATCGGCAGCGGCGGCTCGGTCAACCGCTTGAAGACGTAGCCGTGCTGGTTCTCCGACTCGTAGGGCTGGCGGCCGGTGACCATCTCGTAGAGCACGGCGGCGAGCGAATAGACGTCGCTGCGGTGGTCGAGCGGGGCGTCCTTGATCGAGCCGGCCTGCTCGGGCGAGCAGTAGGCGAGCTTGCCCATGAACATGCCGGCCTGGGTGATCTCGAGCCCGGTCGTGACGGTCAGGTTCTTGGCCAGGCCGAGATCGATGATCTTCACCTGGTGGCGCCCGCGCCGGTCGCGCGTGATCATCAGGTTGTCGGGCGAGAGGTCGCGGTGGATCACGCCCGCCGCGTGGATCGCCTCGAGGCCGCGCAGGGCCTGGATGCCGAGCTCGACGGCGAGAGCCACCGGGAAGGGCCCCTTGGTCTTCAGCCAGTGGCCGACGTCCTCGCCGTCGATGTGCTCCCAGACCATGTAGAAGCTGCCGTCCTCCATCCGCGAGAAGTCGTAGAGGATGGCGACGTTGGGGTGCTTGATCTGGGTCGCGATGCGCGCTTCCTGCGCGAAGCGCTGGAGGGCGTGCGGATCCGTCGCCTTGTCGGCGCGCAGGATCTTGATCACCCGCAGCTCCTGCAGGTGGATGTGGCGCGCCTTCCAGACCTCGCCCATCCCGCCGGTGGCGAGCCGTTCGAGGATCTCGTACTTGTCGTCGAGGACCGATCCGCTGTCGCGCTGGGTCACGCTCGAATATCGCTCCGTTTCGGGGAAGAGCCCGACTATTCTAACCTCGGGCTCCCGCGAAGAACCGGATCGTATGCCCGCGCCCCCCCCGACGCCACCCGCCGCCCCCGCCGCACCGAAGCTCGCCCTCCCCTGCCTGCTGCTGTTCGGCGCCATGCTGAACCTGACGCTGGTGGTTCCGGGCCTCAAGGAGCTGGTGGTCGACGAGCTGGGCGGGACGACCGCCTCGGCCGCGCTCTTCTTCACCGTCGAGATGGTGGCCTACCTCGTCGCGGCGCCACTCTGGGGACTGGCCTCGGATCGCCTCGGCCGCCGCCGCCCCTTCGTGGTCGCCGGCTATCTGGGCAGTGCGGCGCTCTACGCGAGCTACCTGGCGGTCGACTCGATCCCGCTGCTGCTCGTGCTGCGCTTCGTGCAGGGCGTCGCCTCGGTCGCCGGCTGGTCGACGGTGATGACCCTGATCGCCGATCGCGCCGAAGGGCCCTTCCGGGCGCGCGCGATGGGCGCCGCCGGCGCCTCGCTGATCCTGGGGGTCGGGCTGGGGGCGCCGTTCGGGGGCATGCTCACTCATGCCGTCGGGCCGCGCGCGCCGCTGGCGGCCTCGGCGGTGCTCTTCGGCGTGCTGGGGCTCGCCGCCCTCGCCCTCGCCGAGCCCGCGCGGCGGCAGACCCGCACGACGACGCGCGCCGTCCTCGCCGCGCTCGCCCAGGCGCCGGCGCTGCTCGTGCCCTGGAGCTTCTACCTGGTCGAGCGCTTCACCGTCGGCCTGTTCGTGGTGCTCTTCCCGCTCTACCTCGAGGCGGCCACCGGCGGCGACCCGGCGGCGCGCGGCCGGCTGCTCGGCCTCTACCTGATCCCCTTCGCGCTGCTGCAGCCGCTGACCTCGCGGCTCGCCGACCGGCTCGGCGCCCGGCGGGCGATGGCGCTCGGCGCATTCGGCTACGGCGTCGCCCTCGCCCTGGTCGGATCGCTGCCGCCGCCCCTGCTGCCCGGGTGGATGGTGCTCTTGGGCGTCACCGCCGCGGTGATGTTCCCGCCGACCCTCTCGCTCACCGCCGAGCTCGCCCCGCCCGAGGCGAGGGCGAGCGCGATGGCCGGCTTCAACCTCGCCGGCTCGCTCGGCTTCGCCCTCGGGCCGGTCGCCGGCACCGCGATCCACGCCACCGCCGGCTTCGCCGCCGCCTTCGCGTGCGCCGGCGGTCTGGCGGTCGCGGCGGCGCTCATCGCGTTCGTCGTGCGCCGGGCGGACTGATCAGCCGCCGACGCGGCGCAGGACGATGTCGCCGTTGAAGGTCTTGAGCAGCAGCTCGGGGCCGCCGCCGCCGATCCTGCCGGTCATCTCGTGCGACAGGATCAACCGGTACTTGCCGCCCGAGCGCTTCTCCTCGATCTCCGGCTTGCCCTGGTTCATCACGATCTCGAAGTCCGAGTAGATCTCGCCGTTGTCGGAGCGCAACCGCACGTCGCCCTTGAAGCCGGCGGGCAGCGTGACCTCGACGTCGCCGTTGAGGGTCGAGAAGGCCATCGCCGCCGCGACGGCGGCGCTCCGCCCGAAGGCGACCGTGACGTTGCCGTTGACTGTCGCCGCCGAGACCGGGCCGCGGGCGCCCTGGACGGTGATCTCCCCGTTGGTGTTGTGCAGCTCGAGCTCCCCCTCGACGCCGTCGACCACCAGGTCGCCGTCGTTGACGGTCGAGAGCTCCAGCGAGCTGCCGGTCGGCACCGTGATCTTCAGGTCGGTCGGCTGCCGCCAGGACTCCGAGGCGATCGACACCCGGTTGTCCTTCTCCTCGGCCTCGAGGCCGAAGCCGTCGTTCGGGATCCGCTGCATGCCGCGGCGGGAGGCATCGACCTCGGCCTCCTCGTCGTCGTCCGGGCGGGCGGCGGCCTCGATCACCACCTCGTTCGCCGCCCCGCCGCCCACGACGTGGATGCCCCCCATCACGAGGGAGACCTCGACATGAGCCGGCCGGCTCGGGTCGGAGAGCGGCACCGTCAGGCGCCGCGGGGCCGGCTCGACCGCCAGCGCCGCGCTGACCGCGGTCAGTGAAAGGGCCAGCGTGGCCAGCCCGATGTTCTTCAGGGAGAGTCGCATGGAAGCCTCCTTCTGCGCGCAGGGCCGGTCAGCCGCGCGCGCGGATCAAGATGTCGCCGTTGACGGTTTCGCACTCGAGACGGGGGCCGCCGGCGCCGAGGCGCACGCCACCCCCGGAGAACCGGTAGCGCCCCCGCCCGTCGCGCGCTGCCGCCGGGGGCGGCGTCAGCGTCTGGAAGGGGAAGTCGGTGAACACTTCGCCGTTCAACGTGTGCGCGGAGAGCTCGGCGCCGAAGCCCGCCGGAAAGGCGAGGTCGAGCTCGCCGTTGACGCTCGCAAAGGAGAGCTCGCCCGGCGGCACCGCGTCGAAGCTCGCCCGGACGTCCCCGTTGACGGTCGCGGCGCGCGTCGCGCCGCGCAGGCCGGTGAGCTTCACCCCGCCGTTGACGTTGGCCGCCTCGACGCGGCCGCGGACGCCCGCGACCTCGACGCTGCCGCCGTTGACCGTGCGGACCTCGAGGTCGAGATCGGCGGGCACGGTGAGCGTCCACTCGAACTCGACCTCGTAGCCCCGCTCCTCGGAGTCTTCCTCGCAGAGTCGGCGGCGCGCCGCACGGTCGCAGCGGAACTCGCCGTCCTGGACGAGCGCGAGGCGCCCCGGCTCCTGCTCGACGGTGAGGCGGCTCTCGCGGCGGGCCCGCTCCAGGGCCTCGGCCGACTCCGCGCGGTAGACCTTCTCGAGCGCCAGCTCGACGCGCTCGCCGCCGGCCCTGACGGAGATCGAACCGTTGACGTTGTCGACCAGCAGGAAACGCCTGCCGTCGATCGCGGCGAGCTCGAAGCTGCGCTTCTCGGAGTCCTTCGCCTCGAGCCCGGCGAGCGGCGCGGCGAGCAGGGCGAGGAGACAGGCGGCGGTGCGGATCCGGTTCGGGGTCATGTCAGGCGCTCCTGCCCAGGCGGTCGCGCAGGTAGCTGGCGACGGTCGGGTCGAGATCGGGGTCGGCGAGCAGCTGCTCGAGGTCGCGCCGGGCGGCGGCGCCGTCGTTCTCGAGCAGCAGGTCGATGGCGGAAAGCTGCACCAGCGGCGAGTCCTGCGCAGCGACGGCGGCGACCAGGCGCGCTCGGCCGTGCGGCAGCGCGGTCGCCGGCGCCAGCGCCTCGAGCGCCGCCAGCCGGACGTTGACGTTGGAGTCGCGGGCGAGCGCCGCGAGCAGCGCCTCGACGACGCGCGGATCGCTCGCCGCGAGCGGCCGGCTGTAGGCGACCCCCTGGAGGCGCTCCGAGGGCGACGACTGCCCGAGCAGCGAGACGGCGACCGTCTCGTGGAGCGCGGCGACCTCACCGCGCAGCTCGGCGACTTCGCGCGCGGCGCTGCCCCGGCCGGCCAACGCGTACCCGAGCGCCACGCCGACCACGAGGGCGGCGGCCAGACCGGCGGCGAGGGCGGCGAGCGGACGCCGGAGCGGCGCGAATCGGGACCGGGCCCCCGACGCCGACTCGGCGGCGATCTCGCGTTCGAGCATCCGTCCGAAGCGCGCGGCGAGGAAGGGGCTCGGCGGCTCGGCCTCGAGCCGGCCGAGGCCCTGCCAGAGCGCCCCCAGCGATTCCGCCTCGGCCGCGCAGCGCGGACAGACGGCCAGGTGCTCGTCCAGCGTCCGTCGCTCGGCGGCGGTGAGCTCGCCGGCGAGCGCGCCGGCGAGGAGGACTTCGAAATCCCGGCAGTCGGCTGGCGTCATGCGGCTCCCTCCCCGGCCTCGGCGAGATAGGCCGAGCGCAAGTCCTTCAACGCGCGGTGGACGCGGACCTTGACCGCGCCGACCGAGATGCCGAGCAGCTCGCCGATCCGCTCGTAGCCGAGCTCGGAGTAGCGGGCGAGCATCAGCAGCTCGCGCTTGGCGGGGGCCAGGCGATCGAGCGCGGCGGCCAGACGGTCGAGCTGCTCGCGCTCGACCAGCGCCGCGAGCGGCGGCGGCTCCGGGCTCGCCGGCTCGGGCGTCGCCTCGTCGGCCTCCAGCTCGCGCGGCCGGCCGCGCCAGCCGTCGGCCGCGGCGTTGCGCGCGAGCGCCCACATCCAGGGCGAGAACTCGGCGCCTTCCCGAAAGGTCCCGCGGTACTTGAGCATGCGGACGAACACCTCCTGCACCAGGTCCTCGGCGGCCGCACGGTCGCCGGTCGAGCGCAGGAAGAAGTGGTGAAGGCGCCGCGCGTGGCGTTCGAAAAGCTCGCCCAGCCGCGCGAGGTCGCCGTCCCGCACCCTCCGCATCAACTCGCCGTCGGTTGCCGCGCCGTCGCGGTCCGTGCGTTCCATCGCAGCCATCTGTACCGGGCTCCGCGGGCAAGGTTACCGCCCGACCGGCCTCCGGAGTCAGCGCGGACGGCGGGCGGAGAGCTGGTGGACGAGATAGCCGATGAGCCAGAGCCCGGAGGCGACGAGGTGGACCACGATCCAGGCCTGCCGCCAGCCCGGCTCGTCGCGGTCTGCAGGAGGTAGCCGGAGGCGATCATCGGCGCCGCCGTCGGCGAGGAGCGCGAGACCGCTCCGCCGGCGCGGCGCCGCCGCCGAGTCGCACGCCGGCCCAGGCGTGGGCCCGCCAGATCAGGCCGATCGCGAACACCAGGAGCGGCGCCGTCCAGGACGTGGAGGTGCTGGACCAGCCGGCTGCCAGGGGTGATGCACCACCGCGAACGGGTCGTCGGGGTCGCGCGAGGTAGCGCATCCAGGCGTAGACGAGCCCGGTGCCGCCGACCAGGAGCGTCGCGACGTGGAGGAGCCAGGCCTCGAGCGCGGGTCATGGCCGGACGGGCCCCCCGGGCGCCGCCGGCGGCGGCACGCCCGCGGCGCGAGCAGCGCGTGCGACCGCCAGCGCGCGGCGGGCGGCGTCGGTCGTCGCCCGCGCGGTGAGCGTCGCCCCGGTCACCGGCCGGATCGCGCGGCCGCAGCTCGGCTCCGGGCGCGAGCGCGCGACCGTCGAACTGGCGCGTACCACTCGGCCCGCGGCAGGTAGTCGGGCGGCTCGTCGAAGGAGAGCACCTCGACGCGCAGCACGCCGCCCGTCGGGATCGATCGCGACCATCACCGTCTCGGCGAGCGTGCGCACGCGGTGGGTGTCGAAGTAGGCGGTGCCGCACCCCGCCGGGCCTTCCCTCCGCACGCTCGGCGCGCGCACGTAGGGATGGACGATCGCCGGAGACGAGCGTCGGTGCCGGCGAGCTCGCGGGCGGCGTCGCGACCTCCGCCTCCGTCAGGTAGACCGTCTCGCCGCTCGACCGCGCAGCCGGGGAAGAGCGAGCGCCGAGCGCCTCTTCCGGGGAGAGCAGCACCCTCGCCGCCGCCGGCGCTCGCGAGGAGCGGGAGCGCAGCGGCGAACGGCGGCGAGCCCTGGGCGACGCCATCGGAGCGAAGGTCGTCCTGCTCACGTCAGAAGATATAGCCGAGCGCGAGGTTCCACTGGTCGACGCCGGTGCCGGCGCCGGTTCGTCGACGTCCTGCCAGTCGGCCTTGAAGATGAGCTGCGTCGATCGGCTTCCAGTTGACGCCGAGGGTGAGCGATCTTCTGGCTCGTTGGCCGGGTTGCGCGGGTACCCGGCGGGCACCGCCGCCTGGGTGTCGTAGCTCTCGAAGCGCGCGTAGGGGAGGAGCGCCTGGCGCGGCTCGTCGCGCGAGCGAGAGCAGGTCGTAGCCGGCCTCGACGTAGCAGCCGGCGAGCTCCTCGCCGACCGAGCGGCTGCCGGTGAGCGCGAGCGTCTGGTTGAGCGGGCGACGTCGTCGAGGTCGCCCTCGACCGCGAGCGCGCGCAGCTGGAGCCCGCGCCACGTTCCACTCGACGTGCACCTCGAGGAGCCGGGTGTCGACGCCGAGCTCGCGCCGGCGGCGTCCGCGCAGCCCCTGGCCCGAGTCGCCCCGACGTAGCCCGAGACGCCGGCCAGCAGCCCGGGATCGCGGTCCAGTCGATCCTGCGCCACCCAGGCGAGGTTCTCGGCCTTCGCCTGGGCCCCGTTCTGGCGCGCCGCCGCGCAGCCCGCCGGCGGTGAAGCCGTCGGCGTCGAGGCCGTTGACGAGATAGCGTCCGGTAGGTGATCGGCCCGACCTCGCCGAAGACGCCGAGCGCCGTTCTCGCGCCAGGTCGTGGGGAGGATCGCCTGCTCGACTCCCGGCCGGCGCGCGCCCAGGAAGGTCGTCGGCTCGTGCAGCTCGTTGAGGAAGCCCATCGGCACGCAGGAGCAGACCGGCGCGGGCGTTGATCTCCGGGCGAATCGGCGGTCGAGGTAGGCGAACTCGACCGCGACCTCGCCGCGCTGCCCCGTCGTCGGCCGCGTGCTCCCACTCGATCTCCTGTTGAACAGCCAGTGGTCGTCAACTTGTAGCCGACGTAGAGGACCGCGCGCAGGAAGTCGAGCTCGTCGGTGCGGCCCGAGGCGACGCCGTCGTCGCGGCGCGTCGTCGAAGCCCTGGTAGAGCATCTCGCCGTAGCCGCCGATCGAGACGCCCCTGCTCGACGTGCGGTAGACCTTCGACGCCGCCGGGACCCAAGCCGTACTGGACGGCCTGTCGGCGGCGACCGGCGCGCCTCGCCGAGCGCGGATCTTCTCGAGCTCGGCGGCGAGCAGGTCGATGCGCCGCGCGAGCTCGGCGACGTCGGCCGCCGGCCGAGCCGCGCGCCTCGGGCGGCCGTTGCGTGCGGCGCCTGGCGGCGCGGCCGCCGCCTGCAGCGCGGCGATCGCCGCCTTGAGCTCGGCGACCTCGGCGGCAAGGCGGTCGAGCTCTCGGTCGCTCGAGCTGCTGGAGCTTCTCGTCCTTCGAGCTCGGTGGCGGACAGCCGGAACCGCGGCGACTGCGCGAAGGAGCTCGCCAGCGCGAGCGCGATCCGCGAGCGCCAGGGCGCCCGACTTTCGCGGCCCGAAGGCGACTTTCCGTGCATGGACTAAACTCCTCTGTTTCAATGGCCACGGCGCCAGTGCCGAAGGCTGTGGAACCGAGAGGGCGGCGGCCGCGGACTTTCCCGAGACCAGGCGCGCGCCCTCGCTTCTCCGTCTCGCGCAGACCCCGTCAGATCGTGTCGATGCGCAGGTCGGGCGCCAGAGCCGCGCCCGGCCGCGAGCCCCGGGGTGACCAGGGCGCGCAGGCCGTCCGGCTCGACCACGAGCAGGACCGCCTCGCCCTGGGCTCGCGACTCCAGCGCGCCGCGAGCGCCGCGCCGCGCTCCGGTCCGAGCACGAACAGCGCCGGTCGAGCGGCAGTCGGCGGCGGCGGCCTCGGCGGCGAGCACGGTGGCGCTGCCGAAGTCGGGCGCCGGCCGGCCGGACGCGCGGATCGAGCAGGTGCCCGATCCGCGTCGCCGCCGACTTCACGAGACCGCGCTCCGAGTTGCCCGACGTCGCGAGCGAACCCGGCGCCGACGTCGAGCGTCAGCTCGAGGACCGTGCGCGAGCGGTCGCGCGGGTCGGCGAGGCGGACGCGCGCGGGCGACGCGCCCGTCGTCCAGGCGAGCTGTCCGCCGAAGTCGAGGCGCATCGTCGACTCCGGGCGCGGCGCCGGCGGCTGCCAGCGCGGCGTCGAGCGCCGCGCCCTTGCCGAAGCCCGCCCTCCTCGATCCGGACGGGCGCGCGCTTGGTCAGGCTCGCGCTCCCCGGCGGCAGGTGCCGAGCCGCGGGCGGCGCCGACGTCTTCGCGGGCCGCGGCGAGCTCGGCCTCGGCCGGGCGCCGCCCGCGCGCCGCGCAGGCCCCAGGCCTCGACGAGCGGCGCGACGGTCGGGTCGAAGGCCCCGCCGGTCTCGATCGCAGCAGTCGAGCGCCGCGGCGGGCTCCCCGAAGGCGGCGGCGAGAGGACGACCGCGCCACCGGGCGGCGCGCATTGAAACGCGCGAGCTCCTCGTCGCCGCGCCAGGTCGACAGCCGCGTCTCGGCGTCGTCGACGGCGGCGACGATCGCCTCGGCGGCAGCGAGCGCCGTGGGCGGTCGGCGACCTCGACCTCGATGCGCGAGGCGTCGTCCCCATCGCCGCGACGTCCGCCGCTCGGCCCGCTCGGCCCAGCCCGCCGAAGCGGCGAGGACAGAGCGCGAGCAGGAGGATGGGCAGGCGCTGGCGCGGCGCGGCCGCCGGACCGGGCGCGGGCGGCGTCCGGGTCGCCGCGGCCGCGCGGCCGTGCGCGGCCGCCTGCGGACAGCGGGCGCAGGGGAGCTCCGTCGGCCCGCCGCGGCCGCAGGGCGCGCGCAGCAGGGCGACCGCCGCCGCGGCCGCGACGGCGCCGGACACGATCCAGAACTGCGGGTCGGACCAGGGCAGGCCCGCGCTCATGGCACACCCAGCAGGCGCAGGCCCTGAAAGGCGACGAACGCCGAGATCCAGGCGAGACCGGTCATCCAGGCGAACTGCAGCAGCCGGCCACTTCCAGTGCTTCGTCTCCCGGCGCACCGTGACCAGCGTCGAGAGGCACTGCATGGCGAGCACGAAGAAGACCAGGAGCGAGACGGTGGTGGCGGTGGTGAGCAGCGGCGAGCCGTCGTCGCGCCGGGCGGCGTGGATCCGGTCGAGGATGCCGGCGTTCGACTCCTCCGGCGCGCCGACCAGCACCGCCACCGACGAGACGAAGACCTCGCGCGCCGCGAAGCTGGTGAGCACGCCCATGGTCAGCCGCCAGTCGTAGCCGAGCGGCGCGAAGAGCGGCTCGGCCAGACGGCCGAGACGACCCGCGAAGCTCCCCTCCTGCTGGTGGCGAGTCTCGAGCAGATCGGCCCGCGCCGCGAGCTCCGCGGCCCGCGCCGGCGCCGCGGCGGCCAGCCCGGCGGACTCGGCGCGGAGCGCTGTCGCCGCGGGCAGCGGCGCGCTCTTCGGGTAGGCCGAGAGCCACCACATCACGAAGCAGATCGCCAGGATGACCGTGCCGACCGTGCGCAGGAACGCCCACGACTGCTCGAAGGCGTTGGCGAAGGCGACGCGCAGCGAGGGCCACTTGTAGGTGGGCAGCTCGAGCACCATCGGCCGCGAACGTCCCGGCAGGATCGTGCGGCGGACGAGCGCCGCGCTGCCCAGCCCGGCGAGGCCGCCGAGCAGGTAGCAGCCGACGAAGGCGAGGCCGGCGAACGCCGGCCGGTCGGCGAACAGGAAGCTGGTGAGCAGGACGTAGACCGGCAGCCGCGCCGAACAGCTCAGGAAGGGCGCCACCAGGATCGTCGCGAAGCGGTCGTGGCGGTCGGGGATCAGCCGGGTCGACAGGATGCCCGGAATCGCGCAGGCGTGGCTCGACAGCAGCGGCACGAAGGCGTAGCCGGGCAGGCCGAAACGGCAGAGCAACCGGTCCATCACGAAGGCGGCGCGCGCGAGGTAGCCGGTGTCCTCGAGCAGCGTGATGAGAAAGAAGAGCAGCGCGATCTGGGGCAGGAAGACGACGGTGCCGGAGACGCCGCCGATCAGGCCGCCCACCAGCAGGTCGCGCACCGCGCCGGCGGGCAGGTGCGCCTCGAGGAAGCCGCCGAGATGCGCGAAGGTCGCCTCGATCAGGTCCATCGGGACCGAGGCGAGCGCGAACAGGGTCCAGAACAGCACCGCCATGACCCCGAAGAAGATGAGCAGGCCGGCGACCGGGTGGGTGAAGGTGATGTCGAGCCGGTCGTGGAACGTGTCGGTGGCGCCGCCGAGGGCGTGGGCGCCGCCCACGCTGGAGAGGACGACGCGCTCGGTCCAGGCGTCGAGCGCCTCGTCGCCGGCGTCCGGCGGCGGCACCGGGGCGGCCTCGCGGGCTCGCCCGCCGTGGTGGGCGTCGACCAGCTCGAGCAGCCGCTCGACGCCCTCGCCGTGGCGCGCCGAAACGGCGACCACCGGCAGGCCGAGCTCGGCCGCGAGCCGGTCGAGGTCGAAGGAGAGCCCGCGGCGGCGCGCGAGGTCGATCATGTTGAGCGCCAGGACGCAGGCGCGACCGGCGCGGCGCAGCTCGCCGACCAGCCGCAGGTGGCGGACCAGGTTGGTCGCGTCGGCGACGACGACCACCAGATCCTCGGCGCGCTCGCCGCGCGCGGCGAGCGCCTCGCGCGCGACCCGCGACTCCGGCAGGTCGAGGTCGAGGCTGTAGAGCCCGGGCAGGTCGACCACCTCGAGCGGTCCGGCCGGGCGCTCGCCGAGCAGTCGGCCGACGCGCAGGTCCGCGGTCGTGCCCGGGAAATTGGCGGTCTTGGCGCGCAGGCCGCAGAGGCGGTTGAACAGCGTCGTCTTGCCGCTGTTCGGGTTGCCGAGCAGGAGCAGGCGGCCCGCGGGCTCGGCCGCCGGCCGCGCGCCCGGGCCGGCGGTCGCGGGCAGCGTCACGGCGCCACCTCCGGCTCGACGCGCACCAGGATCCGCTCGGCCAGCCGGCGCGCGAGGCCGATGCGGGTCGCGCGCACCTCGACGATGCAGGGGTCGCCGCTCGCCCGCACCACCAGCCGGCAGCCCTCGACCAGTCCCATCGCCGCGAGCAGGCAGGCTTCGCCCTGCGCGAGGTCGCGGCCGTGGAGGCGGGCGGCGCGGCCCGCCGCCAGCCGCACCAGCGGAATCAGCTCGGAGCGCGCCTCGCCGGCGCCGCGCGTACCGTCAGGCATGCGCCTGCTCCCGTTCCAGTGCGGTCTGCGCCGCGACAGAGGCCGCCGCGCAGTGCTGGCACTCGCCCAGGATCTGCAGCTGGTTGCCCTGCGCGACGAAGCCGTGCGCCCGGCAGATCTCGGCGAGCATCGCGGCGATGCCGGGGCTGACGAACTCGATCATCCGCCCGCAGCGCCGGCACGCGAGGTGGTCGTGCTTCTGGCCGGGATGGACGTGCTCGAACACCGAGCGGTTGCCGCCCAGCCGGACCTTGTGGACGAGCCCCGCCGCGACCAGCAGGTCGAGGTTCCGGTAGACCGTGGCGCGCGAGATCTTGTGCCCCGCTGCGCGCACCGCTTCGAGCACCTGCTCGGCGTCGATATGGCCGTGCTGTGCGAAGATCTCGCGACAGAGAGCGCGTCGCTCAGCCGTCGCCCGCAGTCCGCGGGAGCGCAGGAAACGGAGGAACTGGTCTTCTTCTCGGAGGCGGATCATCTTTTTGAGACTGCGTCTCAACTGTCCGCTCGGATTCTGGACGGATCTGGTCCAGTTTGTCAAACCTCCGGCGGGGTGGGCCTCTCCTTCTCCGACGGGCGGGGAATGAACCCAAGCCCGCCGCCGGTTTCGATCCGGGCGAGATGAAGCTGCGACTCCCGCGCCATCACCGGTCCCGCTTCCAGCGCCTGCCTCTGCCGTTCTGGCTGCGCATGGCGGTGCTGACGGTCGGCTGGATCCTGATCCTGATCGGGATCCTCGGGCTCTTCCTGCCGGTCCTGCAGGGGGGACTCTCGCTCTTCATCGGCTTCGCGCTGCTCTCGATCGCCAGCCAGACGGTCCACCTCTGGCTGCGCGGCCTGATGGGGCGGTGGCCACGCGCCTGGCGGCAGATCGAACGGCTGCGCCGACGCGTGCACGCCTGGCTGCACCGCCGGCACGGCGGCGAATGAACGGCGCGGGAACCCGGACTCAGCGCTCGCCGACCGGCACCCAGCGGCGCTCGGTCTCGCCGGTGTAGATCTGGCGTGGCCGGTTGATGCGGGCGCCCTCGGCGCGCATCTCCCGCCAATGGGCGATCCAGCCCGGCAGCCGCCCGAGCGCGAACATCACCGTGAACATGTTGGTCGGGATGCCCATCGCCCGGTAGATGATGCCGCTGTAGAAGTCGACGTTCGGATAGAGCTTGCGCTCGATGAAGTACTCGTCCCTGAGCGCGACCTCCTCGAGCTGGCGGGCGAGATCGAGCATGCGGGTCGGAGACGCCGAGCTCGGCCAGCACGTCGTCGGCCGCCTTCTTGAGGATCCGCGCGCGCGGATCGAAGTTCTTGTAGACGCGGTGGCCGAAGCCCATCAGCTTGAAGCCCGAGTCCTTCCGCTTGGCGAGGTCGACGTACTTCTGCAGGCCGCCGCCGTCGCGCTGGATCATCTCCAGCATCTCGATCACGGCCTGGTTGGCGCCGCCGTGCAGCGGGCCCCAGAGCGCGCAGATGCCGGCCGCGATCGAGGCGAACAGGTTGGCGCCCGACGAGCCCACCATGCGCACGGTCGAGGTCGAGCAGTTCTGCTCGTGGTCGGCGTGGAGGATGAGCAGCAGGTTGAGCGCGTGGTCGACCACCGGCGACGACCTCGTAGGGCTCGGCGGGCACCGCGAACATCATGTGCAGGAAGTTCTCGGTGTAGGAGAGGTGGTTGATCGGGTAGATGAAGGGCTGCCCGATCGATTTCTTGTACGAGAAGGCCGCGATCGTCTTCGCCTTGGCCAGCAGGCGGACGATGTTCAGGTCGAGGTCCTGGTCGTCGGGGTAGTAGGTCGACAGCGAGGTCACCATCGCCGACAGGATCGCCATCGGGTGCGCCGAGGGCGGGAAGCCCTCGAACAGCTTCTTCATGTCCTCGTGGATGAGGCTGTGGCGGGTCAGCTTCTCGCGCCAGACCGGGAGCTCGCGGGCGTCCGGCAGCCGGCCGTAGATCGAGCAGGTAGCGCGACCTCGGTGAAACGCGCCTGGCTGAGCTCCTCGATCGGATAGCCGCGATAGCGCAGGATGCCCCGCTCGCCGTCGATGAAGGTGATCGCGCTCCGGCAGGCGCCGGTGTTGCCGTAGCCGTCGTCGAGGGTGATCGCGCCGGTGCGGTCGCGCAGCTTCGCGATGTCGATGCCGACCTCGCCCTCGCTGCCTACCACCACCGGGAACTCGTGCTCCTTGCCGTCGAGAACCAGCTTCGCCGTCGTCATCGTCGCCCCCGATCCTTTCGCGCCGCGCCCTGCCGGGCCGCGGCGGATTCTACAGTCCGGCGGCGCGCGCCGATCAGTCGGGCTGGAAAGCGACCCGGATTCTCAACGTCCGGGCGCGGTCGAGGCCGTAGCGCAGCGTCGACAGGGTCACCGTCTGCTCGTCGTGACGCGACTCGCTGTCGAGGTTTTCCTTGTCGCGGTAGCCATCGATCGCCACCCCGTCGGCGTCGAGCCACTCGATCTCGAGCTGCGCCTCCCAGTCGCGGGTCGAGTCGTTGGTGTACTCGAGCTGGATCTGGACGTCCTTGAGGTACTGGGTGTTGCCCGGCCGGACGAACATCGACTTGGCGCCCGCGCTCTGGCGGGCGACCCGCAGCCGGTGCAAGGTCACCGGCCCGTCGCTCGCCTGGAGATCGACCCACTGGTCGAGCTGGAAAGCGACACTCTTCTCGACCTCGCCGGCGACAGCCGCCCCGGCGCCGGCGAGCGGCAGGACCAGCGACAGGATGGCGAGCGCGGCGTGACGGTGGCTCATCGGCGTTCCTCCGGGTCGGAATGGCGCATTCTAATCAGGCCTCGCGCAGCGCCGCGGTCACCGGCAGGCGCGCGGCGCGCATCGCCGGGAAGAGTCCGCCGACGAGCCCCATCGCGACCGCGAACAGGGTCCCCGACAGGACCAGGCCGGGGGTGACGTCGAAGGCGAAGGTCACCTGGCTGAAGGTCTGCCAGTTGAGGGTCGAGGCGCGGAAGCCGTCGAACGCCGAAGTACGCCACCAGAGCGCCGATCCCACCGCCGGCGAGCGCCAGCAGCAGCGCCTCGACGAGCACCGAGACGACCACCGGCCCGGCGCCGAAGCCGAGCGCGCGCAGGGTGGCGATCTCGCGCGTGCGCGCCGACACCGCCGAGTACATGGTGTTGAGCGCGCCGAACACCGCGCCGATCGCCATCAGGATCGACGATGGTGACGCCGAGGCCGCGGATGATGCCGTTGAGGGTCCGTCGACTGGTCGGCGTAGTACTCGGTCTCGCGCAGCACCTGGACGTCGAGCCGCGGATCGGTGGTGAGCGCGTCCTTGAACGAATCGAAAGCCGCCGGCGACTCGAGCTTCGCGAGCACCGTCTGGAACGAGTTGCCGCGGCGGTAGGCCGGCTGCAGCACCGCCGCGTCGCACCAGAGCTCCGACTCCCAGACCGCGCCGCCGGCCGCGAAGAGTGCCGACCACCGTCCACGTCGTTCTGCCCCCAGCGCAGCCGGCTGCCGACCTCGAGGCCCGCGGAACTGCGCGCTGCGCGCCCGCGCCGACGATGATCTCGTTCTTGCCCCACTCGAACATCCGGCCCTGCGACGATCTGCAGGCCGGGCCGCACTGCGAAGGCGGCCGGCTGCACGCCGCGCAGCGGGACGTTGGCCGGCGGTTCCGGTCGACCGCTTCGGCAGGTCGACCACGACGAAGAGCTCGGCCAGGAGAGGCGATCGGCGCCGCCCGGCGTCGGCGCGCGCGGGCGACGCCCGGGGCCTGCGCGACGATCTCGGTGGCGTCGCGCGAGCAGCACGCTCATCATCTCCGCTGTCGCTGCCCGTGCGCAGATCGAGCGCGTTGTCGGGCGAGCCCGCCGCGACTCATCGTCCGGCGGAAGCCCTCGCCGATCGACAGCACGCCGACGAAGACCGCCACCACGCCGGCGATGCCGACGACGGTGGCGAGCGCGGCGCCGCGGCGCTGCGGGATGGTGCGGAGGCGAGACGCCGGTCACCGCGCCGACCTGGGGAAGCCAGTTGCCGATGGAAGCATCGCTCAGCCCCTCCGCAGCGCGTCGACGATGCGCAGCCGCATCGCCTGCAGAGCGCGGGCAGCAGGCCGGTCGCGACGCCGAGCACCAGGACCAGGACGACGCCCCAGCACGAGGTCCTTGCCCGGGAAGTAGAAGATCGGCAGGAAGCCGCCGGTCGGATCGCCCGCGACGAGATCACCAGGCGCGCCCGAGCGCCGAGCCCGACGCCGCCGCCCAGGAACGCCAGCAGGCACGACTCGGCGAGCACCAGCGCGCAGCACGCCGCCGTCGGTGAAGCCGAGCGTCTTGAGCACCGCCAGCTCGCTGGTCCGCTCGCGCACCGACTGCGCCATGGTGTTGCCGGCGACCAGCAGCATGCGTGAAGAAGACCGCCGCCAGGATGCGCGGTGATGATCGCGCCGATGTCGCCGACCTGCTCGGCGAAGCCCTGGACGAGCGCCTTCTCGGTCTCGGTCTTGGTCTCGCAGGCGGAGTTGGCGAACAGCCGCGTCGATCGCCGCGGCCACCTCGGCCGCCCGCTCGGGATCGGCGATCCGCACGCAGTACCAGCCGACCAGCCCCTCCCCGAACTGGCGCGCCTCGTCGAAGTAGTCGTAGCGGAAGAGGAACTGCGTCGTGTCGGTGCCCTTCTCGGCGCCGTCGTAGATGCCGACCAGAGTCGAACTCCCAGGTCGCGCTAGCCGTCCTTCTTGCGCCAGATGGTGGCCTGGATCGGAATCCGGTCGCCGACCTTCCAGCCGTAGCGCTCGGCGGTCTCCGGCCGACCAGCGCCCCTTCGCGGTCGGCGAGCCAGGCCTTCTCTCTCGGCGTCGGCGAGCTGGAACTCCGGGTACATCGCGAGGAACGCCTCGGGCTCGACCGGCGACCTGGAAGATTCGGAAGTTCGTTCGGGTTCTGGTAGATGCCGCCGAACCAGGTCGAGTGGGTGACCAGGTCGACGCCTGGGATCGCTCGCGATGCGCGGTTCCGGTAGGCGATCGGCAGCAACATGATGATCGACATCTTGTGGGTGGCGACCAGCCGGTCGGCGCCGGCGACGTCGACGCCGCCTGGGAACGCCACCCGGATCGCCGCGAGGTAGCCGAACAGCACGAAGGCGACCAGGATCGAGAGCGACGGTGAAGCACGCGTGCGCAGCTTCTTGCGCGTCGCAGGTTCGCCCAGACGAGCGGCCGAGGAATCTCACGCCGCCGTCTCCGGACCGAGCAGGCCCTTGTCGAGGTGGAGGATGCGGCTCGCCCGCGCGCGCGGCGTGCGGATCGTGCGTGACCATGACGATGGTCTTGCCGTGGTCGCGGTTGAGCGCCTGCAGCAGGTCGAGGATCTCGTCGCCGGCCTTGCGGTCGAGGTCGCCGGTCGGCTCGTCGCAGAGCAGCAGCGTCGGGTCGGTGACGATCGCGCGCGCGATGCCGACGCGCTGCTCCTGGCCGCCGGAGAGCTGGCGCGGGTAGTGCTTGGTGCGGTCGGCGAGGCCGACGACCGCGAGCGCGGTCGCGACGTGCCGCGCCGGCGCTCGGCGCGCAGAGCGGCGTCAGCAGCAGCGGCAGCTCGACGTTGCGCTCGGCGGTCAGCACCGGCAGCAGGTTGTAGATCTGGAAGACGAAGCCGACGTGGCGGGCGCGCCAGGCGGCGAGCTCGCCGGCCGCGGAAGCGCGTCGATGCGCTCGCCGCCGACCGTCGATCGCGCCCGGCGCTCGGCCGGTCGAGGCCGCCGATCAGGTTGAGCAGCGTCGACTTGCCCGACCCCGAGGGGCCCATCAGGGCGAGGAACTCGCCCCTGCGGGATCTCGAGGTCGAGCCCGTGCGAGCACGTCGATCTCCTCGCCGCCGCGGCGGAACGTCTTGTGGACGCCGCTCACGTCGCACCAGCGCGGCCGATTCGTCCGTCGCTCATGACGCAGCTCGTCCCTGATCGCCGCGTCGCCGTCCGGCGAGCCCCGGCGGGCCGGCGACCACCACCCGCTCGCCGGCAGCGAGGCCCGCCAGCACCGTCCGCTCGTCGGCGCCGCCGGGTCTCGCCCACCGTCACCGCCCGCCGCTCGAGCGCGGTCGCCGGCCACCACGCAGCACGATGTCCGGCGCCGCGCGTCGCTGCGAACCGCCGACCGCGGCACGCCACCGAGCGCGTCGCCGCGGCCGCCGCCTCGGCCGGCGCCCAGGAAGGCGACCTTGACACCCATGTCGGGCAGGATCCGCGGGTCGAGCGCGTCGAAGCCGATCGCGCACCTGGACGGTCGCCTTCTGCCGGTCGGCGGTCGGGATGATGGTGATGACGTGGCCGGGATCTGTCCAGTCGGGGTAGGCGTCGAGAATCGCTTCGACCGGCTGGCCCGGGCACCACCCGTGGATGTAGGCCTCGTTGACGTCGACCTCGACCTCGAGCGACGACATGTCGACGACGGTGCGAGATGCCGGTGCGGGTGAAGCCGCCCGCGGACATCGGCGAGATCATCTCGCCGGGCTGGGCGTTCTTCGAGACGACGATGCCGGCGAAGGGGGCGCGGATCACGGTGTCGTCGAGGTCCTGGCGGGCGCACAGCACGGGCCTCCTCGCGACGGCCACGTCGACTGCCGCGCTGGCTGCGTCGAGCCGCGCCTCGAGGGAGTCGAGGTCGGCGCGGGCCGCGTCGAGATCGGCGCGGCTGCGACCACCTGGCGCGTCGAGCCAGGCTGGCAGCGCGGTCGCAGGTCGAGCTTCGCCTCGCGCGGCGGACCCGGGTCTCCTCGATCTCGGCCCGGGCCGCGGCGAGCTGGGCCTCGGCGAGGCGGAACGCGGCGCGGGCGTCTGGAGTCGTCGAGCCGCGCCAGCACCTGGCCCTCGTCGACCGCGCATGCCCTCCTCGATGAGCACCTCGACGACCTTGCCGGTGACCTTGGACGACACCGTCGCCTGGCGTCGCGCGGTGACGTAGCCGGAGGCGTTGAGCACCGCCGTCGGCCCGGCCGCCGCGCCCGCGGCCTCGACCACCGCCGTACGCACCGGTACCGGGCGCGGGCGCAGGTACCAGAAGAGGCCGGCCGCCAGGACCAGGACCGCGAGGCCGACGCCCAGCCAGAGCCGGGCCGAGCCGTTCTCGCGCGGCGCGTGGGCGTCGCGGTCGATCTTGAGCGAGGCGAGGGCTTCCCTGAGATCCGGATTCGACATGACCACCCTTTCTGTCCGGCGAAGGATACGCGAGGGGCCACCGGGCGGACCTCCCCGGCCGGCGAATGGCCGTCGCGCGCCGGTGAAAGCGCCGGCCCGAAACCGGCAGGCCGTTCAGACGCCGCGCGCTTCGGCGCCCCAGACGATCTTGTGGAGCTGCAGGCCGAGGCGGACCGGCAGGCGGTCGGCGAGGATCCAGGCCGAGAGCTCTTCGGGGGAGAGCCGGCCCCAGACCGGGGAGAAGTGGACCGGGCAACGCGCGGCGAGGGCGTGGCGGGCGACGACCTCCGAGGCCCAGGCGTAGTCGGCGGCGTCGGCGATCACGAACTTGACCTCGTCGCCGGCGCGCAGAAGGTCGAGGTTCGCCCAGCGGTTGTGCTCCGACTCGCCGGAGCCGGGGCACTTGACGTCGACGATCCGGCGCACGCGCGGGTCGACGGGCGCGATGTCGAGGCCGCCGCCGGTCTCGAGCAGCACCTCGAAGCCCTCGTCGCAGAGCCGGGTCATCAGAGGCAGCACGGCGGGCTGGAGCAGCGGCTCGCCGCCGGTCACCTCGACCAGCGGGCAGCCGTGGCCGCGCACCTCGGCGACCACCTCGTCGATCGTGCGCCAGCCCCCCTCGTGGAATGCGTAGGCGGTGTCGCACCAGACGCAGCGCATCTGGCACCCGGTGAGGCGCACGAACACGCAGGGGCGGCCGGCGAAGGAGGACTCGCCCTGAATCGAGTGGAAGATCTCGTGGATCCGGAGCCGCCCGGGCCGGGGCTCACCCGCGGCCACGCTCACGGCTCGAAGATCGCGCAGGAGGTCTCGGTCTCCCAGACCTCGACCCGGCGCACACTGCGCCCGGCGGGCAGGCGCGGCCCGACCTCCTCGTAGACGTACTGCGCGAGCAGCTCGGCGGTCGTGTTGCGCCGGTCGAAAGGGGGCAGGTCGTTGATCACGGCGTGATCGAAGCGGCCGACGACGCCGTCGATGATCGCCTTGAGGTCGGCGAAGTCGATCACCATGCCGAGCGCGTCGAGCGCCGCGGCGGCGACGTGCACCCGCACCTTGTAGTTGTGCCCGTGCAGATTCTGGCAGCCGCGCGTGTGGCCGCGGATCGCATGGCCGGCCGAGAAGGAGTAGTCCTTGAAGATCGTGAACATCGGCTGCGGAAGGATACCGCGCGCGCCGCCGCCCGCGCCCGGGGCGCCCGCCTAGCGCGCCGCGCGCAGGTGGTCGAGGGTCACCGGCAGCCCCTCGGCGAGCGGCCGGGGGCGCCAGTCGAGCTCGGCGCGCGCGCGCGCGTCGTCGAAGGCCCAGTGGCGCTCGAGCGAGGCGAGCTGCTCGATCGGGATCGGCGTCCGCCGTCCGCGCAGCCGGTAGAACGGGCGGGCGAGGCGCAGGGCGAGCCGCGCGAAGCCGACCGGGACTTCGCGGCGGGGCGCCGGCGCCCCGCCCAGCGCGGCGACCCGCGCGGCGATCTCGCGGGTGGTCGCGATGTCGCCGGCCATCAGGTAGTTGCGCCCCGGCGCGCTGCGCTCGAGGACGCGGACGATGCCCTCGACCAGGTCGTCGAGGAAGATCCAGGAGCTCTTGCGGTGGCCGCCGATCATCACCGGGAAGCGCCCCCGGTCGAGCTGGCGCAGCAGGGCGTTCGAGCCCGACCTCTTGCCCGGCGGACCGTAGACCAGGCCGGGGTAGACCGTGTTGACCCTGAGCCCCCGCTTCGCCCAGGCCTGGATCGTCTCCTCGCCGGCCGCCTTGGTCCGGCAGTAGCGGGTCGGCAGCGGCAGACGCTGCGGCGTCGACTCGGTCGCCGGGGTGCCGTCGTCGGGGCTGCCTCCCCAGCGCGCGATCGAGGAGATCGACAGGAAACGGGGCACTCCCAGCTTGTGGGCGAGCGAGGCGACGTTCTCCGAACCGGTCACGTTGGCGCTTTCCATCCGTCCCGCGGCCGCGTCGAGATCGAGCTCGGCTGCGGCGTGGACCACCCAGTCCGCCCCCGACATTCCCTCGCGCATGGAGACGCGCTCGGCGAGATCCCCGGGAAAGATCGCAACCCCCATTCCGGCAAGGGTTTCGGTCCGGCTGGTCGGGCGTGCGAGGGCGCGCAGCTCGTGCCCCGCGGCGCGCAGCCGGAGGCAGAGCGCGGTGCCGATGTAGCCGGTCGCTCCGGTCAGGAAGATCCTCAAGGCACCCCCGGGGGGCCCCCCGCCGCGCCGGGCAGGGAATCCGGCCCGCTCCTTGCTACGTTACCTGAGTAGAGGCGGGCGAGATCGGGCGCCGAGCCCGCCGACGGGGCGGAAGTCGCTCCGGGCAATCTCCTCGGCCCCGCTCCTCCCCCCGTGCGGTATTCCCTCCACCGCGCGGGGATTTTTTTCGCCTCAGCCCGCGAGCAACTGACGCAGCACGAACTGCAGGATGCCGCCGTGGCGCACGTACTCGAGCTCCTGTGGCGTGTCGATGCGCACCCGGGCCTGGAACCGGAGCGTCTCCCCGTCGGGACGGCGGGCGACGACGGTGACCTCCCGGCCGGACGGGAACCCGGCGGCGACCCCCTCGGCCAGCCCCTCGATCGTCACCACCTCGCGCCCCGTGAGGCCCAGGCTCGCGACGCTCGCGCCGGCGGTGAACTCGAGCGGCACCATGCCCATGCCGATCAGGTTCGAGCGGTGGATGCGCTCGTACGACTCGGCGACCACCGCCCGGATGCCCTGCAGGTAGGGGCCCTTCGCGGCCCAGTCGCGCGACGAGCCGGAGCCGTACTCCTTGCCGGCGAGGACGACCATCGGCACCCCCTCCGCCGCGTAGCGCATCGCGGCGTCGTAGATCGAAAGCACCTCGCCCGAGGGCTGGTGCGCGGTGAAGCCGCCCTCGACGTCGGGCACCAGCCGGTTGCGGATGCGCACGTTGGCGAAGGTGCCGCGCACCATCATCTCGTGGTTGCCCCGGCGCGACGCCGTAGGAGTTGAAGTCGGCCGGCGCCACGCCGTGCTCGACCAGGTAGCGGCCGGCCGGGCTGTCCTTCTTGATCGAGCCGGCCGGCGAGATGTGGTCGGTGGTGATCGAGTCGCCGAGCACCGCGAGCACGCGGGCGCCCTCGACCGGAGCGAAGGGGCGCGGCGTCGCCGGCATGCCGGCGAAGTAGGGCGGCAGGCGCACGTAGGTGGACGCCGGCTCCCAGGCGTAGGTCTCGCCCTCGGGCACCGGCAGCGCCTGCCACTCCGGGTCGCCGGCGAAGACGTCGGCGTACTGGCGGCGGAACATCTCGGCGCGCAGCGCCTGCCGCTGCACCGCCTCGATCTCGGCCTGACTCGGCCAGATGTCGCGCAGGAAGACCGGCTGGCCCTCGCGATCGGTGCCGAGCGGCTCGGTGGTGAGGTCGAGGTCGATCCGTCCGGCGAGCGCGTAGGCGACGACCAGCGGCGGCGAGGCGAGGTAGTTGGCGCGCACCTCGGGGTTGATGCGCCCCTCGAAGTTGCGGTTGCCCGAGAGCACCGCGGCGGCCACCAGCTGCCCTTCGGCGATCGCGCGCGAGACCGCCCTCGGGCAGCGGACCCGCTGTTGCCGATGCAGGTCGTGCAGCCGTAGCCGACGACGTGGAAGCGCGAGCGCCTCGAGGTCGGGCATCAGCCCGGCCTCGCGCAGGTACTCGGTGACGACCTTCGAGCCGGGCGCGAGGCTGGTCTTGACCCAGCGGCTTGCGTCGTGAGCCCGCGTGCGACGGCCTTCTTCGCGAGCAGACCGGCGGCGAGCATGACCGACGGATTCGAGGTGTTGGTGCAGCTGGTGATGGCGGCGATCACGACCGAGCCGTGGCGCAGCCGGCAACGGACGCCGTCGACCTCGGTCTCGATCTCGACGGCGGTCTCTTCCGCCACCGCCGTGCCGCCCGCCTCGGCCTCCCAGCGGCCGACCGTCGCCGCCCTGGGCTGCGACCGGCCTTGCCCGCGGCGAGCGACGGCAGCTCGGAGAGCGAAGCTCGGCTTGACGCCGGAGAGCGCCACGCGGTCCTGCGGGCGGCGCGGGCCGGCGAGCGACGGCTCGACGGTGCCGAGGTCGAGCTCGAGCGTGTCGGTGTACTCGGCGTCCGGCGTCGACTCGTCGTGGAAGAGCCCCTGCTCCTTGCGCGTACGCCTCGACCAGCGCGACCTGCTCGGCCGAGCGGCCGCTGAAGCGCGAGGTAGTCGAGGGCGACCCGGTCGACCGGGAAGATGCCGCAGGTGGCGCCGTACTCGGGCGCCATGTTGGCGATGGTGGCGCGATCGGCGAGCGCGCAGCTCGCCGAGGCCGGGTCCGAAGAACTCGACGAACTTGCCGACCACGCCCCGCTTGCGCAGCATCTGGGTGACGGTGAGCACGAGGTCGGTGGCGGTGGCGCCTTCGGCGAGCTCGCCGGTCAGCCGGAAGCCGACCACCTGCGGAATCAGCATCGAGATCGGCTGGCCGAGCATCGCGGCCTCGGCCTCGATGCCGCCGACGCCCCAGCCGAGGACGCCCAGCCCGTTGATCATGGTGGTGTGCGAGTCGGTGCCGACCAGCGTGTCCGGGTAGGCCCAGAGCTCGCCGCCGTGCCGCTCGGCCATCACCACGCCGGGCCAGGTACTCGAGGTTGACCTGGTGGACGATGCCGGTCGCCGGCGGCACCACGCGGAAGTTGCGGAACGCCTTCTGGCCCCAGCGCAGGAAGAGCGTAGCGCTCGCGGTTGCGCTCGAACTCCTTCTGGCTGTTGAGCAGCAGGGCGGCCTCGGAGCCGTACTCGTCGACCTGCACCGAGTGGTCGATGACCAGCTCGACCGGCTGCAGCGGGTTGATCTTCTCGGGGTCGCCGCCCATCGCCTTCATGGCGTCGCGCATCGCCGCGAGGTCGACCACGGCGGGCACGCCGGTGAAGTCCTGGAGCAGGACGCGGCCCGGCATGAAGGCGATCTCGCGCGACGGCTCGGCCTTCGGGTCCCAGCGTCGCCAGCGCCTCGATCTCCTCGCTGGTCACCGTGCGCGCCGTCTTCGCGCCGCAGCAGGTTCTCGAGCAGGATCTTCAGGGCGTAGGGCAGCCGGGCGAGCGGGAAGCCGCGCCGTTCGAGCGCGGAGAGACGGGCGATGCGGTAGGTCGCGCCCGCGACCGAGAGGTTGCCGTGACTGCCGTAGGTGTCGCGCATGGTCGGGAGCTCCGCGAAAGAACTGCCCGGGGACGATATCGCAGCCCCGTCGCGCCTCGGCCCGCCCGGCGGGGGTGGCGAGCCGCCGGGCGGCGCGCCGGAGCGTCCGTCCCGCCGGGCGGAAGGGTAGACTCGGAACATGGCTGGGTCCGACCTCGTCGCGCCCGTTCTGCTGCTCGCCATGCCCCAGGTGGTCGACCCGTTCTTTCGCAAGAGCGTAGTCCTGCTGGTGGCCCACGAGCCGGACGGGAGCCTGGGTTTCGTGGTGAACCGCGAGACCGAGCTCAAGGTCGTCGAGATCCTGCGCGATCTCGACCTGCCGTGGGGCGGCGACCCCGAGCTGCAGGCCGGTTTCGGCGGGCCGGTGCAGCCGCAGATCGGCACCGTGCTGTTCGCCCCGGAGGCGGACGAGGCGCTGCCCGAGCTGCCCACCGGCAACGAGGTCGCCCCCGGCATCCGGCTCACCCAGCACCTGACCGAGCTCGCGGCCCTCGCCAGCCGCCCCCCCGCCCGCTGCCGTCTGCTGCTCGGCTACGCCGGCTGGGGCGAGGGGCAGCTGGTCGAGGAGATCCTGCGCAACGACTGGCTGACCGCCCCGGTCGACCGCGAGCTGGTCTTCGGACGCGGCACGGACGCGGTCTGGGAGGCGGCGCTGCGCTCGGTGGGCGTGGCGCCCGAGTCGCTCCCCTCCTGGACGGCTCCGGAGCCTGCAGAGGGGGCGAATTGACTCCGGCCGCTCCGCCCCGCCGCGAGCTCGATCCGATGCGCGAGTTCGCGGCCGCCTTCGCCCGCGCCGCCGCCGACGCGCCGTTCGACCCCACGGCCGCCGCGCTCGCCACCGCCGACGCCAACGGCGCGCCGAGCTGCCGCCTGGTCCTGGTCAAGCTGTTCGACGCGCGCGGCTTCTGCGTCTTCACCAACTTCGAGAGCCGCAAGGGGCGCGACCTGGCGGCGAATCCGCGCGCGGCGCTCACCTGGCACTGGCCCTGGATCGAAGAGCAGGTGCGGGCGGAGGGCACCGCCGAGCTCCTGCCCGCGGCGGAGTCCGATCGCTACTTCGCCTCGCGGCCCCGCGGCAGCCAGCTCGGGGCCTGGGCCTCGCGGCAGAGCGAGCCGCTCCCCTCGCGCTTCGGCCTGCTGCGGCGGGTGGCCGCGGTCGAGGCCCGCCACTTCGGCCGCGCGGTGCCGCGGCCGCCGTACTGGGGCGGCTACCTGCTGCGGCCGACGCGGATCGAGTTCTGGAAGGGGAAGCCGAGCCGGTTGCACGAGCGGCGGCGCTTCGACCTCGACGCCGGCGGCTGGCGCATGGAGCGGCTCTCGCCTTGACCCGGCAACCGCGCCGCCCGCCGGTCGAGCGCCAGCATTCCGCCGGCGGCATCGTCGCGCGCGACGGACGCATCCTGCTCATCGCGACCGCCGGCGGGAAGCGCTGGCAGCTGCCCAAGGGACACGTCGAGGAGGGCGAGGCGCCCGAGCAGACGGCGGTGCGCGAGGTGCGCGAGGAGACCGGCGTCACCGGCGCGATCCGCTGCTCCCTGCCGTCGATCCAGTACACCTTCATCGAGCGCGGCCTGCGCCGCATCCGCAAGCACGTCGACTACTACCTGCTCGACTTCGTCGAGGGCAGCGAGGCCGACTTCGACCGCAAGGAGGTCGACGGCGCGGCCTGGTTCGACTGGGCCGAAGGAGTGGCCAGGCTGTCGCACGCCAACGAACGGCGGGTCGCCGAGCGGGCCTGGGAGATCGCGCGCGCGGCGGCGCCGACCGACGCCGGACAAGGAGGAGAAGCATGAGAATCCTGATTCGGATCCTGCTCAACGGCGTCGGCCTCTGGGCCGCGGCCCAGCTGCTGCCCGGCATCCACTGGGAGGGCGGCTGGCTCTACCTGCTGGTTGCCGGCTTCGTGCTCGGGCTGCTCAACCTGCTGGTCAAGCCGCTGATGACGCTGCTTTCGCTGCCGCTGCTTCTGGTCACGCTCGGGCTCTTCTACCTGGTGATCAACGGCGCGATCCTCTGGCTCGCCGACGTCTTCCTCGACAAGCTGCGCATCGACGGCTTCCTCTGGGCGATGGCCGGCGGCATCTTCCTGGCCGTCTTCAACTTGATCGTGCGGGCGTTCGAGAAGGAGTGAAGCGGCGCGAGAGCGCGGCCTCGCGCCGCGCACGGACCGGCGAGATCCTCGCGCGGCTCGCCGCCGAGTACCCCGGGGCGCGCTGCGCGCTCGACCATCGCTCGCCGCTCGAGCTGCTGGTGGCGACCATCCTCTCGGCGCAGTGCACCGACGCGCGCGTCAACCAGGTGACGCCGGCGCTCTTCCGCCGCTGCCCCGACGCCCGCGCCTATGCCGAGGCCGCGCTGCCCGAGCTCGAGGCGCTCGTCCAGTCGACCGGCTTCTTCCGCAACAAGGCGAAGGCGCTGCAGGGGCTCGGCCGCGCGCTCGTCGAGCGCCACGGCGGCGAGGTGCCGCGGACCATGTCCGAGCTCACGGCGTTGCCCGGCGTCGGGCGCAAGACCGCCAACGTCGTGCTCGGCAACGCCTTCGGCCTCGAGGAGGGCGTGGTCGTCGACACCCACGTCGCGCGGCTCTCCGCCCGGCTCGGGCTCACGCGCGAGGGCGATCCGGTCCGCATCGAGTCCGACCTCGTGGCGCTCGTGCCGCGGCCGGCCTGGACCCTCTGGTCGCATCTGCTGATCCATCACGGCCGCGCGGTCTGCAAGGCGCCGCGCCCGCGCTGCGCCGGCTGCGTGCTCGCCGACCTCTGCCCCTCGGCCGAGCCCGCCTGACGGGTTCCGCTCCGCCGCCCGCCGCGCGCAGCGCGTCACGGACGGCGCGCGGGGCTTCGGCTACACTTGCCCGGGATGAGCGGACGACGGCGCGTGGCGGTGGTGACCGGGGCATCTTCGGGATTCGGCGCGGCGACCGCGCGGGCGCTCTCCGGAGCGGGCTACGAGCTCGTCCTCGGCGCCCGGCGTACCGACCGGCTGCGCGCGGTGGGCGAACCGCTCGGCGCGCGCTGTCTGCGCCTCGACGTCACCGACCCGGAGAGCGTCGAAGCCTTCTGCGACGCGGTCGAGCATGTGGACCTGCTGGTCAACAACGCCGGCAACGCCTTCGGCTCCGAACCGATCGCCGAGGCCGACGAGGCGAAGTGGCTGGCCATGTTCGAGCTCAACGTGCTCGGCGTTCTGCGCATGACCAAGGCGCTGCTGCCCAAGCTGCTCGCCTCGGGCGACGCGCTGGTGGTCAACGTCGGTTCGATCGCCGGTTTCGAGGTCTATCCGGGTGGCGCCGGCTACACCGCCTCGAAGCACGCGCTGCGCGCCCTCACCCGCACGCTGCGGCTCGAGCTGCTCGGCAAGCCGGTGCGTGTCACGGACGTCTCCCCCGGCCTCGCCGAGACCGAGTTCGCCCTGGTGCGCTTCGCCGGCGACCGGGAGCGCGCCGGCAAGGTCTACGAAGGCATGACGCCGCTCGTCGCCGAGGACATCGCGCAGGCGATCGCCTGGGTGGCCTCCCGTCCGCCCCACGTCGACATCGACGAGCTGATCGTGCGCCCGCGCGACCAGGCTTCCGCAACGCTGGTGCACCGGCGCCCCACCGGACGAGAGCGCCCGTGAAGAAGGGTTGCGCGTGGTTCGCCGCGGCTGCACTGCTCGCCGCCGGCTGCGGCGACTTCTCCTCGCGCACTCCCGGCGAGAAGATCTGGCGCGCGCGCTGCGCGGACTGCCACGGCCTCGACGGCGCGGGCAACACGCCGCGCTTCATGGGCGAAGCGTACGCGGACCTGACCGACGACCGCTGGAAGAGCTACGGCGGCGACCGCGCCGGGCTCGAGGCGGCGATCCGGGAAGGCTCCTTCCCCGACATGCCGGCCTTTGCCGAGCTCACTCCGTCGGAGATGCACGACCTGCTCGACCACCTCGCCCGGCTGCGCGGAGAGACGCCGTGATCCCGGCCGCGCGCCTCGCGGCCGCGCTGCTGCCGGCCGCCGCGGTCGCGGCCGCCCTCGCCGCGTGCGGCTCGCCGAGCTCGGGGATCCCGGTGGCGACGCTCTGGACGGAGCACTGTCAGCGCTGCCACGGCGCCGACGGCCGGGGCGTCGCCGCGCAACGCGCGCTCGCCCCGCGCGTCGACCTCGTCGCGTCGCCGATGGTCCGCAACGGCGAGCGGGGCCTGATCTTCCAGCGGATCGCCTACGGTTACGCGACCATGCCGGGCTTCGCCCACAAGCTGGAGCGCGGCGACATCGAGGGCCTGGCGAAACACGTCATGGCCCTGGGAGGACGGTGAGCCATGGACCCACAGCGCGTCAAGGACGTCTACGAGCGGATCGAGTCGCTCGAGGACCGGCTCGGCCATCGCCTGCGCCACCGTGGCGGCGGGCCGGGGCGTCTCTCGCTCGAGCAGCTCGAGGACCGCGTGCGCGACCTGACGGGCTACACCACCGAGCTGCGCGAGCTGGTGCGCGATCTCATCCAGGCGATCGCCGCGCCGCCGCGCGCTTGATCCCCTACCGCCGCTGCTTCGGCGGCCTGACGCCGATCGCGCGCGCGACCCGCGCCGCGACGTCGACGAGATCTTCCGGTCCCTTCGCGGTGCGGGCCTTGATCCCCCGGCCGAGGGCGAGCACGAAGCCCCGGCTCTCCGGCACCGCGCTGGCGTAGCCCGCGGCCGCCCGCACATCCGGCGCCCGGGTGATCTCTGCGGTGGTCGCGGCGCGGCCGATGAGGCGGTAGCCCGGGCGCGCGAAGGCGATCACGTCGCCGCTCTCGGGCCGGTCGAGCCCGAGGCTCTTCGCTTCCCCGCGCAGCAGCACTCGATCGAAGACCGGCGCGTCGCCGTCGCGCGTCGCGCCGAGCGCGTCGCGCACCGCCAGCGCCACCGCCTCTGCGGCGCCCGCCTCGATGACGCCCTCCCGGTCGCGGCCGGCGACCGACAGGTAGACGTGGACGATGCCTCCGTCGGCGACCACCGCCCGCCAGGACGTGGTGGCGGAGGCGTTGATCGCGGCCGTCGCCGGCGAGGTGCGCAGGATCTCGCCGACGTCGACGTCGGAATGGACCGCGACGTTGGCGTAGGGCGAGACGAGGTAGACGGTCGTCGACGCGAGGTCGATCCCGGCGAGCAGGCGGGCGAGCTGCGCGTCGACTTTCTGCCACGCCTGGCGGCGCACCGCGGCGAAGGCAGTTGCCTGCCGCGCCGAGTAGCCCTGCTGCCGGGGGTCGACCAGCAGCAGGGCGCGATCGAGCGGATCGAAGACCGGGATCGAGATCAGCAGCAGGTCGGTCGGGTAGGTCTTCCGGCCGGCGAGCGCGACGTCCACCGCGTAGCGCGTGATGCGGTCGGTCATCTCGACGAACGTCGCGGCGTCGATGCCGTAGCCGCCGGTCAGCCCCGCCGCCAGCGCGCGCTCGTCCGGGCTGCCCGGCCAGTCGATCTTCTCGGCCTCGAGCCTGCGCACCAGCGCCGAGGGGAAGGCCTTGGCGAAGCGCGTGGGCGAGACGTAGATCCATGCCTTCGACAGGTCGGGCGCGAGCTCCATCACCTTGACCCACGCGACGTCGGGGGCGGTACGGCGCACGCCCGAGGTGTCGATCAGCTCGAAGCGGAACCAGTCCCCCGGCTCGGCGACGCCGACGAAGCCGTCCTTGGGGTCGATGTCGTGGCTGATCAGGACGCCGTCGTAGTTGACCTTGCCGTCGTCGGTCCGGTCGATGGCGACCAGCTCGTAGATGAGGTCCGCCTGCTCATGGGGCAGCCCGAACGGGAACGAGGTGCGCCGCGGCGGCGAGTAGCTCTTCACCGCGGGCGGCAGACCCCAGTGCTTCGAGGGCCCGGGACCGATGCCGTACTTCGCGTCGACCCAGTCGCTCCCTTTCATCCGAAGGTAGCGGGGCGGATAGTGCTCGGTGTCCCGGTCGGCGATGCCCCAGTCGGCGCGTCGCGCGTCCTCGCGGTTGTCGATTCCCGGCCAGAGCACGGCGCCCACCGTCAGCCCCCTGGCCGCGGCCGCGCCCCACAGGGTCTGCGCGCCCGGCGCGAGGCTCTCGGCCGTCACGACCTCGCTCACCCGCCCGCCGGGCGGCCGGAGCCGGCTGCCGACGACGCCGACGACGCCCGGCGCGGCGCCGGTCGAGAGCGCGACCGAAGCGGGAAAGGGCAGCGTCGGGTCGGCCCCGACGAGAGAGGTCGCCACCTCGCCCTGCTCGAAGAAGGCGCGGAACCCGCCGGCGCCGAGCGCGCCCTCGTTCCAGAGCTTCCGGAGCTCGGCCCCCGAGGCGCCCGGCAGCTGGACGACGACCGCGCCGCCGGCGGCGCGCGCCGGCGCGGCGAGCACCGGCAGGCAGGACAGCAGGAGCAGGAGCAGGCCGCGGGCCTCGCTTCGCATGGTGTTCCTTTCCGGAAGTTTCAGTCGCGGCCGGTGGAGCCGAAGCCGCCGCCGCCGCGCCCGGTCTCGCCGAGCGCATCGCACTCGACCATTTCGGCACGCGCGACCGGAGCCAGCACGAGCTGTGCCACGCGCTCGCCGCGACGAATGGCGAAGGGGCGATCGCCGAGGTTCACCAGGATGACCTGCAGCTCGCCCCGGTAGTCGGCGTCGATCGTGCCGGGGGCGTTGGCGACGGTCACGCCGTGGTGGAGCGCGAGTCCGCTGCGCGGTCGGACCTGACCCTCGAAGCCGGGCGGGATCTCGAGGCGCAAGCCGGTCGGTACTGCCCGGCGCGCACCGGGTGCGAGCTCGAGCGGGGCGTCGACCGCCGCGCGCAGGTCGAGGCCGGCCGCGTGCTCGGTCGCATAGGCCGGCAACGGGAGGTCGCGGCCGTGCGGCAGCCGTTCGACCCGGACGCGCAGGGGCGCGCTCACCCGCGGCCTCCGCCCGGCTTCGGCCCGCCGGGGGCCGGACCGGAACCCCCACCGGGCTTCGGTGCGGGACGCGGTCCGGGCAGCCCGCCGCCTCCGGGCAGGCCGCCCGGCGCTCCGCCCGGTGGCTCGAATCGGAAGGGGCGTCCGATGGTCAGGGCGTTCGAGCGCGGCATGCCGGCGGGGCTGGCCTGCGAGGTCGCCTTGAGCAGGAGGTCGACCGTGAACTCCCACTGGTCGTAGTTCTCGGCCCCGAACAGCTTCTGGAAGGCCTCGCCCTTGGCGCGGCTCTTGACCCCCCGGATCGGCCCGACGACCGGCTGCGGCTCGCCGCCGCCGGGGGGTTGACCGGTCGGCGGCAGTCCGCCCGGAGGCAGGCCCCCGGGCGGCTGGCCGGGGCCGCCGTCGACCGGTCCGGGCAGGGGATCGATTGGCAGGCCGGTGGTCGGATCGATCGCCACCGAGCCGCCCTGCGGCAGCTGGACGATGACGGCCCAGGCGCCATCCTTGGTGAGCGGGTCCTTCCAGAGGCGGCGGATCGAGCGCGGCTCGACCTCGACCAGCTCGTCGAGCGTGTTGGGCAGGCGTCCGAAGCGCCGCTGGAAGACGCGGATCGCCTCCGCGTACTGCCAGCCGCGCGAGATCGTCTCCTCCTCGCGGTCGCGCCGGATCATGCCGCTCCAGAGCGGCAGCGCCGCGGCCAGGAAGATGCCGAGCACGGTGATGACCATCACCAGCACGACCAGGTTGTAGCCGGCCTCGCCGGGCCGCTCACCACTCCGCATAGGGCGTTCCGTCGAGCGCGAGCCGCTGCGATCCGGAGCGCACGTCGAGGATCCCCGGCTCGCCCCCTTCCGGCACGTCGGTCTCGGCGGGGACCGCCTCGGGATCGGCGGCGGGGTCGTCGAAGATCAGGACCCACGTGCTGCTGCTCTTGGTGATCGGGTCGAAGGGGACCTGGCGGGCGTAGCCGAGCTCGACCAGCGTCTCGAGCGTCGGCGGATAGTGGCCCTTGTCGCCGTAGTACTGGTCGAGCAAGTCGCGGATGGTGCGCAGGTTGGTCTTCAGCACCGCCTCCGAGGCGCGCCGCGGCATGTCCTTCAGGGCGGGCATGGCGATCGACGCGAGAATGCCGATGATCGCCACCACGATGATCAGCTCGAGCAGCGTGAAGCCGCGCTCTCCGGCGCGGCGCGGGCGGGGTCGGATCGTCATGGCCGGGTCACCACTGCGAGTAGGGGATGCGGTCGAGTCCGGTGCCGCCGGACAGCGAGTAGACGTCGAACACGTTCTCGCCGCCCCAGGAGGTCGAATCGGGCTCGTCCTGGTAGCTGCGCAGCCCCCACTCGTCGTCGCCGGTCATCGGGTCGATCGGGATCCGGCGCAGGAATCGGATCTTCTTGTCGATCTGGCCGACCACGTCGACACCCTCGACCAGGGTCTCGAGCTCCGGCGGGTAGCCGTCGGTGCCGAGCTCGACGGTGATCAGGCCGGCGTCCGAGTAGCGCTTGTACTCGTCGATCGCGGAGCGCATCTCGCGCAGCTCGGCGCGCAGCTCGGTCTCCTTCATCCGCTTGCGCGTGAACTTGACCGAGGGCAGCGTGATGCCGGCGAGGATGCCGAGCACCGCGCAGACCACGACCAGCTCGGTCAGGGTGAAGCCGCGCTCGCGTCTCATGGCGCCGTCGCGGGCTCCTCCAGGAAGCGGGGGACGAACGCGGTGCCGGGTTGCGAGATCTCGATCCGCGCCTCGGCACGGACCTCGGAAGCGATCTCGTCGAGCGACTTGTCCATGGCGCGCACGGCGGTGATCGAGACCACCGCGGGTCCCGGCGCCAGCGTGCGGAAGTGCAGGCGGGCGACGACGCCGCGGCCGGCGACGCCCGGGCGGTCGCCCACCCGGCTCGCTCCGAGCACGATCTGGCCCGGCGTCGAGGTGTCGGCGACCACCTGCGCGGCGTCCATGCCGCCCAGGAAGGTACCCGGCTCGACCGCCTCGATGAACAGTCGCGAAGGATCGAAGGTGATCGTCGCGGGCAGGTGCGCCACGGCCGTCGTCGTCGCGACCATCAGGTCCACCACGACCCGCTGGGCGAGGCCGGCCGCGCCCGCCTCCGGCACCAGCGCGAGCTCGACGAGGCTCGGCGTCTCCATCGAGGCGATGGCCGCCGCCTCGATCGCGGCGAGATCCGGCGTCCCCGGGCCGAGGGCGGCCTGGCCGCCCGGCGGCTCCTCGTCCGGCGGCGGCTCGGGTTTCGCCGGCGGCGCGAAGGGGTTGCTCGGCGCCGAGCCGGGCGCGAGGTTGACGCCCCCCGGACCCTGCTGCGGAGTGGTGGGCACCGGACCGATCGACGGCCCCACGCCCGGACGCCCCTCCTCGCGCAGGCCGCGCGGCAGGCGCTGGACCTGTTCGCGGATCTTCTCCTCGGCCGCCGCGTCGGCCGCGCCCTCCTCGAACGGCCCCTCGGCGTCGGATTCGACGCGCGGGCTGCCGCCGCGGAAGGTGATGTTCGATTCGGTGCCGACCCAGATCGGCAGCAGGTCGCTCTCGGTGACGTCCGGCGTGCGCACGATGTGGGGCGTCAGGGTGAGCATGACGTCGGTGCGCTTGATGTCGGTCGTGGTCCGGCCGAACAGGCGGCCGATGATCGGGATGTCCGAGAGGCCGGGGATGCCCGACTCGCCGACCGTCTCGTCGGTGCGGATCAGGCCGGCCAGGAAGTTCGTCTCACCGTCCTTCAGCCGGATCGTCGACTCGATCGTGCGCGTGCCGATGATCGGCTGGCGCTGGCCGCTGCCGGCGTCGGCGTAGCCCGAGATCTGGCTGATCTCGATCTGCAGCTTGAGGGTGATCTCCTTGTTGTGGTGGACCCGGGGCTCGAGGTCGAGCTTGATGCCGACGTCCTGGTACTGGAACGAGGTGATCGGCACGATGGTGCCGCCGCCGACCGTGTTCGAGGTGTTGAACGAGGTGACCGGGATCGGGACCCGGTCGCCGATGTGGATCTTGCCCTTCTCGCCCTCGCTGATCCGCACCTGCGGCTTGGCGAGCAGCTGGGCGTCGGAGTTCGCCTTGACGAAGTCGTAGATGATCGAGGGGATCGACAGCACCCAGCTCTCCGCCGTCAGGTTCTGCAGGTCCGAGAGCCGGATCGGGGCGTCCTCGCCGAGATCGATCGACTGGGTCACCTGGTACTCGGAGAGCGAGACGCCGAGCTGGCGCAGCTTGGTGGTGTTGACCTCGATCAGCTCGACGTCGACGACCACCTCCGAACGCGACTTGTCGATGCCCTCGATGATGCGCTGCGCGACCTTGACCTTGTCGGCGGTGTCGCGGATGGTCACCGCGTTGAGCGCCTCGTTGGTCGCCACGTTCTTGGCGCCGATCAGGCTGCGCAGCAGGGTGAGGACGTCCTTGACCTCGGCATTCGACAGGAAGAAGGTCTGGATGACCAGGTCCTCGTAGTTCTTCCGGTTCTGCGGCGTGTCGGCGGCGATCAGGATCGAGTGCTCGTCGATCACCTTGTAGAAGTGCCCGGCCGCGCGCATCAGGGTCTCGAGCGCGGTCTGCGCGGTCACGTCGCGCAGCTCGATGGCGAGCTCCTGGTCCTTGAGCGCCGGATCGAACAGCACGTTGATGCCGAACGCCTTGCCGAGGGCGCGGTAGATGTCGAAGATCGAGACCGCCTTGGGGAACTCGAGCGAGATCGGCGCCGTCGAGCGCGGGTTGAGCACCGGCGGCTGGGCGGCGATGTCGCGCGTCTTCTTCTTCATCTCGTCGAGCGTCGACACCGGCTCGACCGTCCCGCCCCGGCTCTTGTCGAGCTCCAGGCGCACCTTGTCGAGCTCGACCTGCGCATACTGGTTGGTCGGATCGAGCGCCACGGCCTGCTGCAGCTCGATCAGGGCGCGATCGAGGACGCCGGCCTCGGCGAAGCGGCGGCCGGCGTTGAAGTGCTCCTGGGAGGCCCGGATCTTGGCGCGCACCAGCGCCGAGCGGTGGCGGACGTTGGCCGGCTCCTGCTCGACGAGCTGCATGTACTTGACCACCGCGTCGTCCCAGTCCTCGCGCGACTCGGCGAGCTGGGCCTCGCGCTGGATCCGGTAGCTGGTGCACGACAGGGCGCCGAGCAGCAGCGCGGCGGCGAAGGCGCGGGCGGCCAGGCGGCGGACGGCGGCGAGCTGGGTCGAATGCAAGGGACTATCCTCCGATCGCCAGCCGCTTGGCCGGCGCGTCCGGGAAATCGACGAACTTGACGTCGACCGACTCGTAGCCGATGCGGTCGACGATGAACTTGCCCTCGAGGACGTCCCCGGCGAGGGCGTTGTAGAGCTTGTCGCGTTGGGCGTCGGAGAAGACCGCCACGCGGCGATGGGCGGGTCCGAAGCTGCCCAGATAGACGAGGGTCACCTCGGGCGGCCTCGGAATGAGCCGCTCCAGCCGCTCCTGCTCGAGCCGGCGCAACCGCTCCTCCTCCTCGCGCCGCCGCCGTTCGAGCTCCTCCTGGCTCGGCGGAGGGGAGGGGGCGGCGGCGGCGGCGGGGCGAAGCGGAAGGGATCGCGCCCGGTGGTCAGGTCGCGGGGCCGGATCTCGAGCAGGTCGAGGTCGAGCGCCACCACGGTCTCGGGGATGGCCGCCTCCCGGCCGCGCGCGCCCCGGCCGAAGCGGGGCCCGCCCTCGGCGGCGCGCCGCGCCACCGGTTCGGCCGCCGGCGCGGGCGCGGCGGGACCCGCGGCGAGGCCGAACAGCATGCGCAGAACGAGGGCCAGCACCACCACGCCGAGCAGCTGGACGAGCCGGCGCTCGCGCCGGGACAGCTTCACGCGCCACCTCCGACCCGCTCGCCGGGCGGCGCCCCGGCCGGCGCGGACTCGTCGCCCGTCACCGCCTCGAAGAACGTCGACAGACGCAGCGAGATGGCCAGACCCCGTCCCTTCGAGCCGTCGGCCACCTCGATCTGGTTGACGCAGACGAAGGCCGGCGTCAGCTCGAGCAGGTGCAGGAAGGTGCGCAGGTCGGAGTAGGTGCCCTCGACGCTGAACACCACCGAGCGCCGCAGCAGCCCGTACTCCTCGAGCGAGTCCTCCGGATAGCCGATCGCCTGCGGCTCGAGCCCGGCGCGCGAGGCGAGGTCCTTGACCAGGCGGATGGTCCGGGTCAACCGCTCCCGCTCGGTCGAGAAGCCCTCGAGGTAGAGCCGCTCGACGCGCTCGCGGTTGTCGGCGGCGGCGGTCCAGAGCCGCTCGAGCTCGGCGCGGCGGGCCGCGACCTCGGCGCCCTCGACGCGCGCCCGCTCGAGCGCGCTGTCGAGCGCCGCCGAGCGGACCTGGAAACCGCCCTGGAAGAGAGTGAGCCAGATCACGTTGAGCACCACCAGCAGGAGCGGAACCGCCCAGAGCGCGGCGCGCCGACGCCAGATCGCGAGCCGGCTCATCGGCCGCCTCCCGACGAAGCGTAGGGCCGCGCCACGTAGGGACCGCCGAAGATCGAGGCGCGGGGCGCGCTCTCGGCGGCCTCGCGGACGGCCGGAGTGCCCGCGCCGGCGCGGGACGCAGGCGCGGATTCGGGCCCGGCGGCAACGGCTCCCGCTGGTTCCGCAGGCGGAAGCGCCTGCCGGCCGCCCGGGCGCGCCGGCTGCGCGACCGCGGCGCTCGCCCCGGCCGCGAGCGTCGGCAGGCCCGCGCGCGCCGGCGTGGCACCGGAGCGCGCGGGCGCCGCCGCGCGGTCTCCGCCCGGCGCCGGCGCGGTCACGGTCGTCTGCTGCGGCGTCGACGCCGTCGGCCCGGCAGCGGTGCCTGGCCGTGGGGCCGCCGCGGTCGGGGCGGGCGCGGACGGCGCCGCCGCGGCGGCGGCGGCGGACGGCTCCGGGTCGCCATCGACCGGCGCCGGCCGGTAGGACACCGTCAGCGTGAAATTGAGGGTGCCCGACTTGGCGCGCGCCTCGCGCGAGAGGTTCGGCCGGTCGAAGGCGGCGTGGGCGAAGAGCCGGTCGACGAACTCGAGCAGCGACTCGTCGTCCTCCGCTTCGCCGGCCATCTGCAGGCTGACCCGGCGGGCGGCGGGCGGCGGCAGGGGCGCGGTCGCCTCGCCCGTGCGCGGGCGTTCCTCCTTCGAGATGTCCGGGGCGAGGCGCGTGACCCGCACGCCGCGGGGCAGCGTCTCGCCCAGGCGGTCGAGCAGCAGGTTCCAGGAGAAGGTCCGCTCGCCGATGCGCCGGTTCAGGAAGATGGTCTGGGCGTTGGTGCGCCCGAGGTCGGCGCGCCGCAGGTCGGCTTCGAGCGTCTGCGTCCGGGCGCGGTCCTCGGCGCTCGTCCGCCGCAGCCGCTCGAGCTCGGCGGCGCGGTCGGCGACGCCGGCGCCCGAACGGACGTAGGCCGCCACGTTCCAGGCGAGCAGCAACGCGGCGGCGAGCCAGAGCGTCACCGCCGTCCGGCGCACCGGACGCAGGTTCGCGAACGGGTCGCGCGCCAGATTGGGCCCGGCGAAGCTCACGAAACCTCCCGGCAGGCCGCGCCCAGCATCGGCGCGAGCTGCGCGACCGCCGGACCGAGGCCGTCGCCCGCGAGCGGCAGGTGCTCGCTCGCCAGCGCGACCGGCGCGCCGCCCAGTCCGGCCGCGAGCGTTTCGCGCCAGAAGGGCTCGACCTCGCGCGGCGCGGCGAGCACGACCCGCGCCGGTCGCTCCTCGCCCACGCGCTCGGCGAGGAAGGTGCGGGTCAGCTTGAGCTCCGCGGCGAGCAGGCGCGCACGATCGGCGTCGGCCAGCCCCTCGGTGAAGCTCTTCTGGCGCCAGACCACCGGCTCGCCGTCGCGCGCGAAGACGAGCGCGACGCCCTCCGGCTGCACCAGAGCAACCGCCGCCAGGCCGGGCAGGCGGCCGTGGAAGGTGAGAGCCTCGAGCAGCGGCTGGGTCGAGCCGGTGATCTGGCCGAGCCGGATGCCGCGCTCGGCGAAGACGCGCTCGAGCGCGCCGCACAGCGATTCGGCGGCGAACGCCGCCAGGACGCGCACCGGCTCCTGCTGGCCGGGCAGCGGCGCGAGCCGCGCCGCCGAAACCCGCAGCTCGTCGACGCGGAAGGGCATCAGCCGCTTGAGCTTGAAACGGAGCACCTCGCTCCTCTGCGGCTCCTCGTCGGGCAGATCGCCGAGCTCGACCACGAAGGCGCGCGCCCAGGCGTCGGGCAGGACCAGCGAGGCGCGGTCGACCTTGCCGCCGAGCCGGGCGAGCAGCTGCGCGAGCGCCGCCCGGAAGGCCTCGGGATCCGCCAGCGGAGCGCCCAGCGGCCCGCTGCCGAGGACGGTCTCGGCGAGCGGCACCGCGGCCATCTCGGTCAGTTCGAGGGCATCCTCGCCGCGCCGGCGCGCGAAGCAGGCGTAGCGCAGCTCCCGCCGCCCCAGCGCGAAGACGTGGGGCGGTACGGGCAGCGGGTCGAGCCCCGCCGCGCGCCTAATCCACGAAGGTGAAGCGGTTGATCTCACGAAGAGTGGTCGTTCCCTGGAGGGCCTTCTCGAGCGCGGACTCGCGCAGGAACCGCATGCCCTCTTCTTTGGCGGCGCGTTTGATCTCGGAGCCCGGGCGCTTCTCGAGGATCAGCTCCCGGATCCGGTCGGAGAGGTCGAGCAGCTCGGACACGGCGAGCCGGCCGAGGAAGCCCGTGCCGTTGCACTCGAGGCAGCCGGCGCCCTCGTAGAACTGGTGGTCGCCGTAGACGGCCGGCGACAGTCCGGAGTCCTCGAGCAGCTGGTTGCCGACTCTCGCCGGCTGCCGGCAGTGCGGGCAGATGCGGCGAACCAGCCGCTGGGCAAGGATGCAGTTGAGCGCCGAGACGAAATTGTAGAGGTCGACCTTCATGTTGAGGAAGCGCCCGAGCACGTCGATGACGTTGTTGGCGTGGACCGTGGTGAAGACCAGGTGGCCGGTCAACGCCGACTGGATCGCGATCGATGCGGTGTCCTCGTCGCGGATCTCGCCGACCATGATCTTGTCCGGATCGTGGCGCAGGATCGAGCGCAGGCCGCGCGCGAAGGTCAGCCCCTTCTTCTCGTTGACCGGGATCTGGGTGATTCCCTTGAGCTGGTACTCGACCGGGTCCTCGATCGTGATGATCTTGTCCTCGGGCGACTGGATCTCGGACAGCGCGGCGTAGAGGGTGGTCGTCTTGCCGACTGCCGGTCGGACCGGTGACCAGCACCATGCCGTAGGGCTCGCGGATCGCCTTGCGCAGCTTGCGCATCGTCTCTTCGTCGAAGCCCAGGATGTCGAGGCGGAGGTTCTTGAACTCCGCCGACATCGACTCCTTGTCGAGGATGCGGATGACGCAGTCCTCGCCGTGCGCGGTGGGCACGATCGAGACGCGGAAGTCGATGGTGCGTCCCTTCAGGCGCAGCTTGAAGCGGCCGTCCTGCGGCACCCGCTTCTCGGCGATGTCGAGCTCCGACATGACCTTGATCCGGCTGATGATGGTCTGGTGGTGCCGCTTGTCGATCGGCTCCATCGCCTGGTAGAGCACGCCGTCGATGCGGTACTTGATGACCACTTCCTGGTCGCGCGACTCGATGTGGATGTCCGAGGCGCGGCGCTGGATGGCGTTGAACACGGTCGAGTCGACCAGCTTGATGACCGGCGAGGAGTCGGCGGTGATCCGGTCGATCGACAGGACCTCCTCGCCCTCCTCGTTGTCCTGCACGAGCTGGATGCGGAAGTCCTCGGTGGCCTCGTCGAGCACCCGCTGCGTCGACTCGGACTTCTGCAGGATCTCGTCGACCGCCGAGGGCACGCCGACCCGCACCTCGATCGGCTGGCCGAGCAGCAGCTCGAGCTCGTCGAGCCGGCCGACCTCGGTCGGGTCCTTGAGCACCACCGCCAGCCGCCCGGGCAACTGTTCCTGGGGCAGGAAGCCGTAGCGCAGCATCAGCTCGAACGGGATCGAGTGGAACAGGTCGGAGTCGATCCGGAAGTGATCGAGGTCGACGAACTCGAGCCCGTGGCGCTCGGCGAGCGACCGCGCGCGCGAGCGCTCGTCGGCGAGCTCCAGGGCTCCGCCGTCGAGCAGCTCGGGGGGCAGCGGGGTCTGCGGGATCACCATGGCTCCATGCGGCTCCGTCGCATCGCGCAATCCTATCGAGCCCGGCGGGCGACCGACACGGGCCTCACTGCACCCGGCCCAGCGCCGAGAACATCGGCAGGTAGACGGCGATGAGCAGGATGGCGACCAGCGCGCCCATGATGATCAGCATCAGCGGCTCGATCAGCGACAGGATGCGCTGCATGCGGGTCTCGACCTCCTCGTCGAGGAAGTCCGAGATGCTCGACAGCATCTGGTCGAGCGCGCCGGTGGCCTCGCCGACCTTGACCATGTCGACCGCGAAGGACTCGAAGACGCCGGTCGTCTCGAGCGCCGCGTGGAAGGCCTGGCCTTCGCGCACCAGCTGCACGGTCGGCTCGACCCGGGCGCGGATCCAGGTGTTGCCCACGGCCCGCGCCGAGATCTCGAGCGCCGGCACGAGCGGCAGGCCGCCGGAGAGGAGCGTCGAGAGCGAGCGGCAGAACTCCGACACCGCGAAGCGGTGGAGGACCGGGCCGAGGAACGGCACGCGCAGGCGGGCGCCGTCGACCGCCAGCCGCCCCGCACTGGTCCGCTTCCAGCGCGACCAGAAAACGCTCGCGATCACGGCGCCGGCTGCGATCAGCAGCAGGTTGTCGCGCAGGAAGGTCGAGACGCCCACCACCATCCGGGTGAGAAAGGGCAGCTCGAGGTCCATGGCGTCGTAGAAGATCGTGAAGCGGGGCACGACGAACACGCCCATCACGAACAGCATGGTGATCGACAGGCCGATCAGCACGGCGGGATAGACCAGGGCGGAGAAGACCCGCTTGCGCGCCTCGAGCACGAGGCGCAGATAGCGGATGAAGCGCCGGATCACCTGCTCGAGCTCGCCCGGTCCGCTCGCCGGCCTTGAGGGTCGAGGCGAAGAGCGGCGGGAAGAGGTCGCCGAACTCCGCGAAAGCGTCGGACAGCTCGACGCCGCTCTTGACCCGGTCGCGCACCTCGGTGAGCACCTCCCGGAAGACCGGGTCCTTCATCCGCTCGAGCATCAGGTTGAGGCCCTGGAGCAGGGGCAATCCGGCCTTGAGCAGCGCGGCGAGCTCCTGACTGAAGACGAGCAGGGTCTTGAGCGGGATCTTCCTGCGCCGCGCCAGCCCGACCGCCCCCAGCATCCCGCGCAGGCTGGGCAGCGCCGCGGCCCGCTCGATGCCGAAGACGTGCAGGCCCTCGCGCTCGAGCTCGTCGCGCAGCAGCCGCTCGTCGCGCGCCGCGCGGCTCAGCCGCTCGACCCGGCCGTCGGGCGTACCGACGTGGCAGACGAACTCCATCGCCCTAGCGCCCCCCGGCCGGGGGCAGGAAGGTGAGCACCACGAAGAGCGCCGTCGGGCTGCCCTCGTCGCGCGAGAGCGCGAGCACCAGCGGCTGGTCGCGCCAGAGGTTGACCGCGGTGTGGATCAGCTCGACCTCGGGGCCGTCGCCGACGCGCCGCGCAATGCGGAAGGCCGACAGCTTGACGCGCTTCTCGTAGGTCACGATCCCGAGCTTGAAGCTCACCCGGTAGCCGCCGGCGACCTCGTATTCGACCAGCTCGCCCTCGCGGGTGTCGAGCCGCGCGCGGGCGAGGGAACGGTAGCCCTGGTAGCGGAAGAGCTGCTCCAGGCGGGCGACCAGCTGCGGGTCGACCTGCTGTGCCGGGGGTTCGGGCGAGACGCCGCTGCGCCCGGCGCGGACGAACTGGATGTCGAAGGCCACCGGCCGCGCGGCGTGGTCGAAGCTGCGCAGCGCCGCCGTCACCTTGACCAGCGCCGACAGGCTGTCGCGTACGACCAGCGTATTGGCCGCCGCCTGGAGCTCGACGGTGCCGCGCGGCGAGAGGAGCGGCTGGACGAGCGCGAGGGCCTCGGTCGCCTTCTGGTGCTCGAGCGTGAAGGCGTGGAGGCGCAGCTCCTCGGCCGGGGCCTCGGCAGGCGCCGCTTTCGCGGCCGCCCGCGGGGCGAGCCCGCCGGGCGGCACCTGAGCAGGGGACGGCCGCGCGGCGCCGGCGGCGAGCGCGAGCAGGGCGAGGGCGGTCCGGAGCAGCGGGCCGGTCACGTTTCGCAGGCCTTTCGCGACGCGCGCGCTCAGACGTCCAGGCTCGCGTCGACGATCATCACCACCGCGAGCCCGTCGGCGGGGACCTGGTAGACCCGGGCCTCCGGGCGGTCGATCTCCTCGAGCGACGGCAGCGCGCCCGGATCGAAGCTCTCCTCGGGCAGCCCGGCGACCGCTTCCTGCGGCGCGGGCAGCGCGCCCCGCCGGGGTCCGGCCTCGACGCCGAGGGCGAGCAACGCGATGGCCGCCGCGGCCACCCCGCGCCACGCGCGCCGCGCCAGCGGCCGCGCCCGCGGCTCGACCCGTCCCGCGCGCACCAGGGCGGCGACCGCGCCCTGCATCGCGGCGACGTCGGCGGCGGTCACGCGCGGCGCAGGCAGGTGGACGAAGAGCAGGCTCGGATCGAGGTCGACCGCCAGGGCGCGGCAGACCGCGCACTCGGCGAGATGGCGGCGCGCCTCGGCCCAGCCGGGCGGATCGGCGCCGGGATCGCGCTCGCGCGCGGCGACCAGATCGCGCCAGTCGGGGCAGCTCATGGCCGGTCTCCCCGCCGCCCGAGCCGCGCGCGGGCGTACTCCGGGAAGCGCGCGAGCAGCGCCTGCTTCAGATGCTTGCGGGCGTTGAACAGATGGTTGCGGACGGTCGATTCCTCGCAGCCGGCGATCTCGGCGACCTCGGCCGACGAGAGCCCCTCGACCTCGCGCAGCAGGAAGACCAGGCGCTGCTTTTCCGAGAGGTCGGCCGAGAGCTCGTCGAAGATGCGCGCGACTTCGCGCCCCTCGAGCCCGGCCGGATCGTGGTCGTCGGCGTTCTCGCTCGCGCGCAGCAGATGCAGGCGGACCGGTTCGGCCGCGCGCTCGCGGCTCTTGCGCGAGCGCCAGTAGTCGATCGCCAGGTTGGTGGCGATCCGGTAGATCCAGGTGTTGGGGCTCCAGCGGTCGTCGAACTTGCCGCGGTTCTCCCAGAGGCGGAGGAAGGCGACCTGGACCACGTCGCGCGCCTCCTCCCCGTCGTGGACGATCCGCCCGACCACCTGGAGCAGGGGCGCGGTCTTGCGCGCGACCAGCTCGGCGAGCGCCTGCTCGTCGTCGGCGGCGAGCGCCCAGAGCAGCTCGCGATCGGTCCGTTCGGGCAGCGCCGGGCGGTTTCGGGACTCGGAATAGACGAGCGTCGGCATCACGGCTTCCGATTCGGTAGTACGGATCTCGCCGGGGGCGCGTCTAGTCGGGTCGGAATCGTCGGTTGTCACGGTCAAATGGTTGAGACGCTTGATTATACTGCCCCCGTCCGCATGGGCCCCTTCTATCGCATCGCGGTCGCCCTCGCTCTCGGCGCCGCCTCCCCCTTCCTGCTCGTCGCGCGCGGCGGCCGCTACCGGTCGACGCTCGCCGGCCGGATGGGGCGGTTCACGGGCGAGCCGGTGCGCGGCGCGCTCTGGATCCACGCGGTCTCGGTCGGCGAAGTCGGGGTCGCCGCGACCCTCGCGCGCGCGCTGCCCGCCGACCTGCCGCTGCTGGTCACGACGGTCACGCCGACCGGCCAGGAGCGCGCCCATGCGCTCTTCGCCGGCCGCGCGGCCGTCGCCTATCTCCCCTTCGAGCTGGCCGGGCCGGTCGAGCGCTTCCTCGACCGCTTCGCGCCGCGTGGGCTCGTCCTCTGCGAGGGCGACTACTGGCCGCTCCTGCTCGACCGGGCGCGGCGGCGCGGCATCCCGGTGGCGGTCGTCAACGGCCGCGTGAGCGACCGCAGCTTCCCCCGCCTGCTGCGCTTCCGCGGCTGGGTCCGCCGGAACCTGCTCGACCCGGTCGAGTGCTTCGGCCTGCAGACCGCCGCCGACCGCGACCGGCTGCTGGCACTGGGCGTCGCGCCCGAGCGCGCCACCGTCACCGGCAACCTCAAGTTCGAAACCCCGGAGCCCCCCCGCCGACCCGAGGTGGAGGCCCGGATCGCGCGGCTGGCCGCCGGTCGCCCGGTCTGGATCGCGGGCTCGACCATGGCGGGCGAGGAAGCCGCGGTGCTCGACGCGGTCGCCGCCGCCGGCGGCGGCGAGCGCGCCCTGCTGGTGCTCGCCCCGCGCCACCCGGAGCGCTTCTCCGCGGTCGCCGAGCTGCTCGCCGGGCGGGGCGTCCGCTACCAGCGGCGCAGCGCGGCCGAGCCGCCGTCCGCCGGGGCCGCCGCCGACGTGCTCCTGCTCGACACCCTGGGCGAGCTCGCCGGCGCCTATCGGCTCGCCCGGATCGCCTTCATCGGCGGCACGCTGGTGCCGAAGGGGGGGCACAATCCCCTCGAGGCGGCGCGCTTCGGCGTGCCGGTCGTGGTCGGGCCCTCCATGGAGAACTTCCGCGAGATCGCCGACTCCTTCGACGCGGCCGACGCCTGGCGACGGGCCCGGGACTCGGGCGAGCTCGCGCGCGTGCTCGGCGGGCTCGCCGCCGACCCGGAGGCGGCCCGCGCGCTGGGCGCGCGCGGCCGCTCCCTGATCGAAGCGAACCGGGGAGCTCTCGCGCGTACCCTCGCGCTGGTCGAGCCGCTCGCCGCGCGGGTCGCCGGGGGCGCGCCGTGACTCCGCTCGGCGCGTCGCCCACCCCCGCCCGGTCGCCCTGGCAGCGCCTGTACGCGGCCGCTCACGCCCGCCGCCGCGCGCGCGCCGCGCCGCGCGCCGAGCGACTGCCGCGTCCGGTCCTCTCGGTCGGCAACCTGCACTGGGGGGGGACCGGCAAGACGCCGGTGGTGGTCGCGCTCGCCGCGCACCTGCGCGACCGGGGTCGGTCGGTCGCCGTGCTCTCGCGTGGCTACCGGCGGGCGAGCCGGGGACCGCTCCTCGTCTCGCGCGGCGGCGGGCCGCTGGTGACGGTCGCGGCGGCCGGCGACGAGCCCTGGCAGCTCGCCCGCGCCCTGCCCGGCGTCGCGGTCGCCGTCGGCGAGCGGCGCGCCGAGGCGGGGCGGCTGGCGCTCGAGGAGCTCTCGCCCCCGCCCGACCTCTTCCTGCTCGACGACGGCTTCTCCCACGTGGCGCTCGCCCGCGATCTCGACCTGCTCGTGCTCCCGGCGAACGACCCCTGGGGCGGCGGCCGGCTCTGGCCGACGGGGCGGCTGCGCGAGCCGCTCGCCTCGGCGCGCCACGCCGACGTTCTGCTCGTCGCCGGCGGCGAATCCGGCGACGGCACCGCCGCAGCCACCGCGCTCGCCCGCTTCGGCTTCGCGGGCGCCGCCTTCGTCGCGCCGATCGTCGCCGGCGCGCCCGTCGGCGCCGACGGCGAGCCGCTGGCGCCCGGCGCGCGCGTCCTCGCGGTCGCCGGCATCGCCCGCCCCGAGCGGTTCTTCCAGTCCGCCGTCGCCGCCGGACTCGAGCTCGCCGGCACCCGCGCCTTCCCCGATCACCATCGCTACCCGCCCGCGTCGCTCGCCGCGATCGAGCGGCAGGCGCGCCAGGCGGGCGCCGGGACCGTGCTGGTGACCGAGAAAGACGCCGCCAAGCTCGAAGGGCGTCTCGCGCTGCCGCTCGCCCGGCTGCCGATCGCCGCGCGCCCGGAGCCCGCCTTCTTCGCCTGGCTCGACGCCCGGATCGCGGAGCTCGACCGGTGAAGAACGCCCCGCTCCGGCACGCGCTCGAGTACGCGCTCGCGGCACCCTTCGTCGCCCTGCTGGGCGCGCTGCCGCACGGCGCCTCCCGCCGGCTCGGCGCCGCGCTCGGCGCCGCCGCCGGCGCGCTCGACCGGCGCCGCCGGGGGATCGCGCGAGAGAACCTCGCGCGGGCGCTGCCCGAGCTCTCCGCCGCCGCGCGCGAGCGGATTCTCGACGCCTGCTTCCGGCACTTCGGCGCCTCGTTCTGCGACGCCCTCTCGGCGCGTCGCTTCGACGCTCCCGAGCTCTGCCGACGCGTCACCTGGGAGGGCTTCGAGCATCTGCTCGAGGCCGAGCGGGCGGGCCACGGGGTGATCGTCCTCGCCGCCCACTTCGGTAACTGGGAGGTGGTGCCCGCCGCCGTCGCCGCCACCCACGGCCCGATGGCCGCGGTCGGCCGGCCGATCGACAACCCCCGCATCGACCGGCTGGTCCAGGGGATGCGCACCCGCTTCGGCAACCGCTCGCTCGCCAAGCGCGGCGCGGTGCGCGAGATGTTCCGCGTGCTCGGCCAGGGCGGGCGGCTCGGCCTGCTGATCGACCAGCGCGTGCGCCGCGAGGAGGCGATCGACGTCCCCTTCTTCGGCCGGCCGGCGCTGACCAGCCCGATCGTCGCGCGGCTCGCCCTCAAGACCGGCGCGCCGGTGCTGCCAGTCGCCGGCTACCACGAGCCGGAAGGCCGCTACCGCGTCGCCTTCGACCCGCCGCTCTGGCCGGAGGGCGAGGACGATCCGGAGACGACCTTCGCCTTCACCCGCCGCTGCCTCGAGGCGAGCGAAGCGCTCATCCGCCGCCACCCCGAGCAGTGGCTCTGGCTGCACGACCGGTGGAAGCATTGAGCGACGCCCCGCGCACGCTGGTGATCGCCCCGAACTGGGTCGGCGATCTGGTAATGGCCGAACCGGTCCTGCGGGCGCTCGCCGCCTCCGGGCGCGAGCTCACGCTCTTCGTCAAGGCGCCGCTCGCGCCGCTCGCCCGGCTCCTGCCCGGCGTCGCGGCGACGATCGCCCGGGGCGCCGACGCGACGGCCGCGGTCGCCGCGATGGCGGCCGGCGGCTTCGACGAGGCGGTGGTGCTGCCCAACTCCTTCCGCTCGGCCTGGCTGCCGGCGCGCGCCGGGATCGCGCGGCGCTTCGGCTACCGGGGCGACCTGCGCGCGCCGCTGCTCGCGCCCGCGCTGCCGCGGCCGCGCGGCCGGCGCCCGCAGGTCGAGGACTACCGCGAGCTGCTCGCGGCGATGGCGGTGCCCGTCCCCGACGACTGGGTGCCGCGCCTGGCGCTGCCCGCCGGGCTCGTCGCAGGCGGACGGGAGCGCCTCGCGCGCGCCCGCATCGAGGTCGGCCGCCAACCGCTCGTCGGACTCTTTCCGGGCGCCGAGTGGGGGCCGTCGAAACGCTGGCCGATGGCGCGCTTCGCCGAGCTCGCGCGCGAGCTGCGCAGGCGCCGCCCCGCGCTCGCCGAGATCGTGGTCGCCGGACCGAAAGAGGTCTGGCTGGCGGTGCGGGTGCACGAGGAGAGCGGCCGGATCCACCCCGTGATCGGTCCGGACCTCGACCTCGCCGGGCTCGCCGGCGTCCTCTCGCACCTGGATGTCCTGGTGACCAACGACTCCGGGCCGATGCACCTCGCCGCGGCGCTCGGCGTCCCCTGCGTGGCGCTCTTCGGTCCGACCGACCGCCGCCGCACCGCGCCGGCGGGAGAGGGGCACCAGGTCCTGTCGCTCGACCGCTGGTGCGCCCCCTGTTTCCGCCGGCGCTGTCCGCTGATCCACCACCGCTGCCTGCGCGGCATCGGCGCCGGAACGGTCGCCGACGCCGCGCTGGCGGCGCTCGATCGCCCCCGCTAGTTGCCCGGCAGGGCGGTCGGCGTCTTGACCGGATCGGCCGGACGCTTCGGCAGCTTCCGCGGCTCGCGCTCCATCGCGCCGAGCACTTCGGCGATCGCCCGCTCGAGCTGCGGGTCGCGGCCGGCGATCACCGACGCCGGGTCGTTGTCGACCTCGATGTCGGGGTCGACGCCGTGCCCCTCGATGATGTAGCTGCCGTCGACGTCGTTGGTCGCCTGCTGCGGCACGTAGACGGTGCCGCCGTCGACGAGCGGTCCGGTGCCGCTGATGCCGACCACGCCGCCCCACGAGCGCTTGCCGATGAGGGGCCCGAGGCCCGCCTTCTTGAAGCGCGCCGGGAAGATGTCGCCGTCGGAGGCCGAGGTCTCGTTGAGCAGGCAGGCGAGGTGGCCGTAGAAGACCGTGTAGGGGTAGGTCTGCGGCTCGTTCGAGGCGCGGCCGAAGCGGGTGCCGAGCAGCCGGGTGTCGAGCCGCTCGATGATCCACTGCGAGACGTTGCCGCCGCCGTTCGAGCGGACGTCGACGATCAGTCCCTCCTTGCGGATCTGCGGATAGAACCACTTGATGAACTCGTAGATGCCCGGCAGCGCCCATGTCGGGCACGTGCAGGTAGCCGACCCGGCCGCCGGTCGCCTCGGCGACCTGCTTCCGGTTGCCCTCGACCCACGCGAGGTAGACGCAGGCTCTCGCTCGGATTCGATCGGCCGGTAGGTGACCTTGCGCGCGCCTTCGAAGCCCGGCTTCGAGTTGAGGGTGAGCGTCACCGGATCGGTCTTGTGCCGCAGCAGCTGGTAGGGGCTGGTGGCCGCGACGAGCTCGACGCCGTCGATCGCCAGCACGTAGTCCCCCTCGCGGGCGTCGACGCCGACCTCGGCGAGTGGCGCGCGGTACTTCGCCTCCTCGTTGTCGCCACGGAAGATCTCGGCGATCCGGTAGCGTCCCGCCGCGCGGTCGAGCGCGAAGCGCGCGCCCGGCAACCCGACCTTCGGCCGCTCCGGGATCTCGAAGTCGCCCCCCTCGATGTAGGCGTGGCCGACGCTGAGCTCGGCCACCATCTCGGAGAGCACGTAGTTCAGGTCCGATCGGTGGGCGACCCAGGGCAGCAGCGTCCGGTAGCGGTCGCCGATCGCCTGCCAGTCGTAGCCGTGCAGGTTCTCGACGTAGAAGAAGTCGCGGTAGCGGCGCCAGACCTCGTCGAAGATCTGCCGCCACTCCTCGGTCGGGACGCGGTCGACCTCGAGCTCGGCGGTCGAGACCGTCTTCTTGTCGGCGGCCTTGGGCTTGGCGTCGTAGAGCTGGTAGGCGGCGCCCGAGCGGACCAGGACCTTGCCGCCGTCGCGCGACACCGCCCAGCCGGCGATGTCGTCGACCAGCACCGAGCTCTCCCGCTTCTTGCGGTCGAAGATGCGCAGCTTCGACTTCTCGTAGCTCTCGCGGCCGTAGAAGAAGGCGCCGGTGGTCGAGTAGAGCAGGTGGCCCGGGACCGCGGCGAGGCCGGTGATGTTGTCGCTGTCGACCGGCACGCGGGCGACGCGCTCGGCGAGACCGTCGAAGTCGATCTTCACCGGCTTCGCCTTCTTCTCGGCCTTGGCCTCCTCGGTCTTGCCCTCGTCCCCCTTCTTCTTCTCCTCGCTCCCGGTCTTCCCGGCCTCGGCCGGCTTCTTCTCGGCCTCGAGCGTCACCTCGTCGCTCTCGGGCGGGAAGGGGTGCGCGACGTCCCTGCGCAGCGCGAGCGCGAAGACGCCGGTGATGCGGTTGCCGGCGTAGTTCCACTCGATCGCGGAGATCTGCGGCGCGTACTCGCGGTCGGAGAGGAAGAAGAGATGGTCGCCGTCGGGATCCCAGACCGGCGTGTTCTCCTCGAACAGCTCGTCGGTCACCCGGCGGGCCTGGCCGTCGGCCGCCGACCAGATCCAGAGCGAGCGGCTGCCGTTGTCGTCCTGCAGCGAGTAGGCGAGCCATTGCGAGTCGGGCGCCCAGGCGAGGTCGAAGACCCGGCCGAAGCGGTCGTCGGCGACCTCGACCCGCTTCCGGTCGGCGACGCCGAGCACGTAGACCTTGCCGTCCTTGTCGGTGTAAGCGAGCCGCGCGCCATCGGGCGACCACTCGGGGGCGTAGAGCATCGCCCGGTGGTCGGTGGTCAGCGCCTCCGGCGCCGCGCCGCCGTCCTGGGCAACGAGGTAGATCTGCTCCTCGCCGGTCCGGTCGGAGACGAAGGCGATGCGGCGGCCGTCGGGCGACCAGCGCGCCTGCTTGTCGTGGGCTCCCGAGGAGCGGGTGAGGTTGCGGGTGACGCCTTTCTCGACCGGCACCGTGAAGACGTCGCCGCGGGCGACGAACAGCGCGCGCTCCCCCTTGGGCGAGAGCTCGAAGTCCTCGATCTGCTTGGCCGCCGAGACCCGCGCCGGGCGCCGGTTGAGGCCGTCGTCGGGCACGCGGATGTCGAGCCGCCGGCTCTCGCCGGTCGCCGCGTCGTAGCGTTCGATCTCGCCGTCGAGCTCGTAGACGACCTGGCTCCGGTTGTCCGAACTCGCCCAGCGCACGTCCCACTCTTTCGAGTGGGTGATCTGCGTGACGCCCTTCGCGGCGACGTCGTAGCGGAAGAGGTTCAGCCAGCCGTCGCGGTCGGAGACGAAGTAGATCGAATCGCCTACCCACATCGGGTCGCGCTCGGTGCGCACCGTCTGCGCCACCGGCTCGATCGCCGCGGTCGCGAGATCGTAGATCCAGAGGTCCTGCGCCCAGCCGCCCTCGTAGCGCTTCCAGCTCCGGAAGTCGCGCATCTTGGGCGAGTAGACGAGGCGCTTGCCGTCGGGCGCGAAGTCGCCGGCGCCGGCGGTCGGCATCGGCAGCCGCTCGGGCAGGCCGCCGGCGAGCGGCGCGACGAAGAGCGAGTTCTCGGTACGGCCGCCGTCGGCGTCGCTGACCGCGCGGTAAAGGACCCCCGTGCCGTCCGGCGTCCAGCCGTAGACCTGGTTGTCGTACCCCCAGCGCGGCGGCAGCGGGCCGGCGGCCGGATAGAACGTGAGCTGGCGCGGCTCGCCCCCTTCGGCGGGGATGACGTAGACCTGCTCGTCGCCGTCGTACTGGCCGGTGAAGGCGATCGAGCGGCCGTCGGGCGAGAACTTCGCGAACAGCTCGACGCCCGGGTGGGCGGTCAGCCGGGTGGCGAGGCCGCCGGCGGTCGAGGCCTTCCAGAGGTCGCCGCCGTAGCTGAAGACGACCTGGTCGCCATGGACGTCGGGGAAGCGCAGCAGCTTCGTGCCGGCCGAGACGGCGGCGGGCACGAGAGCGGCGGCGAGCAGCGCGGTCGAGAAAGTACGGCCGAAGCGCATCGCGGAAACCCTCCTTTGAGGTGGATCTTCAGAGCGGCGGCCGGCGGGACGAGCAGGCGCCCCCGGGCCCCCGGGACGGGACGTAGCCTATCGCGGCCGGGCCGGCGACGGCGGCAGGACCACGACCACGTCCTGCGGCGAGACCAGCCCCAGCTCCTCGCGCGCGAGGCGATCGAGGGTGACCGGGTCGTCCTTCAGCCGCGCGATGCGCCGCTTGGCCTCCTCGATGCGCGCCTCGGCCGCGGCGACCTCGGCGGCGAGCGTCCTCTCTCTGGCGCGCGCGCTCGACAGGTCGCGCCACCCCTTGAGCGCGAAGGTGGCGAGCACCAGCACGAGGAAGACGACCATCGCCGAGACCAGCGAACGCAGCGGCCGCGGGCGGGCCGGAGCGGCTTCGGCGGCTTCGGTCACGCGCGGAAGCGAGGGAAGGCCGCGCGCCCCGGATAGGTCGCGACCCCCTCGAGCTCCTCCTCGATGCCGAGCAGACGGTTGTACTTGGCGACGCGGTCGCTCCGGCAGGGCGCGCCGGTCTTGATCTGGCCGGAGCGGACAGCGACCGCGAGATCGGCGATCGTGGTGTCCTCGGTCTCGCCCGAGCGGTGGGAGATGACGTTGGTCCAGCCGGCGCTCTTGGCCATCTCGACCGCGGCGAGCGTCTCGGTCAGCGTACCGATCTGGTTGACCTTGACGAGCAGCGAGTTGGCCACGCCGCGGGCGATCCCCCGCGCGAGGATCTCCGGGTTGGTGACGAACAGATCGTCGCCGACCAGCTGGACGCGGGAGCCGAGCCGCCGGGTCAGCCGCCCCCAGCCGTCCCAGTCCCCTTCGGCGAGCCCGTCCTCGATCGACACGATCGGGAAGGCGTCGCACCAGCCGGCGTAGAGCTCGATGAGGTCGTCGGCGGTGAGCCCCTGGCGCCCCTCGCCGTCGAGACGATAGCGGTGACCGTTCGGACCCTCCTCGCCGAACTCCGAGGCGGCGGCGTCGATCGCGAGCGCGATCTCGTCGCCCGGCCGGTAGCCGGCCTTCTCGATCGCCGCCATCAGCAGCTCGAGCGCCTCGCGGTTGCTGCCGAGGTTGGGCGCGAACCCCCCTTCGTCGCCGACCGCGGTGACCAGGCCCTTGGCGTGGAGGACCTTCTTCAGGTGGTGGTAGACCTCGACTCCGGCGCGCAGCCCCTCCGCGAAGCGGTCGAAGCCGAGCGGCACCAGCATGAACTCCTGGATGTCGACCGAGTTGTCGGCGTGGGCGCCGCCGTTGAGCACGTTGAGCATCGGCACCGGCAGCACGGTCGCCGCCGGCCCGCCGAGGTAGGCGTAGAGCGGCAGCTCGGCGGCCGCCGCGGCGGCCTTGGCCACCGCCAGCGAGACGCCGAGGATCGCGTTGGCGCCGAGCCGCCCCTTGTTGGCGGTGCCGTCGAGGTCGATCATCGTGCGGTCGATGAGCGCCTGGTCGCGCGCGTCCATCTCCTCGATCTCGGGCGCGATCTCCTCGTGGACGAAGTCGACCGCCTTCGCGACCCCCTTGCCGAGGAAGCGCTGGCCGCCGTCGCGCAGCTCGAGCGCTTCGCGGCTGCCGGTCGAGGCGCCCGAGGGCACCGCGGCGGTGCCCACCGCACCGCATTCGAGCACGCAGTCGACTTCGACGGTCGGATTGCCGCGCGAGTCAAGAATCTCGCGGGCAAGGATCTCTTCGATCGCGAACATGGAGCCTCCCGGGGATGGCCGGACGGTCGATAGCGTAACCGGAGCGCCGCGCCGGGGCAAGGCGCGACGGGCCCGCGCGCTCCGCGCTCAGCCCTCGGCGGCGCTCTTCGGCAGCGCGCCGCGCAGCAGGAGGTAGCCGACGAGCGCGGCCGCCGTGGTGCCGGCGAGGATGCCGAGGCGGCTCTCGAGCATCAGGTTCGCGTCGCTCGCCTCGAAGGCGAGCGACGCGATGAACAGGCTCATGGTGAAGCCGATGCCGCAGAGCACGCCCATGCCGAGGAGGCTGCGCCAGGTCACCCCCTCGGGCAGGCGGGCGAGGCCCGCGAGCACCACCAGCGCCCCGAGGCCGAAGATGCCGATCGGCTTGCCGAGCAGCAGGCCGAGGGCGACGCCGAGCGGAACCGGCTGCGCGAGCGCGGCGGGCGAGATCCCGGCCAGCGAGACGCCGGCGTTGGCGAAGGCGAAGATCGGCAGGATCGCGTAGGCGACGGTCGGGTGCAGGTCGTGTTCGAGCCGCTCGAGCGGCGAGCCGTCCGGGTCGTCGGGGTCGCGCATCGGGATGGTGAGACCGAGCGCGACGCCGGCGAGCGTCGCGTGCACGCCTGACTTGAGCACGGCTAGCCACATGATCAGGCCGAAGAAGGCGTAGGGGGCGATCTTGACCACCCCGCCCCGGTTGAGGGCGATCAGCACGGCCAGCGCCGCGAGCGCGACCGAAAGCGACAGCAGAGAGAGGTCCGAGGTGTAGAAGACCGCGATCAGCACGATCGCGCCGAGGTCGTCGAGCACCGCGATCGCCGTGAGCAGGAGCTTCAACGCGGTCGGCACCCGGCTGCCGAGCAATCCGAGGATGCCGAGCGCGAAGGCGATGTCCGTGGCGGCGGGGATCGCGAAGCCGGAGGCCGCCCGGGGATCGCCCTGGTTCAGGAAGGCGTAGATCGCCATCGGCGCCAGCATGCCGCCCAGCGCGCAGGCGGCGGGCAACGCGATCTGGCGGCGGTCCGAGAACTGCCCGGAGACCATCTCGCGCTTGAGCTCGAGCGCCACCAGCAGGAAGAAGACCGCCATCAGGCCGTCGTTGATCCAGAGCAGCAGCGGCTTGTCGACGCCGAGCGAGCCGGCCCTGACGGTCAGCGGCAGCGACAGCAGCTGGTCGTACCAGTGGACGAGCGGCGTGTTGGCGAAGACCAGGCCGAGCGCCGCCCCGCCGATGAGGAGCAGACCGCCCGCCGACTCGAGGCTCAGGAACTCGCGCAGCGCCGTGGCCGCGCGCTCGGAGACGCTCCGGATTACCGACATCGCTACCTCCCTGCGGCCCGGACCGCGGCCGGCTCAGTCGGCCGGAGCGACCGTGGCGGAGACCGGAGACGGGACCTCGCCGGCGGCCGCGTCGCCGCGCTTCGGCGTGGGGTGCCAGCCGAGCAGCGCCAGCAGCACCAGGAAGCCGGCCACGTAGGCGACGGCCACGTGCCAGCCGTTCCTGACCCAGCCGCCGACCGACTTCGCCTCCGGGTACATGTTCGAGATCGCCACGCCGGCCGAGGACCCGAACCAGACCATCGAGCCCCCGTAGCCGACCGCATAGGCGAGCACCCCCCAATCGTACCCGCCCTGCTTGAGCGCGAGCGCGGTGAGCGGAATGTTGTCGAAGATCGACGAGAGGAAGCCGAGGCCGAGCGCGGTCTGCCAGGAGGCGGACGGGAGGCGCTCGACCGGCATCATGGTGGCCGACATCACGAGGCAGAGCAGGAAGACCGAGCCGCGGACGGCGCCCGGCATCAGGCTCCAGGTCGGCCTGCGCAGGGGCACCATCGCCAGCAGGGCGACCCAGACCGCCACGCCGATGAAGGGGAAGATCTCGGCGCGCGCTGCCCAGGTTCAGGTTGACGAAGACGTTGACCGAGACGGCCGAGGCGAGGATGACGCCGACCACGACGACGCGCCCCCAGTCGATGTGGGTGCCCCGACCTCGTCCTTGAGGATCGGCGAATGCCTGTGCTGCTGGAGCGAGGCCGGGATGCCGCAGACGACCAGCGCGACGACCGCCGCGATGAAGGCGTGAATCACCGCCAGCGGCGAGACGCCCTGGATCCACATCATCGTGGTCGTCGTGTCGCCGACGACGCTGCCCGCGCCGCCGGCGTTGGCGCAGGCGACGATCGCCGCGATGTAGCCGAGGTGGACCTTCTGCGGAAGACCGTGTGCGCCATCGCGCCGCCGATGAGGGCCGCCGCGATGTTGTCGAGGAAGGCCGACAGGACGAAGACCATGACGAGCAGCGCGAAGGCGCCCTTCCAGTCGTCCGGCAGGAAGCGAGGCAGGGCCTGCGGCAGCTCGCTGCGCTCGAAGTGGTCGGCGAGCAGCGCGAAGCCGATCAGCAGGCAGAAGAGGTTGACGATGCCGACCCACTCGTGGAGCACTGGGCGAGGAGGCCGCCGAGCCCGGGCCCCCGGCGAAACCGGTGAAGAAGCAGGTTGTAGATCGAGATGACCGCGAGGCCGCTCGCCGCGACCTGCAGCGTCTTGTGGTGGAAGAGCGCGACGCCGACCAGGGTCAGGCCGAACAGGATGAAGTCGACCGGCACGCCGAACAGCTCCGGTCCAGCCGGGGCCGCGGTGCCCGACGACGCCGGGCTGGCCCGGCCAGCGCGGGCAGCGCGACGGCGCAAACCGTCGCCGTCAGGAGTGCTCTGCGCAGGAGCGCGACCCTCGCCATCCGAACCTCCTCGCGGATCGTGACCGGCGCTCGCTGCCCTGCCGCGAGGCCGCTCGCCGTGGAGGTGGGATTCTACACACCGCGACGCTGCCCGACCCGCACGACGTGCGAGTCAGGAGACCCGCTCAGTGGGCCGCGGGCGCGGAGATCGGGGCGGTGTCGGCCGGAGTCGGATGCCCTTCGGTCGTCGGATGCCAGCCGAGCACGACGAGCAGGACGAAGAAGCCGACGACGTAGGCGACGGTGACGTGCCAGCCGTTCTCGAGCCAGCGACCGACCGACTTCGCCTCCGGGTACATGTTCGAGATCGCGACGCCGGCCGACGAGCCGAACCAGATCATCGAGCCGCCGAAGCCGACCGTGTAGGCGAGCATGCCCCAGTCGTAGCCGCCCTGCTTGATCGCGAGGGCGGTCAGCGGGATGTTGTCGAAGACCGCGGAGAGGAAACCGAGGCCGAAGGCGGTCGGCCACGAAGCGGGCGGGCAGCTTCTCGACCGGCATCATCGTGGCGGAGAGGACGAGGGCAGAGCAGGAAGGTGGCCCCTTGAGCGCCTCGGGGAGGAGCGACCAGTCGGGCTTGCGCAGCGGCGCCGTCACGAGCATCGCGAGGACCAGACCGCGACACCGATGAACGGGAAGGAGTCGGCGAGCTCCGGGTGCTGGAGGTTCACGAAGACGTTGACCGAGATCGCCGCGGCGAGGATCACCACGACGACCAGCGACGCGACCCCAGTCGATGTGGGTGCCGCCCGGCGTGTCCTTGAGGATCGGCGAGTACTTGTGCTGCTGGAGCGCGGCCGGAATGCCGAAGACGACCAGCGCCACGACCGCCGCGACGTAGGCGTGGAGCACGGCGAGCGGCGACACGCCGTTGATCCACATCATCGTCGTCGTCGTGTCGCCGACGACGCTGCCCGCGCCGCCGGCGTTCGAGGCGGCGACGATCGCCGCGAGATAGCCGATGTGGACCTTGCGTTGAAGACGGTGTGCGCCATCGCGCCGCCGATCATGCGCGGCGGCGATGTTGTCGAGGAACGACGACAGCACGAAGACCATCATCAGCAGGACGAGCGCGCCCTTCCAGTCGTCCGGCAGGTAATTGGGCAGCAACTTCGGGACTTCGCTCTCCTCGAAGTGGTTGGCGAGCAGCGCGAAGCCCATCAGCAGGCAGAAGAGGTTGACGACGACGACCCACTCGTGGTCGAGGTGGCCAGCGAGGCCGGCGAAGCCGGCGCCGGTGCTTGAACGGCGCGAACAGCAGGTTGTAGAGCGTGATCACGGTGAGGCCGGTCAACGCGACCTGCAGCGTCTTGTGGTGAAAGAGCGCGACGCCCAAGAGCGTCAGGCCGAACAGGAAGAAGTCGACCGGAATGCCGGCGAGCTCGGGTGCGCCGCCCGGGGCCGCGGAGTCCGCGGCCCCGGCGAAGCCGGGCAGCGCGAGCATCAGGGTGAAAACGGCGAACAGCAGAGCGCCAACTCGCGACTTCGAATGCGGCATGAGGCCCCCTGGCGAAGTCGACGCTCGGAACCCCGGCCGGCAGGATCTGTCCGCGTCGCGGGCCGGCATTATAGGCGCGAACCCGACCGCGGACCGTCGCGGGAGAAGCAGTTCATCCGGATCCGGACGGCGGCCGCGAGCGGCGCACCCGGAGCGGGGGCTTTGACTTGTGGCGGCCGATGTGGGACCATTTCTGTCCCCGGTGGCCCTGCCGCCGGCACCCGACGCGGGGTGGAGCAGCCAGGTAGCTCGTTGGGCTCATAACCCAAAGGTCGGAGGTTCAAATCCTCCCCCCGCAACCAAGAGATCCCGACCCTCCTCCGGGCGACCGGACGGAGGGTTTTCTCTTTCGGGGAGCTCCCGAAGCCCCGTCCTGCGCCGGAGTCAGCGTCCCGGCGCGGCCAGCAGCTCGCGCGCCAGGTGGGCGGCCGGGTAGATCCGGGTGAGCGCCTCGAGAATCGCCCGCGCGTCGACCGCCACCGCCCGTGACCGCTCCGCCGAGTAGGCGAAGCGGTTGGGCAGGCTCCAGAGGTTGCCGTCGAAGAGCACCCCGACCAGCTCGCCGCGGCGGTCGACCAGCGCACTGCCGGAGCTCCCGCCCGAGAAGTCGAGCTCGACCGCCAGGTCGAGCGGGACGGAGACGTCGACTCGCCCGCGCGCACCCGCCAGGGCGGCTGGCAGGTCGAAGGGGGGAAGGCCCGAGCGCGCCGCGGAGCGATCGAACAGGCCGCCCAGCCGGGTGAAGGGCTCGACCCGCCGCCCCTCCTCCTCGTAGCCCGCCACCGGGCCGTAGCTCAGGCGCAGGGTGAAATTGGCGTCCGGGTAGCTGTCCCGGCCGCGCAGCGCGAAGAAGGCGTCGGCGATGCGCGGACCGGCGGTCCGCTCGACCGCCTCGACCTCGCGCTCCGCCCGCTCGCGCAGCGCGCGCGCCGTCGGCTCCCAGACCTCCATCAGGGCGAGCAGCGGGTCGTCGCTCGCCTCGAGCGCGGCGCGTCCGCCGGCGGCGAGCGCCCGGCGCACCGCCGGATCGGCGAGCCGGGTGCCGGCGACCGCCGCCGCGGCCACCTGCTCGGGCTCGCGCCCGGCGAGCGCGCGGCGGACGGTCGGGTCGAGCGGTCCCAGGAGCGTCGTCGCCGTGCGCAGGGCGTGGCCGAGCCGGAAGGCCTCGTAGTCGGGGTCGACCGGCAGCGGCGAGCCGAGCCGGTCGAGCAGCGTCGGCAGCACCGCGTCGCGGAACTCGCGCAGGCGCTCCCCCGAGGGGAGCTCCCGCTCGGCGGCGAGCCGGACCAGCGTGCGCGCGAACCTGGCGAGCTGCCCGCCGCCGCCGAGCCCCCACTCCACCGCCTGGAGTCGGGGAAAGAGGCTCCGGTAGGCGACCAGGCTGCTCTCGATCTCCCCCCAGGGGTCGCCGATCCGGGCGGCGAGCTCCGCATCGGCCGCCACCGCGGCGCGAATCGACGCCTCCTCCGCCCGCCGCGCCGACAGCCGGCCGCCGTCGAGCAGCCCCGACTGGAAGCCGGAGATCGCCTTGATCGAGTTCTCGACCGATTTCAGGTCGTCCTCGGCGAATCGCCGGGCCTCGCCGCCGCGCTCCGCATAGCCGGCGAGCGCCGTCCGCAGGTGGCCGAGCGAGGCGAGGATCGACGGGTAGGCGGCGTCGCGCAGCCACTCGAGCTGGGCGAGCGTCGAGCGCCGCCCCGTGCTGCCGGGCTGCCCGGCGAGCAGCAACACCTCGCCCGCCTCGGCGCCGCGCTGCGAGAGCTTGAGATGCCGCTCGGGACGCAGCGGCCGTCCGTCGTCGTAGACCCGGAGCAGCGCGGCGTCGAGCGCCCAGCGCGGGTATTCGAAGTTGTCGTGGTCGCCGCCGAACTGCGCGAAGCGCGCCTCCGGCGTGAAGACGAGGCGCAGGTCGGTGTAGCGCCGGTAGCGGTAGAGGTCGTACTCGCCCCCCTGGTAGAGCGACACCACCTCGCAGCGGTCGCCGCCGGCCGCCGCGCATTCCGCTCGATCCGCGCCATCTCGACCTTCATCGCGGCGGCCGCCGCCGCGGCGGGCGCTCCCGCCGGCGCCGCGCCGCGCACCCGCGCGGTCACCGGCTCGATCGCCTGCAGCACGTGGGCTTCGGCGCCCGGGCAGGGCAGCTCGTCGGCGCGCGTCATCGCCACGTAGCCGTCGCGGACGAGATCGCGGTCGGGTGTCGAGAGCTCCATCGCGCAGACCTCGGCGACGTGCTGGTTGGTGAGCAGCAGCCCCTGCGGCGAGACGAAGGCGCCGCTCCCCCCCGGCACCGGCAGGCGCACCGCGGCGCCGCGCAGGCGGTCGAGCAGCTCGGGGCCGGGCCGGTAGCCGGCCGCGCGCTCGAACCGCGCCAGGGGGAACCGGTTGAGCGGCCACATCCCCTCGTCGGCCGCGGCGGGGCCGGCGGCGAGCGCCAGAGCGAGGGCGAGACGGGTTGCGGGAGCGAGGCGGGACAAGGGTTCGGCCAGGTCCCGATCCTATGCCGCCGGCGCTACCGACCGACGGCGGCGGAAGACCGTTACGCGGAGCCCTCGCTCGGTTCGGCCCCGGCGACCGGCTCGCTCCGGCGCGCGGGCGCCACCAGCCCGCCGGCGTAGGCGAGCGTCGCCGCCGCCAGCGCGCTCGAGATCCAGAACGGCGACGCCGGCCCGAAGGCCTGGAAGGCGGCGCCGGCCCAGAGCGGGCCGACCAGGCGCGCGACCCCGCCGAACGCCTGCTGCACCCCCATCGTCGAGCCCAGCTCGTGGCGCTCGGCGAAGCGGGTGACGAGCGACGTGGTCGACGGGAAGAGCAGCGCGGTGCCGACCGGTATCAGCACGGCGACCGCGACGAACAGCGGCACCGAGGGCGCCAGCGCCTGCAGCGCGAAGCCGGCGACGAGCGCGCCGAGTCCGACGCGCAGCGCGCCGACCTCGCCGATCCAGCGCACCGTCGGGCCGAGGATCAGGCTGCGCATGACGAGCGAGATCGTGCCGATGAAGGTGTAGAGGTAGCCGATGGTCTTCTCGGTGAAGGCGAAGCGGGCCTGGAGATAGAGCGCCAGGATGCCGTTCATCGCCATGAAGGCCATCATGCCGACCGCGTAGATCAGGATCAGACGCGACACCGGGCGCGCCGGGTGGCCGGCGACCGCCAGCATCTGGCGCGACAGCGGCTTGCGCGCGTCCCCCGCCGCCCGTTCGCGCGATTCGCGCGAGGAGGACTCCGGCAGCCAGCGCCAGGCGAAGGCGAGGTTGGCGAGACAGAGGATCGCCGCCGCGATGCCCGGCGCCGCCGGTCCGAGGGTCGAGGCGAGCGAGCCGATCGAGGGCCCGAGCATCACCCCCGCCGAGGTCGCCGCGGTGATCCAGCCGAGCGCCTTGGCGCGCTCCTCGGCGACGACCGCGTCGCCGACGTAGGCCTGGACGACGCCGGTCGTCGCGCCGCCGGCGCCCTGGACCAGACGCGAGAAGAAGAGCAGCCCGAGCAGCAGCGGCGCCGAGAAGCGCGCCATCGCGGTCTCCGAGCAGGCGAAGGCGAACAGCAGGTAGGCGCCGACCGAGACCGAGATCCCGACCAGCAGCATGGGCCGGCGGCCCCGCTTGTCCGACAGGCGCCCCCAGAGCGGCGCGGTGGCGAGCTGCGCCACCGCGAAGGCCGAGACCATCGCCCCGACCAGCAGCGGCGAGGCGCCGAGCCGGGTCGCGTAGAACGGCAGCAGCGGCAGCACCATCAGGAACCCGACCATGTCGACGAAGACCGTCGCCATGAGGGCCCAGAGGCGGCCCCAGGAGACCCGTTCGGGCGACATCAGGAGCTCTCCCGCTCGCGTCCGAACAGCAGGAACGCGAGCGCCGAGAGCGCGGTCAGCAGCACGCCGTAGACCGCAGCCAGGCCGGTCTCCTGGAGCCTGAGGTTGGACAGGATCTCGATCGAAACGGGCCGCGTCGTGAAGGTGTAGAGGACGATCGAGAGCACGAAGTCTCCGAAGGCGGCGAGGAAGGCGAGCGCGGCCCCCGCCGCCAGCGCCGGCCGCAGCACCGGAACTGTTACGCGCACGAGCGTCCGAAGTTTTGAGGCGCCGAGCGAGGCCGCCGCCTCCTCCAGGCCCGGATCGAGCTGGGCGAGCCCGGCGAGCGTGGCGCGGCCGGTCGCGGGCAGCGCCCGGATCAGGTACGCCAGCGGCAGCAGGACGGCCGTACCGACCAGCAGGAACCGGCCGGCGAGCGGCTGCTGCACGCTCCAGGTGGTGGCGAGCGCGACCGCGAAGGCGGTCGCCGGCACCGCCCAGGGCAGGCCCATCAGCAGCTCGGCGGCGCGTCCCGGCGCGCCCCCGCGCGCCGCCAGACGGGCCGTGGCGAAGCCGAGGACGAGCGCGCCGGCGGTCGCGGCGAGCGCCATCCAGAGCGAGTTGCCGAGCGGGCGCAGCGCTTCGGCCGAGGCCGCGAAGGCGCGCCAGTTGGCGAGCGAGAGCTCGGGCGGCAGCAGCTCGGTCGTCCAGGTCGCGCGCGGCACGAGCGACATCACGGCGAGGGTCAGGTGCGGCAGCAGGAGCAGCAGCGCGAGCCCCCAGCCGGCGACGGCGAGCGCGCCGCGCACCGCCGGCCGCCGGCTCGCGCGCCGCGCCGGCGGCACGCCGCGCTGCCGCCCGGCCCCGGTCGAGCGCTCGAGCCGGCGCGCGGCGAGGAGGCCGGCGATGGCGACCAGCGAGAGCACCACGGTCTCGACCTCGGCGAGATCGACGTCGCCGTTCTGTTTGGACGCGAGAATCTGGGTGGTCATCACCCGGAAGGTGCCGCCGAACAGGTAGGGCGCCGAGAACGAGCCGAGCGCGGTGAGGAAGGTGAGCAGCGCGGCCGAGGCGAGCGCCGGGCGCAGCACCGGCAGGGTGACCGCGAAGAAGCGCCGGGCCGGCGACGCGCCGAGCGACGCCGCCGCCTCGAGCAGCGCGCCGTCGAAACGGGCGAGCGCCGCGCGCGTGAACAGGTAGAAGTAGACGTACATCGAGTAGGCGTGGACGGTGAGGATCGCTCCCGCGCCGGTCAGCCGCCAGGGCGGGCCGTCGCTGCCGACGAGGCCTCCGATCACGCGCGTCGCGACCCCGCTCTCGCCGTAGAGATAGAGGAAGGCGATGACGCCGACCAGCGGCGGCAGCGCCACCGGCAGCGCCACCAGATCGCCGAGCAGGCGGCGGCCGGGGAACTCGGCGCGCGCGAACAGGAAGCCGAGCGGCACGCCGACCGCCGCCGCGGCCGCCACGCTCGCCGCCGAGATCCAGAGGCTGCGGCCGAGCGCCAGCCACTCCTCGGGGCGGCGCGCGAACTCGGCGAAGGCGGCGCCGGCGCCGCCGCTCTCGGTCGCGATCGCCGCCGCGACGGTGACCGCCAGCGGCCAGCCGATCAGCCAGGCGAGCAGCGCCACCAGCGCCCAGCGGCCGGCGCTGCCCCGGCTCCTCACCCGCGCACTCCGGCAGCGAAGAGACGCGGCCGGGCGCCGGCGCGCAGCGCGACGCCGACCGGCGCGCCGACGCCCGGCGGCTCCTCCTCCGCGGCCACCTCGAGCTCGGCTGCCGCCCGCGGCGACCGCGACGAAGCTCGCGGCGCCGGCGAAGCGCACGGCGACGACCGCGCCGTCGAGCGCGCCGGGCGTTCCGGCCGGCACCAGGCGCAGGTGCTCGGGGCGCAGCATCAGCTCGGCGCGCGCGCCGGGCGCGAGCGGGGCCGCGCTCGCCGCCTCGAGCGTGCCGCCGGGCAGCGCGCCGCGGACGCGCGCGCCGCCCGGCGCGGCCGCCTCGACCTCGACCGGCACGAACGAGGCGCGGCCGACGAAGCCGGCGGCGAAGCGGGTCGCGGGGGCGCGGTAGAGCTCGCGCGGCGTGGCCACCTGCTCGAGGCGGCCGCCGTGGAGCAGCGCGACCCGGTCGCCGAGCTCGAAGGCCTCCTCCTGTTCGTGGGTGACGAGCAGCGTCGTGATGCCGACCGCCGCGAGCGTCGCGCGCAGCTCGCGCCGGGTCCGCTCGCGCAGGCTGGGGTCGAGGTTCGACAGCGGCTCGTCGAGCAGCAGCACGCGCGGCTCGGGCGCGAGCGCGCGGGCGAGCGCCACGCGCTGCTGCTGGCCGCCCGAGATCTCGGCGACCCGGCGCGCCTCGAAGCCGGCGAGGTCGACGCGCGCGAGCGCCGCCGCCACCCGCTCGCGGACCTCGGCCCGCGGCCGCCGCCGCGATTCGAGGCCGAAGGCGACGTTCTCGCCGACCGTCAGGTGGGGGAAGAGCGCGTAGTGCTGGAAGACCATGCCGAAGCCGCGCCGTTCGGGCGGCAGCGTGTCGACGCGTTCCGTGCCGAGGCGGATCGTGCCGGCGTCGTGCGTCTCGAAACCGGCCACCAGGCGCAGCAGCGTCGTCTTGCCGCTGCCCGACGGACCGAGCAGCGCCAGCACCTCGCGCTCGGGAATCTCGAGCGAGATCTGCTCGAGCACGCTGCGCGCGCCGAAGCGCTTGGCGAGCCCGGCGAGGACGAGCTCGCTCACGGCGGCGACCCCGCGGCGGCGCCCTTGCCGCGGACGGTGCGGTCCCAGAGCGACATCCACTCCGGCCCCTTCGCGGCGGCGAGCGCCTCGTCGTAGACCGCCGGCACCATCTCGGCGAGCGCCGTGCGCGCCCACTCGGGCAGACGGTCGGCCGGCAGGTCGGTGCGCGCGGGGATGCGGAAGGCCCGCTCGGCCGCCAGCAGCTGCGCCTCGCCCGAGCCGACGTACTCGATGAACGCGACCGCCGCGGCGCGCCGGGGCGCGCCGGCGACGAGCGCGATCGAATCGTCGATCACCGGCGTCCCCGAGGTCGCGAAGCGGTAGCCGAAGGGGACGCCCTGGGCGCGTTCGAGCAGCGTGTCGGTGAGCTCCCAGAGCGTCGCGTCCCCCTCGCCGCGCATCAGCTTCTGGTGCAGCAGCGCCGGGTTGGCGACGTACTCCTTGGTCTGGGCGTCGAGCCGCGCCAGCCAGGCGAAGCCACGGTCGAGCGCGCCGGTGTCGGCGAGCGAGCGCGCCAGCACCATGCCGAAGATCGTGCGCATGACGCCGGAGGCCATCGGGTCGCGGACCAGGATGCGGCCGCGGAAGCGCGGGGCGAGCAGGTCGTCCCAGTCGCGCGGCGCCTCGCTCTCGGCCACCCGCTTCTCGTTGTAGACGATCACCGGCAGCGTCCGGTAGGCCCCGAAGTAGAGGTCGCCCTCGGCGCGGCTCGACGCCGGCACCGCGTCGGCCCACGACGGCCGGTAGGGCGCGAGCAGCCGCTCGGCGGCGGCGCGCGCGAAGATCGCGTCGGGGCCGCCGAACCAGACGTCGCCCTGCGGGTTCGCCTTCTCGGAGCGGACCCGGTCGTAGACCTCCTGCGAGCCCATGTCGAGGAAGCGCAGGTCGATCCCCGGCTGGGCGCGCTCGAACTCGGCCTCGAGCAGCACCATGAGGTCGCGGCCGTGCGGCGTGTAGACGGTCACCGGCTCGCGGCCGTCCGAGCAGCCGGCAAGCAGCGGCAGCGCCAGCGCGCAGGCCGCGCCGAGGCGGCGGGCGCGGCTCAACGGGGAGCCCCGGCGCCGTGCTGGAGCTGCGCCGCGACCCGCTCGGCCTCGCGCCAGACCCGCTGCAGGTTGCCGCCGAGGATCTTCGCGATCTCCGCCTCGGAGTGGTCGCGGGCGAGCAGCTCGGCGATCAGGTTCGGGTAGTCGGCGACGCTCTTCAGCCCGACCGGCAGCGAGTCGCCGACGCCGTCGAAATCGGAGCCCAGGCCGACGTGGTCGACGCCGGCGAGCGCGATGACGCGCTCGATGTGGTCGGCGACGTCGGCGACGGTCGCGTAGGGCAGCGGATGCGCCGCGCCCCACCGCTGGTGGAAGGCCTCGAGCTCGGGGCTGCCGTCGGGCAGGGCGTGCTCCTTCTGGAAGGCTCCCGAGGCGGCCCACTCCTCCTCGCTCGCGCGGTGGGCGGCGGCGGTGAGGAAGCCCGAACCGAAGTTGATCTGGACGACGCCCCCCTTCGCCGCCAGCCTGCGAATCCGCTCGTCGTCCAAGTTGCGCTCGAAACCGGGAGTGAAGTGCCGGCAGCTCGAATGGGAGGCGATCGGCGGCGCCACCACGATCTCGATCGCCTGATCGAAGGCGGCGTCGGAGACGTGCGCGAGGTCGACCAGGATGCCGAGCCGGTTCATCTCGGCGATCACCTGGCGGCCGAAGGGCGACAGGCCGTGCCAGGTGCGCTGGTCCGCGTCGCTGTACGACGAGTCGCAGATCGCGTTGTCCTCGCCGTGGGTGAGCGTGATGTAGCGCACGCCGCGCGCGAAGAAATGACGGAGGTTCGCGAGGTCGTCGCCGATCGCCGCGCCGTTCTCGATGCCCAGCGGCAGCGCCACCCTGCCCGCGCGCGCCGCCGCCTCGACCTCGTCCGGCGTCGCGGCGAGCGCGAAGCCCGCGGGCGCCCTCCCCACCATCGCCTCGACGCGGTCGATGAGCCGGTCGGCGACCGCTTTCGCGTCGCCCGTCTTCTGGTGCGCGGCGGCGACGTAGATCGACATCCAGGCCGCGTCGAGCCCCCCCTCGCGGGCGCGCTCGAGGTCGAAGTCGCCGCCGGCGGTCCGCTTCGTGACGTCGACCCAGCCCTCCTCGAGCCGGTAGGGGACGTCGATATGGGTGTCGACGATGAGCAGCTTCTGCGCGAGCTCGCGGGCGCGGGCGAGCTCCGCCGGGCCGGGGGACTTCTCGGCGCGCACCGCCGCGACGAAGGCGGCGAGCGCGAACAGGGCGAGGGGGAGCGCGGGCGTTCTCATCGGGACTCCGGCGCGGCCGGGCCGCGGGCGAGCAGGTTGGCGAAGAGGCGGAAGGCGCCCGGCACGCCCGCCGGGAGCTGGCGGAAGAAGGCGAGGCCGGTGTAGACGTAGGTCCCCCGGCCGAGCGGAGCGACGAGCAGCGCCCCGCGCTGCTCGGGCTGGTCGGGGTCCTTCATCGCGAGCAGAGGTCGGTAGCCCGGATCCCAGGCGTGCGCGAGGTAGAGCGCGCGCTCCTGCACCCAGCCGTCGAAATCGGCGGGGCCGATCCGGTTCGGCGTGGTGAAGACCGGATCGGCCGGAGCGACCAGGGCGACCGGCGACGTCTCGTCCGTGATCCGGTCGTGCGGGCGGGCGATCTCGATCGGCAGCGGCGCGAAGCCCCCGTCGACCCAGGGGTACTGCTGGTACTGGACGACCAGCCGGCCGCCGCCGCGCGCCCAGTCGAGCAGGCGCGAATTCACCTTCGCGAGCCACCCCTGCGCTTCGTAGGCGCGGCTGCCGACGACGATCACGCGGAAGCGGGCGAGATCGCCCTCGGCGAGATCGTGCTCGCCGAGCAGGGTGACCGGGAGGCCGGCCTCGGCGAGCGCCTCCGGCACGCGATCGGACGCGCCTTCGACATAGCCGACCGGGCCGACCTCGGGCCAGACGAGGTCGAGCGGCACCAGCTCGGCGATCGCCGCCTTCACCTGCGGCGTCGGCCGGACGTGCGGGTAGTCGATCACCGGGTAGGCGGCGGCCTCCTCGCCGCCGCCGTCGACGACGCCGACGTAGGTCGTCGTCCAGCGCTGCCCGGGGCGGGCCGGGCAGGGCCCCTGCGGCGCCGCGAGCAGGAGGCGCCCGTGCGCCGGGATCTCGAAGGGGATCGCCCGCGGCGCGCCGCCCCCCCAGCTTTCGCGCGGCTCGAGGCGGCCGGTGAGCGGCCGCTCTGCGTGCGACACGAGCGTCACCTCGACGCCGGGGCAGGCCGAGCGGCCGGGGGTGGTCAGCCTGCGCTCGGGCGTGACCGTCACCTCGAGCCGGGGCACCACGCGCAGCGGCCGGCGCAGCTCGCCGACGGCCTGGTCGACCGCGCGGTGGACCACCTCGCGCTCGACCGCGATCGGCACGGCGCCGGCGACCCGCAGCGTCACCCGCGCGGGCGGCGGATCGAAGGGCTCGCCGCGCAGCTCCTCCGGGACGTCGCTCCAGTCGTAGAGCGCGCCCGTGAGCGGGCGGCGCAGGAAATAGGGGGCGCTCGCCGGCAGGTCGTCCGGCACGGCGAGCGGGAGCTCGAACCGGGCGAGCTCGCCGGGCGCGAGCCCCTCGGGACGCCGCGCCGCGCCGGCCGGGCGGCCGTCGAGCGTTGCCTCGACCTCGACGCCGGCGAGCGGCGCTTCGCCGCTGTTCCAGATCGTGACCACGAGCTGCGCGCTCTCGCCCGGCACCAGCTCCTCGCGATCGACCACCGCGTCGAGCGCCACGCCGCGCGCGGCGAGCGCCGCCTCGTCGGCGATGCGCATCTTCTCGGCGAGCAGCTCCGTGAGCGTCGCCGCGCCCGGCGTATCGGCGATCCCGGCGGCCGCCGCCGCGAGCTCGGCACGCACCTGGTCGAGCGCGGCGGCCGCCGCCGCGAGGCGGGCCGGCGCGAGCGCGGACCGCGCCGCGCGCGCCGTCCGCTCGGCCCGTTCGAGCCGCGCCCGGATCGGCTCGCGCCGGGCGTCTTCGGGCAGCAGTCCGGCGAGCGCGGCGAGCGAGGTGTCGACGCCGGCGAAGAGCTCCTTCCCGCCGGCGCCCGCGCCGCCCGCGATCCAGGTGTACTTGCCGTCGCGCGGTCCGAGGTCGAGGCCGCGCCCCATGTCCTGCGAGCGGTGCTGGCTGCGCGAGAGCGCCATCATCTGCGCCGTGCTGCGGCCGGTGAGCGGGTCGACGCCGCCGAGCGACGCCGTCGCGGTCGCCTGCTCCGGCGCGAACCAGGCCGAGCGGTAGAGCGCGCCCGGCCGCCAGGGGGCGCCGGTCGCGGGGGCGAAGCCGGGGTCGGCGGCGAGCTCCGCGACACGGTGCGCCACGAAGCCGGCCGCCCGGTGCTGGCCGTGCCCGCCCGAGCCGTCGTCGCCGAAGACCGAGAGGATCACCTGCGGACGGAAGCGGCGGACGACCCGCACCGCGTCCTCGAGCAGCGTCTCGCGCGGCCAGAGGCGGAGCGTCTCGTCGAGCGACCGGGTGTAGCCGAAGTCGAAGGCGCGGGTGAAGAACTGGCGGCCACCGTCGATCCGCCGCGCCGCGAGCAGCTCGTTGGTGCGCAGGACGCCGAGCGCCGTGCCGAGCTCGGGGCCGATCAGGTTCTGCCCCCCCTCGCCGCGCGACAGCGAGAGATAGGCGGCTTCGCAGCCCCGGTCGTGCGTCGCCCAGGAGAGCGCCGAGCCGTCCTCGTCGTCGGGGTGGGCGCCGACGACCAGCAGCCGGCAGGAGGTCGAGAGCCGGGCGAGCGCGCGGTCGACGAGGGCGATCCCGCCGGTTCCGGCCGGCGTCAGGGGGTCGAACGAACCGGTGGCGCCGGCGGCCGGCGCGGCGGCGAGCAGGGCGGCGAGGAGCGGGGCGAGCGGGCGGGAGCGGACGCGGAGAGCCATGAGAGCCGGCATTCTAGGGCGATATGCTTTCGCGGCCATGTCGAGCGCCACGCCCACGGTCCCCGCCACCGCCGTTCTCGATGCCTACCGGCGCTGGGGTTACCTGTCCGCCGCGCTCGATCCGCTCGGCCGGCTGGCCCCGCTCGCCCACCCCGAGCTCTCCCTCGAAGGCCCGGAGGCGGCGCGCGCTCGCGGCCTCTACTGCAATTCGATCGGCGCGGAGTTCATGCACCTGCCGGAGCCGGGCCGGCGCGCCTGGGTCGCCGCTCGACTGGAAGCGGCGCCCCCCCCGGTCGACCGCCGGCGGATCCTCTCGGAGCTGGTCCGCGCCGAAACGCTCGAGCAGTCGATCCAGGCGCGCTACACCGGCTACAAGCGCTTCTCGCTCGAGGGCGTCACGGCGCTCATCCCCTTCCTCACCCACCTGCTCGACGAGGCGGCGGAGGACGGCGCGGAGTCCGCGGTGCTCGCGATGAGCCACCGCGGCCGCCTGAACGTCCTCGTCCATGTCGTCGGCCGCGACCCGCTCGAGATCTTCGCGGGCTTCGAGGAGCACGACCCGAAGAGCGTGCTCGGCTCGGGCGACGTCAAGTACCACCTCGGCGCGACCGGCGTCTGGCGCACCCCCTCCGGCAAGGAGGTGAAGCTCCACCTGTCGTCCAACCCGAGCCACCTCGAGGTCGTCTGCCCGGTGGCGATGGGGCGCACGCGCGCCAAGCAGGTGCGGCTGGGCGACCCGACCGGACGGCGCGCGCTGGCGGTGCTGATGCACGGCGACTCGGCGTTCGCCGGCCAGGGCATCTCGGCCGAGGCGCTCAACTTCGCCGGCCTCGCCGGGTACGGGATCGGCGGCACCGTCCACGTGGTGGTCAACAACCTGATCGGCTTCACCACCGAGCCGCAGGCCTATTCGGCGACCCGCTACGCGACCGACGTCGCCAAGCGGCTGCCGATCCCGATCTTCCACGTCAACGCCGAGGACCCGGAGGCGGTGGTCCGCGTGGCGGCGATCGCCGCCGACTACCGGACCGAGTTCGCGAGCGACGTGGTGGTCGACCTGATCGGCTACCGCCGCTACGGCCACAGCGAGGTCGACGACCCGACCGTCACCCAGCCGCTGCTCTACCGCAAGATCAAGAGCTGGCCGGTGCTCTCGAAGAGCTACGCCGAGCGGATCGGCGTGCCGGCCGCCGAGGCCGAAGCGATGGCGGAGGCCGCGGCGGCCGCCGAGGCCGAGGCGATCGCCGCCGCGGAGAAGCAGCGCCTCGCCGAGGCGCAGCGCCAGGCCTCGGCGCTCGGCAAGGCGCCGGTCCTGCGCCAGCTCCCGGCATACTGGAACGCCTACCGGGGCGGCTTCTACGATCCGGCGCTGGAGGTCGACACCGGCCTCGCGGCGGGCGAGATCGGCCGGCTCGCCGGCGAGCTCAGCCGCGTCCCCGCCGGCTTTCGCGTCCACCCGAAGGTGGCCCGGCTGCTCGAGGAGCGCGCCCGCATGGGCGCGGGCGAGCGCCCGATCGACTACGGCATGGCCGAGGCGCTCGCCTTCGCCGCGCTGCTCGAGGCCGGCGTGCCGGTGCGCCTGTCGGGCCAGGACACCCGGCGCGGCACCTTCAACCACCGCCACGCCGTGCTGATCGACGTCGAGGACGAGCGCGAGCACGCCCCGCTCGCGGCGCTCGCCCGCCGCGGCGCCTTCTTCGAGGTCTACGACTCGATGCTCTCCGAGGCGGCGGCGCTGGGCTTCGAGTACGGCTTCTCGCGCGACTATCCGGAGGCGCTCGTCCTCTGGGAGGCGCAGTTCGGCGACTTCGCCAACGGCGCCCAGATCGTCATCGACCAGTTCCTCGCCGCCGGCGAGGACAAGTGGGGGCTGCTCTCCGGGCTCGTGCTGCTGCTGCCGCACGGCTACGAGGGGCAGGGGCCCGAGCACTCGAGCGCCCGGGTCGAGCGCTACCTGCAGCTCGCGGCCGAGGACAACCTCCAGGTCTGCCAGCCGTCGACCGCCGGGCAGTACTTCCACCTGCTGCGCCGGCAGGCGCTGCGCACCTGGCGCAAGCCGCTGGTCGTCTTCACGCCGAAGTCGATGCTGCGCCACGCCGACGCCGCCTCGCCGCTCGCCGAGCTCGCCAAGCCGCGCTTCGAGACCGTGCTGCCCGACCGCGAGGTCGGCCCGGCGCGGCGCGTGCTCCTCGCCACCGGCAAGATCCTCCACGAGCTGCGCGCCGAGCGGAAGCGGCGGGGCGCCGCCGACGTCGCGATCGTCGGCCTCGAGCAGATCTACCCGTTCCCCGCCGCCGAGCTCACCGCCGAGCTCGACCGCCACGCGGGCGCGCGCGAGATCCTCTGGGTGCAGGAGGAACCGGCCAACATGGGGGCCTTCTCCTTCGTCGACCCCCACCTCGACCACCTCGCGCGCGGCCGCTCGGTGCGCTCGGTCAAGCGCAGCGCCTCGGCCTCGCCGGCGACCGGCTCGGCCAAGGCGCACGCGCTCGAGCAGAAGACCCTCCTCGCGCTCGCCTTCGCCTGAGGCGGAGCGCTACTTCGCCGGCGGCGGCGGCGCCGGCCGCGAGTCGGGCACCTGGTTCTTCACCGGCGGGATCGAGCGCAGGTAGGCCCAGAGCGCGGAGAGATCCTCGTCCGTCATCTTGCCGATGTCCGACCAGGGCATCGGCGGCAGGATCGGGCGCCCGCCGCCGTTGTGCTGGCCGTTGCGCATCGCGCGGAAGAAGCGCTCCTCGCTCCAGTTCTGCAGGCCGGTCTCCGGATCCGGAGTCAGGTTCGGCGCGATGCTGACGCCGAAAGGCCCGGCGAAGGCGGTGCTCGGCGCCGCGATGTGCGCGTTCCAGGGGCCGGCGGGGCCCGGCGGATCGGGCAGCGGGACGCTCTCCGGGTGGCCGGAGAGCATCCGGCTCATGTCCCGTTCGGGACCGCGCGGACCCATCTTGAGCGGTGTGTGACAGTGGTGACAGCCGGTGATCGTCACCAGGTAGCCACCGCGCGCGACCTTGGCGGCCTGCGCATCCTCTTTCTCCCCGGCCCGCGCCGCGCCGGGCGCAAGGCCGGCGAGCGCGACGATCGTCGCCGCGGCGGCGACGCACGCCGCGACCCGGTCCCGGACGGGACTCCGTTCCAGTCTCTGCATGGTTTTCCCCCCTTTGGCCGGCGACGCTACGACGAACGGGGCAGATCCGTCACGCCGCGCTTGCCGCAGGACGGCAGAGCCACCGCGCGGACGCAGGGCGAGCCGCGAGCTGCGAATCAGGCGCCGGCTGGAGGGGGGAGAAGCGAGGCGAGTGGTTGGGACGCAGGGACTCGAACCCCGATTCTGCGGTCCAGAGCCGCATGTCCTACCATTGAACGACGTCCCACTCGCCTGCGAATGCTAGCCATCCGGAGGGCTTCCGGTCAAGTCGGGCTCGCGCCGCAGGAGGCTCAGAGCTGACCCGAAGCGAGGCCTCCGGCGGCCAGGCTGGCCCGGTAGGCGGGGTCCTCGTAGCGCGCGAACGGGTTCATGGCCTGGGTGTCGTCCGACGCGAGGCGACCAGTGAGGCAGCCATCGACGGGTGTAAACCGCGTGGTTCCGAGAAACGTACCGCCTGGGGCGACGGATGGGCACGCGCAAGTGAAAACGAAGAGAGCTGCAGCTTTTCTCACGGCTTCACCACGCCCTTCATTGCGAGGTACTGGGTCGAGAACGTATTCAGCAGACGCGCGAGCGCCCCAAGTTCAGCGATCTCCGGGTACAGGGTCGCACCCCGCTGCGCGTTCATCGCCGCAATTCGGCGCGAAATCGGACCAGATAGCGATCCGTGCTCGTCCTCAAGCGACACGAGGTGAATTTCTACGAATGAGCCAGGCATGTCGGTAGCGCTCGGCTCACGGCGCTTGAGCGCCTCTTTCTTCACGCGAACCTGTCTATCGTCGTATTCCATGAGTCCGTTGTCGACAGCATCGCGGAGGATCCTCTCGACCTGCTCCGCTGACAACTGGGCATTCCAGGAGGCCCGCACCAACCCATCCAGGCCCCTGCGCTCCTCGGCCCGCAGACTTCCGTCACCGAAGAGCCGAATGGACACATCCATGGTGCTGAGGCCGCCTGAGTAGAGGACGGACACGATCTCGTCCTCGGGGTTGGCACTGTATGCAAATCGGCGACCCTCGCGAGGTTGTTCACCATCCTCAGTGGTCGAAGCGCACGCGATGAGAGGACCAAGAACGGCGAGAACCAGCAACGCCGTAATCGAAAGACCCCTGGTCTGCGGTCGACCCGCAGGGCGACGCGCCGCCGGGCTGAAAACCGATCGTGCGCGTCCAGACAGCAGCCTAAGAGACCCACGCGGGATCACCAGGCGTTCGGCGCAGGCCCTCGGAGGATCGAGAACAAGGCCATCCCACGCGGTGTGACGATAGTCGCGGGGTTGAATGACCCTTGCATTCGCGGAGCGCGAGCGAGAAAGCCGAGCTGGGTCCATAGACTGAAACCTCCGGGCCGATCTCCCTGGTCACCGTACACGCTGAAGGGACCGAGGACTAGCTCACCCGCAACTTGCAGACGAATGTCATCGAGTCCGCACTCGAATGACGCTCCGCCTATGTAGGAGATGACTCATCTCAAAGAGGCAACCTATGCACCTGCTCAGCCGAGAGACAACGAACGAAGCCAGGTCCAAGTCGCGCGAGCCGCTCAGAGCTGGCCCGAGGCGAGTCCCCCCGCGGCCAGGCTGGCCCGGTAGGCGGGGTCCTCGTAGCGCGCGAGCAGCAGCTCGGCCGCGTAGGCGGGCAGCGCGGCGCCGGTCACGTGGGCTCCGAGCAGCTCGGCCGCGGCCGGCGCGCCCATGATGCCGTAGCCCGAGAGCCCGCACATCAGGTGGAAGCCGGGGACCGGCGTCGGGCCGATCAGGAAGCGGTTCTCCGGGGTCTTGGTGTAGTAGCCGCCGTCGACGAAGGGGCGGTGGTCGAGCGGCAGGTACTCGGCGAAGCCCGGCACCCAGCGCGTCACGCCGCGCACCACCACCTCCGGGTAGTACGCGTCGAAGTGGGGCGGCCAGGTCGGCTCGACCCGCTCGGTGTGGTAGGTCCAGAGCAGCAGCAGCATGCGGCTGTCCCTGCCCCCCTCGGGGCGGAAGTGGACGCCGCCCGGCATCGGCTCGAGCAGCCAGGCGAGCTCGGGGTCGCCGGCGAGCTCCGCGCGCTCCTCCTCGCTCCAGGGCAGCCGCAGCGGATCGAGCCCGATCACGAGCGGCAGCTCGCGCGGCACGACCCCCAGGCGATCCTCGAAGTAGACCTTGCCGTGGAGCTCGGCGGAAAGCGGCAGCTCGACGCCCGCGAGCCGCGCGACGGCCGCGGCGTGCGGCCCCGCGGCGTCGACGAAGGTGCGGGTCGCGATCCGCTCGACCGCGCCGCCCCGCTCGACCGCGACCGCGGCGACACCGGCCCCGTCGGTCTCGACCCCCACCACCCGCCCCTCGAGCAGCTGCGCGCCCGCGGCGCGCGCCTGCTCGAGCAGCCACATGCCGAGCTGCTGCGCCGAGAGCCAGCCGCAGCGCCGGGCGTGGAGGCCGGCGACCAGATCGGGCGCGAGAAAAGGCCAGCGCGCGCGCACCAGCTCCGGCGTCGCGAAGAAGTCGGCGCCGTCGGCCACCGCGTCGCGCCGGTCCCAGCGCGGCTCGCGATACGGCGGATCGGCGGCCACGCCACGATGGGTGCGCAGCGCGCCCGCGCCGTGGCCGGAGGCGGTCTCGCCCTCGCGCGCGAGCGCCGCCGCGCGCGCCGGGTCGGCGGTCACGTAGAGGTAGCCGTTGCGGTTGAGCGCGAAGCGGTCGCCGCTCGCCTCGGCCCAGGCGTCGAGACGCTCGACGCTCCGGTTCATCAGCGCGACCATCGCCGCCGAAGGCCACCAGTTGCGGTAGCACTCGGTCGACTTGTCGCTGGTCAGCGAGAGCGGCGGCAGCGGATCGACGAGCAGGACGTCGCGCACCCCGCGCGCGACCGCGAGCTCGAAGGCGGCGGCGACGCCGCCGATGCCGGCCCCGCAGATCACCACCGCCGCGCTCGCCATGGCGCTCCCCTTTCGCGTCCTGCCCGCGCTCCGGCGCGCGCCACTCAGCCGGCCGGAGCGCCCTGCTTCTGCGCCTTCGCCCAGCTGTCGCGCAGGGTCGCGGTGCGGTTGAAGACCGGCCGCTCCGCGCGATGGTCGAGCGCGTCGGCGGTGAAGTAGCCGATGCGCTCGAACTGCACGCCCGCGCCCGGCGCGAGCGCGGCGAGCGCCGGCTCGACCCTGGCGCCCGCGACCACCTCGAGCGAGCCCGGGTTGACCGTGGTGATCCAGTCGACCCCCTCCGGCACGTCGTCCGGGTCGGGGTTGGCGAAGAGGTGGTCGTAGAGCCGCACCTCGGCCTCGATCGCCTCGGCCGCCGAGACCCAGTGGAGGGTCCCCTGCACCTTCCGCCCGTCGGGGGTGCCGCCGCCGCGCGTCGCCGGATCGTGCGAGCAGCGCAGCTCGACCACTTCGCCCGCCGCGTTCTTCACCACCTCGTCGCAGCGCACGATGTAGCCCCAGCGCAGCCGCACCTCGCGGCCGGGGGCCAGCCGGTGGAACTTCTTCGGCGGCTCCTCCATGAAGTCGTCGCGCTCGATCCAGAGCTCGCGCGTCATGCGCACCGGGCGGGTGCCGGCCGCCGGGTCCTCGGGGTTGTTGACCGCCTCGAGCTCCTCGACCCGGCCGGCCTCCCAGTCGGTCAGCACCAGCTTCAGCGGCCTGAGCACCGCCATCCGGCGCGGCGCCGTGCGGTTGAGCTCCTCGCGCACGCAGTGCTCGAGCAGCGCGAACTCGACCACGCTCTCCTGCTTGGTGACGCCGATCCGCTCGCAGAAGTCGCGCAGCGCCGCCGGCGGGTAGCCGCGGCGGCGGATGCCGGCGAGCGTCGGCATGCGCGGGTCGTCCCAGCCCGAGACGACGCCCTCCTGCACCAGGCGCAGGAGCTTGCGCTTCGACAGCACCGTGTGGGTGACGTTCAGGCGCGCGAACTCGATCTGGCGCGGTGGATAGATGCCGAGGTTGTCGACGAACCAGTCGTAGAGCGGGCGGTGGTCCTCGAACTCGAGCGTGCAGATCGAGTGGGTGATCCGCTCGATCGAGTCCGACTGCCCGTGGGCCCAGTCGTACATCGGGTAGATGCACCACTGGTCGCCGGTGCGATGGTGACGGGCGTGCAGGATCCGGTACATCACCGGGTCGCGCAGGTTGATGTTGCCCGACGACATGTCGATCTTCGCGCGCAGCACGCGCGTGCCGTCCGGGAACTCGCCCGCGCGCATGCGCCGGAAGCAGGTCGAGGTTCTCCTCGACCGTGCGGCTCCGGAACGGGCTCTCGCGCCCCGGCTCGTTCCAGGGGCCGCGATAGTCGCGGATCTCGTCGACCGAGAGGTCGTCGACATAGGCCTTGCCGTCGCGCACCAGCTGCTCGGCCCATTCGTAGAGGCGCCCGAAGTAGTCCGACGCGTAGTAGCAGCGATCCTCCCAGTCGAAGCCGAGCCACGCGACGTCGCGCTGGATCGATTCGACGTACTCCGCTTCCTCCTTGGTCGGGTTGGTGTCGTCGAAGCGGAGGTTGCACAGCCCGCCGTACTCGGCGGCGAGGCCGAAGTTGAGGCAGATCGACTTGGCGTGACCCAGGTGCAGGTAGCCGTTCGGCTCGGGGGGGAAGCGGGTCTGGATGCGCGCGTGCTTGCCCGACGCGAGGTCGTTCTCGATGATCTCGGCGATGAAGTGCTTGGCCATGGCTCCGGCTCCCCTGCTCTCGTCTCCGCTTCCGGCCGCGGTCCCGCCGGCCGGTCCGGCCGGGGCCTAGAGCCGGGCGAGCGCGCGCTCGATGCGCGCGGCCACCCGCTCGGGCCCCAGGATGGCGAGGATATCGAAGAGCCCGAAGCCGACCGCCTTGCCCGAGACGGCGACGCGCACGGCGTGGACGATCTGGCCGAGCCCGAGCCCGCGCGCCGCGACGAAGCGCGCGAAGAGCGCCTCGAGCGCGGCGGCGTCGAACGCGGGCGCGGCGGCGAGCTCGGCCGCCAGCGCGGCGAGCAGCCCGGCCGCGTCGGGCGCGTTGCGGATCCGCTTGTCGAAGGCCTTCTCGTCGTAGGCGAGCTCGTCGTCGCCGAGGAAGAGCTCCGGGTAGTCGAGCACGTCGCCGGCGAGCTTCAGCCGCTCGTTGGCGGCGGCGACCACCGCGGCGGCGCGTTCGCGCCCGGCCGCGTCCGGCGGCGAGGCGACCCAGCCCGCCTTCTCGAGGAAGGGGAGCGCGAGCTCGACGCGGCGCTCGACCGGCAACGCCTGCATGTAGCGCTCCTGGAAGGAGAGCAGCTTCTTCGGATCGAAGCTCGCCGGCGCGCGGTTGACGCGCTCGAGGGTGAAGTGGGCGATCTGCTCCGCGCGCGACAGCATCTCGGTCCGGTCGTCGAGCGACCAGCCGAGCAGCAGCAGGTAGTTGAGCACCGCCTCGGGCAGGAAGCCGGTCTCGCGGTAGAAGTCGACCACCACCGGGTTGAAGGTCTCGACCGTGACGGCGAGCCCGAGATGGTCCGCGATCCGCCTGCCGCGCTCGTAGAGCTCGGCGAACTCGGGGTTCTTCAGGTACTTGTCGAGCTTGCGCTTGGACAGCTTGACGCGCGAGCCCGGCTCGGCGACCACCGGCAGGTGGGCGAAGACCGGCAGCGGCGCGCCCAGCGCCTGGAAGATGAAGACCTGGCGCGGCGTGTTGGGCAGATGCTCCTCGGCGCGCACGACGTGGGTGATCCCCATCTCGACGTCGTCGACCACGCTCGCGAGGTGATAGAGGCAGGTGCCGTCGGCGCGCTGGACGACGTGGTCGGCCTCGGAGGACCACTCGGTCTCGACCGTGCCGCGCACGACGTCGTCGATCCGGCAGACCCCCTCGCGCGGCATCGCGAGACGCACGACGGCGCTGCGCCCCTCGGCCTCGAAGCCGGAGCGGTCGCCGTCGCCGAACACCGCCCAGCGGCGCGAGGCGACGTAGGGGCGTTTCGCCGTCTCGGCCTCGGCGCGTTCGGCCTGGATCTCCTCCGGCCGGGCGTAGTCGCGGTAGGCGGCGCCGGCGGCGAGCAGGCGCTCTACCGCGCCTGGTAGATCGGCAGGCGCTGCGACTGGTAGTAGGGCTCGTAGGGGCCGCCGACCTCCGGCCCCTCGTCCCAGTCGATGCCGAGCCAGCGGAAGCCGTCGAGGATCGGCGCGAGCGCCTCGGCGATGTTCCGCTGCTGGTCGGTGTCGTCGACGCGCAGGATGAAGCGGCCGCCGTGGCGGCGGGCGAAGAGCCAGTTGAACAGCGCCGAACGCACGCCGCCGATGTGCAGGTAGCCGGTCGGCGAGGGCGCGAAGCGGACGCGCACGGGACCCATCTCGGTGGTCTCGGTCATCGGGATCCTGGGGTTCGGACCAGTCAGGAAAGAAATCTTGCTGGCGGTGAGGGAGGGATTCGAACCCTCGATACAGGGTTTAGCCCCGTATGACGGTTTAGCAAACCGTTGCCTTCAGCCACTCGGCCACCTCACCGCGGCGAGACTCAGGACGCGCCATCTTACGGGGAGGGCGCTCCCGAGTCAAAGCCGGGCCGGCCGTGCCGGCCTGCGCTATCCTGCCTCCGCGCGGCGCGACGCCGCGCTTCTCTCACAGGTTGCCGATGACGCCACCGATCTCCCGCGAGACCGAGCTCGCCGCGATCCAGACCCTGCGCTTCCTCGCCGTCGACATGGTCGAAGCGGCGAAGCTCCGGCCACCCGGGAGCTCCGCTCGGCCTCGCGCCGCTGGCCTTCTCGCTCTGGACGCGCCATCTGCGCTTCGACCCCGCCGACCCCGCGTGGGCCGACCGCGACCGCTTCGTCCTCTCCTGCGGCCACGCCTCGGCGCTGCTCTACGGGCTGCTCCATCTCGCCGGTTTCGACCTGCCGCTCGACGAGCTCCGGCGCTTCCGCCAGCTCGGCTCGCGGACTCCGGGGCACCCGGAGCACGGGCACACGGCCGGAGTCGAGACCACCACCGGCCCGCTCGGACAGGGGGTCGCGACGGCGGTCGGCATGGCGATGGCGCGGCGGCACGCTCGCCGCCCGCTTCGACCGCGAGGGCTTTCCGCTCTTCACGCACCGGATCTGGACGCTCGCCTCGGACGGCGACCTGATGGAGGGCGTCGCCTCGGAGGCGGCCTCGCTCGCCGGCCATCTCCGCCTCGGCGAGCTCAAGGTCCTCTACGACGACAACCGGATCTCGATCGACGGACCGACCTCGCTCGCCTTCAGCGAGGACGTCGCGGCCCGCTTCGCCGCCTACGGCTGGCGCATCCTGCGGGTCGCCGACGGCAACGACCTCGACGAAATCGGCGCCGCGCTCGACGCCGCCGCGGCGGAGGCCGAACGGCCCACGCTGGTCGTCGTCCGCACCCACATCGGCTTTGGCAGCCCGAAGCAGGACAGCGCCGAGGCCCACGGCGCCCCGCTCGGCGCCGAGGCCGCGCGCGCCACCAAGCGCGCGCTCGGCTGGCCGGAGGAGCCGGCGTTTCTGCGTGCCGGACCCGGCCCGCGCGCCCTTCACCGCCGCCGCCGCGCGTGGCGCCGCGGAAGCCGCCGCCTGGCGCGAGCGGCTGGCGCGCTACCGCGCCGCCCACCCCGAGGCCGGCGCCGAGCTCGCGCGCCGGCTCGCCGGCGATGCTGCCGGAGAGCTGGGACGCCGACCTGCCCGCGCTACGTCGCCGGCGCCCCGGGACTGGCCACCCGTGCCGCCTCCGGCAAGGCGATCCAGGGCCTCGCCGCGCGGCTGCCCGAGCTCGTCGGCGGCTCGGCGGACCTCGCCGAGTCGAACAACACGCCGATTTCCGGCGCCGCCGCCTTCTCGGCGGCCCACCCCGAAGGGCGCAACTTCCACTTCGGCGTCCGCGAGCACGCGATGGGCGCGATCCTCAACGGCCTCGCGCTCTCCGGGCTCCTGCGTCCCTACGGCGGCACCTTTCTCATCTTCTCGGACTACATGCGGCCGGCGATCCGGCTCGCCGCGCTGATGCGCCTGCCGGTCGTCTACGTCTTCACCCACGACTCGATCTTCCTCGGCGAGGACGGACCGACCCACCAGCCGGTCGAGCAGCTCGCCGCGCTGCGCGCGATTCCGGGCCTGGTCGTGCTGCGCCCGGCCGACGCGCGACGAGACGGCGGCGGCCTGGCGGGTGTCGATCGCGCGCCGGGAGGGCCCGACCGCTCTCGCCCTCACCCGCCAGAAGCTGCCCACTGCTCGACGGGAGCGCGGCGGCGCGCCGAAGGCGGCGTCGACCGCGGCGCCTACGTCGTCCACGAGACGCCGGCCGGGCGAGCCTCCGGAGGCGCTGCTGCTCGCGAGCGGCTCGGAGGTCCCGCTGGCGGTCGCGGCCGCCGCGCTCCTCGCCGCGCGCGGCGTCGCGGCGCGCGTCGTCTCGTTCCCGTCGTGGGAGCTGTTCGCCGCGGCAGGAGAGCGCCTACCGGAGATGCCGTCCTGCCGCCCGAGGTCACCGCCCGGCTCGCCGTCGAGGCGGGCAGCGCCCTCGGCTGGCACCGCTGGGTCGGCGACCGGGGCGAGGTGATCGGCATCGAGGGCTTCGGCGCCTCGGCGCCGGCCGAGGCCCTCGCCGGGCATTTCGGATTCACCGCCGAGGCCGTGACGGAGCGGGCCGCGGCCCTAGCTGGGGCGGGCCTCCGGGCGCCCGTGACGCCCTTCGGCGAGCTGTGGTAGCATTCACACGTCCGCAGCAGGCGAGGGAGGTGGCGTTCAGCCCCACTCGCCCAGCGAGCGATACAACCGCTTCGAGAATCCAGGAACAGACCACCGTCTGAACCCCCGGGAGGGAAAGGAAACCATGCGCAACAAGAAGCTTGTCCATTGGCAGTCGCCGCGCTCACGCTCACGATCGCCACCGGCTGCGCGAAGCCGCCGCAGCAGGACATCGACGGCCGTCAAGGCCGCCATGTCGGCCGCCGAGCAGCCGAGGCCCCGAAGTACGCCGCCGACGCGTGGAACGGCGCCCAGCAGGCGATGAACGCGGTCAACGCCGAGATCGAGGCGCAGGCCAACAAGTTCGCCCTGTTCCGCAGCTACACGAAGACCAAGGAGCTCATCACGGCCGCCAACAGCGCCGCCGTCGCGGCCAAGGACGCGGGCGTCGCCGGCAAGGAAGCCGCCAAGAACGCTGCCAACGAGGCGCTCGCCGCCGCCAAGGCCTCGATCGACACGGCCAACGTCACGATGACCGAGCTCGCCGCCTGCCGCCGTCAGCCGAAGGACTTCAAGAAGGACATGGAAGCCATGAAGGGCAGCCTCGACGGTCTGGTCGCCCAGGTCGCCGGCATCGAGAGCGCCGTCGCTTCCGAGGACTTCTTCGGCGCCAAGTCGCAGGCCGACTCGCTGAAGGGCTCCGGTCGACACGCTGGTCGCCGACATGCAGGGGGCCAAGGCCAAGATCAAGTGCTGAGCTTGATCGGACGGCGTTGATCGCAGTCAGATTGCGCTTCCCACGACCGGCGACGGGTTTCCGTCGCCGGTCGTTGCTTTTCGGCGGCCTCCTGGCCGTCCTCGGAGCGTCGCTCGCCGCGCGCTCCTACGACACCGTCACGGCCGCCGGCCCCCGCTTCTCGCCCGAGCGCCCGCGCGCCTCCCTGCTCGAGGCGGTCAAGACCCTGCGCCCCAAGGTGCCGGCCGCCGCCCGCCACGTCGACCGCCTGGTCGCCGACGCCGAGGTGATCACCGCCGGCGAGGCCGCGGCCCTCTTCTGGGAGCGCACGCCGGGCCGGCCGCAGGCGGCCTGGATCCGCGGGTGGTCACCCGCGAGAGCCTGGTCGAGCTGCGCCGCCGCGAATCCTCGCTCGCCGAGAGCTGGGCGCAGGTCGCGGCGGCGGTCGCCCCGGCGGTCTTCCAGGCGGTCCAGGAGATCGGGCGAGGCCGGTGTCGGGCGGCGCGAGATCGCCGCCGCCCAGCAGGCGACGCTCGAATGGCAGTTCGCCCAGGGCTACGCCGCCCAGGGCGACTATGACCGGGCGATCGCGAGGCGGAGAAGGCGCGCGGTCTTCACCCAGATCGTGCACACGAGCTTTCTCGCGCTCCACTCCCGCTTCGACGATCCGCGCAATCTCGCGCCTGGCGCTGCCTGGGTCGCCGAGACGGTCGCCCGGTCCAGCGCGACGGCACCACCGTCGCTCGTCGTCGACAAGCTCAAGCGCCGGCTGCACGTCTACACCAACGGCGAGCGGATCGCCTCGCTACGACGCCGAGCTCGGCGCCAAGGGTCTCCGGCAGAAGCTGCACTCCGGCGACCAGGCGACGCCGGAGGGGCGCTACCGGGTGGTGCACGTGCGCGGCACCGGGCGGACGAAGTACTACAAGGCGCTGCTCATCAACTACCCGAACTCCGAGGACCGGGCGCGCTACGCGCATGGCAAGAGCGACCGGCCAGGTCCCGCAGCGCGCCGGGATCGGCAACCTGATCGAGATCCATGGCGACGGCGGCCAGGGCCGCGACTGGACCGAACGGCTGTGTGGCGCTCACCAACTACGACATGGACCGCGTCTTCGCGCGCTCGCGGCGTGGGCACGCCGGTGACGATCGTCGGGACGTTCTGAAGGCTGAATCGCGCCCGTGATCCCCGCGTCCGACGACGCCCGCCGACCACCCCCGCGAGCGCGCCCGCGTTCGGCGGCGCTCGGGCCGCCGGACCGCGGCCGCTCTGGCGGTGCTGCGCCTGGTCGCGGTCGCGCTCGCGGCGATCGCCTCGTCGGCGCCGCGCCGCTTCGGCGGCGCCTACGCCGCGGTGCGTCGCCGTCGCGCACTACCGACAGCGGCCGCGCGATCCCGAGGCCAAGCGTCGCCGATCCGCCGGCCGGCCGAGAAGCTCGAGGCGAGGCTCGCCTCCTGCGCGGCGCCGCGCGAGCGTCTACGTGACGGTCGACACCTACCGCAACCGGCTGAAGGTCTTCGAGAGGCCGGGAGCTGCTGCGCGACGCGGTCTGCTCGACCGGCACCGGCGTCGTGCTGCGCGACCCGCGCAACGGCAAGGAGTGGGTCTTCGACACCCCGCTCGGCGAGTTCCAGGTCCTGCGCAAGGTCAGGAACCCGGTCTGGGTCAAGCCCGACTGGGCCTTCGTCGAGGAGGGCTACCAGCCCTGCCGCAAGGGCATGCGCGACCGCTTCGACGACTTCTCGCTCGGCGACTACGCGCCTCTACATGCGCGACGGCTACATCATCCACGGCACCATCTTCAAGACGCTGCTCGGCAAGCGCGTCACCCACGGCTGCATTCGCCTCGGCGACGAGGACCTTGAAGTTCGTCTACAAGACGGTGCCGGTCGGCGCTCGCGTCTTTCTGTACTAGCGTCCTGCTGGCGCTCGCGCTCGGCGCGCCCCTGCGCGGGGGAGCCCGACGCGACGCGGCGCCTGCGCCTCGTCGAGCTCGAGGTCCACGCTCGCCAGGCGCCCGCCGGCCTACCTCGTCCTCGAGCCGGCCGGACCCGCCTGCTCGTGAAGTGCGCCGCGCGGCTCGTGCTCTCGAGCGGTGCCGATCCGGGAGATCCACCGCCTCGCGCTTCCGGCCGCTCTTCGGCGGCGACGGAGCCGCCGCCGCTCCTCGCCCCGACCGTCTGGACGGTGACCGAGGGCCCCGGCGACACCGACCGCGAGACGATCGCCCCGATCGCACGCTCAAGCCGTACCCGAAGGAGGGCGAGGAGAAGGACGAGCCCGCGCCGGCCGGGCGCCCGGCGCCACGCCGACGCCGAAGCCGGGCGACAAGGACAAGCCGGCTCACCTACCGGGTCGCGCTCGACAACGGCTGGCAGCTCTTCGTGGTCGACGAGCGACCCCGGCTCGGCTGGTTCCGGCGCTTCGCCGCCGCGGTGCGCGACGGCTGGCTGCGGCTCCAGGGCGAGGAGCCGTCGCACCCGCCGCTCGTCGCCCTGGTGATCGAGCCGAGGAGGCACGCGCCTGCACCACCTCTTCCGCACCGGCACCGCGATCCTGGTCGCGCCGACGCCCTGAGCGGCGCCGGCGCCGCGCGGGATCCTCAGTCGGTGCGCTCGCCGAGGTAGGCCCCGGCCATCCGCAGCGTGTTGTAGAGGTTCGAGGAATCGAGCCGGAGCGAGGCGGCGAACAGCTCCTCGGCGCGAGTGCGATCGCCGGCGAGCAGGTACTCGGCGCCGACCTCCGCCAGCCAGTCCTCGTCTTCCGGCGCCATCTGGACCACCGAGTCGAAAAGCGGTTTCGCCTTCGCCCAGTCGCCGGCCTCGCGGTAGATGCGAGCGACGCGCACGATGTCCCCCGCCTTGGTCTTGCCGGCCAGCACGCGGTCGACGATCTCCTGCCCCTCGGCCTTGCGGCCGATCCGGAAGTAGAGCCGGGCCACCGCGAGGTTCTCGTAGCTGCCGTTCTCGGCGAGGGCGCGCGCCGCGCCGAGCAGCTCCTCGGCCGCCGCCTTCGGCTCTTTGCCGGCGAAGGCGGTGGCGGACACCGTGAACTTCTTCGCGGCGAAAGCGCCGGCCGCGAGACCGGCGGCGAAGACGAAAGCGAGCGGGGCGAAACGGCGGGGACTCGTCATCGGTGCGGCCTCCTGTCGCTGCTCTGTGATCTGGCGGAGGGGGAGGGATTCGAACCCCCGGGACCCGTGAAGGTCCAGCGGTTTTCAAGACCGCCGCAATCGACCGCTCTGCCACCCCTCCGGTGGAGGTGCGAGTCTACTCGCCCCCCGGCGCGGTCCGGGTCAGGCGCGCGGCGCGATCCGCTCGAGCCCGTGCAGGTAGGGGCGCAGCGCCGCGGGCACGTCGACGGTGCCGTCGGCGTTCTGGTAGTTCTCGAGCACCGCGATCAGCGTGCGGCCGACCGCGAGGCCGGAACCGTTCAGGGTGTGCAGGAAGCGGGGCTTCTCGCCCTCGGCACGGCTGCGCAGGTTGGCGCGGCGCGCCTGGAAGTCCTCGCAGTTCGAGCAGGAGGAGATTTCGCGGTAGGCATTCTGGCCGGGCAGCCAGACCTCCAGGTCGTAGGTCTTGGCCGCCGAAAACCCCATGTCGCCGGTCGACAGGCAGACCACGCGGTAGGGCAGTCCGAGCCGCTCGAGCACCCGGCCGGCGTTCGCGACCATGAGCTCGAGCTCGTCGTAGCTCTGCTCGGGAGTCGCGAAGTGGACCAGCTCGACCTTGTGGAACTGGTGCTGGCGGATCAGCCCGCGCACGTCCTTGCCGTAGGAGCCGGCCTCGCTCCGGAAGCAGGGCGAGAACGCGCAGTGGCGAAGCGGCAGCTTCGCCTCGTCGAGCATCTCGTCGCGGTGGAGGTTGGTGACCGGCACCTCGGCGGTGGGAATCAGGTAGTAGTCGAAGCCCTGCAACCGGAAGAGGTCCTGCTCGAACTTCGGGAGCTGGCCGGTGCCGGTGAGCGACGCCGAGTTGACGATGTACGGAGGCAGCACCTCGAGGTAGCCGTGCTCGCGCGTGTGCAGGTCGAGCATGAGCGAGACGAGCGCCCGCTCGAGCGCGGCGCCGGCGCCGAACATCGCGGTGAAGCGCGCCCCGGCGAGCTTCGCGCCGCGCTCGAAGTCGAGGATGCCGAGCTCCGGCCCCAGATCCCAGTGGGCCTTGGGCTGGAAGTCGAAGGTGCGCGGCGTGCCGACCACCCGCTCGACCCGGTTGGCGCGCTCGTCGGCGCCCCGCGGCACCGAGGCATGGGGGAGGTTGGGCAGGTTGAGCTCGATCGCCGCCAGCTTCTCGTCGACCGCCGCGACCCGGGCGTCGAGCGCCTCGATCTCCCCCTTGAGCGCGCCGACCGCCGCGATCTCCGCGCTGGCGTCGCCGCCGCCCGACTTGATGCGGCCGATCGCCTGGCTCGCCTCGTTGCGGCGCCGCTTGAGCTCCTCCAGGCGCACCAGCGTGTCGCGCCGTTCGCGGTCGAGCGCCTGCCAGGAATCGAAGGACGCGGCGCTCTGGCCGCGGTCGGCGAGAGCGCCCAGGAGGCGCTCGGGATCGTTGCGGAGCAGTTCGCGGGCGAGCATGGCCGTCTGCCAGCGTAGCTTCCGGCCCGGCCGGGCGTCAACGGTGGGCGCGCCGCGTGCGTAAATCCTCTCGGGTTTCGATGCGCACGCCGCTAGGATTCCTCCGACGCCGATGTCCCGGTTCCCGCCCCGGATCGCCCGCCTGACGGCGCGCCTCGCCGCGCCGCTGCCCGCGCTCGCCCTCGCGGCCGCCGCGCTCGCGACCGCGCGCTTCCAGCTCGACCCCGGCGCCGCCGCGACGACCGCCTTCTTCGGCTGGCTCGCCCTCGGCGTGCTCGGCGCGCTCGCGCTGCCGCCCCGGCAGCCGGCGGCGCTGCCGGCGGCCGCCGCGCTGGCGGTCGGTCTCGCGCTGCTCGGACTGCCCCACCTCGGAGTCCTCAGGCCGGCCGCCACCATGGCGCTGCTCGCGGCCGCGGTGCTCGCACACGGCGCCGCCCTGCACCGGCGCGCTGCCGCGCTCGGGCCCGGCGCCTGGCTCGCGCTCGCCCTCGCCGCGCAGCTCGTGGCCGAAGGCGAGCGGCTCTTCCTCGCGCCGACCGCCGCCGCGACCGCCGCCTGGCTGCTCGGGCTTCCGCTCGCGGCCGCGCTGGCCGCCACCGCGCTCGAGCGCGGCGCGGGCGACACACGCCCGGCCACGGCCGTCGCGCTCGCGGTGTTCCTCGGCGGCCCCGGCTGGACGCCGGCCGGCGTCTTCGCGCTGGCGCTCGCCGCCCTCGCCGCCCGCGCCTTCGCCGCGCGCCCCGGCGCGCGCGCCCTGGTGCTCGCCGCCCTCGCCACGGCCCCCCTGGCGCTCGGCGCCGAGGCGCCCTGGCTCCTCCCCGCCGTGCTCGCCGCGACCGCGCTCGCCGCCGCGCCGGTCGCGCCCGGCCCGCGCCGCCTCGCCGCCGGCGGCCTCGCCGCGCTCGCGCTACTCGCGCTGGTCGGGGCGGCGCTCCCCTGGCACCGCTCCGCGCCGGCGACGACGCTGCTCACCGCCGCGCTGGGGCCCGGCGGGCGGGTCGCCGCCCGCCCGGTCGAGATGCAACCGGTCGTCCTCGCCGCCGGCTCGCCCCGCTTCGAGACCGCCCTCGACGGCGGCACGATCACCGCGGTGGTGGTCGACAGCTACCTCACGCGCTCGCTCGAGCTCCCGTGCGGCACGGCGGTCGCGCGGCTGCGCGTCGAGCTCGACGGCGCCGCGTTCGAGGCGCCGCTCGAGGTGGGTCGCGACAGCGCGGAGTGGGCGGCGGACCGCGCCGACGTCGCCGCCGCGCTCGCCTGCCCGCCGCCGGCGCCCTGGACCTCCTGGCTCCCCGCCGGCGGCCGCTTCCTCGGCCACCACTTCCGGGCCCGCTTCCGCCTCGACCGCCCGGTCGCGGCGCGCCGGCTGGTGATCGAGCGCCCGGCGGAGCTGCCCGGCGCGACCGCGCTCGCGATCTTCCACGTGGCGGTCGAGCGATGAACCGCCGGACCTTCGTCGAGCTCGCCGCCGCGGTCGCGCTCGCCGGCCTCGCCGATCGTTTCCTGCCCGCGCTCGCCGCGCCCGGCCTGCGCGCGACGCTTGCCTTCGCGCCGATTCCGCTCGCCCTCTTCGCCGCGCTCGGCCGCAGCGCGCCGCGCGGCCGCGCGCACGCCGCCGAGCTCGCGCTCGCCGCCGCCTGGACGCTGCTCGCGCTGCGCCACGACGCGCTCGGCATCCCCGGCTCCGCCGGTCTCGTCGCGGCGCTCTTCTTCGTGCTGGTCGGCTGGCGCGCGGCGCGACTCGCGCTCGCGCTGCGCCCGCGGCTCGCCCGGATGGCCCGGCGCGGCCGCGCGCGGGACCTGACGCCGTACATCCTTCTTCCAGCGGCCGTCTATCTCGCGATCCTGCCCTGGACCGCCACCGCGCGCCCGCCCGACGGCGACGAACCCTGGTACCTGCTGCTCGCCCACAGCCTCGCCGAGGACGGCGACGTCGACCTCGCCGACGAGTACCGCGACGAGTCCTGGCGCGACTTCACGGCACAGCGGCTCGCGCCGCAGCCGGGCGATCCGGTCGGCCCGGGCGGCGAGGTCTTCTCCCGTCACGAGCCGCTGCTGCCGCTGCTGCTCGCCCCCGCCTATGCCGGCGCCGGCGTCCTCGGCGCCCGCCTGCTGATGCTGGCGCTCGCCGCGCTCGCCGCCGGCCGGCTGCTCGCCGCCGCGCTCGCCCTGCCCGGCGTCACCGCGCGCGGCGCCTTCCGCGCCTGGGCCCTGTTCGCCTTCGCTCCGCCGCTGCTCCTCTACAGCTCGCAAATCTGGGTCGAGGTGCCGGCGGCGCTCGCCGTCGCGCTGATCGTCGAAGCGCGCGCGCGGCTCGCCGCGACGCGGGGGCGGGCGCGGCCGGCCGACTGGTTGCGCCTGGCGCTGCCGCTCGCGCTGCTGCCCCTGCTCAAGCTTCGCCTGCTGCTCGTCGCGGCTCCGCTCGCGCTGCTCGTCGTCGCCGGCCTGCGCCGCAGCCGCCGGCTTCAGATCGCGCTCGCCGGCGGCTTCCTGCTGCTGGTCGCCGCCCTGCTGGTGGTCAACCAGCTCGAGTACGGCAACCCGTTGAAGATGCACTCGGTCGACGAGCTGGCGCTCGGCCGCGTGCCGCTCGAGCGGCTCCTGCGCGGCGGCGTCGGGCTGCTCTTCGACAGCGCTTTCGGGCTGCTCGCGGCGGCGCCGCTCTGGCTGCTCGCCGTGCCGGCGGTCGCCGGGCTGGTCGCGCGGCTCGAGCCGCTCTGTCTCGAGCTCGCCGCCTTCGCGCCCTACCTGGTCGCGGTCGCCGCGCGGCGCGAGTGGTACGGCGGCTGGTCGCCCCCCTTCCGCTACGGCCTCGTCTTCCTGCCCGTGCTGGCGCTGGCGGTCGCCGGCCTGCTGTCGCGCCGCTCGCCGGCGCCGGCGCGGGCGCTCGCCGCCGCGCTCGCCGCCGCCACGATCGCGCTGGCGCTGCCCGTTCTGGTCGTCCCGGGCTGGAGCTACAACCTCGCCGACGGCGGCAGCCACCTGCTCGACGCGCTCGGCCGGCGTTTCCCCGGGGACCTCGTCCGCTTCTTCCCGAGCGCGGTGCGCCCGCGCGCGGCGACCTGGATCGCGCCGCTCGCCCTCGCCACGACCGCGCTCGCGCTGTTCGCGCTGCGCCTGCGGCGGCCGCGCCGCGCCGCGGCGGCCGGCGTCGTCGCGCTCTTCGCCGGCTGGGCGGTCACGCTCGTCGCCGCGCACCGCCTGCCGACCTCGCAGGTCGAGCTCGAGGACGCCTGGGTGACCAAACGGGGCGGCCTGCTCTACCCCGAGCTCTGGGTGATCGACCGCACACGCTTTCCGGGCGGCTGGATCCTGACCGAGGGCGCCGAGGCCGAGGCCCGGCCGATCGCCGGCGGCCGGGCGGTCGCGCTCGCGATCGACTGGAGCTACATCCGCAACAGCGCGGCGCCGCTCGCGCTCACCCTCACGGTCGGCGACCGGGTGGTCGCCCGGCTGCCCGGCGACCAGCCCGGGGTCTGGCGGCGCACCGAGGTCGGACCGGTCGAGTTCCCGCCCGGCGCCGCGCTGCGCCTCACGGTCGAGTCGCCGCCCGGCGCGGTGGCGACCAACGGCTTCGTGGTCGACCGCCTGGAGCTCGACTGGCGATGAGCGAGCCGGTCGTCGCGGTCGTCCCCTCGCTCGGCCTGTCGCCCGTCGGCGACGCCGCGCTCGCCGCGCTGCGCGCCGAGCTCGCGCCGGCCGGCGCCGGCCTCGTCTGGGTGCACCAGGGGCACGCCGCCCCGCCGCCCCGGCTCGACCGTCCCGGCGAGCGCCTGCTCGAGCTTGGCGCTGCCGCGGGCTTCGCGCGCGCCGCCAACGCCGGCATCGCCGCCGCCGGCGCCGCGCGCATCGCGCTGGTCAACGACGACTGCCTGCTCGAGAACGGCTGGCTCGAGCGGCTCGCCGCCGCGCTCGACGCCCATCCCGGCGCGGCCGCCGCGCAAGGGGTCAACCTGCTGCTCGACCGCCCCGGCCTCGCCGACGGCTGGGGCCTCGGCTTCAACCGCTGGCTGGAGGCGGTGCAGATCGGGCACGGCGAGCCGGCGCTGCCGCCCGGCGGCTCCTCGCTCGAGGTCTTCGGCGTCTCGGCGACCGCCGCGCTCTATCGGCGCGCGGCCCTCGAGCGGGTGGCGCTCACCGGAGGGCAGGTCTTCGACGAGCGGCTGGGCAGCTACTACGAGGACGCCGAGCTCGCGCTGCGCCTGCGCGCGGCCGGCTTCCAGGCCCTCGCGGTTCCCGCCGCGCGGGCGCGCCACGCCGGCTCGGCGACCGGCGGCCGGCGCCCGGTCGCGCGCTGGGCTGCGATCCGCGGCAACCGCTGGGCGGTCGCCGCGGGCTGGCTCGGCGGCCGCCTGCCGTTCGCGCTGCCCCGTCTCGCCGGCCGCGACCTGATCGACCTCGCGCGCGCCCTCGGCCATGCCCGCGGCGCGGAGGCCGTCGGCGTCCTGGCGGGCTGGGTCCGCGCCGTCCGGCTGGTGCCGCGCTTCGCCCGGCCGGGACCGCCGCGGCCAGCGCTCGCCGCCGCCACCCGGTTGCGGGTAATCTCCCCGGGATGACTTCGCCGCGCCTGTCGACGGTCGTCGTCGCCTGGCGCTCCGGGCGCGACGCGGCCGAGCTCGCCGAGCGCTTTCCCGACGATCCCCGCTTCGAGCTGGTCCTGGTCGACAACGGCGGCCTGGGCGAGCTGCCGGCGCGCGCGGGCCTGCGCGTGCTCGCGCCGGGGCGCAATCTCGGCTTCGCCGGCGGCTCGAACGCCGGCGCGCGCGCGGCGCGCGGCGAGTTGCTCCTCTTCCTGAACCCGGACGCGCGCCCCGCGGGCGACCCCTTCTCGGCGCTCCTCGCCGGCTTCGACGCCCACCCGGGGGCGGCCGGCCTGGTGCCGCGGCTCGACGGCGAGAACGGCGTCGCGCAGCGCGGCTGGCAGCTGCGCCCGCTGCCCGGGCCGCTCGCGCTCCTCGCCCACGCCCTGTTCTGGAACCCGACGCGCGGGCCGCGCACCGAGCCGCCCGCAGGCGCGCCGATCGCGCAGCCGGCCGCGGCGGCGCTCGCCCTGCGCCGGAGCGATTTCGACGCGCTCGGCGGCTTCGACGAACGCTACTGGCCGGCCTGGTTCGAGGACGTCGACCTCGCCCGCCGCCTGGCGGACCGCAAGCGGCCGCTGCTCTACCACCCGGCGGCCCGCTTCACGCACCGGATCGGCTCGAGCCTGCCCGCGCTCGGCTACGGCGGCTTCCTGATCGCCTACGATCGCAACCTCCGCCGCTACCTGGCCCGCCATCACGGCGCGCGCTGGGCCGCGCTCTTCACCGCGCTCGTCCCGCTCGGCGCGCTCGCGCGGATCGCGCTGCTGCCGCTCGTCAAGCCCCGCCGCGTCGAGAGCCGGCGCGCCGCGGCACGCGCGCTGCTGGCGGTCGCGCGCGCCGCGCTCGCCGGCTTCCCGGCGCCCGAGGACGTGGCCGGGTGAGCGCCGGCGTCACCGTCGCCATCGTCGCGCACCACGACGCCGACGACCTGCCCGAGGCCCTCGCGGCGGTCGGCCGCCAGACCTGGCGGCCGCTCGAGATCGTGGTGGTCGATTGCGCGAGCGCCGACGGATCGGCCGAGGCGGCGCGCCGCCATGCCCCGGCCGGCGTCGCGACGCGCGTCTTCGAGTTGGGCGTCAACGCCGGCTTCGCCGGCGGCATGAACGCCGCCTTCCGGGCGTCGGACGCGCCCTTCTTCCTCACCCTCAACGCCGACGCGCGGCTCGAGCCGGACTACGTCGAGCGGCTGGTGGCGCGGCTCGCGGGCGCGCGCGCCGAACGACCGGGCGCGGCGACCGGACGACTGGCGCGCGACGGCGAGCCGCCGACGCTCGACGCCTGCGGCTTCTATCTGGTCCGCGCCTGGCGTCACCTCGATCGCGGCTCGGGCGAGCCCGACCGGGGGCAATACGCGCGCGCCGAACGGGTCTTCGGCGGCACCGGCGCGGCGACGCTCTGGTCCCGCGCCGCGGTCGAGGACGCCGCGCTCGAGCCGGGCGAGATGTTCGACCCGCGCTTCCACACCTTTCGCGAGGACGCCGAGCTCTGCTTCCGGCTCTGCGAGCGGGGCTGGGCGGTGCTCTACGAGCCGGCGGCGCGCGCCCTCCACCGCCGCCACGTGCTGCCCGCGCGGCGCCGGCAGCTCTCCGCGCTCGCCAACCTCAACTCGCTGCGCAACCGCTACCTGCTGCGCCTCTACCATCAGACCGCGGCGAACTTCGTCGCCACGCTCCCCTTCACGCTCGTCCGCGACCTCGGCGCACTCGCCTGGGTGCTCGCCGTCGAGCGCTCCTCGCTGCCCGCCTACGCCTGGCTCTTTCGGCACCGGCGCGAGCTCGTCGCGCGGCGCCGCGCGATCCAGGCGCGGCGCACCGCGCCGCCGGCCGACCTCGAGCGCTGGTTCGCGGCGCGCGCGCTGCCGCTCGCCGGGGAGAGATGAGCGCGCCGCGCATCGCCCTCGTCGGCAGCCGCGGCATCCCGGGCCGCTACGGCGGCTACGAGACGCTCTTCCACGAGCTCGCGCCGCGGCTCGCCGCGCGCGGCTTCGACGTCACCGTCTACGGCCGCTCGCACTACGTCCGCCCGGGGCTCGCCCGCGCGCGTGGCGCGCGCCTCGTGGTGCTGCCGACGCTGCGCACCAAGCACCTCGACACGCCGGTCCACACGCTGCTCTCCTGCCTGCACGCCGCCGGCGAGCGCTACGACGCCGCGCTGGTCGTCAACTCGGCCAACGCCCTCTTCCTGCCGCTGCTCTCCGCCGCGGGCGTCGCGACCGTGCTCAACGTCGACGGCATCGAGAAGCGGCGCGCCAAGTGGGGCGCCTTCGGGCGCGCGGTCTACGCGCTCTCCGAGCGGCTGGCCTGCTTCCTGCCGGACCGGCTGGTGACCGACGCCGAGGTGATCCGCGCCCACTACCTCGCGCGCTACGGCGCCGACTCGACCGTGGTCACCTACGGCGTCGACGCGACCGCCGGCCGCGGCACGCGCACGCTCGCCCGACTCGGACTCGAACCGCGCCGCTACGTGCTCTACGTCTCCCGCTTCGAGCCGGAGAACAACCCGCACCGGGTGGTCGAGGCCTACCGGCAGGTCGCCGGCGACCTGCCGCTGGTGATGGTCGGCGGCGCCCCCTACGCCGGCGAGTTCATCGCCTCGTTCACCCGCGGCGCCGACCCGCGCGTGCGCTTCCCCGGCGCGATCTACGGCCGCGGCTATCGCCAGCTGCTCACCCACTGCGCCGCCTACGTGCACGCCACCGAGGTCGGCGGCACCCACCCGGCGCTGGTCGAGGCGCTCGGCCACGGCGCCGCGACGGTGGTCCACGACACGCCGGAGAATCGCGAGGTCGCCGGCGAGGCCGCGCTCTACTTCCGGGCCGAGGAGCCGGCGACGCTCGCCGCCGCGCTCGGGCGTCTGGTCGAGAACCCCGGCGAGGCCGCGGCGCTGCGGCGGGCTGCGGCGGCGCGCGCGAGCGAGCGCTACGACTGGGAAGCGATCGCCGACCGCTACGCGCTGCTGCTCCGGGCGGCGGCCGGGCGGGCGCTGTGAGGCCCACCCCAACGGCGCGGCGGCCTGGTTCGTTAAACTCGCGGTAGAGACATGCTCAAGCAGCAGGCCCGACTCATCGCCGCGGCGGTCTTCCTGCTCGATCTCGGGCTGGTCTCGGCGGCGTTCTTCGCCGCGCACGCCCTGCGCGACACGCTCCTGCCCGCGCTCGGCCTCGGGCTGGAAGGCGGCCTCTACCCGGTCGCGACCTACCTGCCGCTGCTGCCGCTCGCGCTCGCCATCTGGTCGCTGCTGCTCTGGTCCTCGGGTCGCTACCGCTCGCACCGCACCGTGCCGCTGCTCGCGGAGGCCGGCGCGATCCTGCGCGTCGCCGGCACCGCCGCCGCGCTCTTCGCGCTCGCCGTCTGGGCCCTCCGGCTCGACGAGCGCCTGCTCGGCTCCGACCGCATCAGCCGGGCCTGGATCGGCCTGTTCGCGGTGCTCGCCGGCCTCGCGATCCTCGCCGGGAAGCTGGCGCTGCGTGTCACCTCGCGCCATGCGCGCGTGCGCGGCTTCAACTTCCGGACGGTCCTGATCGTCGGCGCCAACGCTTCGGCGCGCGCGCTCGCCGACTCGATCCGCGGCCATCGCTACTGGGGCTACCGCGTGCTCGGCTTCGTCGCCGATCCGGGCGAGGCCGGATCGGGCAGCGAGTTGCCCGACCCGGGCGCGACGCCGCTGCTCGGCGGTCTCGACGACCTGCCGCGGGTGCTCGCCGGCAACGTCGTCGACGAGGTGATCTTCGCCCTCTCGCGGCGCGATCTCGACCGCTTCGAGGACCTGGTGCTGGCGCTCCAGGAGCAGGGCGTGCTGACCCGCTTCGCGCTCGATTTCTTCCCGCACACCCAGGCCAAGATGCGGCTCGAGGAGCTCGACGGCGTGCCGCTCGTGACCTTCTCGACCAGTCCCACCGGGGCGTTCTCGCTCGCCTTCAAGCGGCTGACCGACATCGCGCTTTCGGCGCTGCTGCTCGCGCTCGCGGCGCCGATCGTCGTGGTCGTCGCCGCCGCGATCCGGGTCACCTCGGGCGGCGGGGTGTTCTTCCGCCAGACCCGCTGCGGCATGAACGGCCGCCGCTTCACGCTCTACAAGTTCCGCACGATGGTCGCGGGCGCCGAAGAGCTGCGCCACGAGGTCGCGCACCTGAACGAGATGGACGGCCCGGTCTTCAAGGCCTCGAACGACCCGCGAGTGACCGCGCTCGGCCGCTTCCTGCGCAAGTTCAGCCTCGACGAGCTGCCGCAGCTCTGGAACGTGCTCAAGGGCGACATGAGCCTGGTCGGGCCGCGCCCGCCGATCCCCGAGGAGGTCGCGCAGTACCAGCGCTGGCAACGGCGGCGCCTGGCGATGCGCCCCGGCCTGACCTGCCTCTGGCAGATCTCGGGGCGCAACCAGCTCGACTTCGAGCAGTGGATGCGGCTCGACCTGCAGTACATCGACAGCTGGTCGCCCTGGCTCGACTTCAAGATCCTGGCGAAGACCGTCCCGGTCGTCCTCTCCGGGCGGGGCGCTTCCTAGCCGCCTCCCCGGCGGCCACCTCCACGCGATCCCGCCCGCCCGCCTTGGCGCGATAGAGCGCCGCGTCGGCCGCCTCCACCAGGGCCGCGGGTTGCAGCCCGCGGCGGGGCCCGAGCGCGGCGACCCCGAAGCTCGCGCTCACCCGCCCCGGAGGCGGCGCGGCGGGGTGCGGCAGCGCGACCTCGGCCAGCCGCCGGCGCATCGCCTCGGCGAGCGCCGCCGCACGCTCGAGGTCGACGCCCGGCAACAGGATCGCGAACTCCTCTCCGCCGTAGCGCGCCACCAGGTCGCCGGCACGGTGGGCGACCGCGGCGAACGTCGCGGCCACCCGCGCGAGCGCGGCGTCGCCCGCCGGGTGACCGAGTGTGTCGTTGTAGGCCTTGAAGCGGTCGACGTCGGCGAGCACGAGCGCGACGCCGCTCCGGCCGCGCTCCGCCCGCCGCCACTCGAGCTCGAGCGCCTCGTCGAAGCTGCGCCGGTTGGCGACCCCGGTGAGCGCGTCGTGGCGCGACAGGCGCGCCAGCTCGGCGTTGGCCTCGGAGAGCTTGCGGTTGACCAGCGCGAGCTCGATCGGTCCCGCCACCTGCTCGGCGAGCGTGCGGAAGAGCGGCAGGTCTTCGCCGGCAAAGACCTCGGGCGCGTCGGCCTCGAGGTTCAGCGCGCCCAGAATCCGTCCCTGCAGGCGGATCGGCACCACGTACTCGGCCACCACGCGGGGGTCGAGACCGAAGTAGTCGGGGTCGGCGCCGACGTCGAGCACCCGCTGCGGCTCGCCGCTGCGGATCGCGCGGCCGACCACCCCCGCCGACACCGGCCAGCGACGCCGGCGCGGCGGCACGACGTCGCCCCGGGTGGCGATGGCCCGGTGCAGCCATTCCTCGCCCTTCTCGTCGGCGACCACGATGGCCACGAGCGCGAGATCGAACTTCGCGCGCAGGTAGCGCACGATCCTGCCGAGCACCTGCTCGAGCTCGCCGGTCTCGAGCGCCGTGCGCGACACCTCGGAGAGCACCTCCAGGAAGAAAGCGCGGCGGCGGATCTCCTCGAACAGCCGGGCCGAGGCGATCGCGCCGGCGATCTGGTCGGCCACCGCCGTGAACAGGCGCAGCTTGCCGCGAAAGGCCGCCGGCCGCCGGCTTTCCAGGTTGAGCAGCGCCACCACGCGGCCCCGGTGGAGCACCGGGACGCAGAGCTCGGAGCGCGCGCCGGGCAGCGTCTCCACGTAGTTCGGGAAGGTGCGCACGTCGTCGAGCAGGAGGGGCTCACCGGTCGCCGCCACCTCACCGACCACGCCGCTGCCGAGCGGACGGGTGTAGCCGGGGCGGACTTCGGTGGGCAGCGCGGAAACCGCCGCCTCGCAGACGAAGCGCGGGGGATCCCGGTCGATGCGCACGAGCGCGACCAGCTCGAAGCCGAAGCGCGCCGCCAGCGCCTCGGCGATCCGCTGCAGCATGGGGCGCAGGTCGAGGTCCTCGGCGGCGAGCCGGGCGATCTCGTGGAGGATCGAGGGCGCGCGCCCCCCGGTCGCGCGGCCTTTCCTGGTGGGCATGCGCGGAAGCTCCGCGCCGATTCTACGCGCGGCGGCCGCGCGGCAGCCGGCCGGCGGCGAGGCCCTGGGTGGTGGCGAGGACGGCGGCGAGCGGGCCGGCGTCGGCGAGGCCGCGGCCGGCGATCGCGAAGGCGGTGCCGTGGTCGACCGAGGTGCGCAGCACCGGCAGACCGAGCGTCCAGTTGGTCGCGGTGCCGAAGCAGGCGGTCTTGACCGCGATCAGCCCCTGGTCGTGGTAGAGCGCGAGCACCCAGTCGAACTCCCCCCGGCGCGCCCGGGCGAACAGCGAATCGGCGCTTTCGGCGCCGTGCGCGTCGATGCCGAGAGCGCGCGCCGCCTCGACCGCCGGGGTGACGATGCGCTGGTCGTCGTCGCCCAGCAGGCCCTCCTCGCCGGCGTGGGGGTCGACGCCGGCGACCGCGATGCGTCCGCCGGCATGGCGGTCGAGGCAGGCGAGCGCGGCGACGATCTGCTCCTGGCCGAGCTCCGCGAGGGCGCGCCGCAGCGGCAGGTGGACGGTGAGCAGGGCGACCTGCAGGTCGGGCGCGAGGAAGGCCATCAGGTAGTCGCGGCCGTAGCGCTCGAGACCGCAGCGCTCGGCGAGGTAGTCGGTGTGACCGACGAAGCCGGGCAGCCGGTGGCGGGCGATCGAGGCCTTGGAAACCGGCGCCGTGACCAGCGCGTCGGCCTCGCCGGCGAGCGCCAGCTCGAGCGCCGCGTCGAGACAGGCGAGCGCGCCGTGCGCGTCGGCCGGCCCCGAGTGGCCGAGGTCGATCCGGCGCCGCTCGGCGACCGGGTCGAAGACGGCGATCGCTCCCGGCGGCAGCGCCGCGACCGCGGCCCGCGTCGGCACCGCGCCGAGATAGACCAGCCGGTCGGTGGGCGGCGCGCCGGCAGTCCCCGCGACGGCCTCGAGCGCGGCGCGCTCGGCGAGGACCACGTAGCGCTCCTCTGCTCTCCCTGGCTCCGCCGCGAGCGCCTTGAGCACGATCTCGGGTCCGATGCCGGCGGGGTCCCCCTGCGAGATCGCGACCAGCGAGGGCCGCTGCGGCGCGCTCACTCGCCCGGACCGCCGTCGCCCTCGCCCGGTTCGCCGGGGACGAAGGGCCGCCGGCGCGAACGGCGCAGCTCTTCCTCCTTGAAGAGGTAGCGGATCGAGTGTTTGGGAATCAGAAGGTTGGGGCCGGCGCTGCGCGTGAGCTTGATGGCGCCCTTGTCGTACCACTCGATCCAGCCGCGCAGCTCTTCGTCGTTGTTGAGCACGACCACCATCGGCGTGCGCGCCGCCATCTGCTTGAGGTAGTAGAACTCCTCGGCGTTGGTCTGCTCGGGCGGGCTCTGCTTGCGGCGGGTCACGGCGCGCGGCTGGTCGCTGCGCTTCTGCTCGGACAGGTCGGGACGGATCAGCTTGCGATTGCTCATGAGGGTTCGGCCGCCGGGGGATCTTCCTTCGTCTTCCTGCCGCCCTTGTACTGGTCGTCCTCGTACGCGAGGCAGCAGAGCAACCGTCCGCACTGGCCGGAGATCTTGGACGGATTGAGCGAGAGGTTCTGCCGCTTGGCCATCTGGATCGAGATCGGTCGGAACTCCTTGAGCCAGCTCGAGCAGCAGAGCGTGCGTCCGCACACGCCGAGGCCGCCGAGCAGGCCCGCCTCGTCGCGCGCGCCGAGTTGCACCATCTGCACCCGGGTGCCGAAGCGGTGCGCGATGTCGCGCACGAGCTGGCGGAAGTCGACGCGGTGCTCGGCGGTGAAATAGACGGTCGCCTTCTTGCCCGAGAGGGTGAAGTCGACGCGCGACACTTTCATGTCGAGCGAGAGGGCGCGCGCACGCTCCTGCACGAAGACCTTGGCGGTCGCCTGGCGTTCGCGCTGGCGATCGTGGAGCACGCTGTCCTCGTCGCTCGCCGGACGCAGGATCTTCTTGGCGCCGGCCTTCTGGCAGGGTTTGAAGACGGTCATCGGCGACTGCTCGACGTGCCCGAAGGCGGGCTCGCCCTCGACGTCGACGATCACCCGCTCGCCGCGGGCGAACAGCCGCCCCTCGCTCGCGCAGAGCGTCAGGTTCGTTTCGTCGGCGAAGCGCACACCGACGTAGGCCGACTCGACCGCCGTCGACATGCCCTTGAACGAGCAACCGCCGCAACCCGACATCCTGGTGGGCCCCCGTGCACAATCGGTACCAGAAGCGACCCACGATGCCACCGGGCGCCCCCGCGGGCGCCGCACCCCGTCAACCGTCGCTTCCGCCGACTCTGACGGCCATTATGGCCAGCCATCCCGGCCCTGTCAACAGCGACAACTGACGTGCTTTGAGAGATTTAGGTGCCAGCGCCAGGGCCGGTCGAGGCCTCGAAGCGCGTCAGCAGGCGGCGGCCGATGTCCTTGCGGTAGCGCATCGCCGGCCACGAGATCTCCTGGGTTGCGGCGTAGGCCCGAGCGCAGCGCGTCGGCCAGCTCGGGCCCGCTCGCGGCGACCCCCAGCACCCGCCCCCCGGCGGCGACGACCTGGCCGTCGCGCTCGGCCGTTCCGGCATGGAAGACGACCACGTTCGGGTGGCGCCCGGCCGCGTCGAGCCCCTCGATCGGTTCGCCGGTCTCGGGCTTCTCGGGATAGCCCTCGCTCGCCAGCACGATCACCGCCGAGGCCTCCTTGCGGAAGTGGAGCCGGGAGACGCCGAAGTTGCCCGCCGCTCCGGCGGCGAGCACCGGCAGCAGGTCGTCCTCCAGGCGGAGCATGAGCGCCTGGCATTCGGGATCGCCGAACCGGGTGTTGTACTCGAGGACCTGCGGCCCGTCGTCGGTCAACATCAGGCCGGCGTAGAGCACGCCGGTGAAGGCCCGATTCTCCGCGGCGAGGCCGGCGAGCGTGGGATAGAGGATGGTCTCGAGGATGTCGGCGCCCTGCTCGGCGCTGAGCAGTCCCGAGGGCGAGTGGGAGCCCATGCCCCCGGTGTTCGGCCCGCGATCGTCGTCGAGCAGCCGCTTGTAGTCGCGCGCGGTGGCGAGCGGCAGCAGCCGGGCGCCGTCGGCGAGCGCGAAGAAGGAGACCTCCTCGCCGACGAGGAAGCGCTCGATCACGATGCGGTCGCCCGCCGTGCCGAAGCGGCGGTCGTCGAAGAAAAGATCGAGCGCCGCCGAGACCTCCTCGGCGCTCTGGGCGATCACCACCCCCTTGCCCGCCGCGAGTCCGTCGGCTTTGAGCACCACCGGCAGGCCGAACTCCGCGGCGGCGCGCTCGGCCTCCGGGCGGTCGTGCGCGACCACGAAGTCCGCGGTCGGGATGCCGTGGCGGGCGAAGAACTCCTTGGCGAAAGACCTTGCTCCCCTCGAGCTCGGCCGCCGCCTTGCGCGGGCCGAAGACCTTCAGCCCCGGGCCTGGAACTCGTCGACCAGACCGAGGTTGAGCGGCAGCTCGGGACCGACCACGGTCAGGTCGATGCCCATGGCGCTCGCGAAGCCGGCGAGCTCGTGGATCTCCTCGGGAGCGACCAGCACGCGGTCCGCGACCGCGGCGATGCCCGGATTGCCGGGGGCGCAATAGAGCTCGGAGAGCAGCGGGCTCTGGCGCAGCTTCCAACAGAGGGCGTGCTCGCGGCCGCCCGAGCCGATGACCAGGACTTTCATGCGTCTCCTCCCCTCTTCCGGCTCAGGCGCGGGCCGGGGCCGGCGCGCCGAGCGCAGCGAGCGCGCGCTCGACTTCGTCGATCACGTAGTCGGGGGTCGAGGCGCCGGCGGTCAGACCCACCGTCGCCACCGCTTCGAACCAGGCGGCATCGAGGTCGGCGGCGCCCTGGACGAGATAGCTCGGCTTGTAGCGCTGGCAGATCTCCCAGAGGTGCCGGGTGTTGGCCGAGCGCTTGCCTCCGATCACCACGATCGCGCCGACCTCGGGGTTCGACCCGAGCCGGTGCGCGGCGTCCTGGTTCTCCTTGGTGGCATAGCAGATCGTGTCGGCGCGCGTGGCGTCGGGCGCCCGCGCCTCGATGTGGCGGGCGACCTCTTCGTACTCCTCGGCGTTGAGCGTCGTCTGGTAGAAGATCTTGATCCGCGCAAAGCGCGACCAGTCGATCCGCCCGGCCTCCTCGATCGTGTGCACCACGTGGTAGCTGGCGGGATCGAGGTCGTGGGTGTAGCCGATCACCTCCCGGTGCCCGGCCTCGCCGATGAAGACCAGGTGCGCGCCCGCGCCGAGCGCGACGCCGGCCTCGTCGTGGATGTCGTAGACGAAGGGGCAGGTCGTGTCGAGGATCTTCAGGCCCCGCTCCCGGGCCCGGTCGTGGAACGAGGGGGGGACGCCGTGAGCCGAGAAGACGATGGTGCCTGAATCGACCTCGTCGAGCCCCTGCACGGTGTGCACACCCAGTCGGTCCATCTCATCGACCACGCGCTCGTTGTGGACGACCTGGCCGAGGATCGCACCCGAGTTGCCCGCGCGGGCGAACTTCTTCACCTTCTTGTCGGCGATGCGCACGCCGGCGCAGAAGCCGTACTTCTCGGCGCGCAGGACCTTCATGGCGCGGGGAGTCTAGCACCGGGGTCGCGGCGCCCCGGGGCGCCGGCGGCCCCGCCGCGCCTCAGGCGAAGAGGCGCTGTACGACGCCGCGCCAGCCCGCGAAGCGGACCGGCCCACCGAGCCGGAAAAGGATCCAGCAATCGTCGCCGTCGAGGGTGTGCGGGCCGTGCTGGGAGCCGGGCTCGTAGATCGCGAAGTCGCCGGCCGTGAAAGAGCCCCGCTCGTCCTCGTAGCCGCCGGCGAGCACCACCGCGTGCTCGAAGCCGGTGTGGGCGTGGCGCGGGAAGACGAGGCCCCCGGGCATGTGGGCGAGCGCGAGCGAGGCGCCGGTCGCCGGGTCCTCCGAGAGGATCGCGATGCGGGCGCCGCGCAGCAGCGGGCTGAACCAGCGCAGCCGCCTTCCGCCGGGCGGCAGCTCCAGCCGCGCCGACGGCGGCAGCGGCACCGAGGGCGGCACCGAGGCCGGCATCGACGCCTCGCCCAGCCGGGCCTCGAGCCGCTCCCAGAGCGGGTCGGGAGCCCGCTTCGCCCCGCTCGCGCCGGAGAGCATCCAGCCGCCCGCTGCGGACATCGCGGCCATCTCGGCGCGACAGGCGGGACAGAGATCGAGGTGGGCTTCGACGACCACCCGCAGCGCCGGGTCGAGATGACCCGAAGCGTGGGCGACCAGCGATTCGGAGGGTGGATGCATCATGGCGGCGGGAGCCTCGGAATGGACGATCTTCAGGAAGGACGCGTCGGCGACGCCGACGGAGACGCCTCGGACAGGATGCCGCGCAGGATCGCGAGGCCGGCCCGGATGCGCGACTTGAGGGTTCCGAGCGGCAGCGCGAGCCGCTCGGCGGTCTCCTCGTAGGTCAGGCCGCCGAAGTAGGCGAGCTCGAGCGCCTCGCGCTGCTCGCGTTTGAGCTCGCCGAGCGCCCGGCGCACCGCGAGCCCGACGACCCGGCTTTCGCCGCCGCCGTCGGGCGCGAGCAGCTGATCGAAGTCGAACCCCTCGTCCTCGACCAGGCCTCCCTTGCGCCGCCAGACGTCGACCAGCTTGTTGCGCGTGATGGTGTAGAGCCACCCGGGCACGTCGCCCCGGTCGGGCTTGTAGCTGGGCGCCTTGCGCCAGACCGAGAGGAAGACCTCCTGGACGACGTCCTCGGCAATCTCGCGCTGACGCGCGAGCATCCGGACGTAGGCCAGCACCTTCGCCGCGTAGCGGTCGTAGAAGACGCGGAAGGCGTCGCGATCCTGGGCGGCGATCGCGGCGATCAGCTCGGCATCGGTCGGTTCGGTCGCCATCGGCGCAGTCGGAACGCCCGGACCGCGGGACACTTCGGCCAGGGCGCTCACGATCGGATCGATCCTCTCACGAGCCACGATACGGCCCGGCGCGGCGTCTGGATGAAGCCCGGGCTCAGCGCGCGGCGAGCGCCGCGAGCGGCAACGCCGCGATCTCGATCCGGCCGGGTGACGGCTCGGGGGCAGTCCACGCCACGATCAACCGCTCGCCCATCCGGACGAGGCGCGGCACCCCGGTCGCCCGGCCGGCGGGAAGCCGCGCCAGCGCGAGCGCCGGACCGGGCCGCCCCGCCCGGTCGAGGCGCGCCAGGCGCAGCTCCGCCTCGCTCCCGATGCGGGCGAGCCAGGCGACCGCGTAGCCCTCGGGCAGGACCGCCACCGCCGCGCGGCCGAGCGGCGCCGCGGCATCCAGCTCGACGGCGGCCGCCAGCGTGCGCCCGCCGTCGTCGGAGACCGCGGCCGACACCCGCGGCCGGTCGTTCGCGGCCGAGAACCAGGCGAGCGCCACGCGGTCTCCTTCGGCGGCGAGCGCCGGGCCGTTGACGGGGCAGCCGGGCATCTGCCAGCGCTCGCTCCCCGCGAGCTGCGAGGTCGCCGGTCCGGCGGCCGGACGGCGCAGCAGCCGGACGTCGCGCACCTCGCCCGGCTCGCGGTCGCGGAAGGCGACCAGCGCGCCGCCGCCCGCGAGCGGTGCCGCGGCGGTCGGGCAGCAGTCGCAGACCGCCTCGTCGAGCGCCTCGCTGGCGCCGATCCGCGCCGCCTCGACGTACACCGTGCGCAGCTGGGTGGCGCCGCCGCCGGGCGTGGCGCGGCCATCGAGGTAGAAGAAGCGCGCCCCGCGCCCTTCGGCGACGGCGGACACGAAGCCGTGCTCGGCCGCGACGCCGTCGTCGTTGAGACGGCCGAGCGGCTCGAACCGGGCGCCGCCGTCGGTCGAGCGCGCGAGATAGGCGTCGTAGGAATGAGCGTCGCCGGCCGCGCGCACGAGGTACCAGGCGAGCAGGGAGCCGTCGCCGGCGAAGACGATCCCGGGGGTATCCGCCCAGTTGGCGACGAGATCGGCGCCCGCGGCGACCGTCGCGGGCGCGCTCCAGACCCGACCGTCGTAGCCCGCGAAGCGCACCCGGTGGCCGTCCGTGCCCGCCGGTTCGATCCAGCTCGCGTCCAGGCGGTCGCCGGCGAGGGCGAGGTGGGGCGAGCTCGCCCCCGCCGCGGCGGGCACGCCGAGCGATTCGAGCCGGGCCGGGGCGGGCGCCGCGGCGAGCTGCGGAGCGGCGAGCAGTGAGAGCCGTACCCTCGCCGCCGAGCGCGTGACCAGGATTTCCACCGGGGTCGCCGCCGGATCGTCGGCGAGCCAGAGCTCGAGGCCCCCCTTCCAGAAGCGGCGGCCGGGCTGCTCGACGCCCGAGACGACCAGATGGCGGACCGGGATCTCCTTGCCGCCGATCCGCTTGGTGGTCCGGCCGTGCGGCAATACCTGCACGGGGTAGAGCCGGCCGTCCGACCAGATCTCCATCCGCCGGGGCGACTCCGGGGGATCCCGACGCAGCGCCTGAATGCCCGACACGATGTCGATCACCCCGGGCTGTTCGACCTTCGCCTCTTTCGAGCGCTCCTCGCCGCGCCAGAGCGAGCTCGACCAGGCGCGCACGGTCGAGAGGTCGTCCGGCGCGACCTCGGCGCCGTAGCGGAAGTACTCGCCCCCCTTCGATTCGGTCGAGGTGATCAGCAGCTCGCTCCTCCAGTTGCCGTTGGGCAGCCGGTCCCGGGTGAGCTGCCCCTCGCCCTCGGAGGGGACGAAGAGGCCGGCGAGGGCGCCGAGGAAGCCGTCGAGCTGCCAGTGGTAGTCGAGCCGCTCTTGCTCGGCCGCCAGAGCTGGAGCCACGGCGAGCGCGGCGGCGAACCAGCAGGCGAGACGGCGGGCGACGGCGCGGCGCATCGCCGGCATGATACGCAAAAGCCCCGCCAGGGGCCGGCGCCGACCCCTGTGGCACAATGGCGCCGGCCCCGTCCGGGGCCCGCAGCCCGGATGCCCAGCCCGAAGCGACCCGACCCGACCGACGACCTCGAGCAGCTGCTCGCCGTGCTCCCGGTCGACCTGCGCGCGGCGCTCGCCGGCCGGGGATCGCTCGATACCCTGCTCGAGATCGTCCTCGACCTCGGCCGACCTCCGGAGGCACGCTTCGCGGGCGGCACCTTCGAGCTCGGCGCCGAGCCGCTCGACCGTCAGGCGCTTGCCCACATCGTCGAGCGGGTCGGCGCCTTCGGTCCCGACAACCGCGCCGGCATCGAGCGGACGCTCCACCGCATCTCCGCCCTGCGCAACCGGCGCGGCGCCATCGTCGGCCTGACCTGCCGGGTCGGCCGCGCCGTCGTCGGCACCGTCGACATCGTGCGCGACGTGATCGAGACCGGCCGTTCGACGCTCCTGCTCGGGCGCCCGGGTGTCGGCAAGACGACCCTGCTGCGCGAGGCGGCGCGCGTGCTCGCCGACGAGCTCGGCAAGCGGGTGGTGGTGGTCGACACTTCGAACGAGATCGCCGGCGACGGCGACATCGCGCACCCCGGCATCGGGCGCGCGCGGCGCCTCCAGGTGCCGGCGCCCGCCGAGCAGCACGCGACCATGATCGAGGCGGTCGAGAATCACATGCCCGAGGTGATCGTGATCGACGAGATCGGCACCCAGGCCGAGGCGCTCGCCGCGCGCACGATCGCCGAGCGGGGCGTCCAGCTGATCGCCACCGCGCACGGCACGGCGCTCGAGAACCTGCTCGCCAACCCGACCCTCTGCGATCTCGTCGGGGGCATCCAGGCGGTCACCCTCTCCGACGAGGAGGCGCGCCGGCGCGGCACGCAGAAGACGGTGCTCGAGCGCAAGGCGCCCCCGACGTTCGACGTGCTGGTCGAGATCCTCGATCAGGACCGACTCGCCGTCCACCGCGACGTCGCCGAGGTGGTCGACCGGGCCCTGCGCGGCCTTGCGCCGCGCCCCGAGATCCGGCAGCGCGACGGCGAGGGGCGTGTCGCGATCGAGCCGGCGCCGCCGCTCGACGAGCGTCCGGCGGCGCGCATCCCCGGCGGCGGCGCCGCCGACGACGGGGGCTTCTCGCGGCGGCGGCGGCGCGTGCTGCGGATCCTCCCCTACGCGATCTCGGCGCCACGCCTCGAGCGCACCATCCGCGACCTGCGCGTGCCGGCCTACGTGGTCGACCGGCTCGACGAGGCCGACTGCGTGGTGACGCTCAAGTCGCAGGAGAAGCGCCTGCCCAAGGCGCTGCGCGCCGCGGAAGCCGAGGGCAAGCCGCTCCACGTCCTGCGCAACGGCACCAGCGGCCAGATCGAGACCTTCCTGCGCGGGCTGTTCGACGTCGGCGACGTCATGGACGAGCAGCGCGTCGCGCTCGCCGAGGTCGAGGCCGCGGTGCACTCCGCGATCGACGGCGGACGGCCGGTCGAGCTCGCGCCGCAGGCGAGCTTCGTGCGCCGCCTCCAGCACGAGATGGTCGAGCGCGCCGGTCTCGCCTCGACCTCGCGCGGCGACGAGCCCTACCGGCGCGTGGTGGTCTTCCCGGCGCGCTGAACGGCGCGCCGACGGTTCAGGCGCCCGGCCGCGCCGAAGGCGCGCGGCGCGCCCTGCGGGCGCGGCGTTCGGCGGCGTCGGCAACCGCGGTGGCGAGCGCCGCCCCCGCCGGCTCGGGCGCCGCCTCGACCTCCGCGGTGTAGAGCCGGCGCGCCGGCGCGCTCAGCTCGTCGGGCGCGATCAGGACCCAGACCACCGCGCCGCCGTGCCCTTCGGCCTGGATGCTGCGCAGCAGGGCGAAGCCGCCGGCCAGCGGCTCGGCGGCGTCGACCACCACCGCGCACGGCCGGTCGCGCGCGAACGCCGAGCGCACCGCCAGGGCATCGGCCGCGGCGGTCGCCTCGAAGCCGGCGCCGGCGAGGGCGCTGCGTCGCGCCGCCGCCGCCGCCGCGCCGCCGATCAGGAGCACGCAGCCGCGCTCCGCCGCGGCGGGTTCCGGCGCGTCGAGCCCGGCGACGGCTTCGACCAGGTCCTCGACGCCGGCGCTTGCCGGCAGCACCCGGTCGAAGCCGAGCGCCCACCCCTGGCGCCCGCCCGGGCCGCGCGCCACCACCACCAGCGGGGCGCCCGCGCGCAGCAGCTCGCGCTCGAGGCTCGCGACCGCGCGCCACCCCTCGGGCCGCGCCGGGTCGAAGTCGAGGGCGACCGCGACGGGTCGCAGCTCGGGCACCATCCGGCGCGCCTCCTCGACGTCGGGAGCCCGCACCGCCAGGAATCCCCCCAGCTCCAGATCGCGCGCGAGGTCGCCGAATCCGGCGCGATCGGGATCGACGATCAGCACGCGCGGACGGTCGCCCGACTCGGATTCGGCGCGACTCGCGTCGCGCACCGGAGGCGCCCCCGCCTGGGGCAGCAGGACGCGGAAGACCGAACCCTGCCCGGGCGCCGAGTCGACCTCGATGTCGCCCCCCATCAGGCGCGTAAGCTGGCGCGCGATCGGCAGGCCGAGCCCCGTCCCCGGCAGCCCGTCGTGGCGCTCGTCGAGCCGGCGGAAGGGCTCGAAGATCGCCGGCAGGTCCTCGGCGCGGATGCCCGGCCCGGCGTCGCGCACCGCGAGCGAGAAGGCCGCCACGCCGAGCGGGTTCGCCGCCGCATCGATCGCCCGCGCTTCGACCACGACCAGTCCGCCGGCGGGCGAGAACTTGACCGCGTTCGAGAGCAGGTTGAGCAGCACCTGGCGCAGCTTGGCGAGGTCGACCTCGACCGCGGGCAGGCCGGGCTCGGGGCGCGCCTCGAGCCGCACCTCGCGCACCACCGCGAAGCCCTCCATCAGCGAGACCACGCTCGTCACCACGGCGGCGAGATCGACGCGCTCGAGGTGGACCTTCATGCGTCCCGCGTCGAGCTTGGCCTGATCGAGCAGGTTGTTGACCAGTCGCAACAGGTGGTTGCCGCTCTCGCGCACGTTCGCCAGGTAGCGCATCTCGCGCGCGGTCAGGCGCTGCCCCGCAGCCGATTCGAGCAGCTCGGAGAAGCCGAGGATCGAAGTGAGCGGCGTGCGCACTTCGTGCGAGAGCTGGGCCAGCAGGTCGCGGCGCTGGCGGTCGGTCTCACGCACCAGCTGGTTGCCGCGATCGAGGGCCGAGAGGTGCTCGGCGAGAGCGCGCGCATAGCGGGCGAGATCGTCGGTGCGCTCGGCCACCTGCCGCTCGAGCTCGCCGGTGCGCCGTTCGACCGCGCGCGTGCGCCAGGCGATGAGCGCCGCGAGCAGCCCGAACGCGGCGAGAGCCGCGCCCAGCCGGAAGAGCGGCGTCTGCCAGATCGTCGGGCGGATCTCGAAGGCGAGCGCGACGGCCGCCCCCCAGGAGCCCTCGCCGACCGCGGTGCGCGCGAGCACGACGTGGCGACCCGGCTCGAGATTGGTGAAGTCGCGGAAGGGCTCCGGCTGGGGCGGCGGCCAGGCCTCGTCGAGGCCATCGAGCCGGAACTGGTAGTGCACTCCGCCTTCGCGCCGGAAGGTGAGCGCGCGCGCCGTGACGCGCAGGCTGCGGTCACCGGCCGGGAAGCGCGGCTCGTCCTGGCCGAGCCAGAGCGCGCCGCCACCGTTCTCGGCCCCCGAGAAGGGGGCGCGGTAGGTCCGGCCGCGGGTCGAATCGAGGCGCTCGAAGGCGACCATCGGCCCGCGCGGCAGGGTCTCCTCGACGCCCGGCGGAAAACCGGTCAGACCGCCCTTGAAGCCGAACCAGCTCCGCCCCCGGCCGTCGCGCGCGAAGGCGCTCGAGTGCGACACCTCGGTCGCGATCTGGCCGCCGCCGCGGTGGAAGCGCGCCACCGTCTCGCCGCGTCCGTCGTGGGCGGCGGGGTCGAAGACGAGGACTCCGCGGTTGCTGCCGAGCAGCAGGTGGCCGTGCTCGTCCTCGCTGATCGCGAGCACGAGCGCCGCCTGGCCGTCCGCATTCACCGGGAAGCGGTCGAACCGGAGGCCCGCTGCGGTCATCTCGATCAGGCGCGACACGTGGCCGTAGCCGCCGACCCAGAGCCCGCCCCGGCGGTCGAGGCCGAGCGAGCGCACGGCGGGAACGGGCAGGCCGGGCGAGGCGCCGACGGCGTGGAAGCGCCGCCCGTCCCAGAAAGAGAGCCCTTCGCCGTGGGCGACCCAGAGCCGCCCGGCGGCGTCTTCGACCATCTGGTAGGCGCGGTTGGCGGCGAGGCCGTCGTCCGTCTGGAAGGCCTCGACGGGGCGCGGTCCGGGCCTCGCCGCGGCGCGCAGGCGGGCGAGCCCGTTGGTGGTGCCGACCCACAGGTCCCCGGCACGGTCGGCATAGAGGCCGTAGACGTAGTCGGAGGGCAGCCCCTGGGCGCGGGTGTAGATCTCCCGGCAACCGGCGGCGCCCGCCACGTGCCGGCAGAGACCCTCCTCGGTGCCCACCCAGACCTCGCCCGCGCGCGGCGCCGCGAGCGCCCAGATCCAGCTGGCGGGCAGTCCCTGCTCGCGGCGCAGCGTTTCGACCTCCGGCTCGCCGTGCGGGCCGATTCCGAGGTGCGCGAGACCGTGGAAGGTCCCGACCCAGAGCCCTCCGGCGGGATCGGCCGCGACCGCGTAGACCTGCGTGTCGGGCAGGCCCTCGGCCTCGCCGTAACTCCAGATGTCGCGGCGCGCGATCGCCGCCAGCCCCCCCTCGGTCCCGATCCAGACCGTCTTCTCGCGATCCTCGACCAGCACCCGGACGCCGTCGTCGGGCAGCCCGTTGATCTCCGTCCAGGTCGTGCAGGGCGCGAGGGCGGGCAACGGACAGATCCCGATGCCCGATCCGGCGGTGCCGACCAGCAGCTCGTCCGCGCTGTCGACGAGCAGGGCGTAGACATCGTCGCTCGGCAGGCCCTGGGCGACGCCGACGTGGCTCAGCCGGCCCGCTTCCCAGACGGCCAGGCCGGCGCCGCGGGTGGCCAGGAAGATGCGGCCGCGCCCATCCTCGGCGATCGACCGCACGATCCCCTGACCGAGACTGGCGGCACCGAAGATCCGGCAGGGCCCGAGACCGCCTTGCCCGTCGGGCTCGCAGCGCGCGGCGCCGGCGCCGCGCGAGCCGATCCAGAGCGCGCCGTCGCGCGCCGCGTGCAGCGAGTACACGTAGTCGTCGGCGAGACCGTCGGCGCGGGAGAAGCCGCGCATGCCGTGCCCGTCGAAGAGCAGGAGACCGCGCTCGGTGCCGAACCAGAGCCGACCCGCGCGGTCGCGCTCCGCGGCCCACACCGCGCTCCTCGGCAACCCGCCGAGATCGGCCGGAATCTCGATCCGGCGGCCGTCGTAGACCGCCAGCCCGTTGTTGGTGCCGATCCAGAGCCGGCCCCGCTCGTCCTCGAGCAGGCTCCGGATGTTTGGGCTCGGCAGCCCTTCGGGAACCGAGAGCGTGGTGAAGCGTTCGCCGTCCCAGCGGCAGAGGCCCCAGGTCGTGGCGGCCCAGAGGTAGCCGCGGCGATCCTGGAGGACGTCCCAGATCTGCGTCGCGGCGAGACCGTCGTCGGCGGTGAAACGGTTGAAAGGGAGGCGCTGGGCGCCGGCGGGAGACGCGGCGAGGGCGAAGGCCAGGACGAACGCGAGGAGGCCCGCCCGCGTCGCGGGTGGGATCCGGTGACGCAGGCCCCGCTCCCTCATCGACGGCTCCCTCGTCTCGCGCCCGGAGGCTGCCGCGGCAGCGTACCATGCGCTGCCGCGGCCGCTCCCCGCGCGGCGGGGCGGCTACTCGGTCGAGACGACGCCGGGCTCGGCGGCGAGCGCCGCCTCGAGCGTGTGCCAGGCGAGGGTCGCGCACTTGACCCGCATCGGGAACCCGGCCACGCCGGCGAGAGCCTCGAGCTTGCCCAGGTCGATGCCGGGATCGGGGACGCCGCCGGTGACCGCGGCGCGAAACGCCGCGAAGAGCCGCTCGAACTCGGCGCGTGTCAGCCCCCGCGCCGCTTCGGTCATCAGCGAGGCCGAGGCCTGCGAGATCGCGCAGCCGGAGCCTTCGAAACCGATCGCCCGCAGACGGTCGGCGGCGAGGTCGACGTGCACCGTGATGCGGTCGCCGCACAGCGGGTTGTGCCCCTCCGCCGAGCGCTCCGCGCCCTGCGGCTTGCCCCGGTTGCGCGGGCTGCGGTAGTGGTCGAGGAGGACCTGCTGGTAGAGATCGGTGAGCTCGGACACCGGGACCACTCTAAGCGAAGAGACGCCGGGCCCGATCGACCGCCGCCGTGAGCGCTTCGACTTCCGCCGCAGTCGAGTGAGGCGGCGAAGGAGGCGCGCACGGTCGCCGGCAGGCCCAGCCGGCGCATCAGCGGCTGCGCGCAGTGGTGGCCGGCGCGCACCGCGATCCCTTCGGAGTCGAGCACGGTGCCGACGTCGTGAGGATGAACCCCGTCGACGGCGAAGGAGACGACGCCGGCGCGCCGCCGCGGGCGCCCCAGCACGGTGACTCCGGGCAACGCCCCCAGCCGCTCGACCGCCAGCGCGGCCAGCCCCTCCTCGTGCGCCGCGATGGCGCCCCGCCCGATGCGGTCCATCCAGTCGAGCGCCGCCGCCAGGCCGACCGCCTCGGCGGCCGCCGGGGTGCCCGCCTCGAAGCGCTGCGGCGGCGGGGCGAAGGTGGTCTCGAGGTCGCCCACCCGCTCGATCATGCCGCCGCCGGCCTGCCAGGGCGGCAGCGATTCGAGCAGCGCGCGCCGGCCCCAGAGCGCGCCGATGCCGGTCGGTCCGTAGGTCTTGTGGCCGGAGAAGGCGTAGAAGTCGCAGCCGAGCGCCGCGACGTCGAAACACTGGTGAGGTGCGCCCTGGGCGCCGTCGACCACGACCAGCGCGCCGGCTTCGTGGGCGAGCCGCGCGATTCCCTCGACCGGCAGCACCGTGCCGAGCACGTTGGAGACGTGGGCGATGGCGACGACGCGCGTGCGCGCCGAGAGCTTGCGGGCGATCTCCTCGAGCGGGACCTCGCCGTCGGCGTCGGTCTCGGCGATCACGAAGCGCGCGCCCCGCTCGGCGGCGAGCCGCTGCCAGGGGACGAAGTTCGAATGGTGCTCGAGGGCGGTGACCAGGATCTCGTCGCCGGCCGCGACGCGTGGCGCGAGCGTCGCGGCGAGCAGGTTCATCGCCTCGGTCGTGCCGCGCACGAAGATCACCTCGTCGGCCCGCGCGCCGCCCAGGAAGCGGGCGACCCGGGCGCGCGCCGTTTCATAGGCCGCGGTCGCCTCGGCCGACAGCCGGTGGACGCCGCGCGCCACCGAGGCGTAACTCTCGCGGTAGAAGCGGTCCATCGCTTCCAGCACCGCGGCCGGCTTCTGGGCGGTGGCAGCGCTGTCGAGATAGACCAGCGGCCGTCCGCCGACCGTCCGTTCGAGAATCGGGAACTCGGCGCGCACCCGCTCGACGTCGAGCCCGGACGCGACCGCCGGATCCAACTGCTGCGCTCCTGCTGAACCGCTCATCGTTGCCTCCCCGGCCCGGACGGCCCCTCCGGCCGCCTCAGACCGCGTCGCGCACCACTTCGCCCTGCGGCACCCAGGCGAACAGGAACTCCTGGAGCTCGCGGCGCAACGGCTCGAACTTCACCCGCTCGACGAGATCGGCCGCGAACGCGTAAGTCAGCAGGCTCCTCGCCGCCTCGAGGCCGATGCCGCGCGAGCGCAGGTAGAAGACCGCCTCGTCGTCGAGCTGGCCGACCGTCGAGCCGTGCGTGCACTTGACGTCGTCGGCGTAGATCTCGAGCTGCGGCTGCGAGTTGGCGACCGCCTCGTCGGACAGCAGGAGGTTCCGGTTGGTCTGCTTGGCGTCGGTCTTCTGCGCGCCCGGGTGGACGTGGATGCGCCCGGAGAAGACCGCGCGCGCCCGGCCGTCGAGCACGCCCTTGTAGAGCTCGTGGCTGTCGCAGTGGGGCGCCCGGTGGTCGACCCGCATGTGGGTGTCGACCAGCTGGCGGTCGACGACCAGATAGAGGCCGTTCATCGTCGCCACGCTCCCCTCGCCGGCGAGCCCGGCGCGGATGTCGTGGCGGACGATGGCGCCGCCGAGCGAGAAGGAGTGGGTCGAGACGTTCGCCGCGCGCGCCGTCTCGATCGCGACGCCGGAGAGATGGAACGCGGCGGCGCTCTCCTTCTGCAGCTTGTAGTGGTCGACCACCGCCGCCGGGCCGGCGACCAGCTCGGTCACCGGACAGGTCAGGTAGGTCGCCCCGGCCCGGCCGGCGAAGCGCTCGATGATCGTCGCCTGCGAGGCCTCGCCCGCCAGGATCAGCGTGCGCGGGAAGCTCGCCGTCGGTTCGGCCGCGCCGGTCGACCAGAAGATCAGGTGGAGCGGCGTCTCGACCACCGCGCGCGGCGCCACCCGCACGACGGCGCCGTCCTCGAACAGCGCGGTCGAGAGCGCGAGGAAGGGCTGGTTCTCGAAGGTCGCCTTGCGGCCGAGCACGGCGGCGACCGTCTCCGGCTCGCGCGCGAGAAGCGCCGCCAGGCTCTCGACCGTGAGGCCGGCCGGCAGGTCGCGCGCCGACAGCTCGGGCGCGTGCCGGCCGTCGACGAACACGATCTCGCAGGCGCCCGGCAGATGGTGGACGGCGAGCTCGGCGGCCAGGGCGCGGTGGTCGGCGGCGGCGGGGCGCACGAAGCGGGTGCGCGCCACCGGCGCCACGTTGGTGAAGCGCCACTCCTCCTCGCGCGTGGTCGGGAAGCCGAGCGCGCCGAAGCGCTCGGCCGCCTCGGCGCGCAGGCGGCGGACGACCTCCGCCTGCGGCCGGGCGACGGCCTCGTCGAGCTCCGCCGCGAACGGGGCGGCGACGGTCAGGGTCTCGGACATCGCGTTCGCGCTCCGCTTCAGACCGCCGCCGGCGTCGGCTCGACCTCGAGCCAGGCGTAGCCCTTGTCCTCGAGCTCGAGGGCGAGCTCCTTGCCGCCCGACTGCACGATGCGGCCGTCGATCAGCACGTGGACGAAGTCCGGCACGATGTAGTTGAGCAGGCGCTGGTAGTGGGTGATCACCAGGAACGAGCGATCGGCCGCGCGCAGCGTGTTGACGCCGTCGGCGACGATGCGCAGGGCGTCGATGTCGAGACCCGAGTCGGTCTCGTCGAGCACGCACAGGCGCGGCTCGAGCACCGCCATGTGGAAGATCTCGTTGCGCTTCTTCTCGCCGCCCGAGAAACCCTCGTTGACCGGGCGCTGCAGCAGGCTCTCGTCGAGGCCGACCAGCTTCACCTTCTCGCGGACCAGCTTCAGGAACTCGAAGGCGTCGTACTCGGAGAGGCCGCGGTGCTTGCGCACCGCGTTGACGGCGGCCTTGAGGAAGTAGGTGTTCGAGACGCCGGGGATCTCGACCGGGTACTGGAACGCCAGGAAGATGCCCTCGCGCGCGCGCTCTTCGGGCGCCAGCTCGAGCAGGTCCTTGCCGTCCATCAGGACGCGGCCCGCGGTGATCTCGTAGTCGTCCTTGCCGGCGAGGACCTGGGCGAGGGTCGACTTGCCGGAGCCGTTGGGGCCCATGATGGCGTGGACCTCGCCGGGGCGGATCGTCAGGTCGAGGCCGCGGAGGATCTCCTTGCCCTCGACGCTCGCGTGCAGGTTCTGGATCTCTAGGAGCATCTTCGTTTCGTTCCCTATTGAAGCGTTAGCTGTAGTTGCCCTCGCGGGTCCTGTCCGGTCCGCTTCCCATGGGTGCTCGCTGGGAAGCGCTGCGCGCCCATGGGAGCCCTCGGCCCGGCCACCCGCTCCCACCCGCCCGCCCGGCGCCCGTGGTGCGCGCGCTCATCCGACGCTGCCCTCGAGCGACACCGAGAGCAGCTTCTGGGCCTCGACCGCGAACTCCATCGGCAGCTCGCGGAAGACCTCCTTGCAGAAGCCGTTGACGATCATCGACACGGCGTCCTCGGTCTCGATGCCGCGCTGGTTGCAGTAGAAGATCTGGTCCTCGCCGATCTTCGAGGTCGAGGCCTCGTGCTCCATGCTGCGCGGTGGAGTTCTGGACGTCGATGTACGGGAAGGTGTGCGCGCCGCACTGCTCGCCGATCAGCATCGAGTCGCACTGCGAGAAGTTGCGCGCGCCGTCGGCGCCGAGGCCAGGATCTTGACCTGGCCGCGGTAGGTGTTCTGGCCATGGCCGGCCGAGATGCCCTTGGAGACGATGGTCGAGCGGGTGTTCCTGCCGACGTGGATCATCTTGGTGCCGGTGTCGGCCTGCTGGTGGTTGTTGGTCACCGCGACCGAGTAGAACTCGCCGATCGAGTTGTCGCCCTTCAGGATGCAGGACGGGTACTTCCAGGTGATCGCCGAGCCGGTCTCGACCTGGGTCCAGGAGATCTTGGCGCGGTCGCCCTTGCACAGGCCGCGCTTGGTGACGAAGTTGTAGATGCCGCCCTTGCCGTCCTTGTCGCCCGGGTACCAGTTCTGCACCGTCGAGTACTTGATCGAGGCGTCGTCGAGGGCGACCAGCTCGACCACGGCGGCGTGCAGCTGGTTCTCGTCGCGCATCGGGGCCGTGCAGCCCTCGAGATAGGAGACGTGGGCGCCCGCCTCTGCGACGATCAGCGTGCGCTCGAACTGGCCGGAGTTCTTGGCGTTGATCCGGAAGTAGGTCGACAGCTCCATCGGGCAGCGCACGCCCTTCGGCACGAAGACGAAGGAGCCGTCGGAGAAGACCGCGGAGTTCAGCGCCGCGAAGAAGTTGTCGCCGGGCGGCACGACCGAGCCGAGATACTGGCGCACCAGCTCCGGATGCTCGCGGATCGCCTCGGACATCGAGCAGAAGATGACGCCCGCCTCGCGCAGCTTCTCCTTGAAGGTGGTCGCTACCGACACCGAGTCGAACACGGCGTCGACCGCGACCCCGGCGAGCTGCTCGCGCTCGTGGAGCGGGATGCCGAGCTTCTCGTAGGTCGCGAGCAGCTCCGGGTCGACCTCGTCGAGCGACTTGGGACCGTCCTTCATCGACTTCGGCGCGGCGTAGTAGACGATCGACTGGTAGTCGATCGGCGGGATAGTGGACGTTGCGCCCAGGTCGGCTCGTTCATCCCCAGCCAGTGGCGGAAGGCCTTCAGGCGCCACTCGAGCATCCACTCCGGCTCCTGCTTGATCGCCGAGAGGCGGCGGACGGTCTCCTCGGAGAGCCCGGCTCGAAAGAGTCCTGCTCGATCGCGGTCTCGAAGCCGAACTTGTACTCGCGGGTGGCGAGCTGTTCGATGGTCTGGCTGTCGGTGGTCGTCATCTCGGTCGTTCTCCGTCGGGGACTTGCCCTAGCGCAGGGCGGGCGCCGCGGCGCGCCGGAGGCCCGGCCCGAGCTGGACCAGGGGGGCCGGCGCGGCCTGGGGTCGGGCGAGGTCTTCCAGGGTGATGCCGGCGAGGGCGCTGTCGACCGCTTCGTTGATGCGCTGCCAGTGGGCGCGCACGGCGCAGAAGGTCTCCCGGTCGCACTCCCCCGGCGAGCCGTCGATGCAGACGGTCAACGCGACCGGTCCCTCGAGCGCCCGCACGATCTCGGCGGCGCTGATTTCGCGCGGGTCGCGGGCCAGCGAGTAGCCCCCCTTCACGCCCCGGTGCGAGTCGACCAAGCCATGACGGGCCAGCAACTTGAGGATCTTCGCCACCATCGGCAGCGGCAGCCGGGTCTCGTGCGCCAGCTCGGGCGCGTTGGCCACCCGGGCCGGCTCCCCGGCAGCCCCTACCGGCCGAGCGGCCAGCTCGGAGAGCAGCACGAAGCCGTAGTCGGTCTGTTTGGTCATCCGGATCATCGCGACCCTCGCGGCAAAACAGTACACCAAAGGTACTGTTTCTGGGTGAATGATACGGACTTGAGATTCAAAGTCAATCTCCGGCCGGGCAGGAGCCCGCAGCGGCGCACCACCGGAGGGTGGCGGGGCCCGGCGGCGCCTGCACGCGCCGCCCCCCGTCAGGCGTCGAGCAGGTCGCGGACCCGGCGCTCGAGGACGTCGGCCGAGAAGGGCTTCTGCAGGAAGGCGGAGCGCTCCTGCGTGACGCCGTAGCGGAAGATCGAGCTGTCCGAGTAGCCCGACATGTAGAGGACGCGCAGCTTCGGGTAGCGGTGCAGCAGCCGTTGCGCGAGATCGTTGCCCGACAGACCCGGCATCACGATGTCGGTCAGCAGCAGGTCGAAGTCCTCGGGGAGGCGGCCCGCGATCTCCATCGCTTCCGCCGCGTTGGCGGCCGAGGTCACCCGGTAGCCCCGGTCGGCGAGAATCTGCTCGGCGAGGCCGCGGATCAGGTCCTCGTCCTCGACCAGCAGGATTCTCTCGCGCTGGGGCACCGGGGCGACCGCCGCCGCGACCCCGGCGCGGGGCGCGTCGTCCGGCGCGCCCGCGACCGGCAGGTAGACGTGGAAGACCGTGCCCTGGCCCGGGTGGCTGTCGGCGAAGATGTAGCCCTCGCACTGCTTGACGATGCCGTAGACGGTCGACAGGCCGAGCCCGGTGCCCTTGCCGAGCTCCTTGGTGGTGAAGAAGGGCTCGAAGATGCGCGCCATCGTTTCGGCATCCATCCCGTCGCCGGTGTCGCGCACCGACAGGTGCACGTAGGCCGGATGCGGCACCGTCGCGATTCCGCGGCGCAAGATCTCGGCCGGCTCGGCCGGCGCGGTGGCGAGCTCGATGCGCCCGCCGCGCGGCATCGCGTCGCGCGCGTTGACCATCAGGTTGACCAGCACCTGCTCGCACATCGCAGGGTCGGCGAGCACGGGGCCGACGCGCGCTTCGGCGAGGTTCACCACCACCACGTCGTCGCCCACGATCCGCCGCAGCATCTCCAGCCGCTGCTCGAGCAGCTCGTTCAGGTCGACCTGGCGCGGCGCGGCCGACTGCCGGCGTCCGAAGGCCATCAGCTCGCGGGTCAGGTCGGCGGCGCGCTCGCCCGCCTTGAGAATCTCCATCACCTCGCCGCGCATCGGATCGGTCGCGCGCAGGCGCGCCAGGATCCGCTCGCCGTAGCCGGTGATCGCCGTCAGCAGGTTGTTGAAGTCGTGCGCCACACCGCCGGCGAGCCGGCCGACCGCCTCCATCTTCACGGCCTGCCGGAGCTGCTCTTCGAGCCGGCGGCGCTCGGTGACGTCGCGCGCGGTGCCGTGGATCACCGCCGGTCGACCGTCGCGCTCGATCAGCCGCGAGCTGACCTCGACCTGGACGTAGTCGCCCGAACGGGCGAACAGACGCACCTCGTAGTTGGTCCGGGCCTGGCCCGCCTCGATCTTCTCGCGCATGGCGCGCCGGACGATCGCCTGCTGGTCCGCTTCCGGGATGAAGCGCTCCCAGGGTGCGCCGACGATCTCCTCGGCCGGATAACCGAGCACGTTCGCCATCGCCCGGTTCGCCGACAGGAAGCGGCCCTCCATGTCGATCGACCAGACGAGATCGGTGGCGTTCTCGACCAGCTCGCGGTACTTCTCCTCGCTCTCGCGCAGCGCGTGCTCGACCTGGTGCCGCTGCCAGGCCGCCCCGAACAGGGCGGCGGCGGTGCGCAGCGCGCCGATCTCCTCGGCGCTCCAGCGCCGGACGCGCACGCAGTCGTCGAAGCCGACGAAGCCCCACCAGCGCTCCTCGACGAGAATCGGCACCACGAGCAGCGACTGGATCTGCTGTCCGCGCAGCAGGTCGGCGAGGCCGGGCCCGACCTCGCCGATGGCGCGCGCGTAAGGCTCGCCCCAGGCGAGCGGCACCGTCAGCTCCTGGTGCGCCTCGTCCATCAGCGGAAAGCCCTGCAGGGCGGGGTTGGCGAGCTCCGCGCTCACCCCCTCGGCGACCCACTCCCAGCGCTGGTCGGCGACCAGTTGGCCGTCCTCGGCCACGCGATTCTGGAAGACGTAGACGCGCGAGGCGTCGGTGGCCCGGCCGAGGATCTCGAGGCAGCGCCGCACGGTCCCGTCGAAGGGCTCGCCGGAGAGGAAGCGCTGCGCCACGGCGGAGACGGCGTGCAGCAGGCGGCTGCGCCGCTCGAGCTCGAGCTCGTCCTCGACCTCGACCGTGACGTCGACCGCGAGGCCGACCACTCCGGCGGGCACACCGCCGGCCTCCGGAAGCGGCACCAGGCGGGTCTCGAACACGCGACCGCCGTACTCGATGCGCAGCGCCTGGACCTCGCCCGCGAGCGCCCGGCGCGCGGCGGCGAGGATGTCGGGGCGGCTGGCGTAGGCGTCGAACAGCGAGGTTCCGACGATGGCACCGCCGGTCAGCCCGAGGCCGGCGAGCGCGCCCCCTTCCGACAGACCGATGTTGCCGTCGGGACCGATCGCCCAGACCACTACCGGCAGATCGCCGACCGCCAGGCGCAGCCAGCGCTCGTCGGGGCGGAAGGGTTCGGGCGGGAGGGGAGGCATCGCGCCGGACGTCCCGCGGCTACGGCGACCCGCGGCCCGGCGCGTCCGCGGCCAGCTCGCCGTCGACCCGCGGGCGCTCCGCTCCCGTGCGCGGCCCGGAATCGAGCAGCGCCGCGAGCCAGCCCCAGCCGGGGGCGTGCTCGAGGAGGATCTTCACCGTCATGGTCAGTGGCACCGACAGGAACATGCCGACCGCGCCCCACAGCCAGCCCCAGAAGACCAGCGAGACGAAGACGACGAGCGGCGACAGTCCGAGCCGGTGGCCCATCAGCGCCGGCTCGGCCAGGTTGCCGAGGGCGGTGCCGATCACCAGGTAGCCGAGGCCGACCACGATCGCCTTCATCGGGTCGTACTGGACGAAGGCGAAGAGCATCGCGGGCACCGCCGCGATCAGCGCGCCGACGTTGGGCACGAAGTGGGCGCCGAAGGCGAGCAGCCCGAGCAGGACCGGGAAATCGACGCCCAGGAAAGCGACCCAGGCGCCGGCGGTCAGGCCGATGCCCAGACTCATCAGCGTCTTGATGAAGATGAACCGCTGCAGCTGGTTCGACACCTGCCGGAAGCCGGCGAAGCCGGCGCGGATGCGCGGCGGCGACTGGGCGAGCTTCTCGGGGAAGGCGGCGAACTCGAACAGGAGGAAGACCAGGGTGAGCAGCGCGATGGTCGCCTGGGAGAGAAACTGGAGCGCGAGCAGGAAGGTGTCCCCGGCGAGCGCGACCAGGACCTTGGAGTCCTTCCAGCCCGAGGGCAGGAACTGGTCGACCGCGATCCCCTTGGCGGCCCACCACTCGACCGTGTAAGAGAGCCGCTCCTGGATCGCCGTCCAGTAGTTGGGGCCGACCTCCCGGATTTCGCCGAGCGAACCGAGCAGGAGCACGAAGAAGATCGCCAGGACGGCGACGATGCCGCACATCGTCGCGCCGACCGCGAGCACGAGCGGCACGCGGCGCCGGCGCAGCCACGAGAAGAAGGGCAGCGCGAGGATGCCCAGGAAGAGGGCGAAGACGATCGGCTGCAGGACGCTGGCGGCCGCGCGGGCGCCGGCGATCACCAGCACCGCCGCGGCCAGACCGACCAGGCCGCGCAGCTTGGTGGGCTCGTCGCGCGCCGGTTCCGACACGGCCGGCAGTGTAGCACCGGGGTCCGGGCCGTCCGGGCGCAGAGCGGAGGGCGCGCTTTACGTGCGGCCCGGTTTCGGGCAACCTTGGCGCCCGGAGGTCTCGGCGCGTGCGCAAGAGTCTGTTGTCTTTGCTGGGATTCGCGGCGGCCCTGTTCGCCGGCTTCGTCCTGCTCACCTCGCTGGCGCCCGGTTCGTCGATCGCCACCTGGGCGCCCTGCCCGCGCAACTGGGCCTGGGTGCCGGCCTGGCTGCCGCGCGCGAGCCCGCTCGCCGGGGTCCGGTTCGATTTCGAAGGGGGGCACGGCAAGGTCTGCTACGGCCGCCCCTCGCTGCATGGCCGCCGGATGCTGGGCGGCGAGGCGGTCCCCTATGGCCAGCTCTGGCGGACCGGCGCCAACGAGCCGACGACGCTGCACCTCGACGCCCCGGCGCGGCTCGGGCCGCTCCCCCTGCTGCCCGGCAGCTACGCGCTCTACACCGTGCCGGCCGCCGCCCAATGGCTGGTGATCGTCAACCGCGCCATCCGCCAGTGGGGTCTCGAGTCCGAATACACCGACGCGTTGCGCGCCCGGGAAGTGGGTCGCTTCGCGGTGCCCGTCGAGACGCTCGAGACACCGGTCGAGACCTTCACCGTGCGCCCGGTGGTGAGCGCGCTCGGCGCTCGCGAGCTGGTGCTCGAGTGGGAGCGGGCGCGCGTGCGCCTGCCGCTCGCCGGCGGGCTCGGCGAGCTGTCCGACGAGGCGCCGGAGATCAACCCAGAAGATCCTTGAGCCGCGCGTAGCCCCGCCGCGAGACCGGCAGGCGCGAGCCGTCGGCGAGGAACGCCAGCCAGCTGTCCTTGCCGTAGCTCTCGAGGCGCGCCAGGCGCTCGACGTTGAGCAGGTAGGAGCGATGGATGCGGACGAAGCGCCCGGGATCGAGCTGCGTCTCGAGCTCGGCCAGCGTCTGCTGCTTGGTGGGTCGCTGCCCGCCGGAGACGAAGATGCCGACGTAGTCGTCCGCGCCTCGACGTAGTCGAGCGCTGGCCGACCGGGATGACGTGCACGTTCGCGTCCGTCCTCGCGCACCAGGACCCGCTCGAGCGCACCGTCCGGGCGGGCGCGCCGCGGCGGCGAGCTGGCCGGCGAGGGCCGGGCCGCTCGCGGCCCGGCCACGCGCGCGGGCCTGCGCGAGCGCTTCCGGCCAGGCGCTCGCGGGTCGACCGGCTTCAGCAGGTAGTCCACCGCGTGCACGTCGAAGGCCTTGAGCGCGTACTCGTCGTAGGCGGTCACGAACACGACCGCCGGCGCCGCGCCGTCCAGCAGCTCGAGCACCTCGAAGCCGTCGAGCTTCGGCATCTGGATGTCGAGGAAGACGAGGTCGGGCGCGAGCTCGCTCGATGGCCTTGACCGCCTCGAATCCGTTCGACGCATTCGCCCACCAGCTCGACGCCGCCCAGCTCGGCGAGCTACTCGGCAGCAGGGCACGGGCCAGGGGCTCGTCGTCGACGATCAGCGCGCGCATCCCCGGGTACCTTAGCTCGCCGCCGGGGTGGCGGGCAGCAGGATCCGGACCCGGTGGCGCTCGGGCCCGGCGTCGACTTCGAGGCGGGCGCCGGGGCCGAACGAGGCGTCGAGCCGGGCACGCACGTTGGCGAGGCCGACTCCGGCGCCGCGCGAGGCGGGGCGCTCGGGGTCGCACGGGTTCTCGATCGCGAGCTCGAGCTCGCCGCCGCGGCGCCGCGCGGAAATCCGCACCTCGCCGCCTTCGAGCAGATGCGCGATGCCGTGATGGACCGCGTTCTCGACCAGCGGCTGGAGCAACAGGGGCGGCACCGAGAGGGCGAGCGTCTCCTCGGCGACGTCGATCACCGGCCGCAGCCGCGCGCCGAAACGCACCTCCTCGATGGCGAGGAAGGTCTCGGCGAGGTACATCTCCTCGCCGAGCGGGATCGACTGGCGCGCGCCCAGCCCCAGGCTCTTGCGGAAGAAGCCGGCCATCAGGAAGCACATCCTGCGCGCCGCCCTCGGGTCGGTCGAGATCAGCGCCGCGACCGAGTTGAGGCTGTTGAACAGGAAGTGCGGATCGAGCTGCGCCTTGAGCGCCTTCAACTCCGCCTCGCGCGCGTGCACCTGCAGCTCGAGCGCGCGCCGCTCGGCGGAGCGCGAGCGCTCGACGGCGGCGAACAGGGCGTGGAGCAGCGCCGCCAGCGCGAACAGGAAGACGCCGATCGAGAAGACCAGCGGCGCCGCCGCGCGGAATCGCTCGCCCGCCCCGGCGACGCCCGCCAGCTCGAGCGCGCGCGACCAGGCGAGGCCCACCGCCAGCCAGACCGCCGCCGCGACGAACGAGGCGACGGTCAGGACCAGCACCAGCCGGGGCGCCGCGGCCGAGTCGCTCGCCAGCGTGCGCACCGGGTACCAGATGGTCAGGCACTGGAAGGCGTAGAACAGCGCCATCGGCAGCGCGAAGGCGGCGTTCGCGGCGAGGCCGCCACCCGGGGCGGCGCGCTCGACGAGGAGCGCGAGCAGCGCCCCGAAGGCGAGCGCCACGGCCAGGTAGGCCGCCAGGCGCTGCGGCCGCGCGACGATCGGATGCACGACGGCCATCAGTGGTGGACCTCGCCGCCCGCCATCACCACGAAGCCGCGGACCTTGAGGGCGGGACCGGCCGCCGTGTCGGAGGCGCGGGTGCGGTCCTCGAAACCGCCCAGCAGCGGCACCACGTCGAGCTCGACCCGCCACCCCTCCGGCACGGTCAGCTCGATGCCGCCCCAGAGCGCGAAGACCTCGATCGTCGCGCCCTCGGGGTCGAGCCGCGCGCCACGCAGGTCGAGGCCGACGCCGCCCATCACCGCGGTGAGGTCGCCGCCCCGGAAGGTCTCGGAGCGGTTGGTGCGCTCGAGCCCGGCCATCATGGCGAAGCTCGAGACGGTCGTCCCGTCGTCCGGTCGGCGCGTGGCGGGTCCGCGCAGAGCCCGGCGCACCAGCGCGTAGCCGGCCACGAGAAGGACCGTCGGCCAGAGCAGCGCGAAGGGGTTGATCGGGATCGCGACCTCGAAGCCCTGGAGCGCCGCGACGACCGCGAGCAGGGCGAAGAGCCAGCCCCAGTGGCGGCTCGGATGTCCCGACCGGCCGACCAGGAAGGCGAGCGCGAGCGCGCCGAATGCGACCGGCCAGAACACCGGGTAGACCCGGTACCCGTCGAGCAGCTCGAGGTTCTCGGCGAGCTCGATGACGCCGATCATCGCCACCATCAGCCCCGCGACCAGGCGCGGCCAGGGGGTGAGCACCGGCTCAGCGCACATCGCGCGCCTCCCGGGCGCTCTTCGCCCCCGCCCGGCAGAGCGGGCGGCCGATCACGATCCAGATGCCGGCGCCGAGCAGGAAGATCGGCCAGGCGCTGCCCCAGGCGAGACCGCCGATCCGGAACACGCTCACCCAGCCGTAGAGGCCGGCGAGCAGCATCCAGAATCCCCCCTCGCGCGCGTCGCCCGGCCCCAGCACGAGCTTGACCGCGCCGAGCGCGATCAGCAGGAAGGGCCAGTAGCTCCAGACCGAAGCGGGCACGTCGAGGCCGAGGTTGTCGGCGATCAGCAGCCCGCCGACCAGCATCAGGAAGACGCCGAACACCAGGCGCGTCGCCGCGCGGCGGCCATCGCCCGGTTTGTTGCCCGATTCCTCGTGAAGATCCATCGTCTGCCTCCCGACGGCGGAAGCGTCGCCGTCGGGAGGAAGGTACGCCGCCCGCGCCCCGCCGGCGCCGCCCGACCGGCGAACGGCGGGCGGCGACCGGCGGGCGGCGCCGGACGCTAGCCCCTCGAAGCTTCGAGCAGCTTCTCGACCACCGAGGGGTCGGCGAGCGTCGAGATGTCGCCGAGGTCCTCGGTCTCGCCGGCGGCGATCTTGCGCAGGATGCGGCGCATGATCTTGCCCGAGCGCGTCTTGGGCAGGCCCGGCGTGACCAGGATGCGGTCGGGCGTCGCGATCGGACCGATCGCCTGGCGCACCTGCTCCTTCAGCATGCCGACCAGCTCGTCCGGCTCGTAGCCCTCGAACTCCGGCGTCGGGATGCACGTAGGCGAAGATGCCGGTGCCCTTGATGTCGTGCGGGAAGCCGACCACCGCGGCCTCGGCGACCGCGGCGTGGGCGACGAGCGCGCTCTCGACCTCGGCGGTGCCCAGGCGGTGGCCGGAGACGTTGAGCACGTCGTCGACGCGGCCGGTGATCCAGTAGTAGCCGTCCTCGTCGCGCTTGCAGCCGTCGCCGGTGAAGTAGAGCCCGGGGAAGCGGGTGAAGTAGGTCTCCTTGAAGCGCGAGTGGTCGCCGTAGATGGTGCGCGCCTGGCCCGGCCAGGAGCCGCGCAGGCAGAGGTTGCCCGACACGCCGTTGCCGTGGAGCTCCTCGCCGTGCTCGTCGACGAGCGACCGGATCGACGCCGAAGAAGGGGAAGGTCGCCGAGCCCGGCTTGCACGGCGGTGGCGCCCGGCAGCGGCGTGATCAGGATGCCGCCGGTCTCGGTCTGCCACCAGGTGTCGACCACCGCGCAGCGGCCGTCGCCGACCACGTCGTGGTACCACTTCCAGACCTCGGGGTTGATCGGCTCGCCGACCGAGCCGAGGACGCGCAGGCTCTTCCTCGAATGCGCGCTTGACCCAGTCGTCGCCCTCGCGCGCGATCGCGCGCAGCGCGGTCGGCGCGGTGTAGAAGATGTTGACGCCGAGGTCGTCGACGATGCGCCAGTAGCGGCCCGGGTCGGGATAGAGCGGGATCGACTCGAACATCACGGTCGTCGCGCCGTTGGCCAGCGGTCCGTAGACGATGTAGCTGTGGCCGGTCACCCAGCCGATGTCGGCGGCGCAGAAGTAGATGTCGCCCGGCCGGTAGTCGAAGACGAGCTTGTGGGTGAGCGGCGAATAGACCAGGTAGCCGGCCGTGGTGTGCAGCACGCCCTTCGGCTTGCCGGTCGAGCCCGAGGTGTAGAGGATGAACAGCGGCGACTCGGCGTCCATCCACTCGACCGGGCAGGTCGAGCGCTGCTTGCGCACCTCGTCGGCGAGCCAGAGGTCGCGCCCCTGCGGTCATCGGCACCTCGGTGTCGGTGCGCTGCGCGACCAGCACCCGCTCGATCGACGCCAGAGCCCTCGACCGCCCGATCGACGGTCGCCTTGAGCGGAATCCGCTTGCCCCCGCGCAGGCCCTCGTTGGCGGTCACCACCACCTTGGCGCCGGCGTCGAGGATGCGGTCGCGCAGCGACTCGGCCGAGAAGCCGGCGAAGACCACCGAGTGGACGGCGCCGATGCGCGCGCAGGCGAGCATCGTGTAGACCAGCTCGGGCATCATCGGCAGGTAGATGATCACCCGGTCGCCGCGTGACGACGCCGTGGGCGAGCAGGACGTTGGCGACCCGCGCCACCTGGTGCTTGAGCTCGCGGTAGGTGATGTGTCTCGTACTCGCCCGGCTCGTCCTCGGCCCAGATGATCGCGATCTTCTCGGGCTGCGTCGACAGGTGGCGGTCGACGCAGTTGAAGCAGGCGTTCAGCCGGCCGCCGCCGTACCAGGAGAAGTCGACCTCCTCGAGGTCGACGTCGAGATCGTCGACGGCGGGTGGAACCAGGTGATGTTGTCGGCCTGTTTCTTCCAGAAGCCCTCCGGATCGTCGAGCGAGAGCCGGTAGAGGCGCTGGTACTCCTCCATCGAGCGGATGTGGGCGCCGGCGCGGATCTCGGGCTTGACGGGAATCATTGCGGTTCCTCCCTCGAAGCGACCTCGGAATTTGGGGGGCGATTCTAATCCTGCATCGCACGCGGCCGGACGCCGCGGGCGGAAACTTTTCAGGCGGGGCACTCCCACCCTTTCGGATGGTGCCCGGCGCGGCGGGTCCGCGCGCCGGCCGCCGGGATCAGCGGCTCGCCGCGCCCGCGGCGAGCGGCAGCAGGATCTTGACGTGCGCCGCGCCGCCGTCGCGGTCGAGGATGAACCAGGCCTCGCCGTCGTGGTCGCGGGCGAGCGGCCGCAGGCCCGGACGCGGCGCCTCCCCCGGCGGCGGATCGAGCGCCCGCCCCTGCCACTCGAGCAGACGGTCGAGATCGGCGGGGTCGGGGTTCCAGCCGAGGTCGAGCAGCAGGTGACGGTCGGTCCGCTCGACGCCCAGGCGCAGCGGCGTCACCGCCATTTCCCGCCGCAGCTCGGCGAGATAGGCGGTCGCGGCCGCGACCGCTTCCTCGCCCGGCAGGTCGAGCGACGCCGCGGCGAGCTCCGGCCCGGCGGCGCGCCCCGGCGCGAGCTCGAAACCGAGCGCCTCGGCGGCGCGGGCGAGGCGGATCGCGACCTCGCCCACCGTGGCGGCGCCGCCCGCCCCGGCCCCGCCGGCGCCCGTGGCCGCGCGATCCCCTCGACGCTGCGGACGAGCCCGCTCAGGCGCTCCGCCTCCTCGGCGATCACGCCGAGCAGCCGCGCGCGCGGCGCGCCCTCGACCGCCGGGTACTTCTCGAGCGTCTCGGCCGCCGCGCGCAGGCTGCCGATCGCGCCGCGCATGGTGCGCGCGATTTCGTCGAGCGCGCGGCCGGGCGCGGACCCGCCCGGTTCAGGCATCGCGGTATCCCAGGCAGTCGCGGATGTCGGCCATCAGCTTGTCGCGTCGAGAAGGGCTTGGTGATGTAGAGGTCGGCGCCGAGGTCGAGCCCCTTGTGCCGCTCGGCTTCGCGGCCGCGCGCGGTGAGCAGGATGATCTTCGGGCTGTCGGGCTGCGCGCGCAGCGCCCGGCAGACCTCGAAACCATCGAGCCCCGGCAGCATCACGTCGAGCAGGACGAGGTCGGCGCGGAAGCTCGCCGAACGCTCCAGCGCGTCGGGACCGGAAGTGGCCACCTGGACCTCGTAGCCCTCGTGGTCGAGCAGGAACTCGAGCGAGACCACGATGTTGGGCTCGTCCTCGACGATCAGCACCCGATGCGCCATGGTCTTCCTCCGCGAATCACGCCGGCTTCCGGCCCGTCGCCGCCGGCGCAGTGGCGCTCCGCCGGCGGCAGCACGAAGGCGAAGCGCGCGCCGCCCCGATCGCTGTCGCCGACCCAGATCCTACCGCCGTGCCGGACCACGATCTCGCGGCAGATCGAGAGCCCGAGGCCGATGCCGTTCGGCGCGCCGGCGGCGCTCGGCACCGACTGCCGGAACTTCTCGAAGATCGCCTCCCGCTCGCTCGCGGGCACGCCCGGCCCGTCGTCGGCGACCGCCAGCTCGACGCCCTCGCCACGCCGCGGGCCTCGACCGCGACCCAGCCCCGCTCGGGGCAGAACTTGAGCGCATTCGACAGGAGATTGAGGAGGACCTGGAGGACCCGGTCGCGGTCGAGCGCGAGTGCCGGCAGGCCGGGCTCGACGCGCGCCTCGGGTGCGACGCCGCGGCGCTCGGCGAGGCCGCCGATCGCGGCCAGCGCCTCCTCGACCAGCGGGCCGATCTCGACCGTCACCGGATGGAGCTCGGCTTCGCCCGACTCGAGCTTGGCGAGGTCGAGCACCTCGCCGATCAGTCGGGTCAGGCGGTCGTTCTCGCGCAGCACGATGCGCAGGAACTCGCCGCGCTTGTCGACGTCGAGCTCCGGATGGTCGTGGAGGATCTCCGTGAAGGCGCGGATCGAGGTGAGCGGCGTGCGCAGCTCGTGGGCCATGGTCGCGACGAAGTCGTCCTTCAGGCGGTCGAGCTCGCGCAGGCGCTCGTTGGCATCGCGCAGCTCGGCGCTGGCGCGCTCGAGCGCCGCCGACTTCTCGGCAAGCTGGCGGCTGGTGGCGATCACCCGCGCCGACTCGTCGAGCAGGCGCACCACCTCGGCGCCCGCGAGCTCCCGCTCGCGGGCGACGGTCGCGAGCGCCACGCGGGCCGACGCCGCGCCGGTGGTGCCCGCCAGCAGGCGCTCGGCGAAGGCCACCAGGCCGGCGTCGGCGTAGACCATGCGTCCGAGATCGATGCCGCGCCCCGAGCTGTAGCGCTGGAGCGCCACGCGGGTGCGCGCCTCGCCGAGGAAGCGCTCGAGCAGCGAACGCACCGCGGCGACCGGCGTGTCCGCGCCCCAGCGCGGCAGCTCGGCGGTCTCGGGGCGGCGCCGGAAGACGTCGACGAAGCGCCGCGCCTGGCCGTACTCGACGGCCGACTGCCCGCCACGCGCCGAGACGGCGACGAACAACCCGAAATTGACCGCGAGGCTCCAGAACAGCGAGTGGGCGATCGGATCGAGCCCCTCGAGGCCGAACAGCGCCTGCGGCCGCAGCCAGGAGAGTCCGAAGGGGCCGGCGGCGAGCACCGCCTCCGGCAACCGGCCGCTCTCCACCCAGGTCGGGAAGGGCAGAGTGTAGATCCAGACCAGGAAGCCGCCGATCAGCCCGGCGAGCGCGCCGCGCTGCGTGGCGCCGCGCCAGAACAGGCCGCCGACGAGCGCCGGCGCGAGCTGCGCGACGGCGGCAAAGGAGATCAGGCCGATCGAGACCAGCGAGCCCTCCGCCCCGGTCGCCATCAGGTAGAGCTGACCGAGGGCGAGCACGACGATGATCGACAGCCGGCGGCCGAACAGCAGGCGCGGACCGAGGTCGGGATCGGGTCCGCCGAGGGCGGAGCGCAGCAGCGCCGGCAGCACGAGCTCGTTCGACATCATCGTCGAGAGCGCCACCGTTTCGACGATCACCATGCCGGTCGCCGCCGACACGCCGCCGAGAAAGACGAGCAGCGCGAGCCCGGCGGCGCCGTCGGCGAGCGGCAGCCCGAGCACGAAGCTGTCGGCGTCGACGCCGCCGTCGGGAAACCGGAGGCGTCCGGCGAAGGCGATCGGCAGCACGAACAGGTTGATCACCAGCATGTAGAGCGGGAAGAGCCAGGCCGCCTTGCGCAGGTGCTGCTCGTCGACGTTCTCGACCACCGCCATCTGGAACTGGCGGGGCAGGAAGAGGATCGCGGCAAAGGAGAGCAGCAGCAACCAGGTCCACGAGCTCCAGGATCCGTTGAACTCGGTGAGCGGCGCCAGGTCGGGGCTCGCGAGCACCTGGTCGAACAGCGCTCCGGGGCCGTCGTGGAGAGCGAAGGTGACCCAGAGGCCGATCGCCAGGAAGGCGACCAGCTTGACCACCGACTCGAAGGCGATGGCGAGCACCAGGCCCTCGTGGTGCTCGGTCAGGTCGAGATGGCGGGTCCCGAACAGGATCGCGAAGACGGCGAGCACCGCCGCGACGCCGCCCGACGTCTGCAGGAAGAGCGGGTCGTGGGTGACGTCGGAGCCGACGCCGCGCAGCAGCAGCAGGAAGCTCGCCGAGACCGCCTTCAGCTGGAGCGCGATGTAGGGCACGATGCCCACCACCAGGGCCGCGGTCACCACCGCGCCGAGCGCGCGGCTCTTGCCGTAGCGGGAGGCCAGGAAGTCGGCGATCGAGGTGATGCGCTCCTGCTTGCTGATCCGCACCATGCGCCGCAGCAGCACCCAGGAGAGCGCCGCCGCGAGTGTCGGCCCGAGGTAGATGGGCAGGAAGCCGATACCCGTCGAGGCCGCCCGTCCGACGCTGCCGAAGAACGTCCACGCCGTGCAGTAGACCGCCATCGACAGCGCGTAGACGTAGGGGTTGGCGATCAGGCTGCGCCCCCGCTCGGCGCGCCGATCCCCCCAGAAGGCGACCGTGAAGAGCACGCCGAGATAGACCAGGGCGACGGCGAGGATGGCCCAGATCGAGATCAACGCGCGGCCTCCGGCGCCGGCCCCGCAGGGCTAGCGGCGCCGCCCCCCCGGGTCGACCAGGCGGGCGATGGCGAGGATGAAGAGGCCCCAGGCGAGGAAGAGCCAGACGTAGAGCGCCGGGATTCCGGCGACGCGACGCGGCCCGGAGAAGACCGCGAGGAAGGGGTAGCCGAAGAGAAGGAACCCGGCCAGGGTGAGCAGGACCAGGCGCGGCGGCAGGGTGCGCTGGGAGTGCTCGACCCGGGCGCGGCGCTCGATGCGCGATTCGCCGGTCGGCTCGGCGCGCGCGCGCGGCGCGCGCCCGCCCGGGCTCTCGGGCGCGCTCACGGCAGAAGTCCGTGCCGGCGCAGCCGGCGGTAGAGCGTCGAGCGCGCGATCCCGAGCTCCGCGGCCGCGCGCGAGAGGTTGCCGCGCGCCGCCGTCACCGCGCGTTCCAACCGTTCCCGCTCGAGCTCGGCGAGCGTGCGGCGGGGCGGAGCGGACGCCGCGGCCGGCGCCGGCGGCGCCGCGGCGGACGATGGCGGGGCGAGGGCTGCCGCGGCGCCGCCGCCGAGCTCGCGCGGCAGGTGCTCGCGGCGGATGGTGGCGCCGTCGCACAGGATCAGGGCGTGCTGCAGCGCGGTCTTCAGCTGGCGGACGTTGCCGGGCCACGCCGCCCGGGTCAGCGTCGCGAACACTTCGGGCGCGATCTCCGGCGCGGACCGACCGGCTTCGGCCGCGAGCGACCCGAGCAGGTGGCCGATCAGCGCCGGCAGGTCGCTGCGCGCGCGCAACGGCGGCAGCCCGAGACAGGCGCCCTCGATCCGGTAGAAGAGGTCGCGGCGAAACGCGCCCTCGGCGACCAGACGGGGCAGATCGAGGCAGGTCGCGCAGACCAGGCGGACGTCGGCCTGGCGCGGCCGGTTGTCGCCCACGCGGTAGTAGGTGCCGTCCTCGAGCACGCGCAGCAGCAGCGCCTGGAGCGGCCCCGGCATCTCGGCCACCTCGTCGAGGAAGAGCGTGCCGCCGCGCGCCGCGCCGATCTTGCCGTCGTTGCCGTCGCGGCTGGCGCCGGTGAAGGCGCCCGGCGCGTAGCCGAACAGCTCGCTCTCGAGCAGGTGCGGCGAGAGAGCGCCGCAGTTGATGGCGACGAAGGGGCGGTCGCGCCGTGCGCTGGCGCCGTGGATCGCCCGCGCCAGCAGCTCCTTGCCCGTGCCGGTCTCGGCGAGCAGGAGGACCGGCAGCAGGGTCCGCGCGAAGCGCGCCGCGGCCTCCTTGGTGGCGAGGACCGCCGGATCGTCGCCGAAGATCGCATCGAAGCCGCGCTCCGTGCGCGCCGCCCGGCGCGAAGTCGGCACGGGCTCGGCGACCGGTTCGAGGAAGGCGACGACGCCGCCCAGCCCTCCATCCGCGGCGGCGACCGGCTCGAAGCGGACGCGCGCACCGCGCCGGTCCGGAAAGGAGCGGCCGGGGGGCAGCTCGGCGGCGAGCTCGGTGTCGCCCTCGCGCGCGATCAGCTCGACCTCGCGCCAGCCGATGCCGACCAGGTCGCGCAGCGAGGGCTCGGCCCCGCCGCCGTCGAGACCGAGCAGCGCCGCGGCCGCCCGGTTCGCCTTGCGCAGTTTGCCTCCCGCCTCGACCAGCAGCGCCGGTGAGGGGCAGGCGTCGACCAGCCGGCCGGCCAGCCGCAACGGATCGTCGAACGGGATCACCTTGCGCGAGTGTAGCGCCTGTAGCGCACTGTAGCAAGGCCGGGACGAGTCACCCACCCGGTCGCACGGGAAAGCGGCCAGCAAGGTCCCAGGATACGACCCAGAGCGCTCCAAAACGCATCGAAACCGCTGGCCCGTTTCGTGCTCCACGTCGCGGCAAGACCGTGCCTCGATTCGAGTCGTCGGACCTCGCAGCCCGGGCTGCCCGCGCGTGCCCTTCGTCGCCGGCGCCCGGATCCGCGGGCGACGGGCGCCCGCCGCCCGCTCCGGCGCGAGAACCGGCGCGACCGACAACGATCCAGGTTGGTTCCGAGTCCCATTCCCAGCAAGGAGAGCACATGGAACAGAGCACCCGTTGGAAGCGAGTCGGCCCGGCGATCCTGCTGCTCGGCGCTCTCGTCGCCGCCCAGCCCGCCCAGGCGCAGCTGCAGTGGAAGTCCGCGGACGAGAAGATGATCTTCAAGATCGGCCTGCTCGGCCAGTTGCAGGGCGAGTCGATCGACGTCGCCGGCACCGACGACACCGCGCAGAACCTCTTCCTGCGCCGCGCCCGCATCCTGATGAACTTCACGCTCGGCGAGAAGCTCTCGATCTTCCTCGAGACCGACAGCCCGAACCTCGGCAAGTCGAACAACGCGGGGGTCAAGGACGCCGGCGACGTCTACATCCAGGACTTCGCCGTCACCTACAAGCCGACCAAGAACTTCAACTTCGACGGCGGCATGCTGTTGCCCGCGCTCTCCTACAACCACACCCAGTCGGCGGCCTCGCTGCTGGCGACCGACTACGGCCCCTACACCTTCGTGGAGTCCGCGCCGCTCACCGCGCGCGTCGGCCGCGACTACGGGCTGCAGATCCGCGGCTACGCCGCCGAGAACCACTTCGAGTACCGCGCCGGCGTCCTGCAGGGCGCCCGCGGCACCAACGCGAGCAACGACCTGCGCTATTTCGGCCGCCTCATGTACTCGTTCGGCACCCCGCAGGTCGGCCTCTTCTACCGCGGCACCTCGCTCGGCAAGACCAGGACCGTGGCCCTCGGCGGCTACTTCGACATCCAGGAGGACTACAACGCCTACGGCGCGGACGTCTTCTTCGACCTGCCGGTCGGTGACAGCGGCGGCTTCTCGGGCCAGGTCGACTACCAGACCGTCGACGGCGACACCTTCCTGACCAACCTGCCGGAGCAGGACGACATCCTGGCCGAGGCCGGCTACTACTTCGCCTCGATCAAGTTCTTCCCCTTCGTCCAGTACGCCTCCCAGAACTTCGCCGCCGCCGCCCGCGTCGACGAGGAGAAGTGGACGCTCGGCGTCGGCTACATGATCGCCGGCCACAACAACAACATCAAGTTCAGCTATTCGCAGATCAAGCCCGACGTGGGCGACGATCGCGACCAGTTCGTCATCCAGTGGCAGGTCTTCCAGTTCTGATCCCGGAGGGACCGTACGCATGTCCGCGCATCTGACGGAACAGCAGAAGATGGAGTACTGGCGCTACAACTCGCGCCTGACTTTCACCCTCCTCGCGATCTGGTTCGTGGTCGCCTACCTCCTCGGCGGGCTCTTCGCGGGCACCCTGAACGAGGTCAGTTTCCTCGGCTTCCCGCTCGGCTACTACATCGCCGCGCAGGGCGCCCTGGCCGTGTTCGTCGTCGAGATCGTGGTCTACGCCAGGCTCATGAACCGCAAGGACGCCGAGTACGGGCTGACGGAGGACAAGAAGTGAACCTGCGCAAGATCTTCACGCTCTATACGCTCGGATTCCTGGGCGTCACCATCCTGATCGGCCTCGCCGAGGCGCTGTTCGATCTGCCGAACCGCTGGATCGGCTGGATCTTCATGGGCCTCTCGCTCGGCATCTACATCGTCATCGGCATCATCACCCGCACCTCCGACCCCGACCAGTACTACGTCGCGGGGCGCGGCGTGCCGGCGATCTACAACGGCATGGCCACCGGGTCCGACTGGATGTCGGCGGCGTCCTTCATCTCGATGGCGGGCGCACTCTCGGTCCAGGGCTTCTCGGGTCTCGCCTACGTCATGGGCTGGACCGGCGGCTACCTGCTGCTCGCCGTCTTCCTCGGCCCCTACCTGCGCCAGTTCGGCGCCTACACGATCCCGGACTTCCTCGGCTCGCGCTACGGCGGCAACGAGGCGCGCGTGGTGGGCGTGATCGCCGCCATCCTCTGCTCGTTCACCTACCTGATCGCCCAGGTGACGGGCGTCGGCCTGATCGTCTCCCGCTTCATCGGGCTCGACTTCAAGGTCGGCGTCTTCGCCGGCCTGATCGGCGTGCTGTTCTGCTCGGTGCTGGGCGGCATGAAGTCGGTGACCTGGACCCAGGTGGCGCAGTACATCATTCTGATCATTTCCTACCTGGTGCCGGTGGTCGTCCTCTCCTGGCAGATCTTCCACGTTCCGGTGCCCCAGCTCACCTACGGCAAGCTCCTGCAGCGCAACAACGAGTATGCCCTCCAGGTCACCCGCGACCCGCAGGAGAAGGCGACCCGCGCGCTCTGGAAAGCCGACGCCGACGCCGCCGACGCCAAGCTCAAGGATCCGGCGACCTCGGCCGAGGAGAAGGTCAAGCTGACCGCCACCAAGGCCACGGCGACGACCCAGGCCAAGGCCCCGGCCGCCTCCGACGACGCCAAGGTCGGCAACTACCTGACCGTTCCGAAGGGCAAGGGGATGTGGAACTTCCTGGCGCTCACCTTCTGCCTGATGGTGGGCACCGCGGGCCTGCCGCACATCCTGACCCGCTACTACACGACGCCGTCGGTGCGCGAGGCGCGCACCTCGGTCGGCTGGTCGCTCTTCTTCATCTTCCTGCTCTACTTCACGGCGCCGGCCTACGCGGCGTTCGCCCGCTACTCCGTCTACAAGAACCTGGTCGGGCAGAAGATCTCCGAGCTCCCCTCCTGGGTGACCCTGTGGAGCCCGGCCGGCCTGTTCAGCGTCATCGACAAGGCGGGCGACGGCATCGTCCAGCTCGCCGACTTCGTGATCAAGAGCTCCGACTTCGTGGTGCTCGCCACCCCGGAGATCGCCGGCCTGCCGTTCGTGATCACCGGCCTCGTGATGGCCGGCGGCCTCGCCGCCGCGCTGTCGACCGCCGACGGCCTGCTGCTCACCATCGCCAACGGCATCTCGCACGACCTCTACTACAAGGTGATCAACCCCAAGGCGACGCTGCTCCGGCGCCTGACCATCACCAAGGTGCTGCTCATCGCCACCGCCCTCATCGCGGCCTGGGTCGCGACTTTCCGGCTCGCGATCATCGTCGAGCTGGTGGCCTGGGCCTTCAGCCTCGCCGGCTCCTCGTTCTTCCCGGCGCTGGTCATGGGCATCTGGTGGAAGCGCGCCAACAAGGCCGGCGCGGTCGCCGGCATGGCGGCGGGCCTGATCACCACGCTGGTCTACATGGTCGGCAGCCGCTTCTACGGCATGTCCTGGTTCGGCACCACGACCATCGCCTCCGGCGTCTTCGGCATTCCGATCGGCTTCCTGACCATCTACATCGTCTCGAAGCTCACCGCGGCGCCGCCCGCCGAAATGCAGGAGCTGGTCGCCAACGTCCGCTACCCCACCGGGGGCGGACAGACGACGGTCGCGCAATCGACCGGCGTCGTCACGCACTGAAGCGAGACCCCCGTCGCACCCCGCGCCGGGCGGCGTAGAATGCCGCCCGGCGCTTTTCTCGCCCCCACCATGACTCCGCGCATCCTCGTGCTGTTCCGGCTGATCGCCTTCATCGGCGTGCTCTACATGGCGCTCCACATCCTGGTGGCGCGCCTCTCGCGCAAGCCGGAGAGCCGCCTGCTCTGGTTCTTCGAGGTGCTGACCTCTCCGCTCACCCGGACGGTGGCGCGCGTGGCGCCGGCGGGCACGTCGCCCGCGCGCCTGCGCTGGCTGGCGTTCGGCGCCTGCGTCCTCGTCTGGGTGGCGGCGATCGTCGCCGACCGGACGCTGGGCGGGCCCCGCTGACCCCCGTCCGCCCCCTTCCCTAGACGAGCTCGCCCACGGTCTCGGCGCGCAGCCGGTGCCGCAGGACGAGGAACAGCTCGGCGGTCGCCAGCGCGTCGGCGAGCGCGTCGTGTTCGTCGACCGGCGGCAGATCGAAGCGCGCACGGGCGGCGGCGAGGTTCGAGGGCAGCGACGGCTTCGGGTACTCCGCCTGCGCCATGTGCTCGAGCAGGCGGACCGTGTCGACCACCGGCGGCTTCGGCCACCTGCGGCCGCAGGCGGCGCAGGCGCGGCGCAGCAGCTCGACGTCGAGCGCCGCGAAGTGCACGAGCAGCACGCCCTCGTCGAGCCGCAGCAGGATCTGATCGAGCGCCGCCGCGAGCGTCAGGCCGCCGGCCACCTCGCCGGGCAGCAGGTGGTGGGCGGGCAGCCCGTCGCCGAGCGCCGCGCCGGGCCAGACCGGCTGCACCAGGCTCGCGAAGCGCTCGCCCCAGCGGATGCCGCCGCCGCGAATCGGCACCATGCCCACCGACAGGATCTCCTCGCGGCGCGGGTCGAGGCCCGACGCCTCGAGGTCGAGCGCCCAGTAGACCGCCTCGTGCCAGGGGCGCCGGCCGCCGCCGAAGAACCGGCGCAGCCCGCGCATCAGGCCGGCCGCTCCACCAGATAGTCGAGCGCCAGCTCCTCCTGCAGCTCGCGGATGCTGATGAAGGCGTCCTTCAGGTGGCGGCGCTCGAGCGCGGTCAGCGCCTCGAGCTCGACCGCGTTGGTCGGGGGCCGCCCCGCCCGGCGCGCCTCGAGCTGCGCCTCGAGGCGGAGCCGCGACAGGAAGCGGAAGGCCTCGGCGAGGGTGTCGGCCGCTTCCGGCCGCAGCAGACCGCGCGCCGCGGCCGCCTCGAGCCGGTCGAGAGTCGAGCGCTGGGCGCTGCCGGCTGCGAGCGCGCGGACCCGCGCCAGGCCCACGATCGGCATCAGCCCGCCGCCCTTGAGGTCGACGCCGCTCTCGCGCTCGCGGACGCGGTTCAGGAAGCCGAGCGGCGGTCGGAAGTGGAGCGAGTTCTGGGCCAGCAGGCGCAGGAAGAGCCGCGCGTTGCGGGCGCCCTCGACGATCTCGCCGAGCGGCGCGAGCGACAGCTCGCCGTGGACGCGGCGGAAGTCGAAGAAGCTGGCGGCGTCGAGCAGCGCCGCGGGCTCCGGCGTGGCGATCCAGCCTTCGAACTTGGCTTTCCAGTCCGCCAGCGGGTGGCACCAGCGGGTCGCCATGAAGCCGCCCGGGCAGGGCGGAAAGCCGAGCTCGAGCAGCGCCCCCACCGCGCGCGCGGCGAGCCGGCCGAAGTACTCCTTCGCCGCGGGCGTGTCGTCGCGGTAGACGAGGGCGTTGTCCTGGTCGGTCAGCAGCGTCTGCTCGAACCTCCCCTCCGAGCCGAACACCATCCAGGCGTAAGGGCAGGGCGGCTCGCCGATCTCGTGCTCCGCCATGCGCAGCAGGCGGGCGACCAGGGCGTCGTTGACGCTCGCCGCGATCCGTCCGATCCGGGTCGCCTCGAGACCGCCCGCCGCCAGCCGCTCGACCATCGCCGCCTGCTCGGCCGCGAAATCGGAGAGGCGCGAGGTGTCGCCGTGGCGCTCGACGCTCTTGAGCAGGTGGAGCGGGCTGCGCGTCGTCTGGCGCAGCAGGTCGGTCTGGGTCACCACGCCCACCACTTCGCCCCTCTCGACCAGCGGCACGTGATGGATCCGGTGCTCGAGCATCTCGAGCAGGACCTCGAACAGCGAGGCGCTGGCGGGCGCCGTCCGGCAGGGACGGGTCATCACGGCGCGCACCGGCGTCTGCGGGTCGAGGCCGCGGGCGACCACCCGGCTGCGCAGATCGCGGTCGGTCAGGATGCCGAGCTGGTGGTCGCCGACCAGGACCGAGCTGACGTGCTCGGCGGACATCCGGCGCGCGGCCTCCGCGACCGGGGTCTCGGGATCGACGAACAGCGGCTGGCGGTGGACGGCCGTGCGCGCGGCGGCGGTGAAGTCGGTCGGCAGCGCCGCCGACTCCCGGGCGCTCGACACGCGCAGCCGATCGGCGAGGCTCTCGAAGAAGAAGGTGGCGACGCGCTCGTCGGCGAGCAGCGGACGCACCGCCTCGACCGGAAAGCGGTAGAGCAGGGCCTCCTCGGCCGCCACCGCGTCGAAGCGGGGGCTGCCGCCGCCAAGCGCCGAGGGCGCGCCGAACAGCTCGCCCGCCTCGCACAGCTCGATCGTCCGCCCGTCCCGCTCGAGCCGCACGACGCCCTTGCGCACGACGTGGAGGAAGCGGTTCTCGGTGTCGCGGACGGAGAGGACCATCTCGCCCGCGGCCGCGAAGCGGACCTCGAGCGCGCTCTCGAGAGCGGCGAGCGCGGCGTCGGTGAGTCGGTCGAACGGAGGGTGCCGGCGGAGGAATTCGCGCGGAGTCATCGTGTCCTCGAGGTGTCGACGGCGATCCTAGCGCCCGCCGAAGTCGGCGTCGCGCGAAAATTTTTTGCGAAACCTCTTGTGTATTCGCGAAAAATGTTGACAATTACGTCAAACAACGCTCCTCCGCGTTCACACATCTGCCAAGCCATCTCGCGTGAGAGGCGGCAGCGCGAAAGCAAAGCGGAGGAGGCGGCCCATCGGGGCCGTTCGACCGAAGGAGGAAACGAATGGCGGCGAAGAAGAAGGCAGCGAAGAAGGCAGCGAAGAAGCCGGCGAAGAAGGCCAAGAAGGTCGCGAAGAAGGCCAAGAAGCCCGCCAGGAAGGCCGCGAAGAAGGCCAAGAAGCCCGCCAAGAAGGCGAAGGCCAAGAAGCCCGCGGCGAAGAAGAAGGCGGCGAAGAAGGCCAAGAAGCCCGCGAAGAAGGCCAAGAAGCCCGCCAAGAAGGCGAAGAAGCCGGCGCGCAAGAAGATGGCTGCTCCGGCTCCGGCGCCGATGGCTCCGGCTGCTCCTGCAATGTAAGCTGCGTTCTCGAGCAAGCCAGTTTCCGGCCCCGGTGGCGTTCGCGCCGCCGGGGCTTTTTCACGTCCGGGCGTGGCTCCGTGGGGCGTCCCGGGGACCTCTCGTATAATCGGATTCCCGCCACTGCTCCCCGAAACCCATTCCACGAAGGAGATTCCCGTGTCGAAGAGAACCCTGGCGCTGGCCCTCGCACTGTTCGCGATCCTGGCCCCCGCCGCCTCCGCGAAGGCGAAGAACAAGTTCGAGCTGACCGTGAAGGGCGCCGACGGCAACCCCGTCGCCGCCGCCGCCGTGACCCTGTCGGCCACCACCGGCGAGGCGTTCAGCGTCTCCGGAGCGACCGACGAGAAGGGCCGCTACAAGGCCGAGGTGCCCGATTTCGACCGCGTCTACGCGCTCGAGGTCAGCAAGGCCGGCTTCGTCGTCCGCAAGGAGAAGCTCGATTTCCCGGCCCAGGGCCTCAAGGCCGGCGCCACCGCCGAAGTCGAGGTACCGCTGCTCGTGCGCGGCCCCATCGAGGTCTACAACGAGGGCGTCCAGGCCCTCCAGGCCAAGGACCTCGAGACCGCGGCCGTGCGCTTCGAGGAGTCGCTGGCGATGAAGCCGGACTTCAAGGAGGCGATGCGCGCGCTGGCCCTGGTCTACATCGACATCAAGCAGCCCGAGAAGGCGCTGGTCATCGCCGACAAGGCGCTCGCGCTCGACGCGGCCGACCCGATCGCGCTGCGCGACCGCTACGAGGCGCTGGCGGCGCTCGGCCGCACGGCCGACGCGGAGGCCGCCCTCTACGCGCTCGCCGCGCAGGAGAAGAGCCCCGACGTGGCCAAGCTCCTGTTCAACGCCGGCGCCGACGCCTGGAACGCCAAGAACGCCGAGGCCGCGCGCAAGCACTTCGAGGCCGCGCTCGCCGCCGACCCCAAGCTCTATCAGGCGCACGTCGCCCTCTCCGAGATCCACATCGCGGAGAAGAAGTACGACGAGGCGGTCGTCGACCTCGACGCCGCGCTCGCCGTCGCGCCGCGCAATTTCAAGGCCTACGAGCGCAAGATCGAGGTGCTGAAGGCAGCCGGCAAGGCGGCCGAGGCGGCCGAGGTCGAGAAGGCGCTGGCGGCGCTCAAGGCCGGCGGCTGACGCCCCGGCGCGCCGGGGCGATTCCCGGCAGGGAATTCCGAGGGGACCGGTTCGCCGGTCCCCTTCGCGTTTCAGCTTCGTTCACGCCTCACTCCCCGGTCCAGGGGACCGGCTCGGCGATGTACTCGAAGTAGAACCACCACCCCGTGATCCCCTCGAACAGGTCCCGGTCGTCGTGCCCCGCGCAGTTGCCGGCGCCGCCCGGCAGCAGAATCGAGAGCGGCTGGCCGCCGACCACCGGCAGGTCGGCCGGCAGCGGGATCTGGTCGGCGTCGCTCTCGGCGAGGAAGCCCAGCCAGAGCCCGGAGTCGAGCTGCGCCACCGGGGTGCCGACGAAACCCGCCGCCAGTTGCGCTGCCCGCAGCGGCACCGCCAGGCCGTCGAGATCGAAGGCGAGGGCGCGCGCCTGGGAGACGAAGCCGGGCGCGAGCGGCTCCGGCGCCTCGGGCGCGTAGGGGCCGTAGGTGGTGCCGGGAACCGGCGCCAGACAGACGCCCGTGGCGATCCCGTCGTAGCGCGACGTCTGCGGCACCTCCAGCGGATCGGGTGCGCAGCTCGTGCCGGCCGCCGGCGCCGTGCAGAGGCCGCTCTGGGTGTCGAGCCGCAGCCCGGTCGCGCTCTCGTCGAAGGGCCGGTAGGCGAGCAGCAGCGAGGAGTCGAGCAGTCCGTCGCCGTCCCCGTCGGTCGCCAGCGAAGTCGCGATCCGCGCGTTGAGCGCGCTGCCCGGAGCGAGCGGCAGGTCCTCGTCGGTGAAATCGCGGCAGCCGAGGGGGAAGCCGAGGTCGAGGTAGACGTGCGGGTCGCGCAGGTCGAGGTCGGCGACCCGGAAGACCTGGGCCGGATCGAGCGGCTCGCCCTCACGCGCCGACCAGCGCAGGGAGTTCCCGCTCTCGAAGTCGTCGGCGAAGATCGCCTCCTGGGCCCGACCGGAAGCCGCCAACAGGAGGACGAGCAGAGACAGCGCGGCGGCGGCGCGGGGAACGGTGGCGGCCATGGCGCGAGGGATCCTACGCCCGGCGCGGCCCGGGTTAGCATCGCGGCGGGAGCCTCGACGAGCGCCATGATGAGAGTTCCGGGAGTCCGCCAGGGAACCCGCCGCGCCGGCCTGGAGCGCCCCGCGTGACCGGCCGACGGCTCGCGGCCTGGGCGATCCTCGCCGCCGCCGTCGGCGGCGTCTGGCTCGCCGGACGGCCGCGCGGCGGGATCGCCACCGGGACGACCGTCGACTGGTCGCGCGAGCCGTTGCAGGAGCCGACCGAGCGGGCGCCCTTCGAGCTCGAGACGCGCAAGGGCACGCTGACGATCGTGCCGCGTGCGGCCTACGACGTCGCCGCGCGGGTCGAGGGTGTCGAGCGCTACCGCTTCGACGACCTCGCGTTCCTCTCGCCGCTCGACCTGCTGCTGACCTGGGGCGAGCTGCCCACCCCCCGGTACCGGGACGTCCTCGACTACTCGCAGAGCTGGCGCTTCTTCTTCTGGCGCACCGCGGACCTCTCGATCGACGCCGACTACGTCATCGCCCATTCCGCCAACACCCACACGATCCCGGCCGACCCGGAGGTCGAGAGGGCCCTGCTGTCGATCGACCGGGGCGACGAAGTGCGCCTGACCGGCCTGCTGGTCGACGTGCGCGGAGCAGCTCTCCGGTGGCCGACCTCGACCGTGCGCACCGACCACGGCGACGGCGGCTGCGAGATCCTCTGGGTCGAGTCGGTGGAGGTCGGCGGCCGGCGCTTCCAGAGCGCCGCGGCCGCCGTTGGCCGCGCTCCGGGCGCGGGTTAGACTGACGGCCTTGAGCGATCCCGAAGACCGGAAACCGGTCGGGCCGGTGCACGAGCTGCCGAGCCCCTTCGAGGACGACTCCCGGCAGGTTCCGCAACTCGCCGTCGAGGACCTCGAGCAGAGCTCGGACTGGCTGCGCGTGGTGGCGGCCTCGACCACCCTCGGCATCTTCGTCTACGACCGCGACCGCTTCCTCTGGGTGAACCGGGCGATCGAGCACCTGACGGGCGCTTCCCGCGAGGAGCTGCTCGCCCGTTCCCCGCTCGACTTCGCCGACGAGGAGTCCCGGCGCCTGATTCTCGAGCGCTGGGAGGATCGATTGCGGGGCCGCGACACCGCGCCCCGCCGCTATGAAGCCCTGCTCCGCACGCCGGCGGGCGGCGAGCGCTGGGTCGAGATGGCGCTGTCGACCATCGAGTACCAGGGTCGCCTCGCCGGCCTCGGCACCGCCTTCGACGTCACCGAGCGCAAACGCGCCGAGCAGGCGCTGCGCGCCAGCGAGGAGCGGCTCCAGCTCGCCCAGCAGGCCGGCGACATCGTGGTCTGGGACTGGGACCTGGTGGCCGACCGCCTCACCTACTCGGCCCACGCACGCAATCTGCTCGACCTCGGACCCGAGGACTCGATCAGCGGCCGCGAGTTCTTCACCCTCGTCCACCCGCAGGATCTCGCCCGCCTCGAAGGCGCGCTGCGCGCGGCGCTCGACGACGACCGCGACTACTTCGTCGAGCACCGTCTCGTGCTGCCCACCGGCCAGACGCGCTGGCTCGCCCAGCGCGGCAAGGTGGTGCGCGGCCCCGGCGGCACGCCGACCCGGATGCTCGGCGTCTCGATCGACATCACCCACCGCAAGCTGGCCGAGGAGGCGCTGTTCCAGGAGAAGGAGCGCGCCCAGGTCACGCTCGCCTCGATCGGGGACGGCGTCATCCGCACCGACGTGCGCGGCATGGTCGACTACATGAACCCGGCCGCCGAGCGGCTGACCGGCTGGCCGATCCACGAGGCCTACGGCAAGCACCTGCGCGACGTCTTCCAGGTCATCGACCCCGACACCCACACCATGCTGCTCGACCCGGTGACCCGGTGCCTCGCCGAGGGGCGCTACGTCGAGTTCCCCGGCGAGCGGATGCTGCAGCCGCGCGACGGTCATCCGGTGGCGGTGCGCGACTCGGCCTCGCCGATCGTCAACCGCCAGGGCCGCACCAGCGGCGCCGTGCTGGCCTTCAAGGACGTCACCGAGCTGCGCCAGATGGAGCGCGAGCGCAGCTTCATGTCGACGCACGACCCGCTCACCGGCCTGCTCAACCGGCGGACCTTCGAGGAGGAGATCGAGCGCGCGGTGCGCCGCGCCCGCGAGCGGCAGGCCCAGCTGGCGCTCTACTTCCTCGACCTCGACCAGTTCAAGCTGATCAACGACACCTGCGGCCACTTCGCCGGCGACGAACTGCTCAAGCTGACCGCCGAACGGCTGCACGCCCGCCTGCCCGCGGGCGCGGTCTTCGCGCGCATCGGCGGCGACGAGTTCGCGGCGCTGCTCGCCGACGCCCCGAGCGCCGCCGCGCTCGACCTCGCCCACGGCCTGAAGGGGGCGCTCGAGCAGTCGCGCTTCTCCTGGGAGGACCGGGTGTTCGAGATCTCCGCCTCGATCGGCGTGGCCAACATCGGGCCCGAGACGCCGGACGGCGCCGCCGCGCTCGCCGCCGCCGACGCGGCCTGCTTCGTCGCCAAGCAGCGCGGCGGCAACCGGGTCCACGAGTACCGCCCGGGCGACGACGCCATCGCCCAGCGGGTCGGCGAGCTGCAGTGGATCCAGCAGATCCACAAGGCCTTCGAGACCGGCAGCTTCCGCCTCTACGGCCAGCGCATCGAGCCGCTCAATCCGCGCCTCGAGCGCGAACCGATGGCCGAGATCTTCATCCGGATGGTTCCCGAGCGCGGCGAGCCGGTGGCGACCACGGCCTTCATCGCCGCCGCCGAGCGCTACCACCTGATCTCGACCATCGACCGCTGGGTGGTGCGCGAGAGCTTCGCGCAGATCTCGGCCGGCGGACCCGCGGTCGCCGCGCCGACCAGCTTCTCGGTCAATCTCTCCGGCCAGTCGCTCGGCGAGGAGGGCTTCCTCGACTTCGTGCAGGCCGAGCTCGATGCCGCCCGGATCGACCCCCGGCGCGTCTGTTTCGAGATCACCGAGACCGCGGCGATCGCCAACCTCTCCTCGGCGCTGCGCTTCATCTCGGCGCTGCGCGCGGTCGGCTGCCGCTTCGTGCTCGACGACTTCGGCAGCGGCTTCTCGTCGTTCGCCTACCTGAAGAACCTGCCGGTCGACTACCTGAAGATCGACGCCTCGTTCACCCACCAGCTGCCCAACGATCCGATCCAGCGCGCGCTGGTCGAGTCGATCCAGCAGATCGGCCACGTGCTCGGCATGCGCACGATCGCCGAGGGCATCGAGGACGAGGAGACCCTGGGCCTGCTCCGGGAGATCGGCGTCGACTACGGCCAGGGCTTCCTGATCCACCGCCCCGGTCCGCTCGCCCTGCTGCGCGGCTGACGGCGCGGCCGACCGGCCGGGCTAGACGCGCGGCCCGGCCGCGCGCACCTCGGCGGCCACGCCCGAGGCGTACTGAGCGAAATTCTCGGCGAACCTGCGGGCGAGCTTCACCGCCGCCGCGTCGTAGCTGGCGCGGTCCGGCCAGCTCTCCCAGGGGCGCAGCACCGCGCCCGGCACGCCCTCGACCGCGACCGGGATCTCCAGGCCGAAGAGCGGATCGGGCTCGGTCGCGGCGCCGGAGAGCTCGCCCGACAGCGCGGCCTGAACCAGCCGGCGGGTGAGGGAGAGCTTCATCCGGCTGCCGACCCCGTACGGACCGCCGGTCCAGCCGGTGTTGAGCAGCCAGACCCGCGCGCCGTGCGTCGCCAGCTTCTCGCCGAGCAGCTTCGCGTAGACACCCGGATGGAGCGGCAGGAACGGGCTGCCGAAACAGGTCGAGAAGGTCGCGGTCGGCTCGGTGACGCCCCGCTCGGTGCCGGCGACGCGCGCGGTGTAGCCCGACAGGAAGTGGTACATCGCCTGCGCGGGCGAGAGGCGCGCGAGCGGCGGCAGCACGCCCCAGGCGTCGCAGGTCAGGAAGACGACGTCCTTCGGGTGGCCGGCCACCCCGCCCGGGTCGCAGTTGCGCAGGTGGGTGATCGGGTAGCTCGAGCGGGTGTTCTCGGTGTGGCGGTCGGAGTCGAGGTCGAGCCGTCGCGTCGCCGGGTCGAAGGCGACGTTCTCGAGCACGGTGCCGAAACGGTGCGAGGCCTCCCAGATGTCGGGCTCGCCCTCGCGCGAGAGCCGGATCACCTTGGCGTAGCAGCCGCCCTCGATGTTGAAGACGCCGTCGGCGCCCCAGCCGTGCTCGTCGTCGCCGATCAGCGTCCGCCCGGGGTCGGCCGAGAGCGTCGTCTTGCCGGTGCCCGACAGGCCGAAGAAGAGCGCGACGTCGTTCCTGTCCCGGCCGTAGTTGGCGCTGCAGTGCATCGGGAAGACGCCCTGGCCGGGCAGCACGAAGTTCATCACCGTGAAGATCGACTTCTTGATCTCGCCGGCGTAGCGGGTGCCGCCGATCAGCACCGTCCGGCGGTTGAAGCCGACCAGGATGAAGGTCGAGGTCCGGGTGCCGTCGCGCTCCGGGTCGGCCTTGAAGGTCATGGCGTCGAGCACGACATAGTCGGGCACGAACCCGGCGAGCACCTCCGGATCCTCCTCGTGGAGGAACATGTTGCGCGCGAACAGCGACTGCCAGGCCGTCTCGGTGACGACGCGGACCCGGATCCGGTGGCTCGGGTCGGCTCCGGCGTAGCCGTCGAAGACGAACAGGTCCTTGCCGGCGAAGTGGGACTGGACCCGCGTCTGGAGCGCCGCGAAGCGGTCGACCGCGATCGGCTGGTTGACCTTGCCCCACCAGATCGAGTCGCGGGTGCCCGCTTCCTCGGCCACGAACTTGTCGTTGGGCGAGCGCCCGGTGAACTCGCCGGTGTGGCAGATGAGCGCGCCGTCGGCCGAGATCGCGGCCTCGCCGCGGACGACCGCCTGTTCGTAGAGCTCGGCCGGCGGCAGGTTCCAGTAGACCGTGCGGGCGCCGGTGATGCCCTGCTCCTCGATGCCGTGTCGGCTCACTGCGGGACCGCGGTTCTCCATCGCTCCACCCTCGCGGAAGTGTCGTGCGTCGAATGCTCCAGGGCGCTCGCCCGAGAGGGGCCGGGCCGGCCGGAATGCCGCGACATTCTACGTCCCGCCGGCCGTTCCGCCGGACGAGGAAACGGCCCTCCGGCCGGAGCCGGAGAGGGCCGCGAAGGACCGCGGAGAGCCGATCAGGGCGCGGCGCAGGGCCGCTCGCCGCCGAGGCTGGCCAGCTATCCCAGGGGGCCGGACCGGATCGGTGGCGGCGTCGATGCGGGCGGCGCGCCCCTGGCTCGAGGCGCTAGCCGCGACTCTCTCGAGGCTTGAGGATCACCCCCGCCCGCGGCGGCCGTCGATGCGGATCTCGACCGGAGCAGGCAGGTGGAGGTGGCGGACGTGGGCGACCGCCGAGAGCGCCGGCAGGGCGTCGAGCCAGTCCCAGTCGACGCACGCCCTCGCCCTCGTCCGGGATTGACGGTGAAGTAGCCGACGTTGAACGAGGTCAGGTTCTGGAAGAAGTGGCTGCCCTGCGAGGGAGTCACCTTCAGGTCGCGCAGACCCGCCTCGACGATCACCGCGGCGCCGAGACCTGGTCCCAGGCGACCGGGATCCCGAGCCAGGGGTCGCGCGAGCCCCAGCGGCCCACGCCGACCAGCAGGTAGGGCGCGCCCTCGGCGAGCAGGCGCGCGTTGAGCCGTGCGATCTCGGCGGCCGCTTCGCGGCTCCGCGCGCGTTCGAAGCGCTGGAAGTCGACGACCACCAGGTCGCGGATGCCCTCCAGACCGGCCGTGGCCCAGAACGCCCGGTCGCTCGCGCACAGCAGGTCGGCCGCGCCGACCTCGCCGAGCTCGAGCGCCTCGCTCTCGCGGGCCAGGGCGAGCGGCCGCATCTGGAGGAAGCCGAACTCGCTCGGCGTCCCCGCCGTCGCCGGCCAGGTCGACCGCGAACTCGATCTCGACCGGCGAGCCCATGCCCGCGGCTCGCCCTCCTCCATCACGCGCGACGAGGATCTCGGCCAGCGGGAACGATCCTGCTTGAGGATCGGCGCGAAGGTCACGACGCGCAGGCCGGGCCGCGCCGAGGCCGTCGTAGACCGCGTCGTTCTCGCGCGAGTAGGTCGAGCCGACCGCCGCCAGCGTACCGTCGCGCTCGGCCACCTCGAGCCCGTACCAGGCCTCGCGCATCATCCGCCTCGCGCCCGGCGCGTCGAGCGGCAGCGCCCAGAAGCCGCGCTGCGTGGCGTCGAGCAGGGCCTTGAAGGTCGAGCGTGCTGCGTGCACGTGCTGCGGGTAGCGCGGCGAGAAGCGCACGCAGGTCCGCCCTCGACGATCGTCCGACCGAGGCCGAGCGCCACCGCGGCGATGCCGTCCTCGGCGCGCATCGGCGGCGATCGGGTAGAAGTTGTGCGAGCGGGCGACACCCGAGAAGTCGGGGTAGAAGCGGCCGTGCCGCGCGCGCGCCGACCAGCGCGCTGGAGGATGACCGCCATCTTCTCCTCCTCCAGCCGGTAGGCGGTGGCCCGCAGGTACGCCTTGGCGTGCGCGAGAAGGTCGAGGCGTAGACCCGCTTGACCGCGCGCCGACCGCCGCCCAGCCGCTCTCGGCCGCGTCGCCGCGGCGTTGGCGCAGCATCAGCGTGTCGTAGACGCCGGTGAACGGCTGGTGCTGGGAGTCCTCGAGCAGCGACGAGGAGCGCACCGCCAGCGGCACCGCGACCCGCTCGAGGAAGACCGCGAGGTCGCGCTCGGCCTCCTCCGGGAAGCGGCGCCGCCACGAAGCGCCGGACGATCTCCTCGTCGTCCTCGCACTCGATCGCGAAGCGGCGCAGGTCGTTCTCGTCGAGGAAGCGGTCGAAGACGTCGGTGCCGAGCACCACCGCCGGCGGGCACGCGCACCTCGACGCCCGGGAACGCGCGGCGCAGGCCGCTGCTCGGCGATCAGCCGGCGCACGAAGGCGAGGCCGCGCGCCTTGCCGCCGAGCGAGCCGCCGCCGATCCGGTAGAAGTCGCGTCGACGAAGTCGAAGGTCGCGCGGTCGAAGTCCGCCACCACCACCTGCGCGCGCTCGTCGCGATAGGCGGCGATGGCGCGGATCAGGTCGGCGCGCAGCGCCTCCGCGTCCGGGTAGTCCGCCGGGCGCCGCGGGCGCAGCTCGTGGGCGAGCGCGAACTCCGTGCGCGCCTTCAGCCACCGCGAGAAGTGGTTGCGCGCGGCGTGGAAGACGATCGACTCCTCGGGCACGCGTCGCGAGCTGCTCCTCGAGGCTGCGCAGATCCGCGCGCCCGGCCGACCTCGGCGCCGTCGGGCAGGCGGAAGACGAAGTCGCCGAAGCCGAAGTCGTCGAGCATCGACCCGGCGCAGATCGCTGCGAGCAGGAGCGGCGAGCCCTTGTGCAGGAAAGCGGACGCCGACGCCTCGGCGCGAGCGCCGCGTTCTCGGGCCGCGACGAGTGCAGGATGATCGGGATGTCGGGGTAGCGCGGCGCGCACCAGCCGCGGCGAACTCCGCGCCGGCCGTCGCCTGCTTGCTGCCGCCGCGCGGGAACTCGACGTCCGAGATGACGCCGAGCACCTCGTCGCGATAGCGGCCGAAGGCGGCCTCGGCCTCCTCCCAGGCTCGTGCAGAGCAGGATCTTCGGGCGCGCCCGCATGCGCAGGATCTTCTGCGAGAGGTTGAGCCCCTCGGCGATCAGCCGCTGCGAGTGGTGGAGCAGCTCGGTGTAGATCGACCGGCAGGAACGAGCGAGTAGTAGCGGACGTTGTCCTCGACCAGCAGGATGACCTGCACGCCGACCGCGCCGATGTCGTGCGCGGCGTTCCGCCGGTCCTCGACCGACTTGACGATCGCCAGCAGGATGCGGGCGTCGCCCTGCCAGACGAAGACCCGCTCGATGCCGCCGAGGTCGTGGCGCGGCCGCGAACTCGCGCAGCTCGCGGCTGTCGCAGGCCGAGCAGCACCACCGGCACGTCGAGGCCCTCGGCGCGCACCCGCGCGGGCCAGCTCGGCCGGCGTTCATGTCGCCGAGCCGCGGCGTGGTGACGATCAGGTTGAAGCGGCGCTGCTCGCGGGCGAGCTCGAGCGCCTCGGCGCCGGTGGCCACCGCAGGTGAGGCCCGGCGCGTAGTGCAGGTCGAGGTTGCGGAACTCGCCGAGCAGCCGCTCGGACAGCTCGCCGGCCTCCTCGAGCACGAAGGCGTCGTAGGGGCGTCGCGACCAGCAGGATGTCCATGATGCGGTGCCGCATCAGGTCCTGGAAGTCGTGCGAAGCGCTCGCGGCGCGGTGCGACGCTGACGGTCGGAGCGCATCGGGGCTCCCGCGGGCAGCGTAGCTCGCGGCGCGTCGGAGGCGGAGCGCGGCCGGACGCGCTCACGACCTCCGGCCGGGCCGGGTCCGCCTGCGACTCAGACCACGCCCTGGTCCATCATCGCGTCGGCGACCTTGAGGAAGCCGGCGATGTTGGCGCCGTTGACGTAGTTGCCCGGCGTGCCGAAGCGCTCCGCGGTCTCGACGCAGGCCTTGTGGATGCTCTTCATGATCAGGTGCAGCCGGTTGTCGACCTCCTCGCGGGTCCAGGAGTAGCGCATGCTGTTCTGCGCCATCTCGAGGCCCGAGGTCGCGACGCCGCCGGCGTTGGCCGCCTTGCCCGGCCCGTAGAGGATCTCGGCGTCGACGAACAGGTCGACGGCCTCGAGGGTCGAGGGCATGTTGGCGCCCTCGCCGACGACGTAGACGCCGTTGCGCAGCAGGTTGGCGGCGTCCTTGCCGTTGATCTCGTTCTGGGTGGCGCTGACGGGAAGGCGCAGTCGGCCTTGTGGTCCCAGAGCGGGTTGTAGTCGAGCTTGGGGTCGATCGGCACGTAGGTGGCGGTCTTGTACTTGTCGGCGTACTCCTTGATGCGGCCGCGGCGCACGTTCTTGAGGTCCATGACGAAGGCCAGCTTCTCGCGGTCGATGCCGTCCTCGTCGTAGATGAAGCCCGGGAGTCGGAGAGCGTGACCGGCTTGCCGCCGAGCTCGAGGAGCTTCTCGACCGTGTACTGCGCGACGTTGCCGCTGCCCGAGACCAGGCAGGTCTTGCCCTGCGAGCGTCTCGCCGCGGGTGGCGAGCATCTCGGCGGCGAAGTAGACGCAGCCGTAGCCGGTGGCCTCGGGCCGGATCAGCGAGCCGCCCCAGTTGAGCCCCTTGCCGGTGAGCACGCCGGTGAACTCGTTGCGCAGCTTCTTGTACTGGCCGAAGAGGTAGCCGATCTCGCGGCCGCCGACGCCGATGTCGCCGGCCGGCACGTCGGTGTTCGGGCCGATGTGGCGGAAGAGCTCGCTCATGAAGCTCTGGCAGAAGCGCATCACCTCGTTGTCGCTCTTGCCCTTGGGATCGAAGTCGCGAGCCGCCCTTGCCGCCGCCCATCGGCAGCGTGGTCAGGGAGTTCTTGAAGACCTGCTCGAAGGCGAGGAACTTGAGGATGCCGAGGTTGACCGACGGATGGAAGCGCAGGCCGCCCTTGTAGGGGCCGATGGCGCTGTTCATCTCGATGCGGAAGCCGCGGTTGACCTGGACCTTGCCCTGGTCGTCGACCCACGGCACGCGGAACAGGATCACCCGCTCGGGCTCGATGATCCGCTCGAGGATCCTGGCGTGACGGTACTCGGGATGCCGCTCGAGCACGAGCGCGAGCGACTCGGCGACCTCGTGGACGGCCTGGTGGAACTCCGGCTCGGCAGGGTTCTTCGCCTTCACCTCGGCCATCAGGTCGGCAACGTATCCGCTCATTCGGGGCTCCTTGATCGTCGTTCGAACGGGAGGTTCCAACGTGGAGACATGATCGCTCATTCGCTTCTCCTTCGCCCAGGACGGTGCCTGGATCGTTGGGTGGGGGAATCGTCGACGCACCCATAGTCCCGCTTTCGCGCAGCCCGGGACTGCCCGGCCGGGTAGGGGGACCCGAGGCGGCGGGGGGGCTCGTTGCCCGCGACCGGGGTATCCGGTGAAGCGGGGTTGGCCGGAGCGCGGGGGCCGCCCACCGAGGTCTTGCGCGCGGAGGCCGCCGGCCGGATGCTGGAGCCGGAAATGGGCGGGATCCTCTGTCACTTCGCGGCCGACCTCCACGGTCGCTCGAGCGCTACGACAAGCTCCTCGCCGCGGCCGCGCGCCGAGCGTCCGGCGGCGCTCCTGCTCGGCGGCGACCTGCTGCCCGGTTTCGCGGGCGCCGGGGAGCCGTCCCTCGGCGGAGGCGGCTTCCTGCTCGACGCCCTCGCGCCCCGGCTCGCCCGCCTGCGCGCGAATCCGGGCCGGAACCGCCCATGGTGTTCGCGGTCTTCGGCAACGACGACCCGCGCGTCGAGGAGGAAGCCATGCGCGAGCTCGAGCGTCGCGGCCTCCTCGTGTACCTTCACGGCGTGCGACACCGCTTTCGCGGTCACCGATCTCTTCGGGCTATGGCTGCGTCCCGCCCACCCCCTTCCTGCTCAAGGACTGGGAGCGCTACGACGTGTCGCGCCATCTCGATCCCGCCGACGTCTCGCCCGAGGAGGGCTGGCGCAGCGTGCCCGTCCGGCCGGGCGACGCGCGCTGGGGGACGATCGCCGGCGACCTCGCCGCGCTGGCCGGCGGCTTCGATCTCGAGCGAGGCGATCTTCCTGTTCCACGCGCCGCCCTACGGAACACCCCTCGACCGCGCGGCGCTCGACGGCAGGGTGGTCGACCACGCGCCGCTCGACCCGCACGTCGGTTCGATCGCCATCCGGCGCTTCCTCGAAGCCCGGCAACCGCTCTCGGCCCTGTCCGGCCACGTCCACGAGTCGGCGCGGCTGACCGGCGACTGGCGCACCCGGCTGGGCCGCACCGTCTGCCTCTCGGCGGCGCACGACGGTACCGAGCTCGCCCTGGTGCGCTTCGCCGCTCGGCGCGCCCGGCGAGGCCACCCGCGAGCTGCTCTGATCAGGAGGGCGAAGGGCGGCCGAGCGGCAGCGGACGGGCGGCGTCGGTGACCGCGCCGATCTTGGCCGCGAAGCTGTTGCCGCGGGCGATGTCGCTGTCGGTGACGTAGTGGACGTCGAGCAGGCCGGCGCTGCGGTAGCCGGTGCGCAGGTAGTTCATCTCGGCGAGCGCGCGGCTCCAGCCGTCGAGCCAGACCTCGAGCTCGCGGTGCCCCTCCGGGCGGTCGACGACGTGCACGAGCAGATCGATGTCGCTGCCCGGCCCGGCGCTCGAGTTCTTGGCGCTGCCGAAGACGTAGACCGCCTGGACGCCGAAGCGCTCGCCGTCGAGCTGGGCGGCGATCTGCTGGGCCATGCGCAGGCGCCAGCGCCAGTGATCCTCGGCGACGTCGGGACCGGACCGCACAGTGGAGTCGGCGCCCTCGACGGCGGCGGCCACCGGCGCCCCCAGCACGCCCACCGCTTCGTCGAGGTCGCCGTTCATCAGGACCTTGAGCACCATCCCCTCGGTCGCCTCGCGCACGTCGATGACGCGCACCACGGGCGACAGCCGCGCGAACTCGGGTAGCAGCCTGGCGAGCGCGTTGGGCGAGCGGGTGAAGAAGAGCTCGTTGAAGACCACCCCCTGCTCGTCGGGATAGAGCGGCAGGTAGCGGATCGAGGACTCGACCAGATCCTGGAAGAAGTGGGTGCCGAAGGAGAGGTCGGGAACGTAGCCCCCCTTCTGGCGGGCGACCTCGATCAGCACCGCCGTGTTGCTGATGTCGGCGTAGGTGACCGGAACCCCCAGCCGGACGTCGCCCCTGCTGCCCCAGCGGCCCGGGCCCATCAGGATGAACTGACGCTTGGGCAACAGTCGATTGAGCCGGCCGATGGCACCGGCCGACCTCGCGCAGCTCGGCGAGCTCGAGACGTCCGTAGCTCTCGGGATCGACATAGACCACATGGCTGATATCGCCGACCTGGCCGTTCGAGACATACCGGCGCGCGGTGAACAGGATCCGCTCGCGGGGCAGGTCGCGCGGGATCGCGACGGGCGCATCGCCGCGGGTCGCGCCCTGCGGCCGGCACTGCAACAGGTAGACGCTCTCGCCGTCGGAGGCGAACTCGATGTCGACGGCGGTCTTGAGCCGGTCGCGCAGCACCTCGAGCAGGATCCGCATCCGCGCAATGAAGGGCGGCTCCGACACCAGGCCCTCGAAGCTCACCACCAGGTCCGGGCTGCGCGAAGTCGATCAGGCCGCGCGGACGCCGGACCGTGTCTCCCTCGACGATCGACAGCATCTGGCGTGCGCCGGGCAGCTCCTCGCCGTGCTCGCGCAGGAAGTCCGCGACCTCGATCGTCTCGAACACGCCGCGCTCGAGATTGATCACGTCGAGCTTCTTCGGCGAGTAGCGCAGCGCCTCGTCCGCAGTCTGGTTGACGCGCAGCCCGGTTGGCCCGGAGCCGACCAGCACCGGATAGTCGTCGGCCAGCCGGTCGACCGCGCGCGTACCGAGGCCGGGCACCAGCCGCAGCAGGCCGTCCTCGCGCTGGATGCGCGCCGACCAGCGGAACTCGTTGTTCGAGAAGCCGACGCCCGAGAAGGAGGGCAGGAAGTAGGGGCCGATCCGCCGGCCCACCACCTCCTGCACCAGGATTCCCATCTCCTCGTGCATGTCGAGGAAGCCCGCGCCGCGCCCGGTACTCGATCGGATCGGGCGAGAAGACCGAGGCGTAGACCTCGGCGATGGCGTCGGTGAGCGCGGCCAGCCGATCGCGCTTGGAACCGGTGTTGGCGAGAAAGAGGCTCTTGTACTTGCCGGAGAAGGCCGAACCCAGGCGATCCTCGAGCAGCGAGGAGCTGCGCACGATGATCGGACGGCCCTCGAGGTCGTCGAGCACCACGTTCAGGCCGCGCAGCACGTCGGGCGTGAAGAACGAGTTCTTGAACAGCTGCACGATGTGCGGGTACTCGAGCCGGATCCGGTCGGGTTCCGACGTACTTGCGGTTGTGCACCTCGCCGAGGTCGTTGTGGGCGATGAAGTCGAGGATCGCGTCGGAGGCGATGTACCAGCTGCGCGGAATCCGGATCTCGCCGAGGCTGTCGGCGTACTCGCGCGACACGCTCGATGATCTTGCCGGCGAGGAAGAGTCCCGCTGATTTGCCGCCGATCCGGCCGTGACTCTTGGCCGGGTGGACGATGTGCTGGGCCAGCTCGTGGAAGTCGGCGACTTCCAGAACCTGCTTCGCGATGTTGACGAACTCGAGCTGGTCGGTGAGAAAGCGCCGGACCAGGGAGGCGCGCAGGCCGAGCTGGGTGGCGAGAGACAGGTCGCTCTCCTCGACTCCGCAGTGGCGGAACCGCTCGAGAGCGTCGACCAGCTCGGACAGCGGGGTGTCGACGCGTTCGACGGCCTCCTTGATGAAGGTGGTCTTCTCCTCCCGGATCCAGCTCTGGATGCAGGCGACGATCTCGGCGTCGGGCAGATGCTGGCCGGCGATGCGGAACGCGGCCTCCGTGGTTTCGGCGTGGGGCGACCAGTTCGGCGCGCGGCAGCGGGCTGTTCTCGTCGACCGCGCCGGACGGATCTCCACCCGGTCCGGCCGAGCGCAGCAGGCTCTCGGCCTCCTCGACACCACTCCAGCAGAGGTGGTTGATCATGCGGCGCCCGAGCCGGCCGAGCAGCGCGCGATCGGTCTGGCGCAGGAACTCGAGGATGACCCACCACTCCGGCGTCGCCTCGGACGGGGGCGCCGAGCGCCGGAGCTGGCGCCGGCCGAGGTACATCGCGAGGTGATCGGCGATCGTCTCGAGGAGCTTGCGCTCCTCCCAGAGGAAGGGGCCCTCGTCCGCCGCCGGACACTCCTCCGTGTAGTAGACCTCGAGCTGGCCCATGCGTTCGCCCTGCAGGAGGACCGGCGCGGATTGCACCCAGGGGTGCGGAGCGAACGCCTCGGGCTCGTAGACCCGCTGGCCGAGGACCGCGCGTACGACGCAGGCCGCGGGATGCTGCCAGCCGGAGGGCATCGCGGCCAGCACGCCGCGCACGACGTCGTCGACCGCCGCGTCCGTGCGCGCGAGCACGTCGTCGACCCGGTAGAGGCAGTGTAGCTCCTTGGCGCGCTCCTGAAGGTCGTGCAGAAGGCTGTCCATCGGACGACGCTCGGGCCCGGTCATCGATTCTCCTGGGGACGGACCACGCCGCGCCGGGAGCGGCCGTCGACCGCGACCTCGAGCGCGGGCTCCAGGCGCAGGTGCCGGACGTGCTGCGTGCGCGCGACCGTCGGCTGCCCGGCGAGCTGTCGCCAGTCGATGCCACGCGGGGCGTTGGCCGGAACGGTGAGATAGAGGACGTCGAAGCTCGACAGATTGTGGAAGAAGTGCGAGCCCTGGCTCGGATCGGGACTCATCTGCGGCAGCGCGGCTTCGACGATGGCGCGGGCGCCGGCGATCTGATCCCAGCGCACCGGGATCCCGAGCCAGGGATCGGAGCTTCCCCAGCGGCCGTAGCCGATCAGCAGGTAGGGTCGACCGTCGGCGACGAGCGGCCGGTTGAGCTGCTCGAGCTCGAGCGCGATGTCCGGAGTCCGCCCCGCTTCGAACGTCTCCGGGTCGACCACGAGCGCGTCCTCCAGCCGTCGCCTCCCGTTGCCGAGCGCGTCCCGGCTGGCGATCACCGCGTCGCCGCGCTCGAGCTCCTCGTCGGAAAGCTCCACCGTCTCGTGCGACACGAGCAGCGGCCGGACCTGCAGAAAGCCGAAGCGCGGCGGCCGGCCCCGCTCGACGCTGATCGCGAACTCGATCTCGACCGGCGCGCCGAGCTCCTCCTCGCAGGCGGCGAGCAGGGCGCGGATCGCGGGCACCAGCGGCAGCTCGGCGTTGCACGAGCAGCGGCGCGAAGTCGATCACCCGCGGGCCCTGGCGGCCGAGACCGGGCCAGAGCCGGTCCGAGCCGGGGTCGTAGGTCGAGGCCGCGAGCGCGAGCACGCCGTCCGCCTCGGCTTCAGCCGAGGCCGACGCGGGTCAGGAACTCCGCCTCGGCCATGGGATCGTAAGGGGGCGGCGCCCCGACGTAGACCGCCCAGAGCTCGGTCTGCGTCGCGTCGACCCGCTCGCGGGCCGAGGCGAACGGCAACGTTGCGCGCGGCCGCGCCGGCGAGAAGCACCAGCATAGCCCGCCGTCGACGATCGTCTTGCCGAGACCCACCGCGAGGTCGACGACGCCCTCCTCGGGACGCGTTCCGCCCACCGGATAGAAGCTGACCGATCGGGCGACTCCCGAAATGTCGGGGTAGAAGCGCTCGCCGCTGCGGCGGCCGACCACCTCCTGGATGATCACCGCCATGCGCTCTCGCCGCCGCGGCCCGCCGGTGGCCGCGAGATAGGCGCGCGCGCGCGCGAAGTACGTCGACGCCCAGACGAACTTGATGGCGTCGAGCAGGCTGCTGAAGCGCGCCTCGGCGTCCAGCTGGTTGCCGGGCATCATCTTGGTCCCGTAGACCCCCGCGAAGGGCTGGCCGAGCGCGTCCTCGAGCTCCGACGAGGAGCGCACCGCGAGCGGCATGCGCACCTCGGAGGCGAGGTCGCGGAGGTCTCCGACCATGTCGGCCGGAATCGAGGCGCGATGGAAGGCGGCGGCGATCCGGTCGTCCGCCGGCGCTTCGTCGATCAGCGGCTGGAGGCGGTTGGCGGCGAGGAAGGCCTCGAAGAAGTCCGTGCCCAGGATGACCAGCGCCGGAATGTCGATCGCGAAGCCGGTGCGCGCGAGCTCCCCACCCCGTCCGGCGAGCACGTCCTTCGCGGCGAGCAGGCCCTCGGCCTTGCCGCCCAGCGCCCCCCCGCCCAGCCGCGACAGGCGCTGGGCGGGGTCGAGGAAGCGCCGGGCGTAGGCCGGGACCTGCCGCACGCCTCCGAGGTTACACCCAACCGCGGTCGTGACACGCCTCCGCCACTCGACTGATCGAGATGACGTAGGCGGCGTCGCGCATCGCGAGCTTGCGCTTGCGCGCCATCTCGGACACGGCGTGGTAGGCGGCCGTCATGGTCACGTCGAGCCGGCCGAGCACCTCGTCGCGCTCCCAGTACATGTTCTGGTTGCTCTGCACCTGCTCGAAGTAGCTGCAGGTGACGCCGCCGGCGTTGGCCAGGAAGTCGGGGATCAGCGTGATCCCCTTGTCCGCGATGATGGCGTCGGCCTCCGGAGTGGTCGGTCCGTTGGCGCCCTCGGCGATCAGCTTGACGGACGGCGCGATCTGGCCGGCGTTCTCGCCGCGGATCTGGTTCTCGATCGCCGACGGCATCAGGATCTCGACCTTCTCCTCGAGCCAGGCGTCGCCGGGCAGCACTTCGTAGCCGAGTCCCTTGGCGCGGTCCTTGTCGATGCCGCCGAACCGGTCGGTCACCGCGACGAGCTCGTCCGGGTCGACTCCCGAGACCTTGCGGAAGGCGTAGGAGGTCTGGTCGTTCTGGTCCCAGCAGGAGACGCAGGTGACGGTGCCGCCGATCTGCCGGTAGAGGCGGATCGCGTACTGCGCCACGTTGCCGAAGCCCTGCACCGAGGCGCGGGTCGACTCGGGCGCGATCTTCATCTGCTTGAGCGCCTCGCGCACGGTGTAGATGACGCCGTAGCCGGTCGCCTCGGTGCGGCCCTGCGAGCCGCCCATGCCGACCGGCTTGCCGGTGATGAAGCCCGGGTAGTGTCCGCCGTGGATCGCCTCGTACTCGTCGAGCATCCAGAGCATGTGCTGACCCGAGGTCATCACGTCGGGCGCCGGCACGTCCTGCAGCGGACCGACGTTCTTCGCCAGCTGGCGGACCCAGCCGCGGCAGATCGCCTCCTGTTCGCGCTGCGACAGATGGTGCGGATCGCAGATCACGCCGCCCTTGCCCCCGCCGAGGGGGATGTCGACCGCCGCGCACTTCCAGGTCATCCAGGTCGCCAGAGCGCGGACGGTGTCGAGAGTCTCCTGGGGGTGGAAGCGGATGCCGCCCTTGGCCGGCCCGCGCGCGTCGTTGTGCTGCACCCGGAAGCCCCGGAAGATCTTGATCCGGCCATCGTCCATGCGTACCGGGATCGCGAAGCTGTATTCACGCATCGGAAAGCGGAGCAGCTCGCGGGTCGCCGGGTCGAGATCGAGGATGGCGGCCACCTTGTCGAACTGCGCCTGCGCGACTTCAAACGGATTCACGCCTTTAACGGCCATGTTGGCTCCTTTCGGGGCACCAGCTCGGCAGAGCTCGGGCAACGGCAATACGGCGGAGGGGCAGGGAATCCGGCCCCCGACGGCGCGCAGCGATCGCCCTTGCGTGCCCCCGGGCGCCGTGCCACGATTCTGTCAGCTAATCGACGGCGACTCGCCCCCCCGCCGGAGTGGGGGCGGCTTCGGCCAGCAATCTCGCGGCCGGATCGTCCCCCGGGGGGGCTATGTCCAACGAGATCAGCTTCTTCGAACAGGTCTGCCGGAACTTCGACAGCGCGGCGGCCTACACCGCCTACCCGAAAGGGCTGCTCGAGCAGATCAAGGTCTGCAACAGCGTGTACCACATGGCCTTCCCGATCGAGAAAGACGACGGCTCGATCGAGGTCATCCACGCCTGGCGGGCCGAGCACTCGCAGCACAAGCTGCCGACCAAGGGCGGCATCCGCTACGACCATCGCGTCAACGAGGACGAGGTGATGGCGCTGTCGGCGCTCATGACCTACAAGTGCGCGATGGTCGAGGTCCCCTTCGGCGGGGCGAAGGGCGGCATCCGGATCGACCGCCGCAAGTACTCGCAGCCCGAGCTCGAGCGCATCACGCGCCGCTACACCTATGAGCTCTTCCGCAAGGGGTTCATCGGACCCGCGGTCGACGTGCCGGCTCCGGACTACGGCACCGGGCCCCAGGAGATGTCCTGGATCGCCGACACCTACCTGGCGCTCAACAACGGCGACCTCAACGCGCTCGGTTGCGTCACCGGCAAGCCGATCGCCCAGGGAGGCGTGCGCGGGCGCAAGGAGGCCACCGGCCGCGGCGTCTTCTTCGGAGTGCGCGAGGCCTGCGCGGATGCCGAGGACATGAAACGGCTCGGCCTCGACCCGGGCGTCGAGGGCAAGCGCCTGGTGGTGCAGGGCCTGGGCAACGTCGGCTACTACGCCGCGAAGTTCCTTTGCGAGGCGGGCGCTCGGCTGGTCGGACTGGCCGAGCGCGAGGGCTCGATCGCCGACGAGCGGGGACTCGACCTCGAGAAGGTGATGGCCCACCGCGCCGAGACCGGTTCGATTCTCGGATTCCCCGGCGCTCGCGACCTGCCGAACCGGGGTTCCGCCCTCGAGCTCCCCTGCGACATCCTGGTGCCCGCCGCCCTCGAGAACCAGATCACCGACGAGAACTGCGACCGGATCCAGGCGAAGATCATCGCCGAAGGGGCCAACGGCCCGGTGACCGCCGCCGCCAGCGACAAGCTCTACCGGCGCGGAGTGATGGTCGTTCCCGACATGTACCTGAACGCCGGCGGCGTCACCGTCTCCTACTTCGAGTGGCTGAAGAACCTCTCCCACGTCCGCTTCGGACGGATGGAGAAGCGTTGGGAGGAGCGCGCCGCGCGCAAGCTGCTCCACGCCGTCGAGTCGGCCACCGGAGAGACCTTCGACGAGGACGAAAAGCGGCTGTTCGCGGCCGGCCCCTCCGAAGAGGATCTGGTCAACTCGGGCCTCGAAGAGACCATGGTGACCTCGTACCAGAAGATCCGCGAGATGCGCCGGCGCCACAAGGACGTGCCCGACCTGCGCATCGCCGCCTTCATTCTGGCGATCGACATGATCTGCACGACGTACGGCGACCTCGGCATCTTCCCCTGAGGCCCCGGCCGGCCCGGGTTGACACCCGGCCGGAGCCGGAGCAGACTCCGCGCCAACTTCCGCGGGGCGCGCGTTGCGCCGCGCGGCGGGCTCACGGAGCTGGGGCGGCTCCGGGGACCGGGCGGGTCGGGTTCCCGCCATCGGCGACGCCCAGAGAGGAGGTGGTCCAGCGATGTGTAGCAGCAAACCTGGCTTCGTGGAGGTGGCGTCCTCCTAGCTGGTGCCTCCCAGGGCGGACGTTTGAGGCCACGGGTCGACCTTCGCAGGAGGGACAACCCCACGCCACCGACACGAAACCCTCGAGGCCCCGGTCCCCACGGTGGGGGCCGGGGCCTTTGTCTTTCCGGGCGAGCCGCGCGCGGTCAGATCAGCCGGTCGATCTTCGCGGCGAGCACGAAGTCGCTCTCGGTCAGGCCGTCGATCTTGTGGGTCCAGATCTCGACCCGGACCTTTCCCCAGGCGAGATGGAGGTCGGGGTGGTGCCCCTGCTCCTCGGCGAGCTCGCCGACGCGGTTGACGAAGGCGAGCGCCTGCGCGAAATCGGGGAAGGGGAACGTCTTCACGAGGTGGTGGCCGCCCTCGGCCACCCAGCCGTTCGGCCCGAGCCGGGCGAGCAGCGCCTCGAGCTCCGCGCCGGCGAGCGGCGGCACGCCGCCCCGGCAGGGTACGCACTGCTGCGCGGCGAGGTCCTCTGTGGCCATGGCGGACTCCTTTCCGGTCAGCGCTTCTTCAGCCGTTCGACCAGCGCGCGCATCGCGCCCTGGGTCTCGTCCGAGAACCAGTCCGCGACGAACGCCTCCCAGGTCGCGCGCTCCTCGCGCGCGAATGCGTCGGCGAGATCGCGGCGCGCGAGCGCGCGCGTCGCGCGCATCGCGTCGGCCGGCAGCGCCACGTAGTCGCGCGCCCGCGCGAGCGCGCGCTCGACCACCAGCTCGGGCGCGACCAGCTCGTCGACCAGGCCGATCTCCCGCGCCTCGCCCGCGCCGAGCAGCACGCCGGTGACCGAGAGCCGTTCCGCCTGGCGCACGCCGACCACCCGTACCAGCGTCGTCCAGATCACGCGCGGCATGGGCAGCCCGACCTGGACCTCGTTCAAACCGATCTTGTAGCCCCCCTCCGCCATCACGCGGTGGTCGCAGTGGATCGCGAGCACGGCGCCGCCCGCCGGCGAGTGGCCGGTGAGGGCAGCGATCACGGGGATCTCCGAGAGCGCCAGCGTGCGCAGCAGGACGAGGAAGTCGCCCAGGAAGCGCTCCATCGCCGGGCGCTCGAGCGTCAGCAGCACGGGAACGTCGAGCCCGCCCGAGAACATGCCGGGCCGGCCGGAGAGGACGAGCGCGCGGGCGCCGGCGGCGGGCGCGCCGGCGACGGCGGCGATGAGCGCCGCGACCAGGCCGGGGTCGAGCGCGTTGGCGGGGGGGCGCGCGAGGGTGAGCTCGCGCACGCCGCGGTCGTGGTCGCGGATTTCGAGCATGCGCGCGATGCTACACGAGCGCCGCGCGGCGCCCCGGCCGCGCCCTCAGTCGGCGAGCGTCGAGAGATCGCCCGGGTCCTCGCCCATCTCGACCGCCTTGAGGTAGCGGCGGACGATCTTGCCGGAGCGGGTCTTGGGCAGCGAGGTCCGGATCTCGATCTCGGCCGGCTGCGCGATCGGCCCGAGGTCCTGGCGGACGTGGTCCTTGAGCGAGCCGATCAGTCCGGCGCCCTGCACCGCGCCCGGCTTGAGCACGACGAAGGCCTTGATCTTCTCGCCCTTGATCGGATCGGGCAGGCCGACCACCGCGCTCTCGGCGACCGCCGGATGGCGCAGCAGCGAGCTCTCGACGTCGGCGGTCCCGATGCGGTGGCCGGCGACGTTGAGGATGTCGTCGGAGCGGCCGAGCACGGCGAAGTAGCCGTCGGCGTCCTTGACCGCGATGTCGCCCGCCGCGTAGCAGCCGGGAATCTGCGTCCAGTAGTGCTCGTAGCGCGCGGGATCGCCCCAGACGGTGCGCAGCATGTAGGGCAGCGGGCGGCGCAGCACGAGCAGGCCGCCATGGTTGGCCGGCAGCGAGTTGCCCTGGGCGTCGACCACGTCGGCGGCGACGCCGGGCAGCGGCTTGCCGACCTTGCCCGGGCGGATCTCGAAGGTCGGCAGCGACCCCAGCACCGGCCCGGCCACTTCGGTCTGCCAGAAGTTGTCGACCACCAGTCCCTCCGACTGGCCGACCAGATACTTCTGCGCCCAGAGGTGCGCCTCGGGGTTGAGCGGTTCGCCGGCGCAGGCGACCAGGCGCAGGCGGGAGAGGTCGTAACGAGCGGGCACCTCGCCGCCGTGGCTCATCCACATGCGCAGCGCGGTCGGCGCGGTGAACATGACGTTGACGCCGTAGCGCTCGACCAGCTCCCAGGTGACGTCGGGCGACGGGTAGTCGGGCACGCCCTCGCGGCAGAAGATGGTGGCGCCGATCGAAAGCGGGCCGTAGACGATGAAGGAGTGGCCGACGATCCAGCCGATGTCGGAGGTCGACCAGTAGATGTCGTGCTCGCCGATCTGGAAGAAGGAGCGGGCGAGGTAGGTGACGCCGACCATGTAGCCGCCGGTCGCGTGCACCACGCCCTTCGGCCGCCCGGTCGTGCCCGACGTGTAGAGGATGAACAGCGGGTCCTCGGCGTCCATCGCGACCGGCGGGCAGTGGATGTCGCGCGCGTTCTGGATGTCGTAGAAGTCTTTTTCGCGCTCGCTCTCGAAAGTGACCGGCGCGTCGCCCGGGCGCGAGCCGCGGCGGTGGACGACGACGTGCTCGACGAAGGTCAGCTCGCGCACCGCCTCGTCGACGGTCGGCTTGAGCGGCACTTTCTTGCCCCGGCGCAGCGTGTAGTCCGAGCAGACCACCACGCGCGCGCCCGAGTCCTCGATCCTCGAGCGCAGCGCCTGCGTGCCCATGCCGGCGTAGACGACCGAGTGGATGGCGCCGATGCGCGCGCAGGCGAGCATCGTGATGATCCCCTCGGGAACGAGAGGCATGTAGAGGATCACCCGGTCGCCCTTGGCCACACCCAGGCGCTTCAGGGCGTTGGCGAAGCGGTTGACCTCGCGGTAGAGCCGGCTGTACGTGTAGGCGTGCTCCTCGCCGTCCTCCCCGACCCAGAGGATCGCCGCCTTGTTGCGCCGATCGCCGTGGACGTGGCGGTCGAGGCAGTTGGCGGTGGCGTTCAGCTTGCCGCCGATGAACCACTCGTGGTGCGGCGGATCGAAGCGCAGCACCTCGCGCCAGGGTTCGATCCACTCGATCGCCTCGGAGCGCTCGGCCCAGAAGGCCTCCGGGTCGGCCTCGGCGTGGGCCCGCTCGACGGCGTCGTTGGCCATCACCGCCTCGCGCGCGAGGCGGATCGCCGGACGGATCACGACCTCGTCGCGGGCGAGCTTCTCGATCGCCGCCTGCTGGGATTCCGACAGCTCGAGCTGCGCGCCGTCCCGCGTCGTCTTCTCGTCGCCGAGGCTCATGAGTCTCCTCCGGGCTGGAATGTGAATCGAACCCTACACCGCGGTCCGCGCGGAAGGGCAGCTTCCGGGGGGTGGCCGCGCGCTGCCCGGCGGGGCGGGAGACCCGGGCGCGGCGGCCGCCGGCCGCGGTAAGGTCCTCTGGACGTGCCCTACCTGATCGACGCTTCGAACCTCGGGGGCGCGCTCGGCGGAGCCGAGGGCGCGCGCGACGCGCGGGCGGTCGTCGCCTTCCTCGCCCCCTGGGCGCGCCACCGCGGCCGCGTCGTGGTGGTCTTCGACGGACCGGAACGGCTCGAGGTCGCCCGCAGCTACGGTCCGCTCGAGGTGCGCTGGAGCGGCGTCCGGGCCGCCGACGACCTCGTGGTCGAGATCGTGACCCGGGAGCCGCGGGGCTGGACGGTCGTCACCAACGATCGCGAGCTCGCCCGCCGCTGCCGCGACGCGGGGGCGAAGGTCGAGAGCGCCGCCGGGCTGGCGCGGCGGGTCGCCCGCCCCCACCCCCGCGCCGCGCGCGGCCCGCAGCCCGCCACCGCCCCCGACAAGCCCCCGGCGCACGCCGAGGAGCGCGAGCACTGGCGCAAGGTCTTCGAGGGCGAGGAGGAGTGAACGCGCCGGGGTGTCGTCCTCAGTCGCCCCGGGCGATACCGGCCGCGACGCGCCGGTAGGCCTCGCGGAAGGGGATGCCCTCCGCGAGCACCAGGCGGTGGGCCTGTTCGGCGGCGTCGAGCTCGGGCGGGAGCGCGATCCGCTCGGGCACGAAGCGGAGCGCGGGCAGCGTCGCCGCCAGCAGGTCGCAGGTGGCGCGGGTCAGGTCGCAGGCCCGGAAGAGCGGCGCCTTCAGGCGCTGCAGGTCGCGGTGGTAGCCGGAGGGGAGCTTGGCCGGGAGCGCGAGCGTCTCGACCAGCGCGGCGAGGGTCACCGCGCCCGCCGCGCGCGCCAGCTCGAAGAGATCCGGGTTGCGCTTCTGCGGCATGATCGAGCTGCCCGTGGTCATCGCCTCGGGCAGCTCGACGAAGCCGAGCTCCTTCGACGCGTACCAGACGAGGTCCGCCGCCAGCCGCCCCAGGTCCTGCGTGAGCAGGTGCGTCTCGAACAGGAGCCCGGCCTCGGCCTTGCCGCGCGACAGCTGCACCGCGGTCACCGGCTCGTGCACCGCCGCGAAACCGAGCGCGGCGCGGGTCGCCTCGCGGTCGAGCTCGAGCCCGGGCGCGCCGTAGCCCGCCGCCGATCCCAGGGGGTTCTTCTCGATCCGGCGCCGCGCCGCCTCGATCCCCTCGGCGTCGTCCTCGAGCTCCGCGGCGAAGCCGCCCGCCCAGAGCGGCACCGAGGAGGGCATCGCCGGCTGCAGGTGCGTGTAGCCGGGCAGCGCGACGCCGGCGTGCGCGGTCGCCACCTCGCCGAGCGCCGCCGCCACCGCGCGCGCGCCCGCCGCGAGCGCCGTCGCCTCGTCGCGCATCCAGAGCCGGAGCGCCGCGAGCACCTGGTCGTTGCGCGAGCGGCCGAGGTGGACGCGGCCGCCCGCCGGTCCGATCCGCTCGGTCAGCCGGCGCTCGAGCGCGGTGTGAACGTCCTCGTCGGCGAGCTCGACCCGCCAGAGTCCCCGCGCGTGCTCCTCGCCCAGCGCCTCGAGCCCGGCGTGGATCGCCGCGAGATCCGCGGCGTCGAGCAGGCCGCGCGCCGCGAGCATCCCGGCGTGGGCGATCGAGGCCCGCACGTCGTAGGGGACCAGCCGGTCGTCGAGCCGATGATCCTCGCCCGCCGTGTAGGCGAGCACGCGCGCGTCGAGCGGCGCGCCCTTGTCCCAGAGCCGGCTCATCGCGCGCTCTCCGCGGCCGGCGCGGCCGCCGGCGCGAGTCGACCCGCGCGCGCCTCGACGGCGAGCTCCTCGAGCAGGCGGACGTAGAAGGCCGCCCCCGCCTCGAGCTCCGCCTCGAGCACGTACTCGTCGGCGCGGTGCGAGCGCTCGCTGCGCCCCGGTCCGACCTTCACCGCCGGCAGGTCGCGGAGTAGACGAGATCGGAGAGCGTCGCCGAGCCGTAGAGGCGGGCCGCCGGGCGCGCGCGCCGCGCGGCGCGCGACGAGCGGCGCCCCGGGGTCGTCGCCAGCGGCCGGAAGCGGTCGGAGACCACCACGCACCTCGCCGGCAGACGGCGGCGCCGAGCCGCCCGACAGGGCTCGCGCGCGCCTCGGCCGGCACCGTGCGCAGGTCGAGCACGGCGCTGGCCTCGCCCGGCACGACGTTGCGCGCGGTGCCGCCGGAGACCACGGTCGGCTCGAGCGTCGCGCGCCCGAGGCGGGGGTCCTCGGGACCGAGATCGACTCCGGCGAGCGCCACCAGGTCGCGCGCGAGACCGGCGATCGCGTTGAGGGCGCCGAGCGCGCGCGCGTGCGCCGCGTGGGCCGGCGGTCGCCGCGCGCCACGAGCTCGAGCACGGCAGGCCCTTCTGCGCGATCGCGACGTCCAGCCCGGTCGGCTCGCCGACCACCGCGACCGCCGGCGCGAGCCCGCGCCGCGCCAGCTCGGCGACGACCTCGGCGGTGCCCTTGCCGCTCGTCTCCTCGCCGTCGCACGAGCGCCAGGGCGAGGGTGAAGGGGAGGTCGAGCGCGGCCGCGGCAGGAAGGCCGCGACCATCGCCGCGACCGACGCCTTGGCGTCGTTGCTGCCCCGAGGCCGACGATGCGCGCGCCCTGGCGCCGTCGACCGGGTCGCGCGCGAAGGGGTCGAGCGTCCAGCCGGGCGCCGGCGGCACGGTGTCGACGTGGGTGTCGAAGACGACCAGCGGCGCCGCGCCCGGATCCGCGCCCGCCCAGGCGACGAGCAGGCTGCTCGCCGACCCGCTCGCAGCGCGCGCCCCGCGCGGCGAGGAAGTCGTCGAGCCGCGCGACGATCGCCGTCTCCTCGCCCGACACGGAGGGACAGGCGACCAGCGCGCGATGGAGCTCGCGCAGCTGCGCGGGCGCGAGCGTCACGGCACCGCGCCCGGCCGGCGGCGTCGCGCCCGCCGGCGCGGTCGGCGACGACCATCGTGCCGATGCCCTCGTTGGTGAACAGCTCGACGAGCAGCGCGTCGGGCGCGGCGAAGGGGATCAGGTGGACGCGCGCCGACGCCGCCGGTGAGCGCGCGCTCGATGGCGCGCGCCTTGGGCAGCATGCCGCCGCCGAGCGCGCCGCGCGGCGCCAGCTCGGCGAGGCCGGCGAGGTCGACGTAGCGGCACCAGCGAGTCGGGGATCCTCGACCCGTCGAGCAGCCCGGCGACGGCCATCCTGCATCAGACAGCTTCGCCGCGCCGAGCGCGACGGCGAGCGCGGCGGCGACGTGTCGGCGTTGACGTTGAGCACGCGCCCCGCGCTCGTCGGCCGCGAGCGGGCGACGATCGGCAGGTAGCCGGCCTCGAGCAGGTGGCGAGCGGCGACGGTCGACCGCGACGACGTCGCCGACGTAGCCGTAGTCGACCGGCTCGTCGTGGCCGGCGACCTCGACCGGCGGCCGCCGGCGCGCGCTCGACCAGGCCGGCGTCGACGCCGGTGAGGCCGACCACGGCGAGGCCCGAGGCGCGGCAGGCCTCGACCAGCGCGGTGTTGGCGAGACCGGTGGCGACGGTGGTCGGCGTCTCGAGCGTGCGCTCGTCGGTCACCCGTCGGCCGTCGACCTTGACCTCGAGGCCCGAGGCGCCGCGGAGAGCGCGGTGGTCTGCGGGCCGCCGCCGTGCACCAGCGACCACCTTCACGCCGAGCTGGTCCAGCAGCCGACCTGTTCGAGCGATCCCCGCCAGCGCGCGCGTCCTCGAGCGCCGCGCCGCCGAGCTTGACCACGAACACGTTGCGCCCGGAAGAGGCGCGAGGTAGGGCACGGCGTGCTTCAGCGCCGCCACTTCCGCGATCCGTCGCTGGCCCACGTCCTTCATCGCGCTCTAGCTCCCCGTCCGGGTTCGGCGAGCAGGCGGACGAGCACCGCCATCTGCGCCCACATGCCGGTTGCGGGCCTCGTGCACGACCACGCTGCGCGGCGCCGTCGAGCACGCGGTCCGAGCGACCACCACGTTGCGCCGCACCGGCAGGCAGTGCATGAACTTCGGCGCTCCGGCGCGGCCGTCGCGAACCAGGGCTCGTCGACGCACCAGTCGGCGAGCGCGCGGCGCGCAGCTCGCGCTCGGCCTCGATCGCCGTAGCGCTCGGCCGCGGCCCACGACTTGGCGTAGACGCACGTGGGCGCCGGCGATCGCCGCGGCGCGATCGTCGGTCTCGACGACGCTGCCGCCGCGCGGCGGCCGCGGCGCGCGCGACCCGCGCGGCGAGCGCTCGGCGGCAGCGCGTAGGCCTCGGGGCGCAGCACGACGAGCTCCATGCCGCGCGCGCCGCCATCTCGGCCACCGCGGCGGGCACCGCGAGCGGCAGCGGCTTCGGGATGGTTGGCCCACGAGAGCACGAAGCGGCCGCGCCGGCGGGACGCCCGAGCTCGTCGAGCGTCTTCCAGTCGCCGAGCGCCTGGCAGGGGTGGTCGGCCGCCGACTCGAGGTTGACGACCGGGACCGGCGCGAGCGCGGCCATCCGCGCGATCGCCGCGTCGGCGAGGTCGAGGTCGAGATCGGCGAGCGACGCGAACGCGCGCACGGCGAGCGCGTCGGCGTAGCCGGCGAGCACCGGGATCGCCTCGCGCACGTGCTCGGCGGCGTCGCCGTCCATGACGACGCCGTCGCGCGTCTCGAGCTTCCAGCTGCCCGGCGCCCGGCTGGATGACGAAGCGCGTGCCGCCCAGGCGCGCCGCCGCGGCCTGCATCGAGGCGAGCGTGCGCAGCGACGGATTGAGGAAGAGCAGGCCGAGGATCTGGCCGGCGAGCGCGCGCGGCGTCGCGGGCGCGCCTCGAGGCGGCGGGCGAGCGCGACGAGCTCGCCGAGGTCTCCGGCCCGAGCGTCGCCCAGCGAGAGGAAGCGCTTCACGGCGCGAGCTCCCCGAGCGCCGCGCGCAACCGCGTCGATCTGCTCGAGCCCGATCACCAGCGGCGGCAGCAGGCGCACGACCGCGGGTCGGCCGATGCCGCCGACGAGGATGTCCGCGCGCCAGCAGCTCGGCCTGGACCTCGCGGGCGGGGCGGCGCATGACGCAGACCCATCAGGACAGCCCCTCGCCCTGGGTGCGGACGACCGGTCCGACGCCGGCGAGCCGGCGCGAGCTCGCGGCCGAGGATGCGCGCGCGCAGGCGAGCAGCCCGTCCGCTCGATGAGCGTCGTGAGGGTCGCCTCGACCGCGCGCCGATCACCGCCGGTCCGCCGCCGAAGGTGGTGCCGAGGTCGCCGGGCGCGAGCGGCGGCAGCTTCGCGCTGTTCGCCAGCACCGCCGCGGCGGGCAGTCCGCCGGCGAGGCCCTTGCCGATCGTCAGCAGGTCGGGGGTGACGCCGTAGAGGCGCGCGGCGAAAGCGGCGCCGATGCGGCCGAGCCCGCACTGCACCTCGTCGAAGACGAGCAGCGCGCCGGCGCGCTCGGTCGCCGCGCGCGCCGCGTGCGAGCAGCTCGCGGCCGAGCGGCACCGCGCCCGCCACCCCCTGCACCGGCTCGAGGATCACCACCGCCGTGCGCTCGTCGACCGCGCGCGCGAGCGCCTCCGGATCGCGCGCCACGAACTCGACCTCGAACGGACGCTGCGGGAAGCCGTACCAGCGCTCCGCGCCCGCAGGTCACCGCCGCGGCGGCCGCGGTGCGGCCGTGGAAGGCGCCCTCGATCGCGACCGCCTTCGGACGGCCGGTCCTGCGGAAGGCGAGGCGCAGCGCGTTCTCGTTGGCCTCGGCGCCGGTCGAGACGAAGAAGACGCGGTCGAGGCCCTGCGGCGCGAGCGCGACCAGCGCCTCGGCGGCGCGCGCGCGCGCCGCCTGCGGCACCGCGCTGGTCTGGAAGAGCAGCGTCCGCGCCTGCGCCTCGAGCGCGGCGAGCAGGCGCGGATGGCCGTGGCCGAGCAGCGCGACGGCGTGGCCGCCGTAGAAGTCGAGCAGCCGGCGGCCGTCGGCGGTCTCGAGCCAGACGCCGTCGCCGGCGACCGGCTCGATCGGCAGCGGCGGGTAGGCCGGCAGCAGGTAGCGGGCCTCGAGCTCGGCGCTCGGGGCGCGCGGCGTCGGCGACTTGGGCAGGGCGAGCATCGCGGATCTCCCCTTCTAGAGCCAGCCGAGGCCGCTCTGGCGCAGCCCTTCGGCCTCGTCGAATCCGAACCAGCGGTTGAGCCACTGGACCGCGCCGCCGGCGGCCCCCTTCACCAGATTGTCGATCGCCACCGTCACGCGCGAGCGCGCCCTCCGCCACCGCCACGCCGAGGCGCGCGTGGTTGGTGCCGACCACCTCGGTCAGCGCCGGGGGCGCCTCGCTCACCGCGACGAAGGGGGAGCCGGCGTAGAAGCCGGCGAGCGCGGCGGCGATCTGCGCCGCCGTCGCGCGGTCGCGTCAGGCGCCCCTGGACCGTCGCGTAGATGCCGCGCGCCTGCGGCCCGGAGATCGGTACGAAGTCGATCTCCGGGCGGGCGCCGCCGGCCGCCTCGCCCGCCAGCGCGCGCATCTCCGGCTCGTGCCGGTGGGCGAGCGGCGAATAGGCGACGAGGTTCGAGCGGCGCTCCGGATGGTGCGTCTTCTCGGAGGGCGCGCGGCCGCTGCCGGTCGAGCCGGTCACCGCGGTGACCGCGAAGCGGGGCTCGGCGAGGCCGAGCCGGAGCAGCGGCACGACCGCCAGCAGCACCGCGGTCGGGAAGCAGCCCGGGTGGGCGACGCGCGCCGCGCGCTCGCCGGGCGCGTGCTCGGGCAGCGCGCGCCGGAAGCTCGCGAGCAGACCGGGCGCCGGATGGGGGTGGCCGTAGACGCGCGCGTACTCGGCCGCGTCGGCGAAACGGAAGTCGGCCGAGAGGTCGACCACGGCGAGCTCGGTGCCGCTCCCGTCCGCGGCGGCGAGCGCCGCGGCGATCGCGGGCGCCGACGCGCCGTGCGGCGCCGCCGAGACGAGCGCCGCCGGCGTCTGCGCCGTGGCGAGCGCGGCGAGCGCCGCCGGCGAGACGAAGCGGAGCGCCGGCAGCGCCGCCGCGAGGTGCGGGAAGGCGGCCCCGACCGGCTCGCCGGCGCGCGACTCCGAGACGACCGCGGCGATCTCGAAGCCGGGGTGGAACGCGAGCAGGCGCAGCGCTTCGCCGGCGACGTAGCCGCTGCCGCCCAGAATCGCGACCGGCACGGGCGCCGCGCTCATGGCTCGGCCGCCGTCTTCCGGGCGCCGATCCGCGCCAGCACGACGTCGGCGAGCGCCGCGGCGCGGTGCGCGCGTTGATCGCGGGCACGCCCAGGCGCTCCTCGATCAGCGTGACGCCGACCGCGTTGTCGGTGGCCGGTCCGGTCACCGCCGCCGGCTCGATGCCGTAGGTCTCGCGCAGGATCCGCACGCCGCCCCAGGCGGCGACCGGGTCGTTGGCGGCGAGCACGACGGCGGTGAAGCAGCGCGCCAGCTCGGCGTCGGCGAGGATCGCGTCGACCCCGTAGGCGCCGAGCAGGCCGTCGCCGAGCTCGACCACGATCGCGTCGGGCGCGCCCGCCGCCGAGCCGGGTGGCGAGCGTCCTCGTCACCGCCGGCGCGTTGGCGCCGGTGGTCGAGACGACGCCGAGGTCGGTGAAGATCGCGGTCTGCCGGCAGCCGGCGTCCTCCAGCGCGAGGATGTCGCGGCGCAGCGAGACGCCGGTCGCCTTGAAGCCGTCGACGACCAGGCCCCGGTGGGTCGCCTCCTGGACGAGGGCGGCGGCGGCGGCGGTCTTGCCCGCGTTCATGCAGCTGCCGACGAGGGCGATCACCGGCACGCCGCGGGTGTCGAGCGGCGGCTTCGCCGGCAGCGGCTCGGGGGCGATCCGCGCCGGGTGCGCCGATCCGCTCGCCGAGCACCGGGAAGCTGAGCACCGCGCCCAGCACCTCGCCCTCGAAGGGGCGGCCGAGGTCGGGGTTGACCGATTCGCAGAGGCCGATCACGCCGCCCAGGTTGAGCAGGTTGACCGTGTCGCCCGGCGCCAGCCGCTCGGGGATCCGCCCGGAGTAGCCGAAGAGGGCGTGGCGGTGGCCGAGGCAGCCGGCGACGACGTCGCCGCGGCGCAGCTGCGCCATGCGCCCGCTCGGCAGCTCGAGCTGGTTGTAGACGCTCTTGTCGTTGGTCAGCCGGATGGCGACCACCACCCCCTCTTCGCAGGGGATCTCGGAGGTCACCCGCGCCTGCCGCTTGAGCGCGCAGTTGCGGGTGACCGAGGCGATCTTGTCGAGGACGACGCTCTTCACCGCACCGCTCCCGCCCGCGCGTGCAGCTCGGCGGGCAGCGCCGAGAGGCGCGAAAAGCCGCGGGCGTCGGCGGCGGTCCACTCGCCCGCCGCCTCGCCGTAGGCGCCGCGCGAGGCGGCGAGCAGGGAAAACGGCGAGGAGACGCCCTCGACGAACAGCACGCCCGGGCGCAGCAGCAGCGCGACCTCGCCGGTCACCCGCTCCTGCGCGGAGGCGAGCAGCGCCTCGAGGTCGCGCGCCGCCGGGTCGGCGTGCTGCCCCTCGTGGACGAGGTCACCGTAGAGCGCGGCGGCGAGATCCTTCGCCTTCGCCTGACGCCCGGTGAGCACCAGCTTCTCGAGCTCGCGGTGCGCGGTGAGCAGGACCTCGGCGGCGGGCGCCTCGTAGGCGACCCGCCCCTTGATGCCGAGCACCGTCTCGCCGAGGTGGAGGCCGCGGCCGATGCCGAAGGGCGCCGCGGCGGCCTCGACCCGCTCGATCAGCGCCACCGGGTCGAGCGCCTCGCCGTCGAAGGCGGACGGGATGCCGCGCTCGAAGGCCACGCCGGTGGCGCTCCGGGCGCGCGCGGCGCGTCGAACGCTCCACGCGTCGCGACCCAGGCCGACTCGGGCAGCGGCTGGTCCGAAGTCTGCGTCTCGGTGCCGCCGATCGTCGTCGCCCCAGAGGCCCCGGTTGACCGAGTAGGCGGCGCCGTGCGGCGGCACCGGCAGGCCGCGCCGCTCGAGGTAGGCGACCTGGTCGGCGCGCGCGACGCCCAGGTCGCGCACCGGCGCGAGGATCTCCAGGCCGGGATCGAAGGCGCGCAGCGCGACCTCGAAGCGGACCTGGTCGTTGCCGGCGGCGGTCGAGCCGTGGGCGACCGCCGTGGCGCCGAGCTCGCGCGCGGCGCGCGCCACGACCCGCGCCTGGACGCTCCGCTCGGCGCCGACCGAGAGCGGGTAGGCGCCGCCGCGCCGCACGTTGCCCGCGATCAGGAAGCGCAGCACCGCGTCGAAGTACTCGCGGCGGCCGTCGACGAGCAGGTGGTCGCGCGCGCCGAGAGCGCGCGCGCGCGCGGCGAGGTCGATGGCGGCGGCCGCGTCGAGGCCGCCGGTGTCGACGGTGACCGCGACCACCGCGCAGCCGAGGCTCTCCGCGAGGTGGGGCACGCACCAGCTGGTGTCGAGGCCACCGGAGAAGGCGAGGACGACGATGCGGGACATGGCGGTTCCTCCGCGCGTCAGGATCGATCGAGAGAGGGCGGGCGACCGTCCGGCGTCAGGCCGGACGTCGCTCGGCGAGCGCGCGGCGCAGCCGCTCGACGAAGCGGCGCTGCTCCGCTGCGGTGCGGGTGGCTGCAAACAGCGTGTCGTCGCCGGCCACGGTGCCGGCGAGCTCGGGAAAGCCGGCGTGGTCGATGGCGAGCGCGACGGTCTGCGCGCTGCCGACGGTGGTGACGACGACGGTCAGGTTCGGCCCCGCCGGCCGGACGTCCAGGATGAAGGGGGCGACCTCGCCGAGCGACTCGCCGTTGGTCGGCGAGACCTCGCCGGGCAGCACGTATCGACCGCCCGCCTTGGCGACGCCGAGGTCGCGCAGGTCGCGCGACACCGACGGCTGCGTCGCCTCGATGCCGCGCGCCGCGAGCCGCGCGAGCAGCTCCTCCTGGCTCGCCACCCGCGAGCGCCGCACCAGCTCGACGATGGCGCGGCGGCGGCGGTTTCTCTGTTCGAGGTCGGTGGGCATGGTCGGGTCCGGGGCGCGCGAGGAATGCGCATAGTTATTCACTATGTCCCGGTTGTCAAGCGCGGGGTCCGCGGCGGGCGCCGCCTCACCAAGGTCAGGGCCGGCGCCGGTCCGAGGTGGGGGTTGTCGGCGCGGGCGCCGGCGCAGGATCTGGCCGTCGATCGAAGATCGGAAACGACCGCCGCACAGGAGACGCCGCCATGCCCTTCACGCTGCCGCTCTTCCGCAAGGCCCTGGTTTCGACCCCGAGCGCCGCCGCGCTGCTCGCCCAGGCCCGCGACCTCCAGCAGGCCGGACGTCTCGCCGAGGCCGAAACCGCCGCCGAGCAGGCGCTCGCCCGCCACGAGCGGGCGGTCGGTCCCCACGATCCGTCGCTGGTGCCCTATCTGCTCGCTTGCGCCGGGATCGCCTATCAGCGCCACGGTTGGCGCCTCGGCCGCCCCTTCTACGACCGCGCCCAGGCCCTGCGCGGCCCGGCGCCGCGCGCGCGCCTGCGCAGCGCGCCGGCCGGCGCGCGCCCGTAGCCGGGACTAGCGGGCGCGCTTGCGCCGCGGCAGCGCCGCGATCCGCTTCTTCACTTCCGGGCGGGTGAGGTCGGCGAGCGCGTCCCGGCCGACCCAGCGTGAGGCGGGCTCGGCCGCGGCGGCCAGGCGCCGGGCCGCCGCAAGGGCGGCGACGTGCAGGGTCCGGTTGCGCCGGCCGATCGACCGCAGCGCCCAGCTCACCCCCTTGCGGACGAAGTTGCGGTCGTCGGCGGCGGCGCGCTCGATCCAGCCCAGCGCGCCGAGGAAGCGCTCGTCACCCCCGCCCTTCTCGTGCAGCGCGAGGCTCGCCAGCAGCGCGAAGGCCGCCCGCCGGACGAACTCCTCGTCGCGATCGCGCCAGGCGGCGACCTTCTCCCAGGCGTGCGGAACCTGGTCGAAGAGCTTGAAGCAGACCGTGTCGCAGATCCCCCAGTTGTCGAAGTCACCGCACCAGCGCTCCATCTGCGCCGGGGTCACCCGCTCGGGCTCCTCGACGAAGGTGGCGAGCAGGCGCGCCTCGTACCAGCCGCTCTTCCAGAGCGCGGCGGCGAGCGCATGGCTGCGGCCGACGCGCCGGGCGAGCGCCTGGATGTCCGCCATCGTGACGCCCCAGGCTCGCGGCGCGACGATGCCGTAGCGTGCGTAGCCGTCGCGAGTCGCTTCGGTGCCCAGGCGCTCGAGCTCGGCGAGGACCTCCGGCGGATCGGCCGGGGGAGGCGGCGGGCGGTCGGGTTTGCGCGTCATCGGGTTCGGCCCGGTCTCGATCCGCCGGGCCCGCTCCTCGGTCCCGGCGCGGCGAGCGGCGACCTTTCGGGCGCCGACGATACTCCCTCCGGCCGTCCAGGCCCCGGGGCGGGGAGCGCAAACAAAAGGCCCCGGCGGTTGCCGGGGCCTTGGAGGTCGGAGGAGTTGGCTCCTGGGGAGGGACTCGAACCCCCGACCAATCGGTTAACAGCCGATCGCTCTACCACTGAGCTACCCAGGAAGGGTCGCGCCGGAAGGCGCGAACGGGAATCCTAGGCAACCGGGCGGGTGGCTGTCAAACCGGCGCGTCAGGTGGTCGTGTCGAGGAACGGCTTCAGCTTCGCCGCCCGCGACGGATGGCGCAGCTTGCGCAGCGCCTTCGACTCGATCTGGCGGATCCGCTCGCGGGTGACGTTGTGCAGCCGGCCCACCTCTTCGAGCGTGTGCTCGGTGCCGTCGGCGAGGCCGAAGCGCTTCGACAGCACCTCCTCCTCGCGCGGGGTGAGCGTCTTCATCACCCGCCGCACCTCCTCGCGCCGCGAGGCCGAGACCACCGAGTCGATCGGCGAGACCGCCGACTTGTCCTCGATGAAATCCCCCAGGTGCGAATCCTCTTCCTCGCCGATCGGCGTCTCGAGCGAGATCGGCTCCTGCGCGATCTTCATGATCTTGCGGACCTTCGAGGCCGGCAGATCCATCCGCTCGCCGATCTCCTCGGCGGTGGGCTCGCGGCCGAGCTCCTGGACCAGCGAGCGGCTGGTCCGCGTGAGCTTGTTGATCGTCTCGATCATGTGCACCGGGATGCGGATCGTGCGCGCCTGGTCGGCGATGGCGCGGGTGATCGCCTGCCGGATCCACCAGGTGGCGTAGGTCGAGAACTTGTAGCCGCGGCGGTACTCGAACTTCTCGACCGCCTTCATCAGGCCGATGTTGCCCTCCTGGATGAGGTCGAGGAACTGCAGGCCGCGGTTGGTGTACTTCTTGGCGATCGACACCACCAGGCGGAGGTTGGCGACGATCAGCTCCTCCTTGGCCCGCTCGCACATCCCCTCGCCCTCGCGGATGCGGCGGATGGTGGTCGCGACCTGCTGGTGGGTGGTGCCGTAGCGCTCCTCGAGCTCGACCAGCCGCGCGCGGTACTTCTCGATCCGGCGCTTCTGCAGGTCCTTGAGCTCCTTGTTGGTCTCCTTGTCGAGCGCGGTGCGGGCGCGGCGGACGTCCTGCTCGAGCGCCGAGAACTGCCGGTCGAGGTTCTTCAGGTAATCGACCAGGCGGTTCCTCGTCTGCAGCGAGAAATCGATCGAGCGGATCTCCTGCGCGATCTTGCCGACCAGGCGGTCGATCTCGCGCTCGAACTCCGAGTACCGGGCGCCCCCCGCCTTGTACTTGGCCTGCTGGCGGCGCAGCTTGGCGATCTCGGTGTCGAGCTTGGCGATCTGGTCGAAGATCTTGAGGTTGCGCTTGATCCGGTCGGCGGCCTTGGGGTCGAGCGGCTCGTCGGGGTCGTTGCCGGAAACGAGCTCGCGCAGCACCCGCTTGTCCTTCTGGGCGAGCTCGTTCAGGCGGAGCAGCTCGCGCAGCACGAGCGGGTTCTCGCACAGCGCCTCGTAGATCATCCACTCGCCCTGCTCGATCCTCTGCGCGATCTCGACCTCGCCCTCGCGGTCGAGCAGCGGGACCGTGCCCATCTCGCGCAGGTACATGCGCACCGGATCGTTGGTCTTCTCGTGCTCGTCGAGGGCGAAGACCTCCTGCTCCTCGCCCTCCTTCTTGTCGAAGTCGCCGATCGGCGCGGCCTCGATCTCCTCGCGGTTGACGTAGCGCTCGGGGCGGTCGAGCACCCAGATCGTGAGCTGGTCGAAGCGCTGGTAGATCTCGTCGACCTCGTCGGGCAGGCCGATGACCTCGTCGGGCAGGACCTCGTAGATCTCGTCGTAGAGCAGGTACTTCTTGTGCTTGCCCAGCTCGATCAGCTGCTTGACCGAGGGGTACTTGTCTTCGATGTGGACGATCTTCGGACGACTCAAGTTCCACCCCGACAAGAAGAGCGACGGACCAACCGGTCCGGCGCGGCGGGCGCTCAGCCGGCGTTCGGCGCGGAAGGGAACAACTCCCTCTCGAGCCGCTTCTTCTCCAGCAGCAATTCCTCCAGGCGCACGACGTCGTTCCTGCGGCCGGCCTCGGTGAGGAGGCGGGTCAGCTCGTTGCGACGCTCCTTGGCCCAGCGGAATCTCAGGTCACGTAGCGCATCGCCCGGATCGCCGAGCTCACGCGTATCGTCTGATTCTACCAGCAGATCCGCCAGCGTGGCCCCGGCGTCGGCGATCCCCTCCACCCGTTCCTCGATTTCGCGCACCCCGGGCGAGCCGCCCCGCTCTCCATAGAGACCCAGGAAGGCCCGAAAGAATTCCCGCAGGATCGGGTCGAGGAAGGCCTCCGGCGGGGGCGCCGGGTCGGGCAGCGCGACCGCCTCGCCGCGCGCGAGCTTCTGGAACAGCAGGCGCAGGGCCTGGCGTTCCCGGCCCTGTCCGGGGGTCTTCGACGCCTCGCCGGTGACCGCGCGGGCGAGCGTCTCCCGCCCGAGGCCGAGCTTCGCGAGCAGCAGGGCCTGGGGCACGCCGAGCCGCTGGGCGGCGAGCTGCGCATAGCCGAAGCGGACGATCGGGTCGGGTACCGCCGCGAGCAGGTCGGTCGCCGCGCGCGCGGCCTTGGCCCGCCCGTGGGGGTTGCGGTGGATGTCGGGAGGGGCCAGCCGGTCGATCTCGGCCAGCACGAAGTCCTCGGCCTCGTCGACCAGCGCGCGCAACGCGGCCTCGCCCCGTTCGAGGCGGAGCGAATCGGGATCGTGCCCCTCGGGCAGGCGGGCCCGCCGCACGGCGATCCCGGCCCCGAGCAGGATCGGCAGGGCGCGGCGGCAGGCAGTCTCCCCCGCCGGGTCGCCGTCGTAGCCGAGCACCACCTCGTCGCCGAAGCGGGCGAGCAGCTTCGCCTGCTCGGCGGTCAGGGCCGTGCCCATCGAGGCGACGGTCTCCTCGATGCCGGCGGCGACCGCGGCCAAGGCGTCGACGTAGCCCTCGACCAGAAAGGCGCGCCGGCGGTCGCGCAGCGTCCGCTTGGCCTGGTCGAGGCCGTAGAGCAGCGAGCCCTTGTGGAAGCGGCCGGTCTCGGCGGTGTTCACGTACTTGGCCGGATCGTCGCCCAGCGTCCGCCCGCCGAAGCCGACCAGGCGCCCGGAGGCGTTGCGGATCGGGAAGATCAGCCGGTTGCGGAAGCGGTCGTAGGGCTCGCCGCCCCCCTCGGGGCGGGCCACCAGCCCGACCTCGAGCAGGTCGCCCAGCGGGATCTTCGGGTGGAGAGCGCCGAGCAGGTTGCGCCAGCCCTCCGGCGCGTAGCCGAGTCCGTAGCGCTCGGCGAGCGCCGCCGGGATGCGCCGCCGTTCGAGGTAGCGCTTCGCCTCCGCCGAGGCCGCCAGCCGCTCGCGAAACCAGGCCGCCGCCGCCTCGAGCACCGCTTCCGGGTCGCGCTCCTCCTCGCCGCGGCGGGGGCCGCGCGAGGCGGACGGCGCCGGCAGCGGCACGCCGAAACGCCGCGCCAGGCTCTCCATCGCGGCCGCGAAGTCGTCGCCCGACAGGAGCATGTGCAGCTTGATCGCGTCGCCGCCCTGGCCGCAGCCGAAGCACTTGAAGAAGCCGAGGTCGGGGTCGACGTGGAACGAGGGCGTCTTCTCCTTGTGCAGCGGACAGAGTCCCTTCCACTTGCGCCCGGCGCGCGTGAGCTTCGTGTAGGCGTTGGCGACGTCGACGATGTCGGCGGCGTCGCGCACCGCCTGGACGAACTCGCGGGAGAGCTGGAGTTGATGGAGGGTCATGCCGCGGTCGCCCCGGACTCTACGACAGCGCGCGCCGCCGACCTGGAAGCAGACCCGCTCGCGCTGCCACGGCAGGCGCGGCCACTCGAACGAGAGCGTCGCGCGGAAGGGCGGGCCGAAGCCTGGGCGGCCCCGCCGGAGCCCGCCCTGACGGATCAGCTCTTGAGCGTGACCACCGTGGCGCCGTTGCCCCCCTCGTTGGGGGCGCCGGCGCGGAACGCGGCGACCGCCGGGTGGCGGCGCAGGTGCTGGCGCAGGGCGTCGCGCAACCGGCCGGTGCCGTGGCCGTGGACGACGCGGACCTCGCCGCGGCCGTCGGCCAGCGCACGGTCGAGCCAGCCGTCGAGCACCTCGAGCGCCTCCTCGACCCGCAGGCCGATCAGGTGGAGCTCGGGCGGCGCCTCGTCGCGCTCGTCGAGTGCGACCGCCGCCCTGCCGCGCGCCGGCACCGGCGGCGCGGCGAGCGCGACCAGGTCCGAGGCCGCGGCCGAGAGGCGCTTGCCGGCGACGGCAACCTGGGCCCGCGCGCCGTCCAGCTTCTCGAGGCGGCCGCTCCAGCCGAGGCGGCGGTGGCGCACTCCGGCGCCGACCACGAGCGGCCCGGCGCCGCTCTCCGCCGGCTCCGGCTCCAGCTCGGGGGCGTCCGCGAGCAGGCGGCCGGCGGCCTCCTGCGCAGCGCTCCTCCGGCGGCCCGCCGCGAACTCGGCGCGCAGCCGCTCGAGCTCGCCGGCGAGCTCGCGACGGACGCGCTCGCGGAAGGCCTCGAGCTCGCCGCGCAGGCGCCCCCCCACCGTCCGGCGCTCCGCTTCGACCGCTTCCCGCTCGCGCTCGAGCCGTGCGGCGGCGATCGCCGCAGACTCGCCCTCGCGCCGCGCCGCCTCGGCGGCCGCGGCGAGCTCGCCGCGCGTCGCCTCGAGCTCGGCGAGCAGGCGCGTCAGCTCGCGGTGCTCCGGACCGAGCAGCGACTCGGCGCGCGCGATCCAGGGTGCGGGCAGCTCCAGCCGGCGCGCCAGCGCCAGCGCCTCGCTGCCGCCGGGCGCGCCCGGACGCAGCCGGAAGGTCGGGCGGCCGCTCTCCGGCTCGAACTCCATCGCGGCGCAGGCCGCTCCCGGCAGCTCCATCGCGGCGGCCGCGAGCGCGGCGAGATGGGTGGTGACCAACGCCAGCCCGCCGCGGGCGACGAGCTCCTCGACCAGCGCGCGGGCGAGCGCCGCGCCTTCCTCCGGGTCGGTGCCCGAGCCGAGCTCGTCGAGCAGCGCGAGCGACTCGGGCCCGGCGGCGCGCCAGGCCTCGGCCAGCCGCAGCAGGCGGCCGCTGAAGGTCGAGCGCTCGGCGAGCAGGTCCTGCTCGTCGCCGATCGTCGCCACGACGCTGGCGAACCAGGGCAGCTCCGAGCCCGCTTCGACCGGGATCGGCAGCCCGCACTGCGCGGCGAGCGCGAGCAGGCCGAGCGTCTTCATCGCGACCGTCTTGCCGCCGGCGTTGGGTCCGGTGACGACCAGGATGCGCCGCGCGCCGGCGAGCTCGAGGTCGAGCGGCACGATCGATCCCTCGTGGCCGGCGGCGCCCAGCACGCGCGCGCGGCGCCGCGCCAGCCTCGGCTCGAGCAGCGGGTGACGCGCGCCGATCAGCCGGAGGCGGCCCGCCGGCGCGAGCTCGGGCAACCGGGCGCCGATCTCGCGTCCGAAGCGCAGCGCGGCCTCGAGCGCGTCGACCTCGGCGAGCAGCGCGGCCAGCCGCTCGACCAGCGGCAGCTCCGCCGCGAGCGCCGCGAGCAGCTCGGCCAGGATGCGACGCCGCTCGGCCTCCTGCTCCTCGACCGCGCCCTGCAGCGTGTTGTTCTCCTCGACCACCTCGAGCGGCTCGAAGTAGAAGCTCCGGCCCGAGGCCGAGCGGCCGTGCACCAGTCCTGGCGGGCGGCCGCGCGCGCCGGCCTGGACCACCAGCATCAGACGGCCGCCGCGCATCGGGATGGTGTCCTCGCCGAGCGCCTCGCGGTGCGCGGCGCCCAGCGTCTCGAGCCGCGCGTAGAGCCGCTCGCGCGCGCCCTGGACCTGGCGCCGCAGCTCGACGAGGCGCGGGCTCGCGTCGTCGCGCACCTGGCCCTTGCGGTCGAGCACCCGGCCGATGCGCGCGACGAGCGGCGCGGGGTCGTCGAGATCGGCGAGCCGGCGCGCGAGCTCCGCGCAGGGCGGATCGGCCGCTCCGATGCGCCGCGCCGCCTCGCCGGCGGTCGCGAGCACGCGCGCCAGGGCGAGGATCTCCGGCCCGTCGAGCGGCGGACGGCCGGTCGCCAGCCGCTCGACCAGCGGCGCGATCGGCGTCTCCTCGGAAGCGACGAGCGGGGCCTCGACCGCGAGGCGCGCCACCTCGTCGAGCGCCGCGCGCCGGCGCCGGAGCTCGGCCGGATCGGCCGCCGGCGCGAGCGCGGCGATCCGGTCGCGGCCGAGATCGGTGCGCGCCTCGGAGCCGACCAGCGCCAGCAGCGAATCGAACTCGAGCGCGGCGAGCGTCGCGGCGGAAGCGACGGGTTTCGGGATCATGGCGTTCGGGAGGGCTCGAAACGGGGTCCTGCGGAACAACGAAAACGGGGCCGGGTTCTCGCGAACCCGAGCCCCGCTCGAAGGCCGTCGCGCGAGCGCGGCCGCGGCGTCAGTTGAGGCCGAGCCGCTTCTCTTCGATCACCTTGCGCGCCATCTTCTTCTTGGCCTGGATGGCCTTGCGCTTGCGCTTGACCGAGGGCTTCTCGAAGTGCTGCCGCTTCTTGAGCTCGGTGAGCACGCCGGCCTTCTCGCACTTGCGTTTGAAGCGACGCAGGGCGTTCTCGAAGCTCTCCTCTTCGCGGACGTGGACGATCGGCACCTGCTAATCAACTCCTCTCGCTGCGGATTCGCACGGGCGGACCTCCCCGGCGCGGCAGATTTCAGGCCGCTAATACTACGCGCCCTGCCGGCCGGGGGTCAATCCGGCGCCCCGGCAGCCTGCGCAGCCGATCAGCCGCCCGCCTTCACCGCGTCGAACGTGACCTGGTAGGCGAGGCCCTTCTCGTTGAACCAGATGCCCGCGGCGTCGCCGCTCTCGCTCTTCGGGTAGAACCAGGCGGTGATCTTCTTGTCGGGATACTGCTTCACGTTGCGGGCGAGCGGCACGCCGAGCGCGGCCTTGACCTCGGCCTCCGTCATGCCCTTCTTGACGGCGTCGAAGCGCTCCTTGCTCATGAAGCGCTTGGCCTCGGCGTCGGCGAGCGCCGACTTGAGCTTCGGGTTGTCGGGGTCGGCTCCGAGCGAGCTGTTCAGGATGTCGATCGCCTTGCGGTAGTCGCCACCGAGCGCGATGAACTCCCGGGCGATGAGGATGTCCTCGTCGCTCTTCATCCGCATCGCGGCCAGCACCTCGGGCTTCATCGGCTCGCCGACCACCGGCGGATCGGCGTTGATGTACGCCGCCAGCTTGCCGCCGAAGACCTCTTCGGCCTTGTCGATCTCCTGGTGGAGCGGATCCATCTGCGCCTGCACGTCGGCGCCGGCGGCCGCCTGGGCTTCGAGCCCGGCGAGCTGCCCGCGCTTGGCGTCGAGGTCCTTCTTCGCACCTTCGAGCCAGGTCCACTCCGCCTTGCGGGCTTCGGCGGCGACGGCCTGCTCGGCCTGCTTCGAACCCGCGCACCCCGTGGCGAGCACGGCGAGCGCGACGATGGCGATCCAAGACATGCGCATGGGTAGGGTCTCCCTGTCCTTTTCCCCGATTCGGCAAGGTAGCACAGCGGGGGTGCGCCGTCCAAGCGCGCGAACCGGCCGACAAGCCCTTGCCAGCGAGTGCTTTGCGGCGCGGAACCGCCTTGACGCGGCGGCCCTCCGGCTCACATAATCACAGGTTCCGGCTGGGCAACCAAGTCGCGGCCGCCGTGGAGGATCTCGGCATGCCCCTTCCCGAACAACTCGCCGAACTCGATCGGCGCTACCGTGCGCGTCTCGAGACCGCCACCGACGAACTGCGTCGGAGTTTCGAGCAGCGTCTCCGCGCGGCGACCGAGGGGCTGACCGCGGCGCTCGCCGAGGTGCGGCCCGGGGCGCCGGAGAGCCTGCTCGACGCGGCCGACTTCGCGCCGATCGAGCGCGCCGCCCGCGAGGAGGGCGAGCGCGCCGCGCTCGACGCCCTGCTCGAGAGCGCGCGCGCCTTCGACTTCGCCGCCTCGCAGAGCGCCCTGCTCGACGCCCTGCTCGACGCCGCCCACCGCTTCGCTCCCCGCGCCGCCGTCCTGATCGTCGATCGCGACGGCGCGCGCGGCTGGGCGAGCCTCGGCTTCGGCGCCGAAGGCGAGCGTTTCGCGGAATGGCGCACCGGTTGGGCCGGCGAGGCTCTCGCCGCCTTCGCCGCGGGCGAGGGCGTCGTGCGCGCCCGCGGCATGGCGGCCGCCGATCTGGCCGATCGGCTGGAGCTCCCGGCCGCGTCCGAGAGCGCGCTCGTTCCGCTCGTCCTGCGCGACCGGATCGCCGCCGCGCTCTACGTCGACCGGCGCGCGGACGAACCCGAGCTGCCGGTCGCGGCGCTGCAGCTCGTCGCGCTCGGCGCCGCCCAGCGGCTCGAGCTCCAGGCGCTCGCCACCCGCGCCTGCACTCCGACGCTCCACGAAGCGGGCGCGCGCGCCGAGCCCGGCCTGCCGCTCTGGGATCCCACCGCCCTCGGCGAACCGGAGGCGGTGGCCGCGCCCCCCGCGCCGGCACCCGCGACCGGTATCGAGCCGGCCCTCGCGCTCGCGCCCGAGCCCGCCGTCGAGCCCCTCCCCGAGGCGGCCGACGCCTGGGCCGACGAGGCGGCGGGCGCCGTGTTCGAGCTCGAATCGGAGAGCGCCGAGCCCGAGAGCGTGGCCGTGGCCGAACCGCAGCCGGAACCGCGCGCCTTCGAGTCGATCTCGAGGAGCGGCATCGAAGAGCTGTTCGAAGCCGAGCCGGCGCCGCCACCGCCGATCGCGCCCGCGCCGCCGCCGGTGGAAACGCCCGCTTGGAGCGGCCCCGAGGTGGTCTCCTGGGCCGCGCCCGAAGCGCCGCCGGCGCCGCCGCCTTCCGACTCCTGGTCGGCGCGCGACGTCGTCTCCTGGGTCGCACCGGCGGTCGCGCCGCCGCCCCCGCCGCCGGCTCCCGAGGTTCCCCCCGCGCCGGTCGAGGCGGAGTGGGAGATGGACGCGGCCGATGGCGAGGCCACGGTGTTCGTCGGCGGCGCGCCGCGGGTCGAGCCGCCGGCCCCGCCGCCGCTACCCGGCGTCGAGGAGAGCACGGCCCCCTTCGCGGTGCCGCCGGCCGAGACCCGCGCGTTCCCCTTCGGCCTCGGGCAAGCGGGGGGTGCTTCGACCAGCGAGATCGCGGTCCCCGAAACGACCGCGCCGATTCCGACGCCGACGCCCGCGGCCGCGACGCTCGCGGTTCCGACGCTGTCGGTGCCGATCCCCCCCGACCTCACCGAGGACGCCACCCTGCTCGTCTCGCGCGCCGCCGTGCCGGTTGCGCCGCCGGCCGAGACGCTCGAGGACGAGACCCGCATGGTGATGCGCCCCGAGCCGGTCGCGCCGCCGCCCGCGCCCGCCGAGCCGGCCGAGGACCAGACGCACCCGAGCCTGAAGGCGGCTCGGCCGGGCGTCGAGGAGGACGTCAACGATCGGACCGCCACGCGCGGCCCGCGCGGCACCGAGGTCGCGCCACCGCCCGACCTCCAGGGTCCCGGCCTCGCCTTCACGATGAGCCGCACCCAGCGCGCGAGCGGCGAGAACGCGCTCCACGAGGAGGCGCGCCGGCTGGCGCGGCTGCTCGTCTCCGAGATCAAGCTCTACAACGAGGAGCAGGTCGAGGAGGGGCGGCGGCACCGCGATCTCTACCTCCGCTTGAAAGAGGACATCGACCGCTCCCGTCAGATCTACGACGAGCGGGTCCACGACAGCGTGCGCGGCACGACCGACTATTTCCAGCAGGAGCTGGTCCGGAGCCTCGCGGGCGGCGACCCGCGGGCGCTCGGGATGTAACCGAGAGTGCCCGGCGGAATGCGGAGCGGTGGGCGAACGGGATCGGTGGTGGGCCTGGCGCTCGCCGCCAGCGCGCTCGCCGCCACTCTCGCCGCCACCACCGCCGCCGGACGCTCCGGCACGCCGCCGACCTTCGCGCCGCCCGCCCTCGCCGACCCCGGCGATCCGGCCGTGCGCGCCGGGGAGCTCGCGCGTCGGCAGGGCTTCGAAGCCGCCCGGGTCGCGCTCGAAGCACGCTTCGCCGGGTCCGCGGTCGAGGCCTCGCTCGCCCGCCTGCAGCTCGGTCTGCTCGCCCACGCCCACGAACAGCCGGCGCTCGCCGAGCGTCTGCTCGCGGATCCGGTCGGACCGACCGGGCTCGACGACTGGCGCCTCTCGGTGCTTGCCGATTCGGCGGCCGCGCTCGGCCACGCCGACGCCGCCCGCGCCGCGCTCGAGCAGCTGGTCGCGCGCCACCCGGAGTCGCCGCTCGCCGCTCGCGCCCAGGTCCGGCTCGCCACCCTCGCCTGGGAGGGCCGCGACGCCGCCTTCGCCCAGGCGCGCATCGCCGCCGCCCGCAGCGCCGGCCTGCCGCCGGCGCAGGCGCTCGAGCTCGAGCGGCTGGCCTGGCAGATCGGCCTGGCGCGGCGCGACGGTCGCGTGCTCGCCGACGCCGGACGAAGGCTGCTCGTCGAGTTCCCGGTCGAGGGCTCGAAGCTGCGCGTGGTCGATGTCGTGGCGGCCCACGGCGGCCCGCGCGAGTGGCAGCTCTGGTTGACGCCGCCGGAGCTCGTCCGGCGCGCCGAGGCGCTGCTCGACGCCGAGCTGCCCGCCGGCGCGCTGACCACCCTGGCGGCGGTTCCGGCGCCGGCCCGCGACCTCGACTGGCGGCTGCTCGAGGCCCGCGCGCTGACCGCTTCGCAACGCGGCACCGAGGCGCTGGCGCAGCTCGACGGGCTCCGCGCCGAGGACCCGGCCGCGCGCGCCCGGCTCGAGTGGGAGCGCGCGCGCGCGGCGGCCGAAGCCGCCACCGCCCGCCGCGGCCGGACGACGACCGCGGCGGAGCGCGCGCGGCTGCGCGGCGTCGCCCGCGAAAACCTGCTCGACGTGGCGCGCTCGGCGCCGGCCCCGACGCTCGCCGCCGAGGCGCTGCGCCTGCTCGCCGCCGACTCTCTCGCCGCAGCGCGTCTCGACGAGGCGCTCGCCGCGCTGCGCCAGCTGGCGGTGGTCGCGCCCACCGACGGCTTCGGCGCCCGCCCGCTCTGGGAACGGGGCTGGAGCCGGTTCGAGAGCGGCGATCCACGCGGCGCGGTCGCCGCATGGAGCGAGGTCGCCGCCCTCTATCCGAAGAGCTCGTATGCGCGCAGCGCCCGCTACTGGACCGCGCGTGCCCACGAGCGGTTGGGTGCCACGGCGCCGGCGCGCGCCCTCTACCTCGAGCTCGCCGGCGCCGACACCACCGACTTCTACGCCCGCCAGGCCCGCGGCCGCCTGGCCGGCGAGGCTCCCGCCGCGGCCGCCACGGCGACCGCCTCGCGCGAGCCCTGGCCCGAGGATCCGGCCTTCGAGCGGGCGCGGCGCCTCTCCGAGCTCGGCCTCGACGCGCTCGCTTCGACCGAGCTCGAGTTGACCACCGGCGCGGCCAGCCCGGCGCGCTCCGCGCTCGAGGCCCTCGTCGCCGCGCGGCGGGGCGACCGGCGCACGAGCCTGCGCCTGCTCAAGAAGGCCTTCCCCGGCCTCGGCACCGCGCACCAGGCCAACGTGCCCGAGGCCGCGCTGGCGCTCTATTACCCGCTCGACTTCCAGAGCGCGATCGCCGCCGGCGCGGCGCGCGCGAACCTGCCCGTGGCGCTCGTCTTCGGCATGGTGCACCAGGAGAGCGGATTCGACCCGGCGGCCAGGAGCCGCTCCGGGGCGCGCGGCCTGATGCAGCTGATGCCGGGCACCGGCCGCGAGGTGGCCAAGAGGCTCGGGCTGCCGTACTCGACCGCCCGGCTCGTCGACCCGGAGTACAGCATTCGGCTCGGCACCACCTACTTCCGTCAGACGCTCGCCCAGTTCGACGGCAAGGTCGAGCTGGCCCTCGCCGGGTACAACGGCGGCCCGGGCCGCATCTCGCGGCTCTGGAGAGCTTCCGGCCCCAGCCCGGAGCTCGATCTTTTCCTCGAGGGGCTCTACCTCGAGGAGTCACGCAACTACGTCAAGCGCATCCTGGTCCTGGCGGAGAGCTACCGGAGTCTCTATCCCGAACTCGGCTGATCGTCGCGCGCTCGTCGCACCGCCCGGCCCCGCTCCAGCGAGCGCCGGCTGCAACAGAGGGTCCATAGCTCAGCGGTCAGAGCAACCGGCTCATAACCGGCAGGTCCCTGGTTCAAATCCAGGTGGACCCACCACGTCGCGCGCCAGATCGCCTCTTCTCTTTTTTCCGAGGTAACCGAAACGATGCCCGATCTCATCTCCCGCCTCCGACATTTCGATCGCACGTACGCCGAGCTGCGCGCGGCCTCCGCCTTGCTCGCGGGGGTCCCCGAGAGCATGCGGGCGCTGCACGAGGAGCACGCCGCCGAGCGCGCAGCGATCGAGGCGCTCGAGGCCGCCCGGCAGGCCGCCGCGCTCGAGCGCAGCAACGCCGAGGGCGCCGTCGCCGACGCCCAGGAGAAGCTCAAGCACTTCCAGCAGCAGGTCTCGCGCGTGCGCAACCAGCGCGAATACGGCGCGATCCTGTCCGAGATCGATCTGGCCAAGACCCAGGTGCGCGCGCTCGAGGAGGCCGCCCTCGCCGCGCTCGAGACGAGCGAGACGACCGCGCGCGAGCTCGAGTCGCGGCGCGCGGCCTTCGTCGACCTCGCCGCCCGCTACGAGGCCGAGCTCGCCGCCTGGGAGGCCGAGAAGCCCGCGGTCGCCCACCGGGTGGCCGACCTCGAGAAAGAGGCCGACGCGCTGCGCGCCGGCCTGCCCAAGCCGGTGGTCGCCCAGTTCCAGCGCATCATCGAGCGCTACTCGGGCGCGGCCCTGGCCGAGGTCAAACGCACCGAGCGCGCCGGACAGGTGGCCATCTGGCACTGTGGCGTCTGCAACTTCCAGGTCCGCCCCCAGGTCGCGCTCGAGATCCGCCTGCGCGGCGCGATCGTCCAGTGCGACGGCTGCCGCCGCTTCCTCTACGCGGAGCCGGCGGGCTGACCGCCGTGGGCCCGACAGCGGACGGTGTCCGCGCGCGTCTGGCGGCGATCGAGAGCCGCATCGCGGCGGCCTGCCGCCGCGCCGGGCGCCCGCGCGCGGCGGTGGCGCTCGTCGGCGCCTCGAAGCTCCAGCCGGTCGAGGCGCTCGTCGAGGCCTACGGAGCCGGGCTGCGCCGGTTCGGCGAGAACCGGGTCCAGGAGGGGCAGGCCAAGGCCCCGGCGCTCCCCCCCGACGCCGAGTGGCACCTGCTCGGACCCCTGCAGTCGAACAAGGTCCGGCCCGCTCTCCAGGTCTTCGGCTGCTTCCACGCCATCGACCGCGAGAAGATCGCGCGCGCCCTCGACGCCGAGGCGCGCGCGCAGGGCCGCGTCGCGACCGGGCTGCTCGAGGTCAACCTGGGCGGCGAGGCGAGCAAGCACGGCTTCGCGCCGGACGGGATCGCCGCCGCCGCCGCGCCGCTCGCCGCTCTCGCGGGGTTGCGCATCGTCGGCCTGATGACCGTCCCGCCGCCGGCCGAAGACCCCGAGCAGGCCCGCCCCTGGTTCCGCGCGCTGGCAGCGCTCGCCGCCGAGCTCAACGCCCGGCCCGAGTGGGGCGGCCGCCTGACCGAGCTGTCGATGGGCATGAGCGACGACTTCGAGGTCGCGATCGAAGAGGGCGCCACCGTCGTGCGCGTCGGCACCGCGCTGTTCGGACCGCGACCCGCTCCGGAGTAGTCCGCTGCACAGTCTCCTGTGCGGCGCGTGCTAACCTCGCTGGCCCGCGCGAGGGCGCGGGCGATCGATCGGGAGGACGTCCTGAACTTCGCCCAGGGTTTCGGCTTCAGCCTGTTGCAGCTCCTGCTCGGGGTGCTCGACCTCTACACCTGGGTGATCATCATCCGGGCTTTGATCTCCTGGGTTTCGCCGGACCCCTACAACCCGCTGGTGCGAATGCTCGCCGCCGCCACCGAGCCGCTGCTCCGGCCGCTGCGCCGCCTGGTGCCGCCCCGCAAGCTGGGCGGGCTCGACCTGTCGCCGCTCGTCGCCATCCTGCTCGTCCAGTTCGTCAAGAACGGGGTCGTCTACTCCCTCGGCTACTCGCCCCGTCTGCTGTTCTGAGGAGCCCCAAGATGCCGCTCCAGCCGCTCGAGATCCAGAAGACCAAGTTCAACCAGAAGCTGCGCGGCTACGACCCGGTCGAGGTCGAGAACTTCCTCGCCCTGGTCGCCGAGGACCTCACCCAGCGGCTCGCCGAGATCGCGCAGCTCGAGCGCGAGAACCGGCGTCTGGCCGAGCGGGTCGAGCGGGCCGAGGAGCGCGAGCGGCAGCTGCAGGAGACGATGGTGCGCGGCAAGAAGGTCTCCGACGAGATGATCGCCACGTCGCAGCGCGAGGCGCAGCTGCTGATCAAGGAAGCCGAGATCGCCGCCGACCGCCTGGTGACGCAGGCCGCCGAGCGCGCCCAGCAGATCGACGGCAAGATCGCCGAGCTGCGCACGCGCAGGAAGGAGCTGCAGATCAAGCTCAAGGGGACGCTCGAGCTGTTCGGCCAGATCCTCGAGGCCGACTTCGAGGACGAGCGCGTCAACGCCACCGTGCACACGATCGGACGCCGCAAGGCGTGAGCGCCGTCGTCCCGGCCGCGGGCGCGACGCCCGGAGGGGCCGTGCGCCGCCTGCTGATCGAGAATCTCGCCGAGGTCGCGACCGCCACGGGCGCCGCGGCGCTTGCTGGCGCCGACCAGGGGCGTGTGCGCCGCGTCCGGCAGGGCGAGGTGCTCTGCGAGGAGGGCCGTATCCGCTTCGTCGGCACCCGCGAGGAGCGGCGCGCGGCCTTCGGCGAGCTCGCCGGCGTCGAACGGCTCGACGGCGGCGGCGGCACCGCGGTGCCCGGCTTCGTCGACGCCCACACCCATCTGCCCTGGGCCGGTTCGCGCGAGATGGAGTTCGCGCAGCGGCTGGCCGGCAAGTCCTACCAGGAGATCGCCGCGGCCGGCGGCGGCATCCTGTCGACCGTGCGCTCGACGCGCGCCGCCGAGCCCGCCGATCTGCTCGCCGCGATCCTGCGCCGCCTCGAGTGGATGCTCTCCTGCGGCACGACGACCGCCGAGGCGAAGAGCGGCTATGGGCTCTCGCTTGCCGACGAGATCAAACAGCTCGAGACGATCGCGCGCGCGGCGCGCCTGCAGCCGGTCGAGCTGGTACCGACTCTTCTCGCCGCCCACGAGGTGCCGCCCGAGCACCGCTCCGAGCGCGAGCGCTACGTCGAGATCGTCTGCCGCGAGATCGTGCCCGAGGTCGCCGCGCGCGGCCTCGCCCGGTTCTGCGACGTCTTCTGCGAGCGCGGCGTCTTCTCGGCGGCGGAGTCCCGGCGCGTGCTGGAGGCCGGGCGCGCGCACGGCCTCGTTCCCCGCCTGCACGCCGACGAGTTCGCCGACTCGGGGGCGCCGAGCTCGCCGCCGAGCTCGGCGCGGCCTCGGCCGACCATCTGATGGCCGTCTCCGAGCGCGGCATCGAGGCGCTCGCCGCGGCCGGCGTGACCGCCATCCTGCTGCCGGGCACGAGCTTCTTCCTGGCCAAGAAGGTCTACGCCCCGGCGCGCCGGCTGATCGCCACCGGGGTGCCGGTGGCGCTCGCCTCGGACTGCAACCCGGGCTCCTCCTACACCGAGTCGCTGCCGACGATCGGGCAGCTCGCGGTCTTCGAGCTCGGCCTGACGATCGAGGAGGCCCTGGTGGCGCTCACCCTCAACGCCGCCGCGACCCTCGGCCTGGCCGGAGAGATCGGCAGCCTCGAGCCGGGCAAGCGCGCCGACGTCGTGGTGCTCGACGCCCCGAACCTGCTCCACCTCGCCTACCACTACGGAGTCAACCCGGTCCGTTCGGTGGTCAAGGGGGGGCTCGAGGTCTACCGCGCCGGCAACGTCCTGCTGGCACAGGGATCGCACTGACTCCCCCCGACCGGCCGTAGCGGCCGGCCGGCCACCGTGCGCCGAAGACCACTCCGGAGAGAGACCCGATGAAGCTCGCCCCCCAGACCCTCGCCGCAGGAGCGCTCGCCCTGCTCTCGCTCGCCCCCGCGCTCGCCGCCGGCGAGTCCGATTCCCAGGCGGCCCCGGCCGCCGCTGCCCCGGCCGCGACGGCCGCCCAGGAGAAGATCGTGACCACCGCCAGCGGCCTGAAGTACGAGGACCTGAAAGTCGGGGAGGGCGCCGAAGCCAAGAGCGGCGACCGCGTCGAGGTGCACTACACCGGTTGGCTCGAGAACGGCACCAAGTTCGACTCGAGCGTCGACCGCGGCAAGCCCTTCCCCTTCCCGCTCGGCGCCGGCCGGGTCATCAAGGGCTGGGACCAGGGCGTCGCCGGCATGAAGGTGGGCGGCAAGCGCAAGCTGATCATCCCGCCCGCGCTCGGCTACGGCGACCGGGGCGCCGGCGGCGTGATCCCGCCCAACGCCACGCTGATCTTCGAAGTCGAGCTGCTCAAGATCACCTGAGGCGCGCCGCGCGCTATGGAACCGGCCTTCGCGCCCGACGTTACCGGGGTCGAGCGGGTGATCGAGCTCGCCCGGCAGTGAACGACGGTCCGCTCGGGCTCGGCTAGACTGGGAGCGGCATGACCCGCTGGCTGGTCAAGAGCGATCCGGAGACGTACGGCTGGGCCGACCTCGCGCGCGAGCGCCGGACCGTCTGGGACGGCGTGTCCAACGCGCTCGCGCTCAAGCACCTGGCGGCGATGCGCGCGGGCGACGAGTGCCTGATCTACGAGAGCGGCGCGGTCAAGGCCGTGGTCGGCAGGGCCCGCGTCGTCCGCGACCCCTATCCCGATCCGCAGGCGGAGGACCCGCGCCGACTGGTGGTCGAGCTCGAGGCGGTCGGCGCGCTCGCCGCGCCGGTGCCGCTTGCCCGCCTGCGCGCCGAGCCCGCGTTCGCCGGCCACCCGCTGGTGCGCCAGCCGAGACTCTCGGTCATGCCGGTGCCGGCGCCGCTCTGGCAGCGGCTGCTCGCGCTGGGCGGAGCCTGAGCCGGTGGCCATCACGATCTTCGGGCGCGCGGCGCGCGCGGCCCGCGGCCGGCGCGGGGGGGCCGATCCGGCGCCCGCGCCGCTGGCGACACCGTCCGGGCTGCGCGTCCTGACCCTCAACGTCGCGCACGCCCGCCGCCAGGCGCAACACCAGGCGCTGCTCAAGGAGCCGACCCTGCGCCGCAACCTGGAGGCGATCGCCGCCGTGCTCGGCCGCGAACGCTCCGACGTGGTGGCGCTGCAGGAAGCCGACGGGCCGTCGGCCTGGAGCGGCGGCTTCGACCACGTCGAGACGCTGGCGCGCCTCGCCGGCTTCGACCACGCCTTCCGCGGCGAGCACAATCCCTTCTCGCTCGGCCGTCTCGACCTCTCCTCCGGAACGGCGCTGCTGTCGAGGCTGCCGCTCGAGGCGCCCCGCTCGCACGCCTTCCAGCAGAACTGGCGCGACACCAAGGGCTTCGTCGCCGCCACCGTGACCCCCGCCGCGCTCGGCGGCGCGGCGGTCGACGTCGTGTCGATCCATCTCGATTTCCTGGCGGAACGGGTGCGACGCCGGCAGATCGAGCAGCTGGTCGACCGTTTCACCGGGTCGGGGCGCCCCCTCGTCGTGCTCGGGGACTTCAACTGCGAGCTGGGCGAGCGCCGGCGCAGCTTCGATCTGCTCGCGCACGAGTTGCGCCTGCGCCCGTTCGAGCGCGGCGGCGCGCCGACCTTCCCCTCCTGGCGGCCGCTGGTCCGGCTCGACTGGATCCTGGTGTCGCCCGAGCTCGAGTTCGCGCGCTACCGCACGCTCGAGGACCGGCTCTCCGACCATCTGGGCGTGGTCGCCGAGCTGCGCCTGCGCGGCGCGGCGGCGGCCACGGGCGCGGACGAGGACGAGGAGCCGACGCGGGCCGTCCGGCGCCGCGCGCGCTGATCGCGTCGCGGGCGCTTCAGTGGACGCCGCGTCCGCCGGGCGGATCGGCGAGCGCCACCGGGCCGTGGGCCTCCTCGTAGCGTGCGAGGTTGGCCGCCAGCGCCTGCACGATCCGCTTGAGGTGACCCGGGCTGGTCACGATGCGCGCGGTGACCACGCCCTGCGGCGGCACCAGGTGGATGAAATCGAGAATGAACTCCTCGCGGGTGTGGGCGATGCGCAGCAGGTTCGAGTAGCGCCCCTTGAGCTCCTCGTCGCCGATCTTGATGTCGATGCGCGGTTCGGCCGGCTTGGGCTCGTTCATGCCTCGCTCCTCGGCCGCAGACGGACGCGGCCTTCGAATTCCCAGCGGTGCTCCGGGAAGTAGACCCCGACGCCGCGCGCCTCGGCGGTCACCGTGAAGGCCGCGAGCCGCTTCCGGTAGTCGTAGGGCGCGCCGTCCCGGGCGTGGACCGCGACGTCGATCAGATACTCGCCCGGGGCCAGGCGCAGCGCCGGACATTCGAGCCGCACCCGCGCCTCGCCGTCGAAGCCGAGCGGCTCCCAGCCGGCGAGGTCGGTGTTGGTGCCCCAGACCTCGACGCCGCGCGGCGTCGAGAGCGCGACGCCGAAGACGAAATCGTCCTGCGGCGCCGCGGCGCGCGCCGCGATCTCGAAGGTGAGCGCCTCGCCGCAGGCGAAGTGGTAGCGCTCGGCGCCGTCGGCGTCGAGCAGCCGCACGCCGAGAATCTCGGCCGCGCGCGAGCCCCAGCGCAGCACCTCGCCGGCGGGCTCTCGGGGGGCGCCGGCGCCGCCTCCTCGCGCTCGCGCTCCTCCTTGGCCTCGCGGTGGCCGCGACCCTCCTCCTCGGCCACCGCCTGCCGGTAGGCGTCCACCACCCGCCGCGGCTCGCCCATCGCGCGCACGCGCCCGCGGTCGAGCCAGAGTACGCGCGTGCAGAGGTCCTCGACCAGGGCGAGCGAGTGGCTGACGAAGACCACCGTCCGCCCCGCGGAGAGCAGCTCCTCGATCCGGCGCAGGCACTTGTGGGCGAAAGCCTCGTCGCCCACCGCCAGGACCTCGTCGACCAGCAGGACCTCGGGGTCGGTGTGGATGGCGATCGCGAAGCCCAGCCGCACCCACATCCCGGAGGAGTAGTTCTTGACCGGCTCCTCCATGAAGTCGGCGAGGCCGGAGAACTCGACGATCCGGTCGTAGCGCGCCGCGATCTCGCGCTTCGAGAGGCCGAGCACGGCGCCGTTGATGAAGACGTTCTCGCGCCCCGAGATCTCCGGATGGAAGCCGGCGCCCAGCTCGATCAGGGCCGCCACGCGCCCGGTTGTCGCGATCGGTGCCCGCGGTCGGCGCGAGGATGCCGGCGACCAGCTTGAGCAGCGTCGACTTGCCGGAGCCGTTGCCGCCGACGATGCCGAAGGCCTCGCCCCGGCCGACCTCGAAGGAGACCTCCTCGAGCGCGAGGATGGTGTCCGCCGCGGCGGCGCCCGCGGCGAGCGAACGGCCGAGCAGCGCGCTCTTGAGGGTCGAGAAGCGCAGCCCGGGCGCCAGGCGGCGATAGCGCTTGGTCAGCCGCTCGGCGCGGATCGCGGGCGGAGAGTCCGGGAGGCTCATACCGCCTCGACCAGCGTCTCGCGCAGGCGGCGGAAGACGAGGGCGCCGAAGCCGAAGCCGGCGACCGCCCAGGCCGCCATCTGCAGCCAGAGCACCGGCGCGGGGAATCGGCCCGCGAACAGCGCCTCCTGGTAGGCGAGCGTGAACGGCGTCGCCGGCGACAGCTTGACCACCAGCGCGAGCGCCGGGTAGGGCACCGCGGCCAGCGGGTAGAGCACCGGCGTCAGGAAGAAGAGCAGGGTGAGGACGCTGGTCAGCAGGTCGCGGACGTCCTTGAAGTGGGCGTGGAGGGCAGCGAGCCCGACCGCGAAGCCGCCGATCAGCGGCAGCTCGAGCGCCATCACGAGCGGCGTGGCGAGCGCGCCCCAGCCGCTCACCGGCTGGCCCATCGCCCGGCCGATCAGCAGGCCGCCCGCGAGCACCGGCAGGGCGAGCAGGAGGTGCACCAGGTTCGCGAGCACCGGCACCATCGGCAGCAGCTCGGCGGGGAAGACCGCGCGTCGGATCAGACCGGAGTTGGCGGTGAGCGACACGGTCCCTTCGCCGAGCGCCGTGGCGAACCAGATCCACGGGAAGAGCCCGCAGACCAGGAAGAGCGGGTAGGGCTCCGGACCGCTTCCGGCGCGTGGCGAGAAGACCAGCCCGAACACCGCGCTGTAGACGGCGAGCAGCAGGAGCGGCTGGACGAGCGACCAGAGGAAGCCGAGCGCCGAGCCCCGGTAGCGCCCTTTCAACTCGCGCGCGGTGAGCGTCGCGAGCAGGCCGCGGTGGCGGAGGAGCGTGCGCGCGAGCTCGATCATCGCCGGGGGGCGCGCCGGGGCGCCGGCGCCAGCGCGAAGGGAGGAACGGTCAATCCCCCTGCTTCATCTCGCGCAGCTGCTTTTCGATCTCCTGGATCTTCCGGCGCGCCTCTTCGAGCTGGCGCTGCCGCTCCTGCTCGCGGTCCACGGCGCGTCCGTCGGCGACGATGTAGACGCGCGGGAACTTGGAGACGTCGCCCTTCTCGTCGAACTGGATGATGCCGGTCACGCCCGGGTACTCGCGCAGGTTGCGCAGCCCCTTCCAGAAGGTGCTGGCCGTCTTGTTGCCGTCCCTGACCGCCTCGACCAGGATCTTCATGGCGTCGTAGCCGTGGGCGGCGTAGAGGTCGGGGTCGGACTTGTACTTGGCGCGATAGGCGACGACGAACGACTTGACCTGCTCCGGCAGGTTGCCTTCGACGTCGAACGCGCTCTGGGTGAACAGCACGCCCTCGGCGGCGGCTCCGGCGTTGGCGATGTTGCTGGCGGCGGCGAACGAGGAGGTGGTGAGGATCGTGCCGGTATAGCCGTGGCCGCGCAGCTCCCGGACCAGGTGCGAGATCTCCTCGGCATAGGCGGCGACGTAGACGCAATCGGGCTTGAGCGTCGCCGCGCGGTCGGCGAGCGCCGCGAAGTCGGAGGTGTTGGCCGGAAAGTCGACCTGCTCGAGGATCTGTCCGCCCTTGCGCCGGAGCTCGTCGGCGAAGACCTCCTGAATGCCCTTGGCGTAGGTCTCCTGCTTGGCCAGGATGACCGCGGTCTTCAGCCGCAGCGTGTCGTAGGCGTACTTGGCCATCACCGTCCCCTCGGCGAAGTCGGAGGGGAAGATGCGGTAGAAGTTCGACGAGATGCCGGTCAGCTGCGGCAGCGAAGCGGAGGGCGAGAGGAGGATCGCCCCCTGCTGGTCGGCCGCCGGGATCATCGCGAGCGCCTCGGCGCTGGTGACGCCGCCCATGACCGCGATCGCGCCGTCGTCGTAGAGCTGCTCGAGGGCCTGCTTGGCCTTCTCCGGATCGGAGGCCGAGTCCAGCACGGTGAGCGCGATCTTCGGCCCCTTCGGATCCTGCTGGGCCTGCTCGTAGGCGAGCTCGACGCCTCTCTGGATCGCGGTGCCGTAAAGCGCCGCCCCGCCGGTGAGGGGGAGCACGGCGCCGAGTTTGGTCGGACCGCCGCCGGGGCAGGCGGCGAGCGAAAGCAACAGGGGGAGAACCCAGAGTGAACGGGACAGGCGCGTCATCGGCATATCCTCGACGGTAATGGACCCTTCAAGCGGCTATTGTAGAACCGCCGCGCGCCGCGGCGGGCGCCCGCGAGTAAGATTTCACGCGTGAAGCCGACCCGCAAGCTGACCCTGACCTGCCCCGATTGCGGTTCCGAGTTGGTGGTCGACGCCGAGACCGGCAGCGTCCTCTCCCACCGGACACCCACCGCGCCGCTCGCCGGCGGCAAGGACTTCGACAGCCTGCTGGCCGGCCTCGACGCCGGCAAGGCGCGCGCCGAGGAGCTGTTCGAGCGCGAGAAGGCCGCGCTCGCCGACAAGGACCGCCTCCTCGAGGAGAAGTTCAAGGAGGCGATGAAGCGGGCCCGCGAAGAGCCCGACCTGCCCCCGAAGCGTCCGTTCGACCTCGACTGAGCGCGCGCCGCGCGTCCGCGCCCGTCGCTAGAGCGGGAAGCCCAGGTTGTAGGCGTAACGGCCGCGCTGGACCATCAGCAGCACGCCGCCCCGGTCGAGACCGCGCAGCACCTCGCGCCCCAGCGCCTCGACGTCCGCCACCGGTTGGCCGTTGGCCGCCAGCACCACGTCGCCCGGCCGCAGGCCCTTGCGGTCGGCGGCGGAGTCGCGCGCCACGTCGGTCACCACCAGGCCGCCCTTGCGCGCCTCGACCGCCAGCCCCACCGACCGCTCGAGCACCCGCGCTCCCAGCCCGGCCGGCGGCCGCATCGCCTGGAGCGAGATCCTGACCGTGTCGTCGCCGCGGCGGACCTCGAGCGCGAGCGGGGTTCCCGCCGCCACCGAGTAGAGCGCGGTGTTCAGGTCTTCGCGCGCGGCGAGCGGCTTGCCGGCCACCGCGACCACCAGGTCGCCCGCGCGCAGCCCGGCGCGGTCGGCCGGCGAGTCGTCCCAGACCTTCTCGACCAGGGCGCCGCGCGCCACCGGGTAGCCCTCGCGCCGGGCGAGCTCCGGGTCGAGGGTGACCAGGCGCAGGCCGGTCCAGAGCGGCTGGAGCTCGCCGAAGCGGAGCAGGTCGTCGACCACCCGCTGGGCGCGGTCGGCCGGGATCGCGAAGCCGATCCCGGAGGCACCGCGGACGATCGCCGTGTTGACGCCGATCACCTGCCCGGCGAGGTTGACCAGGGGGCCGCCCGAGTTGCCCGGGTTGATCGAGGCGTCGGTCTGCAGGAAGTCGGTGTAGTTCGTCTCGCCGCTCTCGCCGGGCACGGCAGCGGCCGCGCGCCGAGAGCACGCCGGTGGTCACCGTGTGGCCGAGGCCGAAGGGGTTGCCGACCGCGATCACCGTCTCGCCCATCAGCAGGTCGGCGCTCTTGCCGAGCGGCACCGCCGGCAGGGCGCCCGCCTTGACCTTGAGCACGGCCAGGTCGGCGTCGCGGTCCGAGCCGAGCACCTCGGCCTCCAGCTCGCGACCGTCGAGCGTGTTGACGAGGATGCGCGAGGCCCCCTCGATGACGTGGGCGTTGGTCACCACGACGCCCTTGGCGTCGACGATCAGGCCGGAGCCGAGCGACTGGGATCTGCGCTCCCGGCCGCCGAAGAAGCGGCCGAAGAAGGGGTCGACCTCGCGCACGATCGACTCGGCGGAGATGTTGACGACGGCGGGCGAAACCCGCTCGACGACCTGGACGACCGGCGTGCGGCGGAGAGCGTCGGGCGGAGCGGAGGGCTGGGCAGCGAGCGGCGCTGCGGAACCGAGCGCGGCGGCGAACGGGAGAACGAGAAGAGCGGCAGGATGGCGCATCGAGGTCCCGGGATTCAAACCCCGTTCCAGCCCGGGCGCGCGGCCCGGGCCGACCGTCCCCGCGCCCTCAGCTCTTCCGGCCGAGGCCGTGCCGGGCGGCGAGCAGCGCGGCCTGGGTGCGGTCGACGACGCCCAGCTTGTCGAAGATCGTGGTCAGGTACCCCTTGACCGTGCCTTCGGTCAGGCCGAGCCGGTTGGCGATCTGCCGGTTGCTGCGCCCCTCGGCGAGCAGCTCGAGCACCGAGCGCTCGCGCGGGGTGAGCTCGTCGAGCGGCGTCTTCGCCGGCTTCCTCATCAGCACGCGCTGGGCCTCGGGATGGAGCGTCGGGCGGTCCTCGACTGCCGCGCGCAGCGCGCGCGCCAGCTCGTCCTTCGAGAGGTCCTTGAGCAGGTAGCCGGAAGCGCCGGCCTCGATGGCGCCGCGCACGGCCGATTCCTCGGAGAGCGAGGAGAGCATCAGCACGCGCGGCGCGCCCGGAGCGCCGAGGATGCGGCGGGCGGCCTCGACGCCGTCGAGACGGGGCATCGAGACGTCCATCAGCACGACGTCGGGGCGGTGGACAGCGGCGAGCCGCACCGCCTCCTCGCCGTCGCCCGCCTCGCCCACCACCTCGAGGTCCTCCTCCTGCTCGAGCAGCATGCGCAGGCCTTCACGGACGATCTCGTGGTCGTCGGCGAGCAGGATGCGGATGGGGGGCCGGGGCATGGCCGCCGACTCTACCCGCGCGCGGCCGGAAGCTCGAAATAGCGCACCGCCGGAAGCAGCTCGACCTCGGCGCCCGCGGCGAGCGCCAGCGGCTCGCCGCCCCGCCCCGCCGCCCGCAGCGGCGCCGCCGGGAGCGCCGCGCGGCGCGCGCCGGCGAGCGACCAGCCGGCCCAGAGCTCCCCGCCCGCCGGACGCGTGAACCGGTAGAGGCGGGTCCCCGCGGGCGCCGGCTGCGGGCCGTGACAGAGGCAGCCGGCGAGCTCGCGCTCGAGCGCCGCCAGCGCGGCAAAGCTCGGCCGGCGGCGCAGCGTGCCGTCCGGCTGCGGGTCGGCGAGGCCGTAGCCCCGGGCCGCGAGCTGCCACCAGTAGACGCGCTCGACGTAGCCGCTGCCCTGGGCGAGCAGGTAGAAGCGGGCGAGGTAGTCGGCCTGGGTCTCCTCGTCGACCGAGACGCTCCGGCCGGCCGGCGAGTGCGGCCCCTCGCGCAGCGGCCAGTTGACCTCGGTCACCCAGCTCGCCCGGCGGCCGATCCGGCGGCCGGTCTCCGCGATCGCCGCGGCGAGCGTCACCTTGTCGACCGTGTCGAAGCCGAGCTGGCGGTTCTCGGGCGCGCCCCGGCGGTCGACGTAGAGCAGGCTCGCCAGCGCGTCGAAGCGCAGCGTCGGGTGGCGCCGGTTGACCACGGCCGCGGTGGCGTGCAGCTCGAAATCGATCACCGCCGGACCGACGACGAGGACGTCCGGCCGGACGCGGCGCAGGATCGCCGCCGCCTCGCCGGCGAGGTCGAGGTACTCGCCGTAGTTCCAGATTCCCCACTTGCTCCGGTTGATCGCCTGCCCGATCTGGAAGGCCGCGCCGAGCGGCGCGAAGCGCTCGGCGAGCTCGGTGACCGCCGCGCGCCAGCGCGCGCGGTCGCGCACCAGCTCGCGGCTCTGCGGCAGCGCGAAGGCGAGCTCGACGCCGCGCGCCGCCAGTGCGCGCGCCAGGGCCTCCTCGTCGGCGTGCTCCACCGCCCAGGGGTGGAGGCGGACGAGCGCCCGGCCGAGGCCGAGCGCGTCGAAGGCGGCGAGCAGCGCCTCGGACCGCTCCGGGTCGGGACGCAGCGCCACCCCCGCCGCCGGCCAGGCGAAGGGCGCGCGATTGCGCTCGGCGACGAGCCGCCGATAGGCCCCGCGCACCCGCGGGGCGGCGGCCGCGGCCGCGCCGATCGTGCGCAGGTGATCGGGCAGGTCGGCGAGCCGCACCCAGGCCCGCTCGAGCCGGCCGGCGTGCTGGTGCGGCTGGTCGGAGAGCCGGTCCCAGACCGCCTTGTCGCGGACCGCGGCGGCCGCCGGGGGGGGCGGGATGTGGGCGTGAACGCCGCGCGGCACGAGCCAGGCCCGGATCCGTGCCGCGCCGGTTCGCAACCGCCGCTTCCAGCGGTGGCGGCCATGGAAGGAGCGCTGGTAGAGCTCGTAGCGCGGACGCGCGAGCGCGGGCACTGCTTCCGGCGCGAAGTAGGCGGCGAGCAGGAACGCGCGGTCGGCGGCGCGCTCGAGCGGCAGGCGCGCGAGGTCGCGCAGGCGCGCGCCGGCCGGCACCCGCGCGAGCTGGCGGCAGCGGTTGAGGTCGACGAGCGCGATCGCCGGCTCGCCGCCCGGTCCCGCCGCGCCGAGATCGACCAGGAGGTTGCCGATCGAGAAGTCGCGGAACCAGAAGCCGGCGTCGTGCAGGCGCCGGGCGAGGCGGGCGACCGCACCGAGCAGCGCGGCGGCGTCGACCGCGGGGAACTCCTCGCGGTCGCGGCCGGCGTTGCGCGCGCGCAGCCAGTAGCGCAGCTCGCTGCGGCCACCGAGCCAGCGGCTGACGAACAGCGCCGTCCCGCCGCTCCCCTCGGGCTCGAGCACCAGCAGCGGCTCGGGGGTCTCGAAGCCCGCCGCGGCGAGCGCGCGGGCGATCGCCCAGCTCCGCGCCGCGCGCGCCCCTGCCCGCCTGCGCGCGAAGGTGCCGCCGCGGGCGTCGCGGAACTGCTTGACCACGACGTCGAGGGCGCCGTCGCGGCTCTCGACCCGCGCCCGGTAGAGGTAGTTGCGCCCCCAGTGCAGGGTCTCGACCGCCACGCCGGGATCGAGCAGGCGCGCGGCCTCGGCCGCCGGGTCGGCGACGGCGAACGAGGGCCCGGCCTCGCCACGGAAGCCCGGCAGCGCGAAGCGCCGATCGGTCACACTTCGAGGATATCGAAGCCGGTGTGGTGGAGCTTGGCGTCGCCCTGGAGGAGGATCGCCGCGCCGAGCTCGCGCTCGAGCTCCTCGACCACCGCCCGCTCCTCGCGCTGGAGCGCGCGGGCGACGTCCGGGTGGACGCGCAGCAGCAGTTCCTTCGAGCCGATCGTGCCCGCGAGGCGCAGCGCCGCCCGGCGCAGCGACAGGCAGATCGTCGCGAGCGACGGGATGCGCCCGCTCCCCTCGCAGTAGGGGCAGGTCTGGGTCAGCAGCCGCTCGAGGTTCGACCGGCTCCGCTTGCGGGTGATCTCGACCAGGCCGAACTCGGAGATCGACAGCACCTTGTACTTGGCGCGGTCCTTGCGGAGCTCGCGCTCGAGCGCCGCGAACACCCGCTCGCGGTGCTCCTTCTCGGTCATGTCGATCAGGTCGAGCACGATGATGCCGCCGAGGTCGCGCAGCCGGATCTGGCGCACGACCTCCTCGACCGCCTCGAGGTTGGTGGCGAGCGCGGTCTCCTCGAGGTTGCGGGTGCCGACGTAGCGGCCGGTGTTGACGTCGATCGCGACCAGCGCCTCGGTCGGGTTGATCACCAGGTAGCCACCCGACTTCAGCCAGACCTTCGGCTTCAACGCCGCCTCGATCTCCTTGTCGATGCCGAAGCGGTCGAACAGGCGGCGGTCGCCGCGATCGAGCTTGACCCGGGGCACGAGCGGCGGCTGCACCTGGTCGAGGAACTCGACGATCCGCGTGTAGGTCTCCTCGCCGTCCACCCAGAGCACGGAGAAGTCGGCCGAGAAGAGGTCGCGCACGACCCGCAGCGCGAGATCGAGGTCCTGGTGGACGAGCGCGGGGGCGCCCGAGCGCTCGGCGCGCTGGCGGATGCGCAGCCAGAGCCCGGCCAGGTACTCGCGGTCGGCGACGAAGTCCTCGCGCGCCCGCGCTTCGCCGGCGGTGCGCACGATCCAGCCGCCGTGGCCGCCGGCGGTCGCCTCCTCGAGCAGGGCGCGCAGGCGGGCGCGCTCCTCCTCGTCCTCGATCTTGCGCGAGACGCCGAGATGGCCGACGGTCGGCAGCAGCACCAGGAAGCGGCCGGGCAGGGTGACCTGCGTGGTGACGCGCGCCCCTTTGTTGGGCAGCGGGTCCTTGGTCACCTGGACGAGCAGCTCCTGGCCCACCTTGAGCAGCGAGTCGATCGACGGGCTCTCGGCGGCGCCGAACGGCTCGGGCTCCTCCTCGCCGTTGACCGCGCCATGGTTGTGGCCGTTGGGCCCGAGGTCGCTGTCCTCCTCGGCGATCGCGGCGTCGACCACGTCGTCGACGTAGAGGAAGGCGTCGCGCTCGAGCCCGACGTCGACGAACGCCGCCTGCATGCCCGGCAGCACGCGCGTCACCCGCCCCTTGTAGACGTTGCCCACCACGCCCCGGTGCAGGCGCCGCTCGAGGAAGACCTCGGTCGTCCGGTCGTCCTCGAGCACCGCGATCCGCGTCTCGTATGGATCGCTCTCGACCAGCATCTTGTGGGCCATGGCGCAGCGATCCTATCGGTTGACGTAGCGGCGGAAGTCGACGCCCAGCAGCAGGCCGAGCACGGTCCAGTTGACCAGGGTGAACGAGCCGCCGTAGGAGAGGAAGGGGAGCGGGATGCCGGTGATCGGCACCAGGCCGATCACCATCGCCGAGTTGTAGAGGACGTGGAAGGCGACCACCGAGGCGAGGCCGGTCACCAGCAGGATGCCCTGGCGGTCGCGGGCGCGCGCCGCGACCGCCGCCGCGTTGGCGAGGTAGACGGCGTAGAGGGCGAGCACGGTGGCGACCCCGACGAAGCCCCACTCCTCGGCGAGCACCGCCAGGATGAAGTCGGTGTGGCGCGCGGGCAGGAAGCGCAGCTGGCTCTGCGTCCCCTGCATGTAGCCCTTGCCGGCGAGCTCGCCCGAGCCGACCGCGATCTTCGACTGGCGCACCTGGTAGCCGGCGCCCAGCGGGTCGGAGGCGGGCTGCAGGAAGGTCGTCACGCGCTGGCGCTGGTAGTCCTGCATGCCGAAGCTCCAGATCACCGCGCCGAGGGCGAGCGCGGCGACCAGCGCGGTCACCAGGAAGCGGACGCGCACGCCCGCGACGAGCAGCATCCCGGCGAGCATCGGCACGAACATCGCGGCACCGCCGAGATCGGGCTCGAGCGCGATCAGCAGCATCGGCGCGCCGGCGATCGCGATCGCGGTCGCGATCTGGCGCAGCGACAGCTTCCGCTCCGCCATGCCGCCGAGATAGCGCGTCAGGTAGAGGGCGGTGACCAGCTTCGCGAACTCCGACGGTTGCAGGCCGACCGAGCCGATCCGGAACCACCCCTGCGCGCCGCCCGCCTCGTAGCCCAGCAGCAGCACGGCGACCAGCGCGACGAGCGAGAGGACGTAGAGCGGCAGCGAGAAGGAGAGCAGCGTGTGGTAGCTGAAGCTGAAGGCGACCAGCATCGCCACGAAGCCGATCGCGACCCAGACCGACTGGCGCGACAGGTAGTCGACGCCCGACTCGGCCGACGCGCTGTGCACCGTGGCGAGCCCGATCGCCGTCAACGCGAGCGCCGCCGCGAGCAGGCCCCAGCGGATCGACGCCAGGTGCTCGAGGCGCGGCCGCTCGTCAGGAAGCGGCAGCGGCGCCGAGATCTGACTCGAAGAACCTCTCATAGAGCAGCTTGGCGATCGGCGCGGCGACCCGGGAGCCCTGCCCGCCATGTTCGATGAAGACGATGATGACCAGCTCGGGCGCGGCGGCCGGCGCGTAGGAGGCGAACCAGGCGTGGTTGCGCCGCTCCCAGGGCAGCGTGCTGGTGTCCTGGTAGGCCTCGTGCGAGACGACCTGGACCGTGCCGGTCTTGCCGGCGATCTCGAGGCCGGGCACCCGCGCCGAAGCGCCGGTGCCCTGGTCGTTGACCACCCGCCAGAGTCCGCGCCGGATCGGCTCGAGCACGCCGGGCGGCAGGTCGATCGGACGCGGCGCCGGCACGGGCGCGTCGGCGACCATGTGCGGCGTCACCAGCCTGCCGCCGTTGGCGACCGCCGCGACCATGGTCGCGACCTGGAGCGGCGTGGTCAGCAACGCGCCCTGGCCGATCGCCACCGAGATGGTCTCGCCCGCGTACCACGGGTGCTTGCGCACGCGCTCGCTCCACGCCGGATCGGGCACCAGGCCGGTCTTCTCGCCCTCGAGGTCGACGCCGGTCGGCTGGCCGAGGTCGAACTTGCGCGCGTACTTCGCGATGCGCTCGATGCCGAGCTTCTGGCCGAGCGCGTAGAAGTAGACGTCGCAGGAGTACTTGAGCGCGTTCTCGAGGGTCATCCAGCCGTGGCCGCCCTGCTTCCAGCAGTGGAAGCGCCGTCCGTAGTGCTCGGCGCCGCCGTTGCAGAAGACTCCCCAGGAGGGGTCGACGACGCCCTCGGCGAGGCCGGCCGTGGCGACCACGATCTTGAACACCGAACCGGGCGAGTAGGTGCTCTGCAGCGCGCGGTTCTGGAGCGGATGGAAGGGGTCGGAGACCAGCCGCTGCCAGTCCTCGACCGCCAGCCGGCGCGCGAACAGGTTGGGGTCGTAGGCGGGGGCGGAGACCAGGGCGCGGATCTCGCCGTTCCTCGGATCGAGCGCGACGACGGCGCCGACCTGCCCTTCGAGCAGCCGTTCGGCCTCCTGCTGGAGGTCGGCGTCGAGGGTGAGGTGGAGCGCCGCGCCGGGCCGGCCGACCTCGCGGCCGAACTCGTCGACCGGCTGGCCCCGGCTGTCGACCACCACCACCCGCTCGCCGTCCTCGCCGCGCAGGCGCCGGTCGTAGGCGCGCTCGACGCCGCGCCGCCCGATCAGGTCGCCCGAGCGGTAGGGCGAGAGCGGCTGCGCGATCTCCTCGCTGCGCACTTCGCCGAGATAGCCGAGGACGTGCGCCGCGTGGGTGCCGAGCCGGTAGAGGCGGCGGTGCGTGATGTCGATCTCGAACTCCGGGTGCTCGAGCTCGGCGACCTTGAAGCGCGCGACCTGGTCGAGCGCGAGCCCCTCGGCGAGCAGCACCGGCTGGAAGAGCGCCACGCCGCGGTAGCGGTCGAGGATGCGGTCGAGGTCCGCCGGCGGCCGCGCCAGGATGCGCGCGGCGAAAGCGACGCTGGCGGCGAGATCCCGGGCACGGCTGCGGTCGAGCGAGAGGTTGTAGGAGGGCAGGTTCTCGACCAGGACGCGGCCGGAGCGGTCGTAGATCGTCCCGCGCGGCGCCTCGATCGAGATCTTGCGCAGCCGGTTGTTCTCGGCCAACTGCCGGTAGTGGCTCCCCTCGAGCACCTGCACGAACCAGAACGCGCCGGCGATCACGGCGAGCGCCACCCCTACGGCGCGCGACAGCACCCGCACCCGCGCCACCAGGGCCTCCTTGTGCTCGCCCACCCGCATGCTGGTCACGATGAAACCTCGACCTCCCCCGGTGCGGCGAATCGCCGCGCCCGCCCGAACTCCGCATTGTAGGCCCGGACGCACCCTCCCGGGGGCCGCCGCGTGCGCCGCGGCGCACGCGAGGGGCTAGGATCGGCGCGATGTCCCCCGGTCCGCCCCGGCTCGTCGGTCTCCCCTGGGACGCCAGCTCCTCGTTCCTCTTCGGAGCGGCCGAGGCGCCGCCGGCGATCCGTGCCGCGCTCTTCTCGCCGGCCGGGAACCCGTTCGCCGAAAACGGCCGGGACCTCTCCGGGCCGGCCGGACTCGGGGATGCCGGGGACCTGCTCCTGCCGGAGAGCGCGCCGGCCGCGCGGGAGGCGATCGAAGCGGGCGTCGCGGCGCTGCTCGGCACCGGCGCGCGGCCCATCGTGCTCGGCGGCGACCACTCGGTCACCTATCCGGTGCTGCGCGCGCTCGGCCCCCGGCACCCGGGCCTGACGATCCTCCACATCGACGCCCACCCCGACCTCTACGAGGAGTTCGAAGGGGACCGCTTCTCCCACGCCTGCCCCTTCGCGCGCATCTGCGCGGAGGGGCTCGCCGCCCGGCTCGTGCAGGTCGGCATCCGCACCCGCACCGAGCACCAGCGCCGGCAGGCCGCGCGGTTCGGGGTCGAGACGATCGACATGCGGGCCTGGGCCGCGGGCGAACGGCCGACCGTCGCGGGCGCGGTCTACCTGTCGATCGATCTCGACGGCCTCGACCCCGCGTTCGCGCCCGGCGTTTCGCACCGCGAGCCCGGCGGTCTCGGCGTGCGCGACGTGCTGACGCTCGTGCAGAGCGCGGGGGGTGTGCTGGCCGGCGCCGACGTCGTCGAGTACAACCCGCGCCGCGACCTCGACGGCGTGACCGCCGCGGTCGCCGCCAAGCTGGTCCGCGAGCTCGCCGGCCGGATGCTCGCGGAGACGGAGGAAGCGACATGGAGATGAAGGACATCCCCTTCGGCCTCACCGACTGGTCGGCGATCCCGCCGGAGGAGCGCCCGGGCGAGCGCGGCGTCGTGCGCTCGCGCAGCCGCGTCTTCGGCGGCATCCGCGTGCGCCGGGTCGAGTATTCGCCGGGCTACCGCGCCGACCACTGGTGCGCGAAGGGGCACATCCTGCTCTGCCTCGAGGGCGAGCTCGAGACCGAGCTCGAGGACGGCCGCGTCTTCCGGCTCACGCCGGGAGTGAGCTACCAGGTCGCCGACGGCGCCGAGCGCCACCGCTCGTCGACCGCGGTCGGGGCGACGCTCTTCATCGTCGATTGAGCGCGCACGCTGCGGTGTCGCCCCGTTTCTTCGCGAGCCCTGCGGAGTTCCGCGCCTGGCTCGAGACGCACCATCTCTCGGCGGGCGAGCTCTGGGTCGGCTTCCACAAGAAGGCGACCGGTCGACCGACGCTGACCTGGCCCGAGTCGGTCGCCGAGGCGCTCTGCTTCGGCTGGATCGACGGCGTGAGGAAGAGCCTCGACGCCGAGAGCTACGTCATCCGCTTCACGCCGAGGAAGCCCGACAGCGCCTGGAGCGCGGTCAACCTGGCGAAGATGGAGGAGCTGGTCGCCGCGGGTCGCGTCGCGCCCGCCGGACGCGCCGCCTGGCAGCGGCGCAGGGCAAAGCGGTCGGCGATCTACTCCTACGAGCAGCGGCACGAGGCCGTGCTCGACCCCGCGCTCGAGCGCCGCTTCCGCGCGGCGAAGCGGGCCCGGGCGTTCTTCGAGTCGCAGCCGCCGGGCTACCGCCAGCTGGCGACCTACTGGGTCGCCAGCGCCAAGCGCGAGGAGACGCGCGCGCGCCGCCTCGCGCAGCTGATCGAGTGCTCGGCCGCCGGTGAGCGCCTGCCCGGGCTGGCGCGGCCCGCCGCCAAGGAGAGGAAGCCATGAGCGCACCGCCCGTCGAACCCGCCCGAGAGCTGCTGCGCCACGCGCTCGCGACGCTCGCCTACCGGGGCGGCAAGGCGCTGCGCGGCGCCCCGCCCGAGGTCGCGGACTTCCGCGCCGGCGGCACCACCCGCACGCCGCTCGAGATCCTCGCCCACGTCAACGACCTGTTCGACTGGGCGCTGCACCTCTGCGCTGGGCGTCACGTCTGGCAGGACTCGACGCCCGCCGGCTGGGACGCCGAGGTGGCGCGCTTCCACCGCGGCCTCGCGGATTTCGACGCGCGTCTGGCGTCGCCCGCGCCCCTCGGCTACCCGCTCGGGAAGATCTTCCAGGGCCCGGTCGCCGACGCCTTCACCCACATCGGCCAGATCGCCCTCCTGCGCCGCCTGGCCGGCGCGCCGGTGCGCGGCGAGAACTACTTCCGCGCGCAGATCGAAACCGGCCGCGTCGGCGTCGATCAGAACGCCCCGGTGCGCGAGTTCGACTAGGCGGCCGAAGCGCGCCGTCAGGCGTCGATCTTGAGCTGCTTCTCGCGGCCGGCGCGGCGGGCGGCGAAGCGGGCGAAGAGGAGCTCGACGGCGCGGGTCCAGGCGAGGCCGAGGAGGGCCGTGGTGGCGACCTTCACCAGCAGCCACTCGAAGCCGGGCAGCTCGCCGTCGGGACGGAAGACGAGCGAGAGCGCGGCGAGGATCGCCTGCTGCGCGGCTGCGCCGGCGGCGAAGATGGCGGCGAGCGAGGTGGTGCGCTGGACGACCAGCTGCTGCGCGGCGCGCGCGACGCCATAGCCGACCGCGGTGTCGGCGAAGCCGAAGAGACCGAAGGGCCCGCCGGTCAGGCCGTCGGCGAACAGCCCCGCCGCGAGGCCGGCGAGCATCCCGCCCACCGGGCGGCCGTGGCGCGCTTCGAGGATCGCGGCGAGCAGGAAGAGGTCGGCCGCGAGCGGAAACCAGGGCAGAAGGCGGACGCCGGCGAGGTGGAGCAGCGCCGCCACCGCGAGCCCGGCGAGGAACTTAACGAGGCGCACCGGCTCCCTCCGTGACGAGCGGCGCCGGCGGCATCTCGCGGTCGAGCAGGTAGACGAAGGCGAGGCGCGCGAGGTCGGCCGCCGGCTCGACCTCGATGGCGTGGAACATCTCGCTGCCGGGGCGGACCTCGGTCACCGTGCCGACCGGGAAGCCGCGCGGGTAGACGCCGTCGATTCCGGCGGTGAGCACGCGGTCGCCGACCTCGACCGCCACCTGGCGCGGCACCAGCTCGACCGCGAGCCGGCCGCCCGGCGCGCCGCGCGCGATCGCCTGGCGGCGCGCCCGCTCGAGCGTCACCCCGACGCTCGCCGCGCTGTCGATCACCAGCTGCACCTTGGCGTAGTTGCCGGCGGTCGAGATGACCCGGCCGACCACCCCCTGCTCGGTCACCACCGGCTGGTCGACCCGCGCGCCGCCGGCGCCGGCGAAAACGATCAGCGTCTTCAGCCAGGACTGGCGGTCGTAGTAGACGACCTCGGCCGCGCGCAGGCGCCAGCCGGCCTGGCGGGCGTACTCGACGCCGCGACCGAGCGCCTCGACCTCCTGGTCGAGCGCCGCCACGCGCAGCCGCTCGCGGCGCAGGTCGAGCACCTCGGATCTCAGGCGGGCGTTCTCCTCGGCGAGCTCGCCCCGGCTGCGCGTCGCCGCGCGCGTCGCGCGCGCGAGATCGCCCGCGCCCGACACCATCCGGGCGAGCGGTCCCAGCAGGCGCAGCAGCGTGCCCTCGAGCAGCGAGCCGGCGCCGCCGCCGGGGTCGCGGCTCTGGGCCGCCAGCAGGAAGAGCTGGCCGACCAGCAGAATGGCGAGCAGGGCCCGGGTCCAGCGCGGGTTCACTCGAGCCTCCGGGCGGGCCGGGCCTACGGCCTCAACGCAGGGAGACCTTGCGCAGCAGGTTCATGTCCTCGAGCACCCGTCCGGTGCCGAGCACGACGCAGGCGAGCGGGTCCTCGGCCTGCACGACCGGCAGCCCGGTCTCGTGGCGCAGCCGTTCGTCGAGGGCGCGCAGCAGGGCGCCGCCGCCCGACAGCACGATGCCCTTGTCCATGATGTCGGCGGAGAGCTCGGGCGGCGTGCGCTCGAGCGCCATACGCACCGCGTCGACGATGACGTTGACCGTTTCGGTCAGCGCCTCGCGGATCTCCTCGTCGGTGATCGCGAGCGTCCTTCGGAATGCCCTCGACCAGGTCGCGCCCCTTGATCACCAGGGTCAGGCGCTCCTTGAGCGGGAAGGCCGAGCCGATCTCGCACTTGATCATCTCGGCGGTGCGCTCGCCGATCAGCAGGTTGTACTTGCGCTTCAGGTAGTTGATGATCGCCTCGTCCATCTCGTTGCCGGCGACCCGCACCGAGCGGGAGTAGACGATGCCCGACAGCGAGATCACCGCGACGTCGGTGGTGCCGCCGCCGATGTCGACGATCATGTTGCCCGACGGCTCGGTGATCGGCAGCCCGGCGCCGATCGCCGCCATCATCGCCTGCTCGACCAGATAGACCTCGGAGGCGCCGGCCTTCTGCGCCGAGTCGCGCACGGCCCGCTTCTCGACCTGCGTGATCTCGCCCGGCACGCCGATGACGATGCGCGGGTGGACGTACATCTTGCGCCCGTGCGCCTTCTTGATGAAGTAGCCGAGCATGCGCTCGGTGACCTCGAAGTCGGCGATCACGCCGTCCTTCATCGGGCGGATGGCCTCGATGTTGCCGGGCGTCCGGCCCAGCATCTCCTTGGCCTCGTTGCCGACCGCCTCGATGTGGTTGGTCAGCTTGTTGAGGACGACGATCGACGGCTCGCGGACGACGATGCCCCGGTTGCGCGCGTAGACGAGCGTGTTGGCGGTGCCGAGATCGATCGCGAGATCGTTCGAGAAATAGCGAAACATCGAACCGAAAGGCATGAGGTCTGGTTCCCAGCTCCCCCGGCGGACGGGCGCGCCGCGTTGGTGGTTTCCTACAGCGTCTCGACGAAGACCCGGTGGCGCAGCGACGCCTCGTTGCCCGAGGAATCCGTCGCCTTGAGCTCGAGGTAGCTCCAGCCCTCGCTGACGAGCTGCAGCGTCTTGGTGAAGGTGCCGTTGGCGGCGACCGCCACCGCCTCCCCGTTCAGGCGCAGGGCCGCCCCCGCCTCGGTGCGGCCGCTGACGATGAAGATGTTGCCGTAGGCCTGCACCTGGTCGAGCTCCAGACTGGGGGCGTCTTGTCCCCCTGTTCGCCGGCGCCGCGCGCCGCGAGCACCCGGAAGGTGCGCGGCGGGCTCCACGGACCCTGGATGCCGTCCGCGGTGCGCGCCGCCACCCGCCACTCGAACGTGCCCTCGCCCTTCAGACCGAGCGTCGCCTGCGTCCTGGCCCGCTCGCCGACGTCGATCAGGTTGTCGACGAACAGCCGGTTGCGCGAGACCTGGAGCGCGTAGCGCGAGGCCCCCGAAACGGGCTGCCACGAGAGCATGATCGACTTCTCGGCGTCAAGGGTGACCTCGAAGTTCTCCGGCGGGCGCTCGACGTCGGGCGCCCTGGGTACCCGGCGGGCCTCGGAGAGCAGGTCGCCGGTCTGGGTGACCTGCTGCAGGGCCTCGACCCGGCGGGTCAGGCCGCCGCTCGATTCGACGTCGAGGCTGCCGCGGAAGGCGACGAAGCGGCCGGTCGCGCTGTCCTTGTCGTAGGCGACCATCGCCTCGGTCTCGCGCGCCACCCGCGCCTCGGCGCGCGGCGTCTCGACCCGGCCCCCGCGCTGGGCGGTGTTCAGGTTGACCCAGCCGTACTCCATGCGGATGGCCTGCTCGGAGGCGCCGGCCACGGCGCCCTGGCGGCGGGTGACCAGGAAGAGGGTGTTGGGGCGGACGGTGTAGAGCGTGCCGTCGAGGAAGACGATCTCGGCCGAGCCGTTGGCGGTGGTCTTGACGTAGTCGCCGGACTGCAGGACCACGCGGCTCCTCGCCTCCTCCCACTCGCCGCGCTCCCCCCGGCGGAACTCGACCCCGCCCTGGACGGCGATGAACTGCGCCTCGCCCGCTCCGGAGCGGGCCGAGCCGGCGTCCAGGATCGCGAGCAGCAGGGCGCGCCCGCCGCCGCCCCTTGTCGACCGCCGACCGGTAGTCGGCCGCCTCGAAGTCGGCGCGCGCCTCCTCGTAGTCGCGCCGGGCGCCGTCGAACTCCTCGCCGAAGCGCGCCCGCTCGGCCGCTCCTGCTCGGCCCGGGCGAGCAGGAGCGCGACCTCCTCGAGCAGCCGTCCGGCCTCGATCTCGAGCTCGCGCGCGGACCAGCGCTGGTAGGCGACGAGGCCGACGCCGCCGATCAGCAGGATGGCGACCAGGACCGCCAGGCCCCGGAGGGTGTCGACCGATACGGTGTACCACCCGCGCGTGCGCTTGTCGAAGGGGTTGGACTCCACCGAGGCTCCCGTCTCGCGGAGCCGGGACTATACCGCAGAAAGCCAGTCCCGGCAGAGACTTGCGCCACCGGACCGGCGCCGCCCACCCGCCCGGCGGTTGCCGGGGGGCGAGCGGCTTGGTATCTTGCAGCGTTCTCGGCCCGGCAGTCAGCCCGGGCGCGGAGTCTCAATGCTCAAGATCTTGCGCGACAACCTGAAGTACCTGAGCTGGATTCTCTGGCTCGTCATCGGCATCTTCATCGCCTTCGTCTTCGTCGACTTCGGCGGCGGGCTCTCCGGGGGCTCCGGCGGCCGCGCCGCGGCGGCGACCGTCGGCGACCGCGAGATCTCCTACCGGGACTTCGAGCGCGAGTACCGCCGCCTCGAGAACCAGTACCGGCAGGCCTTCGGCGAGCAGTTCACGCCGGAGCTCGCGAACCAGCTCAAGCTGCCGCTGCAGGCGCTCGAGCGGCTGGTCGACCAGAAGCTGCTGCTCGGCGAGGCCGAGCGGCTCGGGCTCGCCGCCTCGGACCGCGAGGTCCAGGAGGCGATCCTCGAGATCCCCGGGCTCAAGGACTCGGCGGGCAACTTCGTCGGCCACGACACCTACGAGCGCTTCCTGCGCATGAACGGCCTCAACTCGCGCGAGTTCGAGGACTCGGTGCGCGAGGAGCTGATGATCGGCAAGCTCCAGGCGATCGTCTCGTCGAGCGTCGACATCTCCGACGCCGCGGTCGAGAAGAGCTACCGCGAGCAGGCCGAGCGGGCGTCGATCCGGTTCCTGCAGCTGCCGGCGTCGCGCTTCCAGGCCGAGGTCGGCAACCTGACGGCCGCCGATCTCCAGACCTACTTCAACGCCCACCGCGAGGAGCTGCGCCTGCCCGAGCAGCGGGTGGTCGACTACCTGCTGGTCGACAGCGTCAAGCTGCGCGCGACGATGAACTTCGAGCCCGGCGAGCTCGACCGCTACTACCGCGAGCACGTCGCCGACTTCTCGACCCCCGAGCAGGTGCGCGCCCGCCACATCCTGCTCAAGGTCGACGACAAGCGCTCCGCGATGCAGGCCGAGCGCGAGCTCGCCAACCTCAAGCAGCGCCTCGACCAGGGCGCCGACTTCGCCCAGCTCGCCGGCGAGGTCTCGGAGGATCCGGGCTCGAAGGCGCGCGGCGGCGACCTCGGCTACTTCGCGCGCGGCCGCATGATCAAGGAGTTCGAGGACGCCGCCTTCGGCGCCGCGCCGAACACGGTGGTCGGTCCGGTGAAGACCTCGTTCGGCTTCCACCTGATCCAGGTCCTCGACAAGCGGGCGGGAGGCGAGCGCCCCTACGCCGAGGTCGAAGCGCAGGTGCGGGCCAAGCTCGCCGCCGAGCGCGCCGACGGCGAGGCCGAGCGCCGGGCCAACGAGCTCGCCGCGAAGATCGACAAGGAGAAGCTCGCGACCGAGGAGCAGTGGAAGGCGCTCGCCGACGGCGAGACCGTCCAGTTCCTCACCACCCCGGCCTTCGGCAAGGACGACGTGGTGCCCGGCATCGGCCGCGGCAGCGCGTTCGCCTCCTCGGCCTTCGCGCTCGAGGACGGCAAGGTCTCGCCGCCGGTCAAGACGCCGCGCGGCATGGCCATCCTGCGCGTCAAGGAGACCAAGGCGCCCCGGCTGCCCGAGCTCGCGGACGTCGAGGCCAGGGTCCGCGCGGCGGTCTCGCGCGAGCGGATGATCGATCGCACGATGGCCGAGCTCGGCCGCGGCCGCGCCGAGATCGCGGCCGGCAAGACGCTCGACCAGGTCGCCCAGTCCTTCGGCCTCGAGCCGCGGGCGAGCGGCGAGTTCGGCGCCAGCGGCTCGGTGCCCGGGCTCGGAGCGGCCCCCGAGGTGATCCAGGCGGCGCTCGAGCTCGCCCCCGGCCAGATCGGCGGTCCGGTGCGCACCCCGTCCGGCGCCGTGCTGTTCGAGGTCACCGACCGCCGGAGCTTCGATCCGACCGCCTTCGCGGCCGAAAAGGCGACGACCCGCGCCAGCCTCGAGCGCAGCGAGGTCAACCGCCTGCTCGGCGCGCTGCTCGACCAGAAGAAGCGCGAGGAGAAGGTCAACTACGACCGCCCGCTGCTCGAGCAGTTCGGACTGCTCGGCGAGGGCGCCGGCAAGGCCTCGTAGGCCGTCCCGGCTCCCGGCCGGACCCGACCCCGGAGCGCGCCGTCGCGTTCCGGGGTCTTTCGTTTCTCCTGACGCTAAGCTCCGCGCATGCGCTTCGAGACCGCCGCGATCCACGCCGGCGGCGCCCCCGACCCGGACACCGGGGCGGTGGCACCGCCGATCCACCTCTCGACCACCTTCGTCCACGGCCCGGCCTCCGAGCCGACCCACGGCCGCCTCTACATCCGCGAGGGGAACCCGACCGAGGCCCGGCTCGAGGCGACCCTCGCCGCGCTCGAAGGGGGCGAGCGCGCGCTCGCCTTCGCCTCGGGCATGGCGGCGGCCTCGACGCTCTTCGCCGCGCTCGAGCCGGGCGCCCATGTGCTCTTCCACCGCGACCTCTACTCGGGCGTCCGCCAGCTCGCCCTCGAACAGGGTCCACGCTGGGGTCTCGCCGCCAGCTTCGCCGACCTCGCCGATCCGGAAGCGGCGCGCGTGGCGCTGCGCCCCGAGACGCGGGCGGTCTGGCTCGAGACGCCGACCAACCCGCTGCTCGAGGTCGTCGACCTCGCGGCGGCGGCGGCGCTCGCCCGCGCGGCGGGGGCGCTGCTGGTGGTCGACGGCACCTTCGCCACGCCGGCGCTGCAGCGGCCGCTCGGACTCGGCGCCGACGTCGTGCTGCACTCGACCACCAAGTACCTCGGCGGCCACAGCGACGTGCAGGGGGGCGCCCTGGTCTTCGCCCGCGCCGCCGCCCTCGCCGAGCGCTGCGCGAAGCTGCGCCACGATCTCGGCCCGGTCGCCTCGCCGTTCAACTCCTGGCTCGTGCTGCGCGGAGTCAAGTCGCTCGCCTGCCGGATGGAGCGCCACTCGGCCAACGCCCTCGCGCTCGCCCGCGCCCTCGACCGGCACCCGGCGCTCGCGGCGGTTCTCTATCCGGGCCTGCCCGGACACCCGGGGCACGCGGTCGCCGCGCGCCAGATGCAGGGCGGCTTCGGCGGCATGCTCTCGATCCGCGCCGCGGGCGGACGCGCCGCGGCGCTCGCGATCGCCGCCCGCCTCGAGCTCTTCACCAACGCCACCAGCCTGGGCGGCGTCGAGAGCCTGGTCGAGCACCGCGCCTCCTCGGAGGGGCCGGGGACGACCGTCCCCGACGACCTGCTCCGGCTCTCGGTCGGTCTCGAGCACCCGGACGACCTGATCGAGGACCTGCGGCGCGCGCTCGCCGCCGTCTGAAGCCCGCGCCGGGATACCATCGCGCCCCGTGATCGGCCTGCTCTCCGGCACTCTCGTCGCGATAACGCCCGAGCGCGCCCTCGTCGACGTCGGCGGCGTCGGCTACGAGGTCGCGATCCCGCTCTCGACCTTCTACGAGCTCGAGCGAGCGCAGGCCGCGGGCGCCGGCGGCAAGGTCCGCCTCTTCGTCCACACCCACGTGCGCGAGGACCAGCTCTCCCTCTACGGCTTCGCGACCGAGCAGGAGAAGGCGATCTTCGAGCGGCTGATCGAGGTCTCGGGGATCGGGCCCCGCCTCGCCCAGGTCGTGCTCTCGGGCATGGCGCCGGAGGACCTGATCGCGGCGCTCGCCGCGAGCGATCTCGCGCGCCTCACCCGCATCCCCGGCGTCGGCAAGAAGACCGCCGAGCGGATGGTGGTCGAGCTGCGCGACAAGGTCGCCGCGCTCGCCCGCGAGCTGCCGGCGGCGACCGCGGCAGCGGCGGGCGGCGGCAGCGACGAGGAGCTGGTCGCCGCGCTCGTCAACCTGGGCTACAAGCCGGCCCAGGCCCAGGCCGCCGTCGGCGAGGCGCGCAAGGCCACCCCGCAGGCCGCCTTCCACGAGCTGCTCCGCCTCGCCCTGCGCCGCCTGGCGCGGGTCTGACCCCGACGCGGGGTCTAGAATGCCGGCGTGACTTCGGATCGGCTGCTCTCCGGCGCCCGCGAGGCGGAGGACCTGGGGCTCGAGCCGACGCTGCGCCCGCAGTCGATCGCCGATTACGTCGGGCAGGAGCGGATCGTCGACAACCTCAAGATCTTCATCCGCGCCGCGCGCGAGAGGAAGGAGGCGCTCGACCACGTCCTGCTCTTCGGCCCCCCCGGCCTCGGCAAGACGACCCTCGCCCACATCGTCGCGAAGGAGATGGGCGCGCCGCTGCGCTCGACCGCGGGGCCGGTGCTCGAGCGCGCTGGCGATCTCGCGGCGATCCTCACCAACCTCGAGCCGGGCGAGGTCCTCTTCGTCGACGAGATCCACCGGCTCGGACCGGCGGTCGAGGAGATCCTCTACCCGGCGCTCGAGGACTTCCGGCTCGACCTCGTGCTCGGCCAGGGGCCGGCGGCGCGCACGGTCAAGATCGAGCTGCCCCGCTTCACGCTGGTCGGCGCGACCACCCGCGCGGGGCTCATCTCGGCGCCGCTGCGCGCCCGGTTCGGCATCGTCCACCGGCTCGACTTCTACCCGCCGCACGAGCTCGCGAAGATCCTCGTCCGCTCCGCCTCGATCCTCGGCGTCGAGGCCGACGACGACGGCCTGCGGGAGATCGCCCGCCGCAGCCGCGGCACCCCGCGCATCGCCAACCGGCTGCTGCGCCGGATGCGCGACTTCGCCCAGGTCGGCGGCTCCGGACGGGTCGACCTCGAAGCGGCGCGGCGCGGCCTCGCGGCGCTCGAGGTCGACCAGTTCGGCTTCGAGGAGCTCGACCGGCGCATCCTCTCGACGCTGATCGAGGTCTACAGCGGCGGGCCGGCCGGCATCCAGGCGATCGCCGCCGCGGTCGGCGAGGACCGCGGCACGCTCGAGGACCTCTACGAGCCCTACCTGCTCCAGGAGGGCTTCCTGCAGCGCACGCCGCGCGGCCGGGTCGCCACCCGGCGCGCCTACGAGCACCTCGGCTACCCGCCGCCCGCGGGGACTCCGGGCGCGCTCTTCTCCTGAGCGGGGCCGCGGCGCCGTGCGGCGGGCGGCGCTGCTCTTCAACCCGCGCGCCGGACGCCGGCGCGGCGCCGGGCTCGAGGCGATCCGCGCCGAACTCGAGCGCGGCGGCTTCGATCTCGACTTCCAGGCGACCGAGGGGCCCGCGCACTGCCGCGCGCTCGCCCGGCGTGCGGTCGCGGACGGGCTCGACGCCCTCTTCGTCCTCGGCGGCGACGGCACGCTGCGCATCGTCGCCTCGGCGCTCGCCGGCAGCCCGGTGGCGCTCGGCGCGCTGCCCGGCGGCACCACCAACGTGGTCGCGCTGGCGCTCGGGCTGGGCCGCGATCCGGTGGCGGCGGCGCGCCGGATGGGCAGCGCCGAGCCGCGCCCGTTCGACCTCGGCCGCGCCGGCGACGACGACTTCCTGATGCAGCTCTCGGGCGGGCTCGACGCCCGCGTGATGGCCTCGGTCGACCCGCGCCTCAAACGCCGTCTCGGCAAGGGCGCCGTCGCCTGGGCGGGGCTGCGCGAGTGGTGGCGCTACCGCTTCCCCGCCTTCGGCCTCGAGATCGACGGCCGCGCGACCGAGGCGACGGGGTTCGTGGTCGCCAACCTCGCCGAGTACGCCGGGCGCTACCGGATCGTGCCGGGCGCGAAGAGCGACGACCGCCGGCTCGACCTGCTGCTCTTCCGGGGGCGGCGGCGGCGCGCCGCCCTCGGCTTCGCGCTCGACCTCGCGCGCGGCCGCCACCTGGCGCGCGCCGACGTCGAGGTGGTGCCGTTCGAGCGGCTGCGCCTCCTCTCGCCCTGGCCGCTCGCGCTGCAGTACGACGGCGACCCGTTCGAGGCGGCGCCGCCGCTCGAGGTGTCGCTCGCCCCCGAGCGGCTGCTGGTGCTCGCTCCGGCCCGCCGCTGAGCCGGGCCCCGGCCCACCCGCGCGGGTCGAGCGCGGCCGCCCCGCCCTGCGATACCGTCGCCGCCGACACCATGGAAACGACGCTCCCGCCGCGCCCGCTCGACCCCATCTTCCGCCCCCGCTCGGTCGCCGTCGTCGGCGCCTCGCGCTCCTCCGACTCGATCGGCTGGCTGATCGTCCACAACCTGCTCTCGGCGCAGTTCGCCGGCGCGATCTACCCGGTCAACCCGAAGGCCGCGGCGGTGCACTCGCTCAAGTGCTACCCGTCGCTCTCGGCGATCCCCGACCCGATCGATCTCGCCGTCATCACGGTGCCGCGCGCCCTGGTCGAGGGCGTCGTGGAGGAGGCGCTCGGCCGGGGCGTGCGCGGCCTGGTCGTGATCACCGCGGGCTATGGCGAGACCGGCGCCGAGGGGCGCGCGCTCGAGATGAAGCTGAGCGCGCGGGTGCGCGCCGCCGGCGTCCGGATGATCGGGCCCAACTGCATGGGCGTGATCAACACCGCGCCCGAGATCTCGCTCGACGCCACCTTCTCGCCGACCCACGCCCGCCCCGGTTCGATCGGCTTCGTCAGCCAGTCGGGCGCGCTCGGCGTCGCGATCCTGAACGTCGCCGCCACGCTCGGCATCGGGCTCACCCAGTTCGTCTCGATGGGCAACAAGGCCGACGTCAGCGGCAACGACCTGCTCGAGCACTGGGAGGACGACCCGGAGACGAAGGTCATCTGCATGTACCTCGAGTCGTTCGGCAACCCGCGCCGCTTCACCGAGATCGCCAAGCGGATCGGCCGGAAGAAGCCGATCCTGATCGTCAAGTCGGGGCGCACCGACGAGGGCGCGCGCGCCGCCTCCTCGCACACCGGCGCGCTCGCCGGCGCCGACGTCACGGTCACCGCCTTCCTCGACCAGTGCGGCGTGCTGCGCGCCGACACGATCGAGGAGCTGTTCGACACCGCCCGCGCCCTCGACCGCTGTCCGCTGCCGGCCGGCGATCGGGTGGCGATCGTCACCAACGCCGGCGGCCCGGCGATCATCGCGACCGACGCCTGCGTGAACCTCGGGCTGCGCATGGCCGAGTTCGCGCCGGCGACCCGCGAGAAGCTCGCGGCGAGCCTCCCCTTCGCGGCCGCGATCGCCAACCCGGTCGACATGATCGCCTCGGCGAAGCCGTCGCACTACGCCGAGACCGTCGCCCTGGTGCTCGCCGACCCGGGCGTCGACGCGGTCCTCGTCATCAACGTCAAGCCGGTGCTGTCGAACCCGCGCGACGTGCTCGAGGAGGTGGCGCGCGTCGCCGCCGGCTCGGAAAAGCCCGTGCTCGCGGTGATGATGGCGGAGGAGGGCTTCTACGAGGGACTGAAGGGCGCCGCCCACCTGCCGCCGGTCTACCGCTTCCCGGAGCCCGCCGCGCGCGCGCTCGCCCAGCTCGTCCGCTACGGCGCCTGGCGCCGGCGCCCGCAGGAGGCGGCGGCGGCCTTCGCCTTCGACGAGGCGCGGATCGGCGCGGCGCTCGGCCGCGCCGGCGCCGACGGCTACCTGCCCCCGGGCGAGGCTTTCGCGGTGCTCGAGGCCTGCGGCATCCCGGTCGCCCGCTACCGGGTCGCCGCCACCCGCGAGGCCGCGCTCGAAGCCGCCCGCGAGCATCGGCTTCCCGGTGGTGGTCAAGGCGATCGCCCCCGGCCTCGTCCACAAGACCGAGGCGAAGGCGGTGCTCCTCGACCTGCGCGACGAGGCCGCGCTCGAAGCCGCCCTCGACGACCTCGCGGCGCGCCTCGGCCCGGCCGGCGCGCCGCTCGCCGGCTATCTCGTCCAGGAGATGGCGCGCGGCGGCCACGAGACGATCTTCGGCCTGTCGACCGACCCGCGCTACGGTCCGGTGCTGATGTTCGGGCTGGGCGGCAAGTACGTCGAGGTCTTCCGCGATGTCCGTTTCGCGGTGCCGCCGCTCGCCCCCGCAGAGGCGGGCGACGTCGTGCGCGGCATCCGGGGCGCGCAGCTGCTCGAGGGTGTGCGCGGCGAGGCGGGAGCCGATCAGGAGCTGCTCGCCGGGATCCTGCTGCGCCTCGCGCAGCTCGCCGAGCGCTTCCCGGAGATCGTCGAGCTCGACGTCAACCCCTTCCTCGCCGGCGACCGCGAGCGCTCGAAGGCGGTCGACGCGCGGGTGCGCGTCGCCGGCTAGCTCGGGGCCGCACCGTCGCTTCCGTGCCCGCCTTCCGCGCGGGGCGGACGCGCCTTTTTTCGCGTCCGGGTCCGGGCGGGCTACAATGTGTGGAATCGAGACTGTTCACTGCTGGGAGGTCCATTGCCCGCTCTTCCCGATCCCAACGCGCTCGCCGAGATCGCCCTCTTCAAGGGCCTGCCCCCGGAACGCCTGCGCCGGCTGAACGACCAGCTCCACAAGAAGAGCGTGCCGGCCGGCACCAACATGATCACCGCCGAGCAGCCGGGCGAGGTGGTCTACGTGCTGCTCGAAGGCACGGTCAAGATCCTGATCGAGCAGATGGACGGCCGCGAGGTGATCCTCGCCTTCCTCGGCGCCGGCGACACCGTCGGCGAGATGAGCCTGGTCGACTCGGCCGGGCGCTCGGCCAACGTGATGACGATGGAGAAGTGCACCTTCCTCTGGATGGACCGCAACACCTTCCAGGATCTGCTCAAGAACGTCCCGGAGTTCACCCAGAACCTGGTGCGGATGCTCTCCGGCCGCCTGCGCATGGCCAACGAGCAGATCCAGTCGCTCTCCTCGCTCGACGTCGCCGGACGGCTGGCGCGCCAGATCCTCGCCTTCGCCGAGCGCTACGGCCAGGACGAGCCGGGCAGGGCACCCGCATCCCGCTGCGCCTGACCCAGAGCGATCTCGCCGAGCTCGTCGGCGCCTCCCGCGAGCGGGTCAACCAGGTCATGGTCGATTTCCGCCAGAAGAACTACCTCTCGGTCGACAGCTCCCATCGCATCCTGGTACACAAGGTCCAGGACCTGACGCGCCTCTGCCGGTAGCCGGTCCGCCCAGGATTACCCCCCTCCTCTCCACCGGGCGGTAGAGTGTGTTGACGTGTGCCTTTCTTGCATTGTCCCCCTCTACCCAGGAAAGGAGTCATCCGTGGTCCATAGCCTTCGCCCGCTCTCCGCCTCGGCCCGTCGGACCCTCTACGCTCCACTGATCGCAACGCTCGCGCTCGCGGCGCCGATGGCCGCCGCCGAGAAGGACTCGAGCGTCGCGCCCGCGACGCCGCAGCAGTGCGCGCTGCTCGACGACCCGCGCACCTCCGGCCGGCTCGACGGCCTGCTGGTCTACCTCGCCAAGGCCTGCGGCCGCGAGGCGGAGTTCCTCGGCGGCGTGCGCCAGGAGAGCGCTTTCCCGGGCGAGAACTTCGCGCCGGAGGCGACCGACGTGCGGATCAACGACGGGGCAGACGGCTCGGGCAGCAAGTTCACCCAGAGCGAAACCACGATCGCCCGCAACGAAACGACCGGCACGCTCTGCTCCGCCTGGAACGACTCCTACTCCGGCGTACAACTCGGGCTGGGCTATTCCGGCTTCGGCCGCTCGACCAACGACGGCGCTTCGTTCACCGACCAGGGCAACTTCCCGACCGTCAACTTCGGTGATCCCAGCCTGGCCTGGCGCAAGCTCGACGGCAAGTTCTACTACGCCGCGCTGTCGTCCTCCGGAGGCCTCGTCCTCTACCGTTCGGACGACGACTGCGTCTCCTTCGTCCAAGTCGGCGCCATCAGCAGCACCGGCGAACGACGACAAGGAGATCATGACGGTCGACAACAACCCGTCGAGCCCCTACTACGGGCGACTCTACGTGGCGTGGACCGACTTCACCGACGGCCGGATCAACCTTCGCAAGTCGAGCAACGGCGGCACCTCCTGGGATGCGGCGCTCGATCTGTCGGCGGCCAGCGCCGACGTCCAGGGCGCCTGGCCCGCGGTCGCCCCCAACGGTGACGTCTACGTCGCCTGGGTGCGCTGGAACCCCTACCCGACCGGCCCGATCGACATCGAAGTGGTCAAGTCGACCGACGGTGGCGCCACCTTCGCCGCGGTGGCCAACCCGATGACCGGCAAGGTCAACCCGCGCGATACCGCCGCCACCTCGAGCTGCGGCCGCCCGGCGCTCAAGGGCAACATCCGCTACCTGCCCTCGCCGCAGATCGCCGTCGACAGCGCGGGCAACGTGCACGTCGTCTACAGCTACGACCCGGACGCGACCGGCAGCGGCGACACGATCAACGTCTACTACCGCCGCTCGACCACGGCGGCGCGTCGTGGGACGCCGAGATCCAGGTCAACGACGACGCCACCACCACCGACCAGTGGTTCCCGTCGCTCTCGGTCGGCGTCGGCAACGTGGTGACCGTCGGCTACTACAGCCGGCAGCTCGACACCGCCGGCAACACGCTGTTCGACTACTACTCGCGCAGCTCGTTCGACGGCGGCACGAGCTTCAACGCGAGCGTGCGGATGAGCGACGTCTCCTCGGCGGTCGTCCTCGACTCCGAGCTCGCCACCTGCTACCACGGCGACTACGACACCCAGGTCCCCGGCGCCGGCGTCACGCACTACGTCTGGTCCGACGACCGCGACTCGGGCGGCGCCACCCCGAACGTCTGGACCGACGTCACTCCGGCCGGCACCGACTTCCTGCCCATCCCGCAGCAGGCGAGCCAGGCGGTCTGCGCGCCGAACGACGGCGTCTACCCGATTGACGTACTCAAGTTCCAGACCTTCGCCGAATCGGTCACCCTCTCGGCGACCGGCAACCCGGCGGGGACCATGGTCGGCTTCTCGCCCAACGGCCAGGTGCCGCCCTTCTCGAGCACGATGACCGTCGACGTCACCGGCGCGGCCTCGGCCGGAAGCTCGACGATCACGGTCACCGGCACCTCCAATCCGACCGCGATCGTCCACTCGACCCCGGTCGAGCTCACGATCTACACCGTCGCGCCGGCGGCTCCGGCGCTGACCTCGCCGGCGGACGGCGCGATCGACACGGTGCGCTCGCCGCTTCTCACTTGGGCGGCAGTTCCCGACACGGTCGACTACCTGGTCGAGGTGGCGACCGACGCCGGATTCACCAGCATCGTCCGCAGCCGGACAGTCACGAGCCCGACCTGGGCTGTGTCACCGGCCCTCGCGATCGACACGCTGCACTACTGGCGGGTGACCGCGAGCAACCCCTGCGGCGCCGCTCCGTCAGGCACGTTCGGCTTCCGCACCGCCATTCCGTCGATCCTGCTGGTCGACGACGACGACAACGCGCCGGACGTCGCCGGCACCTACCAGGCGATGGTGAACGGCGTCGGGGCGGCCTTCGACGTGTGGGAAACCACCGCAGCCGGCGGCGAGCCGACCCTGAACGACCTCAAGCCCTACCGCGCGGTGATCTGGTTTGCGGGTGACCGCTACTGCGGCGCGACCACACCCTGCGCCGGTCCGCAGGCGGCCGGCGAAGCCGAGCTCGCCAAGCACCTCGGCTCCGGGCGCTGCCTGTTGATCGCATCGCAGGACTACCTCTACGACATGGGCGGCGGCACGACCGACACGCCGACCGCGTTCATGACCGGTTACCTCGGTGTCGCCGCCACCGGCAGCGTCTCGGACACCGGCGGCTACACCCGCGTCGACGGCGAGAACGTCTACGCCGCGCTCGCCGACTCGACGCTGACGATTCCCGGTGGCTACGGGGAATATGCCGACCTGCTGGCGGCCGGCAACGGCGGCCAGACGGCGTTCCGCGGCGACCTGCCGGCGGGCAACACCCGGGTCGGCGGCGTGAGCAAGCTCGGCCCGACTCACTTCACGACCTATCTGGGCTTCGGTCTCGAGTTGCTCACGCCCGGCCGGCAGGCGGAAGTGCTCGATCAGTTCCTCGCCACCTGCAACGGCGAGGTACCGCTCTTCTCGGACGACTTCGAGCTCGGAAACCGGGAGCGCTGGTCTCTCGCCGTGACGCCGTAGGCCGGGCCCGGCGCCCGCGTCGGCGGTTCGACGGCCGGCCCTCCCGCGAGGGCCGGCCGTTTCCGCGCAGGCGGCGGGCGGACGAGGCCCTCCCCTGCGACGTCTCCTCTCGAGGGTTGCGCTCCCATGGCGACCGCGGCTAGGGTCTGCCGATTCGCACCCAGCCAGGCCCTGTTGACGTCACACGGAAGGAGCCCCGCTTGCTCCAGAACCCTCGTCTGCGGTCTGTCCCCACTCGTCGCACGCTCTTCGCCACCTTGGTCACGACCCTCGTCCTGGCGACACCGTTGGTCGCCGCCACACCCACCAACACGGCACTCGAACCCGCGCAGTTTCCGGACCGGGCCGAGTACCGCGGCCTCTGGATGGACCGCAACACCTTCCAGGACCTGCTCAAGAACGTGCCGGAGTTCACCCAGAACCTGGTGCGGATGCTCTCCGGCCGCCTGCGCATGGCCAACGAGCAGATCCAGTCGCTCTCCTCGCTCGACGTCGCCGGACGGCTGGCGCGCCAGATCCTCGCCTTCGCCGAGCGCTACGGCCAGGACGAGCCGGGCCAGGGCACCCGCATCCCGCTGCGCCTGACCCAGAGCGATCTCGCCGAGCTCGTCGGCGCCTCCCGCGAGCGGGTCAACCAGGTCATGGTCGACTTCCGCCAGAAGAACTACCTCGCCGTCGACAGCTCCCACCGCATCCTGGTGCACAAGGCCCAGGAGCTCACCCGGCTCTGCAAGTAAGCGCGGCGGCGAGCGGGGCGCGCGACGCTCCGCCGACCGCCTCGGGAGGCGTATCGGACGGTTCCTTGCCATTCCTGGCGGAGCGGCGCTAGAGTGTTTCCCTTCATATCCTTGCTCTTTTCGCTCGCTTTCACCCCGGAAAGGAGTCGGTGCGTGGTCCAGTGTTCCTCCCCGCAGGCCCGCTCTCGCCGTCGTAGCCTCTACGCCCCGCTGATCGCGGCGCTCGTCCTCGCGGCGCCGCTGGCTGCCGCGGAGAAGGAGGACGGCGCCCTGCGCGTGGCCCCCGCCTCGGCGCAGCAGTGCGCGCTGCTCGACAACCCGCGCACCGCGGGCCGTCTCGACGGCCTGCTCGACTATCTGGCCCGGGCCTGCGGCCGCGAGGCGGAGTTCATCGGCGCCGTCCGCCAGGACGTCGACTTCCCGGGCGAGAACTTCGCGCCGGAAGCAACCGACGTCCAGGTCAGCAACCCGGCCCAGGACACCTCGGGCACGGCCAAGACCCAGAGCGAGACCACGCTTGCGATCAACGAGACCACCGGCACGATCTGCGCGGCCTGGAACGATTCCTTCCACGGCGTCACTCAGAAGTCTCGGCTACTCGGGCTTTGGCCGCTCGATCGACGGCGGCGCCACCTTCGTCGACAAGGGCCCCTTCCCGGTCGGAAACGGCGGCGACCCCAGCCTGGTCTGGCGCCGGAGCGACGGCAAGTTCTACTATGCGGCGCTGACGCTCTCCGGCGGCCTGATCCTCTTTCGCTCCGACGACGACTGCAACACGTTCGTCTCGGTCGGCGCGATCAGCAGCACCGGCAACGACGACAAGGAGATCATGACGGTCGACAACAACCCGTCGAGCCCCTACTACGGGCGGCTCTACGTGGCGTGGACCGACTTCACCGACAGCCGCATCAACCTTCGCAAGTCGAGCAACGGCGGCACCTCCTGGGATGCGGCTCTCGATCTGTCGGCGGCCAGCGCCGACGTCCAGGGCGCCTGGCCCGCGGTCGCCCCCAACGGTGATGTCTACGTCGCCTGGGTGCGCTGGAACCCCTACTCGACCGGCCCGATCGACATCGAAGTGGTCGAGTCGACCGACGGTGGCGCCACCTTCGCCGCGGTGGCCAACCCGATGACCGGCAAGGTCAACCCGCGCGATACCGCTGCCACCTCGAGCTGCGGCCGCCCGGCGCTCAAGGGCAACATCCGCTACCTGCCCTCGCCGCAGATCGCCGTCGACAGCGCGGGCAACGTGCACGTCGTCTACACCTACGACCCGGACGCGACCGGCAGCGGCGACGTGGTGAACGTCTACTACCGCCGCTCGACCACTGGCGGCGCGTCGTGGGACGCCGAGATCCAGGTCAACGACGACGCCACCACCACCGACCAGTGGTTCCCCTCGCTCTCGGTCGGCGTCGGCAACGTGGTGACCGTCGGCTATTACAGCCGGCAGCTGGACGTCGCCGGCAACACACTCTTCGACTACTACTCGCGCACTTCCTTCAATGGAGGCGCGAGCTTCAACTCCAGCGTCCGCCTGTCCGACTCATCCTCGGGCGTCGTCCTCGACACCAATCTCGCCACTTGCTATCACGGCGACTACGACACGCAGACCCACGGCAGCGGCTTCGCGCACTACATCTGGTCCGACGACCGCGACCCGGGCAGCGGCGCCAACCCGAACGTCTGGACCGACGTCACCCCGGCGGGCACCGACTTCCTGCCGATCTCGCAGCAGGCGAGCCAGGCCGTCTGCGCGCCGAACGACGGCGTCTACACGGTCGAGGTCCTCAAGTTCCAGACCTTCGCCGAGACCGTGACCCTCGCGGCGACCGGCAACCCGGCGGGCACCACGGTCGGCTTCTCCGCCAACGCCCAGGTGCCGCCCTTCTCGAGCACGATGACGGTCGACGTGACCGGCGCGGCGAGCGCCGGGACCTCGAACATCACCGTCACCGGCACCTCGAGCCCGAGCGCGATCGTCCATTCGACCTTGGTCGGTCTGACGATCTACACCGTGGCGCCCGGCGCGCCGACGCTGACGTCGCCGGCCGATGGGGCGACCCAGGTCGGGACCAAGCCGACGTTCGTCTGGTCCGCGGTGGCGGATGCCACCGGCTACACGCTCGAGCTCGACAACGACGCCAGCTTCGCGACGCCGTTCTACACGGTGGCGGTCAGCGGCACCAGCCACACGCTGCCGGTCGCGCTCCCGCGCGGCTTGCAGACCTACTGGCGCGTCAAGGCGGAGAATCCGTGCGGCGCGGGCGTCGCTTCGGGCGACTTCGACTTCACGGTCTCCGACGCCCTCTGCTGGCAGCCGGGCCTGGCGATCCCCGACGATCCGGACGTCTCGGACACCCAGACGGTCGTCGGCCTCTCGGGCAACATCACCGACCTCGATCTCGTCCTCCGCGCGTCGCACACCTGGGTCGGGGACATGATCTTCCGGCTCGTGCACGTCGACACCGCGACCACGGTCACGGTGATCGACCGCCCCGGCAGCTGCAGCGGCGACAACTTCGACGTCACGCTCAACGACGAGGGCCCCGACGGCACGGTCGAATCGGCCTGCAACGCGTCGCCGCCGGCGGTCTCCGGCAACCGGACGCCGAACAACCCGCTGTCGGCCTTCGACACCCAGTCGATCGGCGGCAGCTGGCGGCTCGAGTGCTCCGACCAGGCCGGTCAGGACACCGGCAACCTCCAGGAGTGGTGCCTGCAGGCGACCGGCGTGGTCAATACGCTGCTCTTCTCGGACGACTTCGAGTTCGGGTCGGCCGGCCGGTGGAGCGCGCTCGGTAACTAGGTCCCGGCACCCTCTCGCAGATCTCGCGGCCCGGGCGCTCGAACGCGCCCGGGCCGTTTCGTTTCTCCTCGCCGGTGCAGCGCCCCCGTGCTAGCCTTCGCGCGTTCGCCCCGGTCCCCCCACCCATCAGGAGTCCGACCATGTCCGTCTGCCGCCCGCTGTTCGCGCTGATCTCTCTCGCCGCGCTCGCCGCGCCGCTCGCCGCCGCGACCCCGCGCGACAAGGTCGACCCCTGGATCGACGAGCAGCTCTCGCTCGCGGCGCCCGGCGGCAAGGCCGGCGTGCTGGTCGAGCTCGCCGAGCGCGCCGACCTCTCCGGCATCCGCGGCAGCAAGGCGGAGAAGGGCGCCGCGGTCCATCGCGCGCTGACCGAGACCGCCGCGCGCACGCAGGCGCCGCTCGTCGCCCGCCTGCGTGAGCTCGGCGTCCCCTATCGCACCTTCTGGGTCGCGAACCTCGTGCGCGTCGACGCCGACGCCCGCCTGGTCGCCGAGCTCGCCGAGCGCGACGACGTCCTGCGCCTCGCGGGCGACTCGCCGATCCGGGTGCCCGAGGTGATCCAGCCGGGTGACGACTTGACGGTCGGCGAGGCGCCGTCGACCGTCGAGTGGAACATCCTCCAGGTCAATGCCGACGACGTCTGGGCGCTCGGCTTCACCGGCACGGGGGTGGTGGTCGGCGGCCAGGACACCGGCTACCAGTGGGATCACCCGGCGCTCAAGGGCAAGTACCGGGGCTGGAACGGCGCGTCGGCCGACCACAACTACAACTGGCACGACGCGATCCACTCGGGCACCAGCCCGTGCGGCTTCGACCTGACGGCACCCTGCGACGACCACGGTCATGGCACCCACACCATGGGGACCATGGTCGGCGACGACGGCGCCGCCAACCAGGTCGGCATGGCGCCCGGCGCGAAGTGGATCTCCTGCCGGAACATGGACCAGGGCAACGGCACCCCGACGACCTACATCGAGTGCTTCCAGTGGTTCCTGGCGCCGACCGACCTCGCCGGTCAGAACCCGAATCCGGCGCTCGCCCCCGACGTGATCAACAACTCCTGGGGCTGCCCGACCAGCGAAGGCTGCAACACCGGCAACTTCGCGACCATGAACACGGTGGTCGAGAGCCTGCGCGCGGCCGGCATCGCGGTGGTCGTGTCGGCCGGCAATTCCGGCTCCAGCTGCTCCTCGGTCAACACCCCGGCGGCGATCTTCGACTCGGTGATCACCGTCGGCAACACGACGTCGACCGACACCATCGTCGGGTTCGAGCAGCCGCGGCCCGGTCACCGTCGACGCCTCGAACCGGAGGAAGCCCGACATCTCGGCGCCGGGCAGCTGCATCCGCTCGAGCGTGCCGACCAATGGCTGCACCTCGTGCTGCAGCGGCACTTCGATGGCGGGCCCCCACGTCGCTGGCGCGGTGGCGCTGCTCGTCTCGGCCGAGCCGGCGCTGAGCGGCGACGTCGACGCGATCGAGAAGCGTCTCGAGCGGTCGACGCTGCTGCGCACCGACGACGCAGGGCTGCGGCGGCGACTCGACCACGATCGTGCCCAACAACGCCTTCGGCTGGGGACGGCTCGACATCCTGAAGGCGGTCACCACGCTGCTCGCCGACGACTTCGAGCCGACCACCTTCGGCCGCTGGGACCTCGCCTGCCCGGGCGCCGCCGGCTGCGAGTGACTCTGCTTTACGGCGCGTCGCCCGACGCGCCGGGACAGCTCGCTTCAGCGCGACTCTCCCCGGTTGAGCTCGACCGCGTGGGGCTCGAGGCCCAGGCCCGCCAGCGGCTCGGGCGCGAGCTCCGACGTCGCCGGCGAGCAGCGCGCGCACCGCGGCCTCGGCGCGGCGGGCGAGCGCGGCGCGCGAGCCCGGCGCGAGGTCGGCGGTCGGGAATCGGATGGCCGAAGCGCGACCTCGATCCGCCCGGGGCGCACCCTGAAGCCGTCGCGCGGCAGCACGGCCGCGGGGCCGACGAGCGCGACCGGCACGACGTCGACGCCGGTCTCGAGCGCGGCGCCGAAGCCGCCGCTGCGGAAGGGGCCGGGGCGGCCGTCGCGCGAGCGGGTGCCCTCCGGGAAGGAGACCAGGAAGCACCCCTGCGCGAGCAGCTCCGCCGCGCGCGCGACGCTGCGGCTCGCCCGCCGCACGTTCGAACGGTCGACGAAGACCATGCCCATGGCCCGGATGTAGGCGCCGAGGAAGGGGACGCCGGCGAGCTCACTCTTGGCGAGGAAGAGCAGCGGCCCGGGCACCGCCATGAAGAGCGCCGGGATGTCGATCCAGGACTGGTGGTTGGCGACGAGCAGCGCGGGGCGCGCGAGGTCGAGCCGCTCGAGACCGGTCACCGAGAGGCGCGCGCCGGCCCCCCAGAGCAGCCCCGGCGCCCAGACGCGGCGCGCCATCCAGAGCGCCGCCGCCGGGCGGCGGACGACCAGCGTGATGGCGAGCGCGATCGAGATCCCCACCGCCGTGAACAGGGCGGTGTAGAGCCCCTGAACGGCGTTGACCGGCAGCCAGAGCAGGGCGGCGAGGCGGCTCTCGGGGCGCATCGACGGGCAAGACTACCGCAGCGGCCGGGGTAGACTCCCCGGCCATGCCGTTCGAGACCACCACCCTCCGCCTCTGGCGCACGCTCGCCCGCGAAGACCGCCTCGACGCCGCGCGCGCCTTCTGGAACCGCCCCTCCGAAGAGGCCGCCGTCCTCGCCGCGCGCGAGATCGTGCAGATCCTCAAGGTGCGCCCGGGCTCCTTCCACAAGGTCCCGCTCGAGCAGCGGGTGCGCGCCCTCGCCGGCCTCGCCGCGCCCCCCGAGGCGCTCGCCGAGGCGCTGCTCGTCGCGCTCCACGTCGAGAGCCGGCGCGCGCTGCTCGGCGCCTTCCTCGACGCGCTCGGCATCGCGCACGAGGAGGGGATGCTGCCCGACGACGCCGACTTCCCGGCGCCCGGCGCGGCGGCCGTGCGCGCCGCGGCGGCCGAGCTCGCCGCGCGCTTCCCGTCCGAGCAGATCCGGGTCTACTGGAACACGCTCTGGCTCCAGGACCGGGAGCGCTGGAGCGCGCTCGAGCCCGCCGCGGCGGCGCTCGCCGACGGATCCGCTTCCTAGGAGACCCTTCCCGCGCCGAGCGGAATCCGGCTCTCGGCCTCGGCGGCGAGCGGGTCGTCGACCTCGCCGCGCGCGAGCCGGAGCGCCGCGGCGAAGGCGATCATCGCGGCGTTGTCGCCCGAATAGACGAGCGGCACCAGCCGGAGGTCGACACCGCGCTCGGCGGCCCAGTCGGGCAGCCGCCGGCGCAGCAGCCGGTTGGCCGCCGCGCCGCCCGAGACCGCGAGGCGCGCGAAGGGCGCGCGCCGGTGGAGACGGGTGAGCCGCCCCAGCACCTGGCGCACCGCCGAGTCGCGGAAGCCGGCGACGAGGTCGAGCACCGGCTGCGGCAGCGGCGGCTCCGCGGCGAGGTCGGCGCGGATCGCGACGCCTTCGCGTTCCAGCCGTTCGAGCCCGACGATCGCCTGCGTCTTCAACCCCGAGTAGGAGAAGAAGAGCTCCTCGCTGCCGGCGAGCGCCGGCAGCGGCGCGCGCGCCGCGTCGCCCGACTCGGCCAGGGCGTCGACCTTCGGGCCCTGCGGGTAGGGCAGGCCGAGGCGCTTGCCGAGCTTGTCGAAGGCCTCGCCGAAGGCGTCGTCGCGGGTCTCGGCGACGGTCTCGATCGCGCCGCCGGCGACCCGGTAGAGGGCGGTGTGCCCGCCCGAGACGACCAGCCCGACGAACTCGTCCGGCACCGCCTCGGCGGGCGCGCCGTCGACCCCCAGATAGGGGGAGACGAGGTGCCCTTCGAGGTGGTGGACGGCGAGGAAGGGGAGACCGCGCGCGAAGGCGAGGGCGCGGCCGAGCGAGAGGCCGACCAGGAGCGAGCCGACCAGCCCGGGGCCGCGCGTCGCCGCCACCGCGTCGACCGCCGCGATGCCGACGCCCGCGCGCGCGAGCGCGGCGTCGAGCACCGGGCCGAAGTTGGTCAGGTGCTCGCGCGAGGCGATCTCGGGCACCACGCCGCCGAACGGGCGGTGGGCGGCGAGCTGAGAGGAGACCACCGAGGCGAGCACGCGGCCGCCGGCGTCGACCAGCGCGCAGGCGGTGTCGTCGCAGGAGGACTCGAAGCCGAGGACGAGCGGGCGCTCCATCGCGCAGAGTCTAATCCCGGCCCTCTCGACCGCCTGCGCTAGACTCCGCGGACTCTACCGACCGATCCACCGGGCTCCCGCGCCCGAAGGGAGGCGATCGCATGTCCGTTCGCGCGCACCGCCGGGGATTGCCGCTCCTGCTCGCCGCCGCGCTCGCCGCCGGCGCGCCGGCTCGCGTCGCCGCCGGCGAGGAGGCGACGACCGCGGCCATGCGACGCCAGGCCGCCGACGCGCTGCCCGCCGAGCCGCTCGCGCCGCAGCACCTGACGCCCTGCGTCGACGGCATGGCCGGCAGCTACCCCTGCGACCGGGTCGACCTGCTCGAGTTCCTGCCGCTCGCCCAGATCGGCGGCGCGAGCGGCGCCAACGACATCTGGGGTTGGACCCACACGCCGAGCGGGCGCGAGTTCGCGCTGGTCGGGCTGACCTCCGGCACCGCCTTCGTCGAGATCACCGACCCCGAGGCCCCCGTCTACCTGGGCCGCCTGCCCACCCACACCGGCAACTCGACCTGGCGCGACATCAAGACCTACGCCGGCCACGCCTTCGTCGTCTCGGAGGCGAGCGGTCACGGCCTGCAGGTCTTCGATCTCGCCCAGCTCCTGTCGGTCGCCAATCCGCCGGCGACCTTCGCCGAGAGCGCCTTCTACGGCGGCTTCGGCAACGCCCACAACCTGGCCATCGACGAGGCCACAGGCTTCGCCTACGCGGTCGGCACCGCCACCTGCTCGGGCGGCCTCCACGCGGTGAACATCCAGAACCTGACCGGCCCCGTCGGCGCCGGCTGCTTCTCCGCCGACGGCTACACGCACGACGCCCAGTGCATCCTCTACGACGGGCCCGACGCCGACTACGTCGGCCACGAGGTCTGCTTCGCCGCCAACGAGGACACGCTCACCCTGGTCGACGTCACCGACAAGGGGGCGCCGGTCCAGATCTCGCGCACGGCCTACACCGGACGCGGCTATACGCACCAGGGCTGGCTCACCGAGGACCGCGCCCACTTCCTGGTCGACGACGAGCTCGACGAGCAGAACCTCGGCCACAACACCTGGACCTACGTCTGGGACGTGCGGGACCTGCATGCGCCGGAGCTGCTCGGCCACTACGAGTCGCCGGTCGCGGCGATCGACCACAACCAGTACGTCGTGGGCGACTACAGCTATCAGGCCAACTACCGGGCCGGCCTGCGCATCCTCCGCCTCGGCGATCTCGACGCACCGGGCGGACCCGAGATCACGCAGGCCGCCTTCTTCGACATCTACCCGGCGAGCGACAGCGCCAACTTCAACGGCGCCTGGAGCGTCTATCCCTACTTCCCGAGCGGCGTGGTGGTCGTCTCCGGCATCGAGCAGGGGCTCTTCGTCCTGCAGCCGCGCCTGTGCAGCGCGCCGCTCGCCCCCGCCGGGCTCGGCGCGACGCCCGCCGGCGACCAGCGCATCGACCTCGCCTGGACCGGCAGCGGGGCGCCGGACGCCCGCTTCGCCGTCGAGCGCGCCCAGGGCGGGTGCGCCGGCGTCTTCCAGGAGATCGCGGGCGCGCTCTCGACTCCCGCCTACTCCGACACCACCGCCTCCGGACAGGTGACCTACGGCTATCGCGTCGTCGAGCGGGACCCGAGCGGTCTCTGCGCTTCGCCGGCCTCGATCTGCGTCGAGGCGACGACCACCGGCAGCTGCACCGCGCCGCCGCTCTTCGCGGGCCTCGCGAGCGCGGCGACGCCCGGCACGGCCTGGTGCGCCGCCCGCCTCGATTGGGACGCCGGCGCCGCCGCCTGCGGCGGTCCGGTCAGCTACGACGTCTTCCGCTCGACCGACCCCCGGTTCCTGCCCGACGCCGGCAACCGCATCGCCACCGGCGTCGCCGGCCGGCGCTACGACGACTTCGACGCGGCGCCCGGGATCGCCTACAGCTACCTCGTGCGCGCGGCCGACGGCGCCAATGGCGCGCGCGACGCCAACCTGGTCCGCCGTCCGGCGACCGCGCGGGGACCGATCGGCGACGGCACCTTCGCGACCGGCGGCGAGATCGGCGACCCGGCGCTCGACGCCTTCGCCGGCGGCGGCGCCGCGCCCGACGCCGTCGACCACGTCGGCTGGCACTTCTCGAGCGCGCGCAGTCACGCCGGCGTGCGCAGCTTCTTTTCGACTGCGGCCAATGGCCTCTGCGTGTCGCTCGTCGCCGGCCCGCTCGCGCTCACCGCCGGACAGAGCCCGACGCTCGACTTCTGGACCGTCTGGGACACCGAGACGGCGTACGACGGCGGCGTGGTCGAGATCCGCCCGGCGGGCGGCGGCGCCTGGACGACGCTCGCGCTCTCGCCCGCCTATCCGGGCAACTTCAACAGCGGCAGCGACGCCTGCGGCTACGCCAACGGCGCGCCGAGCTTCACCGGCAGCAGTCTCGCCTGGTCCCAGCGCACGGCCGCGCTCGTGGCCTGGGCGGGCCAGAGCGTCGAGATCCGCTGGAATTTCTCGACCGACGGCTCGCAGCTCGGCGAGGGGTGGTACGTCGACGACGTCGCGATCACCCACGCGCAGGTGCCCGGACTCTGCGCCGCCGGCGGCGGCCTCTTCGCCGACGACTTCGAGGGCGGCACGGCGGCGCGCTGGAGCGGCGCCGAAGCCCTGGCTCGCTAGTCTCCCGGACCGGGCGCGCCCGCCGCCGGGCGGGCGGCGAACGCGACGAAGAGGTGGAAGAGGTCGTCGTTGCGGATGGCGCCGAGCAGGGTCGAGTAGGGCTCGATCCCGAGCTCGGAGAAACGCGCCTCGCCGAGCGCCTCGGCGGTGAGCTCGCCCGCCTCGACCTGCCAGCGCGCGGCGAGCTCCTTCTCGATCGTCCTGCCGCGCACGGTCAGCCGCAGCCGCGCGGTCCAGCCGAGCGCGACGCGGGCGCCCTCGCCGCCGCCCCGCCGCTCGAGCGCGACGAGCTCGGCGCGGATCTCGGGAAAGCCCGCGGCGTCGAGCTGCCCGGACGAGAGCATCGCCTCGCGCACCTTCTTGCGGTCCCCTTCGGGCACCGGCTTCAGCCCCTCGCCGGAGAGCGCGCCGAGCTCGACGAGGCGGCGGCCCCAGCGCTGGCGGGCCGCGGGAGCGTCGATCTCGAGCGCGTCGGCGCGCAAGGCCAGGCTGGCGCGGATCGCTTCCGGGCGCTCGGGGTCGAAGTCGAGCGCGACGCCGGCGAGCGGGGCGACGACGAGGTGCTCGTGCGCGAGCTTCGCGCCGACCCCCGCCCGGTGGGTGAGCACGGCCACCACCGAGCGCTGGGCGTCGAGCTGCCAGGTCGCGGCGGAGGCGCCCGCCGCGCCGGCGAGGGCAAGGGCAAGGGCAAAGGCCAGTCGAAGAGCGCGGGCTCGGTTGCGGTGCATCGGGACCTCCTCGGCGGCGGTGCGCCCCACGGGTGAGTCCGGAGCCGCGGGCGCTCCGGTTCTCCCCGCGCCGGAGCGGAGCGACGCCCCCATCTTAGACAGCGTCGGAACGGAACCGGATCACGGGAACGCGACAGGGCCGCCCCCGCGCGAGCGGAGACGGCCCCGGAACGCTCCCGGAGGAGGGCTTGCGGTCACTCCCCGCCGTCTTCGTCCTGCTCCTCGACCTCGATCACCATCATCGACGCACCCTCGCCCGGGCCCTTGGGCGCCGTCGCGCGCAGCGCCGCCTCGACTCTCTCGCGCGTGCCGGCGTCGAGCGCCTGGAACTCCGCCGACTGGCGCAGCCGCTCGATCCAGGCGTCGGCCATCTTGGCGGCGTGGAGCTCCGCGTGCGGTCCGGCGAAGAACGCGTAGTCCCCGTCCGGACCGCCGAGCTTCTTGATGACCTTGATCTGGTGGCCGTCGCCCGCCTCCGCCGAGTGCCAGACCATGGTCTGGGCGTCGCCTCCGTCGGCGATCTCGATCTTCTTGTGGAAGACGACGACGTCGCCGTCGCCCTCGCCCTCGACCGCACCGTCGGGCTCGCCGGCGATGGTGATCTTCCTGCCGTCGAGGTCGAGCTCGAAGCCCCTCTCCGTGCGGGTGACCACGCCCGCCTTGCCCGACTCGGTGGTGAACGAACGGCTCTCGCCGAGCGCGAGGTCGTGCAGGTCTTCGAGCTCCACTCTCTCGTGGGCGCCGTCCTGGTTGAGGATCAGCTTGATCCGGGACTCCCTCACCGGCTCGCCGGTCGCGGCGGCGGCGGCGAGCGCGACGCCGGCGGCGAGCGCGAGGGTGAGGGCGGTCAGGGTCAGCGGGCTGCGCAGTCGCGTCATGGTCGTCTCCTTGGCAGAGCCGGGCGGCGTTCTCCGCCCTCTCGCCTCCTGCCTAGCGCAAGGGGGATGCCAGCGGATTCGCGCGGTTTCCGGAGGGTGGCCTCCCGGAATGGGGAGATCGCGCCCGATACCGGGAGGTCGCTCGCGGCTCGCCGGCGGCTCAGAGGCCATGCTTCTCGAGGCGGTAGAGCAGGGCCTTGTAGGGCAGATCGAGCAGCCGCGCGGCGCGCGCGCGGTTGCCGGCGGCGAGGTCGAGCGCCTGGCGCAGCAGGTCGCGCTCGAGCGCCTCCCAGGAGAGCCCCTGCGGCGGCAGGCGCAGCGCGCCGTCGGCGAGCGGCCGCGCGGCGCCGCCGGCGAGCTCTTCCGGCAGATCCTCCGCGCGCGCCGCGCCCCCCTCGGCGAGCAGCACCAGCCGTTCGACCACGTTGCCGAGCTCGCGCACGTTGCCGGGCCAGGAGTGCTCGATCAGCCGCCGCATCACGGCGGGCGGGAAGGCGACCGCCGCCACGCCGTGGCGGCGCGCCGCGCGCGCCGCGAAGTGCTCGACGAGCAGCGGCAGGTCCTCGCGACGCTCGCGCAGCGGCGGCAGCTCGAGCGGTACCACGTTGAGCCGGTAGTAGAGATCGTCGCGGAAGCGGCCGGCGGCGACCTCGGCGACGAGGTCCCGGTTGGTCGCCGCCACCACGCGCACGTCGACCGCGAGCTCGGCCGCGCCGCCGACCCGCGTGAAGCGCCCCTCCTGGAGCGCGCGCAGCAGCTTCGGCTGGAGCGCGAGCGGCAGCTCGCCGACCTCGTCGAGAAAGAGCGTGCCGGAGTCCGCGCTCTCGAACCTGCCGGCGCGCGTGCGGTCGGCGCCGGTGTAGGCGCCGCGCTCGACCCCGAAGAACTCGGCCTCGATCAGCGTCTCGGGGATCGCCGCGCAGTTGACCGCGACGAAGGGGCGCTCGCGCCGGGGCGAGAGATGGTGCAGCGCGCGCGCGGCGAGCTCCTTGCCGGTGCCGCTCTCGCCGGCGAGGAGGATCGTCGCCCGCGTCGGCGCCAGCCGCTCGACCCGGTCGTAGAGGCGGCGCATCGCCGCCGAGCGGCCGATCAGGTCGACCAGCCGGTCGCGCTCGCCGACCTCGGCGGCCAGCCGCCGGTTCTCGCGCTCGAGCCGGCGCGCCTTGAGCGTGCGCTCGAGCGCGAGCAGCAGCGCGGCCCGCTCGAACGGCTTGGGCAGGTAGTCGTCGGCGCCGGCGCGGATCGCCTCGACCGCGCGCGCGATGGTGCCGTAGGCGGTGACCATCACGAAGGCGGTCTCCGGCAGCCGGCCGCGCACCTCGGCGAGCAGCTCGCCGCCCTCGCCGTCGGGGAGCCGGAAGTCGCAGACCACGACGTCGACCGGCGCGCGCAGGAGCTCGGCGCGCGCCGCCGCGAGCGAGCCCGCCTCGGCGACCGCGTAGCCCTCGGCGGCGAGCAGGCCGGCGAGCAGGCGGCGCTGGTCGGCCTCGTCCTCGACCAGCAGGAGGCGGGTCTCGCCCGCGCGCGTCCCGGTCATGCGCGCCCCTCGATCCGGTCGCCGAGCTCGAGCCGGGCGCGGGTGCCGCGTCCCGCCTCGCCCGGCGCGAGCGCGAGCGCACCGCGGTAGCGGCCGGCCGCGATGCGGTGGGCGAGAAAGAGCCCCATGCCCGAGCCGTGCGGCTTGGTGGTGACGTGGGGTTCGAACAGGCGCGCGGCGACCCCGGCGGGCAGCCCGGGCCCTTCGTCCGCGACCTCGATCCGCCCGCCGCCGCCCGCGCGCGGCGCGAGGGTGACGACGACCCGCCCGCCGGCCGCGCTCGCCTCGACCGCGTTGACCACCAGCGCCTGCAGCGCCGCCTTGACCTCCGCCGGCACCGCGCGGATGGCGACCGGGTCGGCGGGCACCTCGACGTCGATCCGCACCCGGCCGCCGCCGTCCTGGAGCGCCTCGAGCGCGGTCTCGCGCACCAGCGTCGCGAGATCGACCCGCTCCGCCGCCGCCTCCCCCGCCGAGGCGAGCGCGAGGAAGGAGCGCAGGGCGCCGTCGATGCGCCGGATCTGCCGGCGCGAGGACTCGACCAGCTCGTCGGCGCTCCCCTCGCCGCCGCGCTCCGCCGCCCGCGCGGCGAGCGCGTCGACCGAGAGGCCGAGCGCGTTCAACGGATTGCGCAGCGTGTGGGCGAGCCCGCGCGCGACCTCCGACAGCTCGGAGAGCCGCTCGCTCTCGGCGAGGCGGCGGTTCTCGGCGTCGAGCTCGGCCAGCCGGCGCGACATCCGGTTGAAGGAGTCGACGGCGACCCCGATCTCGTCGTGCCCCCGCGCCGGGCGCGCCACCGGTACTTCGACCCCGAGCTCGCCCTCGCCCACCCGCCGCGCGGCGCCCGACAGCTGCCGGAGCGGCCGGGCGATCCGGTCCGCCGCGAGCGCCGCCGCGAGCCAACCCGAGCGCCGCGACGCCGAGCGCCGCCGCGAGCAGCTGCGAGCGGAAGCGCTCGATCGTCGAGGAGACCTCGGCGCGGGGGATCGGAATCTGCCGGGCGAGCTGCGCCGGGCCGCGCAGGAAGAGGACGTCCGGCTCGTGCCCCGCCTCGATCACGAGCTTGCGCACGAACTTCTCGCTCGTCTCCTCGTGGGCGCCCGCAGCGGCCGTCTCGTCCTTGCCGACGATCCGCTTCTCGAAGCGCTCCTCGATCTGATGGCCGCCCGGGGCCGCGGCGTCCGGCGTGACCTCGAGCTCGTGCCGCACCACCCACTGGAAGCTCTCGCCCGGCGCATCGCCCGCGGCGCCGGCCGCGGCCGGACCCTCCGCTCCCGACCCGGACGCCGGACGGCCCGCGTCGGTGGTGGCGAAGACCATGACGCGCGTCCGCTCCTTCGGCTCGCCGCCGGCCGGCGCGGCGTCCGCGCCGTCCGGCCCGGCGCCGGTCGTGGTGACGTGGAAGCCGGAGAGGATCTCCTCGCCGACCCGCACGGCGACCGTGCGGACGTCCTGGTCGAGCCGGGCGGAGAGGTGGCGGACGAGCACCGCCTGCGCCCCGACGAGCAGCACGACGAGGGCGGCGAGCAGCAGGAAGAGGCGGAGGCGGAGCGTCATCGCGAGGGTCGAAGAGCAAGCGGCGTGCCCGCGAGCGGAGCGCGGCTCAGGACTCCTCCGCGGACCGGGCGTAGACGAGGCCCCGCGGATCGACGGCGACCGCGGCGCCGGCCGCGACCTCGAAGCGCGCCCTGCCGCCCGGCATCTCGACCCGCCGCTCCTCGCCGGCGACGGCGACCGGCAGGGCGAGCTCGAAGCCGGCGTCGTCCCAGGCGAGCTCGATCGTCTCGCGCCCCGGGCCGGCGGGCGCGCGCGTGAGCGTCCACTCCGGGGCCCTCGCGCGATGCAGGTAGATCCGCCAGAACCAGGGGATCTCGCGGCCGGAGATCTCGCCGACCAGCCGCTCGAAGTCGGCGCTCTCGACGAGCTTGTAGGCGAACCGTTCGTCGGTCGCGAAGCGGTGGAGCGCGGCGAAGAAGGCCTCGTCGCCCAGCTCCCACTTGAGCGTGTGGAGAACGCAGGCGCCCTTGGCGTAGATGTCGCCGTTGTAGTTGCCGGCGACCGTCGAATCGGGCGCCGCCACCAGCGGCTCCCGGTTGCGCACGCGGCGGGTGAAGCCGCGCACGTAGTCGAGATACTTCGCCTCGCCCCGGGTGTCGAGCACGTAGAGCGCCTCGGCGTAGGTCGCGAAGCCCTCCTGCACCCAGAAGTCGGCCCAGTCGCGGACCGAGAGCTTGTTGCCCCACCACTCGTGGGCGAGCTCGTGGAGCAGCAGGTCGTCGAAGCCGTGCTCGTTGAGCTCGAAGTCGCCCCCCCAGGCGACCAGCGTCTGGTGCTCCATGCCCTTGTACGGGGCTTCGACCACCGCCAGCTTGTCGGCGAGGAAGGGGTACTCGCCGAAGCGCCGCGCCATCGCGGCGATCATTCCGGGCGCCGTCGCCCAGAGCTTCGTCGCCTGCTCGACATGCTCGGGGATCGCCCAGAAGACCATCGGCACGTCGAGCGTGCCGTCGGCGCCCCGGTAGCGCTCCTCGATCGGCACGTAGGGGGCGGCGTTGAAGGTGACGAGGTAGTTGTTGATCGGGTAGGAGACCTCCCAGCGGGTGGTCGTGGTGCCGTCGCCGTTCGCGCTCTCGCCGACCTTGCGCCCATTGGCGAGAACGACGAGATCGGAGGGGAGCGTGAGCGCGATCGAGATCCCCTCGTCCGGCTCGTCGGAGGGGTGGTCCTTGGCGGGCCACCAGTCGTCGGCGCCGTCGCCCTGCGTGGTGACGCCGAGCCAGGGGGCGCCCGACGGCGTCTTCTCCCAGACCATGCCGTCGAGCCAGGGGGGGCGCGCGGCGACCTTCGGTTTCCCGCCGTAGACGATCTCGACCGCATGGCGCTCGCCGGCCGCCCAGGGCGCGGGCAGGGTGACGGTCACCAGGCCGTCCTCGTGCGCGAAGCGGGACGCGACGCCGTCGACCGCGGCGGAAGCGACCGCGAGCCGGCCGTCGAGCTGGATCTCGAAGCGGTCGAGCGGCGCGGTGGCGACCACGGTCGCCCGGTTGCTGCCCCGGATCCGCTTGGTCGCCGGATCGATCGCGAGGTCGAGGTCGTAGCGGCGGACGTCGTAGGCCGCCTGGAGCGGCCGGAGCCGGCCGCCCGAGTCGAGGATCTGGGAGCGCAGCCAGAGCCAGCCGGCGAAGGCGGCGAGCGCCGCGAGAACGACGAGCGCGCCCGCTGCGATCGCGGTCCGGCGCAGCCAGCGGGGAATCCTGAGCATGGCGGGAGTCTAGCCCGCCCCGTCGCGCTGATAGGATCCAGCGCGCGCCGGAGAGGCCCCGCCGGCGCTCCTCCCACGATCCCGATGACGCCACCGGACCTCGCGCCGCGCGACCGCCCCTTCCGCCTGCTGGTCTTCGACTGGGACGGCACCGTGGTCGACTCGATCGGCGCGATCGTCGACTGCACGTTCGCGGCGCTCGCCGCGCTCGGCGACGCGGCGCCGGCGCTGCCACCGCGCGACGACGTGCGCCACGCGATCGGCCTCGGCCTGATGGAGACGCTGCACCGTTTCTGGCCGGCGGCGGGGCCGGAGATGCGCGCGCGGGTGCTCGAGAGCTACCGCGAGCAGTGGTGGGCGACCTACAAGGACCAGTTCCACCCCTTCCCGGGGGCGCGCGCGACGCTCGAAGCGCTCGGCGCGGCGGGCTATCTGCTGGCGGTCGCCACGGCGAAGAGCCGGCGCGGTCTCGTCCGCGAGTTCGAGCGCTCGGGCTTCGAGCCGCTCTTCCAGGCTTCGCGCACGGTCGACGAGGCGCCTTCGAAGCCGCACCCGGGGATGCTCGAAGGGATCTTCGACGAGCTCGGCGTCGACGCATCCGAGGCGCTGATGATCGGGGACACCTCGTGGGACCTCGAGATGGCCGCGAACGCCGGCTGCCCGTCGGTCGCCGTCCTCTCCGGCGCGCAGACCGAGGAGCTCCTGATCGAAGCCGGACCGCTCGCGCTGCTGCCCGACCTCAACCACCTGCCCGCCTTCCTCTCCAGTTTTCCGGCCCGGCGCGTCGCTGAGCCGCTTGGACGGCACGCTCGCTGAGCGGCTTCCCGGCACGGCGGGACGCTCGCTGAGCGGCCGCTGGAGGTCCTCCCTCCGGGAACCGGCGCGCGCTGTACGTCGTTGGTGCGTGGGCGCGCGCCTGCGTTCAGGCCGCTTTCTGTGGCGGTGGTGGTCGGCGCGGCGGTGGAGATGCGGCCTTCAAGCTTCCCTCCGGGAGGACCTCCAGCGGCCTCGGCAACGCCCGGGCCGCGCAAGCCCGGAAGGCCAGTCGAACGCCCGAACGCCAGAAGGACCCTCGAACGACTGCGCCCGAGAGCCCTTCCCTTCTATGGGCTGTTGCTGTTGCCTTTACTCTTTCTTCTTCCTGCTGTCCTTCGTCAGCCCTGAGGCCGCCTTGCGCGGTAGGTGATCGAGCGCACCGCGCCCTTCACGGCTTCGACGGGGATGCCGGTGCGCCGGGAGAGCTCCTCGACTTCGGCGGGCGCGGCGGCGAGGAGGGCGTCGAGGTAGTCCTCGTCGCGCAGGATCTCGATCTCGCCGAGGCCCGCCGCGCGCAGGCGGTCGAAGTAGGTCTCGCGCAGCTCGGCGCCGGCGACGCAGCCGACGTAGGCGAGGACGTCCTGGGCGATCGCGCCGGGCAGCTCGCGGTCGAGCAGGATGTCGGAGACGACGAGGCGGCCGCCGGGCTTCAGGACGCGCGCGACTTCCTGGAAGACGGCGCTCTTGTCGGGCACCAGGTTGATGACGCAGTTCGAGGTGACGGCGTCGACGGTCGCGTCCTCGACCGGCAGCGCTTCGAGGCGTCCCTGGCGGAACTCGACCTGGGCGTAGCCGCCGCGCTCGGCGCCGGCGCGCGCCTTCTCGATCATTTCGGGGGTCATGTCGACGCCGATGACGCGGCCGCTCGGGCCGACGCGCTGCGCGGCGAGAAAGGCGTCGATGCCGGCGCCGGAGCCGAGGTCGAGGACGGTCTCGCCCGGCGCGAGGGCGAGGTGCGCGAGCGGCGCGCCGCAGCCGAGGCCGAGGTTGGCGCCCTCGGGGAGCGCGGCGAGCTCGGCCTCGCTGTAGCCGAGCTCGGCGGCGAGGTCGCTCTCGGCGGTCGAGCAGCAGCTGCCGGCGCCGCAGCCGCAGCCGGAGATCTCGCCGGTGGCGATCTTCGCGTAGCGCTTCTGGACCTCGCCGACGATCGGCTCGGCGGACTCGACGATCTTGAGGGCGGTCATGTCTTCTTCATCGCTTTCTTCGCGCGCGGCGGCGCGACCAGGCCCGCCGCCGGGGCGCAGGCCCCGTCGGCGCAGCAGTTCTCGAGCAGGAAGCCGAGCAGCTCTTCCATCGCCGCGAAGCTCGCCGTGTAGACGATCGAGCGCCCCTCGCGCCGCGCGGCGACCAGCCCCACGCGCTCGAGGGCGGCGAGGTGGAACGAGAGCGTCGGCGCCGGCACGGCCAGCGCCTCGGCGAGCGCCCCGGCCGCCAGCCCCAGCGACCCCCGCCGCACGAGCTTCCGGAACAGCTCGAGCCGGGTCTCCTGGGCGAGCGCGGACAGGCGGGCGACGGCGTCCTCTGCTTTCATATTTCCAGAATAATCGAAACGAAGTGGACGTGTCAAGCCCCCGGGTACCCGCGCCCCCGGTCCCCCGCGGTCAGGCCACCCAGAGCGGGACCTGCTCGAAGCGGTCGACGTCGACCAGACCCTGGTCGGTCAGCTTCAGGCTCGGGATGACCTCGAGGGCGAGGAAGCTCATCGCCATGAAGGGGTCGTGGAGGCGGCTGCCGAGCTCGCGCGCGGCGCCGATGGCGACGTCGAGCCGGCGGCGGACCTCCTCGATCGGCTTGTCGCTCATCAGGCCGGCGAGCGGCAGCGGCACCTCGGCGAGCACCTGCTCGCCCATCGCCACCACCAGGCCGCCGCCCAGGTGCGCCGCTCGCTTCGCGGCGGTCAGCATCGAGAGGTCGTCGGCGCCGATCACCACCAGGTTGTGGTGGTCGTGCGCGATCGAGGAGGCGAGCGCGCCGCCGCGCAGGCCGATGCCCGTGACGAAGCCGGCGCCCAGCCCGCCCGAGGCGCGGTGACGCTCGATGACCGCCATCTTGAGCAGGTCGCGCGCCGGATCGGCGACGGCGAATCCCCCGGCGATCGCCGCCCGCTCGATCCGGTGCTCGGTGACCAGTTGGTCGGGGATCGCGCCGATCACCCGCACCCGCTCGCCCTCGGCCCGGATCGCGAGGTCGATCCCGTCCCACTCGACGCTCATCGTGCCGCGCAGGTGGGGCACCGGGCGGGGCCCCGCGATCGGCAGCATCTCGCCGTCGCGCGCGACGACCGCGCCGCGCCGGAAGACGAGATGGGGGCGGGGCGCCGCGAGGTCGCGGAAGACGATCAGGTCGGCCCGCCGCCCCGGCGTCACCGCGCCGCGGTCGTGGAGCCGGAAGTGGTGCGCGGTGTTCCAGCTCGCGAGGCGCAGCGCGGTGACCGGGTCGAGGCCGCCGTCGATCGCCATCCGCACCAGATGGTCCATGTGCCCCTGGTCGAGCAGGTCCGACGGCTGGCGGTCGTCGGTGCAGAGGCAGAAGCGGTGCTGGTTGGCGGCGTTGACCAGCGGCAGCAGGTCGCGCAGGTTGTGGGCGTTGGTCGCCTCGCGCAGGAAGACGGTCATGCCGAGGCGCAGCTTCTCGCGCGCCTCTTCGACCGTCGTCGACTCGTGGTCGGAGCCGATGCCGGCCGCCGCGTAGGCGACCAGCGCGCGCCCCGAGAGCCCCGGCGCGTGGCCGTCGATCACCTTGCCGGCGAAGGCGCGCAGCTTCGCGAGCACGGCCGGGTCGGCGCCGACCACGCCCGGGAAGTTCATCACCTCGGCGAGCCCCAGCACCCAGGGGCTCGACTGGAACGAGGCGAGGTCGACCGCATCGAGCGACGCGCCCGAGCTCTCCATGTGGGTCGCCGGCACGCAGGAGGGGGCCATCACGAACATCGACATCGGCGAGCCCTTGGCGCTCTCGAGCATGAAGCGGATGCCTTCGAGCCCGAGCACGTTGGCGATCTCGTGCGGGTCGGTGATCACCGTCGTCGTGCCGCGCGGCACCACCGCCCGCGCGAACTCCGACGGCGGCACCATCGCGCTCTCGACGTGGACGTGGGCGTCGAGCAGGCCGGGCGCCAGGTAGGCGCCGCCGAGGTCGAGCGTGTCGCGCGCGGCGTATCCCGAGCCGACGCCGACCACGACGCCGCCGGAGAGCGCCACTTCCGCGGGGTAGATCTCGCCGGCGAGCACGTCGACCAGCTGGAGGTTGGTGAGCAGGAGGTCGGCCGGCTCGCGGCCGGCCGCCTGGCGGATCAGGGTCTCGAGCTCCATGGCGCGCTCTCCCGCGCCCGAGTGTAGTCGAGACCGGGGGCGGGTGGAGCGGTTCCCGATCAGGTCCCGGACCGGCCGTCTTGCGGCCGCTGGCGGGTCGACCGCCGGTACTTGAAGACCGACGCCGCCGCGATCGCGACGCCGGCGCCGAACGTCACCAGGATCACCTTGCGGTGGTCGCCGGCGGCGATCGCGCTGCCGCTGGCGACGAGCGTCCCGGCGGCGCCGAGCAGGCCCGCCGCCAGCTGCACTCGCGCGGAGGGGCGCCTTCGTCCCGGCCGCACGGCCGGCGTCGGGGTGGGGGCGAGGGGCTCGATTCCCCCGACCGGATCGGGCTCGAGTTCGCTCATCGCGGCGGATCCTACGCGAGATCCGATAGCCTCGCGCTGCGAGGAGCCACCGTTGAGCGACTACTACAAGCACGATCATCTCGCCGGCTTCGCCGGGATCGCCGAGGGGCAGCCCGAGCTCGGTCGGAAGTTCTTCGACTACTACAACGCCGTCTTCGCGCCGGGCGCTCTCTCGGCGCGCGAGAAGGCGCTGATCGCGCTCGCGGTGGCGCACACGGTCCAGTGCCCCTACTGCATCGAGGCCTACACCGCGGACTCGCTCGCCCGGGGCTCCGACCTCGAACAGATGACCGAGGCGGTGCACGTCGCGGTCGCGATCCGCGGCGGCGCCTCGCTCGTCCACGGCATGCAGATGCTCGAGCAGGCGAAGAAGGCGGGGATGTGACGCCCGCCGGGGCCGCCCACGGGGCGGAGGCCTGCGAGCTGCCGCTCGACACTCCGGAGGCGGGGCCGAAGGCCGCGCTCACGCTGCTGCGCCGCGGCTCGCCGCTCGCCGCGCCGGCGGCCCAGCTCGCCCGGCTGGCCGCGCTGCCGCTCGCGGCCGCGGACGGCCGCCCCGCGGAGTTCGATCGGACGCTCGCCGCCCACGGCCTGGAAGCGCTCACGCCCGGGGCGCTCGAGGTCTTCCAGATCAACCTCGGCAAGCTCTGCAACATGACCTGCCGGCACTGCCACGTCGACGCCGGGCCGGATCGCGTCGCCGAGAACATGGACCGGGCGACGGTCGACCTCTGCCTCGCCGCGCTCGACCGGACCGGCGCGACGACGGTCGACCTGACCGGCGGCGCGCCCGAGCTCAACCCCAACTTCGAGTACCTGGTCGACGCCTGCGTGGCGCGCGGCAAGCGGGTGCTCGACCGCTGCAACCTGACCGTGCTGCTGCTTGCCCGCTCCCGCCACCTGCCCGGCTTCCTCGCCGAGCGCGGGCGTCGAAGTGGTCTGTTCGCTCCCCCACCACCGGATGCGCTCGACCGACGCGCAGCGCGGCGACGGCGCCTTCGAGAAATCGATCGCGGCGCTGCGCCTGCTCAACGCCGCCGGCTACGGAGAGGGCGACCCGCGCCGCGTGCTGACGCTCGTCTCGAACCCGGCCGGGGCCTTCCTCGCCGCCGACCAGCGCGAGCTCGAGCGGGAGTGGAAGGAGTCGCTCGAGCGGACGCACGGCATCGCCTTCGACCGGCTGATCGCGCTCAACAACATGCCGATCGCGCGCTACCTCGAGTGGCTCGAGACGAGCGGCAACCTCGAGCGCTACCTGGCGCTGCTCGTCGCCTCGTTCAACCCGGCGGCGGCCGCCGGCCTGATGTGCCGCAACACCCTCTCGGTCGGCTGGGACGGACGGCTCTACGACTGCGACTTCAACCAGATGCTCGGGCTCGAGGCGCGGCCGGCCGGGGGCGCGATGCGGCTCGCCGGACTTCGACCCGGAGCGTCTCGCCCGCCGCGCGATCGTGACCGCGCGCCACTGCTACGGCTGCACCGCGGGCGCGGGCAGCTCCTGCGCCGGCGCGACGGCCGGCGGCTGATCGGGGGCCCGGTCAGGAGTCGGCGCCGACCCGGTTGTCGCCGGGCGGCAGCGCGCGGCCGGCGCGCCGGATCTCGCCGAGAATGGCGTCGAGGTCGCTCTCGTCGAGGTCGGGGTTGACGCAGACCAGGCGCAGGATGCGCCGGCCGGCGACCACGCCGTGGCCGATCTTGAGCGTCCCCTCGCGGTCGAGCCGGTCGCAGATCGCCTCGCTCGACCGGCCGCGCACTTCGAAGCAGACGTTGATCGACGGCGGCGCCTCGGCGAGCTCGAACGCGGGGTCGGCGGCGACCTTCGCGGCGGCGAGGCGCGCCAGCTCGAGCTGGCGTTCGAGCCGCGCCTCGTAGCCCCGGTCCCCCAGGCGCCGCCAGGCCGCCCAGAGCTTGAGCGCGTCGTTTCTGCGCCCGCACTGGATCGAGCGGTGCCCCGGGTTGAGCTCGTCGTCGTCGGCCTGGAAGAGGTAGTCGGCGCTCTCGTCGAGGCTCGCGCCGAGCGCGCCGCGGCGCGCCACGAGCAGCACCGAGCACTGCAGCGGTACGCCCATCATCTTGTGCGGATTCCAGGCGAAGGAGTCGGCGAGCTCGAGGCCGTCCAGACGGTGCCGGTGCGCGCGGCTGATCACGAGGCTGCCGCCGAGCGCGCCGTCGACGTGGAGCCAGGCGCCGGCGCCGTGCGCCAGCTCGGCGAGCGGCCGGATCGGGTCGAAGGCGCCGCGCACGGTGGTGCCCGCGGTGGCGTTGACCAGCGCGGGCACGAAGCCGGCGGCACGGTCCGCCGCGAGCGCGCGCGCCAGCGCGTCGGGGTCCATGCCGCCGCCGGCGCCGACCGGGATCGGGCGCACCTGGCGGCGGCCGAAGCCGACGATGCCGGCGCTCTTCGAGATCGAGTAGTGCCCCTCGGCCGAGGTGTAGACGGTGAGGCGCCCGCCCGGGGCCCCCTCCTCGCGCGAGTCGGGCGCCGCGGCATTCCTCGCCAGCAGCAGCGCGACCAGGTTGGCGAGCGAGCCGCCCGGCGTGAAGCACCCCTCGCCGCCGGCGAAGCCGGCGAGCTCCGCCATGTGGCGGAGCAGCTCGCGCTCGACCAGGATCTCGGCGCCCGCCGCCTTGAAGGTGTACATCGAGACGTTCTGGACCGCCGCCAGCATCTCGGCGGCGGTCGCCACCGGCTCGCGGCCGCCGAAGAGCTGGTTGACGAAGCGCCAGGAGGAGGTCGACGGGGTGGCTTCGAGCACCGTCTTCAGACGGGCGAGCACCGCCTCGGTCGGAAGCCCCTCGGCACCCAGGGCGAGGTCGAGCCGGCCGGCGAGCGCGACCGGGTCGCGCAGGGCCGGGTCGGAGGGGTCGTGCTCGCGCGCCACCAGCTCGCGCGCGAGCGCGGCGACCGCGGCGATCAGCTGCTCGAGCTCGCGCTCCCGCTCGACGCGGCGACTCGCGATGGGGACGGAAGCGGGCTCGGAGAGGGTCAAGGTCGAGGTCTCGGGGGGGCCGCCGCGGCGGTCGCGCCGCCGGCCGCCCGGCAGGATACCGCCGTCCCCCCCGGCGCACCAGCGCGGCCGGGCGTAGGATGCGCGCGCCATGGCTGCCGAGCGGGGCTCCCGCCACGCAGATGCGCCGGAGCCCGCTCCGGTTTCGCGCCGCAGCACGCCGCCCTGGCTGCGCCCGGCGCTGCTCGCGGCGCTCCTCGCCGCGCTCGCCGCCGCCGCCCCCGCGCTCGGTCTCGGCGCCCGGCTCGCCGAGCTGCGCGGCTGGATCCTCGGGCTGGGCCCGCTCGGACCGCTGGTCTTCGTGCTGCTCTACGCGCTGGCGACGACCTTCGCGGTGCCGGCCTCGCTGCTCACGGTCGCCGCCGGCGCGATGTTCGGCTCGGCGCTGGGAGTCGCGGTGGTCGCGGCCGGCGCCACGCTCGGCGCGGCGGGCGCGTTCGCGCTCGCGCGCTGGTTCGCGCGCGGGGCGATCGAGCGCTGGCTGGGGGACAACCCGACCTTCCGGCGGCTCGACCGGCTGACCGAGCGCCACGGTGCGATCGTCGTCGCGCTGACCCGGCTGGTGCCGGTCTTCCCGTTCAACCTGCTCAACTACGGCTTCGGGCTGACCCGCGTCCGCTTCGGAACCTACCTGCTCTGGTCGTTCCTCTGCATGCTGCCGGGGACGGTGCTCTACGTGGTCGGCGCCGACGCCGTCGCGCGCGCGCTCGCCGAGGGGAGCGTGCCCTGGCCGCTCGTCGGCGTGCTGGCGGCGGCGGTCGCGCTGGTCGCGCTGCTCGTCGGCCGGGCGCGCCGCGCGCTCGCCGCGCGCGAGGCGGGGGAGCGGCCCGGCGCCTAGCCGAGACCGAAGAAGGTGCGGATGCGGCGCAGGATCGTGTTCTGGTCGGCCTCGCGCGACCGCTTGATCTCTCCCTCGCGGTCCTCGAAGCGGGCCGCGGTGGCGGCCAGGCGCTCGGCGAGCCGCTTCGAGAGCACTTCGGCGATCTGCGGATCGGCCTCGAGGATCGGCGCCAGCGCCTGACGGTCGAGGACGAAGACCTCGCAGGGGCCCTCGGCGGTGACCGAGGCGCTCCTCGGCGCGCCGGTCAGCAGCGACATCTCGCCGAAGAACTCCCCCTCGCGCAGCACCGCGAGCAGGCGACCGACGTGGTGCCGATGTCGCGACCCGACTTCGAGATGATGACGGAGCCTCGGCGCCAGGATGAAGAGCGAGTCGCCGGCCTCGCCTTCGCTCACCAGGCGCTCGCCGGCGTCGAAGTAGTGCAGGCGCGCGCCCGCCGCCATGCGGCGCTGGGTCTCGCCGGAGCGCGCGGAGAAGAGGTCGAGAGCCCGAGAGCGCCTCGGCGCGGCGCGCGCGCCAGGCCGCCTTGTCGGCGGCGCTCCTTCGCCGCGCGGCTCGGCATCTGGACCGTGCGCACCGGGTAGGGGATCGGCGAGCCGTCGCGGTGCAGCTGGTACCAGATGCGCGACAGCACATGGTCGCGAAGCGCAGGTGAGGGCGTGGACCTCGCGCGTCCAGGCGCGCAGCCTGGTAGGTCGACCGCCGGATTCGGCGAAGCCGATCCAGGAAGACCGAGGCGGCCGGCGCCTCGACCACGCCCGGGGTCGAGCGGGCCGCCTTCTCGAGCGAGTCCTTGACCAGCCGGGCGGCGCGCCGTAGGCGACCTGCACGCGCAGCGGGAGTCGCGATCGGCTCGACGCCGGAGCCGAGGTTCTTGACCGCGCGCCGACACCAGGTTGGCGTTGGGCTCGCGGAAGTCGACGCCGACGGTGTTGCGCAGGTGGGTCGAGCGCCAGGTCATGCCGATCGACGCTGGCGCCGGCTCGCCGTCGACCTCCAGCCAGTCGCCGGTATCGAACGGCAGCTCGGTCTGCAGCGCCATGCCGGCGAAGAGGTTCTTGAGCACGTCCTGGAGCGCGAAGCCGAGCACCGCCGAGAGCACCGTCGAGGCAGCGCCAGCAGCGTCACGTCCCAGCCGAAGAACTCGCGGCCGGCGACGCAGGACGACCGCCACCAGCAGGATCCAGCCGCCGACGACGTCGCGCACCAGCTTCGGCATCGCCGGCGGCCTCCGGTCGTCGCGCTGGCGGGCGAGCAAGAAGCGCTCGAAGACCGCGCAGCCGATGTCGAGCGGTCAGCACGGCGGCGAAGAAGGCGGCGATGCCGAACAGCCGGGGCGAGAGCAGCGTCGCGCGGGCGAAGACCTCGAAGGCGAGCAGCCCGAGCGACAGCGCCCAGAGCTGGTAGCGCAGGCGGTCGAGCAGGCGCGGGAAGCGCCTGCGCAGCAGGCAGTAGGCGATCTCGAGCGCGACGACGACGCCGAGCGCCGAGGCGAGAGGCCGGAACCAGTCCTGGGGGAGCGGGAGCACGCTTCCTCCTTCGGGAGAGCGCCGGGGAGTCTAGCCCACAGTGCGCGCCGCGAGGACGCGGCGGCGCGGTATCATCGGCGGCACGTGGCCCGCTTCGTCCTGCTCGCCGTCCCGCTCGCGGTGCTCGTCCTGGCGCTCGCCGCCGTGGGCGCCGATCGTCGTCGGCTTCGGCCCCGGCTCGATCCGCTCGCCCAGCGCGGCGTGGCGCGCCCCGAGGGGCTGCCGCGCACCTACCAGGCCGCCGCGTTCCTCTTCGAGGGGTTCGCGCTGGTCGCCCTCTACCTGCTGCTCGAAGGACGCACCGGCCTCTGGTGGCTCGACGGCGTCGCGACCGGCCTCGCCGCCTGGCTGTTACCGCGGCCCGCTCCTGGTCCTGACCCTCGCCGCGCTCACCCGCCTGCCGACCGAGCCCTTCTGGCAGGTGGCGCGCCTGGCGCTCATCGCCGAGCCGGCGGCCGGGCCTGGCGATCGCCGCGCTCGCGCGCGCCGGACGGCGCTCCCGGCGCTGAGAGGAGACGGCGCATGCGCATCGCCGCGGTCGGCGCCGGCTTCCCGGACCACTACTACGACCAGGAGGCCCTGCTGGCGGCGTTCCGCCAGCACTGGGAAACGCGCTACTTCAACCCCGAGCGGATCGAGCAGCTGCACAGGAACGTCCTGGTCGGCGGCCGCCATCTCGCGCTGCCGATGGAGGACTACCCGGGGCTCGCCGGCTTCGGCGCCGCCAACGACGCCTGGATCCGGGTCGCCACCGACGTCGGCGAGCGGGCGCTCGCCGACGGCCTCGCCGCGCGCCGGCCTCGGGCCGCAGGACGTCGACGCGCTGCTCTTCGTCACGGTCACCGGCATCGCCACGCCGTCGATCGACGCGCGGCTGATCAACCGGATCGGGCTGCCGGCGCGACCTGAAGCGGGTGCCGATCTTCGGCCTCGGCTGCGTCGCCGGCGCGGCCGGGATCGCGCGCGCCGCCGACTACGTGCGCGGCTTCCCCGGACGAGGTGGCGGTGCTGCTCTCGGTCGAGCTCTGCTCGCTCACCCTGCCAGCGCGAGGACCTGTCGATCCCCAACCTGATCGCCTCGGGGCTGTTCGGCGACGGCGCGGCGGCGGTGATCGTGGTCGGCGAGGAGCGCGCGCGGCGGCTCGGCGGCGAGATCGCCGCGGCTCCCGAGGTCGTCGCCACGCGCTCGATCTTCTACCCCGACACCGAGCGGGTGATGGGTTGGGACATCTCGGAGCGCGGCTTCCAGATCGTGCTCTCGGCCGACGTGCCGCGGGTGGTCGACGAGCACCTGCGCGCCGACGTCGACGCTCTTCCTCGCCGACCACGGGCTCACGCGCAGGGACATCGCGAGCTGGGTCGCGCACCCCGGGCGGCCCGAAGGTGCTCGAGGCGATGGAGCGCGCGCTCGAGGCGCCGCCCGGCGCCCTCGAGCTCACCTGGCGCAGCCTGCGCCGAGGTCGGCAACCTCTCCTCGACCTCGGTGCTGCTGGTCCTGCGCGACACGCTCGCCGAGCGCCGGCCGCCGGCCGGCAGCCTCGGCATGCTGCTCGCGCTCGGCCCCGGCTTCTGCAGCGAGCTCGTCCTGCTGCGATGGTAGGGTGGCCGCGGTGCCGTTCGACAGCCGGATCGCCTTCCTCGTTCTGATCGGCCTGGTCGCCTGCGAGCGGCTGGTCGAGCTGGTGCTGTCGCAGCGCAACGCCGCGCGCGCCTTCGCCCGCGGCGGCGTCGAGGCCGAGTCGCGCGGCTTCTACGCCGCCCTGGTCGGCGCCCACGCCCTCTTCCTCGCCGCCGCGCCGCTCGAGGTCTTCCTCGCCGGCCGCCTGTTCCGGCCCGGGGCTCGCCGCGGTGATGCTCGCGCTCGCCGCCGGCGCGATGGCGCTGCGCTACTGGGCGATCGCGACGCTCGGCGACCGCTGGAACACGCGGGTGATCGTGGTGCCGGGCGAACCGGCGGTCGTCTCGGGACCCTATCGTTTCGTGCGCCACCCCAACTACCTCGCGGTGGTGGTCGAGATGGTCGCGCTGCCGCTCCTCCATGGCGCCTGGGTGACCGCGCTCGTCGCCTCGGCCGGCAACGCTGCTCTCCTCGCCCGCCGCATCCGTCACGAGGAGGCGGCGCTCGAGCACGCCAGCGACTACGCCGCGCGACTGGGCGACCGCCGCCGCTTCCTGCCGCTCTGACCATGACGCGCGCCGAGATCCTCGCCGGCATCGCCGCGGTCGCCCGCGAGCACCTCGACTACGAGGGCGAGCTGCGGCTCGATCAGCATCTCGTCGAGGACCTGACGCTCGACTCGATCCGGCTGCTCACCCTCGCCGCCGAGGTCGAGAACCGCTTCCGGGTCAGCCTCGACGCCGGGGACGAGGCCGGCATCGAGACGGTGGGCGATCTGGTCGACGTGCTCGCGGTCAAGCTCGGCGCCCAGGCCTGACCGGGAGTCCGGCCGGGAAACCCGGCGCCCCGGCCCGCCGTAGTCAATCCTGAACCCGGGAGCCCCCCACCATGTCGAAAGCCGCCTCGCGCACGCGCTGGACCCTGATCGTCTGCCTGTCGCTCGCCTTCGCCCACGCCGCCGCCGCCCAGACCGAACCGGCGGTCGCCGCGCCCGTCGTCCCCGCGCCCGCGCTCGCCTCCGCCCCGGCGCCGGCGGCGCCGACCTTCGATCCGGTCGCCGCCACCGAGGCCTATCTCGCCCGGATGTCACCCGAGCAGAAGGCCCGCTCGGACGCCTACTTCGAAGGGGGCTACTGGCTGCAGCTCTGGGGCTTCCTCTACGGTCTCGGCGTCGCGCTGTTGCTGCTCGCGAGCGGCCTTTCGGCGCGGCTGCGCGATCTCGCGCGCCGGCTCGGCCGCAAGAAGCCGCTCGAGACCGCGCTCTACTGGGTCTTCTACCTGCCGATCGTCACGCTGCTCAGCTTCCCGCTGGCCCTCTACTCGGAGTACTTTCGCGAGCACCACTACGGGCTCGCGACCCAGGGCTTCGGCTCCTGGCTGGGCGACCAGGGCAAGTCCCTCGCGCTCGACCTGCTGATCGGCGCGCTCTTCCTGCCACTGCTCTACGGCATCTTCCGCAAGTTGCCGAGGAGCTGGCCGCTCTGGGGCGGCACCGCGTCTGTGGCCTTGCTGATGTTCATCGCGCTCGTCGGGCCGGTCTTCATCAACCCGATCTTCAACGAGTACAAGCCGCTCGCCGACGAGAAGGTGAAGGCGCCGATCCTGGCGCTCGCGCGCGCCAACGGCATCCCGGTCACCGAGGTCTACCAGATGGACGCCTCGCGCCAGACGACGCGGGTCTCGGCCAACGTCAGCGGTCTGCTCGGCACCGAGCGGATCACCTTGAACGACAACCTGCTCGAGCGCGCCTCGCTGCCGGCGATCGAGGCGGTGATGGCGCACGAGATGGGGCACTACGTGCTCAACCACGTCTACGAACTGGTGCTCGAGCTCGGCCTGCTGATCGTCGCCGGCTTCGCCTTCGTGTCCCGGGGCATGGACTGGGCGCTCGCGCGCTGGGGCGCTCGCTGGCGGCTCGAGGGCGTCTCCGACGTCGCCTCGCTGCCGCTGCTCGTGGCGGTCTTCGCGGTCTTCTTCTTCGTGATGACGCCGGTCACCAACACCATCATCCGGGTCAACGAGGTCGAGGCCGACCTCTTCGGTCTCAACGCCGCCGGCCAGCCCGACGGTTTCGCCGAGGCGGCCCTGATGCTCGGCGAGTACCGCAAGATGTCCCCCGGCCCGCTCGAGGAGGCCCTCTTCTTCGACCACCCGAGCGGCCGCACCCGCATCCTGATGGCCATGCGCTGGAAGGCCGAGCACCCGGGCGCGGCGCTCGCCGCCGCGCCCTGAGCGCCGGCCGCGCGCGGCCGCCGATCGACCCCGCTCGGGTCGGAGCGGGGACTCACCCGTGGAATGATCCGCGAGGTGACCCGCCCCGTTCCAGCGGCGACGCTCCAGGAGCTGCTCCTGCGCGCGGTCGACTTCCCCGCGGCGGGGCTCCGGCTGCTCGACCGCAACGAGCGGGCGACCTTTCTCTCCTGGGCGGGGATCGCCGAGCGCGCGGCCGGGGTGGCCGGCGGGCTCGCCGCGCTCGGGGTCGAGCCCGGGGAGCGGGTGGCGCTCGTCTACCCGACCGGCGCGGAGTTCTTCGACGCCTTCTTCGGCATCCTGCTGGCGAGCGCGGTGCCGGTGCCGCTCTATCCGCCGGTCCGCCTCGGCCGCCTCGACGAGTACCGGGAGCGGACCGCCGGCCTGCTCGAGGCCGCCGGCGCCGTCGCCGTCCTCGCGGACAAGCGGCTGGCACCTCTGGTCGGGCCGGCGGTCGAACGGGCGCGGCCGCGCGCCGGCTGCCACGCGCTCGCCGGTCTGCCCGGCGGACGCTCGCTGGTCGCCGGCGGCGAGGCCGGGGACCTCGCGCTCGTCCAGTTCTCCTCAGGGACCACCGTCGAGCCGAAGCCGGTCGCCCTCGACCAGCGCGCCGTGCTCGCCCAGGTGCGCGCGCTGACCGCGCTCTGGCCCGACACGCCCGGAGCTCGCCCATGCGGGCGTGCTCCTGGCTGCCGCTCTACCACGACATGGGGCTGATCGGCTGCGTCTTCCCGGCGCTCGAGCGTCCCTCGGTGCTGACGCTGGTGCCGCCCGAGGACTTCGTCGCCCGCCCCGCGCTCTGGCTGCGCGCGCTCTCCTCCTCCCGCGCCACGATCTCGCCGGCGCCCAACTTCGCCTACGCGCTCGCGCGGAACGGATCCGCGACGACGAGCTCGAAGGGGTCGACCTCTCGAACTGGCGCTGCGCACTGTGCGGCGCCGAGACCGTCGTCCCCGACACCCTGCGCCGTTTCACCGCCCGCTTCGCTCCCTACGGTTTCCGCGCCGAGGCGCTCACCCCGGTCTACGGCCTCTCGGAGGCCGCGCTCGCGGTCACCTTCCCGCCGCTCGGCCGCGCGCCGCGCATCGGCCGCTTCGCGCGCGCGCCGCTCGCCGACGCGGGGCGCGCCGAGCCCGATCCGGCGGGGCTCGAGCTGGTCTCGCTCGGCGCGCCGCTGCCCGGCTTCCGGCTCGAGCTGCGCGGCGGCGACGGCGCGCCGCGCGGCGAGCGCGAGGTCGGCCGCCTGTTCGTCGCCGGCCCGTCGCTGATGCGAGGGCTACCTCGGACGGCCGGAGGCGACCGCGCGCGTGCTCGAGCGGCGGCTGGCTCGACACCGGCGACCTCGGCTTCCTCGACGGCGGCGAGCTCTACCTGACCGGGCGCGCCAAGGAGGTGCTGATCGTCCGCGGCAGGAACCACGCGCCCGACGAGGTCGAGCAGGCGGTCGACGGCGTCGACGGGGTGCGGCGCGGCTGCGTCGCGGCGGTGACCCACCGCGGCGACGCCGACCCGACCGAACGGCTGCTGCTCTTCGTCGAACACCGCAAGGGGCGACCTGCCCGCCGGGGACGAGGAGCTCGCCGCGCGCTGCCGCGCCGCGGTCCTCGCCGGCACCGCTCTCGCGGTCGACCAGGTCCTGGTGGTCGCGCCGGGGACGCTGCCGCGCACCTCGTCGGGCAAGATGCGGCGGGGCGAGACCCTCGCGCTCCATCTCGCCGGCCGCCTCGCGCCGCCGCGCCGGATGGGGCTGGTCGCGCTCGCCGCCGAGCTGGTGCGCGGACGGCTGGCGCTCGCCCGCGCCGCGCGTTCCAGAGCGGAGGGAGAGGGATGATCGGAGGTCAACGGGTCTGCGTGGTGATGCCCGCCTACAACGCGGCGCGCACGCTCGAGCGCACGGTCGCCGAGATCGACCGCGACCTCGTCGACCGCATCCTGGTGGTCGACGACGCGAGCCGCGACGCGACCGCCGAGGTCGCGCGCCGCCTCGGCCTCGAGCTGCGCGTGCACCCGAAGAACCGCGGCTACGGCGGCAACCAGAAGACCTGCTACGCGGCGGCGCTCGCCGGCGGCGACGAGATCGTCGTCATGCTCCACCCCGACTACCAGTACACGCCGAAGCTGCTGCCGGCGATGGCGTCGATGATCGCCAGCGGCGAGTACGACGTCGTGCTCGGCTCGCGCATCCTCGGCGGCGGGGCGCTCGCCGGCGGCATGCCGCTCTACAAGTACGTCGCCAACCGCGTGCTGACCGCTGCTCGAGAACCTGGCTGCTCGGACAGAAGCTCTCCGAGTACCACACCGGCTACCGCGCCTTCCGCCGCGAGGTGCTCGAACGGCTGGCGCTCGCCGAGAACTCGGACGACTTTCGTCTTCGACAACCAGATGCTGGTGCAGTGCTTCGCCGCCGGCTTCCGGGTCGGCGAGCTCTCCTGTCCGACCAAGTACTTCGCGGAAGCCTCCTCGATCAACCTGCGCCGCTCGCTGCGCTACGGCTTCGGCGTCCTCGCGGTCTCGGCGCTCGGCGCGCTCCACCGCGCGGGGCTGGCGCGCCCGCGCTTTCTCGCCGCCGACGGGCGCCGGCTCGCGCCCGAAGCGGCGGCGCCGGACGAGGCGCGATGAGCGGGCTCGACGTCGCGGTCGTCGGGGGCGGGCCGGCCGGCCTCGCCGCGGCGCTCGCGGCGCGGCGGGCGGGGCTCGCCGTCGCGGTGCTCGAGGCGGCTCGCCCGCCGCTCGACAAGGCCTGCGGCGAGGGGCTGATGCCCGCGGCGGTCGAGGCGCTCGCCCGGCTCGGGGTCGCCCTGCCCGCGCGCTCGGCGCCTTTCACCGGCATCCGCTACGTCTGCGGCGACGCGGTCGCCGAGGCCGACTTCGCCGGCGGCGCGGCCGGCCGCGGCGTGCGCCGCACGCTGCTCCACGCGGCGCTCGTCGAGAGCGCCGAGGCGGCCGGCGTCGAGCTCCACTGGGGGCGGCCGGCGACCGGGCTGACCGCGCGCGGCGTCGCGACCGACGCCGGCGAGGTCGCCGCCCGCTTCGTGGTCGGCGCCGACGGCCTCCGCTCGAAGGTGCGCGCCTGGGCGGGGCTGGCGCGGGAGAGCCTGCGCGCCGCGCCGCTTCGGCGTCGTCCGCCACTTCCGACGCGCGCCCTGGAGCGGGCGGGTCGAGGTCACCTTCGGCGACCGCGTCGAGGCCTACGTCACCCCGCTCGCCGCCGACGAGATCGGCGTCGCTCTGCTCTGGAACGGCGACGGCGAGGGCTTCGACGCCCTGCTCGCGCGGCGCCTCCCGCCCGCGCTCGCCGCCCGCCTCGCGGGCGCGCCGGTGCTCGGCCGCGACCGCGGCGCCGGCCCCTTCCGTCAGCCCACCCGCGGCGCCGCGCGCGGGCGGGTGGCGCTGGTCGGCGACGCCGCCGGCTACCACGACGCGCTGACCGGCGAGGGGCTGGCGCTCGCCTTCGGCCAGGCGCTCCGCCTGGGGCCCGCGCTCGCCGCCGGGGATCTCGCCGGCTACGCGCGCGCGGCGCGCCGCGACGCCCGGGTGCCGGAGGCGATCACCCGTCTCGCGCTCTTCGCCGCGCGCCGCCCGGCGCTCGCCCGGCGGCTGGTCGCGGCGCTCGCCGCCGATCCCCAGCTCTTCTCCCGGCTGCTCGCCGCGCTCGGCGCCCGGGGCTCGCTCGCCGCGCTCTCGCTGAGCGCGACGCTGCGCTTCGCCGGCCACCTGGTGGTGAGCGCGCCCGCGCCGCGATGACCCGCTTCGCGCGGAGCGTGGTCGCCAGCCGTCGCCTCTGGCTCGCGCTCTGGGCGACGGTGACGCTCGCGCTCGCCCCCGGTCTCGCACGCCTCGAGGTCGACAACTCCCCCCCGGTCTACTTCCTCGAGCGCGCGCCCGAGGTCGAGCGCTACCGCGCGTTCGTCCGGCGCTTCGGGGCGGAGGAGGGGGTGCGGCTGGTCGTCGCGGGCGACGCGCTCTGGACTCCCGCCGGCCTCGACTGGCTCGAGCGCACCGAGCGCGCGGTCGCCGCGTTGCCCGGCGTCGCGCGCGCCGCCGGCCCGGTGACCCACCACGCGCGCTTCCTCGGCGCGCCGCCGGGCGCCGACCCGGAGGGCTTCCGCGCGCGGCTGCTCGCCAACCCGCTCGACCGCGCGCTCGGCTTCGTCGCCGGGGACGGGCGCGCGGTGACGCTGCTCGCCGAGACCGGCGACATGGCTCCCGCCGCGGCGCGCCGCCTGCTCGCCGCCTTCGACCGGCTGGCCGCCTCGGCGCCGGCCGGGCTCACCGCCTTCGCGGTCGGCCGGCGCTCGCTCGAGCTCGCGCTCGACGCCTCCTCGCTCGAGATCGAGCGGGTCTACTTCCCGCTGCTCGGCGCGCTCGCGCTGCTGCTGCTCGCCGCCGCCTTCCGCGAGGCGAGCGCGGTGCTCCTGCCGCTCGCCTACGTCGCGGCCTGCGAGCTCACTGCTGCTCGGCGCGATGGGGCGGGCCGGCGTCCGCTTCAACCTGATCCTCGCCGTGCTGCCGCCGCTCCTGTTCGTGATCGGGCTGGCCACCGCGCTCTTCCTGCTGATCCGCTGCCGGGCGCTCGAGGCCGAGGGGCTCGACGCCGGCGCGGCGACGGTGGCGACGCTGGTCGAGCAGAAGCGGGCGCTCGTCGGCACCACGCTCACCACCGCGGTCGGCTTCGGCGCGCTCGCCGCCACGCCGGTCGGCCCGGTCGCGACGCTCGGCCTCTGGGCGGGCGTCGGCATGCTGATCCAGCTCGCCGCCGCCTTCACGCTGCTGCCCGCGCTGCTCGCCACGGTCGCCGCCCACCGCGGCGCGCTGCCCGAGCGCGCCTTCGAGGCCCGCTGCGAGCGCTTCGGGCGCCGGCTCGCGGCGGGCGCGGGGCGCCGGCGCCGCGCCGTGCTGACGCTCTTCGCGCTGGCCGCGGCGGCCGCGCTGCCCGGCCTGCCCCGGCTGCGCGCCGAGAGCAACGCGCTCACCTATCTGCCGCCCGAGCACCCCGTGCGCGCGCGCACCGCGGCGCTCGAGGCGCTCGGTGTCGGCAGCGCGACGGTCGAGCTCTGGCTCACGGCCGCCGACGGCGCGCCCGGCTTCGACGACCCGGCGGCGCTCGGCGTGCTCGCCGCTCTGGCGCGCGAGCTCGGCGGCCGCGCACCGGCGCTCGCCGCGGTCTCGGCCGGCGACCTGGTCGACGACCTCGGCGCCCTGTCGCCGCTCGCCGGCCTGCCCGACGCGGCGCGCCGTGCCGCGCTGATGCCGCTGCTCGCCGCCGACGAGCAGGGCGCGGCGACGCTCGCTCGTTTTCTTTCGCCCGACCGGCGCGAGGCCCGGCTCTCGGTCTTCGTCCCGACCGTCGGCGTCGACCGTCTCGACCCCTTTCGGGCGGCGGCCCTCGCCGCCGCCCGCGCGCGCTTCCCGGGCGCGCGGGTCGAGGCGACCGGGGGGTTCCCGTTGCTGCTCGATCTCCAGCGTCACCTGCTCTCGACGCTCGCCCGCTCGCTCGCGCTCACCCTCGGCTTCGTCGTCCTCGCCCTGGCGCTGTTGCTGCGCGACGGCGCCGACCTGCTGCGCGCGCTCGCGCCCAACCTCTGGCCGCTCGCAATGGTCTTCGGCGGCATGGGGTGGTTCGGCCTGCCGCTCGACCTCGCCACCGTGATGGTCGCCTCGATCGCCCTCGGCCTCGCGGTGGACACGACGATCCGCACCCTCGCGCGCCACCGCGAGCAGAAGCGCGCCGCGGGCGCCGGCGCCGCCGTGGTCGCGATGCTCGAGAGCGCCGCGCCCGCCTACCTGCTGACCGCCGCCATCCTGTGCGCCGGCTTCGGCGTCTGCGGCCTGTCGGATTTCGCGCCCACCGCCCGCTTCGGCCTGCTCTCGGCGGCGGCTCTCGCGCTCTCGCTCGTCGCCAACCTGGTCCTGGTCCCCGCGCTCTTCGCCACGGGAGGCCGCCCGGGAGCGGCGCGGATCGGATAGATTTCACCCCGCACTCACCACGAGGTTCCGCGCATGCGCCGCCGCTTCCCAACGATCTTCGCCGCGCTCGCGCTCGCCGCCGTCGCGGCGCGCGCCGACATCGGCGGCCGGGTCCTCGTCGAGGGCAGCGGCAGCCCGGGCGACCCGGTGCCGGGCGCCTGGGTCCACCTGCAGGGCGTCCCCGCGCCCGGCGTCTTCGCCGAGGCCGACGGCTCGTTCCTGCTCGACGTCGATCCCGTCGGCGCGGTGATGGTGGCCGCCTCGCTGCCCTACGCGAAGAACGCCCCGGAGAACTTCCTCGTCGGCGGCGCCTTCGCGGTCAACGGCGACCTCGCGGTCGAGATCCGCCTGACCCCGCTCGAGCTGACCGACCAGCCCGGCTACGAGCCGCCGACCTCCGGGGTCTGCGGCGGCTGCCACACGCAGCAGCTCGCGGACTGGCAGAGCTCGCGCCACGCCGACACCGCCTCGAACGCCTGGGTGCTCGACCTCTTCTCGGGCACCGGCACGCCGGGCGGCGCCGCCGGCTACGTCTACAAGGCGACCCACGACCCGGGCGAGACCGGCTTCTGCGCGACCTGCCACGCGCCGCTCGCCGACCTGCTGGCCGGCGGCACGCTCGAGCTCGACGACCCGGCGATGCCCGCCTACGGCGCGGAGGGGGTCGTCTGCGTCGCCTGCCACCAGCTCGCCGACGTCGACGCCGGCGCCATCGACGCGCTCCACTTCCGCGGCAAGGCGACCTACCGCTTCCCGGCGAGCCCCGACGGCGACACCTACACTTTCGTCTGGGGCCCGCTCGACGACGTCACCTTCGGCGGCATGCGCCCGTCGCACTCGCCGCTGCACCGCTCGTCGCTGCTCTGCGCCTCCTGTCACCAGTACAAGAACCCGGAGACCGGCGCGCCCGGGCAGAACACCTACGGCGAATGGCTCGCCTCCCCCTTCGCCCAGCCCGGCCCCGGCCTGCGCACCTGCCAGGACTGCCACATGCCCGCCGCCGAGGGGAGCGGCACGATCTGCCTGTTCGGCGGCGTCGCGCGCCCGGGCAGCGACCGGAAGCACCACACCTTCGTCGGCTCGACGCCCGAGACGATGACCGCCAACGTCGGCTTCGACGCCACCGCCGAGCAGATCGAGGGCGGTCGGCTGCGGGTGACGACCGCGGTCGACAACTTCGGCGCCGGTCACGACTTCCCGACCGGCGTCGGCCTGCGCAACGTGATCGTCCTGGTCGAGGCCTCGATCGCCGGCGCGCCGCTCGCCCAGGTCGGCGGCCCGACCGTGCCCTGGTGGGCCGACGACGAGGTGCCGGGCAAGCAGCCGGGGGACTGGGCGGGGCTGCCCGGCACCGGCTACGCCAAGGTGCTCGAAGGGCGGATCAACGGCCAGGGGCCGGTGGTCCGGCCGGTGCTCTTCGTCGACGCCGAAACGGTCGCCGAGAACACCCAGATCCCCTCGGGCACGGTCGCTTCGGCCGAGGTCGAGTTCGCGCTGCCCGCCGGCGTCGCCGCCGGGACGCCGGTCGACGTCACGGCCCGCCTGGTCTGGCGGCGCGCCTGGCGGGCCTTCGCGGTGACCAAGGGGTGGGCCGCCGACATCCGCGGCGGGCCGATCGAGGTCGAGCTCCACCGGGTCGACCTCGCCCTGCCGCTCGCGGCGGTCTCGCCGCTCGAGATCCCGGCGCTCGCGCCGGCGGGCCTCGCGCTCTTCGCCGCCGGCCTCGCCGCCGCGGCGTTCGCCCGCCTGCGGCGCCGCACCGGGGCGCGATGACCCGCCCCTCCGCGCTCGCCACGCTCTTCATCGCGCTCGGCGTCGCGGTGGCGGCGATCGCCGGCGCCGCGCCTCCGGCGGCGCAGTGGCTGGCGCGCGCCCTGGTCGTGCTCGGGCTGCCGCTGGTGGTGGGCGGGCTCGCCTCGCGCCTGCTCTCGCCGCAGCGCCGGGCCGGCTACCGCGCGGCGGTCGCGCTGCCGGCGCTGCGCCACCTGCCGCTGCTCGCCTGCCTGGGCGCGCTCGACTTCGCGGCGCTCGCGGCCGGCGTCGGCCTCGGCTGGGCGCGCTTCGAGCCGGGCGCGGGTCTCGCCTCACCGCTCTGGATCGCGGCGCTCGCCCTGGCGCTCCCCTTCGCCGGGTTCGTCTCGGTGGTGGGCTGGGAGTGGGGGCTGCGCGCGCGGCTCTACGCGGTCTGGGCCGAGCACGGCGACGGCTTCGCCGCGGCGCTCGCCTCGATCGTCGCCGGCGTCGCGCTCGCGCTCGTCCACGTCCTGCCCGGTCTCGTCGTCGCCGACCCCGCCTTCGTCGCCGCCGGCCTGGTGGCGCTCGCGGCGCGCGAGGCGACCGCGCTCCGCCTCTTCCAGCGCGCCGGCGTGCTGCTCTCGGGCACCTACCGGATGCTCGCGATCGGCTTCGACGGCCTGCTGGTCGCCGACCGCCTCGCCTGGGGCTCGGCCGCCTTCGAGACCGTCGCGACCGACACCCGCTTCTACGCGCTGCGCGCGGCCGGTCCGGTCGTCGCGGCGGTCGCGGCCTGGATCCTCGCCGCCCGGCTCGACCGGCGCGAGGCCGCCATCCGGCCGCGCGTCTGAGCGCGCCGCCGCGCTCAGCCTTTCAGGTACTTCGCGAGGAAGGCGGTCGTCCGCAGCCAGGCGTCGGTCGCCGCCGCCTCCTGGTAGCGGCTGCCCGAGGGGTTGGCGAAGGCGTGGTCGGCGCCCTCGTAGACGACGATCTCCGCGTTCTTGCCCGCCGCCGCGAGCGCCGCCTCGAACTGCTTCACTCCGGCGACCGGGATCCCCTGGTCGAGCGCGCCGAACAGGCCGAGCAGCGGCGACTTCAGCTTCGCGACCTCCGCCGGATCGGTCTGGACGCGGCCGTAGTACATGACCGCCGCCGCGATGCCGTCGCCCAGCTCGAGCGCGGTCGCGAGCGACCAGCCGCCGCCGAAGCACCAGCCGACGACGCCGACCTTCGTCGCGCCGGCGCCCTTCAGCCAGGCGTGCGCCTGCCGGAGATTGTCGACCAGGCGGGCCGGGTCCTTCATCGCCGCCTGCATGGTCGCCAGCGCGGCGTCGGAGGTGGTCGCCACCGTGCCTTCGTAGAGGTCGACCGCGAGCACCAGGTAGCCCTCGCCCGCGAAGCGCTCGGCCATGGCGCGGACGTTGTCGTTCAGGCCCCACCACTCCTGGATCACGATCAGCCCGGGCAGCGGACCGCTCGCTTCGAGCGGCCGCGCCAGGTGCCCGCGCACCTTCCGGCCGCCAAGCGTGGCGTACTCGACCTCCTGGACGACCAGCTTCTGCGCGGGCGCCGGCGCGACCGCGGCGGAGGGCGCCGGCGACTCGTGCGCGTGCTCCCGGTGCATGCGCGCGGCGTAGTCCCGGTCGGCCGCCGCCTCCTGCGCGGCGAGCGGCACGGCGAGAGCGACAGCGGCAGCGACGGCGAACGCGGCAATCGGGGCGAGGCTCAGGGGCGAGGTCGGGCGCACGGCGGGCTCCTCTCGGGGTCGGGAGCGCGCAGTCTAGCGCGCGCGGCGGCGGGCCGCGCCCTCGACCAGGCCGGCCCAGAGCCGGGCCAGCCGTTCGGCCATGGCGCGCGCGGACCAGGCGGCGGCGAGCGCGCGGGCCTCGGCGCCGAGGCGCAGGGCGAGCCCGCGATCGCCGAGCAGGCGCGCGCAGGCGGCCGCGAAGTCGGCGGCCTCCGCGCGCGGCACCAGCGCGCCGCGGCCGGCGGCGAGCAGGTCTGTCGTGCCGAGCTCGGCGAGCGCCACCACCGGCACCCCCTGCGCCATCGCCTCGAGCAGCACGAGCCCCTGCGTCTCGGTCCGCGATGCGAAGACGAAGGCGTCGCCGCCCCGGTAGCAGTCGGCGAGGCCGCGCTCGCGGTCGAGGTAGCCGAGCGAGAGGACGTGGGGCGCGAGCCCGGCGCGAGCGATCCGCCGCTCGAGCGCGGGGCGCGCCGGGCCCTCGCCGGCGAGGACGAGGAGCACGTCGGGCACGGCGGCGCGCAGCCGCGCCAGGGCGTCGATCAGGAAGCCGACGTTCTTCTCGTGCCCGAGCCGGCCGACGTGGACGAGCACCGGCCGCCCTTCGGGGATGCCGTGCGCGGCGCGGAAGCGCGCGCGGTCGCCGGCGCGGAAGGCGCTCTCGGGCAGCCCGGTCGGCAGCACCTCGATCGGCGCCCGGATGCCGTAACCGGCGAGCACCGCGCGCAGCGCGGTCGAGGGCACGATCAGCAGGTCGACCTCCCGCCCCTGCCGGCGCGCGAGCGCGCGCGCGACGGCGCGCGCCGCCGGAGGCGGCAGCCAGGGGGCGTAGTGCTCGAAGTAGCGCTCGAAGTGGGTGTGCCAGGTCTCGACCAGGGGCAGCCCCCGCTCGCGCGCCAGGGCGACGCCGGCCCGGTGCGCCGAGAAGGGGGTCTGGACGTGCACGAGGTCGAAGCCTCCGGCGCCACGCGCCGCCGCCAGCAGGCGCCGGGCCGCCACCCAGCGGTCCTCCGGATCGAACGGGATGCGCCGCCCGCCGACGCGCAGCAGGCCGGGCTCCTCGCCGTCGTGCGGTCCGTAGGCGGGAGCGACGACGGTGGTCTGGTGGCCGAGGTCGGCGAGCGCCGCGCGGAAGGTTGCGATCGAGGTCGAGACGCCGTTGACCCGCGGGAAGTAGACGTCGGTCGGCAGCAGCGCGTGCAGGCCGCGCTCCGCGGCGTCCGGCGCGCGCGGGGGAGCCGGCGTCAGGGCGAAGGGGAGCGCGCTCAGAACGGAACCGGGATCGCCGCGGCGACCAGCGCGCCGACCGCCGCGCCAGCGGCGACGTCGGTCGGGTAGTGGAGGCCGAGGACGACGCGCGAGGCCGCCACCAGCAGCGTGAAAGGCACCAGCGCCCAGGCGAGGAGCGGGTAGGCCGGCACCACCACCGCGGTGAAGGCGACCGCGTGCAGCGTGTGCCCCGACGGGAAGCTGTAGCGGTCGAGCGCGCGCGCGCCGGCCAGGATGCCGGCGTGGGCGAGGAAGGGGCGGGGGCGCGCCGTGGCGCGCTTCAGGCCCTGGGCGACGAGCGTCGCGCCCACTCCGACGAGCGTCATGCGCGCCACGGTGGGCAGCGCCGCCGGACCCGCGCAGAGCGGCAGCAGCGCCGCGAGCGCGTACCAGGCGACGCCGTCGCCGAGCCGGGAGACGGCGCGGAAGAGCCGCAGCCAGGCCGAGCTCTCCTGCGCGCGGGTGGCGCGCTGACAGAGCGCGACCTCGAAGCTCTGGAACCGGGCGAACGCCGAAACGGGCTTGTCGAGCGCGGGCATCGTCGGTCCTCCCGATGCCGAGGATCGCGCGCCGGTGTCGAGGGCGCGCGGCGGCGGCGTGACGATCCGCCGTCGGCGCTAGGATGCCCTCCTGGCCGAGGAGGTCCCCATGCTGGCGCTCCGCCGTTCCGCCCGCTGCGCACTCGCGCTCGCTCTCGCCGCACCGTTCGCCGCCGCATTCGCCGCGGAACCGTCCTCCGACGCCGCGCGGATCGAGGCGCTCGAACGCCAGGTCCGCGCACTCGATTCCGATCTCGACCAGGTGCGCAAGATGGTCGACGACGTGCTCTGGTTCACCCGTCTCGCCGACGTCGCCGAGGTCGACAAGGTCGCCTACGTCGGGCCGCCGAACCCGAAGGGCGAGGCGACCTTCGGCATCGCCAACGAGCGCCACCCCTTCCGCGTCTACCAGTACGTCTTCGTCCCGAAGAACCTCGACCGGAGCCGGAAGCACCCGCTGCTCGTGCTGCCCCACGGCGGCGTCCACGGCGATTTCGGGACCTACCACGTCCACATCGTGCGCGAGATGCTCGCGGCGGGCTACGTGGTGATCGCTCCCGAGTACCGGGGCTCGACCGGCTACGGCCGCGACTTCTACCAGGCGATCGACTACGGCGGGCTCGAGGTCGACGACGTGGTCGCCGGCCGGGACTGGGCGGTCGAGACGCTCCCCTTCGTCGATCCCGACCGGGTCGGCGTCGTCGGCTGGAGCCACGGCGGGCTGATCGCGCTGTTGGCGCTCTTCGACCACCCCGAGAAGTTCGCGGCCGGCTACGCCGGCGTGCCGGTCTCCGACCTGATCCAGCGCCTCGGCTACTACGACGACGCCTACCGCGACCTCTACTCGGCCGACTACCACATCGGCAAGACGCCGAACGAGGACGTCGCCGAGTACCGCCGCCGCTCGCCGGTCTGGCACGTCGAGAAGCTCCGGCGGCCGCTCCTCGTCCACTCGACCACCAACGACCGCGACGTCAACGTGGTCGAGGTCGAGCGCCTGATCGCGGCGCTCCGGGCCGCCGGCAAGGACTTCGAGTCGAAGATCTACGCCGACGCGCCGGGCGGCCACGGCTTCAACCGGATCGACACCGCCGTTCGCGCGCGAGAGCCGCCGCGAGATCTACGCCTTCCTGGCGAAGTACCTGAAACCCTAGAGCAGGCGGTCGGCGAGGACGGCGGCGAAGAGCCCGGCGGCGAGCAGGCCGTTGGCGGTGAAGAAGGCGGCGTTCAGCCGCGAGAGGTCGCCCGGTCGGACGATCGCGTGCTGGTAGGCGAGCAGCAGCGCGCAGCCGCCGACGCCCACCCAGTAGGCCGCGCCGAGGCCCGGCGGGTAGACGGAGGGCAGCAGCGGCGAGCAGCGCGAGGGTCGCGACGTGCAGCGCGCCCGGAGAACGACGAGCGAGCCGACCATCCCGAGCCGCGCCGGGATCGAGAGAGCCCCGTCTCGCCGGTCGAAGGCTCGAGGTCCTGCAGCGCGTAGAGCACGTCGAAGCCGGCGACCCAGGGAGCACCGCGCCGACGATCACGAACGGGGTCGGCGCGAGCGTCGCCGCGCACCGCGATCCAGGCCCCGAGCGGCGCGCCGCCGAGCGCGAGGCCGAGCACGAGGTGGGCGAGCGCCGGTGAAGCGCTTGGTGTAAGCAGTAGCCGAGCAGCACGACGATCGCGATCGGCGACGAGCTCAGGCAGATCGGGTTCAGCCGCCACGCGGCGAGCATGAGCAGCGCCAGCGAAGCGACGACGAACAGCGCCACGAACCGCGGCGTCACGAGGCCGGCCGGCAACGCCCGCGACGCCGTGCGCGGGTTCGCCGCGTCGATCCGCCCGGTCCACCAGCCGGTTGAACCCCATCGCCGCGCTGCGCGCCCCGACCATCGCCACCAGGATCCACCCGACCACCCGCCACTCCGGCCACCCCTCCGCCGCGAGCATCATCCCGATCAACGCGAACGGCAACGCGAAGAGGGTGTGTTCGATCTTGATCATCTCGAGCACGATCTTCAGCTTGTGCAGCATGGTTCTCCCGCAAGGACCCAGAGCCGGCGTTCCGCCATCATGAGATCGAATGCTATGCGCTCTCCGCGCGCCGGTGCGCACTCCGGTGGAACGGGTCGAGCACTCCGTGTCCGGGCTGCCGGCGTTGGGCTGGCCCTTCTTCGAGCGCTTCGTCGCCGGCCTCTCTCCGGCCGGGCCCGAAACCGTGGGCCGCTTCGTCGAGCTGCCGGCGGCGACCGGCGCTGAACGGCTCGCCGACGCGCTGATCGCTTAGCTCTGCCTCGATCATCAGGCCTGGCTGATCACCCGGGACCGCGACTTCCGCGCCTTCGCCGCCGCCGCGGGTCTCGATCTGATGGCCGGGTAAGAGGTGTCCGGGGAGGGGCAGCTTGCGCGGGTGCACGCCGCACCGCCCGCGACTCGCGCCGCGGGGCGGTCCCGCGCACGGGCCGGGAACCTCTTCGCGGATCCACGCCTCTTCTGAGTCGATGATGAACCCGAGCTTCGGAATCGACGACCTCCTCCGCGCCCTGGCGATGGGCCTCGGCGCGACCCTGGTGATGGACCTCTGGAATCTCTTCCTCCGGCGGGCGTTCGGGATCCCGTCGCTCGACCTCTGCCTGCTCGGGCGCTGGGTGCTGCACATGCCCTCGGGGACCTTCCGGCACGCGAGGATCGGGGCGGCGGCTCCGAAGCGGTTCGAGCGTGCGGTCGGCTGGCTGGCGCACTACTCGATCGGCGTTTCGCTCGCGCTCGGATTCGTGCTGCTCGCGCCGGCCGGATGGCTGGCGCGGCCGACGCTGCTGCCGGCGCTCGGCTACGGGCTCGTCACCGTCGTCTTCCCGTTCTTCCTGATGCAGCCGGCGCTCGGCCTCGGCGTGGCGTCGGCGAAGACGCCGCGGCCCGCGCAGGCGCGCGCGAAGAGCCTCGCCTCGCACACCGCCTTCGGGATCGGGCTCTATCTCTGCGCCCGAGCCCTGAGCGCCCTGCTCGGGCTCGGCGGCTGACGGCCGACGGTCCCGCGCGCGCCGGGTCCCGGGCCGCGCCGTCCGCGGACGGCATTGCGCCGCCCACCGCGGGATCCTAGTCTCCGGTCCCGGCCCGCCGCACGGCGCGGCGGTCCGACCGAACGAGGAGGGGGCTCCCGTGGGCGAGACCAGCGAAGGTGGAGGAACCGTCCGGCTGCACCGCGTGCTGCGGGCGCCGGCCGAGCGCGTCTACCGGGCGTTCCTCGATCCGGACGCGCGGGCGAAGTGGCTGCCGCCTTACGGCTTCACCGGCCGGGTGCACGAGAGCGACCTGCGGGTCGGCGGCGCCTACCGGATGTCCTTCACCAATTTCGGGACCGGCGCCAGCCACTCCTTCGGCGGCGTCTACCGCGAGCTCGTGCCGGGCGAGCGGATCCGCTACACCGACCGCTTCGACGACCCGGGCCTGCCCGGCGAGATGGACGTCACCGTCGAGCTGCGCGCGGTCTCCTGCGGCACCGAGCTGCGGATCACCCAGGAGGGGATCCCCGCGGTGATCCCGGTCGAGCTCTGCTACCTCGGCTGGCAGGAGTCGCTCGCCCAGCTCGCGCTGCTGGTCGAGCCGGAGATTCCGGACGGCGGCTAGCCCCGCGCGCGGCGCCCGCCCGCGCCTGCACACGCGAAACAAACCGCCGGCTCCGGCGTTGTGGGAGAGAGGCCCACCGCCATGGGCCCGGGGAGGGTCCGTCCGCCCCGGCCAGGAGATCCGAGAATGGATGACCGGAAGACCACCGCGCGCCGCGCCGGGCTGCTCTACCTCGTCGTCGTGCTCACCGGCCCGTTCGTGCTCCTCTACGTGCCGGGCAAGATCTTCGTCGCCGGCGACGCCACCGCGACCGCCGCCAACCTGCTCGCGCACGAGACCCTCTTCCGGGCGAGCCTCGTCGCCGGCCTCGTCGGCGAGCTCTGCTTCCTGGGCGCGGTGCTCCTCCTGCACCGGCTGCTCAAGGACGTCGACCGCACCCTGGCGCTGCTCATGGTGATCCTGATCTTCCTGGTCGCGCCGGTCGGGCTGGTCGGCACCGCCAACGGGATCGCGACCCTGACCGTCCTCCACGGCGACTACCTGAGCGCGTTCGACGGTGCGCAGCGCGACGCCCTGGCGACCCTGCTGCTCGAGTTCGACCGCCACAGCGTGCTCGTCTCCGAGCTGTTCTGGGGGCTCTGGCTGCTGCCCCTGGGCGCGTTGATCTGGAAGTCGGGGTTCCTGCCCCGCTGGCTGGGAGCCTGGATCCTCGCCAACGGCCTCGCCTACGTGGTCATCAGCTCGACCGGTCTGCTGCTGCCCGAGCGGCTCAGGAGCGTGACGAACCTCGCCACCCCGCTGCTCTTCGGCGAGATGGCGCTCATGCTCTGGCTGCTCGTCGTCGGCGTGCGAGAACGGCGGCTCGGCGGGCCGGCGGGCGGCTGAGCCGCGCGCCTCCGGTTCGCCCCTCAGAGCCGGAAAGCGACCGTCGCCCCCGCCCAGAAGCTCGTCTCCTGGTCGGGCAGGACGTCGGGATCGAGCGGCTCGGTCCAGCCGGTCTGGAGGCGCAGGTCGAAGCGGCCGGCGCTGCGCTCGAGACGGAGCTCGAGGGCGGCGTCGTGGGGGCCCGCCTCGCCGCCGACCGCGAAGTTCGCGTCGGCCCAGGCGGCGGAGGCCTCGAGGGCGAGCGTCCAGTTCGGGCGCAGCGCCCGCTCCCAGGCGAGGGCGAAGCGGGCGTAGCCGCCGTCGAGCTCGTCCACGTCGTAGAAGAGCTCGAAGCGGGGCGAGACGACGGCGTCGAGCGCGAGCCGGACGTAGAGCTCGCGGGTGCCGGGGAAGGGCGTGTTCGGGAAGAGGTACTCGACGAGGCCCGCCCCGATCTCGAAGTCGCCGAGCCGGCGGCCGTAGTCGAACGTGAGGCGCGTCTCGCTGAACTCGGCGGCCGCGTCGTTGTCGTCGTCGAGGTCGAGGTTGCCCCAGGCCTCGAACGCGAACCCGCTGGCGTGGGAGATCCGCACGCTCGGCTGGAAGACCGGGCCGTCGGTGAGCGTGATGCCGCGCCAGACGTAGTGCGAGAAGAAACCGGCCGCGTAGCGGACCTCGGCCGCCGGCGCGGCCGCCGGCGCGACCAGGGGCAGCAGGAGCGCGGCGATCCCGCCGGCCACTCGCGCGCGCCACCGCTCGCTCGGCATGCTCGCGCGACTCTAGCAGCGGCAGTCGCGGCGCCGACGCGGTGCCATAATCGCTCCGGTCGACGCGACCTTCGGCCCCGGGAGGTGTCTCCGGCATGCTCCGACGCGGGTTTCTCCTCGCACTCCTCGGCGCGCTCGCGCTCGCTCCCGGCCTCTTCGCCCAGAGCGCCGAATCCCCCTTCGGCATCAACCTCCACGCTCCCGAGAAGGAGCAGGCCCGCTTCCTGCTCGACCAGACCGTGCAGGCCGGGATCGGCTGGGTGCGCATCGACTTCGTCTGGGCCGACGTCGAGCCCGAACCGGGCATCGAGCGCTGGGCGCGCTACGACGAGCTCGTCGCCGCGGCCCGCGCGCGCCATCTCCGGGTGCTCGCGCTCGTCGCCTACACGCCGGCCTGGGCGACCGCGGGGCCCGCGCTCTCGGGCGTCCCCCGCCGGGTCAGCGACTGGTCCGACTTCTGCTATCGCGCCGCCGCGCGCTACCGCGACGGCATCACCCACTGGGAGATCTGGAACGAGCCCAACCTCCCGCGCTTCTGGTCCGGCAGCCGCGCCGAGTACATCGAGAAGATCCTCGAGCCGGCGGCCCGGGCGCTGCGCGCGGGCAACCCCGACGCCCAGATCGGCGGGCCGGCGCTCGCCCACCACGTCGGCTCCGGGCGCGACTGGCACGGCTGGCTGCTCGACGTCCTGCGCGCGGCGGCGGACGAGCTCGACTTCCTCACCCACCACGTCTACGACCTCGAGGATCCCGCCGGCGTCCTCGCCCGGCTCGCGGGCGAGACCCCGTTCGGCCGCGATCCCTCGCGCTGGGGCGAGGCGGCGCCGTCGCTCGCCGAAGTGCTCGCCGTGGCCGGCTTCGACCGCCCGCTCTGGCTGACCGAGACGGGCTGGGTCACCACGCGGCTCGACGAGAGCCGTCAGGCCGAGCACTACGCGCGCTTCCTCGGGCTCTGGTTCGCCGGCGGCCGGGAACCGGCCGGGCCGGTCCGGGTCTTCTTCTACGAGCTCCAGGACGACCGCGACCCGGGCGTGCCGAAGTTCGGCCTGCTCCGCCCGGGCGGCCGGCAGAAGCCGGCCTACGGCGTGCTGCGCGACTTCATCGGCGCCGCGGCCGCTCCCCCCGACGACGACGATCCGCCGGCCGAGCCCCCCGGCCGCGGCGGCCGGCGCCCCGCCGATCCGCCCCCCGGCTGAGCGCGCCGCGCGAGCGCTGCCGCCGCCCGGCCGGAGTCGGCGCCCAACCCGCCGGGCCCGCGCGCGACGGGTGCGACAGGTCCGGTTGCATCGCCGGCAGCGGGGGCCTAGACTCGCGCGCTACTTGCCCGAGCCGTCCTGTTCAGCGCGCGTTCCGTCGCACCGCCGCGGTGTCGCGGCCGGTGCGGCGGGCCCGGCCGGCACCCGAGGAGACCATGAGCCCATTGCCCACCCGTCCCCGGCTTCGCCCTGAGAGAACCGCAGGCGCCCTGCTGCTCCTCGTCGCCCTGGCCGCTCCGGTGCGCGCCGACCTGGTGGTCCACCGGCTCGTCCGCGCCGACGAGTTCTCCCGCCCCGACCGGAGCGGCGGCGGGGAGCTCTGTGCCGCGCCGGTCGAGCGGCCGCGGTCGGGCGAGCGGGTGACGCTCTCGGTCGCCGCGAACCACGCGCGCCGCGACGAGGCGCTGGTCTCCTTCATCGTCGACCTCGAGGCGGGCCACGCCTGGATCGTCGACCACCGCGCCCGCAGCTACAGCGAGTTCGCCTTCCCGGTGCCGACGCGCGAGCTCGCCAACCGGATGCGCGCGAGCCTCGGCGCCGAGGGCGACCAGCGCTTCCCCTACCGCCTCCTCGGCTCCGTCTACGAATCGGTCGCGAACCGCGACGGCGCCGCGCGGACGACCCGCGCGGCGCGGGTCGGCGACGGCTTCGGCAGCGAGCTCGAGGTCGAGGTCGAGATCCAGCCCGACGCGGCGCTCGGGCGCGCGGCGCTCGCCGTCGAGGCGTTCGCCCAGGCCGTGCGCGGCGCCGGCGAGTCCTGGCTCGGCACGCTCGCGCCCCCCGACGGCATTCCGCTCGGCCTCGTCGCGGAGCTCCAGCAGCGACGCGACCCCGTCCGCTACCGCGAGGCGGCCGCGACCGCCGAGCCCGCGACGCTCGACGCTGCGCTGTTCGCGCCGCCGCCCGGGTACACCCGGGTCGCGCATCAGCCCGACTGCTTCTAGCGTGGCGTGAGGCCGGCGCGCGGCGGGCGATTTCACAACCCGGCGCGCGCGCGGCGGGTATCCTGCGGCCGTTTCCTGTCCGGGAGGCCCCCATGCAGATCAAGTTCGTCAGCGTGATGGTCGAGGACCAGCAGAAAGCGCTCGAGTTCTACACGTCGGTGCTCGGGTTCGAGAAGTGCGCGGACCTCCCGATGGGGCAGTACCGCTGGCTCACGGTGACCTCGCCCGACGGCATCGCCGGGGTCGAGCTCGTGCTCGAGCCGATGGGCTTCCCGCCGGCGCGCGAGTACCAGCTCGCGCTGTTCAACGCCGGCATCCCGGCGACGGCCTTCACCACCCGGGACATCGCGGGCGACTACCAGCGGCTGCTGGCCCGGGGCGTCAGGTTCCACGGCGCGCCGGTGAACCTCGGCCCGATCACCGCCGTCACCTTCGAGGACACCTGCGGGAACCTGATCCATCTCGTGCAGCCGGCGGAGTGACCCGCCCGCGCCCGGCGCGCCGCGCGGGCGGTCGTCGATTCCGGGCGGGCCCGATCGTCGGGATAGGAAGGGAGGAAGACCGCCATGAAGACCCCGGCCGCGACGATCGACGACTACCTGGCTCCGCTGAGCGCCGAGAAGCGCGCGGCGCTCGAGAAGCTGCGCGGGGAGATCCGGGCCGCGGCGCCCGGCGCCGAGGAGTGCATCAGCTACGGGATCCCGTCGTTCCGGCTCGACGGGCGTCTGCTCGTCTCCTTCGGCGCGGCGGCGAAGCACTGCGCGTTCTATCCGGGTGCGCAACCGATCGCGACGCTCGAAGCGGAGCTCGCCGGCTACGACACCAGCAAGGGGACGATCCGCTACGACCCGGAGCGCCCGCTGCCGGCGCCGCTCGTCCGGAAGATCGTGAAGCTCCGGATCGCGGAGAACGCGGAGCTCGCGCGCCGGCGCCCACGCTGACCCGCGGGCCCGCGGGGCACCGTCGCTCGACAACGCCCGCCACATCCCGCAGACTGCGCGCTCCGCAACCGATCGATCCCGCCGGGAGGGAGGAGACCCCCGCCATGCCGAAGATCACCACGTTCCTCACCTACGCCGACCAGGCCGAGCCGGCGGCCCCGATCCGGAGGCGTCGAAGCGGGCGATGGCCGCGATGATGACCCTGCAGAAGTTCGACCTCGCCGCCCTGCGCCGGGCCTACGACGGGAAATGACCGCGCCGCTCTCCCCCCGCGCGCTGGTGCGCGCCTGGGTCGAGGCCTTCAACCGCGCCGACCCCGACGCGCTCGCCGCCTTCTACGCCGAGGACGCCGTCAACCACCAGGTGGCCGAGGCTCCGGTCGCCGGGCGGGCGGCGATCCGCGAGATGTTCGCCGCCGGATTCGCCGCCGCCACGATGGTCTGCCGGGTCGAGAATCTCTTCGAGGACGGGGAGTGGGCGATCCTCGAGTGGCGCGACCCGACCGGCCTGCGCGGCTGCGGCTTCTTCCACGTCGTCGACGGCAGGATCGTCTTCCAGCGCGGCTACTGGGACAAGCTGACCTTCCTCGAGCTCCACGGCCTGCCGCTGCCGGGCGAGCCCTGAACGCGCCTCGCGCCGCCCGCAAGGCGGTCCGGATCCGGAGAAGGGAGGGGGATGGCCATGCACCTCATCGTCGGCGGTACCGGCGCCCTCGGAAGCGCCGTCGCGCGGCGGCTGCTCGCCGCGGGAGAGCCCGTGCGGGTGATGACCCGCGCGCCGGAGCGGGCCGGCGGGCTCGCCGCGGCGGGCGCCGAGGTGGTGCGCGGCGATCTGCTCGAGCGCGACACGCTCGCCGGCGCCTGCCGTGGCGCAGAGACGGTGGTCGCCGCGGCGCATTCGCTGCTCGGACGCGGGCGTTTCGAATCGGCCCACGTCGATGGCGAAGGGCATCGCGCGCTGGTCGACGCCGCAGCGGCCGCCGGAGTCCGCCACTTCGTCTACACCTCGGTCCAGGACTACGGGCCCGCCTATCAGGAGGTCACCTTCTTCCGGATCAAGCGTGCGGTCGAGGCGCACGTGGCGGCGAGCGGATTGCGCCACACCATCCTGCGGCCGACCGCGTTTCTCGAGACCCACGCCCACCTGCTGATCGGGGAACCGATTCTGCGCGGGCGCCGCGTCGTGCTGTTCGGACGCGGCGAGCGCCCGCGCAACTTCGTCGCCGCGGACGACGTCGCGTGGTTCGCCGTGCGCGCGCTCGACGATCCTGCGCTCGCTGGGGTGACGCTGCCGGTGGGCGGACCCGGGAACCCGACGAACCTGGACGTGGCGCGGCTCTACGAGCGGACTGCGGGCCGGACGGCGAGGATCACCCACGTCCCTCTCGGGCTGCTCCGCCTGGTGGCGCGGCTGCTGCGCCCGCTGCATCCCGGTTTCGGCCAAGCCCTCCAGCTCGGCATTCTGGCCGACACCACCGACCAGCGCTTCGACTCGCGCCCCCTCGCGGAGCGTTTTCCGCTCGAGCTCACCTCGGCGGAGGCGTGGGTGTCGCGGAAGGTGAGCCTCGCTGGCCGCGCGGTCTGACCCCGGGGCCCGCCCTTCCGCGCAGGCGCGGATCTCGGGCAGAATCGTCGCCGCCATGGCTCCGGGTGTCCGCCTCGCCTCGCGCATCTTCCTCGTCGCCGCCGTCTACGGAATCGCCGTGCTCGCGCCGCAGTACTTGCTCGAGGCGCGGGTGGGGCGCGACTTCCCGCCGCCGATCACCCACCCCGAGCACTTCTACGGCTTCATCGGGGTGGCGCTCGCCTGGCAGCTCGCCTTCCTGCTGATCGCGAGAGACCCCGTCCGCTACCGGCTCTTCATGCTGCCGGCAATCGCCGAGAAGCTCGCCTTCGGCATCGCCGCCCCGGTCCTCTTCCTGCTCGGCCGGGCCCCGGCGCCGGTCGCCTTCTTCGGCGGCCTCGACCTCCTGCTCGCTACCCTCTTCCTCGTCGCCTACCGCGCCACGCGGGAAGCGGCCGGCTGAGGCAGGCCGCGTAAGTAGAACCGGCCGGAGCACGTCCCTCTCGCGCGAGAGGGACTCGTGCCGCTTCGTCATCCCGGAACATCGATCGGCCCCGCGCGGGGGCGTTCGGGAGCCCGCCGGCTCCGAGCCCTCTTTTCCGGCTTGCGCCGGTGCACACTTGTGCATACACTGTGAGTGCGCGGTACGAGTGGGACCCGGCGAAAGCGGCGGCGAATCGCGCCAAGCACCGCGTCGACTTCGCGGATGCGGCGGGCGCGCTGGAGGACGAGCTGGCGCTGACTCTGCGGGACCTGGGAAGCGTCGGCGAGGAGCGCTTCGTGACCCTGGGGCGCGGCGCCCTGGGACAGCTGCTGGTGGTCGTCTACACCTTCCGCGGCGAGCGGATCCGCATCATCTCGGCCCGCCCCGCCACGGGCAGGGAACGGCGCCAGTACGAGGAGGGGTGATGCGCAAGGAGTACGACTTCGGGAAGGCGAAGCGGGGGGCCGTCACCGCCGTTCCGCAAGGCAAGGTCCGGATCACGATCCGGCTCGACGGGGACCTGGTCGCCTGGTTCAAGCAGCAGGTGAACGAGGCGGGAGGGGGCAACTACCAGAGCCTGATCAACGCGGCCCTGCGCGACCACGTCCGGCGTGAAGCCGAGCCGCTGGAAGAGACGCTGCGCCGCATCCTGCGCGAAGAGCTCCGGCGCGGGCGCTGAGGCCGTCTCCGGGCCGACCTCGATCTCGATGCGGCGCGCGTCCGCGCCCGCGGACGGCCGCTCAGACCGCGGCCGGAATCACCGGCGTCACCGCCTCGACGTCGCGCTCGCCGGTGCGGATGCGCACCACCGACTCGACCGGCAGCACGAAGATCTTGCCGTCGCCGACCTCGCCGGTCGCGGCCGCGCGCCGGATGGCCTCGATCGTGACCTCGACGAAGGGGTCCGAGACGCCGATCTCGAGACGGACCTTCTCGACCAGCTCCATCTTGACCGTGGTGCCCCGGTAGGTCTCGACCGCCTCGGTCTCGCCGCCGTGGCCGTGGACGCGGGAGAGGGTGAGGCCGGTGACCTCGGCGCGGAAGAGCGCCTCGAGCACGCCGTTCAACCGCTCGGGACGGACGATCGCGACGATCAGCTTCATGGCGTCACCCCTTCCCCGCGGCCGGCGCCGCGACCTGCGGCTGCGGCGCGGCGCGCGGCGCGCGTGGCACGGGCTCGGGCAGCACGAGGATTGCGCCCTCGCCGCTGCCGTAGGCCTCCTCGCCGTGGAGCTCGACGTCCAGGCCCCGCGCCTGCCGGCGCTCGTCGACGGCGAGCGGCGAGAAGAGAGCGATCAGCTTGAGCAGGCCCCAGCTCGCGAGCCCCGACCAGACGATGGTCGCGGCGAGCGCGATCGCCTGGCGGCCGACCTGCCCCGGGTTGCCTTCGAGCAACCCGGCCGTCCCCCCCACGCGGCGCTCGCGAAGACGCCGGTCAGGAGCGCACCGGTCAATCCGCCCAGGCCGTGCGCCGCGACCACGTCGAGCGAGTCGTCGAGCCGGGTGCGCGCGCGCCAGAGCAGGCCGAAGTAGCTCGGCAGCGCGGCGAGCGCGCCGAGCGCGAGCGCGCCGCGCGGCGAGACGAAGCCGGCCGCCGGCGTGACCGCGACCAGGCCGACCACGATCCCGGTGGCGGCGCCGACCGCGGTCGCCCGCCCGGAGCGGAAGAGGTCGAGCCCCATCCAGACCGCGAGCGTCGCGATCGGCGCGAGCAGCGTATTGGCGAAGGCGAGCGCTGCGGCCTTGTCGGCGGCGAGCGCCGAGCCGGCGTTGAAACCGAACCAGCCGAACCAGAGGAGACCCGCGCCGAGCAGGACGAGCGGCACGCTGTGCGGCAGGATCGCCTGCCGACCCCAGTCGCGCCGCGGCCCGAGCACCAGCGCCGCGACCAGCGCCGCGACACCGGCGTTGACGTGGACCACCGTACCGCCGGCGTAGTCGAGCGCGCCGAGCTCGGCCAGGAAGCCGCCCCCCCAGACCCAGTGGCAGACCGGCGCGTAGACGACGAGCGTCCAGAGCGCCGCGAAGGCGAGCCAGGGGCCGAAGCGCATCCGCTCGGCGACCGCGCCCGAGACGAGCGCCACCGTGATCACCGCGAAGGTCCCCTGGTAGGCGAAGAAGAGGAGGTGGGGGATCGCCCCGCGCGGCTCGAGGCCGACGCCCGCGAGCAGCGCGTGGCCGAAGCCGCCGAGCCCGGAGCCGCCCGGGGCGAAGGCCAGGCTGTAGCCGGCGAGCGCCCAGGCGAGCCCGGCGGCGGCGATCGCGCCGAGGCTCATCATCATCGTGTTGAGCGCGTTCTTGGCGCGCACGAGGCCGCCGTAGAAGAAGGCGAGCCCCGGGGTCATCAGCAGGACCAGGGCGGTCGCGACCAGCATCCAGGCGGTATCGGCCCCGACGAGCGCGGGCGGCTCGGCGACGGCGACGACGGCGAACGACCATGGGTTCATCGACGCTCCCTCCGGGTTCGGAGGGGGAGTGTCGATCAAACTAAGATAAAAATCAAGTCATATGAGATAAAACAAGAAAAAATAAGAGTAAAAATGCAGAAATTAATAGTAACAGATTGATCAGCTACGCTCCGGTTACGCCTTCGGCGGCGGCAGGTCGCGGGCCACCACGACCGAGTCGAAGGCGCAGCGGGCGTGGCTCGCGTCGCAGAAAGGCTTCGACTCCGAGTGGCCGCAGCGGCAGAGCGAGACGACCCGGCGCCCGCCGAGGCCGAAGGCCCGCCCCTCGCCGTCGACGATCTCCAGCGTCTCGCCCTCGCCCACCTCGACCCGCAACGAGCCCCGGTCCCGCACGGTGATCTTCATTTCGTCTCTTCTCTCTCTCTCGAACCTGCGTCAGCTGGATGCGTTGCGAAGAACAGCAACAGCTCCATAGAAGGGGGGATGCGCGAAGCCGCCGCGGATCGATTCGGCCGCCGTGGCGGCGGATGCTGGAGCGCCGCAGCGCCGGCCGTCGGTGCCCCCGGGTGACCTTGACCAACCCTCAGGCGACCCCTGCGCCCCTTCTTCCCTTCTAGGGTCTTTTCGCTCCCGCCACCACCCACGCCCCGCACTCGCGCCCCCCGCCGGCGCGTGCGCCGGCGCGGCGGTGGGCCGGGCACCCGGCGTCACTCGCCGACGATCTTCACCAGGACGCGCTTCTTGCGTCCGCCGTCGAACTCGCCGTAGAAGATCTGCTCCCAGGGGCCGAAGTCGAGCTTGCCCGCGGTCACCGCGATCACCACCTCGCGCCCCATCACCTGGCGCTTGAGGTGGGCGTCGGCGTTGTCCTCGCCCGTCCGGTTGTGCTGGTAGCCCCCCTGCTTCGGGTCGCCGCTCGCGTTGAACGGGGCGAGCCGCTCGAGCCAGCGCTCGTAGTCGGCGTGCAGGCCGCGCTCGTCGTCGTTGACGAAGACGCTCGCGGTGATGTGCATCGCGTTGACCAGGCAGAGGCCCTCGCGGATGCCCGACGCGGCGAGCGCGCGCTCGACCTCGGGGGTGATGTTGACGAACGCCCGGCGGCCGGGCAGGTCGAACCAGAGCTCCTGGCGATGGCTCTTCACGGTCCCCCGAGTCTACTGCCCGGCCGCCGCCGCCCCGCCCGGTTCCCGCCGGCACCGCCGCCGGCCCGGTCCGACCCCTGGCGCTTGCCGCTCGCGCAGCGGATGCGAAGGATGGTTTCCGTATGCCGCCGCCCGCGCCGGAGCTCGCCCTCGGGCCGAAGGAGGGGGCCTGAGCCCGCGCGACGACGCCCACGCCATCGACACCCTCCTGCGCGAGCTCTACGCGGTGATCTCGGGGCCGCCGGGCGAGCGCGACTGGGACCGCTTCCGCACCCTCTTCGCGCCGGAGGCGCGCCTGATGCCGTCGCGGCGGACCGAGCGCGGCGTCGTGCTCGAGGTCTACGATCCCGCGGGCTACGCCGCAGCGCGGGCGCCGCTCTTCCGGCAGAGCGCCTTCTACGAGCGCGAGGTCGGCCGCAAGCTCGCCATCCTCGGCGACGTCGCCCACGCCTGGAGCTCCTACGAGGGGCGCTTCGCGCTCGACGGGCCGGCCGCGCTCGCCGGCGTCAACAGCATCCAGCTCCACCGCGACCGCTCCGGCTGGCGGATCGTGTCGCTCGTCTGGAACACCGCCCGCAACCCGAACCCCGGAGAGACCGATGGATAGAACCTGGCTCCGCACCCTTGCCGCGCTCGCTCTCGCCTTCGCCGGCGCGGCCGTCCCCCTGGCCGCCGCCGCGCCGAAGGTGGCCGGCGACGCTCCCGCCGGCACCGACCTCGCGCCGAAAGCGATCGCCGCCTCGGTGGCGGCCGCGATGGACTCGAAAGCCGACCCCTGCCGGGACTTCTACCGCTACGCCTGCGGCGGCTGGCTCGACCAGGTGACGCTGCCCGCCGACGAGACCGAGTGGGTGCGCAGCTTCTCGGTCATCCACGAGCGCAACCGCCAGCTCCTGCGCGAGCTCGTCGAAGAGGCCGCCGCCCGGCCGGCCGGCGACCCCGACCGCCAGCGGGTCGGCGACTTCTACGGCGCCTGCATGGACGAAGGGGCGATCGAGGCGGCCGGCCTCGCGCCGCTCTCGCCCTGGCTGGCGAAGCTCGACGGCGCCGCCGACGGCGCGGCGCTGTTCGCGCTCGCCGGCGAGCTGCAGACGGTCACCGCCGCGCCCTTCCTCACCGTCGAGGTGTTCGAGGACCTGAAGGAGCCGGGCATCCGGGTCGCCCACTTCTCGCAGGGCGGGCTCGGCCTGCCCGAGCGCGAGTACTACGTCTCGGACGCGGAGGACAAGGTCGCGCTGCGCGCGAAGTACGAGACGCATGTCGCGCGCATGCTCGCGCTGTCGGGGCTCGCCGCCGACGGCGCGGCGGCGCGCGCGAAGGAGATCCTCGCCTTCGAGACGACGCTCGCGCGCGCCGCGCGGCCGATCGAGCAGATGCGCGAGGCCGAGAACCTCCACCACCGGCTCGACGCCGCCGGCCTCGCCCAGCTCGCGCCCCACCTCGCCTGGGAGGGCTTCTACCGCGCGCTCGGCCGCGCCGAGCTGCGCGAGATCAACGTCCAGACCCCCGAGTACTTCGTCGCGCTCGAGCGGGCGATCGGCGCCACGCCGCCCGAGACGCTGCGCGCCTACCTGCGCTACCACCTGCTCACCGCCACCGCCGGCCTGCTGCCGGCGCGCTTCTACGAACAGCACTTCGACTTCTACGGCCGCGCGCTCGCCGGACAGCAGGAGCCGCAGCCGCGCTGGAAGCGCTGCATCGGAGCGACCGAGAAGGCGATGGGCGAGGCGGTCGGCAAGCTCTACGTCGCGCGCGCCTTCGCCGGCGACTCCAAGCAGCTCGCCACCGGCATGATCGGCGACATCGTCGACGCCTTCGCGGAAGCGTTGCCCGGCCTCGAGTGGATGGACGAGGCGACCCGTCAGGCGGCGCTGGTCAAGAAGGGGACGCTCGGCAAGCGGATCGGCTACCCCGACCGCTGGCGCGACTACTCGCGGCTGCCGATCTCGCGCGCCGGCCACTTCGCCAACGCGCTCGCCGCCCGCCGGTTCGAGTCGGACCGCCTGCTCGCCGAGGTCGGCCGGCCGATCGACCGCAAGGAGTGGCCGATGGACGCGCAGGAGGTCAACGCCTCCTACAACCCGCTGCAGAACACCTTCACCTACCCGGCCGGCATCCTGCAGCCCCCCTTCTTCCACAAGGACTACCCGCTCGCCATGAACCTCGGCGGCATCGGCTACGTCATGGGCCACGAGCTCACCCACGGCTTCGACGACCAGGGGCGCAAGTTCGACGCCCAGGGGGCGCTCACCGACTGGTGGACGCCGGCCTCGGTCGCCGCCTTCGACGAGCGCACGGCCTGCATCCGGGACCAGTACGGCGCCTACGAGATCGAGCCGGGCGTCGCGGTCAACGGCGAGCTGACGCTGGGCGAGAACATCGCCGACAACGGCGGCTTGAAGCAGGCCTGGGAGGTGCTCCAGAAGAAGCAGCGCGAGCGGGGCGAGGGCGCGAAGGTCGCGGGCCTCACCGAGGACCAGCTCTTCTTCGTCGCCGCCGCCCAGGTCTGGTGCGCCGAGGCGACGCCCGAGGTGGTGCGGCTGCAGGTGCAGACCGACCCCCACTCGCCCTCGCGGTTCCGCGTCTCGGGTCCGATGGTGAACCACCCCGGCTTCGCCCGGGCCTTCGCCTGCCCGGCCGGCGCCCCGATGAACCCGGCGCAGAAGTGCGAGGTCTGGTGAGCGGCGCTTCAGGCTGAATTCGAGCCCGCCCCCGAGGGTGGGAAGGGGGCGGGGGGCCCGGCCTATCCTCGGCGGGTCACCCACCCTTCCAGGAGGTCTCGATGAGACTCCGCTTCACCCTCGCCGCTCTCGGCGCCCTGGTCGCGGCGGTCGGCTGGTCCCAGCCGATCGTCCCGACGGCGCTGCTCTCTTCGCAACTCGACGTCGACGCGATCGACGCCGTCGACTTCTCCGCGCTCGACGTCGCCGCCGTCGCGGCCGAGGACGCCGAGCGCGAGGCGGCCGATCTGCCGCCCCGCTTCGCCGTCGCGCGCCGGGTGACGATCACCCCCGCCGCACGCGGCACCTGGGAGGAGATCGAGGGGGGCCGCCTGCTCTGGCGCCTGCGCCTCACCGCCGCCGAAGCGACCTCGCTCAACCTCGGCTTCTCCCGTTACAGGATGCCCCCCGAGGGGCAGCTGCTCGTCTACGCGGCCGACCTGACCGACCAGGTCCGCCCCTTCACCTCCGCCGACAACCGCCCCGACGGCCAGCTCTGGACGCCGCTGCTCGCCACCTCCGACCTGGTCGTCGAGGTCACGATCCCGCGCGGCCGGCGGGGCGAGCTCGAGCTCGAGCTCGGCCAGGTCAACCAGGGCTATCGCGCGGTCGATCCCTATGCGCCGCTCTCCGGCGCCTGCAACATGGACGTCGAGTGCCTGAACGGCGGCGACCCCTGGCGCGACAACGTGCGGGCGGTCGGCGCGATCACCGTGGGCGGCACCGACACCTGCTCGGGGTCGCTGCTCAACAACACCGCGCAGGATCGCAAGGTGCTGTTCATGACCGCGAACCACTGCGGCATCAACTCGGGCAACGCCGCGAGCGTGGTGGTCTACTGGAACTTCGAGAACTCGACCTGCCGGACGCCGGGCAGCGCCGCCTCGGGCCAGGCCGGGGACGGGTCGCGCAGCCAGTTCGCGAGCGGCTGGACCTTCCGCGCCGCGCGCTCGGCCTCCGACTTCACGTTGATCGAGTTCCTGGGCACGGTCGACGCGGCCTGGGATCTCCACTGGGGGGGCTGGGACCGCACCGCGGGCGATTCGACCTGCACCGGCGCGCCCTGCTTCGCGTGCAGCTCCGCGAACCTCTGCGCCGGCGTCCATCACCCAGGGGTCGACGAGAAGCGGATCACCTTCGTCCAGGAGGGGGTGGTCCACTCCGTCTACGGCGGCGGCACGGTGCCGCCGCCCGGCAACGACGACTCGCACCTCTGGGTCAAGTGGGATCCCGACCCGGTCTTCCCGCCGAATCCCGCGACCGTCATCCCGCCCCAGGTCACCGAGGGGGGCTCCTCCGGCTCGCCGATCTACAACAGCGCGCGCCGCTTCGTCGGCCAGCTCCACGGCGGCCCGTCCGGCTGCGGCTCGACCGGCCTCGACCTCTCCGACTACTACGGCTTCCTCAACATGAGCTGGGCCGCCGGCGGCACCGCCGCGACCCAGGCGAAGAACTGGCTCGACCCGGGCGACACCGGCGCGACCACGCTCGACGGCGTCAACTCCTGCGTGCCGACCGGCGCCCCCGCCGGGCTCGGTGCGACGCCCAATGGCGACAACCGGATCGATCTCGCGTGGGGCCCGGTCGCCGGCGCCGAGAGCTACAAGATCTACCGCGCGCTCGGCGCCTGCCCGGGCACCGGCTCGACCTACCTCGGCACGACCGCCGCCACGACCTTCTCCGACACGACGGTCTCGGGCGGTCTCACCTACAGCTACCAGGTGACCGCCATCGACGCCGACGCCAACGACTGCGAGTCGGCGAAGAGCGCCTGCGACGACGCGCCCGCGACCGGCGCCTGCCTGCTCGCCCCCGCCTTCACCGGCCTGCAGATGGCGGAGTCGACCGCCACGAGCGCCTGCGGCGTCGATCTCTCCTGGAGCGCCGGATCCTCCTCGTGCGGCGGCGGCGTCGTCTACAACGTCTACCGCTCGACCGATCCCGGCTTCGTACCCGGAGCGGCGAACCTCCTCGCGAGCTGCGTGCCCGGGGCGTTCTACCAGGACTCCGGCGCCGTCTACGGCACGACCTACCACTACGTCGTGCGCGCCGAGGACCAGACCGGCGACGGCTCCGGCCTCTGCGCCAACGGCAACGAGGAGCAGAACCTGGTGCGCAGGCTGGCCGCGCCTGGCGGCGCCGACACGGCGGTCTTCGCCGACGACGTCGAGGGGACGACCGCGCTCTGGACGGTCGACGGTACCGGCGCCGGGGCGAACTTCGCCGTCTCGACCGCCGCCGCGAACTCGCCCTCGCACTCCTGGTTCGTCGTCGACCCGACCGCCGTCTCCGACCGGCGCCTGGCGACCGCGGCCGCGATCGCGCTGCCCGCCTCGCCGCCGGCGACGCTCGAGTTCTGGCACCGATACAACTTCGAGTCGCACTACGACGGCGGCGTGCTCGAGAGCTCGCTCGACGGCTCGGCGTGGACCGACATCGGCGCCGCGCGGATCGTCGCCGGCGGCTACACCGGCACGATCAGCTCCTCGTTCAGCAACCCGCTCGGCGGTCGGCAGGCGTGGGGCGGTGACCTGGCGGACTTCACGCGGGTCGAGGTCGACCTCGCCGACTTCGCGGGCGAATCGCGATTCCTGCGCTGGCGCTTCGGCAGCGACACCTCGGCCGGCGACACCGGCTGGTACATCGACGACGTGCGCGTGCTGGTGCCGACGGCCTGCGGCCCCGGCCTGCTCTTCGCCGACGACTTCGAGGCCGGCGCCGTCTGGCGCTGGACCGCGGTCGAGCCGGGGGGCTGATCAGCGCGCGAAGCGTGCGACCGTCTTCGCGGTGGGCAGGTAGACCCAGGCGGGCTCGGGCGCCGCGGCGCCCGGGCGCGCCACCCGCGCCCGCTCGCGGAAGTAGAGCCCCTCGGCGACCCCCTCGTAGCCGTCGAGCCGGCGCAGGTCCTCTTCGGTGAGGTGCCGGTAGAGGACGCCCGCGGTGCGCTCGCCCGGCGACTCGAGCACGACCGGGTAAGCGAAGCCCACCGGCTCGACGCGCAGGAAGTCGAGCAGCTCCGCCGGCTCGGCGGCGACCGGCCGCTCGAGCAGCCGCGCCACGAAGCGGGCGTCGGTGAGCGTGCCGTAGGCGAAGAGCGAGCTCACGGCGGGCGGCGTCGCCTCCCGCTCGCGCGGCGCGGGCAGGCCCCGGATCCGGCGGGCGCGCTCGCCGCTCATCCCGGCTCCCCGCTCCGGATCTCGACCTCGACCCGCTGGCCGAGCTTCAACGGCGTCGGGCCGTCGAGCTTCACCTTGACCGGCAGGACCCGGGTGTCCGAGGGCCGGCCCGGATCCTGGGGCTTGAGGCGGCGGCCGGAGACCGCGTCGGGGATCTCTTCGACGGTGCCGGTCCAGCCCGCGCCGTCGTAGCCCTCGGCGCGCACGGTAACGGCCTGTCCCAGGCGGATCCGGCCGGCGTCGAACTCGTCGACCTCGGCCTCGATGCGCACGCGCGAGAGGTCGGCGAGCGTCGCGATCGGCGTGCGCGCCTCGAGCGCCTCGCCGGGATCGACCGGCCGCGCGAGGACGACGCCGTCGATCGGCGCGACGACGCGCCGCTTGGCGAGCTCGGCCTCGATCCGCTCGATCGCGGCGAGCGCGGTCGCGCGCCGGGCGGTCGCCACCTCGAGGTCGCGCTGGGCGCGGTCGCGGCGCGCCGCGGTGTCGACCTGCTTCGACAGCAGCGTCTCCGAGCGGGCGAGCTCGGTTCCGGCGAGGCGGATCTCGGCCTCGACCTCGGCCAGGTAGGCGCGCGCCTCGGCGAGCTCGGCCTCGAAGTCGTCGGCGCGCAGCCGCGCCACGAGCTGCCCACGCCGGACCTCCTGCTTCTCGACGATCGGCAGCGCGACGAGCGTCCCGGCGACCTCGGCCGACAGGGTGATCTCCGCGCCCGGATAGGCGACCAGGCGCCCCTCGGCGACGACGCGGTCGCGCGCCGGCGCGGCGGGCTTCGCCGCGGCCCCGGCGCCGCTCCCCGCGGCGGGGGCGCGCCCCTGCAGGGCGACGGCGCCCGCGAGCGCGAGGCCGGCGAGCGGGATCAGCAGACGGGTGGCTTTCATGGTCGGGGTCTCCGGAGCGGCTTCAGTGCGTGGTCGACGGGTCGGCGATGCGGCCGTCGCGGATGCCGACGACGCGGTCGGCGATGCGCCGCACATTGGGGTCGTGGGTGACGACGAGGAGAGCCCGCTGCTGGCTCTCGGCGAGGTCGCGGAAGAGGTCGAGGATCTGGCCGCCCGCTTTCGTGTCGAGGTTGGCGGTCGGCTCGTCGGCGAGCAGCACCGGCGGCTCCGAGGCGATGGCGCGGGCGATCGCCACCCGCTGCTTCTGGCCGCCCGAGAGATCGCGCGGCAGGAAGTGCGCGCGGTCGGCGAGACCCACCGCGTCGAGCGCGTGCGCGGCCGCCGCGCGCGCTTCGCGCCGGCCGCGCCCCTTGACCTGGAGCGCGTACTCGACGTTCTCGAGCGCGGAGAGCGCCGGGAAGAGGTTGTACTGCTGGAAGACGAAGCCGATCGCGCGCTTGCGGATCTCGGGCAGACGCTCGGGCCGCGCCGGGTCGACCTCCTCGCCGTCGACCACCACCCGCCCCGAGCTCGGGGTCAGGATGCAGCCGAGGATCGACAGGAAGGTCGTCTTGCCCGAGCCCGACGGCCCCTCGAGCGCGACCACTTCGCCCCGGGCGAGCGCGAGGTCGACGCCGTCGAGCACGCGCACCTCCTCGCGTCCTTCGGCGAAGCTCTTGGTCACGCGCTCGGCGAGGAGGACCGGCGCGGCGGCGTGCGGCTGTCGGGTCATGGCGTGCTCCGGAGCGCGCATCGCATCAGGCGCGGAAGACCAGCGCGGGGTCGATCGAGGCCACCTTGCGGAAGGAGACGAAGGCGGCGGCGAGGCAGAAGAGGAGCGTGCCGAGGAAGACCGCGGCGCCGAGCGGCGCCGGGATGATGAGCTTGAGGCCGATTCGCGCCATCGGGGCCTCGAGCGCAGCCGACAGGGCGCCGCCGACGAGGAAGCCGACCACCGCGGCGACCGCGGCCTGGACGCCGAGGATCCGGTAGATGTCCGCGTTCGAGCCGCCGATCGCCTTGACCGTGCCGAACTCCTTCAGGTGCTCCATGGTCGAGGTGTAGAGCGTCTGCGCCACCACGACGACGCCGACCAGGCAGCCGAGGAAGACCGTGATGTACATGTTGAGGCCGAGGCCGGTCGAGGCGACCCAGTAGTTGCGCGAGCGCTTCGCCCACTCGGCCGCGGTGTAGACGTCGTTGTAGGGGAGCCGGCGGGCGATCTCGGCGCGGATCGCCGCGAGGTCGGCGCCCGGCGCGGCCCGGACCAGGATGTAGGTGGTGCGGCCGTCCATGCGCTCGCCGGCCAGCCGCTGCACCAGCCGGTAGTCGAGGAAGGCGATCGGCGAGGTGGTGAAGGAGAGCGCCTCGCGGGTGCGGCCGATGATCTTCAGCCGGTAGCCCATCACCTCGCGGTAGTCGCCGACCGCGAAGGGCCCCATGCGGCGCTCGGCCGAGCCGTCGAGGAACATGAAGTCGCCGCGGCGCAGGTCGGAGACGTCGCCCGCCTCGACCGCCCAGGGGATCCCCCAGCGCGAGAAGTCCTCGAGCCCGTAGACCAGCATGCTCTCCTCGGCGCCGTTGGGCAGCGCGAGGTTGAGGAACTGGAGCAGCAGGTTGTCGGCGCGCTCGACCCCCGGCACCGAGCGGACGCGCTGCACGAGCGTCTCGCGGAAGCCGTGGGCGAAGTCGATGTTGGGGGTGTTCTTCGAGGTCACCCAGAGGTCGGCGTCGATCCGGTCGATGGTCACCGAGGCGTTGTCGAGCAGCCCGAGGAAGAGCCCGATCTGGACGAAGACGAGCGTCACGGCGAAGGCGACGCCGGCGACGGTCATCGCCGTGCGCAGCTTGTCGTGGAGGAGGTTCCTGGACCGCCAGGTTGGCCACGGCTCAGGCCCCCGGCGCGCGCGCGATGCCGCGGATCAGCGTGTCGAGCATGAGATCGACGGTCTTCTTCTCGCCGCGCCAGGCGACCCAGGGCTCGTTGTGCTTGGACAGGCGCAGCGAGACGATGCCGTGGATGCCGGCCCAGACGATCTGCGAGACGAGCTCGACGTCGTCGAGCCCCGCCCGCAGCCGCCCCTGCGGCGATCGCCTCGCCGACCGTCCACTTGAGGAAGGCGTAGGCGTCCTGCTCGGGGTTGCCGACGCTCGATCTTCGAGTTCTCCGGGATGGTGCGGCGGGTGCGGCGTCATGAACATCAGCCGGTAGTGGTTCGGGTTCTTCGCGCCGAAGTCCGCGTAGGCCCGCCCGGCGCCGCGCAGCCGCTCGATCGGGTCGGCCGTCCTGCCGATCTTCCGGAAGCGGCTGGCGAGGTGCGCGAAGTCGGTGTCGCACAGCTCGCGGACGATCGACTCCTTGTCCGCGAAGTGCAGGTAGATCGCGGTCGGCGAATACTCGATCGCCGCCGCGATCTTGCGCATCGTGACCGCCTCGTACCCCTGCTCGACGAAGAGCACCCGGGCCGCGTCGAGGATCTTCGTCCTCACTTCCTCCTTCTCCCGCTCCCGCCGCTCCTTCGTTCCCATGAACGTGCCTCCGTTACTTAACGCTGTTAAGTATACGGACGGCGGTCACGCACTGTCAAGCAGCGGTGAGAGAGCTTTCTCCTGCGCGCCGAGCCCTGTTCGCCTGTGCCGAACTCGCTTGACGCGGAAGGTGGGTGAAACTACCATTCGCAACAGAATCCGAAGCTGGTAGCACTTGAGTGTTCTTACGGAGCGGCGACCGCAGTCGCTCCATTCTCATGGGAGGCAGTTCAGATGAGCCGTCACAAAGAGTGGACTCGCGCTTCTACCTTCCTGCCACAGGTCCATGTGCGTAGGCTGCCGTCGCGCGCGGTGGAAAGCCGCGCGCGCACCGAACCCGATCATCCAGCAGTGTGGGGCCGAAGGGGCGTGAACCGCTCAAGAGGAAAGCTGCTTCACACGGTAGGAATCACGTCTCTTGCGTTTTTTGCCATGTTCGTTCTTGAAAGTCCGCTTGGGTCACAGATGCCGCCAGAGGATTACTGCTGGATGCCTGCGGGATACTGCAGCGTCGATCCCCAGTGCCAACAATGGTCCACCTTCTTTGGCCTGGATACTTACTTCCCGGTGCAGGGCGCAGGCTTCAAGAACTCTGGCGGGATGACCTGCGGGATCAAGAGGTACTACATCTTCTTCGGCCGTAAGTGCGGCCTGCCCGCACCTACCGACGATTGTTAGAGGCGGGAAGCCATGGATGACCACGTGCTACCCCGCCTCTTTTCTTCGGCCATCTGGACCCGTGGCCTTCTCGCTGTCCTCCTGGCAGCCAATCTCTGCGCCCCTGTCGCCGCAGCGGAGACTCCGACGGCAATGGGCTTTCTGGACTCGGCCAGGGCCCGGACAAGCCGCCTCGAGTCCGTCCACCTTTCGGCGGACTTCCAGATCAGGCGACTTGCGACAAATTCAGGACTCGAGACGGGCCTTGAGGGCACCTTCGAGTACTGGAGCGCCGGAGGAAAGAGCCGCACGGAGATTCGATTCGACGGACGTCGGCCGGAGTCGTTCGGTAACATCGCAGTCGCGTCGGATGGGCGATCCGTGGAGGTGTTCTTCCCGGACTTGGACCTGTTGGTCCAGAGATCCGCCACCGAACCGCGCCCCCTCCCGCTTGCGGTGCCGAATCCACTGCTCCTCGAGCTCGCAGCAGTCCTGGGCTCCAGGAGCGAGACCCTTCCCGAACCCATCTCTTTGGCAGATCTCCAGGGCTCGAGACTCTGGGAGAGTGCCGCGACCATTCTGGAGGAGCTCAGATTCGAGAGATCTGAGGCCGGCGATGGCCGGGTCGGCCTTCGAGGGAGCGGCGTCGCTGGAGAGGTGGTTGATATCGTGGTCCATCCGTCCGACGCCGGAGTGTCACTGACCGTGCGCGAGCCGTCGATGGATCACTTCGTCCAGACAGAGATCGTGAAGTTCTCCGATCGCGAAGCCAGTCGTGGGGGCTTTCCCTCGGAGGTTCAAATCACTGCTTGGCCGGCGCGATCAGATCCGACGAGCCTCATGTTGGACTTCTCCATGAGAGTCAGGAGTCTCGAGGTCAACCCGAAGCTCAACGACGACCTCTGGAGAATCGTGCCGGGACCGAACACGCGTGTGTGGGATGACGACAACACGGAATTCGTTCCCCGTCCCTAGGTTGAAAGGTGCGCTCGTGGGAGCTTGCGAGAATTTCCGTCGGCTGGCGCTTGCGACTGCGCTTGCCCTCCTTGCGTCGGGCACCGGCAACGCACAGACCGTTTGGAGCGTTTCGCCCGGCAGGGGAGTTGGCCCGTTTCTCATCGGCGAGAGCGCGCAGGCAGCCTGTGAGAAGTTCCGACCATGCCGGCGCAATACTCCGAAGTCCTTTGACCTGACCGCGCTCGGGGTTGGCCTGATCGCAGACGACCTCGGCAACATTGCGGTCGTATTCGTTGGAAAGCCCTCGGAACTGCTGGGATCGGAGCAGCCGAAGCTCCTCCTGGGCAGGGCGCTGGCGTGGGGAGCAAGAGAAGCCGACGTTCTAGCCGAGTTCGGCACACCGAGCAGCAGGAACACCAATCCCGCCGCCACCGTGCTTGTCTACGCGCCGCTGGGTCTCACCCTCTCACTTGACGCCAGCGGTGAACTGCACCAGATGGTGGTGCAGACACCTCGACAGGCTACCGCTTCCAAGGAGGCCGACTCGACGCCGGGTCCGTAGCGGGGGCTGAAACCAGGACAGGAAACAAGGGAGCCTTCGGGGTCGGCTGGCGGCGGACAGGTGCCACCCTTCTGGCCCCGTTGTTCAGCAGCTCTGCAACCCCCGACGTCGCGTCGGCTCGGCCGCGGGCCGGATCGCTGCGTCACCAGGCGCGGCGGTCGAGGCCGGGGACCTGGTCGAAGTGCTCGTCGCGGGTCACCACGGGCAGCTCGTGCTGGCGCGCGAGGGCGGCGATCCAGACGTCGTTCTCCGGGATCGGCGTGCCCTGCCGCCGGAGCGCGTCGCGCACCTCGGCGTAGCGTTCGGCGGTCTCGAGGTCGATCTCCAGGACCCGGCTCTCGGCGATCAGCGTGTCGAGCAGCCGGGCGAGGGCGCTGCGCTGGCGGGAGCGGAGGAGCCCGTAGCGGTACTCGCCGATCACCACGACGGGCAGGTGGAGGCGCGGCTCACCGGCGAGCAGGGGAAGCAGGTCCGCATCCCCGGCGAACAGCGCCGAGACCGCGTTGGTGTCGAGGATCACCGCCAGTCCGCCGGATCGATCCGCTCGAGCTCGGCGGCGACCACGGCGTCGACCCGGGCGACGTCGGCCGCCCGCGCCTTGCCGAAGACGCGGCGCCAGCCCTCCGCTTCCGGCCCGCCCCCGGCGGGCGCCGCGAGGTGGCGACGCAGCGCGCTCGACACCAGCTCGCGCAGCGACTCCCCCCGCGCGGCCGCGACCGCCTTGGCCTCCCGGAAGAGAGGGTCGGGAATCTCGATCGTCGTCTTCACGCGGTCAAGCTACCGTAAATATGGGTCGCCGGCAACCGCAGCTCGGACGAAGCGGCGCCCGGGGCCGCGCGCCGGTTCGACGACGGTTTCCGGTCCCGGGCATACCGCCCGGGTTCGCGTAGACTCGCGCGACTTCAGCGGAGGTTGCCATGGGGAAGGATCGTGCGGCCGTCGGATCCGCCGTCGCTCGGGACGTCGCCACCCTCGGAGCCCGGCGCCGCCGGCGCGCGCTCGGCAGGGTGCTCGCCGTGCTGCTCGCGCTCTGGCCGGTCCGGTTCGCGGCCGCCGGCGACGCGATCTTCTCGAACGGCTTCGAGACCGGCTACTCCTGCGCCTGGTCGCTGACCGTGCCGGTCCCGGCGACCTGCACCGACGCGATCCCCAACGACTGCGAGACCGACGTCGACTGCGGCGGCGGACAGTGCGCGCTGTGCGCCGATTTCCAGCTCTGCGCCGTCCACACGGACTGTCAGAGCGGTCTCTGCGAGGGCAACGTCTGCGTCCAGTGCATCGCCGCCACGACCTGTCCGGGTCTCGACACGGAGTGCCAGACGCGCACCTGCGTGGCGGGCGCCTGCGGTTTCCTCTACACGGAGCTCGGCTTCGTGATCTCCGAGCAGAGCGCCGGGGATTGTCAGGTCGCGGTCTGCGACGGCACTGGCGGCATCGCGGCGATCGCCGACGACGCCGACCTTCCCGCCGACGGCCTGGAGTGCACCGACGATCTCTGCACCGCAGGTATCCCGTCCTTCTTTCCGTCGCCGCTCGGGATGCCGTGCAGCGAAGGGGGCGGAAACGTCTGCGACGGCACCGGCGTCTGCGTCGAGTGCGTAGAGGCGACCGACTGCCCGGGCTTCGACACCGAGTGCCAGGCAAGAAGCTGCGACGCCAACGTCTGCGGCTTCTTCTTCGCTCCGTTCGGAGATCCTTGCACCGGCGGCACGTGCGACGGCGCCGGCACCTGCGTCCCCGATACGCCCTGACCTGCGGCGGCTGGAAGCGGGCGCTACCCCCAGCGCAGGCCCGGCCCGGCGGGGCCGAGGCCGAGGTGGTCGAGGAGGCGCTGGCTGTAAGCGTCGAGGAAGCGGGGCAGATCCTCGCCGCCGACGTAGAAGGCGGGGATCGGGGGGGCGACGACGGCGCCGGCCCAGGCGAGGGTGCGCAGGTTCTCGAGGTGGAGGGCCGAGAGCGGCGTCTCGCGAAAGCCGAGGACGAGCGGCCAGCGCTCTTTCAACGCCACGGCGCCGGCGCGGTGGATCAGGGTCGACGCGGTGCCGCTGGCGAGGGCGCCGGCGGTCCCGGCGCTGCACGGCAGGATCGCGGTGCCGGCCAGCCGGTAGGAGCCGGAGGAGATCGGCGCGTCGAGCTCGTTGTCGCGGTGGATCGTGACCCGCTCGCGCGCCGCCCCCTCGAGGCCGGCGGCCTCGGCGAGCGCCTCGGCGCCGGTCCGGTTCGCGCCGAGCTCGTGGGCGAGCACCTGGCTCGCCCCTTTCGAAACCACGAGGTGGACCCGCTCGACCGCCGGATGGCGGGCGAGGACGGCGAGGAAGTGCTTCGGCAGCAGCATGCCGGAGGCGCCGGTGACGAGCAGCGCGACGGGGCGCGTCATGGCCGCATCCTAGCCGACCGGGCGCACGCGCCCGCGGCCCGCGCGGCGCGCGGACTGTACCGGCGCGCCGCGCTCCCGTAGTCTCGGGGCGGGAGGCCGTCGGCCCAGGTGATCGGACGCACGCTGTCGCGCTACCGGATCCTCGAGCGGTTGGGCGAGGGGGGGATGGGCGAGGTCTATCTCGCCGAGGACCTGCGCCTGCATCGGCCGGTCGCGTTGAAGGTCCTGCGCGCCCAGGAGCTCTGCGAGGAGGAGGCGCGCAACCGCCTGCTCGCCGAGGCCCGGCTCGCCTCCGCCCTCAACCATCCGAACATCGCGGTCGTCTACGAGGTCGACGAGGTCGAGGGGGGCGCGGGGGGGGCGCCGATCTTCTTCCTCGTCCTCGAGTACGTCGCGGGCGAGCCGATCGACGCCTACGTCGCGCGCGTCGCGCCCGACCCCGACGCGCTGATCGACCTCGTCGCGCAGGTCGCCGACGCGCTCGCCGAGGCGCACGCGCGCGGCATCGTCCACCGCGACGTCAAGCCCTCGAACCTGCTGGTGACCGCGGCCGGGCGCGTCAAGGTGCTCGACTTCGGGCTGGCGCGCCTCGCCGCCCCCGCGGCCACCGACCTGAGCACCTGGAGCCGCGCGCCCGAGGCCGAGCCGGGCGCCGCGGTCGGCACGCTCGGCTACATGGCGCCCGAGCAGGCCGCCGGGCAGCCGGTCGACGGCCGCGCCGACGTCTTCTCGCTCGGCGTCGTGCTCTACCAGCTGCTCGCCGGCCGCCGCCCCTTCGCCGGCGCCAACGCCTGGGAGGTCGCCGGCGCCATCCTCCACCGCGAGCCGCCGCCGCTCGCCGAGAAGGAGCCGCGCCGCGCCGGGCTCGCCGAGCTCGCCAAGCGCATGCTCGCCAAGGCGCCGGCGGCGCGGCCGGCCGACCTGCGCGCGGTCGGCGCCGAGCTCGCCGCCATCCGCGCCCGGCGCCTGCGCCCGGCGGCCGGCGCGCCGCGCGCCGGCGTCGTCGTGCTCGACTTCGAGACGCTGTCGGGGGGCGCCGAGGACGACTGGCTGGCGGCCGGCCTGGTCGAGACCGTGCGCACCGACCTCGCCCGCGTCGAGGGGCTCGCCGTGGTCGCGCGCGACCGCGTCGAGGAGGCGCTGCGCCGGCTGGCCGGCGAGGCGGGCGCCGCGGGCGCCGACCTCGCGCCGCGCATCGGCCGCCTGCTCGACGCCCGCTGGGTCGTCGGCGGCGCGCTCCAGCACGCGGGCGAGAGCCTGCGGGTGACGCTGCGCCTGACCGACGCCGCGAGCGGCGCGACCCGCGAGGGGCCGCGCCTCGACGGCCGGGTCGACGCGCTCTTCGAGCTGCAGGACCGGGTGGTGCGCGCGCTCGCCGGCGAGCTCGCCGAGGCGCCGGTGGCCGCCGAGCGGGCCGAGACCGCCGTGCTCGCCGCCTACGAGGCGCTCGCCAAGGGGCTGCTCAACCTGCGCACCGAGACCTACGAGGGGCTCGATCGCGCCCAGCTCTTCTTCGAGCGGGCGGTGGCGCTCGACCCCTCCTACGCGCGCGCCTACGTCGAGCTCGCCGTCGCCCGCGCGCAGCAGGCCGACTACCTCGCCTGGCCCGAGCTCCACGAACGCGCGCTCGGCGGGCTCGAGACCGCGATCCGCCTGCGCCCCGGCTGGGCGCGCGCCCACCGCGAGCTGGGCGCCACGCTCGTAGCGCTCGGCCGGATCGACGAGGGGCTCGCCGCGCTCGGCCGCGCGCTCGAGCTCGCGCCGGAGGACCCGACGGTGCTCGCCGGCCACGCGCGCGCTCTCTTCACCGGCCGCGCCGACTTCGCCGGCGCGGCGCGCTGGTTCGAGCGCGCGCTCGAGGGCAACCCGCACGCCGGCTGGTACTGGCTGCAGCTCGCCCACTGCCGGACGCTGGCGCGCGATCTGGTCGGCGCGCGCGCCGCGGCCGAGCGCGCGGCCGGGCTCCAGGAGAAGCTGCTGTCGGGGCGGGAGAGCGGGCAGATCGTCGGCGCCTACATGCGGATCGGGCACGTCGCGGCGCTCGAGGGGCGGCCGGAGGAGGCGGCGCAGCGCTTCCAGCAGGAGGCCGCCTTCCTCGTCGGCGTCGACCACGCGCTGCGCGGCCGGATCGCGATCGAGCTCCACCTGCGGCTGGGCGCCGCCCGCCTCGCGCTCGGCCTCGCCGAGGAGGCGGCGGCGAGCTTCGCGACCGCGCTCGACGCCTGGGAGCGTCGCCTGGCGCTCGGCGCCGACGAACCCTTCACCCGCTACTACGCGGCCGCCGTCCGCGCGCTCACCGGCGACGCCGAGCGCGCGTTGGCCGACCTCGAGCGGGCGGCCGAGCTGCGCCCGCGCTACACCATGGCGCGCGCCGCGATCGAGCCCGAGTTCGCCGCGCTGCGCGCCACGGAGCGCTTCCGCGCCCTCGTCGCGCGCGCCCTGCCCGGGCGCTAGCCCCGGCAGCCGGTCCCGCCGCGGCCCTCAGAGGATGTGGAAGCGCTCGATCGCGGCGCGCTCGAGGGCTTCGCGGTGCTTCGGATCGGCGATCGCGATCAGCGCCTTCGCCCGCTCGCGCAGGCTCTTGCCGAACAGGTTCGCGATGCCGTGCTCGGTCACCACGTAGTGGACGTGGGCGCGCGTCGTCACCACGCCCGCGCCCTCCTTGAGCACCGGCACGATGCGCGTCTCGCCCCGGGTGGTCGAGGCGGGCAGCGCGATGATCGGCTTGCCGCCGGGCGACAGCGAGGCGCCGCGGATGAAGTCCATCTGGCCGCCGACGCCCGAGTACATGCGGGTGCCGATCGAGTCGGCGCAGACCTGGCCGGTCAGGTCGACCTCGATCGCGCTGTTGATCGCGGTGACCTTCGGGTTCCTGCGGATCACCGCCGGGTCGTTGACGTAGGCGACGTCGAGCATGACCACCTGCGGGTTGTCGTCGATGAAGTCGTAGAGCCGGCGGGTGCCCATCGCGAAGGTGCCGACCACCTTGCCGGGGTGGACGCGCTTGGCCTCGCCGGTGACCACGCCGCGCTCGACCAGCGGGATCATGCCGTCCGAGAACATCTCGGTGTGGATGCCCAGGCGGCGGTGGTCGCCGAGCGCCGAGAGCACCGCGTCGGGGATCGCGCCGATGCCCATCTGCAGCGTGGCGCCGTCGTCGATCAGCGAGGCGACATGGGTGCCGATCGCGCGCTCGAGCTCGCCGATCGCCGGCGGCTGGTGATCGTAGAGCGGCGCGTCGGTCTGCACCATCGCGGCGAACTGCGAGACGTGGACGAAGCCGTCGCCGTGGGTCCGGGGCATGTTGGGGTTGACCAGCGCGATCGTCTTGCGCGCGCACTCGACCGCGGCCTTCGAGGAATCGACCGAGACGCCGAGGGTGCAGAAGCCGTGGGCGTCGGGCGGCGAGACCTGCACCAGCGCGACGTCGAGCGGCAGGATGCCCTGACGGAACAGCACCGGCACCTCGGAGAGGAAGCAGGGCAGGAAGTCCGCGGTGCCAGCGGCCACGGCCTCGCGCATGTTGGGGCCGATGAACAGGGCCTTGTGGTGGAAGCTGCCGGCCACCTCCGTCTTCACGTAGGGCGCCGGGCCCTCGGTGTGCAGACTGATCGTCTCGACGTTGCTGAGCTCGGACGCGCGCGCCGCGAGCGCCTCGACGAGCTCGACGGGGGCGGCTGCCGCCGTATGGATGTAGACCCGGTCCCCGGACCGGACCAGAGAGACCGCCTCGGCGGCCGAAACGTAGCGTTCCATCGAGAGCTACCTCGTGTGGGAATGGGATCCGGGCGGCCGGGCGCCGTCGCGCGCCGGCCGGAGCCGGGTTTCTGGGATGCTGCCCGCGGAAGCCAGCTTCGCTCTCCGCCTTTCCGGGCCGGCCCCGTCGTCGGGGCCAGCGCCTACATCACCGCGGTCGGCGGGGCCGGCTCGTCGGCCGCACCCGCCTTCGACAGCGGAACTCGAACCAGGTAGAGCGCCAGGATCAGGAACACCGGGATCGCCAGCCAGCCGGCGATCGAGGCGAACGTCGGGATCGACCAGAAGCTCTCGCGGAAGAAGACCACCGCGGCGACGAACAGGCCGAGCAGCGCCTCGCCGGCGATCAGGCCGGAAGCGACCAGCACGCCGGCGTTCTCGACCCGCGCCTTCTGCGCCTCGTTGAAGCCGTGCTTCTCGCGGGCGCGGTTGACGAAGCCGCGGATCACTCCGCCGACGAAGATCGCGAAGGTCGTCTCGAGCGGCAGGTACATGCCGACCGAGAAGAGCATCGGGCTCTTGACCTTGATCAGGATGAGCGAGATGCCCATCGCGATGCCGACCAGCACCAGCGGCCAGGCCATCTCGCCGCCGACGATGCCCTGCGACACCGCCGCCATCAGGCCGGCCTGCGGCGCCGCCAGGTTGGGGCCGCCGAAGCCGCCGGTCACCGGGTTCGCCTTGAGGTCGGAGACGTGCAGGATGTAGAGCGGGAAGAACATCACCAGGCCCGCGACGACGACGCCGATGACGTCGCCGACCTGCATCTTCCAGGGCGTGCCGCCCAGGATGTGCCCGACTTTCAGGTCCTGCAGCATTTCGCCGGCGACCGCCGCCGAGACGCAGCCGATCGCCGCCACTCCGAGCACCGCCGCGACGCCCTCGATGCCCTTGGCGCCGATGATCACCATGGTGAGCGCGGCGACGATGGTGGTGGCGAGGGTCAGGCCCGAGATCGGGTTGTTCGACGACCCGATCATGCCGACCAGGTTGCCGGAGACCGCGGAGAAGAAGAAGCCGGTCACCAGCATCACCAGCGCCGCCAGCAGCGCCGCGCCGATCGAGTGCGTGAAGTAGAAGTAGAGACCGACCATCAGCGCCACGATCGTCGCGATGCCCAGCAGGACCGTCTTGAACGGCAGGTCGCGCTCGGTGCGGTCGGCGGGCGCCGAGGTCGACGCCGACTTGCGCACGTCCGCGATGCCGCGCTTGATGCCGGTCACCAGGTTCTTGCGCATCCGGTAGAGCGTGTAGCAGGCGCCGACCAGCATGCCGCCGACCGCGATCGGGCGCGCGATGTACATGTAGAGGTGGTGGGTGAGCCGGGGCCAGTCCGCGACGCCGTCGGCGCCGGTGTACTGGGCGATCATCTCGGGCCCGAGGAAGAACACCAGCAGCGGCACGAGCAGGCCCCAGGCGAGCAGGCCGCCGGCGAAGTTGAGCGCGCCGAGCTCGGGGCCGATGATGTAGCCGACGCCGATGTAGGCGGGGCTCGCCGCCGGGGCGTACATGGAGGTGACGCCGCCGGTCGGCACCGTCTTGGCGGTCGAGTCGAGGCCGAGCCGGACGAAGCTCTCCTTGACGTTGCCCATCGCCACCGAGAAGGTGTTCGAGGCGCGGAAGACGCCGAGGTCGCCGAGCAGCTTGATCACCGCGCCGACGCCCATCGCCTTGAACAGCTGGGCCGCGGCCTCCGAGCCGCGCTGGCCGGCCTTGTGGATCTCGGAGGCGGCGACCGACTCGGGGAAGGGCAGGGTCGCGTCCTCGACCATCACCCGGCGCAGGATGGTGACGAACATGATGCCGAGCAGGCCGCCCAGGATCATCAGGGCGGTCGCGGTCCAGTACTCCGCGGCCATGTGCTCGGGATCGAACTTCCAGATCTTCAGGATCACGAAGGCCGGCACGGTGAAGATGGCGCCGGCCGCCACCGACTCGCCGATCGAGCCGACGGTACGGGCGAAGTTCTCCTCGAGCAGCGTGCCCTTGAGCAGGCGGAGCACCGCCATCGAGATGACCGCCGCGGGGTAGGTGGCCGCGATCGTCATGCCGGCCTTGAGGCCGAGATAGGCGTTGGCGGCGCCCAGGATGACGCACATCGCGAGGCCCAGCAGCAGGGCCTTCAGCGAGAACTCGAGCATGCTCGAGTCGGCCGCGACGTAGGGTGCGAACTTCTTCCCGTCGGACATCGAATCTCTCCTCCAGCTGTGGGCAGCGTCGGCGGAAGGTGCGTGGAACCGCCCGGATGGTACGACGCCCGACCGGGGCGCGCAACCGCGGCGGGACGGCCCGCGGGGCGCGCGCGACGCCGCCGCGGCTCAGCCCGGCGGGACGCCGGACGGAGCCAGGAAGCGCACCTTCACCTTGCGCTCCTCGCCGCTCTCCTTCTGCTCGATCTCGACCTCGAGCTCGACGCCGCCGCCGATCGCGGCGCGCGCGATCGACACCGAGACCGGCACGCGCGCGTCGGTGAGCGAGGCGAGCTCGACCTCGGGGGTCCCGATCACGATCTCGGCGTCGACCGGGGCCTCGACGTCGATCGTGAAGCGCGCCGTCGCCGGGCTCTTGTTGACCAGGTGGATCTCGAAGGCGTTCCTCACCAGCGCGCCGTCGACCACGAACGGATTGGCGCCGCGCGGGCGCAGGACGTTGGCCTCGAACGAGCTGCGCCGCGCCAGGCTCGCGCCCAGCGTGCCGGTCGCGAGCAGGAAGGCGAGCGCGTAGACCGCCACCCGCGGGCGCAGCATCCGGCTCGGGGCCCCGGCGAGCTGGTTCTGCGACAGCAGCCGGATCAGCCCGGTCGGCCGGTTGACCCGGGTCATCACCTCGTCGCAGGCGTCGACGCACTGCAGGCAGGCGAGGCACTCCATCTGCAGCCCGTTGCGGATGTCGATCGCGGTCGGGCAGACCACGACGCAGCGGTGGCAGTCGATGCAGTCGCCGCGCGCGGGCTCCGCCGCGGCCTGCTTCGTGAGCCGGCCGCGCGGCTCGCCCCGCTGCGGGTCGTAGGCGACGGTGACCGAGTCGCGGTCGTGGAGCACCGACTGCAGGCGGCCGTACGGGCAGAGCACGACGCAGAACTGCTCGCGGAACCAGGCGAAGTTGAAGGTCAGGATGGCCGCGAAGCCGATGGTCAGCAGGAAGGCCTCGGTGTGCGCCGCCGGGCCCTCGCGGATCATCGCCGCCAGCTCGAACGGGCCGACGAAGAGCGCCGCCGCGGTGTGGGCGATCAGCAGCGAGACGGCCAGGAAGGCCGCCTGCTTGGCGCCGAAGCGCAGGATCCGGCTCGCCGTCCAGGGCGCGCCGGCCGCCTTCAGCCGGCGCTCGCGCGGCCCTTCGAGGAAGCGCTCGATCGGCCGGTAGATCCCCTCGAGGAAGACCGTCTGCGGGCAGGCCCAGCCGCACCAGACCCGGCCGCGCCAGGCGGTGACCGCGAGCAGGCCGAACACGAAGGCGAGGGCGATCAGCACGACCATCCAGAAGTCCTGCGCGTTGAAGGTCTGCCCGAACAGGTAGAAGCTGCGGTGCTGGACGTCGAGCATGATCGACGGGTGGCCGCCGACCGGCACGAGCGGCGCCAGCACGTAGACCGCGATGAGCACGGCGAAGACGGCCCGGCGCCGCGTGAGCCAGCGGCCGCGCACGTCGGCCGGATGGACCTTGAGCCGCGACCCGTCGGGTCGCATCGAGCCCAGGATGGGCGCCGGACCGGCTTCGTTCATCTGCCGCTCACTCCACGATGTCGCCCTGCGGCGCCTTGCCGCCGGGCACGTTGGTGTTCTTGATCGTCAGCACGTAGGCCGCGGCCTTGCGCGTGCGCTCGGGGCCGATGATCGCGCCCCACGCCGGCATGCCCTTGGCGGGGAAGCCCTCGCTCGCCGCCTTGAGCAGGTCGCCGGGGCCGTAGCCGTAAATCCAGTGGTTGTCGGTCAGGTTGGGCCCGATGATGCCTTCGCCGCGCTGGCCGTGGCAGGCCGCGCAGGTGGTCATGAACACCTGCTTGCCCTCCGCCATCGCCGCGGCGTCCTTCGACAGCGCGACGATCGCCTCGGGCGACGCGGGGTTGGCGGCGGCGCGCGCCGCGAGGATCTTCTCGACGTCGCTCTTGTAGGCCACCGCCGGCGTCGGGCGCAGCTTCGCCGTGTGGTAGACGAACCAGTAGCCGAAGGCGAACACGATCGATCCGATCAGGATCGCCAGCCACCAGTTCGGCAGGTGGTTGTCCTCCTCCTCGATGTCGTCGTAGACGTGGACGATCTTGTCCTTGGTGGGGTCCTGGGCGTTCACGGCTTCACCTCGCTGCGGTCGGAATCCTCGGAATCGTCGAGCGGCAGGGCCGCTACCGGATCGTAGTCGGCCTTCTTCTTCCAGGCGTAGGTGCGCACCAGCATCAGCGCGAAGGCGGCGACGAAGAAGCCCATCGCCGCGAGCGGCAGCGCCGGCGAGTCGAGGGCGGCGAAGAACTCGCGGTACATCTCACTCCCCCTCGGGCGGCGTCGGCGCGGCCGGCACCACCGCCGCCGCCGCGGCCGGAGTCGGGGCGATGCCCTTCTCGCGTCCGAGCCGCTGCAGGTAGGAGATGAGCGCGACCATCTCGGAGTTCCACTCGACGTCGACGCCGTTGGTGGCGAGGTCGGCGACGATCGTCGCCGCCTGCTCGCGCTGCGCGGTTTCGGCCGCGGCGACGTCGGCGTCGGTGTAGGGCACGCCCAGCTTGCGCATCAGCGAGAGCTTGCGCGCGCCGAGCGCGGTGTCGACGTGACCCCGGGCCAGCCAGTTGTAGGAGGGCATGTTCGAGCCCGGACTGGTCGCGCGCGGATCCATCAGGTGCGTGTAGTGCCAGAGGTTCGGGTACTTGCCGCCCTCGCGCTGGAGATCCGGGCCCGTCCGCTTCGAGCCCCACTGGAACGGGTGGTCGTAGATGAACTCCTCGGCGCGCGAGGCCTCGCCGTAGCGCTGGAACTCGTCGACCAGCGGCCGGATCATCTGCGAGTGGCAGACGTAGCAGCCCTCGCGGATGTAGAGGTCGCGGCCCTGCAGCTCGAGCGCCGTGTAGGGCTTCTGCGCGGCGCCGGTCTGCGGCACCGCCTGCTTGATCAGGATGGTCGGCACCAGCTCGACGATGCCGCCGATCAGGATCGAGATCAGGGTGAGGACCGTGAAAGCGAGCGGCCGGCGTTCGATGATGCCGAACCAGGAGGGCTTGCCCGCGCTCGCCTCGCGCTTGGTGACCACGTAACCCACCTCGGCGATGACCAGCACGGCCACCGCGAGCACGATCGCCGGCACCGGCGGCACCAGCGCGAAGGCGCAGGCGGCCAGGAAGCCGACCACCGTGAACCAGAGCGGCCGGCCGGCGAGCACCGCGCCGACGCCGACCCGGTCGGCCGGATCCGGCCGGTCCTCGACCGTCACGTTGACCGCGGTCGTGACCGGCTTGCCGGCGCGCGCCGTGGCGAGCAGGTTCCAGATCATCATCACGAAGCCGGTCAGGTACATCAGGCCGCCGAGGAAGCGGATGATGTACATCGGCCGGATCGCGACCAGCGTCTCGACGAAGTTGGGATAGGTGAGCGTGCCGTCGGTCCCGATCGCCTTCCACATCAGGCCCTGGTTGACGCCCGACACCCACATCGCGACCATGTAGATCGCGATGCCGATGGTGGCGAGCCAGAAATGGGCCTCGGCCGCCTTCTTCGAGCGCAGCGGCACGCCGTAGAGCTTGGGGACCAGCCAGTAGAACATGCCGGCCGCCATCAGACCGTTCCAGCCGAGCGCGCCGCCGTGGACGTGGCCGATGATCCAGTCGGTGTAGTGGGAGAGCGAGGAGACCGACTTGATCGACATCAGCGGGCCTTCGAAGGTCGCCATGCCGTAGAAGGTCACCGCCGCGACGTAGAACTTGAGCACCGGCTCGCGGCGCACCTTGTCCCAGGCGCCGCGCAGGGTGAGCAGGCCGTTCAGCATGCCGCCCCAGGAGGGCGCCCACAGCATCAGGCTGAACACCATGCCGAGCGACTGCGCCCACTCGGGCAGCGCGGTGTAGAGCAGGTGGTGCGGCCCGGCCCAGATGTACATGAAGACCAGCGACCAGAAATGGACGATCGACAGCCGGTAGGAGTAGACCGGGCGTTCGGCCGCCTTGGGCAGGAAGTAGTACATGATGCCCAGGATCGGCGTGGTCAGGAAGAAGGCGACCGCGTTGTGGCCGTACCACCACTGCACCAGCGCGTCCTGCACCCCGGCGAAGATCGAGTAGCTCTTGAGCGGCGACAGCGGCAGCGCCAGCGAGTTGACGATGTGCAGCACGGCCACCGTCACGATGGTCGCGATGTAGAACCAGAGCGCCACGTAGAGGTGCTTCTCGTTGCGCCTGGCCAGCGTCCAGAAGAAGTTGATCGCGAAGACGACCCAGACGACCGCGATCGCGATGTCGATCGGCCACTCGAGCTCGGCGTACTCCTTCGAGGTCGTGATGCCGAGCGGCAGGGTGATCGCCGCCGCGACGATGATCAGCTGCCAGCCCCAGAAGTGGATCTTCGAGAGCAGGTCCGACGCCATGCGGGCCTTGAGCAGCCGCTGCGTCGAGTAGTAGATGCCGGCGAACATCATGTTGCCGACGAAGGCGAAGATCACCGCGTTGGTGTGCAGGGGCCGCAGGCGCGAGAACGTCGTCCAGGACGTCCCGAAGTTCATCTGCCACCAGGCGAGCTGGCTGGCGATGATCACGCCGACCAGCAGGCCCACCGCTCCGAACAGAATCGAAGCGAACATGAAGTTGCGTACGACGGTATCGTCGTACTCGATGCGCTCTTGCCGCATCAGCTCCCCTCCTCCTTGATCTCGACCTTCGGTTGGGCGGACTCCGCAGCCCCCTCCGGCTGCTCGCCGTCGTCGTCGAGCGGCGCGAGGGCCAGACGATCGGCGTGTTCCAGGGTCCGCGACTTCACGGTATAGACGAACAGCACGACGGAGCCCGCGACCAGCATCAGGCTCACGAAGATCTGCAGGGTCAGGATGATCACGGCCGCGCCTCCGCGAGCGCGAGCGGCGCTCCCGCGCGCCGGCCGCGCCGGCCGGGGCCGAGGGCGAGGACCGTGCGCGCGACCAGCGCCAGCGTCGAGACCGGCATGGCGACCGCAGCCACCACCGGCGAGACCAGGCCGCAGAGCGCGGCCGCGACCACGGCGGCGTTGTAGACGAGCGAGCCGGCGAGCAGGCCGCGCACCACGCGGCGCAGGCGCCGCGCCTCGGCGAGCGCGAGCGCGAGCGGCGCCAGCCCCTCGCCGACCAGGAAGAAGTCGCTCTTCCCGGGCATCACCGGGCGGTCGATCGCCGGCGTGCCGGCGGCGAGCGCCGCCTCGAAGGCGAGCGCGTCGTTGACGCCGTCGCCCAGGAAGAGCGTGTCGCCGGCATCGACCCGGGCGACCGCCGCCGCCTTCTGCTCCGGGGTCTGGCCGGAGAGCGCGCGCCCGGGCGCGATGCCGAGCGCGCCGGCGAGCGCCGCCACCTTCGCCGGGCGGTCGCCGGAGACGAGCCAGATCTCGTAACCGGCGCCGGCGAGGGCCGCCAGCTCGCGGCGGGCGTCGGGGCGCAGCAGCTCGCGGGTGGCGAGCGGCGCGAGCGGGCGGCCGTCGCGGGAGAACATCGCCTCGGCGGAGCCCGCGCCGGCCACCGCCCAGTCGCCGCGGCCGAGCCGCCAGAGGCCGTCGGCGCGCCGCCATTCGAGCCCCTGGCCGGGCGCCTCGCAGACCGCCGCGCGCGCGTCGTAGCGGGCCCCGGCGGCGGCGAGCACCCGCGCGGCCGCCTGCGCGACCGGGTGGAGGCTGCGCGCGGCGAGGTTGTAGGCGACGTCGCGCGCGCCGGCGGGGAGCGCGGCGATCTCCTCGGGACGGGCGAGCTCGAGCCGGCCGAGGGTGAGCGTGCCGGTCTTGTCGAACAGGATCTTGCGCACCCGGGTCAGGCGGTCGAGCAGGTCCTCGCCGCGCACGAAGAAGCCGGCGCGGCGCAGGCGGTGGAGGGTGAGCTCGTAGGCGAGCGGCACCGCGATGCCGATCGCGCAGGGGCAGGTGACCACCAGCAGCGCCGCGGCGACGTCGAGCGCGCGGTCGAAGCCGGCGGGCAGCCAGATCACGAACCCGGCGAGCGCGAGCGTCACGACCGCCGCCACCCAGCCGCGCGCGAGCCGGTCCCAGAAGCGCCGGAAGGGTGCGCTGCGCGCCGCGCGCGGCGGCGGCTGGCGCAGGAGCGCGACCAGCGGCGAGTCGGCGAAGTCGCAGCTCGCCTCGACGTGGAAGGCGGCGCGGCCGGCGTTGAAGCTGCCCGCGGCGACCGTCTCGCCGGCGGCGACCGCGCGCGGTTCGGACTCGCCGTGGATCCAGTCGGTCGAGACCTCGGCCGCGGCGTCGAGCAGGCGCGCGTCGACCGGCACCAGGTCGCCCGGCGCGACGAGCAGGCGGTCGCCCGTCTTCACCCGCGCCACCGGTTCGGTGACCAGGCGCTCCTCCTCGAGGCGGCGGACATAGAGCCCCTCGGCGCCGTCGTCCTCGAGCAGGAAGCGGCGGTTGCGCTCGAGCGCGCGCTCCTGGACGAAGCGTCCGGCGAGCATCAGCGTGATGAAGACGTTCAGGGTGTCGAAGTAGGCGAGATCGCCCCGCCCCTCGCGCATGCGGGCGAGCGAGGTGGCGTAGACGAGCAGGATGCCGACCGCGATCGGCAGGTCGAGGTGGAGAACGCCGCGCCGGAGGCCCTGGAGTGCGGAACGGAAGAAGGGCCAGCCGCCGACCAGCACGGCCAGGGTCGAGAGGGCGAGCGAGAGGCCCGAAAAGAGGCGGAAGAGCTCGCCGTCGCCCGGCGCCAGGCCGAAGTAGAAGCTGACCGAGAAGAGCATCACGTTGACGGTCAGCGCCGCCGCGATGCCCAGCCGGATCGGCAGGTCGACCGAGGCGCGCGTCGCCGCCTTGCGCGGCGGCCCGAAGCGGTAGCCGAAGGCCTCGACCTCGGCGAGCCAGGCGCGCACGTCGAAGCGGCCGCGGCGGAATGTGAGCGTGACCTTGCCGAGCGCGGGATTGACCAGCGCGGAGGCCGCGCCCGCGCGCCGGCGGAAGGTCTCCTGGATCAGCCAGACGCAGGCCGCGCAGTGGATGCCCTGGACGTCGAGCCGGAGCGTGCCGAGCTCGCCGCCGCCGGCGGCCGCCTCCGCCTCGAGCAGGGGCTCGAGCCAGGCGAGGCTGCGCGCGCCCGGCTCCGGGGGGGCCGGCGCCGGCCGGTCGCCGGCCAGCTCGTAGTAGCGGGTGAGGCCCTGATCGACCAGCAGCGCGTGCACCGCCGCGCAGCCCCGGCAGCAATAGGGCTCCGTGCCGGCGCCCGGAGGGATCGGCTGGAAACAGTGCTGGCAGAGGGCCGCGCTCGGGGCCGTGGGCATCTCGATGGTAGTCCTTGAGCTACACTCCCCTCGAGGCTCCTCCGAACCCCGGCGGCGCCAGCCTAGAAGAGCATGTTCGAGAACGCCCCACTCCTTTGGGCGGGTGGCGTGGCGGCCCTGGCCGCCGGGCTCACCGGCTCGTTGCACTGCGCGCTGATGTGCGGTCCGCTCGCCTGCGCCCCCCTGCCGGCGGCCGGGACCGGGCGGCGCCGGACCGCGACGGCCTGGCACGGCGGGCGGCTCGCCGCCTACCTCGCGGTCGGCGCCGGGCTCGGCCTCGCCGGCGCCGGGCTGGCGCGCACCCTGGCCGAGCGGGTCCAGCCCCTGCTGCCCTGGCTGATGGCCGCCGGGCTCGCCGCCACCGCGCTCGAGCTGCCGCGGCGCCTGCCCGCGCTCCCCGGCCTCGCCGGCTTCGGACGGCGGATCGCCGGCTGGGGCGCGCGGACGACCCCCTCGGGCCGGGCCTTCGCGCTCGGCGCCGCCACGCCGCTGCTTCCCTGCGGGCTGCTCTACGGGCTCTTTCTCGCCGCGGTCGGGGCGGGCTCGGCGGCGGGCGGCGCCCTGGTGATGGGGCTGTTCGGCGTCGGCTCGATGCCCGGCCTCGTCGCCGCCCAGGCCGGTACCGCCTGGACCGGACGCTTTCCCCGCGCCGAGCTCGTCCTGCGGCGCGCCGTCCCGCTGATCGCCGCCGGGGTCCTGGTCTGGCGGGCGCTGATGGTCCCGGCGGCGGGCGCCGGCGCCCCACCCTGCCATTGAGCCGGACGGATCCGCGCCCGGGCCCGCCGGGTGGTACGATCAAGCCTCGCTTCAGCCCGGCCGCGACGTTGTCCGCCCCCGGGTCCCCCGACGTGAGCTTTCCTACCGAGGAGTCGTTCGAAATGACCACGACCTGCGTTCGCGAGGCGCGCCCTTGAGCCCCTGGTGGCTGCGCCCGCCCGGCGACGAATCCGATGAGCCGAACCCGGCGACCTCTCCGGCCGCCGACCCGGGCCCGGAGCCGGAGACCGACATGGGCGAATCCGAGGGCACGCCCTCGATCGCCGACCTGCTCTCCCCCCAGCCCGGCGCCGCCGAGGCCGAGGCCGAGGCGCTCGCCGCCGAGGAGGCCGAGGAGGGCGAAGGCGAAGCCGGCGGCACACCGTCGGCCGACGGCGAGAAGCGCCGCCGCCGCCGCCGCCGGGGCGGCCGAGGCGGGCGCGGCGCGCGGGCGGGCGCCGCCGCCGCCGCCGAGGAGGCCGAGGGCGAGGAGAACAACGACGCCGGCGCGGTCGACGACGAGGACGAAGAGGACGACTACGAGAGCCTCGCGCGCGAGCTGATGACCATGACCTCGATGCCGGTGGCGGTCGCTTCGCGCCCGGCGGCCGAGGAGGAGCGCAAGATCGCGATGTTCTGCGACCTCGAGAACGTGGCGCTCGGCGTGCGCGACAGCGAGGTCAAGCGCTTCGACATCCATCTCGTGCTCGAGCGCCTGCTCGAGAAGGGCAAGATCATCGTCAAGCGCGCCTACGCCGACTGGGAGCGCTACAGCGAGTTCAAGGTCGCCTTCCACGAGGCGGCGATCGAGCTGATCGACATCCCGCAGCGCCGCTACACCGGCAAGAACTCGGCCGACATCAAGATGGTCGTCGACGCGATGGACCTCTGCTACGCCAAGGAGCACCTCGACACCTTCGTCATCCTGTCGGGCGACTCGGACTTCTCGCCGCTCGTCTCCAAGCTCAAGGAGAACAACAAGTACGTCATCGGCATCGGGGTCAAGAACTCGTCGTCGAACCTGCTGGTCGACAACTGCGACGAGTTCATCTACTACGAGGACGTCTGGCGCGACCGCGAGAAGAGCCCGGAGCTCACCGGCCTCACCAAGAAGAAGGCCGAGGCGTTCAGCCTGATGGTCGACGCCATCCTCGCCCTCCAGCGCGAGAACAAGGACGTGCTCTGGGGCTCGATGATCAAGCAGACCATGCAGCGGAAGAAGCCCTCGTTCAACGAGGGCTACTACGGCTACTCGACCTTCACCGAGCTGCTCCAGGACGCCGAACGGCACGGCCTGATCCGCCTCAAGAAGGACCAGCGCAGCGGCACCTGGGTGGTGACCGGCTTCGCCAAGCGCAAGTAGCGCCGGCGCCGCTCGCGGCCGGAGCGAGGACCGATCCGCCGGGTGCGGATCGGTCCTTTTCTTTCAGCGCGCGCGCTCGAGCGCGGCGCCGACCCGCGCGATCGCCGGCGCGATCTCGGCGAGGCCGACGGCGCCCACCGAGAGGCGGAACCAGCCGTTGTCGTCGCGGGTGCCGAAGGCGTGGAAGGGCACCGCGGCGAAACCGGCCTCCTCGAGCAGGTACTTGCGGATGCCGCGGTTGTTGCCGAAGCGCTCGATCAGGTCGAAGTGGACCGAGAGGTAGAGCGCGCCGGCCGGGGGCAGGTGACGCACCGGCAGGCCGCGCGCCGCGAGCCCCGCGAGCCCGGCGTCGAGCGCCGCGAGCCGCTCGTTGATGGCGTCGCGCACGGCGGCCGCGAGCCGCAGCCCGAGCGCGGTGTCGGCGAGGACGGCGGCGGTCGCCAGCTGCTCGGGCTTGGGCGCCCAGGCGCCGACGTGGCCGAGCAGGTCGCGCATGCGCGCGGTCACGAAGGGGGGCGCCACCGACCAGCCGACCCGCAGGCCGGTCGCCGCGAAGGCCTTGCTGATGCCGTCGATGAAGATCGTCCAGGGCGCGACCTCGGGCACCAGGTCGACCGGCGTGGCGTGCGGCGCCGACGCCGCGGCCACCAGCCAGTAGATCTGGTCGTAGAGCAGGAAGAGCGGCTTCTCCCCCGGTCCGCGGCGGCGGTTCTCCGCGACCACCGCTTCGGCGATCGCGGCGAGCTGGTCGCGGCGGAAGCCGCTGCCGGCCGGGTTGAGCGGGCTGTTGAGGGCGAGCAGCGCGGCGCCCGGCAGATGGGGCGCGAGCTCATCGGCGGTCGGCAGGAAGCCGGCCTCCGCCCGCGTCTCGACCGCCACGCCGCGCGCGCCGGTCAGGTGGCAGTAGTGATTGTTGTTCCAGGACGGGATCGGGTAGACGACCCGGTCGCCCGGATCGAGGATCGCCTGGTAGGCGGCCCAGATCAGCGGCCGCGCGCCGCCCGAGATCAGCACGCTGTCGAGCGGGTAGTCGAGCGCGAGCGCCTCGCGGTAGAAGGACTGCACCGCGCGGCGCAGCTCCGGCGAGCCGTCCGCGGGTGGATAGTTGGTCTGCCCGGCGGCGAGCGCCTGGTTGATGCCGGTTTCGAGCTCGAGCGGAATGCGGAACTCGCGCGGCGAGAAGTCGCCGACCGTGAGATTCAGGACCGCGCGCCCAGCCGCCGCGAGCTCGCGAACCTCCTTGGCGATGCGCAGGATCTCGGAGCCGACCAGCGTGGTGGCCATCAGCCCGAGCCCCTCGCGCGCCGCGGCGGGGGGGTCGAGCGCGAGCGGCGCGCGGGCGAGAGTCGTCATGGCGGCCGAGGCTATCCGACCGCTGCGGCACGATGAACGCCGCAGCGCGGCGAGCGGGAGGCGCCCGGGTTGGCACGGAAAAAAGGCTGTGCCTCACCGGCACAATCTCTCTTGACAGGCTTCTCGGCGGGGGCGTACGGTTTCCTCGAGTTCAACGGCCCACGACGAGGAGAACGGGATGGAAACGCCACCGGACGACCGACAGCCCTCGGGGCGGCGTCCATTCCGTCCCGAGGACTTACCGGCCCGCCGGCCGAGGAGTTGAACGAGTCCCCCGGAGAGCGCACGAATTCCGGGGAACCGGCACCGAGGATTCGGAGTTCCTCGACCGACGGAGCAGTACGACGGGGAGGCGTCCACGCCTCCCCGTTTTCCTTTGCACCCGACGGCGCCGGGGGCCCGGGGCGACGGCGGGCGGGGCGCCCTTGACGGCCGACCGGGAATAATGCTTAACTAGTCAATGTTTGTGCTGTCGCTGAATCGGCGGAAACCCGGCAGCCGGGTGGTTCCGGCCGGTTCCAGGGGCGCCGCCCCGAGGAGAGCCGCCATGAGCCTCGCCGACCGACCGACCTCCGGGCTCCACCACGTCACCGCCATCTCCGGACCGGCGCAGGAGAACCTCGACTTCTATGCCGGCGTGCTCGGCATGCGCCTGGTCAAGAAGAGCGTCAACCAGGACGATCCCGGCACTTACCATCTCTTCTATGCCGACGCCGAGGGGCGACCGGGCACCGACCTCACCTTCTTCCCCTGGAGCCACCTCGCACCGGCGCGGCGCGGCCACGGTCTCGCGCAGGAGACGGCCCTCGCCGTCGCGCCCGGCAGCCTCGACTTCTGGAGCGCGCGGCTCGAGCGCTACGGCGCGCGGCTCGGCCGGATCGAGAGCCGCTTCGGCGACCGCGCGCTGACGCTCGAGGATCCGCACGGCCTGGCGCTCGCGCTGGTCGAGAGCGAGAGCGCGGGCGCGCGCCCCTTCACGCCCTGGGAGCGGGGGCCGGTGCCCGCCGGGTTCCAGATCCGCGGCCTCGACGGCGCCCGCTTGCTGCTGCGCCGGCTCGGGCCGACCGAGGCCTTTCTCGAGCAGGGGCTCGGCTTCCGCCGGCTCGGGTCGGAGGGGGGCTGGCAGCGCTGGGGCGTCGACGGCGGCGGCTCGGGCGCGCGCCTCGACCTCGCCGAGGACCCGGCATCGCCGCGCGGCGCCTGGGGAACCGGCACGGTCCACCATCTCGCCTTCCGGGCCGAGGACGAGGCGCACCAGCTCGAGCTGCGCGCGGCGGCGGTCGCCGGCGAGCGGCATCCGACCCCGGTGATCGACCGCTTCTGGTTCCGCTCGGTCTATTTCCGCGAGCCGGGGGGCGTGCTGTTCGAGCTCGCGACCGACGGCCCCGGCTTCGCCGTCGACGAGGCGCCCGGGCATCTCGGCGAGAGCCTCGTGCTGCCGCCCTGGCTCGAGCCGCAGCGCGCCGAGATCGCGGCGCAGCTGCCGCCGCTCGCCCCGGTCGCGCTGCCGGAGCCGGCATGAGCGCGCCCGCCGCGGCGCGCGACGGCTTCCACCGCGGCGGCCGCGTGACGGCCGCCGGCGCGCCGCTCGCGACGGCACGCGCGGCGTCGATCCTGCTCCACGGCCGCGGCGCCACCGCGACCGGCATGCTCGAGCTCGCCGGCGAGCTCGCGGCGCCCGGTCTCGCCTTCCTCGCGCCCCAGGCGGCAGGTGGCAGCTGGTATCCGCTCTCCTTCCTGGCGCCGCTCGCGGCGAACCAGCCCTGGCTCGACTCGGCGCTCGGCGCGGTCGGCGATCTGGTCGCGCGGATCGAGGGCGCGGGGATCGCGGCCGAGCGGGTCGCGCTGGTCGGCTTTTCCCAGGGCGCCTGTCTGGCGACCGAGTACGTGGCGCGCCACCCGCGCCGCTACGGCGCGCTCGCCGCCTTCGTCGGCGGCCGCATCGGCCCGCCGGAGACGCGCTTCGACGTCACCGGGGATCTCGCCGGCACCCCCACGCTCTTCGCGGCGGGCGATCCCGACCCGCACGTGCCCTGGTCGCGCGTCGAGGCGAGCGCCGCGAACCTCCAGGCGATGGGCGCGACGGTGACCGTCGCGCGCCGCCCCGGCTTTCCCCATTCGATCCACCCCGCCGACCTCGCGGTCGCGCGCGCGGATGCTCGGCGCGCTCGCCGCCTAGACGTGCCACCAGACCAGGCGGGTGATCGCACCCCCCGGGTCGAGCGAGAAGCGCACGTAGACGTGGCCGCGCGCGTGGCTGGCGCGGAAGAGCAGCGCGCGCTCGCCGTCGAGCGGCCGCTCGCCGAGGAACTCGAAGCGGGCGAGCTCGCCCAGCCGCGGCGCGCGGCCGGCGAGGCCGCCGGCTCCCGCCCAGGCGCTCTCGCGCATGCGCGCCGCGTAGCGGTCGAGATCGGGAGCGCCGGCGAGCAGGCGCCGGTACTCGGCCTCGAGCGCCGTCGCCTCCGCGGGCGGCGGCGCCGCCCGCTCGGGCAGCGCGAGCGCCGGCTCGAGCCGCCCGGCGACGCCGAGCGCCAGGCCTACCGGATCGCTGCCCGCCGGGTGCTCGAGGTTGGTGAAGACGGCGACCGCGAGGCGGCGCGCCGGGAAGCGGACGAAGCCGACGCCGCTGTGGCCCGAGTGCAGGACGACCGGCTCGCCCTCGACGTCGTCGAGCCCGACGCCCAGCCCGTAGCGGCTCCACTGGAAGATCTCGCCGCCGGGCGAGCCGTCGGCGAGGACGACCGGCGTCGTCATCGCCGCGACGCTCGCCGCCGCGAGCGGCCGGCCGCGGTCGAGCGCCGCCAACCAGCGCGCGAAGTCGGCGACGGTCATGCCGAGGTCGCCGTAGAGCGGACCGTAGTCGACGTCGAGACGGCGGTCGCGCACGAGCGCGCCGCTCGCGTCCAGCGTGTAGGCGCTGACGCGGCCGGGGATCAGGTCGCCCGGCGCCATCGAGCGGACGCTCGTCATCCCCGCCGGCGCGAACAGCTCGCGGCGCATGAAGTCCCACCAGGGCTCGCCGACCGCCTTCTCGGTGGCGAGCTGGGCGAGGAAGAGGCCGGCGTCCGAGTACTGGAACCGGTGCCCGGGCGGCGCCACCGGCGCGAGGCCGGCGACGGTCGCGAGCAGCTGGGCGGTCGTGTAGTCGGTGAAGGCGCGCCCCTCGAAGCCGCCGGCGACCTGGTCGGGCAACCCCGAGGTGTGCGCGAGCAACTGGCGCAGCGTGACGCCCGCGAACGGCACCTCGACCCACTTCGCGAGCGGATCGTCGAGCCCGAGCCGGCCGCGCTCGGCGGCGGCGAGGACGCCCGCCGCGGTGAGCTGCTTGTCGAGCGAGGCGATCGCGAAGATCGAGCCGTCGCCGACCGGCGCGCCGAGCTCGACGTGGGCGAGGCCGTAGCTCGCCACCCGCGCGACCGCGCCGTCGTGCGCGACGGCGACCGCGAGCCCGGGAATCGAACGCGCCGCCATCTCCGCGCGCAGGTAGTCGTCGATGTCGTCGCCCCGCGCCGGCCGCGGGGCGGCGAGCAGGAAGGCGAGCGCGAGCACCGGAATCCCGATTCTCTGCATGGTCCGCTCCTTGGCGCCCCGTCCGGCGGCGCTCTTCGTGGGCTTCGGAGATCCTAGCAACCGCGGCGCGCCCCGCCTGCGTTACCATGCCGCTCTGCGGCAGGCGAGGAGGTGGTCATGGCGGCGAATCGGGTGGTGGCGCACTACCGGGACGGGCGGCTGGTCAAGGGCTCGACCGCCGACTTCCTGCCGACGCGCGCGGTCTTCCACGTCGCGCCCGAGAGCGGGGGCGCGCTCGTGCCGGTGCAGATCAGCGATCTCAAAGCGGTCTTCTTCGTGCGCGACCTCGCCGGCAGGCCGGGGCAGGTGAAGCGCAACGAGTTCGATCCCGCCAAGCCGCCGATCGGCCGCAAGATCCGGGTCGCGTTCAAGGACGGCGAGGTGATGCTGGGCACCACGCAGGGCTACCAGCCCGGCCGTCCCGGCTTCTTCATCGTGCCCGCCGACGCCGCCGCCAACACCGAACGCTGCTACGTAGTCACCGCCTCGACCACTCAGGTCACGCTCCTCTAGGCGCGCCGCCATGCCGCTGCGCTTCGGGATCAACGGCCTCGGCCGCATCGGTCGCGCGCTCGTTCGCATCGCCGGCGAGCGTCCCGAGCTCGACCTCGAGCTCGCCGCGGTCAACGACCTCGCCGAGCCGGCGCAGGTCGCCCGCCTGCTGCGCCACGACACCGTGCACGGCGGCTTTCCCGGTCCGGTCGCGAGCGAGGGCGCCGCGCTCGTCCTCGCCGGGCGCCCGGTTGCCTTCTCGCGCGTGACCGCGCCGGACGAGATCGACTGGAGCGCCGCCGGCGTCGAGATGGTGATCGAGGCGACCGGCCGCTTCCGCTCGCGCGCCGCCGCCGCCGCGCACCTCGGCGGCAGCGTCCGCCGGGTGATCGTCTCCGCCACCGTCGCCGACGCCGACGCCACCTTCTGCCTCGGCATCAACCAGGAGAGCTTCGATCCGGAGCGGCATCGGGTGGTCTCCAACGCCTCGTGCACGACCAACTGCCTGGCGGCGGTGCTCGCGGTGGTCCACCCCGCCTTCGGCGTCGAACGCGCGCTGATGAACACGGTGCACTGCGTGACCAACAGCCAGAACCTGGTCGACATGGCGCATCGCGATCCGCGCCGCGCGCGCTCGGCGGTCGCCAACATCATCCCGACCACCTCCGACGCCTTCCCGTCGATCGAATGGGTGATGCCCGAGCTCGCCGGCCGCGTCCACGGCCTCGCGATGCGGGTGCCGATCGCCGCCGGGTCGCTCGTCGACGTGGCGATCGACCTCGGCCGGCGCGCGCGCCCCGCGGAGCTCGCCGCCGCCTTCCGCGCCGCCGAACGCGGACCGCTCGCCGGCATCCTCGGCACCACCGACGAGGAGCTCGTCTCGGCCGATTTCATCGGCGATCCGCGCTCGGCGGTGGTCGACCTGCCCCTGCTGCAGGAGGTCGGCGAGAAGCTCTACCGGGTCGTCGCCTGGTACGACAACGAGTGGGGCTACACCCACCGGCTGGCCGAGCTGCTGCGCGCCCTGGCCGCGCGCGGCGGCTGACGCGGCGGCGGATAGAATCCAGGGCGCAGCTCCACCCACTCCGGAGGGCCCCGATGATCCGCCTGCTCCAGCTCGAAGATCTCGATCTGCCCACGCTCCAGAACCTGCCGATCCTGGTCCGGGTCGACTTCAACGTGCCGATGAAGGAGGGCAAGGTCGTCGACGACACGCGCCTGGTCGAGGCGCTGCCGACGTTGCGCGAGCTTGCCGCGCACGGCGCCCGCCTGCTGCTCTGCTCGCACTGCGGGCGGCCGAAAGGGGAGCGCAATCCGAAGTACTCGCTCAAACCCGCCGCCGACCGGCTCGCCGAGCTGCTCGGCCGGCCGGTCGACTTCGCCTCCGACTGCGTCGGGGAGCCGGCCGCCGCGGCCGCCGAGGCGCTCGCGCCGGGCGGCATCGCGGTGCTCGAGAATCTGCGCTTCCACGCCGGCGAGGAGAAGAACGACCCCGAGTTCGCCCGCGCTCTCGCGACGCCTGCGCGCGCCTACGTCGACGACGCCTTCGGCAGCGCCCACCGCGCCCATGCCTCGGTCACCGGCGTGCTCGAGTACCTGCCGCGCAAGGCGGCGGGGCGCCTGATGGTGCGCGAGGTCGAGGCGCTGTCGCGCCTGCTCGGCGAGCCCGCGCGGCCGTTCGCCGCGATCCTCGGCGGCGCCAAGATCGAGGGCAAGATCGACACGCTCGAGAACCTGTTGCCGCGGCTCGACGTCCTGATGGTCGGCGGCGGCATGGCCAACACCTTCCTCGCCGCGCACGGCTACGACCTCAAGGCCTCGCTGGTCGAGCGCGACCGCCTCGAGCTCGCCTCCGACATCCTGGCGCGCGCCGCCGAGCGCGGCATCGAGTTCCTGCTGCCGACCGATCTGGTGGTGGCCGACTCCTTCGAGACGCCGAAGGAGATCCGCACGGTCCCTGCCGACGCCGTCCCCGACGGCTTCCTCGCGCTCGACGTCGGCCCCGAGACGCGCGCCGCCTTCGCCGCCGCGATCGCCGCCGCGAAGACTCTCTTCTGGAACGGGCCGCTCGGCGTCTTCGAGAAGCCCCCCTTCGACGCCGGCACCCGCGCGGTCGCCCAGGCGCTCGCCGCCTGCTCCGGCTTCACGCTGGTCGGCGGCGGCGAGACGGTCGCCGCGGTCCACCAGGCCGGGGTCGCGGAGCGGCTCGGCCACGTCTCGACCGGCGGCGGCGCCTCGCTCGAGTTCCTGGCCGGGCGCGAGCTGCCGGGCGTCGCGGCGCTGGCGGTGCGGTGAGCGCTCCGGGCGGCCGTGTCCGGCGGCCGATCGTCGCCGGCAACTGGAAGATGAACCTGCTGGCCGCGGAGGCGGCGGCCTTCTGCCGCGCGCTCCCCGCCGGCGCCGGCGCGCTCCCGGGGCCCGAGGCGGTCCTCTTCCCCTCCCATCCGCTGCTGCCGGCGGTGGCCGGAGCGCTCGCCGGCTCCGCGGTCGGCCTGGGCGGACAGGACCTCCACCCGGAGCCGAAGGGGGCCTACACCGGCGACGTCTCGGCCGCCCAGCTCGTCGACGCCGGCTGCGGCTGGGTGCTCGTCGGCCACAGCGAGCGCCGGCAGGGGCATGGCGAGAGCGACGCGCTGGTCGCCCGGAAGGCGGCGGCGGCGCTCGGCGCCGGGCTCGTGCCGGTCGTCTGCCTCGGCGAGACCGCGGCCGAACGGGAGGCCGGCCGCACCTACGAGGTGCTCGCCCGCCAGCTCGCGCCGTTGCCCTGGGATCCGCGCCTGGTTCTCGCCTACGAGCCGGTCTGGGCGATCGGCACCGGCCTGACCGCGACCCCGGAGACCGCCGCCGCGGCCCACGGCTTCCTCCGCGGCGAGGTCGCGGCCGCGGCCGGAGCGCCTTTCGCGGCGGCCCTGCGCCTGCTCTACGGGGGGTCGGTGACGCCCGAGAATGCCCGTTCCCTGGCCGCCGCCGGCGACATCGACGGCTTCCTGGTCGGGGGGGCGAGTTTGGACCCGGGCCGGTTTTCCGCTATCCTTTCCTCTTTCGCCGCCTGATGCGGCGCCGAGGTCGAGAGCCGTGATCTACCTGCTGTACACACTGCACGTCCTGCTCTGCATCTTCCTGATCCTGGTCGTCCTGCTCCAGCAGGGCAAGGGCGCCGATCTCTCCGTCTTCGGCGGCGGCTCGACGATGGCCGCGTTCGGGGCGCGCAGCGCCACCAACCTGCTCCACCGCCTGACCGTCGCCGGCTTCGTCGGCTTCGTGCTGACCACGCTCCTGATCGCTTTCATCAAGGGCAAGGTGGAGGGGGGCTCGGTGATGAAGTCGGTGCCGGCGGCCGCGGCGCCGATCTCGGCACCCGCAACGCCGGCGCCGGCCGCGCCCGCCGAGGCCCAGCCGGGCGGTGGCTCCGGTGCGCCGACGACCCCGCCGCAGCCGCAGTGACCGGTAGCGCGGACGGCGGCCGAACGAATAGAATGAACCCGATGCCGAAGTGGCGGAATTGGTAGACGCGCACGTTTGAGGGGCGTGTGGGGTAACCCGTGCCGGTTCGAGTCCGGCCTTCGGCACCAACCCTCCCGGCCGTAGCCCGCAGCAGTCCGCGGCCGAAAAAGAGAGCCGCCCGTCGGCTCAGTTCTGGACGCTGGCCTTGACGATCGTCACCGGCTCGACCGGCACGTTCTGGTGCGGTCCCTTGTTGGCGGTCTTGACCGCCGCGATCTTGTCGACGGTGTCCATCCCCTCGACCACCTTGCCGAACACCGCGTAGCCCCAGCCCTGGGCGGTCTTGCCGCTGTGGTTGAGGAACTTGTTGTCGACCGTGTTGACGAAGAACTGCGCGGTGGCCGAGTTGGGGTCCGAGGTGCGCGCCATGGCGACCGTGCCGCGGTCGTTCTTCAGGCCGTTGTCGGCCTCGTTCGGGATCGGCGCCCCGCTCCGCTTCTCGCCCATGTCGGCGGTCATGCCGCCGCCCTGGATCATGAAGCCGGGGATGACGCGGTGGAAGATCGTGCCGTCGTAGTGCCCCGACCTGACGTAGCCGAGGAAGTTCGCGACCGTCTTCGGCGCCCGGGCGGCGTCGAGCTCGAGCACGATCCGCCCGAGCGACGTCTCGAGCACGACCTTGGGGTTGGCGGGGGCCTTGGCCGGTTCGGCCGCAGGCTCGCCGGACAGCAGGGTCGCGGCGAGCAGCAGGGTGACGGGGCTCATTCGGGAATCTCCTCTCAGGTAGGGCGCCGTGCGCCGCCGGATGGTAGCACTGCGCCCGGCGCGCGACCGGCGGCGCACTCCGGACAGGGGCAGAGCTCGGCGAGCAGGTCGAACCGGTAGATGCCGGAGCCGTGGCCGTCCGACCACTTGAACGAGAGCCCGTAGTGGCCGACCACCTCGATGGCGGCGAGGTCGACCGGGCCGGCCGGGGGGTGGAACACCAGGGCGGTGGCGCCGTGCCCCTGGCAGAAGGCGCAGGGGCACCAGCCGCGCAGGTAGGCGTAGTCGTACTCGCCGACGTGCCCGTCGCTCCAGGTCAGGCGCAGGCGCCGCGCCTCGGGCAGCCGGCGGACCTCGGTCGGGAAGCGCTCCGCCATGCCGCGCATCCTAGCCCGCCGCCCTGGTATCGCTCTTGCTAAATCCGGGGTAGACCGTCCCCCGATGGGACGGCGTATTCTGAAGTCTCAAGGAGATCGCCATGCGTCCGACCGCTTTCGCCCTCGCGCTCGCCGCGCTCGCCGCGCCGGCCCTCGCCGACGGCGCCTATCGCTTCGAGATCACCCCGCAGATCCAGTACCGCTTCGGCGGCACGCTGTCCGGCGAGGACAACGCGATCGCCGACGTCGACCTCGACGTCAACGACGGCGAGGGGTACGGCGTCACCTTCGACATCCCGCTCTCGCAGAGCCTCCAGCTCGAGCTGCTCGCCAGCCAGCAGTCGACCGAGCTCCGCTTCGACGAGGGCCTGTTCGGGGGCGATTTCAACGTCGCCGACATCGACCTGACCTACTACCACGCCGGCATCCTCTTCCAGGGCGGCAACCAGCGGGTCAGCCCGTTCTTCGTCGCGAGCGCGGGCGCCACGGTGCTCTCGCCCGACGTGCCGGGGGCCGACAACGAGACCCGCTTCTCGGTCTCGATCGGCGGCGGCGTCAAGGTCTTCTTCAACGAGCACGTCGGCATGCGTTTCGAGGGGCGCGGCTTCTGGACCGCGGTCGACTCGAGCGACGACTACTGCGACTACTACTCCTGCTGGGACGATTACAACGACAACGACCTCACCCAGGGCGTGGCCTCGGCCGGCCTGATCTTCGCCTGGTGAGCTCTCAGGTGGCCGGGGCGGGGGCCGTCTCGACCCGGTTCCTGCCCCGGTTCTTCGCGGCGTAGAGCGCCTCGTCGGCCGCCGCGATGAGCGCGCGGGCGCGCGCCCGGCTCTGCGCCCCGAGCTCCTCGCGGCTGGCCACCCCGATCGACAGCGTCACCCGCACGATGGCGCCGTCGTCGAGCGGGATCGCCAGCCCCTCGAGCCTCTGGCGGATCTTCTCCGCGAAGGCGCGGGCGCCCTCGAGGCTGGTCTCCGGCAACACCATCAGGAACTCCTCGCCGCCGAAGCGCCCGATGAAGTCGGTCTCGCGCAGGAGCCCCTTGAGCTCGCCCGCCACCCTCTGCAGGACGTGGTCGCCGGCCAGGTGGCCGTGCTGGTCGTTGACCGCCTTGAAGCGGTCGAGGTCGGCGACGGCGATCGCCAGCGGCCGGTCGTAGCGCACCGCGCGGTTCCACTCCCGGTCGAGGATCTCGAGCACCGCCTCGCGGCGGTAGAGGCGGGTCAGGCCCTCGTAGGTGGCCGAGTCGAACAGCCGGGCATTCTCGAACACCGTCGCGGTGTGGTGCGAGAGCAGGGTCAGCAGCTCGAGCTCCTCGGCCGAGAAGCGCGTTCCGCCCCGCTTGGCGCCGAGCAGCAGCACGCCGATCAGCTTCTCCTGCGAGACCAGCGGTACCGCGAGGTCGGCGCCCACCGTGGCCAGGCGCTGCGCCATCGACCCGCCCGAGCGCGCGAGCTGGGACACCGGCTGGGGCTTGCCGGACCGCGCGAGCTGCTTCAAACCCGGCTCGTCGGGGGCGAGCAGCACGGTCTGCTCGGTATCGACCTCGCTCGCCCGCGTCGAGGCCAGGTGCATGAGCTGGCCGGCCGGGGCCGAGGTGACCCAGATCGTCGCCGCGTCGAGGTCGAAGATCCGGCAGAGCTCGGGGGCCAGGTGCTCGCCCATGCGCGGCAGCTTGCCGTGGGCGGGCAGCTCGGCCACCAGCGCGATGACGCGCTGGCGCAGCGCGTCGCGCTCCGGGAAGAGACGGCGGTCGATCCAGCGTTCGAGCCGGTTGCGCAACGGGTTGAACAGCAGGCCGAGCAGCAGCGTCGCGGCCGACACCACCCAGACCGACTGGCGCCCCCCCTCGAGCGCGCCCGCGAACAGCGCGCCGCCGGCGCCGAGCGCGCCGTAGAAGGTGAGCACCAGGGCGCTGGTGAGCGCGCCGTAGAGGACGCTCCTGCGCATCACCCATTCGAGGTCGAACAGGTGGTAGCGGAAGACCGCGACGAAGACCGCGATCGGATAGGCGAGGCCGACCAGCGCCCAGACGCTCTGCGGGACCGACGGGCTCGGCTGGCCGAAGATCTGCAACGCCCCCTGCCAGGCGACCACCGCCGACCAGGGCAGCACGCCGAGCAGCACGATGCCGGCCTGCAGTCGGCCGCGCCGCTCGGGGTGGGTGAGGAAGCGGTGGCCGAGCAGCGCCGGCACGGCGAGACCCCAGAGCGGCAGGCCCCAGTTGAGCAGCAGCGCCTCGGCATCGCTCATCGACCAGGGCAGCGCGCCCTCGAAGACCACCTCGGCGACGAGCGCGGTCGCGACCGCACCGGAGAGCGCCGCGCCGGCGGTGTAGTAGCCGACGATCACCCAGGGGCGCCGGCGCAGCCACCCCGGCCGGTCCGGGATCAGCGAGGCGAGGTGGAGCTCGACCCCCATCTGGAAGCCCGAGACCAGGTAGAAGGCGAGGTTGGTCGAGACGCCGAGCAGCGTCGCGTTGAGCGTCTCGGTCGGCAGCGCGTATTCGAGGGCCACCGCCATCGCGAACAGGTAGAGGAGGCGGGCGCGCGTGTTCGTGCCACTGCATGAGCGCGAGCAGCGCGAGCGCGATGTGGAGCGCGACCACGACCGCGTTGAGCGCCAGCACGATCCGGGGCACCGCGACGCCGGACACCACCGGCAGATCGAGGCGCGCGCCGTCGCGCTCGACCGTGAACAGGATCCGCTGACCCCGCTCGAACTGCTGTGCGACCCGGTCGTAGTCGTGGACGTCCGTCATGCGCTGGCCGTCGAGTGCCACCACCCGGTCGCCGACCCGGAGCCCGGCGCGGTCGGCGGGCAGACCCTCCGTGATCGCGGTGATCCTGAGGCTCTCGGTCTGGTCGCCGACGTCGAAGCCGACCCGGTGCGCCGAGATGCGGTCGGCCTCGCGCATCTGCAGCGCGAGCAGCGCCACCAGCCCGGCGATCGGCAGGAAGACGAGCAGGAGTCGGCGGGCGGTGGTCGCGGGTACGGACACGTCGGTGAGGTTAGTGAGGGGGCAGTTTACGCGATCGAAGCGGCGGTCCGCGGCGCCCGATGGGACCTACGGGGGATCGACCGTCCCCGCGGCGGTCCAGGGACCGCAGCGCGCGATGCGCCCGAGCGCGCGCGTGGCGCCGACGAGCGCCCCGTCGGCGCGGATCGCGGCCTCCGCGTAGCGGCTGCAGGAGGGCTCGAAGCGGCAGCGCACGCCGGCCGCGCCGAGCGCCGGCGAGAGCCAGCGGCGATAGGCGGCGATGCCGACGAGCTCGGCGCGCGCCAGCCACTGCGCCGCCGGCGGCCGCGACAGGTCCCAGCCGGCGAGCGCGACGAGCAGGGCCGCGCCGAGGAACGCGCGGCGCCGGCCGGCGGTCATCTCCCGGCCCAGACGAGATAGGCCCAGTTCGCCAGCAGCGCGACGGCGAGCGCCCAGCGCGCAAGCGGCGGCAGCGTGCGCGGCTCGGCGGGCAGGCGGCCACCGAAAGAGGCGAGCGCCGCCGCGAGGCCGCCGGCCACCAGTAGCGCCCAGCCGGCGGCGGCGAGCGGGTTCGCCGCGAACGCCGCGGCCGGATCGAGCTCGGCCCAGGCGAGCGCCGCGCGGGTCGTGCCGCAGCCCGGACAGGGCCAGCCGGTCAGCCGCCTGACCGGGCAGGCCGGCAGCCGGCGCGCGAGCTCGCCGCCGAGCGGGGCGAGCGCCACGAGCGCCAGCGCGACCCCGCCCCAGAGCCGGGCGAGGGCGCGCGCGCCGCCCTCAGTTGCCGGCGCCGGAGGCCACCGCGCCGGCGATGAGGGCGACGAGGGTGCCGAAGGCGAAGAAGAGGCAGACACAGCAGATCAGCAGCGGCAGCAGCACGGCCGCCACCGCCTTGCCGTAGGAGGTGCGATGGAGGGTCGCGAGGCCGATCGTCTCGAGCACGATCCCCCAGACCATCGCGATGAGGCCACCCGCGAAGGGCACCACGCCGCCGAGCTGCGACACGGTCGAGTAGGCGAGCGCGCGCAGCGTCCCCTCGAAGCCGGCGTCGGAGTCCTTCGTGCCCCCCACCATCATCAGCATCAGGTGCACGATGGCGGAGGCGATGAACAGGAAGATGAGGATGAAGACCGGCGCGAGGACGACCTGGACGATGAGGCCGACCGTTTCGAAGGCGAAGCCGAGCCCGGTCGTCTGGCGCATTTCGGGCGGCAGCAGATCGGTGATCGACGAGCCGAGCGCCAGGCTCCAGAGACTCTGGAAGACGACGCCGATCCAGCCGAGGACGACCGCGAAGGCGATCGGCGAGAAGAGGTCGCCCTTGCGCCTGGCGCGCGCGAAGGCCGAGGTCGGATCGAGGATGAACAGCTTCGCCGTCTCGACGAAGGCGGGCGCCGCGCCGTGGCGCTCGCGCTCCTCCCAGGGGAGTCCCGGCGCCGGCGCCCGGAGGGGGCGGCGGCGGCGGGGGGGTGAGAGATGGGGTTCGCTCATCGCTGCCTCCTCGCTCGGCCGCCGCGCGTCCGGTCCGGGTTCGGCTCAGAACTTGTCGGCGAAATCCGAGATGCCCGGGATCTTGAAGCGCTCGCCCTTGACGGCCTTCATGATCGACAGGATGGTGACCACCATCCAGGCGAGCCCGGCGAACGGATAGATCACCGCGAAGATGCAGCCGATGCCGGTCGACGTGATGACGCCGAGCACGGCGAAGATCAGGAAGAAGAAGACCATCTGCACCAGGCCGTGCTTGGCGTGCCACTGCACGTTCTGGTCGTCCTTCTCGACCAGCAGCGGCACCAGCGCGAGCAGACCGAGGTAGGACAGCACCAGCATCAGCGTCTTGTCGCTCGAGCCGCCGGACGGCGCGGCGGCGGCGGCGGGGGGACGACGGGCTCGCTCATCGCGATCGCTCCTCCTCGAAGTGGGTCGTGGTCGAACTGCGACCGGCAGCATAGCTCCGGCCGCGGGGCGGCGACAAGCGCGCGGGCCTTCAGAGAGCGCGCGCCGCGAGCCCGAGATCGGCGAGCGCGCGCCTCGAACGCCGCGCGCGCCGCGGGCTCGACGTCGAGGTCGAGCTCGACCGCCGCGCCGTAGCGCTCGGCGGCGAGCTCGACCGCGGGCGGCTGGAGCAGCCGCTTGACCGCGCCGAGCCGCTCGTAGGGGAGCGTGACCGAGAGCCGGTCGCGGACGAGGACCGCGACGGTCGGCAGCGCCTCGAGCGCGGCCCGCAGCGCGCCGCCGTAGGCGCGCACGAGGCCCCCCTTGCCGAGCTTCGTGCCGCCGAACCAGCGCACGACCACCGCCACCGCGTCGGTCAGGCCGGCGCCGCGCAGCACGGCGAGCATCGGCGCGCCGGCGGTGCCGGAGGGCTCGCCGGCGTCGGCCGCGCGCTCGGCGGGCGGCAGGCCGATCCGCCAGGCGAAGCAGTGGTGGGTGGCGTCGGGATGGCGCCTGCGCAGCGCCTCGACGTAGCCGGCCGCGGCGTCGGCGCTCGCCGCCGGGGCGACGAACGCGAAGAAACGCGAGCCGAGCTCGCCGCAGCTCGGCGCGCGCCTCTGCCGGTGGGCGCGCGGAAGCGCTCGCTCACGTCGCGGCGGCGGCAGCCCGTCCCGCGCTCCGGCGCGGCGAGCACCCGCTCGTAGAGCGCCCGGTAGCGGGCGACGATGGCGTCCTCGGAGAAGCGCGCGACCGCCCGCTCGCGGCCGCGCCGCGCGAAGGCGCGGTGGCGCTCGGGGTCGGACAGCAGCTCGAGCGCGCCGCGCGCCATGCCGTCGACGTCGCCGACCGGGAAGAGCAGGCCGTTCGACCCCCTCCTCGATCACCTCGGGCACGCCGCCGGCGTCCGCCGCGATCACCGGCACCTCGCACGACATCGCCTCGAGCGCCGCCGAGGCCGAACGACTCGCCGGCCGAGGGGAGCAGGAAGAGGTCGGCGCCGTTCAGGATCTCCTCGACCGCCGGGTGGTTGCCGAGGAAGACCACGCCGTCCCAGCAGCCGGCCTCGCGGCAGCGGCTCTCGACCTTGGCGCGGTCGGGACCGTCGCCCAGGAAGCAGCAGGCGCGCCGGCATCTTCTCGCGCACCCGCAGATAGACCTCGAGCACGTCCATCACCCGCTTGATCGGGCGGAAGTTCGAGACGTGGATGAGGATCTTCTCGCCGGCTTGGCCCAGCGCCGCGCACCCGGCAGGTGGCGCACCGCCTCGAAGCGCTCCGGCTCGATGAAGTTCGGGATCACCTCGATCGGCGTCTCCTCGACGCAGAGCTGCTCGACCGTCTTCTGCTTCAGCCACTCCGAGACCGCGGTCACCGCGTCGGAGCTGATCAGGGCCCAGCGCGTGGTCTCGAGGTAGGAGGGGTCGTTGCCGACCAGCGTGACGTCGGTGCCGTGGAGCGTCGTCACCACCGGCAGCGGCCGGGGCGCGACGATCTCGCGCGCCAGGATCGCCGACACCGCGTTGGGCACCGCGTAGTGGACGTGCACGAGGTCGAGCCCCTGGAAGCGGGCGACCTCGGCGATCTTCGAGGCGAGCGCCAGCGACCAGGGCGGGTACTCGAAGAGCGGGTAGTGCGGGATCACCACCTCGTGGAAGAAGAGGCGTGGGTCGACCAGAGCGAGGCCGCGACGGCAGCGCGTAGCAGAGGACGTGGACCTCGTCGCCGCCCGTCGGCGAGCGCCATCGCGAGCTCGGTCGCGACGATCGCCCGAGCCGCCGAAGGTCGGGTAGCAGCTGATGCCGATGCGCAGGGTCTTTATCGCAGACCGCGCGGGAGAAGTGTCCCAGGGATCGGCGACCGCGAGCAGGGTGACGCTGCCGAAGGGCTCGCCGAGCTCGGCGCCGATCAGGTTGCCGTAGTGGCGCGCCCGCCCCTCGACCGCCAGCCGGAACTCGCGCGAGGCGACCTTGGTCGCCGGTTCCGATCGATCGACTTTGGTCGGCGGCCTCCTCCACCCCGGCCGCGCCGGACCGGGAGATCTGGATCCGTAGGCGTCGAGCGCCGCCATCTTCGCCGGCCAGCTCGCGGTCACGTCGACGACGAAGGCCGGCACGAAGTCGTCGTGCTGCATGTAGGTGAAGACCGCGGCGGGCCGGTGCGGCGCCCCGCTCGCCCGCGGCGCGCGAGGCCGGAGTAGAAGCAGGCGTCGACGACCAGGCGGTGGGCGCGGCCGTGGTCGGGGTGGCGGTCGGCCGCCGGTCGGCCGAAGCACCAGCTCGGGGCGCAGCCGGCGCAGCTCGTCGATCAGCGCGTCCTCCTCGGCCGGACCGTGCCGGAACGCGCCGTCGCCGCAGTCGAGGAAGGCGAGCTCGACGGCGCCGAGCGATCCCGGCGGCGCGCTCGGCCTCGCGCTGCCGCTCGGCTCGCGGTGCCGCGGGTCCCGGCCTCGCCGCGGGTGAGGTGGAGGATGCCGACCCGCCGGCCGGCGCGGGCGAGCTGGGCGAGCGTGGCGCCACACCCCAGCTCGACGTCGTCGGGGTGGGCGCCGATCGCGAGGACGTCGACAGGGATCATCGCGACGACTCTACCGCTTCGGGTCGGCGCGGACCCGCGGGCCGTCCCTGCCGACGGCCGCCGCGTCACCCGGCGACGGCCCGCGCCGTTTCCTGGGGCAGAATGCCGCCGCTCGTGGAGAGCTTTCGATGACCCGCCCGCGCACGACGCCCGCCGCCTGGCTCCGGCGCGAGCTGCCCACCCTCTTCACGCGCCGCCGCGCGCGCCGCGACGACGACGACGGCCCCCCCGACCCGGCGCGCTGGCTCGACCAGCTCGATCGCTGGATCGACCGCAAGCTGCCGCCGCCCCGCGGGCCGCTGGCCGAGCTCGCGGTCTTCGCGGTGCGCCTGGCCCTCGGCCGCGGCAGCTGGGTGCTCGGTGCGCTGCTGGTGGCGATGTCGGCCCCTTTCTTCGTCTTCCCCTACCGGCAGGCCGAGACGATGGTGAAGGCCGCCTGGTACCGGGCGACGGCGACCGCCACCGCCACGGCGCGGGTCGAACGGGCGGGCGTACGCCTGCTGCCGGTGATGGACGAAGGGGGGCTGCGGGGCGAGCCCTGGGTCGTGCTCGCCTTCGAGCCCGCGCCGGGAGAGACCGTGCGGGTGCGCTATCTGCCCCACGGCGCCGGCCTCGAGTCCTACCACCAGGCCTGGCTCGATTCGAAGCTGATCGTCTCCCCGCCGGCCTGGGCGAGCGGCTGGCGCTTCCGCTGGGCCGACCCGGCGACCGGCGAGCCCGCGATCGAGCTGCGCGTCCACCCCGACGACGTGGCGTTCGTGAACCTCCCGTCGGCCTGGAACGGCGCGACCTACTACGACAACGCGGTCACGGATCTCGACCTGCCGCTCGACTGGCTGCTGGCCGAGTGGCGGCGGCCCGCCGACGACGACTTCACGCTGCCGGTGCGCTTCCCGCCCGGCAACCCGCAGCGGATCTTCGTCGGCGACGCCCTCGCGCGGTTGCCGCCGACCCTCGGCGGCGGCTGGGGCGAGCTGTTCGGCTCCTGCGTCGTCGCCCTCCCCTTCGGCCTGCCCTTCTTCTGGTTCGGCACGCGCCTGCTCGCGCGGCCGCTGCCGCGGCGCTGGCGCCATCTCCTCTTCTGGGGACCGCTCGCGCTGCTGCCGCTCTGGGGGACGCGCTACGTCGAGGTGGTCGAGCGGCTCTCGCCGGGGTCGAGCGCGAACGTGCTCGCGCGCAAGCTCGGCTCGACCCAGGTCCTGCCGGGCGCCGAGCCGGCCGACGCGCTCGAGGGACCCGGCGCCCGGCTCGACCTGCGCACCTCGCGCTTCGCCCCGCTGCTCGCCCGGGTCGATCTCGCGCGCCCGCCGCGACCGCTCGGCAGCGACGACGCGGTCTGGAAGGAGCTCGCCGCCCGCTTCACCGCGGCGACCGCGACCCTGCCCGACGCCGAGCTCGAGAAGGTGCTGGCCGAGGAGTCGCGGGTCTTCGCCCCCTACCACCGCGGCGCGGTCGCGTCGGTGCTGGTCGAGACCGCGCGGCGCGCGGCGCTCGACGAGGGGCGTTCGACGGAGACCCGCGAGCTCGCGCGCAGCTTCCTGCTCCAGATCCTCGAGGACGACTGGCCGCCGCTGTGCAGCGCCGGCTACGCCGCCAAGCGCGCCACGCTCGACGGCCTCGACAGCTTCCCCGACAGCGCGCTGACGGCGGCTGCCACCGCGCGCTTCGAAGAGGAGCGCGCCTGGATCGAGGCGCGCCGGCGCGATTGGGGAGAGGTCTGCCCCTGAGCGGGGCGGAGCGCGTCGTTCAGTCCGGGACCTTCTCGCGCTTGGCGTCGAAGTAGACCGCGGCCGCGAGGCCGAGGAAGAGGGCGAGGCCGAGCCAGTTGCACCACTCGGCGAGGCACCGCCGAGCGCGCCGCAGTTGGTCAGGTCGGGGACCAGCGTCGAGCCGCGTCGAGTCCTCGACGAACTGCAGCAGCGCGGCGAAGCACGCCGACGAGCGCGCCGCCGGCGATGAAGCCCGAGGCGACCAGCGTGCCGCTTCTCGTGCGCGCGCCTTGGCGAGCGTCTCGTCCTTCGACGAGCGCTGCGACGCAGCCAGGCGACCGCGGCGCCGACGACGAGCGGCGAGTTCAGCTCCATCGGCAGGTACATGCCGAGCGCGAAGGCGAGGCCGGAGACGCCGCAGCAGCTCGGCCGACGACCGCGAAGACCGCGCCGATCGCGTAGAGGAACCAGGGGCGCTCCGCCCGTCGCCCATCACGCCGCTGAGCACCGCCGCCATCGCGTTCGGCTGCGGCGCCGGCAGCGGATTCGGGTGGCCGGCGCCGAGGCGACGAAGCCGTAGACCGGCGCCATCAGGAGGATGACCGCGGTGGTCGCCGCCGAGGCGACCACCGCGCCGAGCGAGGTTGCCGATCTCGATCTGCCTCGGCGTCGCGCCGAGCCAGTAGCCGATCTTGTACTGGGTGACCAGCGACCCGGTCATCGAGAGCGCGGTGCAGACCACGCCGCCGATCAGCAGCGTCTGCAGCATGCCGTCCTGCCCGGAGAGCCCCATCGCCGAGAGCGCCATCGCGGTGACGATCAGCGTGGTCAGCGTCATGCCCGAGATCGGCGTGATCGAGATCATCGCGATCGCCCAGGCCGAGACCGCCGCGAACAGGAAGGCGATCGAGCAGCGTCAGCGCCGGCGCCGCGAGCGCGATGCCGTCGCGCCGCTCGACCCCGGCCAGCACCGAGAAGCGGAAGTAGAGGAGGATCGCGACGCCGGTCGACGGCGATGCCGCGCAGCACGATCGACATCGGCATCGAGCGGTCGGTGCGCTCGCGCCTCGGCGCCGGCGCCGCCGCCGCGCGCCAGGCGCGCCGATCTCGCCGAGCGCCTGCCGCAGTCGCCTGCACGATCACCGGCGACATCTTGAGGATCGACAGCACGCCGGCGGCGAAGATGCCGCCGATGCCGATCGGCCGCACGTAGTCGAAGAAGATGTCCTCCGGCGCCATCTGCGCGAGCGGCAGCGCGCCGCCCGGGATCGCCGCCGGAATGTACGGCCCGAGCCAGCGCGAAGAGCGGCACCAGGACCAGGAACGAGACGAACGAGCCGGCGAGGATGATCGCCGCGTAGTCGACGCCCCATGATGTAGCCGAGCCCGAAGACCGCCGCCGAGGTGTTCATGGTGAAGACGGCCTTGTACTTGTCGGTGAAACCGGCGAGCAGGCCGATCGCGCCCGGTCGAGAAGACGTCGGCCCAGCCCGCATCGACGGGCCGACGAAGTCGAAGACCGCCGCGGCGACCGGCCGAGATCGAGAGCACGCCGGCGCTGTGCCCGCCCCGCTTGCCGGCGACCAGGATCTCGGTCGTCGCGCGCGCCTCCGGGTACGGCAGCTTGCCGTGCAGGTCGCGCACGAAGTAGCGGCGGAACGGGGCGAGGAAGAAGACGCCGAGCGACCGCGCCCAGCAGCGGCACGAGGAAGATCTGGAAGAACGACGAGCGGTTCTCGAGGCCGAGGATGTAGATCGCCGGCATGGTGAAGACCGAGCCGCCGGCGACGATCCCCGAGGTCGCGCCGATCGCCAGCACCTGGACGTTCTCGAGCAGCGTCGAGGCGCGCGACTTCAGGATCTTCACCGCGAAGACCGAGAAGCCGACCGCGAGGATCGAGATCGGGATCGCCGACTCGATCCCCTGGCCGAGCTTGAGGGCGATGTAGGTCGCCGCCGCCGAGAAGACGACCGACCAGAAGAGGCCCTGGAGCGATCGAGCGGAGCGTCACCTCCGGCCGCCGCCACGCCGGCCGGGATCACCGGCGCGTAGACCTCGCCCGGGCGCGAGCTCGCGGAAGGCGGTCTCGGGCAGGCGGACGTCCTCGAACGCGCGGTTCTCGTCTGGCGGCGGCATCGACGGACCTCCGGATGCGGACATGAGGGGAATTCTAGGAGGCGGGCGGCGCGCTCTCCCCGGCCCGGCGGGTGGGGCGGCCCGGCGGCCGGAGACAGAGATAGACCCCGGCGAGCACCAGGACGCCGCCGGCGAGCAGGCCCGAGGCCGGCGCCCGGCCGAACCAGAGCCACTCGAAGAAGAGCGCCAGCGGGGGGTTCAGGAAGACGAACGCGGCGGTGGTCGAGGCGGTCAGGTGGCGCAGCGCCTCGTACCAGAGCCAGAAGCCGACGACGGTGCAGGCGAGCGAGAGGAAGAGCGCCGCGCCCCAGCGCTCGAAACCCCAGAGCGCGAGTTTGGCGCGCAGCGAGGGGTCGAAGGCGGCGAGCGGCAGCGTCGGCAGGCTGGCGAGCCCGAGCACCAGGAAGGTCAGGTGGAGCGGCGAGTGCCGGCCGACCAGCGGCTTCGAGAGCACCGTGTAGAGCGCCCAGCTCGCCGGCGCGAGCAGCAGGAGCGCGCCGGCGCGCAGGTCGGCGACCTCGACCGCGCGCCCGGCGCCGTGGACGACCACGACGTAGACGCCGGCGGTCGCGAGCGCGAGCCCGGCGAACTTGGCGGCGGTGGCGCGCTCCTGGCCGAGCCGCCAGGCGAGCAGGAAGGTGAGCACCGGGTTCATCGCGGTCACCACCGCGCCGGCGCCCGCCGAGACCCGCTGCATGCCGGCGGCGAAGGCGAGGTTGTAGAGCCAGACCGCGAGCAGCCCGAGCGCGACCACCAGCCCGGGGCGCCAGGCGAGGACCTCGCGCGCCGCGCGCCGCGCGCCGGGCAGCAGCGCGAACCAGCCGAGGCAGAAGAGCGCCACCGGCGCGAAGCGGACCACCACCATCTCGTAGGGCCCGAGCCGCTCGGCCGCCGGCACCAGGTCGCTGACCAGCGCGCGCACCGCCGCGAACGAGTTCGACCAGATGACGAAGCAGAGGACGAGGATCGCGTAGGCGCCCCATGGGCGCCCTGTCGGGCCGGCGCCCCATGGGCGCGGCGGATGGACGGGCGCGCTCACGGTGGGCTCGGCGGCGCGGCGGCGCTTCAGCGGTGGGGATCGACGACCGAGAGCCGGCTCGGGTCGAGGTCGAGCTGGTCGAGCAGCGCGGCGCCGAAGCCGTCGCCGTAGCGGCCGGGGAAGTACGCCGACGAGAGCGTGCGCTCCTGCGCCCCGCCGGCCGGAGCGACCAGGTCGCGCAGGGCGGCGAAGCGGCGCGCGGTCTGCTCGTCGCGCCGCGCGGCCGCGGCGGCGACCTTGCCGGCGAAGGCCTCGAGCGCGCGGGCGACCGTCTCGCGCGTCTTCTCGAAGGGCCGGGCGAGGGTCGGGTCGAGCGCCACCGCGGGCGCCTCGAGCGCGGCGAGCGCGGCGCCGACCGCCGCCGCCGCCGGCTCGACGAAGCCGCCGCCGGCGCGCTCGCCCAGGCGGCGCTCGGCGCCGGCCGGGTCGGCGGCGAGCTCCTGGAGCCCGACGCCGAGCTCGGCGAGGTGCTCGGCCGAGCGGGCGTCGAGGACGAGCGCCTGCGGGCGCAGGGCCGTCCAGGGCGCCGCGATCCCGAGCAGCGGATAGACCGCCGCGGCCTGCGCGAGGTAGCCGATCTCGCCCGGGCCCATGACCTGGAGCGTGGTGCCGAGCACGGCGTCCTGGATCGCGGCGCGCGCGAGCGCGCCGGGCGAGACGACCGCCGGGTTGCCGTCGATCGTCTCGAGCAGCTCTTCGACCCGCCGCTCGCCCGCCACCCCGCGCAGCGCGAAGGCGCTCTCGCCCCGCCACTCGATCCGCCGCCGCTCGAGGCCGGCGAGCAGGAAGAGCGGCGAGACGCCCGGCTGCGGCGCGACCTGGTGGGCGTGGGCGCGGCGCGCGATCTCGGCCTCGCGGGCGGCGAAGTCGCGGTCGAGCGCGAAGCGCCGTTCGACGAGGCGCGCGAGGTGCGGCCGCTCGGCCTGCTTGAGCTCGGGCAGCATCGCGTCGAGAACGAGCGGCGCGCGCCCGCCGAAGGTCGCCGCGAGCTGGCGCGCGAAGGCCTCGCCGAAGCGCGCGTCGGGGCGCCACCAGGCGGCGAGCCGCTCGCGCCAGAGCGCGAAGCGCTCGTTCGGGTAGAGCTCGGAAAGGCGCGCGAGGATCGGCTCGACGCCGGCGCCGAGCGAGCGCATGCCGACCGGCGCGAGCGGCTGCGGGTCGGCGCCGAGGGCGAGCTCGACGAGCCCGTCCGGGCCCGGGAAGGCGGCGCTCGCGACCTCGGCGTAGTCGTGGTCCTCGGTCGCCATCCAGAAGACCGCGACCGCCGGCCGCCCTTGCGCCTCGAGCGCTTCGGCGTAACGCACCGCCGCGGCGGCCTTGACCAGGCCGAGCAGCGGTCCGCCGAGGAGGCCGGTCTGCTGCCCGGTGGCGACGACCGCGGTCGCCGGATCGGCGAGCTTCGCCGCGAGCTCGGCCGCGCGCGGGTGGCCGTAGGCGGCGTTGGCGATCGCGAGGCCGGCGGCGAGCTCGCGCCGGTCGACGCGCGGCGCCTCGCCCGCCGGCAGCGCGCCCGGCGCCAGGAAGCGCAGGGGGGAGAGCAGGTCGAGGTCGCGCCCCGAGAGCAGCGCGGCGGCGAGGCCCGAGAAACGCGCCGCGAGACCCCGTCGGCCGTGATGTCCGCTCGCTTCGTCCACCGTGCTCGCTCCTCCGGGAGAATCCCGCGCGCGCCCCGCGCCCGCGCACCGGGCGGATCGTATCCCGCCCGCCTCCGCGTGTAGGCTTCCGCCGTGGCCCTCCCCCGTCCGGTCCGCAACGCCGCGCTCGCCGGCTTCCTCTGCCACGCCCTGGCCGTGCTCTGGATCTGGAAGAGCTATCCGACCGGCACGCGCGGCCTCGTTCTCTTCTGGTCGGACTTCCCCGCCTCGCTCGCTTTCGCCGGCCTCGCCGGCCGCCCCTTCCTCGTCGCGAGCCTTCTCGCCGGCGGCGCCCTCTGGGCGCTCTGGGCGGCGCTCTTCGCCGCGCTCGTCGGCCGGCTCGCGCGCCGCCCGGGCGGCGCGGCCTAGCGCTCCGGAATCAGCGCTTCGGGATCAGGGTCCCGAGCAGGTTGCCGTAGCCGAGGACGTTGCCGTTGCGGTCGAGCGTGCGGTCGCGCTTCTCGTCGTAGGAGCCGAGCACGTTGCCCAGCCGGTCGCGCAGCTCGAAGCGCCCGTCCCCGAGCTTCCGGATCCTCCCCGTCACGTTCCCGGCCTTGTCCCGCAGCACCTGTTCGCCCATGGCGGGAGATTCTCTCCCCGAAACGAGCCTGTGCACCGCGCTCGGCCACTGACGGCTTCTGCCGGCGCGCCGTGCGAGGATGCCTCCGAGCCGACATGGACCCCGCCCACCGACCCGGCGACTACCTCTCCGCCTACGCGCGCCTGTTCAAGATCGACGAGGCGCTGCGCGCGGGCGGACGGGTCAACCACGCGACGCTCGCCAAAAACCTCGGCGTCTCGGTCCGCACCATCCAGCGCGACTTCGACTACCTCAGGGACTCGCTGCGCGCGCCGGTCGAGTACGACGCGAAGACGAAGAGCTGGGCCTACACCGAGAGGACCTTCTTCCTGCCCAGCCTGCTCGCGACCGCCGACGACCTGCTCGCCCTCCTGCTGATCCGCCAGGCGATCGAGCAGTACGCCGGCACCCCCTACGCCGAAGCCGCGCACAGGGCCTTCGCGCTGGTCGAGAAGGCGCTCCCCGAGGAGGGCCGCCTCGCCGCCGAATGGGTGAAGTCCCGCGTCGCCTTCACCGACTTCCCCCCGCCCGAGATCCCCGCCGAGGTCTGGCACGCCGTCCTCGAGAGCCTCCGCACCTCCCGCTCCCTCGAGATCAGCTACGCCAAGCCGGGCGAACCCGCGCAGAGCCGCAAGGTCGACCCCTACGGCCTGATCGTCTCCGAAGGCGACTGGTACCTCTACACCCACGACCGCGAGCGCAACGCGCGCCGCACTTTCCTGCTCACCCGCATCGAGCGGGCGAAGGTCACCGGAGACAGCTACCGGATCCCCGCCGACTTCGACCTCAACGGCCTACGTCCGCGAAGGCTTCGGCGGCCTCCAGGCCGACGGCGAGCCCGTGCGCACCGTCCGGATCACCTTCACCCGGGAAGCCTCTGCCGCCGTCGCCGAGCGCAAGTGGCACCCCGACCAGCGCGAGAGCTGGGACGGCGCGGGCCGCCTGACCCTCGAGCTCGAAGCCCGCGCCCCCTTCCAGCTCCGCCGCCGCCTCGCCAGCTTCGCGGCCGAGATCGAGAGCGTCGAATGGAGCCACTAGAGTGAGACGTCAAGCGATGAGCTTCGAGAGCCGCGCGTGAATCTCTCCAAATCCCGCTACATCTCCGGCCTCCAGTGCGCGAAGCGGCTCTGGTACGAGGCCAACGCGTTCCAGCAGATCCCGCAGTTCGACGAGGCCGCGATGGCCCGCTTCGACCAGGGGCACGAAGTGGGGCGGCTGGCGCTGCGGCTCTTTCCCGGCGGGGTCGAGATCGCGCGCGACAAGCGGCGGTGGTCGACGACGGCGGCGGCGACGCAGCGGGCGCTCGCGGCGCGGATCCCGCTCTACGAGGCCTCGTTCGTCCACGAGGGGGGCGCCTGCCGGGTCGACATCCTGGCGCCGGTCGAGGGGGGGCGGTGGGACCTGCTCGAGGTGAAGAGCGCGACGTCGGTCAAGGACGTCCACCGCGCCGACCTCGCCTTCCAGACCTGGGTCGTGCGTGGCGCGGGGGTGCCGGTGCGGCGCTCCTGTCTGGTGCGGATCGACACCAGCTATGTGCGCCAGGGACCGCTCGAGCCCGGACGGCTGTTCGCGATCGAGGACCTGACGGCGGAGGTCGAAACGCTCCTCGACCTCGTGCCCTCCGAGGTCGCGCGCCAGCAGCAGATCGTCGCGGAGCCGGCGCCGCGGCAGGTGGCGATCGGGCCCCACTGCACCAGCCCCAACGGCTGTCCGCTGGTCCCCGTCTGCTGGAAGGACGTGCCGGCGAAGAGCGTGCTCGATCTCGCGCGCGGCGGGGCCAGGGCGTGGGATCTCTTCCACCAGGGCGTGCGCGAGGTCGCGGCGATCCCGGCGGGCGTCGAGCTCTCCGACCTGCAGCGGATCCAGGTCGAGGCGGCGCGTGCCGGGGAGCCGCGCGTCGATCGCGCCGCGCTCGGGGAGTTCCTCGACCGGCTCGCCTATCCGGTCCACTACCTCGACTTCGAGTCGTTCCAGGTCGCGCTGCCGCCGTTCGACGGCACGCGCCCCTGGCAGCAGATCCCCTTCCAGTACTCGCTGCACGTCGTCGACGCGCCGGGCGCGGTGCCGCGCGCCGCGGCCTTCCTCGCCGATGGCGACGGCGATCCGCGGCCCGCGCTCTTCGCCTCGCTGCGCGAAGCCATCGCGCCGCACGGTTCGATCGTCGCCTTCGCCGACCGCTTCGAGCGGCAGCGGCTCGAAGAGGCCGCCGCCGCGTTTCCCGAGCATCGCGACTGGATCGAAGCGCTCACGCCCCGCTTCGTCGACCTGCTCGAGCCCTTCGCGCGCTTCGACTACTACCACCCCGATCAGAACGGCAGCGCGTCGCTCAAGGCCGTGCTGCCGCTCCTCGGCACGCGCGGCTACGACCACCTCGAGGTCCAGGACGGCACCGCCGCGGCGCGCGAGTACCTGCGGCTGCGCGGCGGCGACGTCGCCGCGCCCGAGCGCGAGCGGATCCGGCAGGCGCTCCTCGCCTACTGCGGGCGCGACACCGAGGGGCTGGTCGAGATCGTCGCCGCGCTCGCGCGGTTGGTCGCCGGCACGGCCTGAAGGTCCAGCTCAGACGGCGGCAAACCCCACCGTCCGCCGCACCCCCTGTCCCTCGCGCGGCTCGAGCGCGCTCTCGAGATGGGCGCGGCGGACCTCGGGCGGGCCCTCGCTCTCTTGCTCCTCGAGCACGGCGAGCGCGATCGCCTCCTGGGCGAGGCGCTCGATCTCCGCCCCGGAGGCCTCGTCGAGCCGGTCGTTCAACCAGGCGAGGTCGCGCGGCTCGAGCCGGCAGCCCCGGAAGAAGTGGCGCAGCATCCTCTCGCGGACCTCGACGCCGGGCAGGCCGAGCTCGACCACCTCGTCGAAGCGCCCGGGGCGGTTGCGCAGCGCCTCCTCGATCACCTCGAGCCGGTTGGTGGTGGCGATCGCCAGCAGCGGGTGGTCGCCGCGCAGGCCGTCGAGCTCGTTCATCAGCTGGCCGAGCACCGAGGCCCGGCCGCCCCGCTCGCGGCTCTCGGCGATGAGATCGAGATCCTCGAGGAAGAGGATCGTGGGCGCCAGCCAGCGCGCCATCGCGAAGAGCTCCGCGACCTCCTCGGGGCTGGTCAGATCGCCGGGCGTCGCCCAGACGAAGGTCGCCGTCGCGTCCGCCGCGAGCTCGCGGCCGAGCGTGCTCTTGCCGGTGCCGGGCGGGCCAGCGAGGATCAGGCCGCCGCGCGCGCGCACTCCCGCCGCGGCGAGCCGCGCGCGGGCCGACCCTGCGAAGCGGGCGAGCGCACGGTCGATGCGCGTGCGGGCCTCGGGGCAGAGGAAGACCTGGTTCGTCGAACCGGGCTCGATCTCGAGCAGCCGGCCCCCGGCGGCGAGCGCGCTGCCGCGCAGCCTGTTGGTCGCGCGCGCGTAGGCGAGCCAGCGCTCGAGGAAATCGAGGCCGCTCTCGCCGGCCCCCATGGCGCCGAACTGGAACATCGTGCCGCCGCGCATCTGCTCGAGCTCGAGCAGGCGGACGACCAGGCGCTCGGCGCCCCGGCGCAGGAAGAGGATGACCCGGCGCGGGACCTCGAGACTGAGCGTCTCCGAGAGCCGGAGGTTGCCGAACTTCGCCGCCTCGACGCAGTCGCGCCGGTTGAAGCCGAGGCAGCCGTCCACCTGCCACCCCTCGACCTCGAGGTGGGGCGCCAGCCGGTCCCACGCGAGCGCCGCGCGCAGGGATCCCAGCGCCTCCTCGCCGCCCAGCAGCCTCTCGCAGCCGAGGTAGGCAAGCGCGACCCGCTCGTGCTCCTCGTCGATCCGCTCGCGCCGGACCAGCGCTTCCACCTCCGGCGAGGTGCGGAACTGGAGGGGACGAGCCGCGGTATCGGGAGGTTGCGGGGAGGAGAGCGGGCTGAGCATGAGGGGCTCCTTTCTTTGGTTCTCAGGGTAAGTGGAGACCCCGGACATGGCGTGTCCGATCGCTGGTCACTCGGGCCCGGCTCCCTTGCGGCCACTCTCGGCCGCTCTTTCGACCCGGTTGCTAGAGTCCCCGCCATGCCGCGTGCCGACGATGGGAGCCTGACCCGGCTGCTCGAGGCGCACCGGGCCGGGGAGGCGGGGGCGTTCGACCGGCTGGTCGAGCGCGCCTACGGCGAGCTCGCCCTGCTGGCGCGGCGGCAGCTCCGGCGCGCGCCCGGGCGCAGGACGCTCGAGACCGGCACGCTCGTCCACGAGGCCTACCTGCGGCTCGCCGGCGAGAGCGGGCTCGAGCTGCGCGAGCGGGAGCACTTCTTCGCGGTGATGGCGCGCGCGATGCGCTTCGTGGTGGTCGACCACGCCCGGCGGCAGAGCGCCGCCAAGCGGGGCGGCGACTTCGACCTGACCGCGCTGACGACCGGCGTGCCGGGCGCCGAGGCCGAGCCCGAGCTGGTGCTCGCGGTGCACGGCGCGATCGACACCCTCGACGGCTTCGCGCCCCGCCTGGCGCGGATCGTCGAGTGCCGCTTCTTCGCGGGCCTGTCCGACGCCGAGATCGCCGGCGCGCTCGACGTCTCGGTGCGCACCGTGCAGCGCGAGTGGCTGCGCGCGCGCGCCTGGCTGCAGAAGACGCTCGCCGAGACCTCGCCCGCCTGACGCGCGCTCAGCGCGCCGCCGCGAGCTCGCGCTCGAGGTCGCCGATCAGCTTCGCGTCGATTTCCGGACGCATGCCCGCGAGGCCGGCGCGCCAGGCCGCCGCCGCCTCCTCGTGCCGCCCCTGCGCGGCGAGCGACCGGCCGAGCCAGAGCGCGGCGGCGCCGAGCCGATAGTGGGGCGCGCCGTAGCGCGCGGCGAGCGCGGCGAGCGCCGCGCGGAGCAGCGGCTCGCCTTCGGCGGGCCGCCCCTGCCGCACGCGCAGCTGGCCGAAGCCCACCGCCACGTCGGCGACCCGCGCGTCGTCGGCGCCGAGCTTCGCGACCAGGCGCGGATAGACCTCCTCGAGCTGCGCCTCGGCGCGCTCGAGCGCGCCCTGCTGCTGGAAGGCCATGGCGAGCTCGACCTGCGTCCAGGCGGTGGTGAAGTGCTCCGCCCCGTAGACCGCGCGGTGGGTCGCGAGCGCCGCTTCGAGCAGGGGGATCGCCGCCTCGACTTCGTCCTGGCGGCGCAGCGCCATGCCGAGGTTGAGCCGGCTGATCGCGGTGTCGGGGTGGTCCGTCCCGTAGAGCGCGAGATGGAGCTCGAGCGCGCGGCGGTGGAACGCCTCGGCGCCGGCGTAGTCGCGCTCCGAATGGCGCAGCGCGCCGAGGCTGGCGAAGCTCGCGGCGATCCCGGCGCGGTCGCTCCGGCGCTCGCGAATCGCCAGACTTTCCCGGTAGGCGGCCTCGGCGCCCGCGAGATCGCCGCTCCGGCGCCGCGCCTCGCCGAGCGCCGTGAGCGTCTCGGCGAGCTCGGGCGAGTCCGCGTCGAGCAGCTCGCGACGCAGAGCCGCGGCCCGCTCGAGCGAGGCGACCGCGGCGGCGGGGTCGTCGCCGAGCCGTTGCAGGACACCCAGGCGGTGCCAGCTCGCCGCCACCTCCGGGTCGCGGTCGCCGTGGAGGCGCCGCTGCTGCTCGAGCGCCCGCTCGACCAGCGCGCGCCCCGCGCCCACCAGGTCGAGCGCGCCGTGGATCTCGCCGAGCGTGCTCCAGAGCCGCGCCTGCACCTCCGGCTGTCCGGCGAGGTCCCGGCCGCTGCGCTCGACGCCCCGCTCGAGCAGCTCGCGCGCGGTCGCCTCGTGCCCGCGCGCGACCCCGGGGTCGGAGGACTCGAACAGACCGACCAGGAAGCGCTCGACTTCGGCGGCCTTCGTCGCTTCGATCTCGGCGCGCTGGCGCTGGCGCTCGAGCGCGCGCGCCTGGAGCGTGACGCCCACCGCGTAGGCGACGGTCAGCGCGAGCGCGAGCCCGGCGGCGATCGACGCCGCGCGGTGACGGCGCAGGAACTTCCCCGCGCGGTAAGCCACGGTCGGCCGCCGCGCGCGCACCGGGCGCCCGTCGAGCAGGCGCTCGAGGTCGGCGGCGAGCTCCTCGGCCGAACCGTAGCGGCGCGCCGGGTCCTTGGCGAGCGCGTGCGCGACGACCGCGTCGAGATCGCCGCGGTAGCGGCGCGCGAGCCGCGCCGGCGTCGCGTGGCGCAGCGCGGCGCGCTCGGCGGCGGAGCGCTCGCCGCCGGGCGCGGCGACGGCGCGGCTGGGCGGCGGCGGTTCCGTCTCGCAAACGACCTTCACCAACTCGGCGAGCGAGCCCGAGGTCGCCTGCTGCGCCCGCCGGCCGGTCAGCAGCTCGTAGAGGAGCAGGCCGAGCTGGTAGACGTCCGAGGCGGTGGTGATCGGCTCGCCGCGCACCTGCTCGGGGCTCGCGAAGGCGGGGGTCATCGGGCGCGCCTCGACCGCGGTGAGGGCGGGATCGCCGCTCTCGGGGTCGAGGAGCTTCGCGATGCCGAAGTCGAGCAGCTTGACCTCGCCCTCCGCGGTGACCATCACGTTCGAGGGCTTCAGGTCGCGGTGGACGACGAGGCTGCGATGGGCGGCCGCGACCGCGCGCGCGACCTCGATCAGCAGGCGCAGCCGGTCGTCGATCCCCGCGCCCCGCTCGTCGCACCAGGCGTCGAGCGGGCGCCCCTCGACCAGCTCGAGCACGAGGAAGGGGAGTCCGCGCGCGTCGACGCCGCCGTCGAGCAGGTGCGCGATGTGGGGGTGGGCGAGGCGGGCGAGGATCCGCCGCTCGAGCTCGAAGCGGGCGACCGCCTGCGGCGAGGCGGTCGCCGCCGCGGGCAGCACCTTGAGCGCGCCGCGCTGCACGAAGCCGGGGCCGGCGCGCTCCGCGAGCCAGACCGCGCCCATGCCGCCCCGCCCGAGCGGCGCGACGATCCGCCAGGCGCCGAGCGCCGCGCCCGGTTCGAGCTCGCCGGCGGCGGCGGCGCGCGCCCCGAAGGCGCGCACCGGGAAGACCAGCTCCTCGACCCGCTCGCCGGAGTGCGCGAGCAGCGCCTCGACCTCGCGCCGGAGCTCGGCGTCGGCGCCGCAGCGCTCCGCGAGGAAGCCGGAGCGCGCGCCGGGGCGCAGCTCGAGCGCCGCCGCGAAGAGGGCGTCGATCTCGGCCAGTCGCTTCGGGTCCATGGCGCTCCTCCCGGGGACATCTTCTGTCCCCCGGCTCCTCCTCGTCGCGATCGGTGGCGCCGGATCCTACTCCCCGGCGCCGGTCCGTTGCGCGCGCCCTGTCGCAGATCGCCCGCTTCCTGCGAGGAGAGAGACAGGGGGCCGATGCCCTCGCCCCGCCTGCCCGCCGGGCGCGCGGCCAGATCCCGAAAGGAAGCGCCATGATCCCGTTCCCCAACTCTCCGACCGCTCCGCGCACCCGCCTCGCCGCCGGCCTGCTCGCCGCCGGGCTGGCGCTGATCTCCCCGCCGGCTCACCCGCAGCTCGTCCCGGACTCCGGTCTGCTGCTGCGCCAGGGGGCGGGAGGCGTGCCCGGCGCAGCCGGCGTCGGCGACCTCCTGGGCGCCGCGCTCGCCGTCGGCGACTTCGACGGCGACGGCTTCGACGACCTCGCGCTCGGGGTCCCCGCGGAGAACGTCGGCACCGACGTCGACGCCGGCGTGGCGCTCGTCGCCTACGGCGCCGCGTCCGGCCTGTTGAGCGCACCAGTCGAGCTCTGGAGCGCCGACGACTTCTCCCCGCTCGGTACCTCGGCGCAGGCCGACGCCGCCCTCGGCTGGTCGCTTGCCGCCGGCGACTTCGACGGCGACGGCTACGACGACCTCGCGCTGGGCGTTCCCTACTTCGATGGCTCTCGCCCGGACGGCACCTGGCAGTCCGACGGCGGCGCTGTGTTCGTCGTCTACGGCTCGTCGGCCGGGCTCGCCAACACCCAGATCCAGATCTGGCGGCAGAGCTGGGGCGGGCTCGCCGGCGTCTTCGAGACGGGGGATCTGCTGGGCTGGACGCTCGCGGCCGGCGACCTCGACGGCAACGGCTTCGACGACCTCGCCGTCGGGGTGCCTGGCGAAGATGTCGGCGCCGTCGAGAACGCCGGCGGCGTCAACGTCCTCTATGGCACCGTCGCCGGGCTCTCGGCGATCGCCTACGGGGCCGATCCGGTCTGGACGCAGAGCTCGTTCGGACTCGCGGTCGAGGCGGGGGACCAGTTCGGCACCCGTCTCGCGACCGGCGACTTCGCGGCCGACGGCGCCGATGATCTGGCGATCGCCGCCCCCGGCGAGGACCTCGGCGCCGACCTCGACGCCGGTTTCGTGGTGGTGGCGCACGGCCTCGTGAACAGCGGCCTGACCGCCGCGCAGGCGCTCCTGCTCTCCCAGGACGACCCGCTGCTGCCCGGCGCGGCCGGATCGGGCGACGCGCTCGGCGCGGCGCTCGCCGCGGGCGACTTCGATGGCGACGGCGTCGACGATCTCGCGCTCGGCGCGCCCGGCGAGCCCCTGTTCAACCCGGACGGCGAGCCGATCGTCGAGATCGGCCGCGTCTACCTGCTGCACGGCGCGCCGGAGGTGGGGCTGGGGGGCCAGGGCGCGGCGGTCCGCCTCGACGGCGGCGACCTCGGCCCGGTCGGCGGCTTCGAGCGCTTCGGCCATGCGCTCGCCGCCGGCGACTTCGACGGCGACGGCGCCGACGAGCTCGCGGTCGGCTCGCCCGGCATGGACGACGACGGCGTCTTCCAGGCCGGCCTCGCCTTCGTCTTCGCCGGCGTCGGCGACCACGCCTGGACCCGGCTCACGGTGCTCGGCCAGTCGGGCGGCGCGCCGGGCGAGCCGGCGGTCGACGACCAGCTCGGCCGCACCCTCGCCGCCGGCGACTTCGACGGCGACGGTTTCGCCGACCTCGCGGTCGGCGCCCCCTACGACGACGGCCCGAGCGGGCTCGCCACCTCGGGCACGGTGGCCGTCTTCGCGAGCGGCACGCTCTTCCGCGACGACTTCGAGGGGGGCACGGCCGCGCGCTGGGCCGACGCCGTCGGCGATTGAGCCGCGCCCGCCGCGCTACTCGGCCGGCCCCGCGAAGGCGAAGCCGGGCTCGGGCAGGTAGCCCTGCTCCTTCGCCTCGGCGCCGCGGAAGCGGGCCCAGGACGGCAGGCCCGGCGTGTAGCTCTGGGTCATCTCGAAGAGCTCGAGCGCGGAGTTGCCGGCGAAGAGGTAGATCAGGCGGTCGGGCGCGAACGGGCTCGGCAGGGCGAGGAAGAGACCGTCGTCGGCGCGGCCGTACGTCGCGCCGGCGAGCTCGAAGTGGCCGTCGCCGAGCGCGGCGGGCGCCGCCGCGCCGAGCGCGGCCCAGGCGCGCGCGACGAGCGCGTTGTCGCGCGGCCCGCCGAGCAGAACGAGGTCGCGCGTCGCGAGCTGCTCCTCGGTGACCTCGGCGTCCTTCACGACCGGGATCAGCTGCTCGCTGAAGTTGTCGGCGAGCGTCGTCTGGAAGCGCAGCGCCAGCGTGCGCTGCGCCTCGTCGGCGCGCGCGCTGCCGTGGACGATCAGCGTCTCGGGCCAGCGCTCGGTGACATGCGGCCAGGCCGCCCAGCGCGTGCGCGCGACGGGGATGTCGGCGCCGGGATCGAAGCGGACGGCGAGCGGGCTTCTCGGCGCTTTCGAAGGTCGCGCGGGCGGTCGCGCCGTCGAGCGTCAGCGGCTGGCGGACGCGCGCCTTGGCGGTCTCGATCTCGACGCTCGTCGCGAGCGGGTAGACGTTGTCCGCGGGCTGCGTCACCTCGACCGTCACCTGCCAGGTCTTCCCCTTCTTCGCGTAGGCGACGCGCGGCGCGGGCGCCGGGAAGCCGGTCCGCTCGAGCCAGGGGGCGAGCCAGGGGGTCACGTCCCGGCCGGTCACCTCGCGCGCGACCGCGACGAAGTCGGCGGTCGCGACCGGCTGCTCCCGGAAGCGCTCGTGCAGCGTCCGCATCGTCTCGAGGAAGGGCGCGTCGCCGAGCCGGAGCCGGAGCTGATGGAGCGCGAAGGTGCCCTTGACCCGCGCCACGCGGTAGGGCGCGTAGCGGGTGTAGGAGCGCTCGGCCCGTTCGGCCGGGAGATCGGGCTCGCGCGCGAGCGTCGCCTGGAGCAGCACGTTCTGCCGGGCGAGCGCGTCGGCGAGCGCCTGCGCCGCCTTCTCCTCCCCCTCGGGCAGGTCGTGGAGGATCTGCCAGTAGGAGGCGGTGCCGGAGGCGAGCCAGTGGTCGGCGGCGCTCGCCGGGAAGAGCGTCCCCTGCCAGAGCCGCTTCGCCTCGACGCGCCCCCGGCCCTTCACCTTCGCGAGGTCGAGCTTCGCCGTCTCCGTCTTCTTCTCGAACGGCGCGAAGCGCCCCGCGGCTTTCGCCTCGTCGAGCTTCGCCTCGAGCCAGAGCGGGGTGACGGCGGTGTAGCCGAGGGTCAGGTGCGGGCGGGCGCCGGGCAGATCGGGCATGCGGCGGGCGCCCTTGGCCGGGAACTTCTCGCGCAGGGTGACCTTGCCGTGGTGCGCCCAGAAGACGAGCTTCGCCGCCATCTCCGAGGTCGTGATCTTGCCGTCGCAGGCGTGCGCGAGGTTGATCGGCGAGGTGGCGAACAGGCGCGCCACCGAGGGCACGTCGATCCGCCCCTTCTCCCGCTCGTAGTAGGTGTTGAAGGCGAGGTCGCGGTTCCAGGGGGCGAAGACCGGGTCGTAGGGGGCGCCGTTCGGCTGCACCGCGTACTCGGCGCGCACCTCCGGGTCGCGCGCGTTGTTGTTGGCCCAGAGGAAGCCGGGCGTGCCGAACGGATCCTCGCCCGAGCGCCAGAGCTTCATCTTCCCGGTGCCGAGCAGGCAGATCGCGGTCTCGTCGCTCTTCGTGTCGGCCATCGGCCAGTCGTTGGTGTAGAGGCCGTTGTTGCGCTCGGCGAGGATCGCGACCACCTCGTCGATCGTGGTGCCGTACTGCACCGCGCGCCGGATGCGGTCGCTCATCGGCGCGCCCGCCGGGTTCCAGGGAGTCTGCGCCACCGTCGTCTCGCCCACCACCAGGCCGGCGCCGTTCATGTAGAAGTCGGTGCCCGAGTGGATGCCGCCCGGGAAGGTCTGGAAGACGACGCGCTCGCCCGCGCTCGGCACGAGGTCGAGCAGCACGTTGAAGTGGACGCCGGTGTAGCCGCTCCACATGAAGATCTGGCCGAAGACGACGCGGCCGTCGGCGGTCGCCGGTCCGGTCGCGGCGAGCGCCGAGCACTTGTGCGAGCCGTCGGGGATCGCGAGCTCCTCCTCGGCGGTGAGGAAGCTGCGGCCGGTCAACGCGTGCGGCAGCGCCGCGAGCCCGCTCTTCAGGTAGTCGACGTCGATCGCGGAGTTGAGCGTGACGACGTCGAGGAAGTCGATCTCCCGCCCCTCGAACTTCGCTCCGCCCGCGGCGGCGCCGTCGGCGATGCCGCGCATCTCGGTCAGCAGCTCCGAGGAGAAGCCGCGCAGCATCGTGGCGTCGGCCAGCGTGCGCACCGCCGCCCACCCCGCCGCCGGGTCCTTGCCGTTGGCGACCTGGGCGAGCTTGGCGAGGTAGGCCGCGATCTCCTCGGCCAGCAGGTAGCCGTGCTGGTAGCCGCGCGCGTAGGGCTCGCCCTCGACGTGGAGGAGGATCCACCCCCCCTGCTCGGTGCGGAAGCCCCGGTCGGCCCAGCGCACGGTTTCGAGCGGCACGAACTCGGCGACGTCCTCGACCGCTTCGATCTCGACGTCGTCGAACCAGGCGGTGCCGCGCGCCGTGCCGTTCCAGCCGAGCGCCAGGCGGACGCGGTCCTCGGCGCGGGTGGCGACGAACAGGGTCTCGACCGCCGTCCAGTCGCGGGTCGCGCCCACCGCCGGCGAGTGGTTGGTGAAGGGGAAGGAGAGCATCGAGAGGCAGGCCGGCACCGCGGTCGGATAGCGGGCGAGCGGATCGGAGAAGGCCCGGTCGGTGCGGATGCGGGCGCGGAGCCGGTAGACCGTGCCGATCTCGAGCCGCAGCGGCGGCGAGAGGACGGCGAGCGAGGCCCAGTCGGGGCTCGCGAGGCGGAGGCTGGCGCCGCCGCCGGCGCCGACGCCCGCGTCGACGGCGATCGCCGCGTCGGGCGCGGCGCCCTCGACCGTCCAGCCCGCCGGCAGCGGCGCGGCGCTCCCCTCGAAATCCCCGCCCGGCACCGCGACCGGCGCCGCGGAGAGCGCGGCGGCGAGCGCCGCGCCGACGAGAGTGAGGACCACCTGCAGCGACCTGCGCGCGCGCGACTCGGCCATCGACCGCTCCCTTCGGGGTGAGCCGGCCGCCGCGCCCCGGGCGGCCGGAACCGGAAGCGTACCGTGACCTCGGTCCCCCTCTCCCACGCCGGCGGGCGGCGCGCTACGGAGCGCCCGCGGCGGCGACCCGGTAGAATACGCGGTCCATGCTGCGCCTGGGCCCGCTTTCGATCGACCCGCCGCTCGTCCTCGCCCCGATGGCGGGGGTGACCGACCGCGACTTCCGGCTGATCGTGCGCCGGATCGGCGGCGTCGGGCTGGTGACGATGGAGTTCATCGCCTCGCAGGCGCTGGTGCGCGGGGTCCGCAAGACGCTCGAGCTGATGCACTTCGTCGAGGAGGAGCGGCCGATCTCGATCCAGATCTACGGCTCCGACCCCGACACCATGGCCGAGGCGGCGCGCCAGGTCGAGGCGATGGGGGCCGACGTCTGCGACATCAACATGGGCTGCCCGGCCAACAAGATCCTCAAGGGGTGCTCGGGGTGCGCGCTGATGGGCGACCTCGCGCTGGCCGAGGCGATCGTCGCGACCGTGCGCCGGGCGATCTCGATCCCGCTGACGGTCAAGTTCCGGCTCGGTCTCGACCACGACCGGAAGAACTTCCTCGAGCTCGGCCGTGTCTGCGAGGCGAACGGCGCCCAGGCCGTCGCGATGCACGCGCGCACCGCGCGCCAGATGTTCTCGGGCGACGCCCGGACGCAGTGGGACGAGATCGCGCGCCTGAAGGAGGCGCTCGCGATCCCGGTCGTCGGCAACGGCGACGTGCACGCGGCCGGCGACGTCCCCGCGATGCTCGCCGCCACCGGCTGCGACGGCGTGATGATCGGGCGGGCCGCGACCAAGAACCCCTGGATCTTCCGCCAGGCCGCCGACCTGCTCGCCGGCCGCGCGCCGGAGGCGGCCTCGCTCGCCGCGCGCCGCGACCTGATCCTCGGCCATCTCCGGATGGTCGCCGCGCGCGAGGACTCGAAGTGGGCTCTCCACAAGCTGCGCAAGTTCACCGGCTGGTACACGCACGGCGTGCCCCACGGCCGGGAGCTGCGCCAGAAGATCAACGACCTGCCCGACGTCCCCGCGTTCCTCGACGCGGTCGAATCCTTCTTCGACGAGCTCGAGACCAAGGCGGCTTGAACCGCCACGAGATCGAGCTCGACTGCGCTCCGGCGGCCGCCGCCGAGGCGGTCGCGCGCGCCGCCGGCGACTGGGGCGCGGAGTGGTCGCCGGCCGCCGCGGGCGGTCGCCTGGTGCTGCCGGTCGTCTTCGGCCTGCGCCGGGGCGTCGCGGTCGGCCGGCTCGACATCACGCGCGTCGGCGCGCGCTCGCGGGTGACCTGGGAGCTCGAGGAGAGCCACCTCGAGGTGCACCGCGCGGCGGTCGGCGTGCTCGCGCTCGCCGCCGCGGCGCTGCTGGTCGCGATGGCGTGGCCCTTCCACCCGCCGCTGCTCGCGCTTCTCCCGTTCGCCGCCGTCACCGGCTTTCTCGCCTGGTGGCTGGTGGTCTCGCGCCTGCGGACGAGCGGCCCCGAGGAGTTCCTGGCGACCCTCGCTCCGGCGGCCGCGGCCGGCCCGGACGCGCCCGCCGACCGCTGACGACCCGCGCGCCCCGCGGCGGGCAGCGCCCCCGGGACCCCCATCGGATGGGGTAGACCGGCCTCGAATGCACAAGGGGTTGTGCTACCCTTGCCCCACTCTGAAATCTCTCGGCAGCGCCCGGTGCAGCGCGCGGGCGGCCCGGCGTTGGCCGCCGGGGTCTGTCGTCTCCTCGCGACGGGTCCGGCGATGAGCGCGCTGCCGCCCATCCTGCTGATCGACGACGGCGCCGACGATCGCGAGCTCGTCACGCTGGTGCTCGCCGGCGCGTTCGGCGAGGTCGCGATCGAGGTCGCGGCCGACGCCGCCGCGCTCGCGCGCGCGGTCTCTGCGGGGCGCTTCGGCGCCGTCCTGACCGAGCACGAGCTCGCCTGGATCCGCGCCGGCGACGTGCTGCGCCTGATCCGCGACCTGCGCCCCGACTGCCCGGTGATCGTCGTCACCGGCCGGCCGATCGAGCGGGTCTCGGCGGAGCTGCTGCCGCTCGCCCCCGACGCCCTGATCCCGAAGAGCGCCGCGGGGCTGGTCGGGCTGCCGCGCGCCCTGCGCGCCGCGCTGCTCGCCGCGCGCCGGCGCGCGGCCGCCGCGGCGGGGGAGGCCCCGGCGCGCCGCCTGCTCGACGCGCTCCCGGCCGGCGTGCTGGTGGCCGCGGCCGACGGGACGATCCTCGACGCCAATCCCGCGCTCGCCGCTCTCCTGGGCTTCGCCGACGTCGCCGACTGCGTCCAGCGCCCGCTCTCCGCGCTGTTCGCCAGCGCGGCCGACGCCGGGGCGCTCGCCGACGCGCCCGCGCCGGGCGCGGCGCCGGTCGCGATCGAGACCGAGCTGCGCCGCGCCGACGGCGGCCGGCGGCGCGTGCGCCTGACCGCCTGGCGGCCGGCGCCCGAGGGCGCCGGCGCCGGCACGCTCCAGGCGCTGGTCGAGGACCGCTCGGCGGCGTTCGCCGCCGAGCAGGCGCTCGAGCGGCGCGATCGCGAGCTCGCGCGCTCGAACGCCGAGCTCGAGCAGATGGCCTACGTCGTCTCGCACGACCTCAACCAGCCGCTCGGCCAGATCGCGCGCTACCTCGAGCTGCTCGCCGAAGAGGCGGGCGAGCGGCTCGGCGGCGAGGGGCGGAGCCTGCTCGAGCAGGCCCGGGGCGGCGCGCGCCGGCTCGAGGTCGATGGTCGACGGCGTGCTCTCCTGGGCGCGCGTCGAGAGCCGCGGCCGGCGCTTCGCCCCCGTCGACCTCGGCGCGCTCGCCGCGCGCCTGGTCGAGCGGCTGCGCGAGGAGGGCGCGGCCGCCGGGGCCGAGATCGCGCTCGGCGCGCTGCCGACCCTCGCGGGCGACGAGGCGCAGCTCGAGCAGCTGCTCGGCAACCTCCTCGACAACGCGCTCAAGTTCCGCGGCGAGGAGCCGCCGCGGATCGCGCTCGACGCGCTCGACGCGGGCGACGCCTGGCACCTGCGCCTGCGCGACAACGGCATCGGCCTCGACGCCCGCGACGCCGAGCGGATCTTCGCCATGTTCCAGCGCCTGCACACCGCAGAAGAGCGGCCGGGCACCGGCATCGGTCTCGCCGTCTGCCGCCGCGTGGTCGAACGGCACGGCGGGCGCATCTGGGTCGAGTCGCGGCCGGGCGCGGGCGCGACCTTCCATTTCACGCTGGCCAAAAATCCGGGCGCCGCCGCGGGCGGCGCGGGCGGGGAGTAGCCGATGGCCGAATCGCCGACCCTGCGGGTGCTGATGATCGAGGACGACCCGGGCGACGCCCGGCTGATCGCGAGGCTGCTCGAGCGCGGCGAGCTCGCCTGCGCGAGCGAGCGCTGCGACCGTCTCGCCGCCGGGCTCGCGCGCCTCGGCGCGGGCGGCGTCGACCTCGTGCTGCTCGACTTCTCGCTGCCCGACAGCGTCGGCCTCGATTCCTTCCGCGCCCTCCACGCCGCGCACCCGGAGCTGCCGGTGATCGTGCTGACCAGCAACGACGACGACGCGCTGGCGGTCGCGGCGGTCGCCGAGGGCGCCCAGGACTACCTGGTCAAGCGACACGTCGACGCACGCCTGCTCGCGCTCGCGATCCGCTACGCGCTCGAGCGCCATCGCACGCAGCGCGCCCTCGCGGCGAGCGAGGAGCGGTTCGCGCTCGCCCTCGCCGGCGCCAACGACGGCCTCTGGGACTGGGACCTCGCCGCCGGGCGCGTCTTCCTGTCGGCGCGCTGGAAGGCGATGCTCGGTTACGCCGGCGAGGACGGCGAGGAGGACTCGGACTTCTGGTTCGCGTTGGTCGCCGACGAGGACCGCGAGACCTTCCGCTCCGCCATCGAGAGCGCCGCCACCGCCGGCGACAGCCTGATCGAGCTCGAGCACCGGATGCGTCGGCGCGACGGCGAGACGCTCTGGGTGCTGACCCGCGGCGCGCTGGTGCGCGGCCCGGAATACGGGGTCGCGCGCATCGCCGGCTCGATGACCGACGTCTCGGCGCGCAAGCGGGCCGAGCAGCAGCTGCTCTACGACGCCTTCCACGACGGCCTGACCGGCCTCGCCAACCGCACCCTCTTCCTCGACCGGCTGGGGGTCGCCCTCGCCGGCCTCGCCCGCGGCCACGACGAGGCCCGCTTCGCGGTCCTCTTCCTCGACCTCGACCGCTTCAAGACCGTCAACGACAGCCTCGGCCACGGCGTCGGGGATCGCCTCCTGGTCGCCATGGCGCGCCGGCTCGAGCAGCTGATGCGTCCCGCCGACACCGTCGCGCGCCTGGGCGGCGACGAGTTCGCCGTGCTCGCCACCGGCGTGCGCGACAGCGCCGGCGGCCGCCCACATCGCCGAGCGGATCCAGAAGCGGGTCGCCGAGCCCTTCGAGCTCGAGAGCCTGGAGGTGTCGGTCTCCGCCAGCATCGGCATCGCCCTGCCCGAGGCGCCCGACACCACCGCCGACGGCCTGCTGCGCGACGCCGACCTCGCGATGTACCGCGCCAAGGCCGCCGGGCGTGGGCGCTACGAGGTCTTCGACGTCGAGCTGCACCGCGTCGCGGTGCAGCTGCTCAAGCTCGAGACCGAGCTGCGCCGCGCGGTCGCAGCCGGCGAGTTCGTCATGCACTACCAGCCGATCGTCACCCTCGACAGCGGCCGCATCGTCGGCTTCGAGGCGCTCATCCGCTGGCAGCATCCGGAGCGCGGGCTGCTCGCCCCCGCCCATTTCATCGCGCTCGCCGAGGAGACCGGGCTGATCGTGCCGCTCGGCTGGCTGGTGCTCGAGCGCGCCTGCGCGCAAGCGCGGACCTGGCAGGAGCGCTTCCCCGCCGACCCGCCCTACTTCATGAGCGTCAACGTCTCGGGCAAGCTCTTCGCCCAGGAGGGCGCGGTCGAGAAGGTGCTCGAGATCCTCGAGCGCTCGCGGCTCGCGCCCGAGAGCCTGCGCCTCGAGGTCACCGAGAGCGTCGTGCTCGAGTACAACCTCGACGTGATGCAGCGGCTGCGCCTGCTGCGCGACATGGGCGTCCAGCTCTCGATCGACGACTTCGGCACCGGCTACTCCTCGCTCTCCTACCTGCAGCGCTTCCGCTACGACTCGCTCAAGATCGACCGCTCGTTCGTGCGCGACATCGAGGTGGCCGGATTCGCGGGTGATCGTCGAGACCATCCTCTCGCTCGCCGCGCACCTCGGCATCGGCGTGGTGGCCGAGGGGGTCGAGACCGCCGAGCAGCTCGAGCGGCTGCGCGCGCTCGGCTGCCCGCTCGGCCAGGGCTACTGGTTCGCCCGCCCGCTCGACGCCCCCGCCTGCGAGGAGCTGATCGCCTCGGACACCCACTGGTGAGGCCCGGCGGCGCCCTCCGCGGCCGCCACTGTGCTACGGTTTGCGGCCCCGGGGAATCTGCGCGCTCCGCGCGCTGTTCTCCAGGGTGCAGGGCGGTTCTTTGAACGGGGGCGTACCGGGTTCGACGGGGAACAAGGCGGTTCGGTGGTTGCGCGCCGGGCTCACCACCCGCAAATTGGCTGATATACCTGCCAACGACAACTTCGCACTCGCGGCTTAATTGACCGCGACGTTCCAGCCATGGGCGCGATCCACCGCGCGGGCTGGGGCGACGCTAATGTGGATCGAACGGAGAGGTTGGTCCCGTACCTCTCCCGGATCGTCGAAACGGGACTGGCGCTTGCGTAGGAGGCCTTCCTCATTGCGCAAGGGCGATGACCTCAAGCGAAGGCTACGCGCGTAGATACTGCCGGGACGCGTTTCTCGGACGTGGGTTCGATTCCCACCGCCTCCACCATTTCTCATTTCATTCGAACAGGTGCGGTGGTCACTTGTTCTGCCCGCTTCGCGGGCAGTGCGATTCCCACCGCCTCGTCGATCGGATTTCTGAAGACAGGCCTGGAACAAGAAGCCCCGCCAAACGGCGGGGCTTCTTGCGTTGCGGCGGGGTGGGCGGGGCACGGTCAGGGGACCTTGGCGCTCCAGCGGCTGAAGTTGCCGAGTTTCGAAGTTGTCGGCGAAGGGCATCGGATCGAGCGTCGGAATCAGGCACCACTCGACCAGCGTGCCGGCGTCGCCCGTCGACATGTCGTCGGCATTGAGCGTCCAGGTGCCGGCGAGGGGTTGTCCGTCGAAGCCGGCAAGCAGCGTCGTCGACGCCGGATCTCCGCCGACGCGGTTGCCCGAAATCGCCGGTGCAATGGCGCTGCAGGTCGTCTCGATGCTGCCGTCGGTGCCCTCGTCGTTGACCCGGACGTCGATGTTGTGGCTTGCCACAGCCGAATCCGCTGCCGGTGTAGCCGGGGCGATTGATCAGGACGACCGGCGACCCGCCGTGGCTGAGCGTCACCTTGAGATCGCCCACCCATGGGTGGGTGATCTTGATCGTGACGTCGAGGTCGATCACCGTCCCGTTTGCCTCGAGCGTGAGCAGGTCGTCGACGCTCGGTGACGGGTTCGGGTCGGGAATGGCGACGCCGGGTGCCCGGCAGAAACGAGCCGCCGTGGTGAGGCTGAAGGTTCCCGAAGCCTGCTCGCCACAGGCGTTCACGGCGGTGACTCGCCAGTAGTAGCGGTGGAGCGGCACGAGGCCGGTGGCCACGACCGCCGTACCGGTGGTCGTGGCGGTGAACTCCGGCGTCGCGAAGAGACTGTCGTCATCGAGCTCGACGAAGTAGCCGGTGGCGCCGGCGGCCGCCCCCCAGGAGAGCGTCGGGGTGAGCGGCTGATCGGTCGCGTTGTCGGCCGGCGCGACCAGCGCCGGACCCGCCGCGAGCGGTGCGTCGACGCGGAGCGCCGTGTCGGCCGCGTGCGCGGCGGCGCCGGCCGTGCCGGTGACCGTGAGCAGGTAGGTGCCGGGGGCCGCGAGCGCCGTGTCGGTCAGGTCGAGCGTGCTCGCGCCGGGCGGGGTGAGCGCGCCGACGGTGAAGCCGGCCGTCGTCCCCGCCGGCTGCCCGGCGACCGCGAGCGTCACCTCGCTCGCAAAGCCGCGCAGCGCCCCGAGGTCGACCGCGACCGCCGCCGGCGCGCCGGCGCAGATCGCCTGCGCCGACGGTGCGGCGCCGATCGTGAAGTCGGGCTGGTCGCACTCGGCGAACGCGAACGAGCCGATGCGCAGCCGCCAGTTGGCGCCGGTCGACGCCATGTACTCGTTGACGTACCAGAACGAGCAGTCGTCGGCGGGGTCGACGCTCATCGAGGAGTAGGTGCCCCAGCGGCTGTCGGTGGTCTGGGCGAAGAGGCCGGCGTGGAGCACGCCCTCGCCCTGCGGCAGCGTGCCGGGTTCGTCCCCCGCCAGGCGCCCGGTGTAGTAGATGCTCGGGAAGACGCTGCCGTTCGAGGCGCTGTAGCCGAGCGCCAGGTTGCCCTCGACGTCCATCGCGGCCGAGCCCATCCAGCGGTGGATGCCGTCGGTCGCCCCGGGCACGTAGGTCCCTTCCTGGTAGACGTCGGGCATGCCGTTCGGGTCGCGCACCTCCCACCAGCGGATGCCGGTCATGTCGGGCGCGCCCTCGACGGTCAGGTTGCCGACCAGCGCCTCGTGGTCGCCGAAGTTGCGGTAGACGACCCGGTGCATCGGGCGCTGGCGGTAGGCGCCGGTGTCGAGCAGCGTCGCGGTGCCCGGCTGCGGGATGACGGCCGGAGTCGCGAAGCTCGTGTCGAGGTCCGCGAGCGGCAGCGTGACCGCCCAGGCGAAGCTCGCGTCCCCGGGGGTCGCGAAGTCGATCGTGAAGCGCCAGATCGTGAGCGCGTCGTCCGAGTAGAGGGCGCCGTCGTCGAGAGCGCCGACGAAGACCGCCGGCGCACCGGCCGGCGGCGGCGTCGCGCCGTCGACGTCCGCGGGCAGCAGCCCGTCGCCGACCTCGTAGGGGGGGTCGCTCGGCGGCATCAGGAACGAGACGGCGACCGGCGCGCTCTCGCCCGCGAGCATCGCGGCGCGGTCGAAGGCGTAGACGCCGACGCCCTGGAAGACCGCCCCCTGACGCTCGCGGGTGCCGAGGTAGTAGCCGTTGCCCCAGACCGCGTACTTGGGGTCGTCGGCGAGGTTCGTGCCGCCGCCGCCGGTCGGGAAGGCCCAGCGGTAGTAGCTGCCGAGCGGATCGCCGGTCGCCGACAGCGCCAGGCAGACGTAGTAGGTCGGCCCCGCGCCGGTGTGCTGGGTGAGCAGCCAGCGGTCGGCGAACTGGTCGTAGACGACGATCGGCTGCCCCGCGTTCTCCGCCTCGCAGGGGCCGCCGAAGCCGGCCCAGAGCGTGTTGTTGGCGGCCGGCCCGTAGAGCTTGACGCCCGCTTTCGAGTAGACGGAGAAGACCAGGTTGCTCATCACCACGTAGTGGTCGGGTCCGACGTCGCCGGAGGGATCGGGCGGCGTGGTGGGTACGGCGCTGTCGCTCCGGCTCGGCCCGTCGAAGGAGACGGCGGGCGCCGGGATCGCGAGCGCGCCCACCCAGTCCTGGGCCAGGGGATCGGCGACGAAGGACGCGCGGGGCGCGACCGGCGCCGGCAAGGGCTCGGCCAGCAGGCCGGCGGCGAGCGCGGCGTCCTTCCCGGCGGCGGGCGCGACAGCGGCGAGTGGCGGCGAGACGTCGAAGCGGACCGCCGGCTGCACGCCGCGGAACGTCGCGGCGGCGGCGGGCGTTCCCGCCAACGCGACAGCGAGCGCCATCAGGGCGGTGGCGCGAATGGTCAGGCGCGGATTCATGGCGGAAACCCTCCTTCGGACAGAAGGAGCCCCCCTCGGCTCCAGGATCAGGGTACGCCGGCGGCGGGGGCGCCGCACCGTCCGCCGGCGACCACCCCGCCGGGCGGGAGGCCGCCCCCGTGCCGCCCGTCGGGACAGGGTCGCGACAAAGAAAAAGCCCCGCCTCGCGGCGGGGCTTCTCAGCCGACGGTGGTGCGGGTCCGGCTCAGGGCACGTTGTTGCCCCAGCGGGTGAAGTTGCCCAGCTCGAAGTCGTCCGAGAAGGGGAGCCGGTCGAGGGTGGGGATCAGGCACCACTCGAGCACGGTGCCGCTGTCCTGACCGACCGAATCGGAGGCGTTCAGAGTCCAGGTCTCCTGGATAGCGAGCGTGTCGAAGGCGGTGAGCAGCGTCGTGTTGCCCAGAGTCGCGCCACCCGTGCGGTTGCCACCGATCGCCGGCGGGGTCGCCGCGCAGGCGTTCTCGACGCTGCCGTCGCTACCCTCGTCGTTGACTCGGACTTCGATGTTGTCGCTCGAGCAGCCGCTGGCCGTGGCCGGCACGCCGGGCCGGTCGATCAGCGCGACCGGCGTCCCGGCGGCCCCGCGCTTGAGGGTGAACTTGGTGTCCCCGACCCAGGTGTGGGGCGCCCGGATCGAAACGTCGAGGTCGAGGATGGTGCCGTTGAAGGTCACCGCCATGCTGTCGTTGACGCCCGCCGGGACGTTGTCCGGAATCGCCAATCCGGGCGCGCGGCAGAAGACCAGCGCGGTGCTGAACGAGAAGGCCGAGGACGCCAGGTCGCCGCAGGCGTTCTGGGCCGTCACCCGCCAGAAGTAGGTCTTCTCGGGCGCGAGCCCGGTCGCGGCGACGGTCGTTCCGGACACCGTAGCGGTGAACTCGGGGCTCGAGAAGTTGCTGTTGTTGTCGACCTCGACCAAGTAGGCGGCGGCGCCTGCGACCGCGCCCCAGGAGAGCGTTGGCGAGGTGGACAGGCCAGTGGCACCGTTGGCCGGGCTGGTCAGGGTCGGCGCCGAGACGAGCGGGCTGGCGAAGTCCAGCGCCGCGTTGGCCGAGCGCGTGAGGGCCCCGGCCGTGCCGGTGATCGTCAGCAGGTAGCTGTCGGGCGTCACGGCGCCGGTGTTGGTGATCGAGAGCGTCGCGCTGCCCGGCGGCGAGATCGGGTTGCCGGTGAAGCCGGCCGTGGTGCCCGCCGGCTGCCCGGAGACCGCGAGCGCGATCGTGCTGGCGAAACCGCGCAGGGCGCCGGCGTTGACCGTCACCGAGACCGGGTCGCCGACGCAGACGCTCTGCGCGCTCGGCGTGGCGGCGAGCGTGAAGTCAGGCACGTCGCACTCGTTGAACTTGAACGAGCCGATGCGCAGCAGCCAGTTGGAGCCGGTCGCGGAGAAGTACTGGTTGACGTACCAGAACGAGCAGTCGTCGGTCGGGTCGACGTTCATCGACGAGTAGTCTCCCCAACGGCTGCTGCCGGTCTGGGAACCGGCGCCGGCTTGAATCACCGCCTCGCCCTGGGGCAGCGTGCCGAGCGTGTCGCCGACCAACCGGCCGGTGTAGAAGAGGCTCGGGAAGGTGCCGGTCGCCGCCGAAGCGCTGTAGCCGAGCGCGAGGTTGCCCTCGACGTCCATCGCCGTCGAGCCCATCCAGCGGTGGATCGAGTCGGCCGAGCCCGGGACGTAGGTGCCCTCCTGGAAGACCGCGGGCGAGCCGTTCGGGTCGCGGATCTCCCACCAGCGGATGCCCGCCATGCCGACCGCGCCTTCGACCGCCTGGTTGGTGACCAGCGACTCGTGGGTGCCGAAGTTGCGGTAGGCGAGCCGGTGCAGCGGCCGCTGCCGGTAGGAGAGGATGTCGACCTTGGTCCCGGTGCCGGGCTGGGGAATGCACTCGCGCGAGCTCGGCGAGCAGGGGAAGATGGTGTCGTAGGCGGCGATGTTGACGGTGTTGGCGAGCGTGAAACTGGAGTTGCCCGGCGTGGCGAAGTCGACGTTGAAGCGCCAGATCGTCAGCGCGTCCTGGGCCGCCCCGTAAGGTCCGCCGTTGTCCATCGAGCCGACGAAGATCTCGTCGGCGCCCGCCGGCGGCAGCGTCGCGCCGTCGATGTCGGCGGGCAACAGGCCGTCGCCGACGTTGTACGGGGTCACCCCCGGCGGCACCAGGAAGGAGATCACCTGCGGATCCGCCTTGCCCGCGAGCATCTCGCCGCGGTCGATCGCGTAGGCGCCGACGCCCGCGAAGCTGTCGTCGGGGGCGAACTCGCGGGTGCTGATGTAGTAGGCATCGCGCCAGACGCCGTACTTCGGATAGTCGGGGAAGTTCGGCCCGGTCGAAAAGGCCCAGCGGTAGTAGCTGCCGGTCGCATCGCCGGTCACCGAGAGCGCGACGCAGTTGAAGAATTCCGGGCCGCCGGCGGTGAACTGGCTGAGCAGCCAGCGGTCGGCGAGCTGGTCGTAGAGCACGATCGGGTCGCCGTCGTTCGAAGTCTCGCAATCCCCCCCGAATCCCGACCAGAGGGTGTTGTTGGCGGCCGGGCCATAGAGCAGCGTGCCGGTCTTGCTATAGACGGCGAACGACAGATTGCTCATCGCGACATATTGGGTTGGCCCGACGTCGCCGACCGGGTCGGGCGGCGAGGCACCCGACAGGTTCGACGGGCCGTTGAAGCTCTGCGTCGGAGCCGGAATCAGGGGCGCTCCGGCCCAGTCCTGGGCGACCGCATCGAAGTCCTGAGGCCCGAGCGGCCCTTCGAGCTTGCTGTCCGGATCCGCGAGCAGACGCCCCATCGCGTCGTCGGTGCTGATCGACTTGGCGGCGATCGACCAGAGGGGGGGCGAGACGTCGAACTTCACGGCGCGCCGGGCGCCCTGGAAGACGCCGGCCTGTTGAGCGTGGGCGAGACCGGCGGTCGTGGCGAGCAGACATGCCGCCGCCACGAGAGTCCATCCGTGGGACATGCGGTTCAAGGCGTACCCTCCTGTGAGCGACTGTGGAAAGGAACCTGGACCCCGGAACCCTAGGCGATACCGGCCGACAAATCAAATCGTCGGCGTCGCCGGGCGCGGGCCGGACCCGGGCGGCGCCGCGGCGGTCTCAGACGATTTCGAATCGGCGGGCGACCCGCCGGGCGAGCCAGAAGAAGAGCGCGGCCCAGGCGAGCAGGACGGCGATCTCGGGCAGGAGCGCGACGAGCGGCGCTTCGCGCCAGAAGACGTCGAGGAAGCCCTCGAGCGCCCAGGAGTTGAACGCCACGAGCGAGAGCTTCTTCAACCCCTCGGGCATCAGGAAGCGGGGGAACATCGAGCCGCCGAGCGCCGAGATCGAGAGGATCACCAGGTTCGAGACCGCGACGAGCTGCTTTCTCGTCCGGCAGATCGCGGCGAGCACCAGGCCGAAGGCCGAGGTGGCGAGCGCGGTCGGCACCGCCATCATCAGGAAACCGGTCACGTGCCCGGGCAGCTCGAGGCCGAAGACGAGCCACCCCCAGACGAACATCACCGCGATCTGGACGAGGCCGAGCGAGGCGAGGTAGACGAGCTTGCCGGCGAGCAGCGTGCCCATCGTCAGGCGGGTCGAGAGCAGGCGGTCGAGCGTGCCGCTCTCGCGCTCCTCGATGAGCGCGCCGCCCGCGCCGGCCGCCGAGAACATCAGGAACATCACGCCCAGGCCGGCGGCGTAGAAGGCGACCATCGGGTTCTGCTTGGTCTCGCCCAGCAGGTCGCGGGTCTCGATCTCGACCGGCAGGCCGGGGCCGCTCTCTTCACCGCCGGCCGGGGCGCCGGCGCCCGCCGCGCGCGCCTGCTCGAGCAGCGCCGCGAGCTTCGCCTTCTGCGCGGCGTCGAAGCCGGCGACCCGGTCGAGCGAGTCGATGCCCCCCTCGAGGAAGGCGTCGCCCATGCCGCCGAAGATCGCCTTCTGGAGCAGCCCCGCGGTCATCCGCGCGGCGATCGGGTCGGAGCTGTCGGCGACGAGCTCCAGCCGGGGCTTCGCCGCGGCGGTGGGACCGAAGGCGAAGCGGGCCGCGCCGAAGCCGGCCGGCACGAGCAGCGCGACGGCGGCCTCGCCGTCGCGCACCGCGCGCTCGACGGTCGCGCGGTCGTAGGGGGGCGGCGGCGGCGCCCCGCTCTCGCCGGTCGGCGCCCGGCGCAGGTCGAAGGCGGATTCGGCTTCGAGCGCGGCGAGCAGCAGTTCGGAGCGCGGCGACCGGTCCTCGTCGACGACCAGCAGGCGCACCTTGCGGGTGCCGGCGTCCCGCTGGCCGCCGAAGATCGCGGCGAAGATCGAGAAGAAGACGATCGGCACCGCGAAGGTGAGGGCGAGCGCGGCGCGGTCGCGCCGGAGCGCGAGCCAGGAAGCGCGGACGACCGCGAGGATCACTCGCGCAGCTCCCGGCCGGTCAGGTGGAGAAAGACGCTCTCGAGCCCGGGCGTGACCAGCTCGAGGTCGCGCACGCCGACGCCCGCGCGCTCGAAGGCGGCGAGCAGGCGCGGAATCGCCTGCGCCGGCTCGGGCGTGGTCAGCAGCAGGCGGTCCCCCTCGACCGACGCGCCGGGGAACTCGGCGGCGAGCGCGGCCGGGATCGGCCGGTCGCCGTCGACGTGGATGGCGCGGCCGGCGCCGACCGTCTGCAGCACCAGCTCGGCCTGCGTGCCGGTCGCGATCACCCGGCCGTGGTCGATTACCGCGACCCGGTCGCAGAGCCGCTCGGCCTCCTCCATGTAGTGGGTGGTGTAGAGGATCGCGACCCCCGCGGCCGCGAGCTCGCCGATCATCGCGTAGATGCGCTCGCGCGACTGCGGGTCGACGCCCACCGTCGGCTCGTCGAGCAGCAGCGCGCGCGGCCGGTGGAGGATGCCGAGCGCGAGGTTCAGGCGGCGCTTCATGCCGCCCGAGAAGGGCTCGACCGGATCGCCGGCGCGGTCCTCGAGGTTGGCGAAGGCGAGCCCGGCGGCGACCGCGGCCGCGAGCGCCGCGCCCTCGAGCCCCAGGTAGCGGCCGAAAACGCGCAGGTTCTCGCGCGCGGTGAGCACCGGATAGAGGGCGATCTCCTGCGGCACGTAGCCGAGCAGATCGCGCGCGCCGGGCGCGTCGGCCGGGCGGCCGAACAGGCGGATCTCGCCGGCGTCGGGGCGGACCCGGCCGGTCAGCGCGCGCACCAGCGTCGACTTGCCGGCGCCGTTGGGGCCGAGCAGCCCCAGCACCTCCCCTTCGGCGAGGGCGAGATCGACCCCGGCGAGGGCGACGAGGCCGCCGAAGCGCTTCTCGAGCCGGTGGATCTCGACCGCGGGCATGGCGGGGATCCTACGCCCCGCACGCGCGCGCGATCGACTCGGCGAACGGCGGGCGCAGCACGCCGCTCTCGGTGACGATGCCGGCGACGAGCTCGGCCGGAGTGACGTCGAAGGCGGGGTTGAAGCCCTCGGTGCCGACCGGCGCCGTGCGCGCGCCGCCGAGCTCGGTCACCTCGCGGCCGGCGCGCTCCTCGATCGGGATCGCGGCGCCGGTCGCCGTCGCCGGATCGAAGGTCGAGAGCGGCGCGGCCGCGTAGAACGGCACGCCGTGGCGGTGGGCGAGGACCGCCACCGTGTAGGTGCCGATCTTGTTGGCGAAGTCGCCGTTGGCCGCGATCCGGTCGGCGCCGACGATCACCCGGTCGACCAGGCCGCGCGCCATCAGCGCGCCGACCATCGAATCGGTGACCAGCTGGTGCGGCACGCCCGCGCGCAGCATCTCCCAGGCGGTCAGCCGCGCGCCCTGGAGCAGCGGCCGGGTCTCGTCGACCCAGACCCGCGCCAGCCGCCCCTGCCGGTGCGCCTCGACCAGCACGCCGACCGCGGTGCCGACGCCGCCGGTGGCGAGCGCGCCGGCGTTGCAGTGGGTGAGCGCGCGGTCGCCGGGGGCGAAGAGCGCGGCGCCGTGCGCGGCCATCCGCCGGTTGCGGTCGATGTCGTCGGCGTGGAGCGCGCGCGCCCAGTCGAGCAGCGCGGCGGCGGCCTCGAGCGGCGGCCGCCCGGCGAGCGGCGCGAAGGCCTTCGCCCCTTCGGCGAGCGCCCAGTGCAGGTTGACCGCCGTCGGGCGTGTGGCGCCGAGCCGCGCGCTCCCCCACGCGAAGCGGCCGGCGAGGTCGGCGTGCGGCGCCTCCTCGTCGAGCAGAGCCACCACCAGCCCGTAGGCGGCGGCGATGCCGATCGCCGGCGCGCCGCGCACGGCGAGGCGGCGGATCGCGTCGCAGATCGCCTCGACCCGGTCGAGACGGAGCCAGCGCTCCTCGGCGGGGAGCAGCGTCTGGTCGAGCAGGACGAGCGCGCCCCGCTCGAAGCGGAGCGGCGAGAACTCTTCGGCGGCGGTCGGGCGGGTCTCGGAGGCCATCCCGCGCATCCTAGCGCCGGCCGGGACGGCCGCGGTCCGCTTGCTAGACTGCGCGCTTCCGCGCGCCGCCGACTGACCGCGCGCCCGCCGAGGAGGGGACCCGTGAAAGGCGACTGGACGACCCGAGGCTTTCAGACCCGCGCCATCCACGCCGGGCAGCAGCCCGACCCGACGACCGGCTCGGTGACGGTGCCGATCTACGCCACCTCGACCTACGTCCACGACGAGCTCGGCGTGCACAAGGGCTTCGAGTACGCGCGCGTGCAGAACCCGACCCGCTTCGCGCTCGAGGCGAACCTCGCCGCGCTCGAGGGGGGCGCGACGGGCCACGCCTTCGCCTCCGGCATGTCGGCGATCGCGGCGCTCATGACGCTCGTGCGCACCGGCGAGCACGTCGTCTTCTCGCGCAACGTCTACGGCGGCACCTACCGCTTCATGACCCAGGTGCTCGACCGCTACGGCCTCGAGTCCTCCTGGGTCGACTCGACCGACCTCGCCAACGTGCGCGCCGCGCTGAAACCGACGACGCGCATGATCTACGTCGAGACGCCGACCAACCCGATGATGGAGGTGACCGACATCGCGGGCGCCGCCGGGCTCGCCCACGCCCACGGCGCGATCCTCGCGGTCGACAACACCTTCATGTCCCCCTGCTTCCAGCGCCCGCTCGAGCTCGGCGCCGACGTCGTCGTGCACTCGACGACCAAGTTCCTCAACGGCCACTCCGACTCGATCGGCGGCGCGCTCGTCGCGAAGACCGCGGCGCAGGGGGAGTGGTTCTACTTCGTGCAGAAGTCGGAGGGGGCGATCCTCTCGCCGTTCGACAGCTTCCTCGTGCTGCGCGGTATCAAGACGCTCGGCGTCCGCATGGAGCGCCACGAGGCGAACGGCCGCGCGCTCGCGGCGCATCTCGCGCGGCATCCGAAGGTGAAGCGGGTCCTCTACCCGGGGCTCCCCGACCACCCCGGCCACGGCGTCCAGCAGCGGCAGTCGAGCGGCTTCGGCGCGCTCATCACCTTCGACCTCGGCTCCTACGAGGCGGCGCGCGCCTTCCTCAACCGGGTCGAGGTGATGTCGCTCGCCGAGAGCCTGGGCGGAGTCGAGACGCTGACCAGCCACCCCGCCTCGATGACCCACGCCTCGGTCCCCCCGGCGCAGCGCGCCGAGCTCGGCATCACCGACGGCCTCGTCCGCATCTCGGCCGGCATCGAGGACCTCGAGGACCTCCTCGCCGACCTCGACCAGGCGCTCGCGGCGGTCTAGGGGCCCGCGGCGGTAGAATCGGAGGTCCATGAACGCCCACCCGCAGATCGACCCCGCCACGTTCCCGGAAGGCCTTCGCGCGCTCGCCGCCAGGGTGCGCGACGGGGTGCGGCTCGACGCGGCGGACGCCTTCCTCTGCTATTCGACCCCGCACGTCCTCCACCTCGGCCGGCTGGCCGACGCGGTGCGCCGGGGGCTGCACGGCAACGTGGCGTTCTACAACGTCAACCGCCACATCAACCCGACCAACGTCTGCGTCTTCACCTACAACTGCAAGTTCTGCAGCTTCGCGGCGATGAAGGGCGAGCCGCACGCCTGGGAGATGACGCTCGAGGAGGTCTGGGCGAAGGCGGCCGAGCAGGGGGGCAACGACGTCACCGAGTTCCACATCGTCGGCGGCGTCCACCCCGACCTGCCGATGTCCTGGTACGAGGAGATGCTCGCCGGCCTGAAGGCGCGCTTCCCGAAGGCGCATCTCAAGGCCTTCACCGCGATCGAGATCGGCTGGTTCGCGAAGAAGGAGAAGATCTCGATCGAGGAGACGCTCCGCCGCTTCGTCGCCGCCGGGCTCGGGAGCCTGCCGGGCGGCGGCGCCGAGATCTTCCATCCCGAGGTCCGCGCGGTCATCTGCGACGGCAAGCTCGACGCCGACGAGTGGATCGAGGTCCACCGCGTCGCCCACCGGATGGGGATCCGGAGCAACTGCACGATGCTCTACGGCCACGTCGAGAAGCCGGAGCACCGGGTCGACCACCTGCTCAAGCTGCGCGCGCTGCAGGACGAGTCGGGCGGCTTCAACGCCTACATCCCGCTCGCCTACCACCCCGAGAACAACTACATGGGCCTGAAGTACCACACGACCGGGCTCGACGACCTGCGCGAGATCGCCACCGCGCGCCTGGTCCTCGACAACATCCCGCACGTCAAGGCCTACTGGGTGATGGTGACGCCGAAGCTGGCGCAGGTCGCGCTCTCGTTCGGGGCGGACGACCTCGACGGCACCGTGGTCGAGGAGACGATCTACCACATGGCCGGCGCCGACACCGCGCAGATGCTGCCGCGCGCCGAGCTCGTGCGCGTCGTCCGCGAAGCCGGCTTCGAGCCGGTCGAGCGCGACACCCTCTACCGCCCGATCGCCGGCGTCGCCTGACGGCGCGCGCGCCTGCTCAGGGCTTCCCGCGCCGGCGCGCCGGGGGGATCTCGACTTCGGCGAGCGCCGGGTCGACCTCGGGGCCGCTCGGCTCGAAGACGAAGACGGCCTGGCGGTCGAGGTCGGCGAGGATGCGGCGCCAGACCGGCGAGAGGTCCTCCTTGCGTTCGACCCGCACCAGCTCGCCGCCGCTCGCGCGCGCGATCCGCTCGAGGCCGAGACGGCTCGTGCCCCAGCCCTTCTCGACGGCCACCCGGCCGAGCTCGTCGGGCGCCGCATCCGGCGCGCGCACCCGGCAGGGCTCGCCGTCGTAGACGAGCGCGTAGACCGGGATCCCCTTGGCCGTCGCGAGCCGGGCGACCTGCTCGGCCGTCCCGGCGCTCCGGGTGTCGCAGCCGTCGGTCACCGCGAGGAGCGCCGCGCGTTCGCCGGCGGCGTCGAACTCGTGGAGCGCGACGAGCAGCGTGTCGAAGAGCGCGGTCGAGCCGAACGGCAGGGGCTCCTCGGCCGCGACCGGCAGCCCGCCCGCCGCCGGGACCGCGGCGATCCGCTGCGTGGCGGCGAAGCGGACGACGAACTCGCGGCTGCCGGGCGCGACCGCGAGTCGGCGCCCGGTCTCGACCGCGAGCGCGAGCGCCTCCTGGCGGATCGGCAGCATCGAGAGCGAGTCGTCGAGCGCCAGGCCGAGCTCGAGCGGCAGCTCCGCGCCCCGCTCGGCGCGCACCAGCCGCTGCGCGACGCCGCCGATGCGCACGGTCGCGGCGGCGAGGTCGGGTGCGCGCCCGAAGAGACCCGGCTCGGGCAGCACGCGGCGCAGCTGGGCGCGCCGGACCTCGACCTCCGCGCCGAAGCCGGCCGCCCCTAGCCCGCGGGTGGCCTCCGCGCGGCGGCCGTCGTCGAGCGTCACCTCGGCGCGCAGGAAGCTCTCCGCGAGCTCGCGCCCCGACAGGCGCAGCGTCGCCGGCGCCGAGCGGCTCTCCCCCGCCAGCCGCTCGCCGGCCCAGAGCGCGACCCGCGCGATCGCCCGGTCGACCGGCGCCCGCGCGAAGATCCAGGCCCAGGGGCCGCTCTCGTCGCAGCCGGCGCCGGTGAGGCGCAGCGTCACCGGGAAGGCGCGCGCCGGCTGGCGCAGGTAGCGCAGGGCGCGCTCGCGCGGGCAGCCGCGCGCGTCGCGCGCCTCGGCTTCGAGCAGCTGCGGGCGGGGGGGCCAGGCGAGCGCGAGGCGGGCCTCGAGGCGGGGCGCCGGGCCGCGCGCCACCTCGCGACCGTCGAGCTCGAGGCGGAGCGTCGCGGCGTGAGACTCGAAGTCCTCGACGATCGCCACGATCTCGCGCTCGACGCCGAGCGCGTCGGGCGCCGATAGGCGCAGCTCGGCGCCGAGTGGCGGGGCGGCGAGGAGCGCGAGCGCCAGCCCGCGGGCGGCGAACGACGGACGACGGGTGGCTCGGCGGGAATCACGCGGCGGCATCGGGCGTCCGCCGGTCTATCACAGCGCCGCGGAGGCGGCGAGGAGCGGGGTCACCGCCGGCGCCGCGCCGCCCCGCCCCGGGGAGCGAGCCGCAAGGGCGCGCTCTTGTGACAAACTCCCGCGCGGATCGCGCGCATGGCGGAGACCCTCCCCTTCCGGTACCTGGCGGTCGACGGCCCGATCGGGGTCGGCAAGACGTCGCTGGTCGATCGCCTCGTCCGCCGCTTCGAGGCGGTGAAGGTGCTCGAGGACGTCGAGAACCCCTTCCTGCCCGACTTCTACCAGGACCGCCCGGGCGCCGCCTTCCAGACCCAGATGTACTTCCTGCTGTCGCGCTACAAGCAGCAGCAGGAGATCGTCCAGCAGGAGCTCTTCCAGCGCCTGGTGGTCTCCGACTACACCTTCCAGAAGGACCGCATCTTCGCCTACCTGACGCTCGGCGACGACGAGCTCGCGACCTACGACAAGCTCTACGTCACGCTCGAGCCGCAGGTGCCGGTGCCCGACCTGGTGCTCTACCTGACCGCCGACGTCGACACCTGCATGGCGCGCATCCGCAAGCGCGCCCGCGGCATGGAGCGCGAGATCAGCGAGGACTACATGGCCGAGCTGATCGACGCCTACAACCACTACTTCCACTACTACAACCGCTCGCCGCTGCTGGTGGTCGACACCCGCAACCTGAACCTCGTCGGCAAGGGCGAGGACTTCGACGAGCTGGTCGAGCAGCTGAAGCGCCCCATCCGCGGCAGCGAGTACTTCGTCGCCGCCAAGAAGCGCTGACGCGCTCCTTCTCTCTCTTTCCGGGCTAGGTTCGGGCGGGCGGCGCCGGCGGCGGCGCCATCCGGCGCAGGCGCGCGAGCTGCACGCCGTTGGTCAGGACGTGGGCGAGGATGGGGGCGCCGAGCGCGCCGCGCAGCTCGACCCAGAGGCCGAACAGCAGCCCGGCGACCACCGCGAACGCGGTCCAGAGCCGGAACTCCTTGCGCGGGCCGATGTGCAGCAGGCCGAAGGCGAGCGCCGCGGGGAGCCAGCCGAGCCAGGCCTGGAGCGCGCCGCGGAAGAAGATCTCCTCGGCGACGCCGGAGAGGAGTGCGAGCGCCAGCGCCTCCTCCCGGCCGAGCGGGCCGAGGAGAGCGGCGATCTCCACCTCGACCGCGCGCCCGGCGGCGAAGAGCCGGCGGCCGAGCGCCCAGAGTCCGAGCAGCAGCGCGGCCATCGCCACGCCGCCCGCGAGGTCGAGCGCGGGGTTGCCGGGGTCGACGAAGGCCGCGACGCCGATCGTGCCGCGCGCGGCGCCGAAGCCGACGACGCCGAGGATGGCGAGCGCCAGGTAGAGGACCCAGGCCGAGCGGTAGAGCGGGCCGTGGGCGGGCGGGGCGGGGGCGCTCACCGCCGCGCCCGGCGCGCCGGGGTCAGTGGATGCTCCCCTGCGGATCGTCGTCGCCGTCGCCCGGCGCCTCGGCCTCCTCCTCGCGCTCGGCGACCTTGGCGATCGCCACCAGCCGGTCCTCGCCCTCGAGGTCGATCAGCTTCACCCCCTGGGTCGAGCGGCCGATCTCGCGGATGCCGTCGACCGCGGTGCGGATCAGCATCCCCTCCTGGGTCATCAGCATGACCTGGTCGCCGGAGAGCACCTGGGCGACGCCGACCACCCGGCCGGTCCGCTCGGTGACCTTGAGGTTGATCACGCCGACGCCGCCGCGCCCCTGCTCCCGGTACTCGGCGATCGGCGTCCGTTTGCCGAGGCCCTTCTCGGCGGCGGTCAGGAGAGCGCCCTCCTTCTCGAGCACCTCCATGCCGATCACCCGGTCGCCCTCGCGCAGCGAGATGCCGCGCACCCCCGTCGTCGCCCGCCCCGTCGACCGGCAGTCGGCCTCGGGGAAGCGGATCGACATGCCCTCGGCGGTGGCGAGGAAGACGTGCTTGGTGCCGTCGGTGAGCTTGACCGAAAGCAGGCGGTCGCCTTGGTCGAGGTTGATCGCGATGATGCCGCCGGCGCGCGGGTTGCCGTACTCGGCGAGCGCGGTCTTCTTGATCGTCCCCTTCTCGGTGGCGAAGACGAGGAAGCGGTCCTCGGGGAAGTCGCGCACGGCGATCGTGGTGGCGACCGTCTCGCCCGCCTCGAGGTTGAGCAGGTTGACGATCGCCTTGCCCTTGGCCGCCGGGCCCGCCTGCGGGATCTCGTGCACCTTGACCCAGTAGACGCGACCGGAGGCGGTGAAGACCAGCACGTAGCTGTGCGCCGAGGCGACGAACAGGTGCTCGACGAAGTCGCCGTCCTTGGTGGTCATGCCGGTGCGCCCCTTGCCGCCCCGAATCTGAGAGCGGTAGATCGAGAGCGACGAGCGCTTGACGTAGCCCGAGGAGGAGACGGTGACCACCATGTCCTCGTCGGCGATCAGGTCCTCGATGCGGATCTCGTGGGTCTCCGGAATGATCTCGGTGCGGCGCTTGTCGCCGAAGCGGTCCTTGAGCTCGCGCAGCTCGCGGCGGATCTCCTCGAGCACCAGGCGGTCGGAGTGGAGGATCGCGCGCAGCCGCTCGATCGTCTCGAGCAGCTCCTTGTACTCGTCGACGATCTTCTGCCGCTCGAGGCCGGTCAGCCGCTGCAGGCGCATGTCGAGGATGGCGTCGGCCTGGACCGGGGTGAAGGCGAACTTCGCGATCAGGTTCTCGCGCGCCTCGGCCGGGGTCTGGCTGGCGCGGATGGTGGCGATCACCTCGTCGAGGTGGTCGAGCGCCTTGAGCAGCCCCTCGAGGATGTGGGCGCGCTCCTCGGCCTTGCGCAGGTCGTAGCGGGTGCGGCGGATGACCACGGTCTTGCGGTGGTCGAGGAAGTGCGTCAGCAGGTCGCGCAGCGTCAGCACCCGCGGCTGGTTGTCGACGATGGCGAGGAGGATGATGCCGAACGTCGACTGCATCGGGGTCAGCTTGTAGAGCTGGTTCAGGATGACCTCGGGCACCTCGCCGCGCTTGACCTCGAGCACGATGCGGATGCCCTCGCGGTCGGACTCGTCGCGCAGATCCGAAATCCCCTCGATCCGCTTCTCGCGCACGAGCTCCGCGATCTTCTCGAGCAGACGCGCCTTGTTGACCTGGTAGGGGATCTCGGTGACGACGATCGACTGCTTCTCGCCCCGGCGCTGGGTCTCGATGCCGGCGCGCGCGCGCATCTGGATGATGCCGCGGCCGGTCGAGTAGGCCTGGCGGATCCCCTCGAGGCCGTGGATGAAGCCGGCGGTCGGGAAGTCGGGGCCGGGCAGCGCGGTCATCAGCTTCTCGGTCGCGGCGTGCGGCTCGTCGATCAGGATCTCGAGCGCGTCGCAGACCTCGGTCAGGTTGTGGGGCGGGATGTTGGTCGCCATGCCGACCGCGATGCCGCCCGAGCCGTTGACCAGCAGGTTGGGGACCTTGGCCGGCAGCACCGCCGGCTCGCGCTCGGTGCCGTCGTAGTTGGGCGCCCAGTCGACGGTCTCCTTGTCGATGTCGTCCTTCAACATCTCCTCGGCGAGCTTGGTCAGGCGCACCTCGGTGTAGCGCATCGCCGCGGCGTTGTCGCCGTCGATCGAGCCGAAGTTGCCCTGGCCGTCGACCAGGCAGTAGCGCATGGAGAAGTCCTGCGCCAGCCGGACGACGGTGTCGTAGATCGCCTGGTCGCCGTGCGGGTGGTACTTGCCCATCACCTCGCCGACGATGCGCGCCGACTTCTTGTAGGGCTTGCCGGAGGTGTTGCCCGCCTCCCACATGCCGAACAGCACCCGCCGGTGCACCGGCTTCAACCCGTCCCGCACGTCCGGCAGGGCGCGCCCGATGATCACGCTCATCGCGTAATCGAGATAACTGCGCTTCATCTCCTCTTCGATGTCGACCGCCACCGGCCGCTCGAAAGGAAGCATCGTGTTCTGGTCGGTCATGTCTCTTCCCGGCTCAGACGTCCAGGTTCCTGACGTTCAGGGCGTTCTTTTCGATGAATTCGCGGCGGGGCTCGACCTGGTCGCCCATGAGGATGGTGAAGATGCCGTCGGCTTCGACGTCGTCCTGGACCTTGACCTGGAGGAGCCGGCGCTTCTGGGGGTCCATGGTGGTCTGCCAGAGCTGCTCGGCGTTCATCTCGCCGAGGCCCTTGTAGCGCTGGATCGAGAGGCCCTTCTTGGCGCCCGCGTACAGCGTCTCGAGCGCCTCGTCGAGCGACTCGACGGTGACCGGCTCGATCCTCGCCTTCGACTTCTTCGCCGGCGCCGCCGGCGCGGCCCCTTCGCCGCCCGCTGCCGGCTCGGGCTCCTCCTCGTTCTTCCGGAGCGCGAAGCGCTTCGCCGCCAGCGCCTCGAGACCGACCGCGTTGGCCGCGAGCGCGCGGTACTCGACCGAGGTGACGAGCGCCCAGTCGATCCGCACGTCGCGCTCGACGCCGTCGCGGCGCGAGCGGAAGCGGATCGTGCCGGTGCCGTGCTCCTCCTCGAAGCCGGTCGTCACCTCGTGGAAGCCCGAGGCCTCCAGGATCTGGGCGAGCTCCTCGAGCCTGGCCGCGTCGGCGAGCGCCTTCTTGTCGGTGATGCCGTGGAGCAGCGCCGCGCGCAGCGCGTCGTCCGGGTAGCCGCGGGCGACGAGCTTCGCCATGTTCTCGCGCATCGTCTCGGCCTTCTCCACCCACTGCGCCAGGCGCGCGCCGCGCACCGCGCGGCCGTCGTCGAGCGCGACCTCCCAGGCGTCCTGGATGCGCTGGACGAGGAAGGCGCGGTACTCGCGGTCGTCCTTGAGATAGGCGTCGCGCTTGCCCTCGGCGACCTTGTAGAGCGGCGGCTGGGCGATGTAGAGGTGGCCGCGCTCGATCAGCTGCCGCATCTGGCGGTAGAAGAAGGTGAGGATGAGCGTGCGGATGTGCGAGCCGTCGACGTCGGCGTCGCACATGATGATCAGCTTGTGGTAGCGCAGGCGCGCGACGTCGAAGTCCTCCTTGCCGATGCCGGTGCCGAGCGCGGTGATGATCGTCTTGATCTCCTCCGACGACAGCATCTTGTCGAAACGCGCCTTCTCGACGTTCAGGATCTTGCCGCGCAGCGGGAGGATCGCCTGGAACTTGCGGTCGCGCCCCTGCTTGGCGGTGCCGCCGGCCGAATCGCCCTCGACCAGGAAGATCTCGGCGAACTCCGGGTTCTTCTCCGAGCAGTCGGCGAGCTTGCCGGGGAGCGACGCCGAGTCGAGCGCGCCCTTTCGGCGCGTCAGCTCGCGGGCCTTGCGCGCCGCCTCGCGGGCGCGCGCCGCCTCGACGCACTTCTCGATCACCCGCCGGGCGACCGACGGGTTCTCCTCGAAGAAGTTGCCGAGCCGCTCGTTGATCACCTGCTGGACCCAGCCCTTGACCTCCGAGGAGACCAGGCGGTCCTTGGTCTGCGAGGAGAACTTCGGGTCGTGGATGCGCACCGAGACGACCGCGGTCAGCCCCTCGCGGACGTCGTCGCCCGACAGCGTCAGCTCCTTCATCGCCTTGGCGAGGCCGGAGCTCTGCGCGTAGGCGTTGATGGTGCGGGTGAGCGCCGCCTTGAAGCCCTCGAGGTGGGTGCCGCCGTCGCGGTTGTTGATCGTGTTGGTGAACGAGTAGATCTGCTCGGCGTAGCCGTCGTTCCACTGGAGAGCGACCTCGCAGTGCTCCTCGACCCCTTCGCGCACCGCGGTCGAGTCGAAGAAGATCGGCTTCGGGTGGAGCGCGTTCTTGTTGCGGTTCAGGTGGTCGACGAACGATGCGATGCCGCCGGCGTACTGGAACTCGGCCTCCTTGTCCGTGCGCTCGTCCTTCAGCCGGATGCGGATGCCCTTGTTGAGGAAGGCCTGCTCGCGGAGGCGGTTGGCCAGGATGTCGTAGCTGAACTCGAGGACCGAGAAGACCTCGGAGTCGGGCACGAAGCGGACCTTGGTGCCGGTCTTGCGGGTCTTGCCGATCGGCGCGATCGGCGCGTCGGGCTTGCCGCGCCGGAAGGTCTGGAACCAGACCTGCCCCTCGCGCTTGATCTCGAGCTCGAGCAGCGACGAGAGCGCGTTGACCACCGAGACGCCGACGCCGTGCAGGCCGCCCGACACCTTGTAGACGTTGTTGTCGAACTTCCCGCCCGAGTGCAGCTCGGTCATGATCACTTCGGCCGCCGAGCGCCCCTCGCCCTTGTGCAGGTCGACCGGGATGCCGCGGCCGTCGTCCTCGACGGTCACCGAATTGTCGGAATGCACGGTGACCTCGATCGTGGTGGCGTGACCGGCCTGCGCCTCGTCGACCGAGTTGTCGACCACTTCGAAGACCATGTGGTGCAGCCCCGAGGCGTCGTCGGTGTCGCCGATGTACATGCCCGGGCGCTTGCGCACCGCCTCGAGGCCTTTCAGGACCTTGATGTCTTCGGCGGTGTAGCTCTGCTCTGGAACGCTCTTGGCCAAGGATTCGCTCTCCATCTCCGCGCGTCGGAACGGGGCGCGGAAAGACCGCGCCGCCGCCCGCCGTGGAGCGTTCCAAGCTATCACAGCGGGGGCCTGCAAGACAAGCTGTAAGTCTCTGAAAATACTTGGTTTATTGCCCTGTTTCCGGCTTCTTTACGGGCCCGCCTCCGGACGCAGGCGACCCCCCGCGACGCGCACCGGAACGAGGCCTTCGCGCGCCGGCCAGACCTCGGGCCGCGAGGAGGAGAAGAGGACCTGCGCGAAGGGGGTGAAGCGCTCGACGAGCTGCGCCAGGCGTCCCCGGTCGAGCTCGGCGTCGGCGTCGTCGACGAGCAGCAGCGGCGGCCGCCCGGCGGCCGCCACCAGCTCGCCGAGCGCGGCGAGCAGCAGCAGGCCGAGCGCCTTCCTCTCCCCCGCCGAGGCGAGACGGCGGGCGGGCGCGCCGCCCAGGCGCACCTCGAGCTCGTCCCGGTGGGGGCCGTAGAGCGCCTGGCCGCGCCGGCGCTCTTCGGCCGCTGCGCCGTCGAGCGCCGCCTCGAGCGCCTCGGCGCCGTCGAGCGCCGCGGGCGCGGAGGGGCGGTAGACGAGCTCGACCGGCGGCAGCGAGAGGCCGGCTTCGCGCCGGCCGGCCTCGACCGCTGCCGAGAGCTCGGCGGTGAGCCCGGCGCGCGCGGCCGCCAGCCGGGCGCCGTAGCGGGCGAGCAGCGCGTTCCAGGGCGCCAGCGGCCCGCCGCCGCGTGCGAGCAGCGCCCGCTTCTCGGCGAGCGCCCGTTCGTAGCGGCCGATCGCCTCGAGGGTTCCCGGCTGGCGGTGGACGAGGCCGCGGTCGAGGAAGCGGCGGCGCAGCGCGGGCGCGCCGGCGAGCAGCTCGTGGTCGGCCTGCGTCCAGGAGAGGGTCGGCAGCACCGCCAGGTGCTCGCCGAGCGGCGCTCCCTTGCCGTCGAGCGCGCGCGTGCGCTCGCCGCCCGCGAAGGCGAGCGTGAGCTCGCGGCGGGGCGCCGCGCCGACGGTCGCGCCGACGAAGAAGCCCTCGGCGCCGCGCCGGGTGCAGGCCGCGAGCTGGTGGGTGCGGAAGCTCCGGGTGGTGGCGGCGAGGTAGACCGCCTCGAGCAGGCTGGTCTTGCCGGCGCCGTTGTCGCCGACGAGCAGCACCTGCCCCTCCGGCAACTCCCAGTCGAGCGCTTCGAAGTTGCGGAACTCGCGCAGGCGGAGGCTGCGCAGCGCGGCGGTCACCTGGCGTCGGGCCTCGCGGTCGGGCGCGCGCGGCCGGGCGCTAGATGCGCATCGGCATGATGATGCAGAGGTACTTCTCGTCCGGACCGGTGTCCGACTCGGGGCCCTCGGGGCGCACCGGGTGGCCGACGCACTGGCTGTTCTCGTCCTTGAGCTCGAGCAGCACGCGGTCGGTCTCGACCGCGGCGAGGAACTGCGCCATGTAGTCGGGGTTCAAGCCGATCTTGACCGCCGGCCCCGCGAAGTCGCAGCCGAGCGTCTCGGAGGCGTCGCCGAGGTCGGGGTTGGCGGCGGCGATCGAGATCTCACCGGCCGTGAACTCCATGCGCACGCCCCGGTTGCGGTCGCCGGTCATGAGCGCGACGCGCTGCACGGCCTCGGCGAGCGGCTTCCGGTCGACCGTGACCTTCTTGTCGTTGCCGCGCGCGATCACCCGCTCGTAGTCGGGGAAGGCGCCGTCGAGGATGCGGCAGATCATCTCGCGCGCACCGCATCGGAAGGAGAGGTGGTGCTCGCCCCGGCGGAACTCGAGGTTGCCCTCGCCCTCGAAGCGGAGCAGCTCCTGGAGGGCCTTCCTCGGCACCAGCACCGCGTCGTCGCCGGCCGCGGTGGGCAGCGCGGTGTCGATCAGCGCCAGGCGGTGGCCGTCGGTGGCCACCATCTCGGCGCGCTTGCCCTTGAGGCGCAGCAGGGCGCCCGAGAGCTGGAAGCGGGACTCCTCGTTCGAGACCGCGAAGAGCACCTTGCCGATCAGCCGGCGGAAGGCGGCGAGCGGCAGCTCGAGCTTCGCCTGGCCGTCGACCGCGGGCAGCGTCGGAAAATCGGCCGGCGGCAGGCCGTGGATGCGGAAGCGCGACTTGCCCGCCGCGATGCGCAGCGAGCGCCCCTCCTCGAGGTGGAGCTCGATCTCGGGCGCGACCACGGCGCGCGCGATCTCGATGAACTTCTTGGCCTGGACGGCGATCGCCCCCTCGGCCGCGACCTCGGCGCCGGCCGAGGAGGTCAGCGAGACGTCGAGGTCGGTCGCCGCGAGGTGGAGACGATCCCCCTTGGCCGAGAGGAGCAGATGCGAGAGCACCGGGATCGTCGTCCGGCGCTCCACGATGCCCTGCATCGGCAGCAGCTCGGCCAGCAGATCCTCACGCTTCAGGCGAAGTTCCATGCGCTTCTCCGATCACTATCGAAGGAAAAACTGTAGCACAGGAGTCGTCGTTAGATAGGGCCTGCGGAGGCTTCGGAAAAGCCCGCCCGGAGCCCGCCGCGACGGGGGCCGCGGGCCTGCCCCGGCTGCGGAAAAAAGCTGTGGGAAGCCGGCGCTCCGGAGCGGAAAACGGCGGGGCGAGGAAAGGCTCCGCAGGTTCTCCACAGGGGATTCGCGCAGGGTTTTCGACAGCCGCGGCGCGCCTTCCGGCGCGGGCCCGGCGCTCAGGAGAGGTGCTTGGTCATGCTCTCGAGCGTGCGCGAGAGATCGGGATTGGCCGCGCGCAGCTGCTCGATCTTGTCGACCGAGTACATCACCGTCGAGTGGTGCTTGTCGTTGAACTGGCGGCCGATCTCCGGGTAGGAGAGGTCGGTCAGCTGCTTGCAGAGATACATCGCGACCTGGCGCGGGAAGGCGATCTGCTTCGAGTTCGACTTCGACTTGATCTCGCCGACCTTGAGGCCGTAGTGGCGGGCGACCAGCTTGATGATCTCGGCGGCGCTGGCGCGGCGCGCGCCGTCGGGCAGGATGTCGCGCAGCGTCTCGCGGGCGAGGTCGAGCGAGAAGGGCTTGGCGGTCAGCGAGGCGAACGCGGCGACCCGATTGAGCATCCCCTCGAGCTCGCGCACGTTCGAGCGCACCTGGTTCGCGATGAAGAGGGCGACGTCGTCGGGCATCGCGACGCCGTCGAGGTCCGCCTTCCTGCGCAGGATGGCGACCTTATGAACCTGGACCTGGTCGGTCAAACACTCGACCCTAAATTTAATCCCAACGCTTCGATTCGACGCAACGCGGAAAAAATTCTGCAGCAGCGGGTGTGGAAAGCGTTCTCGCCGACCAATCTGTTCGGTGGCTTGTTGGAGATGAAGGATCTTCTGGTGCGGCTGCCAAGCCGACTCAATCGGATTCTCGATGCGATCGCGCGTAACGAGTTGAAGGTAAAGGTGGAGACGATTGACGAGGACGTCATCATCGAGGGACTTCAGAAGATCGCCAATCGCATCACCCTGGGTTTGGTTTTGGCTGCGTTGATCGTCGGCGCAGCTTTATTGATGCGGGTGGAGACTTCGTTTCGTATCTTTGGGTATCCTGGTTTCGCGATCTTATGTTTTCTGGGCGTGGGCGGAGGCGGTCTCTTCCTTATTATTCGCATTCTGATGCATGATCGCCCTTCGAAGAAGTAAGGTTCAAACCCAACCATTGTGGCAAAGGTATGAAACACATCGAACAGCATCTCTCGGGAAGGCGATGCCGTCCGTGTGATTACTTTGTCCGTAATTGTGGTCTGACTGAGGGCGGAGGGAAATTCGCGGGTTTTTGGGCCGGGAGCGAGAGATACCATTCGGTAGCGTCCGTTCCAATCCCGAACTGGGCAAGGTGGCGCAGATCCACTTCCAGCACGTCGGGCGTGCTGTACTCCAGTATGCGGTATTGGGGATCCGTCCAGGCACGGACCGTTCGACCCCAAAACTTCTTTTCCGGCGGCAAGGTGAGGCGAATGCGGTGGATCAGGTTGATGCCCGCCAGCGCCGCTGTTTCTACCACCGTGTCGGTGCAGTTGTGGGACCTCACGCCGAACTGGTCGTACTTCCGGTGCATCAGGTATTCATAGATCAGTTGGTGGCGTCGCCGGGTAATGGGCATGCGCCAGACGAAGGTGGGGGGACGATTCGGCTTGCCGATCTGGAATTGGCCATCGGACATCGTCTGCCACAAATAGGCGATCGGATTGGGATCTCCCGACCGAATCCTCTGAAAGACGCCCTCGTGGTAACGCGGTTTCGCTATTCCCAAGTCGCCGGTGTGGCCGCATTCCAAACGATTCTCGGGACTTTCCAGGATGAGCCAACTATGCCCCCACGGACGACGCCAAATGGAGAGCAGCAGCGACTTCGTCTGGTTGTAGTCCCAATTGGCCTGTTCGTTCAGGATATAGAGGTAATACCCCTCATCCCCCACGGGGGTTCCGGTGGCTGGATCAAGGTCAGCATCGGGGGCAAAACGGCACTGGATTGAGATCGGCTGGGCGCTCCAGCCATCGGGCCGCATGGGAGCGTAGATGGCGCCACGCTGGTGGGCACAACCGGCGATCAGGATGGCCGGCAAGAGTGCGAGAAGTCGGAGGAGAGTTTTCACGATTCTCAAGCATCGCCGAGATGCAATAGTTGATGCCTTTCCATTTCGTTGGGAGCCTCTGCCAGGGGTTGCAGCTCGCTCAGGCCTTTGAAATACCGTTTACGGGTCGCCAGATTGACACCGGCGTAGGCCTGGCAACCGAGCAAGGTCCGTTTCCATGGGCTCATGCCGAAGAATCGTTTTATTATGGAGCCGAACGAATAGGCTTGTCGGTTCATATGAACGAAGCCGCTCATGAGCTCGTCAGCCGTCATACCCTGAGGCTGAAAAAGGACGGTATCCGGTGGATATCCACGGAGCCACCAGTCACGCACAAACAGCCTGCCTTCGCTGAGGAGGCGCTCATATAGCCGTGTTCCCGGGTAAGGGGTGAGGATGCGCAACTGAACAACATCCATGCGACATCTCATGATGAACTCAAGGGTCTGCTCAAACACATCCTTGTTCTCGTGATCGAAGCCAAAGACAAAGGTGCCCAGTACCCCGAACCCTTCGCCATGGAAGCGCCGCATGGCCTCATCAAAATCAATTCTCAGGTTCTTAATCTTCCTCACCCCATTCTGGGCTTCTTTCTGCACTGATTCAAAGCCGATCAAAAGACCCAGGCATCCCGCACGGCTCATCAATCCGAGCAGCTCCAGGTCCTCAGCCAGCGACACGGTTCCTTGCGCCAGCCATCGCCGCCGAAGCGGGATCATTTCAGCAAAAAGCCTCTTGGCCGCACTCCGGTTCACCCCCAAGGCGTCATCCACGAAGAAGAGGTGAGGGGAGTCAATGGACTCAATCTCGGCAATCACCTCCGGAACCGGCCTGACTCGATACTCCCGCCCCAAGGTCTGACCAATGCTGCAGAATTCGCAATCGTGCGGACACCCGCGGGAAGTCTCGACGCCAATCGGAACGGGAATATACTTCGGATACTTGGTTTGGAGTAAGAGATCTCTTCGTGGCTTCGGCAAACCCTGGAGATCTGTCAATTGGCCGGCCCGATATATTCTTTGCATTCGTCCCGAGGCGGCATCCGATACCAGCCGTGCCCAGACACCCTCCGCTTCTCCCACGACCACAGCGTCGGCATGCTCCAAAGCTTCGTCCGGTAATACGGTAGGGTGTATTCCTCCCATCACCACCTTCACACCCTTCTGGCGATAGGCGTCGGCGATGCGGTAGGCCGTGAGCGCGAGTTCCGTCATGACGGTGATACCCACCAAATCCACGTCGGGATTCAGGTCGCGGGAGCGCCTGATTCTTCGCCAATGGTCATCTCGTGGCCGGGCGGGGTCAGCGCCGCCAAAAGGGGAAGATTCACCCTCTGCATCGGGAAAGGGCTGGATAACGCGTCCGCACCAGCTTCATGCGGAGCGATAAGTCTTATGTTCATCAGTGAGAGTTGTAGCGATTGTCGAATAATCGCGAGACACCCCAACCCTCATCAGGCGGAGTAGATATCATCTTCACCGCGTAATCACCAAGTCCATAAAGAGAGCCGCTCATATCATTGGGTCTCTTCCCATTTGGTGGCTATGATGCCCAGGATGAAAACCACCGCCGCAAAACCGCCTATGACCGCGCAGTTTTTCAACGCGGCCAGGTTGTCAACAAATACCATGGATGCCCGGAGCCCTTCGTTCACGTAGTAGAGAGGCAGCATCTTTGCGAACTTCTGCAGGAACCCCGGCATCAGCTCGATCGGGAAGAAGCTTCCCGAGAGGAACATCATCGGGAAGCTGATGCTGTTTGCCGCGGCGGCGGCACTCTGCGCCTCCTTCACGAAGCGGGTGAGGATCATCCCGATTCCCACAAAGGCGAAGACATCCAGCAAAATGAACACCGGGAGCCAGGCGTCTATATGCAAGCTGACGTCAAATACGGCGCGGCTCACCAGCAGCATCGCAATTGTGGATATGACCGCGAGTATGAATTGGTACAGGATGCTCGACAGTATCCAATCGGTGCGGGTGATGGGCGTGGTGGAGAGCTTCCGGATGACACCCTTCTGCCGCAGCTCCGTGTCCGAGTCCACCGTGCTGAACAGGCTCAACGTCATCACCGACATCGCGATGATACCGGGGACGAAGAACTCGATGAACCGGTATTTCCTGGTGAGTATCGATCTCTGCACCGACTTGAGGAACGGCGGCTCCCCAGACATCTCCTGGTTGATCCCGGCTAGCACTGAGTTCAGAATGGCCATCTTCGTGGGCACCGAAGAAGAGCTGGGGTCGTAGATATAGGTGATGGTGACCGATGCGTCGGGGTCGTTGAACCCCATCCGCTCCATGAGGGACGTTTCATAGCCTTTGGGAATAACGAGGACAAGGTTCACCTGGTTGTCCCTGACGTATTGCGTGGCGTTGGCGGCAGAATCAACCCTGGTTATTTTAAATTCCCCGTCTTGCTCGAGGGTCTTGATGGCCTGTGCGGATGAAGTTGTCTGGTCGAGGTCCTGCACACAAAGGTGATAACTCACGTTGTCCTGGCTCATGAATATCGTGCCGAACACGAGTATCAGAATTATCGGGAACGCAATCGTGAAGAACATGGTGGTTCTCTCACGGTAAAAGCTCGTGAGCTTCACGACCAGGTTGGCGCTGATGATACGTGGGTTCATTTCGCCACTCTTTTGGGGGAATCCTCGCGGAGCGCCTCGCCGGTGAGCTGAAGGAAGACTTCTTCGAGGTTGGGCTTGCGAACATCCAGGTTGACGAACGACGCTCCGGCGTCCTTGATGGCATTCAGTATCTTCAGGACGTCGTCCGTTTGCGCCACCCGGATCTTGATGTTCTGGTGGTTGTCATGGGCCGGCTCGAAGCCCAGGTTCCGGACAATTTCAAAGACTTTTTCATGGACGGACTGCAGCGTGAGGAGCAGGTATTTCGCGTTGCTTTCGATGAGCTCTCGGGGAGAGCCCATCGCGATGATCTTCCCCTTGGAGATGATGGCGACAGCGTCTGCAAGCAGCTCCGCTTCCTCCATGTAGTGCGTGGTGAGAAATACCGTCTTCCCCTTTGCCTTCAAGCCCAGCAGGACATCCCACACCTCGCGCCTTGCGCCGGGGTCGAGCCCGGTCGTCGGCTCGTCGAGGAACACGACCTCGGGATCGTTCACGAGCACGATCGCGATTCCGAGGCGCTGCTTCAAGCCCCCGGAGAGGTTCTTGTACTGCTCCCGGGCCTTGTCCTTGAGGTTCACGAGGTCAATGAGCCCGTCAATATCGGTTTGCCTGCGGCAGAAGAGCCGCGAGTAGTACTGGAGGGTTTCCCGGACGGTTATCCTGTCGAACGAGCTGAACCCCTGCGGCAGGACGCCGATGCGGGGGACGATGTCGCGCTTTCTCTTCGTAACGTCCATCCCGAGAAGGCGCACGTTTCCCGACGTGGGCGTGCGGATGGTCTCGATAATCTCGACGGTCGTGGTCTTGCCGGCGCCGTTCGGGCCCAGGAATGCGAACACTTCACCTTTCCTGACCGTGAAGGAAATGCCGTTAACCGCCAGCAACTCGCCGTAGCGTTTCGTCAGATGCTCGACTTCGATTACGGGTTCAGCTCCGTTCGTCATGTGCTCCTGTCAGCCCTGGCCAGGCACATCCGAGGCGGCGGGCCAGAACCCCAGGCCGCTGAGAACCTTCTCGCTTACCGCCGGCGACGCGACCAGGACGCGGTTAATCACGGGCTGGCGGTGTTTAAAGAGAAGATACATCGGGATTAACGCCGCCCCGAGATGCGCCTTGGTCTTCTCCACCCCCTGGCCCGCGTTATAGAGAGGAATTCCTCGCTCCACGCAGGTGCGGATATTCTCGAGCCAGGACAAAACATAAAGGTTGTATTTGCGGCCCAGCTCGTAATTCATGCAGAAATTCTTATCCACCAGCGCCTCTTGTTTTACGACGAGAAGGTTGAAAGCTGCCAGTTCTTCGCCCACAAAATAGAGCGTGTATTCGGCGCCCGGGACTCTCTCGCAGATTTTCTCAAAGAACAGACGGTTGTGCGCGCCAAACGCCATGGGGCTGCGCTCTACTGTTTGAAGATAAAGATTATAGATCCTGTCCAGAAAAGGAGAAATGTTCCGGCTTCGAATCACCCGGACTTCGGGCGCAACCCGCATTTTGCGCCGCAGGTCTTTTCTCGCCGCCCTTGAAAGCCGGGCCAGAAATTCCTCCAGGCTACTGAAATTGATCGGCATTCGGGCGCAAGACTGACATTTGACCCGGTTGAATTGATTGAGCACCTCCCCGGGAAGTCTCCCGTAATCACTAAAGTTGTAAAGCGCCACGATGTCGCTTCTGAGTTCGACCGCGAGCGTTTGCAGGGCGTCAAAGGCCATTTTGAATGCCGCGTCGAGGGTGCCCGCATCGACTTGAGGATCCATCCCGATTTCACTCAATTCCCCTACCAGCAACCCTACGCCCAAAATACGGGGCTGGAAAATCGACGGGATGAGACAGCCTGCCACTTTCAGCGAGTTCTTGATCCACCCCTCCACAAAAGTGGACAGATCAAAGCGGGTCTCAAACAGCGGCAACAAGAGAATTGGAGCATCCTCTTTTAACACGACGATGCTCCGCAGGTTAAAACCGTCAATGCCCGATTCCTGCAACAGAGAAAGAAGCGGGGCGGTGTCAGAAGGCTCCGGAAACAGCCGCCCAAGTTCGGCCGCCGACACTCCGTCTAACCGCGGTACGCACCTGCAGCTAAGGCTATTCATGCGACCTGGCGATTCAAGACGGCGATGGAAAGCCACATCCTTGCCCGAGGAAACAGAACGCGCCCATAAGGACAGGCCCGCACCGATTGGAAAACGTGCCAGAGCCTTCCCGGATAAGCGCACGGGAAATGTATACCCGTCCGTGGCCCGCTGCGTCGTCCCCCCTGTAGAGTGGACAGACGTGGATTTGCAGCGGATCCACCAGGTGGAATGCGCATCCGAGGGCCTTGACAACGGCTTCCTTGACAGACCAGAGCAAGGCGGATGCCTTCGCCAAATCGTCCCCTGCCAAAGGCAAGACATGTTGAAGCTCTTGCGCATGGAAGACTCGGGAAAGCGGGTATGCTCCCTGGAATTCGACGGCCTCTGCCACGTCAATGCCCATATCGGACTCATCCCCACAGAGGGCAGCCCAAATCCTCCCTCCACCTTTGCTGAAGGAGATGGCCGGCCCCCGATGCGCACCCAACAGCAGACGGGGCTTGCCCAGCCGGTCGCGGACCACCTGGATCGGGAGCGCTGCTCCCCTGGACGAACGGTGGAATGTCCAGAAACGACTGTCCATCGCCATTAGGTGATCCCATAGGATGGAGATCAGGCGGCGCTTAGCTTCTTCTCCGTTCCTCCCAGGTCTCATGGGGATTTCGGGGTCACTTGGCAGGGATGCATAGAAGATTGGCCCCCTTCGATGAACGGGATTCATGGTATGGACGACCACTTCTTGCCCAATCCTTTGCCACATTCACTCTCATCTGTCCGTGCCTGCGGCTCAGTCCGAAACCCAGTGCATCCGCATGTTATGGACCTGCATGATGGCGCGCCCTTGATCGTCAAGTCCTCTGGCGTCCCAGGCGAGAACTTTCTCATCCTGCACCCGCAGGCGGGCCTCCAGGGTTACCCGTTCCCCCGCCCGGCATGGTCGCGTGAATCTCATCTCCCCGATCTCCGCGGGAATCATAGATCGTCGCTCCGATGGGTTCATGGCAGCGATGTAAAACACAACCACCTGTAAAAGGGCCTCGAGAAGATAGGGTGAGTATTGGTACCGTGCCTTCGCCGGATTCGCGAAATCACTTGTCTCCTGGTAGATGGTTCGGCCCCGCACCACTCCCGGACCTGCACCGTCAAGGAGATCAATCACGCGATATCTGCCTTCGAGGCCGCTGCTGGTCTCTTGTACCACTTGAGAACCTTCTTATGATCCATGGACCCCGTCCGCAGTTCGTCGGGCCGGACGGGAAAATCCTGGAATCCCTCGCCGAGCGCTCCCTCTCCGCCGTCAAGGATCACCTGGCCCTTACAGCGTGGGGTGAAGTCCCCCGTCGATCTTCCTGCGGGCGAGATGTCCTGTGTGGATAGCGAGACTTCGCACAACACCTCCCGAAGATCATTGCCGACCCGACGGCAGGCGATCTTAGCAGGCCGCGGAAGCGCGGGAGGACATTGGATCATGTCCATGAGCCGCACTTGGCGAACGCCTCGCACGTGCAGGTGGGGGTATAGCATCCGGGCAGCTTCCATGAATGTCTCCACGACCATGGTGGCGGAGACCAGAGGATGCTTGACGAACTTGAAGGGCCGGTGATCCGCCATCCACAGATCCTTCTCCTGGGAGAAAGCTCTGGAGGCGTCCAGTTGCCCCCGGCGGATGTCCAGGCAAGAAAGCTCCTCGATCATGGGAAAGTCCTTGGCCCTGAAGGCCATGGCGCCTCCAATCAAATCTCCATTAAGCGCAGGATGGATGTTATCATTCAGCCGTGCCGTCCTTACGGCTGGCAGTCTGCTCATGAACATCACCCAATCGTCGCCGGCCGGGGCTAAGGAGAGTTCCCGGCAGAAAAGCTCTGCAATCTCATTGACATGGAGGTACGCTACGCCCTTTCGCCTCAGCAAATCCCGGACCTCCGGATCCTCGGCCATGCCCGCCCCCTCGACCGGAGGAAGCATCAAAGCCTTGAACTGGATGGCCGCCGTTCTTCCGGCGAAGGTAGCTGAGCAACGCGGACATCATCCGGTTGGCGGCAGCGTAGTTGGTCTGACCGGGATTTCCCTGGATCGCGGCCACCGAGGAGAGGCCGACGAAGAACTTCAAGCCTGCCCCCTCCGCCGCCGAGAACAGGTTCCAAGCGCCCAGGAACTTGACGTCCGCGACCGTGGAAAGATCATCCGGGGTCATCTGGCTGAGGAGACCATCCCTGAGGACTCCAGCGCCGTGAATGATCCCGTCAATCCTGCCATAACGGCTTACCACCTCGCCCATGACCGCCTGGACCGCGTCGGGGTCCGTTACATCGCAGGTATGGTAGGTTGCCTCGATCCCTGAGGCGTGCAGCTCGGCCAGGGTCCGGGCGATCTCCGATGCCTTGCGGTCGGCAGCGAACGCTCCAGAAATGCGGGCAGAAATACGCCGTCGCCCTCGGCGATCTCCGATGCCCGGGGCGGCAGCGGACGCTTCAGAATCGAAACGTTGTGAATCGTTGGATCGTTGAATTGTTGGATTGGAATGCTGCTTGGATCCAGAGACGTTCTCCCCAGGAAGACCAGGCGGGGCATGAAGGGCACGAGACTGCGCGCCAAGTGGGCGCTGATCCCAGTTGCGCCCCCAGACATGACTACGACGTCTCCAGGGCTCAGAATCATACTGGACGCTATCCCCGAAGACCGCAGGAGCGACGTGCCCTTCCGAGGTGAAGACGCTTCCATCACGATGCATCATCTCCACCGCGGTGTAACCTCTGTCCAAAGCCCCGCGCAAGGCCACGCGAAGGTCGGTATCCCGCTCGATTTCCAGCGTGCGAAACTGGACCGATGAATGCTCCTGCGCTGCGCTCAGAAACAGCCCGAGCATCCCCTCCGCCAGCAGTCGGCCGAGAGTTTCGGTATCCTCGCTGGAATGGATCAGTACGACGAATTTCTTTCTCGGCGATTGGAGAAATGCCTTCAGTGGCAGCAAGAGCCCCCTGAGAAGCTGCGCAACATCCGCCATGCCCTTCAGCCTTCCCGACCCGACTTCAGGCAAGGTGATGACCATCCCGGCGAGGGACGCCAGGCCCGCGAATTCTCTCCGCTGCCCTGGCCGACCCTTCATCAGTCAGAATGTCGTGGCCCTCCTCGCCCGGACCCAGGGCCGCTTGCATGAATCGCATGGGAATCGTGTCAACCCCGTAATCCCGCCGGAGGATATCTGCCTGCCCTTTCGGCAATCGTGTCATCCCTGTCAGGTGAGAGAAGGAGGACCGACTCGCCTGGGCCCAACTCCATGGGAATGGAGGCCGGTAGCTCCACGGGGACACGGCTGAATACGAGTCGTTTTACACTCCCCATCGAGAGGATTCGGCATTTCATCCTGCTCTGGCCCGGGGTCAAAAGCCTGGGCGGCCGGCGGCAAGCTGCCGACTGGCTGCCCGGCGATTACGCCGGATATCCTCTGCGCGATGTCGTTCACCGTGCGGACATCAATAAAATCCTCCAATTCGATCGTGATCCCGAATTGGCGTTCCGCGGCATCCATGATGATGGGAAGGCGACTGGAGCGGATGGAAAGATCCTTCCTGAGGTCCATCTCCGGCTCGATCTCGTCCCTCTCGAATCCGGTTGCATCCATGATGATTCGAATGAGCCTCTCCATAAGATCCTGGCGGCTCAGGCGCCTACCGATGGCAGGCGAGGCCTTTCCGATGATTGCAGGGGCGGGATTGCGAGGCGCGGATACCGGGTCCCGGGCGAGGCCTGCTTCTGGCCTTCAGGAACTCCGGACCCACTGTGCTCCGACGGTCGCAATGTGGGTGCCGGAGCGATGGGGTGAGACTCGGGGGGCTTCCGAATGCAGGAAGGGAAACCCATCTCGGTTCTCCTTGAACCTTCAGATGCCCTTGAACGAAGAGCTGGGCAAGGGCGGTCCGTGTAAGTCAGGCCCTCCGCGGGGGGAAGGCAGGTCTGGATGCATGCCGATTCAGGGAGCGTGTCGGCGATGAGATTGCTCAATATGTCGCCGGGGCCCACCTCCACGAAAAGGCCGGACTCCGTGGTCATTCCAGAGGGTCTGGACATTACTCATCCAATGGACGGTAGATTCCAGGTGGGCCATGAGGATTCGCTTTATCTCATCGGGATCCGATGGATACGGCGCCATGGTCGTGTTCGAGATGACGGGGATCTGCGGGGCATGAAATGGGATGGAGGCAACGAACGCCTCGAGTTCATCATGGATGACCCTCATGATGGGAGAGTGGAAGGCCATGCTGACCCGCAAGAGGGTGAACCGGTATCCCATCTCCTTCAGTCTCTCGCCAAGACGTTTGACCGCCTCGGTGCCGCCGCTCAGGACGACCTGGTTCGGCGCATTGATATTGCCAATGTGGACATCCTTCTCGTCCCTGGATCATCTCTTTCAGCAGATCCAAGCGGAGCATCCACGGCCGCCATGACGCCGGGGTCCACGTGTCCGGCGGCGGCCTTGTCCATGCAGCGGGCCCTCATGTTCACGATTCGGAAGCCGTCCTCCAGCGAATAGACGCCGGCCAGGCACAAGGCGGTCAGTTCGCCCAGACTGTGGCCGGCCATGGCCACAGGGCGGATACCCAGGGTGATGAGGTGTCGAGCGATGGCGTGTTCCAGGGCGAACAGGGCAGGTTGCTGCCAGCGGGTCTTCTGAAGGTTCTCCTCTCGATCATGGAACAACAAGTGCAGGAGGTCGAAGTCCGCTGCCGCTGCCGCCCGATCCATCCACTCCTTGATGACGGGAAAGGATTCGTAGAGAGCCCGCCCCATTCCTCCATAGTGTGCTCCCTGTCCGGGAAATACAAAAGCGAGCGGCGGCGCTGGCAAATCCTCGGGGCCCACGAAGATCCCCTGCTGCGCCAGGGACCGCACCGCCTTGGGTGAGACGATTCCGGCTTCGGCAAGAGCGGCTGACCTCTCGATGACCGTGAGCGCCTCTCTCTTCGGATTGTGCCACAACGGCCAGACGGCAGTAACGACCGTCCATCTCCGTCCGGAAGACAGAGACGCCCTGGAGTGTCGGAGGGCCGTCGTCTGTCTCTCCAGCCAGGCCGGAGCCTCTCGTCCGGGCGAGACCAGGATCGTATCCACTTCGTCCAGGGCCTGCTCCACCTGTACAACGTAGTTGGAGCCTCCGAACCCGAAGGCGTTGACCTGAAGCCTTCTTGGCTGGCCGTTCCTGCACTTCCAATCAAGCGGCTCGGGGGCGACGAGGAGACCCGATCCTTCCAAGCCCATTTCCGGGTCTGGATGCTCATAATTGAGGGTGGCGGGGAAGACCCCCGTCTTCATGGCCATGACTCCTCGAATGAGGCTGTTAATGCCCGAGGCGCCCAGCGTGTGTCCGATCTGGGATTTGAATGACGTGAGCACGGTGCGCTTGGAGGACTTGAAGAACGTCTTCAGGGCACGAACCTCCTCCACGTCCCCTTGCCGGGTGCTCGTGGCATGGCATTCCACCAGGTCCACGGCCTCGGGCCCATAGGGCATCCCGCGGAATGAGGCGCGGATGGCGATCTCCTGGGTGACACTGGAGGACTCCACCATGCCCAAATGGTTGTTGCTCGCGCCCATGCCGGTGATTATGGCGTGGACGCGCGCCCCTCTTGCGCGGGCCAGGCTCTCCCGCTCGATGACGATCATTCCCCCGCCTTCGCCGAGGACCATCCCGTCTCTTTCAGCATCGAAGGGGCGGGAGGTCTCGTGAGCGGGTCTCTCCCGTCCCGACAGCCCGAAGAGTGCGCCCAGGGCGGAGAATTCCAGAAAATGCAGGTGCGTGAGATTGTCCTCGCCCCCTCCGACGATGGCGGCGTCGATGATGCCGTTTCGGATCATCTGCATGGCGCTGTGGAGTGCGACCAGTGAGGTCGCGCAGGCCGCGGAGACAGAATAGCTGGGCCCCATGAACCCATACCGGTTGCAGATGAAGCCGGACGCTGCACAGTTGAGTCTGCCCAGGAGTGTGGTGTCGTCCGGGGCCATGCGCCCGGCCTTCACCTCTTGCTCGACTGCGCTCGCCTGATCCGGCGTGAGGGGAACGGCCCTTTTGACGGCGGCGAGGATGTCGTGAACGTATGCCCTGATGATGATATTGGTGAGGGTTCCCGCCGCCTCTCCTGAGTTCTGGGAGATGAGGACTCCGATTCGCTCGCGTGGGATGTCTGACTCCAGGATGCCGGAAGCCCGGATGGCCCTGTCCGCCAGCCACATGGTGATCCTTGTGGCCGTCGGTCATGGTCCGGAAATCCTGGGGGGGGATCCCGAGTTCATTGCGGGAGGCATGAAAGTCCAGGAAGGCGCCCACCTTGCAGTAGGTCTTGTCCGGAACGCGCGGCCGGGGATCATAATAGCACCCGTGATCCCACCGGGAAGGCGGCACCGAGGTGATCCCGCTCTTCATGGCCACGCTTGCAGCCCAGACCTCCTCCGGACTCTTCCCCAGGGCATTGAGAATGCTCATCCCGGTGATGGCAATCCCTTCGTGATTGTTTTTATGGGGGGCGACTGGCTTGAGTCCATGGCCAACCCTGGGGGATGGGGTTTCTATGTGTGGCGACACGCCGGGTGGAGGCTCAGAAATCTTCTCGGTCGACGCCTCGAAGGGCTGATGCAGCAAGAGAGGGCCTTCGGCCAGCTCGCGGTGAAAGGACTCCAGCTTCTGGACTTTGCTGATCAGGCCGGCGCAGGCCCCGCTCATGAATTGCCCGCGTTCCAGACAGGCCTGCTCATCAAGCGGCATCCCGCTTGGCCTGTCCACGCCTCGGGCCGCAGCGAAGAGGCTCCCCGCGGTCATCTCTTCCATTCTCGTCCGGAAGGATCGCTCGTCCTGGTGGCCCGCGGCGAACTCCCTCTCCAGAGACAGGACGGCGGCCACTCTCGGGGTCCTCAAGGATCGCACCCGAAGTCCGGTGCCTTGGCCCGAAACGACAGTTCCCCCCGGCGGCGATTCCACGATCATCCGCCGATAGAGCGCCGTCAGGGCGCCCGTTTCGACGATCTCCTGGGTGGCCAGATAGGCCGTGCCCATCTGGATGGCGTCCGCGCCCAGCAGGGCGGCCATGAATGCGGTTTCCCGATTGAAGATGCCCCCGGCAAGGATCACGCGACAGTCCTGGAACAGGGATGGCTTGCGCCGTTTGAGGTCCAACACCATTTGCGCCAGGGTCAGCGTGCTATGTTGCCCCACGTGGCCGCCGGCCTCGTACCCCTCGCAGACCACGTAACGGACGCCCGCTTCCAGGGCGAGCCCGAGCAGGTCTCCATCGGGGGCGATGTACGCGACCTCGATGCCGCATTCCAGCAATTCTCCTATGGGGGAGAGGTCCCCTCCGGCGATCCAGACAAAACGGGGCCGATGTCGCTTTATCCAAGCCAGATGCGACTCCCGGAACGGGTTCTCTGCCAAAGACACGACGTTCACCGCATACGGGCGCCCGTCCATGATCTCCGACAAGCGTCCCAGCCTCCGGTCACGGGCCTCCGCGTCCATCACGCCCAGGGCGATGGTGGGCAATCCGCCGGCATCGGCCACCCTTAAGGCAAACTCCGGAACATCTGTGACACAGGACATGGCGCCCTGGATGAAGGGGTACTTGATTCCCATCTCTCTGGCGACGGGGCTGTCCAGAAAGCAATCCTTCTTCACCTCAGCCGAGCGGCATAAGTCGCGAATCTCCTCCAGGAAGGCTTTCACGGCCTTCTCGGTTCCGGTCCCAAAACGCTCAGCAAAC
>CAWDOT010000009.1:0-118471 GCA_963803995.1 uncultured Acidobacteriota bacterium
ACTCGCGAAGGGCGAACCGGGCGAGATGTGACAGGGGACACGAAGCGCTGCGCGCTTGGTGTCCCCCTTCGACAGGCCTGGTGTCCCCGATCGAAGACCGACCGCTGGAGAAGCCCGGGCGTCAGCCCTTCGTGCCTAGCTCCTGGATCGCCGCCAGCACGTCCGCCGCCTGCTCCGCCGTCGAGGCCGAGAGGTCGCGCCAGACGATCTTGCCGTTCTGCACGAGAAACGCCTGCCGCGTGGCGAAGCCGAGCGTGTGCGGCACGCCGAAGGCGTCCATCACCTTCTTGTCCGTGTCCGCCACCAGCGTGAACGGCAGCCGGTACTTCTCCTCGAACTTCTTCTGCGCCGCCACGTCGTCCGAAGAGACGCCGATCACCTGCACGCCGGCGTCCGACGAGCTTCGTGTAGGCGTCGCGCAGGCTGCAGGCCTGCTTCGTGCAGCCGGGCGTGTCCGCCTTCGGGTAGAAGTAGACCAGCGTGAAGCCCTTCCTGTAGAAGTCCTCGAAGACGACCTGCTTGCCGTTCTGGTCGACCGCCGTGAGCGCGGGGGCGGCGACGCCGACCTCGAGCTCCGCGGCCTTGCTGCCGAGTCCGAACATGACGAAACCTCCGATGGCGAGCGCCAGGGTGCGTAGCGCGAAACGGTTCATGGGTCTCTCCTCTCCTCCTACGCTACGCGCGGGAGGCCCCTCGGGATGAAATCGAGCCTACTCCTCGCCCGCCATCGGCACGAGGTCCGCGTCGGGACCGCCCAGCGCGAAGACGTCGCCGACCGCCTCGAAGCTGCCGTCGGGACCGACCAGCAGCGCCGCGCCTGCCGGAATGCCGATGCCGCGCGGCGCGGCCGACTGCTCCAGGAGCTGGCGCAGCCGCCGGTCGTGGGCCGGGTCGAAGTTCGTCTCGACCACCGCGCCCGGCAGCAGCCCGAGGCCGGGCAGCATCTTCGTGCCGGTGACGTTGCGCACGGCGACGCCGCAGGCCTGCGCGGCCGCGGCGATGGCGACGACCACCCCACCGGCGGCGAGCTTCGCCGCCAGCGCCTCGGCGGCCGGCGAGGCGTCGAACGCCTCGAGCAGGTGGTCGGCGACCCCGCCGCCGAGGTAGACGGCGGCGACGTCGCGGATCCGGTCGCAGTTCTTCCCGCGGCGGGCGTCGCGGTCGCGGTAGACCGGGATCACCTCGACCTCGCGGCCGAAGTTCTGCCCCAGGTAGGCGGTGAAGTGGCGGCCGTAGTCGACGCTGCCGGAGGCGGCCGGCACGAAGCCGATCACCCCCTTCGGCGTCTTCTCGAGCCAGACGCGGTCGGCATCCTCCGTCTCGCCGAAGGAGAACTCGCCGCCGCCGAGGAGGACCAGCCAGCCGCCCGCGGAATCGATCATGCCGGCATTCTCTCCCGAAAGGGAGCCGATGCCGCGGGCGGCCGTCGAACCTAGCGGCCGAGCGCCCGGGCGACGGTGGCGCCCAGGTCGGCCGGCGACTCGCAGACGTGGATGCCGGCCGCGCTCATCGCCTCCATCTTGGCGGCCGCGGTGCCCTTGCCGCCGGCGACGATCGCGCCGGCGTGGCCCATGCGGCGTCCGGGCGGCGCGGTGCGGCCGGCGATGAAGCCGACCACCGGCTTGCGTGAGGTTCGCCTTGACCCACTCCGCGGCCTCCTCCTCGGCCGAGCCGCCGATCTCGCCGATCATGATGATCGCCTCGGTGTCGGGGTCGGTCGCGAAGGCCTTCAGCACGTCGAGGAAGTTGGTGCCGTTGATCGGGTCGCCGCCGATGCCGACGCAGGTCGACTGGCCGAGACCGAGACCGGTGAGCTGCCAGACCGCCTCGTAGGTGAGCGTGCCCGAGCGGGAGACGACGCCGACCTTGCCCGGCCGGTGGATGTGCCCCGGCATGATGCCGATCTTCGCCTTGCCCGGCGAGATGATGCCCGGGCAGTTGGGGCCGATCAGACGGACCTTCTTCTCCGCGAGGAAGGCCTTGACGCGGAGCATGTCGTTGACCGGCACGCCCTCGGTGATCGCCACCACGAGCTCGATGCCGGCGTCGGCCGACTCGAGAATCGCGTCGGCCGCGAACGGCGGCGGCACGAAGACCATCGAGGCGTTGGCGCCGGTCGCCTTGCGCGCCTCCTCGACCGAATCGAAGACCGGGATCCCCTCGACCGTCTCGCCCCCCTTGCCCGGGGTGACGCCGGCCACCACCTGGGTGCCGTAGTCGCGGCAGCCGAGCGCGTGGAACTTGCCCTCCTTGCCGGTGATGCCCTGCACGACGAGGCGGCAGTCCTCCTTCAGCCAGATCGCCATCACGCACCCCCCTTCAGCGCCGCGACCGCCTTCTCCGCGGCATCCGCCATCGTCTCGGCGACGTGGAAGTGGAACTTGCTCTCGCGCAGGATGCGGCGCCCTTCCTCGACGTTGGTGCCCTCGAGGCGGACGATCACCGGGATCTTCACGCCGCCCAGCTCCTCGAGCGCGCCGACCACGCCGGCCGCGATCCGGTCGGTGCGGGCGATGCCGCCGAAGATGTTGATCATCACGGCCTTGACCGACGGGTCGGAGATCAGGATCTTGAACGCGTTCGAGACCGCCTCCTGCGACGCCGAGCCGCCGACGTCGAGGAAGTTGGCCGGCTCGGAGCCGTAGAGCTTGATGATGTCCATGGTGGCCATCGCCAGGCCGGCGCCGTTGACCATGCAGCCGATCTCGCCGTCGAGCTTGATGTAGTTCAGGTTGTGCTTGGAGGCCTCGACCTCGAGCGGGTTCTCCTCGGCGACGTCGCGCATCGCCACCACGTCCTTGTGGCGGAAGAGCGCGTTGTCGTCGAAGTTGATCTTGGCGTCGAGCGCGACCACGTCGCCGGCGCCGGTCACCATCAGCGGGTTGATCTCGGCGAGCGAGGAGTCGGTGTCGAGGTAGGCCTGGCAGAGCGCGGTGACGATCTTGGCGCCCTTCGCCGCGATGTCGCCCGCGAAGCCGAGCTTGCGCGCGATGCGCCGCGCCTGGAAGGGCTGCAGCCCCAGGTGGGGGTCGAAGCTCTCGCGATGGATGGCCTCGGGCTGCTTCTTCGCGACCTCCTCGATGTCCATGCCGCCCGCGGCGGAGGCGATCACCACCGGCCGCCCGGACGCGCGGTCGAGCGTGACCGCGAGGTAGACCTCGCGGACGATGTCCGCGGCCTCCTCGATCAGCACCTTCTGGACCTTCTGCCCCTCGGGGCCGGTCTGGTGCGTCACGAGCTGCATGCCGAGGATCTGTTGCGCGTACTTCTCGACCTCGTCGGGGGACTTGCCGACCTTGACGCCGCCCCCCTTGCCGCGGCCGCCGGCGTGGATCTGCGCCTTGACGACCGCCTTGCCGCCCATCTCCTCGGCGATGCGGCGCGCCTCGGCCGGATCGTCCGTCACCCGCCCGCGCGGGGTCGCGACCCCGTAGCGGCGCAGGATTTCTTTCGCCTGGTATTCGTGGATCTTCAAACGGAACCTCCTCCGGCTGGATCGAACGGGGCGTGGAACCGCGACCCCGTCGCACCCAAGTCTATCGCCTCGGAGCCGGCCGCTCTCCCGCCCCCCGGCGGGGCGCGGCGCAGGAGCAGGCGCCGGCCTCAGCGGGGCGGCAGACGCTCGAGCGCCGCCTCGACGCGGTCGAGCGCCCGCCGGGCGGCGGCCGCCTCGCGCCGGAGCTCCGTGAGCGGCCCGTCGGTGCCGGCGCCCTCTTCGCTCCGCACCTTCTCGAGGTTGTCGAGCATCACCGCGACGAACAGGTTCACCACCACGAAAACCGCGGTGAAGATGAAGCTCGCGAAGAAGAGGAAGGCCCAGGGGCGCCCCGGCCGGACCTCGCCCTGGATCTCCGCCCACCCCTCGAGCGTCAGCACCTGGAACAGGGTCTCGACCGCGAGCCCGAGATGCCCCCAGCGCAGCGGATCGGCCGCGCCGAACAGCTCCACGCCGAGCACCGCCCAGACGAAGAGCAGCAGCGAGAGGAGCACCAGGACATGGCCGATCGACGGGATCGAGCGGAGCATCGTGCCCACGATCAGGCGCAGATCCGGGACGCTCGACACCAGCCGCGCCACCCGCAGGATGCGCGCGAGCCGCGCGACCGTCGCGAAGGGCCCGGCGGCCGGCAGCAGCGAGAGCGCGACCACCGTGAAGTCGAACAGATTCCACCCGTCGCGGAAGAAGGCCCCCGGCCGCCGGCCGTGGGCGCCCAGCCGGAGCGAGATCTCCGCGACGAACAGCACCTGGACGAGCGCCGAGAGCGCCGCGAGCGCGCCGCCCCAGCGTTCCCGGACGCCGGGGAAGGTGAGCAGCCCGAGCAGCACCGCGTTGGCGACGATCAGCAGCACGACCCCGCGCCGGAAGGCGGCGGCGGTGGAGACCCTCCGGCACCACTCCGGGAGCGTGCGGGCGGGAGGAGCCGAGGCGCTCAAGCCGCCACCCTCCCGCCACCCTCCTCCCGCCCGGCGCCGAGGGCGGCGGCGATGCCGATCGCCTCCGCGAGGTCCTGCTGGCTGACCAGTCCGAGGAAGCGCCCGTGCTCGACCACGGCGCCGCAGGTCGCGCCGGCGTCCGCCAGCGCCTCCTGCGCCCCGGCGAGCGAGAGCGACGCCTCGAGCCGCGGCACCCGCGTCTCGAGGAACTCCAGCACGGGCGGATCGTCGGCGCGGGTCGCCGCCACGCCGAGCGCGCGCTCCCGCGTGACCACGCCGGCGAAGACGCCGGCGCGGTCGATCACCGCGAAGTCGGGCTGGTAGCTGGTCAGCAGGTACTGGACGACCCGCGACAGCCGGTCGCCCGGCGCCAGCACCAGCGCGTGCCGGTTGTAGGCGTCGGCGAGGCGCAGGCTCTCGAGCACGTGGCGCGCCTCGGCGTGGGCCCGCTCCTGGCCGGCGCCGAAGAAGACGAAGGCGCAGAGCAGCGCGAGCAGGAGGTGCCCGGAGAGGAGCGCGAAGACGCCGCCCACGACCGCCATGCCCTGGCCGATCGCCGCCGCCCAGCGCGTGCCCCTGAGCCAGCCGAAGCGGAAGGCGAGCAGCGCGCGCAACACCCGGCCGCCGTCCATCGGGAAGGCCGGCAGGAGGTTGAACAGCACCAGCGAGAGGTTGGCGCCCAGCAGCCAGTGCAGGAACGTGCCGGGCGACGGGCCCGACGCCGAGGCACGGAAGAGCCCGGCCGCCTCGCCGGGCAGCGCGGCTGGCGCGACCCCGATCACGAGCGCGAGCGCGGCGGCGATCACGACGTTGACCGCCGGCCCGGCGAGCGCGATCCAGAGCTCCTCGGCCGGCCGGCGGGCGGGGCGGGCCAGGAAGGCGACGCCGCCCAGCGGGAAGAGGAGAATCTCGCGGGTCGGGATCCCGTAGTGGCGCGCCGCCAGCGCGTGGCCGAGCTCGTGGAGCGCGACGCAGGCGAAGAGCGCCAGCATCAGGAACCCGCCGAAGAGAGCGCCGGGCAGGCCGTGCGCTGTGCCCCACTGCAGCGCCCCGAGCGCCACGATCAGCGGGAAGGTGAAGTGCAGCCGCAGGTCGATGCCGGCGAGCCGCCCGATCGTCCAGCCCCCTCTCATCGCGCGGCCTCCGCGCCGGCCGCCGCCGCGCGCCGGCGGGCGCGCAGCAGCGAGGCCACGATGGCGATCGTCAGGATCGACGCCACCACCGCCAGCGAGACCGCCGAGGGGATCTTGTAGAGGTCGACGATCGCCATCTTGGCGCCGACGAAGACCAGGATCGCTGCGAGGCCGAGCTTCAGGTACTCGAACTTGTTCATCACCCCGGCGAGCAGGAAGTAGAGCGAGCGCAGGCCGAGGATGGCGAAGACGTTCGAGGTGTAGACGATGAACGGATCGGTGGTGACCGCGAAGATCGCCGGGATCGAGTCGACCGCGAAGATGAGGTCGGTCGCCTCGACCAGGGCGAGCACCAGGAAGAGCGGCGTCGCGGTGAGCGCCCCGTTCTGCCGGACGAAGAAGCTCTGGCCGTGGTACTGGTCGGTCACCGGCACCAGCCGTCGCACCAGCCGGACCACCGGGTTCTTCTCCGGCTCGAGCCCCTTGTCCGGGGTGAAGACCATCTTGATCCCGGTGAGGATCAGGAAGGCGCCGAAGACGTAGATGATCCAGTGGAAGCTCGCGATCAGCGCGGCGCCCGCCGCGATGAAGATCGCGCGCATGACGAGCGCGCCGAGGATGCCCCAGAACAGCACGCGGTGCTGGTACTGCTCGGGCACCGCGAAGTAGCTGAAGATGAGCGGCGATGATGAAGATGTTGTCGACCGAGAGCGACTTCTCGATCAGGTAGCCGGTCAGGAACTCCATCCCCTTCTGGGGGCCGAAGAAGTGCCAGACGCCGACGTTGAAGACGAGCGCGAGCGCGATCCAGACCGCGCTCCAGATGCCCGCCTCCCTGAAACCGACCACGTGGGCCTTGCGGTGGAAGACCCCGAGGTCGAGGGCGAGCATGCCCAGGATGAAGACGTTGAAACCCACCCAGAGCCAGACCGACGACGTTTCCATGCCTCACCACTCCCGAGTCGAGGGACCGGAGTGCGCGGAAACGCCGAACGGCGAGACCGGACCCACGGCACCCGAGTGTCGTGGTGGTCTCGCCGTTTCGAGAGAACCGGGCCGACCGGGGGCGGAACCTGCAACCCGCCCCGTATTGACGATCGCCCGCCCGGACGCCCGTCCGGGTGGCTACTCCCCACCTGTGCACGAGACTCTACGTCGAGATCGGGCCGACGGATGGGGCTCCCGGCTGTGACAAGGGCGTGACAGCTAACGCCTGCCCTAAGGCAGGCGGAGGACGAGGAGGGTGAGGTCGTCTTCGCGGGGGGCGTCGCCGGTGAAGAGGCGGAGCTCGCGCAGGACGGCGTCGCGCAGGACGCTGGCGCCGTGGCCGGCGTACTTGGCGAGGATGCGCTCGACGCGGTCGAAGCCGAAGGACTCGTCGGAGTTCTCCCTGCGGGCCTCGATCAGGCCGTCGCTGCAGAGGAAGAGGATGTCGCCGCTCGCGAGGCGGGCCATCCGCGGCTCGACCTCGATCGTCGGCCGCACGCCGAGCGGATAGGCGACCGACTCGAGCGACTCGACCCGGCCGTCGTTGCCGACCCGGTAGGGGAACAGGTGCCCCGCGCTGGCGAAGTGCATCTCCCTCCGGATCGGATCGACCAGCGCGTAGCAGAGCGTCGCGAGCAGGCGCTTCCTCGCGCTCTGGAAGACCATCCGGTTGAGCGTCCGAAAGACCGCCTCGACCTCCGGGTCGAAGGTCACCTGAACGGCGAGCGCCGACTTCGCCATCGACATCACCAGGCCGGAGGAGACGCCGTGGCCGGCGACGTCGCCCACCGCGACCGCGATGCGCCCGTCCTCGAGCGCGAGCACGTCGTAGAAGTCGCCGCCCACCTCGGTCGCCGGCAGGTAGGTGTGGGCGAGCTCGACGCCGTTCAGCTGCTCCGGGAGCTGCGGCAGGATCGAGCTCTGGATGTTGCGCGCGGTCTCGAGCTCGACCCGCTGCCGCTCGCGCTCGGCGATCCGCCGCACGTGGGGCGGCACGTCCTCGTAGCGGTAGACGAACGTCTCGTCGGAAGCGAGGTAGCGCGCGGTCAGCGCCAGGGGGACGGCGCCCGCGAGCAGCCCGATCCAGCCTTGGAACTGGAGCCCCGGCGCGTGCGCGAAGACGTAGGGCGCGGTGGCGAGCACGAGCTGCGCGGTGACCGACCCGAGCAGCGCGGTGAGCAGGTCGAAGCGCAGGAAGAGCACCACGCCGGCTCCCGCGATCATCAGCCAGATCGGCACCGACCACTCGATCGGCAGCACGGTCACCGGCGGGAAGAAGAGGAACGCGGTGACCAGCGTCGCCAGCGCCCCGCCGATCCAGCGGCCGACCCGCTGCGCCAGCCAGGAGACCAGGAAGAGCCGGCCGAAGAGCGTCGTGTAGAGCCCGAAGGCGACGAAGAAGAGCACCGCGAGCAGCCCCGGCGCCGGGCCGTTGTTCCAGAAGGGCCCGAGCAGCGACGACGAAGGGGCCCAGGCGTCGGCGTGGCGGCCCGCGAAGACCTGGGCCACCAGCACCGCGCCGGCGATCAGCCAGCCCGCGGCGTAGCCGGCGAGCGACGAGAGCGCCACCGTGCGGTTCTTCCACTGGCGCTGCCAGAGCGCGTCGAAGGCGGCGAGCTTCGCGCCCCAGCGCTCCCGGCAGAACGACTCGCCCACCGACCAGGAGACGAACGCGGCGAGCGCGAGCGGGATGTAGAGGATGACGACGAGCTGCAGCCCCCAGACGAAGGAGATCTGCTGCCGCGTCAGCGAGCCGAAGAAGACCCCCTGCGTCGAGGGGCGCGCGACCAGCAGCTGGACGGCCAGCGCCAGGACCAGCACCGCGCCGAAGATCTGCAGCCCGCGCGTGACGCCGATCTCGCCGGCGTGGTAGCGCTTGAGGAAGAAGACCGCGACGAACGGCAGCACCAGGAAGCAGGAGAAGATGTTGAGGTTGCCGAGGATGATCACCGGCTGGAAGAGCGCGGCGAGCTCGGTCTCGGCCGGGTCCTCGCGCCAGGGCGCGAACCCGGCGAGCTGGTCGCCGGCGAAGGTGACCGCCACCCCGTAGCGGACGTCGTCGCCGAAGGCGCGCTCGTGCGAGCGGTAGCGGAAGACGAGGTCGGTGCGCCGGTCGAGGTCGGCGCGGCGCAGTTCGGGAGCGTCGTAGGCGGCGAGATCGAAGCCCTGCTCGCGCAGGAACCCGTCGGCGCGCCGCCGCGCCTCGGCTTCCTCGATGCCCGCCGCCGCCGCGGTCTTCGGAAAGCCGCGGCGCAGCGCGAGAACGTGGCCGTCGAAGGCGATCCGGGCCTGGTGCGTCCAGTCCCCGGGCCCGGTCGCCGGCGGATAGACCGTCACCTCCCAGTAGAGCGTCTGGCGGGCGACCTCGGTGGCGCGCAGGCGGTCGGCGTCGCCGCCGCGCAGGGCGAGCTGCAGGCGCCGCTCGACGGTGAACTCGTCGTCCATGCGGACGACCACGTAGGGATCGGCGGGCAGCTCGGCGAGGTCGCGCAGCCGCTCGAGGGCGATCGCCTCGGCGGCGCCGCGGTCGATCTTCCAGTCGCGCGGGAAGAAGGGCACCGCCCGGGGGTAGGCCCAGAGGGTGGCGAGGGCCCCGACCGCGAGGACGGCGAACCAGAGGAGAATCGAGCGGGCGTTGCGCATGATTGTGGCCGTTCCCGGCTCCGCCTCAGATACGTCGGGTCGCGCCGGCGGGTTTCCCGGCGGGGGGCGCGGGGCCCCATGCTAGCCTCCCCCGTCATGGACTGGGCACCTCTGCTGGCGGCCGCGCGGCTGGCGCGCGAGCAGGCCTATGCGCCCTACAGCCGCTTCCCGGTCGGCGCCGCGCTGCTCGCCGAGGACGGCACGATCTGGTCCGGCGTCAACGTCGAGAACCGGAGCTACGGCCTCACCGTCTGCGCCGAGCGCAACGCGGTTGCGGCGGCGGTCGCCGCCGGCCGGCGGCGCTTCCGGGCGGTCCTGGTCCTGGCCGACGCCGATCCCCCCGCGCCCCCCTGCGGCGCCTGCCGGGAGACGCTGACCGAGTTCTGCGCGCCCGAGCTGCCGATCCGTCTGGTCAACCTGGCCGGGGAGACGCGCGACTTCCGGCTGGGCGAGCTCTTCCCCGAGCCCTTCGTCTTCGAGCCGGCCTGAGGCCGCGCGCGGTCAGCCGAGCTCGGCGAGTCGCGCCGCCAGCTCCGCCGCGTTCGCGGCGCGCGGGTGCCGGGCGAGCTCCGTGCGGTCGTCCGGACGTACGTATCCCCATTCGACCCAGACGAACGGACAGCCGGCGGCCGCAGCGGTGTCGGCGTCGATCGCCGTGTCCCCCACCAGCACGAGGCCGGAGAGCGGCCGGCCGAGGCGCCCCGCGATCCAGGCGAGGCCGCCCGGGTCGGGTTTGCGCACGGCCAGCGTGTCGCCGCCCACCACCGCCGCGAAATGCGGGCTCCAGCCGAAGGCGTCGAGGATCGCCCGACTCGGGCGTTCGGGTTTGTTGGTGAGGAGCGCGAGCGGACGCCGGGCGGCCTCCGCCGCGAGCAGCCCGGCGATGCCCGGATAGGGGCGCGTCTCGACCGTGCAGCGCGGCTCGTAGTGGGCGAGAAAGCGGACGAGCGCGCGGTCGAGCGGCTCCCCTTCGATGCCGTCGAGCGCGCGGGAGACCAGCCGGCGCGCCCCTTCGCCGACCATCGCAACGATCGCGTCGAGGGGGAGAGGCGGCAGGCCGAGGTCGGCGCGGGTCCGGTTGATCGCCGCCGCGAGATCGGCGCGCGAGTCGATCAGCGTGCCGTCGAGGTCGAAGACGAGGGCGCGCGCGGCGCTCACTCGGCGGCTTCGAACTCGGCGACCACCCGGCGCGGCAGGATGCCGGCCTCGTGGCCGCGGTCGAGCAGGAGCTGGACCGCCCGCCGCCCGGCCTCGCCGTACCCGCGGGTCCACTCGTTGACGTACATGCCGACGAAGCGGTCGGAGCGGACCGGGTCGCTCTCGAGGTCGCGCGCGTAGCGGATCGCGAAGTCGAGGGCCTCGCCGCGGTGGTCGAGCGCGTACTGGATCGACTCGGTGAGCAGCCGGCAGAGGCGCCGGCGCAGCGCCGGGTCGAGATCGCGCCGGATGCCGTTGCCGCCGAGCGGCAGCGGTCCGCCGGTCTCGCCCTGCCACCAGGCGCCCAGATCGACCACGCGCTGGAGGCCGCGATCGCCCCAGGTGAGCTGCCCCTCGTGGATGACCACGCCGGCGTCGGCGCGGCCCGCTTCGACCGTCTCGAAGATCTGGTCGAAGGACACGATGAGCGTCTTCGCCGCCGGCTGCCAGAGCCGGAAGGCGAGCGCCGCGGTGGTCAGCTCGCCGGGAATCGCCACGGTGCGGCCGGCGAGGTCGCCGCGCCCGAACGGCTCGCGGGCGACCACGACCGGGCCGTAGCCGTCGCCGAAGCTCGCGCCCGACGGCATGAGCACGTAGTTCTCGGAGAGGTGCGCGTAGCCGTGGAACGAGAGCGCGGTGATCTCGTAAGTACCTGAGAACGCGGCCTGATTGAGGGTCTCGATGTCGGCGAGGACGTGGTCGATCTCGAGCCCGGAAGTGTCGAGAATGCCCTGCGTCAGCGCGTAGAACATGAAAGCGTCGTCGGAATCGGGGCTGTGGGCGATGCGGATGCGGACGGTGTTTCCCATGGCGAAGGGCACGATACCCGAAAATAGTTAAAGAAGTACTTGAGATTCTGACCCAAACGCTCCTACAATACGGCGGCTCGGCTCGCGGCCGGGCAAGCCGTCGTCCACAACTCCCAGGGAGGAAGCCGCACTTGACGACAAGACTCCGCATCGCCCTCCTCGCCCTGCTGGCGCTCGGGCTGGTCGGCCCGGCCAGCGCCGGGGTGCTCTACGTCCCGGTCGCCATCAACGAGACCGTGGACAACGTGAACCGCAACACCGAGCTCTGGGTCACCAACCCCACGGACAGCGCGGTGCTCGGCTTCTACGCCTACTTCATCCCGATGGGCACCGACGGCACGGTGCGCGACCCGAACGTCGAGCCCCCGGCCTACTTCGTCGCGCCGGGCGCGAGCGTGCGCTTCAACAACCTCGTTCCGGGCGGCCGCGGCATGCTCGAGATCGAAGGCTCGCCCGAGCTGATCGTCACGGCGAAGCTCGTCTCCCGGGCGATCGGGTTCGGCGTCGACCCCGAGCCGGTCGATCTCCCGGTGGTCTCCCAGAGAAATCTGATCGAAGCGGGCGGCAGCGCCTGGCTGCTCGGGTTCGAGAAGCAGGGGACCTACCGCTATTCGAACCTGGGAGTGAACAATCTCGGCCAGCAGACGACGAACTGCACGGTGGACGTACGCCAGGCCGACGGCCTGCTGATCGTCCAGAACGTCAGCTTCCAGGTTCCGGCGCTCACCCTGCTCCAGTTCGAGGACGCCTTCTCGCTGCTCGGCCTCAGCAATGTCGCCTGGGGCGCGCGGGTCCGCATCTCGTGTGACCAGCCGTTCTGGACCTACGCCTCGGTCTACGACACCCGCACCGGCGGCATCCAGGCCCACGCTCCGGCGATCACCCCGTCGCAGTCGACGCTCGAGAAGCCGATCGAGAACGGCGGCGAAGAGCCGCCCCCGCCGCCGCCCGTGGATCCGGACGCGACGGTCTTCTCGCTGCCCGGCAACTTCCTGACCTGCAACAGCTGCGGCAACTGGCAGTTCGACATGCCGTTCGGCTCGACCCGGCGGTTCCGCAAGATCGTGATCGACTTCGACGTCTGGGCGAAGCAGTGGGACGGCAACCGGTCCAACGGCTTCCACTGCGTCTTCTGGCTCAACAACGGCCAGTCCTGGTCGAACATGATGGGCTACCTGAACTCGAAGGGCACCCAGGGCCGGATGACCTTCCAGGTCAACTACGGCGTCGGCAAGGAGACCAACCAGACGCCCGGCATGCAGCTCGGCACCTGGTACCACGTCCACTACGAGTACGACATGATCGAAGGCGTCGTCTGGTACGAGCTGCGCAACGGCTCGAGCGTCCGCACCTCGGGCGGCTACACGACCAGCGCCAACGACGTGAACACCTCGAAGATGTTCATCCAGTTCGGCACGCAGATCGCCGAAGGCCCGGAGTCGCGCACGCCGGGCTGGAAGTGGTCGGACTTCACCGCGCAGTTCATCCCCTGAACCGCGCCTAGCCACACCGCAGCGAATCCCGGGGCGGCCGCGAGGCCGCCCCTTTTCGTTGCCCGGGTTGCGCGCTTTCAGCGCGCCCAGGCGAGGCGGCAGATCTCGGCGCAGAGGGCCTGGAAGTCGAGTCCCGTGACGGCGGCGGACTGTGGGAGCAGCGAGCCGGTGGTCATGCCGGGAAGGGTGTTCGCTTCGAGGATGGCCGGGCGGCCCGCGGCGTCGAGCTTGAAGTCGACGCGCGAGACGTCGCGCAGCTTGAGCGCCCGGTGGGTGGCGAGCGCGAGCGCCCGCATCTCCCCGGCGAGCGCGTCGGGGATCGGCGCCGGGAAGATCTCCTGGCTCATGCCCGGGGTGTACTTGCACTCGTAGTCGAAGAACTCGTGGACGGGGACGATCTCCCCGACGCCGAGGGCGCGCTCGCCGAGCACCCCCACCGAGAACTCGCGCCCCGGCAGGAAGCCCTCGACCAGCACCTCGCGGTCGACCGCGAGCGCGAGCTCGACCGCCGCCCCGAGCTTCTCCATCTCGCGCACGATCGTCACGCCCACCGACGAGCCGGCCTTCGACGGCTTGACGATCAGCGGCAGGCCGAGCGCCTCGATCCCCGCCGCGGCCGCCGGCCAGCTCACCCAGGAGGCCTGCGGCAGCCCGGCCTGGTCGAGCAGGCGCTTGGCGACCTCCTTGTCCATCGCGAGCCCGCTGCCGAGCGCGTCGCTGCCGGTGTAGCGCAGGTCGGCGAGATCGAGCAGGGCCTGGACGCTCCCGCCCTCGCCCTGATCGCCGTGGAGAAGCAGGAAGACCAGGTCGGCGCCGGCGAGCGCCGGCTCGCCCACCAGGCGCGGCAGGTTCTCCCGTCGACGCAGCCCGGCGAGGTGCTCCGCGGTCGGCGGCTCGCGCCGGATGCCCGCCGCCGCGAAGATCGCCGCCTCCGCCGCCGGGTCGAGCGGCCCGGCCACGGTGTCGACCACCGTCACCTCGTGCCCGAGCGAGCGCAGCGCGGGCGCGACCTGCGTCGCGCCGGTGAGGGCGATGTCGCGCTCGGGGGTCGAGCCGCCGGTGAGCAGGGCGATCCGGCTCAAGGTCGCTCCGGGCTCCTCACTCGTACTGGATGAAACCGGGGGCGAGGATGCCGTCCGGGTCCCAGCGCTTCTTGGCCGCGCAGAGCCGCTCCCAGCGGTCGCCGAAGTGCGCTTTCCAGCGCGCCGCCGAGTCGAAGGTGATGAAGCCGGAAAGGTAGCGCTTGCCGCCGTAGGCGATCGAGAGCTCCGAGGCCATGTCGAGCTGGGTCAGCATCTCCTCGTGCTTCACGCGCGGCACCGAGCCGAGCACGCCCCAGCCGAGCACGATGTCGCCATCCGGGTGCATGAAGAGCGGCACCTTCGAGGTCGCGGTCCGCGCCGGCCAGAGCAGGACGTGGCCGCCCGGACCGAGCGCGCCCGGCGGCAGGTTGGCGAGGATCGTCTCGATGAACTCGCGGGCGGTCGACCAGGGCAGCGTCGTCTCCATCCAGGGGTGCGGCTGCTCCCAGTAGCCGGAGAGCTTCCAGGCCTCGAACATCGGCTCCATGCGGCGCGCGAACTCGAGCGCGGTCATGTCCTGGGTCTGCACGTGGCGCCAGGGCGAGAGCGGCGCGAGCGCCGCGGCGTCGTCCGGCTCGCTGCCCGGCCCGTACTCGATCGTCAGGTACATCGGGAAGACCCAGAGGCCGTAGCCGATCAGCCCCTTGCCGAGCTCCATGCCTTCGCCGATGCGGCGGAAGCCGAGCGGCGCCGGCGAGCAGATGCCGCCGACCGTCGCGAAGGTCGGGTTGGCGGGGTCGAGCACCTTCTCGGCGTCGGCCATGAAGCGGCCGAGATCGTCGTAGACCAGCGTGTACATGCGCACCTTCGGCTCGACCCGGCGCAGGCGCGTCTTGACCCGGGTGATCACCGCGATCTGGCCGAGGCTGCAGCGCACCATGTCGAACAGCTCGGGCTCCCGCTCGCGCGAGCAGAGGTGGATCTCGCCGTCGCCGGTCACGCACTCGATCTCGATCGCGTTGTCGGCCTGGGTGCCGCCGCGGAAGGAGGCGACGCCGAGGCCGGCGACCGACGTGGTCCCGGAAACCGTCACCGAGAGGTTGTTGGTCAGCACCGGCGGGATGAAGCCGCGGCCGGTCGCTTCGACCACCAGGTCGCGCCAGACCACGCCCGCCTCGCAGAGCGCCCAGCCCTCGTCCTCGTTGATCTCGAGGATGCGGGTCATCGACGAGGTGTCGAGCAGCACGCCGGTGGTCAGCGACTGCCCGCTCTGCGTGTGACCCTGACTGCGCGGCGCGATCGGGATCGCGTGCTCGCGGCACCAGCGGACGACCTCCGCAACTTCACGGGCGTCGCGGCAGCGGGCCACCGCCGCCGGCACCTTGTAGCGCCAGCGGCCGAAATCGGTCGAGAACTGCTCCCGGTCGCCCGGGTCGAAGGAGAGGCGGTCGCCGAGCCGCTCGGCCAGGCCTTGCAGGGCGGCGGGAATCTCGGCAGTCGTCGTCTGGGTCATTCCGGCTCCTTGGTCGGGTCGTCGCGGCGGGGGCGCGCCGAAGCGCGCGCCGGGAGCGGGATTCTCTCCGATGCCCCCGGCCGGGGGCAAGGACGCGGGAGACCGCTCAGAGCTCGTCGAGCTCGATCTCGGCGACGATCTCCCCGATCTCGAGGCCGCGATGGTTGCGCTGGACCGGGCGATAGAAGGGGGCCAGCGTCTCCCTCTCCTCTCCCGACAGCACCCCGAGCTGCGAGAGCAGCTCGAGCACCACGGTGTCGCGGGCGCGCTCGCCGCCGTCGGCGAGCTTCACCGCGGCGCCGAGCGCGACCGGGCCGCGGATGGCGAGGGCGTAGACCCCCTCGGCGCCCTCCTTGCCGATCACGCGGCCGCCGGTGGCGGCGATCAGCGCGGTCGTGAAGCGCCCCGGGCCGGCGACCATCCCGGGATGGCGCCCCATCGCGTCGGCGATCCGCGCGAGCGCCGCGGCGCGCGCCGGATCGAGACCCGCCGCCTCGGGCGCCGCCAGCGCAGCGTAGCCGCGCGCCAGGGCGCGCGCCGGCAGCGCGAAAGTCGGCGCGCTGCAGCCGTCGACGCCGCAGGGGCGCGCCGCCTCGGGCGGCAGGCCGCAGCAGGCCGCGATCGACTCCTGGATCCGGAGCTGCCAGGGGTGGTCGAACCCGAGGTAGCCGGAGAGCGGGAGGCCGGCCAGCCGGCAGCCGAGCAGCATCGCGGCATGCTTGCCCGAGCAGTTGTTGTGCAGCGGGCTCGGCTCCCGGCCGGCGGCGTCGAGGGCCGCGGCGGTCGGCTCGTCCATCGGCCGGTGCGCGCCGCACAGGAGCGCGCCGCGGTCGAGCCCGGCGCGCGCCAGCATCGCCTCGGCGCGCGCCGCCTGCTCCTCCGTGCCGCTGTGCGACGAACAGGCGAGAGCCAGGTCGGCCGCCTCGAGCCCCCAGGCCTCGAGCCCGCCGGCGAGCACGAAGGGCAGCGCCTGAAACGGCTTGACCGACGAGCGGACCACCACGGGCCAGGCCGGATCGCCGGCGCGGGCGATCTCGCGCCCTCCGGGCTCGACCACCACCGCGACTCCGAGATGAAGGGACTCGACCGCCCGGCCGCGGGTCACCGCGGCGAGCCGGACGAGGCGGGGCTCAGGCGAGCTCGCCAGCGAGGGCGGCCTCCAGGCCGTCGTAGGTCGGGAAGAGGGGCGCGAGCTGCGCCACCTCGAGCAGCTTGACGATGCGCGTCGAGGGGTGCACCAGCACGAGGCGGCGCTGGTGCTCGTGGAACTTGCCGAGATAGCCGACCAGCTCGCCGATGCCGGTCGAGTCGATGTAGTTGATCCGCTCGAGGTCGACGAAGACGTGCCCCTCGTCCTCGGCGAGCACCCGCTCGAGGGTGCGGGCGAGGAACTTGGCGCTCTCGCCGAGCTTGATGACGCCCTCGACGCGCAGGAGCGTGTGGTTTCCTTCGAGGCGGCGCTTCTCGACGATCATGGCGAACCGGAGGCAGCAGTCTACCAGCGGCTCCGCGCCCGCCTCAACGTGGCGCCCCGGACGGGCTCCCGCCGACCCACTGGATCACGCGCTGCGGAAACGGGATCTCGATGCCCGCGGCGTCGAGGGCGCGCTTGGCATCCTCGAGCAGCCGGAAGAGGTTGGCGCCCTCGGCGCTCGGGTCGGAGACCCAGGCCCGCAGCTCGACCTGCACGGTCGACTCGCCGAGCGCGACGACCACGACCTGCGGCGGCGGCTCGGCGATCACGCCCGGGTTGGGCTTCACCGAGTCGAGCAGCACGGCGCGCACGCGGTCGAGGTCGGCCGCGTAGGAGACCGCGACCGGCACGTTGATGCGCACCTGGGGCAGCCGCGTGTGGTTGACGATCTGCTCCTGGACCACCAGGCGGTTGGGCAGCGTCACCTCGCGATGCTCGAGCGTGCGCAGCCGGGTCGCGCGCAGGCCGATTCCGGTGACGTGCCCCGAGGTCCCCTTGATGGTCACGAAGTCGCCGAGACGGAAAGGGCGGTCCCAGAGCAGCACGAAGCCGGCGAAGATGTTGCCGAGGGTCTCCTGGGCGGCCAGGCCGACCGCGAGGCCGGCGACGCCGACGCCGGCGAGCAGGGAGCCGACGTTGAATCCCATCTGCTCCATCGCGGCGATCACGCCGACCAGGAAGAGCGCGATCTTCGAGAGCGGAATGGCGACGCTGGCGAGCGCGGGATCGGTGCCGGCGCGCGTGAGGATCCGGCGCAGGACCCGCGCGTTGATCCGGGCGATCGCCCAGAAGACGAGCAGGATGGCGATGCCGATGACGATGCCGGGCAGGTGCTGGAGCGTCCGGTCGATCAGCGTCTCGCCGACGTCCTGGAGGTTGCGCGGGGTCCGGCGCAGCTCCTCCCGGACCTGCTCGCTGCGATTCCTGGCGGCGGCCGCCATCAGGGCGAGCTCCGTCATCGTCGTGGGCTCCGCCGGCGCGGCCTCCGTCGCGATGGCTTCCGTTGCGGCGGTTTCCGGCGCTGCGGTCTCCGGCGCCGCGGTCTCCGCCTGCGCCTCGGAAGGCGGCGTCTGGGCCTGGCCGCTGGCAAGGCCGCCGGCCAGCAGGAGGCAGGCGAGAACCAGAAGCGCCGCCACCGCGGAGAGACGAGCCATGCGCGCGATCACGGGACGATCCTACCAGCGCGCTGCGTGTAGACTCCGCGCTTCGCCATCGAAGCACCCGCCCCGGAGGCCCGCATGCGCCGTACGTCCCTGTTCCCTGTCGCTCTGACCGCCCTCCTCGTCGCGGCGCCCGCCTCGGCCGACCTGTTCGGACGCTTCCAGCACGGCGGGCGGGCGACCGGGCAGGCGGGCGCCTTCGTCGCCCGCGGCGGCGATCCCGCCGCCGTCACCTACAACCCGGCCGCGATCGTCCGTCTCGAGGGCTTCGAGCTCCAGGCCGGGCTCGACTTCGACGCGCCGACCGACGACTACTCGAGCGCGAACGGCAGCGGGGAGGCCGAGCACACCATCCAGTTCCCGCCCTCGATCTACGGGGTCTGGCGGCCGGAGGGGGCGCGCTGGGCGCTCGGCCTCGGGCTCGACGCGCCGACCTGGCGCCTGATGGACTGGGAGAACGCGCTCTTCCCCGCGCGCTTCACCGCCCGCCGGAGCGAGGCAGAGCTCTTCGCGCTGCACCCGGTCGCGGCCTGGGCGATCACCGAGCGCTGGAGCGTCGGCGGCGGCATCCGCTATCTGCGCGGCACGGTCGGGTACGGCGACACGCTGCGCGGCGTCGAGCAGGGCGCCGGCGGGCCGGTCGGGTTCGAGGTGGACCGGGTCTCGGAGGCGACCGCCGACGGCGTCGGCTTCGATCTCGCCACCCAGTTTGCCGGGGAGCGCTGGGGCTTCGGAGCCACCTGGGTGAGCGGCGTCGACGTCGCCGGTGCGGGCGACGTCTCCTACCTCGTCCGCGACTTCGAGACCCTTCCGGTTGAGGTCCAGGCGCAGCTCGAGGCGCGCTACGGGACGCAACCGAGCCGGATCTCGGAGGACCTGCCCGACACGCTGACCGCGGGGGCCTGGTTCGCCCTCGGCCCATCGCTCACGGCGGAGCTCGACGCCGCTTACGCTCGCTGGTCGGCGGTGGCGCCGGAGAGCTCGCAGCCGGGCGAGCCCTTCGCGCTCGACCGGCGCGCGGGCTGGGACGACACGCTCTCACTCCGTCTGGGCGTCGAATGGGCGCTGGGCGGGGGATTCAGTCTGGGCGGCGGCCTCGCGTTCGAGCCCTCTCCCACGGTCGACGACGCCGTCGAGCCGGGCGCTCCGCGCGGCGACGCCCGGGTCTACGCGCTCGGCGCCTCCTACGACGTGACGCCGGTCCTCTCGTTCGACCTCGGCTACTCCTTCCACGATTACGACACGAACCGCGCACGGGGCCAGGAGCCCGACCCGAACGTCGTCTCGAGCTACGAGTCCCGCGCCCAGGTCTTCGCGATCTCCGCCCGCTGGCGCTTCGCCGCCCGGAAGTAACCGGCGGCGCGGCCGTCGTCCGCGTGTTCGGCAGGAACTGAAGCTTCCGGAAGAAGAAAAAGAGGAAGAAGAAGAAGAAGAAGAAGAGACAGTAGAAGTCAGAAGAAGGAAGTGGCAAGAAGAGAAGAGAAAGAGAAAAAGCTCCATAGAAGGGGGTGCTGGTCGGGGCGCCGGCGGGTCGATGGAGCGGCGGCGGGCGCGGTACCAGCGCACTACCTTCTCTGGAGCTTCTCAGCTCTCCCGACGGCACGCGCGCAACATCGACCCCACGCCGGCCGGTCCACTCCACCCTTCTCTGGAGCTTTTCAGCGCTCCCGACGGCAAGGGCGCAACCGCGACCCCAGGCCGGCCGGTCCGCCCCACCCTTCTCTGGAGCTTTTCAGCGCTCCCGGCTGCACGGGCGCAACCGCGACCTCACGCCGGCCGGTCCACCCCACCCTTCTCTGGTGCTTTTTCGTTCCGAACACTCTCTGCGGCCCATCGACCCTCGGGGCCCGGCCCGGAGTGCCACCCTCTTCCCTGTTGCGAGAGGGTCAGAACCCGCCGCCGGTGGAGGTCCAGTGGGTGAAGCCGTTCGACTCGAAGTCGTCCTCGAAGAGCCCGCGCCAGCGGGCCCAGTAGCAGCCGGCGCCGGCGTGGAGGCAGTCGATGCGGCCGTTGCCGCCGCGCACCAGATAGACCTCGCCGAGGCGGTCCTCGGCGAATCCGTAGATGCCGAAGCCGGTGTCCTCCCAGCAGGCCGAGGTCGTCGCCGCCGGGCTCGCCGGGTTGAAGACGCCGGTCACCCAGAGCTGCCCGCAGCCGGTGTCGCTGTAGACGTAGCGTCCCGCGATCGAGGGCACACGGTCGCCCCGGTAGAGGTAGCCGCCCATCGCGGAGGACCAGTTGCCCGGGGCGGGGTTCCTGTGGCAGGTGATCGGGTCGTAATAGAAGACGCCGGTCGCGACCTCGTTCGGGTAGGCACAGGCGGTCTCCCCGTCGGGAAGGGTCGGGCAGTTCGTGGTCGAGCAGGTCGTGTTCTCGCACCCTTCGCGGCACTTCCAGCCGAAGTTGCGCGCCGGTTCGGACTGCGCCGCGAGCTCCGGCAGGAAGTCGAACTCCTCCCAGGTGTCCTGGCCGACGTCGCCGATGAAGAAGTCGCCGGTCAGCCGGTCCATCGTCATGCGGAACGGGTTGCGCAGACCGAGGGCCCAGACCTCGTCGCAGGGGTCGGGGTCGCGCACGACGCCCCGGTAGGGGTTCCCGGTCGGGATGCCGTAGTTCTGCTGGAGCAGCCCGCAGTTGTCCGCGGCGCCGGGGCTGGGGTCGACGCCGGCGACGTCGATGCGCAGGATCTTGCCGAGCAGCCGGTCGTCGCGCTGCGCGTTCGGCCCCGAGCTGTCGCACGAGCCGCCGCCATCGCCGGTCGAGATGTAGAGGAAGCCGTCCTGGCCGAAGACCAGATCGCCGCCGTTGTGGTTGCCCTGGCTGTGATCGATGACCAAGAGGACCTGGCCGGACGCCGGATCGGCGACGTCGGGGTTGCCCGCCGAGCGCGTGTAGCGCTCGATGACGATGTCGCCGTCCTCGGCCGCGCTGCCGTTGCGCGTGTAGTAGACGTAGAACTGGCCGGACGCCGGGTAGTCGGGCGCGACCGCGAGCGCGAGCAGGCCCCGCTCGTTGAAATCGTAGAGCACCTTGTCGAGCCCGGCGCCGCCGCCATCCGAGCGGAGGTCGAGGAACGGCGTCGCGAGCATCGTGTTGCCCGGCGCGTCGTAGACGAGGATCGCCCCTTCCTGCGTGGCGATCAGCCGCCGCCCCCGCTCGTCGCCCGGATCGATGAACTCGACCGGAACCTCGGCGCCCGTCGGGAAGAGCGTGTCGGCGACCAGGGTCGACTGGGCGAAGCCGGCGCCCCCCGGCGGCGAACAGGTCCCGCACGCGTCCGTGTAGCAGGCGGTGGCGCCGAGGGCCGCAGCGGGAGCCAGCGCGCCCGCGAGCGCCAGGGCCAGCGCGCCTGCCGTGATCGACAAATCGAAGCGAGAAACCATACGCGGTGAATCCTCCGCGCCGGATCCTACCGAGCCGGGCGCGCCGCGCCGAGCGGAAATCTCCACATCCGGAGTCGCGCGACCGTCAGGAGCTGGCGACCGGAGCTCCCGCGCGCGCGAACATCCCCGGCGTCCAGGCCGTGATCCTGCCGGTGAAGGCGGAGGCGGCGACGGTGAGGGGGCTCGCCAGCCAGAGCTTGCCGGGGCCGCTCCTCCCCTTGTAGTTGCGGTTGATCGCCGACACGGTCACCTGGTCGGGCTGTTCGGAGACGCCGGGGCCACAGCCGATGCAGGCGCCGCAGCCGGGGCGGATCAGGCGCACGCCCGCCTTCTCGAACGTCGCGAAGAAGCCGTGCTCGCGCACGAAGCTCTCCACCTCGAGCGAGCCGCACTGGATGATGAACTCGACGCCCGGAGCGACCCTGAGCCCGGCGTCGACCGCCTCCTTCGCGACCTGGTGGTAGTAGAGCAGGTCGTCGATCTTGCCCGCGGTGCAGCTGCCCGCATAGGCGATGTCGATCCGCACCTCGCCGATGTCGGCGACCCGCGCGCCGTTGGTCGGGTCGGACGGGATGCCGTGGTCGGGATCGCCCGGGTGCGCCACCATGGGCTCGAGCGCCGAGAGATCGATGACGTGGACGCCGCCGGCGTAGACCGCGTCCGGGTCGGGCTCGACCGCGCGCGCGGCCAGGGCGTCGACGTCCGCTTCCGGGCGCCACATGCGCAGCCAGCGGAAGGTCTCGTCGTCGGCCGCGACGATGCCGCCGCGCGCCGTGCACTCGGTCGCCATGTTGGCGAGCGTCGCCCGCTCGTCCATCGAGAGCGACGAGACGCCGGGGCCGGTGAACTCCATCACCCGGTTGAGCGTCGCCTCGGGCTTGGCGAAGTCGAGCAGGATGTGGAGCATCAGGTCCTTGGCGGTGACGTTCTCGCGGAGCCTGCCGACCAGCTCGAAGCGGATCGACTCCGGCACCTCGACCTGGGTGAAGCCGGCGTGGACGAGCGCGGCGTACTCGGTCGCGCCGACGCCCCAGGTCAGCGCATTGTTGGCGCCGCCCATGCACGTGTGGCTGTCGGTCGCCTGCACGAAGTCGCCGGGCGCGACCATGCGCGTGCGCGCCACCTCGTGGCAGATGCCGGGCGAGACGCCGTCGCGCGCGGAGAAGTCGCGCACGCCGGTGTGGCGCTGGAACTCGCGCTGCATCTCGCGCAGCACCTCGATCTTCGGCAGGAACCTGCGCATCGCCGCCACTTCGTCGGCGTAGATCAGGTGGTCCTCGAACACCGCGAAGCGCGCGGGCTCCTCGATCCGGTAGTCCGCGCCGTACTCCTGCGCGAGGAAGGCGTGGACCTGCGCGGTGGTGAACTCGTGCGAGTAGCCGCCGTCGACCCGCACCACCACCGCGTCGCCCGGCTTCACGTGCTCGCCGCCGCCGACGAGATGGCGGGCGAGGATCTTTTCGGCCATCGTCATCGGCCGCGGCGCGGTGTCGAGGGCGGGCAGCTCGACCCGACCCTCGGCGAGCGCCTTCGAGAACGGGAAGAGCCCGCCCCACTCGATCACCTGGCGGGTGATCGGGTCGCAGCCGCGCTGGAACTCCGCGAGCGGGATCCCCTCCCCCGCCTGCAGCCGCGCCAGCACGCCGTGGTCGGCCATCAGGGTGCCGAGGTTGATGTTGTTGCGGGCGTGGATCGGCGCGAAGGAGGCGGCGATGGCGATCCGGATGCCGGCCCAGGCCTCGGCCTGCGCGGCGGTCTCGCGCGAGGAGCCGACGCCCTTCCGCTGCCCGGAGACGATGACCTCGAAGTTGCCGCGCGCGAGCGCGTCCTGCTCGAACAGCCGCTCGCCGTCGACGATCAGGCCGGCGTAGGCGTTGCGTGCGATCGCGGCCGGTTCCCAGTCGAAACAGACCCAGGCCGGGGTCATGGCGTCGGTGTTGATGTCGTCGAGCAGGTCCTCGACGCGGAGGTCGGCCATGCGCAGGTCGAGGCCGTCGTGGAGCTGCCGCCGGATCAGCTGCGGGTCCCTGGTCAGGAAGAGGACCCGCTTGCCGGGGGTGAGGCGGACGATCGACGGCGGCTTCATCGTTCGACGACTCCTCGCGACGGGGCGCCGCCGGGGTGGCGGCGCCGCGGCATTCTAGTCTCGGCGCTCGACCCTGTCCCGTCACGCCGCAGCGCGGCACCCGGCCCGTCTCGGGCAGCTCGGTCGAGAAGACCCCGTTGCCGGCGGTGCCCACCGCGAGGCGCAGCGGCGACGAGCCGAACAGCGCCACCGCGCGGACGTCGGTGTTGGGCAAGCCCGCGCTCCGCGACGTCCAGGTCGCGCCGCCGTCGCCGCTCTCGGAGACGCCGTGGAAGTGGCCGGCGAAGAGCCGGCCGTCGGGCGCGACGGCGACGTCCTCGACGTCCTCCTTCTCGATGCCGCCCGCGAGCCGCGACCAGCTCGCGCCGGAGTCGGTCGAGCGGAAGAGCCCGTCCTTCGTCGCGGCGTAGAGGCGCGCGGGGGACGACGGGTCGACCGCGAGCTCGCGCAGCTTCCCGGCCGGGAAGCCCGCCAGCTCCCGCCAGGAGCCGGCCCCGTCGTCGGAGCGATACAGCTTCTCGTCGATCCATGCGTAGACCACGCCGGGCGCCTCCGCCAGCAGCCGGTCGACCGCCTCACCCGGCAGCCCCTGCCCCGCCGGCTTCCAGTTGACGCCGCCGTCGACCGACTTCGAGACCGCGAGCCCCGGCTCGTTCGACGACCAGGCTCCGGCGTAGAGGACCTTCGGGTCGCCCGCATCCTGCGTGAAGCTCCGGAACTGCGCCTGCGCGGTCTTGCCCTTCATCAGATCGCGCATCTTGAGCTCCTTGAGCTTCATCTCCCCCCAGCTCTTCCCGTCGTCGGCCGAGCGCCAGAGCTTCGCGCCGTCGAAGGCCCAGACGCCGCCGGGGCTCCGGCGGTCGAAGAAGAGGCCGGGGTCGGCCTTCTTGCCGTCGGCGAAGGGGGACTGGACCTCGCTCCAGGCGCCCGCGGCGTCGCGCCGGTAGAGCCCGACGCTCGCCCGCGCGTAGAGCGTGCCGTTGCGCGGCGAACCCTCGAGCCCCTCCATCCAGGCTCCGGAGAGGCCGCCGTTCGACGCCGTCCAGGTCGCGCCCGCGTCGCCCGAGCGGAAGATGCCGGTGCCCGAAACGGCGGCCCACATCCCGCGAGCATCGCGCGGATCGAAGGCGACGGCGCGCACGAGGAAGCGGCCGACGCCCTCGTCGCTCTCCCTCCAGGTCGCGCCAGCGTCGACGCTCTTCTTGAGGCCGTCCTCGGTCGAGGCCCAGAGCGCTTTCGGATTCGACGGGTCGATCTGCAGCCGCCAGATGTCGTCGGTGCCGTCGGCCGGCGACGGCACCTCGCTCCAGGTCTCGCCCCGGTCGGTGCTCCTCCAGATCCCGTGGCCACTGTCGAGCGCGTAGATCGCGCCCGCCCCGTCGACCACCAGCGACCGGATCCCCGGCCCGAGGCCGGCGCCGGTCGCCTTCCAGGTCCTGCCGTTGTCGTCGCTGCGCGAGAAGTGGAACTTCTCGCCGCCATGCCCGGCCGCATAGACGGTGTCCGGGTTCTTTGGATCGACCGCCATCGCGTAGGCGTCCTGGTCGGGCACCCGGAAGTCGCTCCAGGTCTTGCCGCCGTCGCGGCTGCGGTAGTGCAGGTTGGTCGACGGCACCCAGATGTCGGTCGGGCGGGTGGGCGCGAAGGCGATCCGGTAGCCGACCGGCTGCATGGCGAGGCCGACTCCGGCCGCCTTGTCGCGCACCAGCTTCCAGGTCGCGCCGCGGTCGGTCGAGCGCCAGAGCGCCGGCTGCCCCGGGTTCTTCTCACCGGCCCAGAGCGTCGACGGCTTCGCGCGGTCGATCTCGAACCACTCCATCGACCGTCCGACCAGCTCGGTCGACGGCAGCGTCCAGGTCGCGCCGCCGTCGTCGCTGCGCCAGAGCCCGCCGTTCCAGACCAGCGCGTACATCCGCGCGGGGTCCGAGGGATCGAGGGCAATGTCGTAGACGGTCCCGAGCGGCGGGCCGTCCGGGCGCCACGCGGCGCCTCCGGCGACACTCACGAAGAGAAGGGCGGCGACCAGCGCGACGACGAACGGGACGGTCCTCATGTAACCTCCGGGCGACGGGTCTCGGGCGATTCGTTCCTTCCGAACCTACGACAACTGCGCGCCGAAGGGGACAGCCCGGCGCTCTGCCGCTCGCGGCTCCGCTTGGAGACCGGCACTCGACGACCGTATGCTCGACCGGCCGCGATCGGCTTCCCGGAACCTCGATGCCGCCAACCCCTGAGCTCACCGTCCTCGGCGGAGGACCCGCCGGACTGGCGGTCGCCTACTATGCGCAGGCGGCCGGCCTGAGCTTTCGGCTGTTCGAGCGATCGCCGCTGCTGGGCGGCCACTGCCGCACCCTGGAGCATGCCGGCCACCGCTACGACACCGGCGCGCATCGCTTCCACGACCGCGACCCCGAGATCACCGCGGACGTGCGCGCGCTGCTCGGGGAGGAGCTCCTGTCGGTCCAGGCACCGAGCCAGATCCTCCACCGGGGGCGGAGGATCGACTTCCCGCCCAGCCCGGTCGGCTGGCTGCGCAGCGCCGGCTGGCGAGGCTCGTTGCGCACCGCGTCGGAAATCCTGCGCGGGCGCCTCCGCCCGCGCGCGGAGCACAGCTTCGAGGACCATGTCGTCAATCGCTACGGACGCACGCTCGGCGGGCCGCTGCTGCTCGACTACTCCGAGAAGCTCTGGGGCCTGCCCGCGGACCAGCTGGACCCGGACATCGCCACCCGCAGGCTCTCCGGCCTGTCGCTGGTCGGCCTCGTGGTCGAGACGCTGGGCAGGGCGCGGCGCTCCCGGCACCTCGACGGCGACTTTCTCTACCCCCGCTCGGGCTATGGCGCGATCGTCGCGGCGCTCGCCGGCGCCCTCCAGCCCGCGACCCTGTCGACCGGGAGCCCCGTCACGGGCCTCGAGCTCGACGGCGACCGGGTGACGGCGATCGAGGTCGGCGGCCGGGAGCGGATCGAGGTGCCCGGCCGGCTGGTCAGCACGCTGCCGGTCACCCTCCTCGCGCGCCTGCTCGGCGCTGCCCTGCCCGAGCCGGCTCAGCGAGCTGCGGAGCAGTTGCGGTTCCGCCACATCCGACTGGTCTTCCTGCGGCTGGGGAGAACGAGCGTCTCGACCAACGCCACGATTTATCTGCCCGACTCCCGCTTCGTCGTGTCGCGCGTGGCCGAACCGCGCAACCGTTCGGCCGCTCTCGCGCCGCCGGGCGAAACGGCGCTGGTCGCCGAGGTCCCCTGTTCGACCGGCGAGGCCCTCGACGCGCTCGACGACGCCGAGCTCGCCCGGCGGGTCGTCGCCGACCTCGAAGCGGCCGGTCTGATCGAGGCCCGCCAGGTCCTCGACTGGCGCCATCACCGGCTCGACAACGCCTACCCGGTCTACTCGATCGACTACCGGGACCGGCTCTCGACTCTCGACGCAGCGCTCGGCGGTTTCCGGAATCTCGATCGGCTGGGCCGCGGCGGCCGCTTCTGGTACAGCCACCTCCACGACCAGCTGCGGTCCGCCCGGGACTACGTGGGATCGCTCCCACGGGGTGCCGGCGACGATGCGGACCTGCCGCCCAGGCCAACCATGGCGGCGCACATCCGCAAGTCGGCCAGGAAGCTCCAGTAGCGCCGCTCGCTGCGCGGCGCCGAGACCGCCCCGTCGTGCCGCTCGAAGGGCGCGCGCAGGGCGCCGAGCAGGCTGGCCGCCGGCCGCGTCCACGAGGTCGGCCGGTTGCCCTCGAAGAGGAAATGGCCGAGCCAGCAGGGCGCGACCGCGGCGACCGGCAGAGCGAGCAGCCAGAGCGGCTCACCCCGGACCGCCGCCAACCCCATCAGGGCCAGCATGGCGAGCTTGGCCACGAGGTGCAGCGCGCGATTCGCCGGATGGCGATGGGCGGCGAGGTAGGCCGCGTAGAATTCCCCGAATGTCGCGGGAGACTGGCTCATGGCGGTGGCTGGCCCTCCATTCTCTTGCGATCGAACTGCTGATCCCGCTCGGCGCCGCCTGCGGAGCGGGGGCGACGGTCGCGGCTCTGGTTTCGCCGGCGTGGACCGCCGCCGGCCTGCCCTACGCGCTCGGCTACGGCAAGAACGTGGAGGCGGCGGCGATCGGCGCCGGTCTCCTCGCGGCGGTGGTCGCGCGCGTCGCCTCGAGCTGGCGGCTCGGACGCCGGCTCGCCACTGCCGCGAGCCTGCTCGGCTGGGCCGTCCTGGCACCTCGCCTCGACTACCGCGCTCTGCTGCCTGCCGCTCCCCGCCTGCTGTTCATCGGCCTCCTGCTGGTGGTGCTCGCCGCTGCGCTCCGGTTCGCGCGTCCCGGCGCCGCCGAGCGACGCGCGGATAGTACTCCGCGCTGGCTCGCCGCCACCATCGTCGTGCTGCTCGCCCTCTTCGAGGCGCTGCTGTCGACCGCGGCCCTCTCGATCGACGTCTTCCATCATGGCGAGGTGCTGGCCTCCGCGGTCGACCTGCTCGCCGGCGGCCGCCCGTTCGAGACCTTCGTCTGGCCGCACGGCCTGCACGACACCGGGCTCGCCGCGTTCTGGATCCTCCTCACCGGCAAGATCGGCACCTCGCCGGTCGCGCTCGCCTGGGCGACCGGCGCCGGACTGGGAGTGGTGGCGGCGTATGTCCTGGCGCGACGCCTGCTCGCCAGCCGCGTCGAAGCGCTGAGCGCGACCCTCGCGCTCACGATGGCTCCGCTGCTGCTCGGTCCGCGCGGGGCGAGCGGAGCGGCTCCGGCGCTCGCCAGCCTGGGCATCCTCCTCTTCGTCGTGCTCGGCTTCGCCCGGATCGATCCCGAGCGGCCGGCCCGGCTGCTCCTCGCAGGCGCCCTGTTCGGCGCCGCCCATCTCTGCCGGTTCGAGACGGCCGCCTATGGCGCCGTCGCCGCCGGTGCGTTCGTCACCGCGCGCAGTCTGCTCGCCGTCGGGCGCCCGCCGCGCGAGCGGCTGCGCTCGCTCCTGGTCGCCACGGCGGCGCTCGCCGCGGGCGCCACGCTGCCCCTGCTCGGCGGACGTCTGCTCTGGGGCTGGCCGGACGCCGCCTGGCTCGACTATCTCTTCGGCGACCTCGCCCGCCATCACCGGGACGCCGTCGGGCTGGTCCTGCGCTGGCCGCTCGCGGGGGCGCAGGTCGGAGCCGTCGATCCCGGAACCCTGTCGATCGCGCTCGCCTGGCTGCTCTTCGTGACGGGCCTGCTCGCCATCGCCGCCGGCGGCCTGGTCGACCGTCTTCGGCACTCTGCGCCGCCGAGCGGAGCACATCTGCCCGAGCTCGTCTTCTTCGCGGTCTTCGCGCTCTTCGCGAGCCGCTCGGCGCTCGATCGGATCGACTCCATCCACGTCCTGCAGTGGGCCGCCCTGCCGGCGCTGGGGGTTCTTCTGCTCCTGGCCGGCAGCCTGCGCGACCGGCGGGGATGGAGCGCTGCCCGCTCCGCGCTGGCGGTCGCGGCACTGATCGCACTCGTCGACCCCGCCCGGCTCGCGCCGCGGAGACCGGCGCCCGTCCCCCCGCCGGAGCTCTTCCATCGGATCGCCGCCGCCGCAGACCGCGTCGCCGAGCACCTTGCGCCCAACGACCCGGCCGGGACTTGCGCGGAGCGGGGCTTCACGGCGAGCGAGCTCGGCGACGAGGACAATCGGCGCTTCGTCGCCGCCGCCTGCGAAGTCGAACGGCTGCTCGCCGCGCGCGGCGTGCGCGGCCTGGCGATCGCCGACTCCGCGCCCTGGTACTGGGTCCGGTTCGGCATGCGTCCGCCCTACCGGGAGTTCTCGATGAGCCGGGCCTACACCCCCGCGGCCCAGCTCCGCCTGATCGCCGACCTGCGCGCCAGCGCGCCCGAAGCGCTGCTGCGGCCACGGGACTTCCGCGCCCTGCGCGACTTCGATGTCCCGGGCGCGGTGCGCGGGCCGGTGATCGAGGCCTACCTGCGCGCGCGGCGCCTCGATGTGCCCCCGACCCCGACCGCTCTCGGTGACCTCTACTTCTGGAACGAGCCCGCGACCTGCCCCGCCGCGACGTCCGGCGAAGCGTCGGCGGACGCCTTGAGCTTGCGGGCGCGCCGCCTCTATCACCAGCCCACGACAGGGATGCTGTTCGCGCGGGGCCGGGCGACGGCGAGCGCGACCGGCGAGCCCCTGGCCGCGCTCTCCGCCGCCATGGAGGATGGGATGGCGTTCGCCAGCGTCGAGTATGGCCTGGGGCGTGGCGACCCCGAGCACCCCGTCTCCGGGCCCGCCGGGTGGGAGCTCTTCGCCCGGATCCCGCGAGGCGAACCGCCGCCCGGCGTCCGGTTGGTGGCTCTCCTGCACGACGGACGCGAGGTCCGCCGGGAGCTCGATCCGCAGGAGACCGTCCGGCTCGCGCCGCTGGACGATCCCGCGTGGCGGGATCTCGAGTCCAGCATCGACGCCGCCTGGCAGCTCGGCCTCGCGGACCGCCGCGCGGCCGCCGGCGCGCCCTGCCCGCCCTGACCCGCCCGAGTCAGGGAGCTGCGCTCGACCAGCGCGAGGTGTTGCCGGTCTCGAAGCCGTCGAGGAAGAGCTCGTTGTCGACGATGAGCACCTGAGCGACCGTGAAGGTCCCCAGGGTCGCGCCGCCGCCGGGATTCGTCAGGTTGACGAGGAAGACCTCCGCAGGCTCCGCGAGGCCGTCGTCGAGCAGCGGCACCTGGATCAGCTTCGACGTCTCTTCGGCTTCGAAGGTGAGGGTTCCCGAGGTCGCGGTGTAGTCGGCCCCGGCGGTCGCGCTGCCGTTGGCGGTGGCGAACTGGACAGTGACGCCGCTCGCCGCCCCGGACCCGCGCACGACCACGACCGCGGCGCTGCCCTGAACCTCCGAGAAGACCTGGACCGGTCCCGGGAACTGGACGATCCCGCCCTCGTCGTCGTCCTGGATCGTGATCGTGAGCGTCGACGGCGAACCGATCGCCAGCCCCGCGCTCGGGCCGGAGAGCTGGAGGACGATCGTCTCGTTGTTCTCGTCGAGGGTGTCCCCGAGAATGTGGACGGTCGTGAGCTCCGGCCCGAGCTCTCCGGCGTCCCAGCTCTCGCTCCCGGCGGTGTAGGTGAAGTCGGTGCCCGGGGTCGCGCTGCCGCCGGTGCGCGAGTGCGAAACCGAGGCTGGAAGCACGGCGCCGCCGTCGCGGATCAGGGTCACGATCCGGTTCCCGCTCGTCTCGGGGACCGACATCGCCGATCCGAACCTCACGGTTCCGAAGGCCCCGGTGGCGCGGTCGAGCCCGTAGAGCACGGTCACAGCACCGGCCTGGGCCTCGGTGCCGAGGCCTTCCCCCGGCATGCCGGCCGCCAGGTCGTCGGTGCCGTTGCCGTCGAAATCGCCCGTCGCGAGCGCCCGGCCCAGCGCATCTCCGGTGTTGGGAGAGTCCGGCATCCCGGCCGGGAGATTGGAGTGGAACGTCTGGGTGAGCGGGTCTGCGAAGCCCGTGGAGCTGCCGTAGGCGACGTGGACCGTGCCGGCGTCGACGACCGCGCCGACGTTCTCGTCGGGGACGCCGATCGCCAGGTCGGCGAAGCCGTCGCCGTCGAAGTCGCCGGCGGCGAGCGCGTCGCCGAAGTGGTCGTCGAGGTCCCCGCTCTCCTGGCCGAGCGGGAAGCGATCCTGCGCGAAGCGCTGGTCGCCGGTCGCGGTGAGGCCCCCGGCGCCGCCGAAGAGGATCTGGACCAGGCCGGCGCGGCCGTCTCCCGTCTCCGCGAAGTCCTCGCCGGGCACGCCGACGGCGAGGTCCTCGAAGCCGTCGTCGTCGAAGTCGCCCGTGGCCAGGGCCGCCCCGAAGAAATCGCCCTCCTCGGCCGCGTCGCCGATCCCGCTGGTGTTCTGGTCGAAGCAGCCGAGCGTCGAGCCGAACATGACGGTGATCCGACCGGCGTCGTTCACCCCGGCGAAGTCCTCGGAGAGGCCGGCGACGACCAGCGAAGAGGCGGTCGCCCCGAATCGGCCGAAAACCAGGGAGTTGCCCCAGAACTCGTTGAACTCGTTGCCGTCGAAGGCGCCGCACTCGTCGAGGAAGTCGTTCTGCTCCCGCTCGGTCGCCGAATCCAGTGGGCTGCCCGGCGCCGACGTGGAGAGCAGCTGGACGAGCCCCGCCTGGGTTTCGTTGGGCAGGAAGAAGCTCTCGCCGGGGACGCCGATCGCGAGCCCCCCCTCCGGGGAGGCGGCGAGGGCACTGCCGAAGGAGTCTCCCGCCTCGGTCGTTTCCGAGGATCCGGGGGGCAGCGTGTTCTGGCTGAGGAAGACGCTGCCCGCCGCGTCGAGACCGGCGGGCGAGCCGAAAAGAACCCATACCGCTCCGGCGTTCCCGGCATCTCCGAGATCTTCGGTGGAGGCGCCGATCGCCAGGTCGGAGAATCCGTCGAGGTCGAAGTCGCCAGCCGCGAGCGTCTCGCCGAAGAAGTCTCCGACCTCGGCGGCGCCGCCGATTCCCGGAGTGTCCTGGTCGATGAACTGCTCGCCGGCGCTGGTCAGTCCGGCGGCCGAGCCGTAGTAGACGTGGACCGCGCCGGCGTTCTGGTCGCCCCCCACCGCCTCGTCCGGGACACCGACCGCCAGGTCCTCGAAGCCGTCGCCGTCGAAGTCGCCCGCCGCCAGCGCGTTGCCGAAGATCTCGAACTCCAGGCAGTCGCCGGGCGCCGCACACTCGGTCAGCACGTGGGCGCCGAGGTCGGTGAGCTGGGCGCCGGTCGCCGCCGCGAACAGGACCAGGGCGGGCAGGACGGCGAGCGCGGGGATGCGGGCGTGGCAGAGGCGGTGGGCCATGGCGTTCTCCGATCAGGGTGGCTCTCGATCGGATACGCGACGAATCCGGGAAATCGCGATCATCCGCCGCCGCCGGGCACGCTCCGCCGTTTGACAGCCGGGGGCCGGATCTCTAGCCTCGGGTCCAGACACGACCAGTCGAGGAGGACCATGGGGCCTGGCGGAGGAGGATCCGAGCCGAGCGCGGTGACCGCCGCCCTCGTCGCCTGGGGGCGGGGTGACGCCGGCGCGGGCGACCGGCTGCTCGAGCTCGTCTATCCGGAGCTCCACCGCATCGCCGAGCGCCAGATGCGGCGCGAACGGCGGGGCCACACGCTGCAGCCCACCGCCGTGGTGCACGAGGCTTACCTCAAGCTGGTCGATCAGTCCCGCGTCGACTGGCGCAACCGCGCCCACTTCCTGGGCGTCGCCGCGCAGGCGATGCGCCGCCTCCTCGTCGACCACGCCCGCGGCCGCGCCCGCGACAAGCGCGGCGGCGGCGCGACGCTGGTCGAGATCGATTCCGCCGCCGGCGAGGCCGGTCTGGCGGTTCCCGCGCGCAGCGTCGACCTGCTGGCGCTCGACCAGGCGCTCGAGCGGCTGGCGGCGCTCGATGCGACCCAGGCCAGGCTCGTCGAGCTGCGCTTCTTCGGCGGCCTGTCCGTGGACGAGGCCGCCGAGGCGCTCTCCATCTCCACCGCCACGGCCGGCCGGGACTTCCGGTCGGCCCGCGCGTTCCTCGCGCGCGAGCTGGGCGGCACGTGACCCCCGAGCGCTGGCGCGAAGTGCGCGCGGCCTTCGACCGGCTGGCGCCGCTCGCGGAGGCCGATCGGGAGACCGAGCTCGCCGCGCTCGCCCTGCGCGACGCAGAGCTCGCGCGCGAGGCGCGCTCGCTCCTGGCCGCGGAAGCGCGCGACGCGGGCTTCCTCGCCGCTCCGGCCGTCGCTGCCGCCGCGGCGGGCGAAGGTGGAGACCGCCGCGGCGAGCGGGTGGGCCCCTGGGAGCTCCTCGCGCCGCTCGGCGCGGGGGGCATGGGGCGGGTCTACCTCGCCCGCCGCGCCGACCGCAGCTTCGACAAGCTGGTCGCGGTCAAGTTCGTCCACGCCGAGCTGCTCTCCCCGCACCTGCGCGAGCGCTTCGCCGCCGAGCGCCAGGCCCTCGCCGGACTCGAGCACCCGGGCATCGCCCGCCTGCTCGACGGCGGCGAGAGCGCCAGCGGGGAGCCCTATCTCGTGCTCGAGCTGGTCGAGGGGCGGTCGCTGCTCGACTACGCGGCGCAGAAGGAGCTGCCGCGACGGCGCCGGATCGAGATCTTCCTGCAGGTTCTCGCGGCCGTGGCGCACGCCCACCGCCACCTCGTCGTGCATCGCGACCTCAAGCCGGCGAACATCCTCGTCACCGACCTCGGCGAGGCGAAGCTGCTCGACTTCGGGGTCGCCAAGATCCTGGCCGCGGAGGGCGCCGGCGGCGACGGCAGCGGGGACGGCGCGACCCGCACCGCGCTGCGCGCCCTGACGCCGGAGTACGCGAGCCCGGAGCAGATCCTGGGCGGCGCCACCACCACCGCGACCGACATCTATGCGCTCGGCGTCGTGCTCTTCGAGCTGACGACCGGCCGCCGTCCCTACCGGGTGCCGACCGGCGCGCCCGAGGAGTGGGCCGACGCCGCGCTGCACCAGGAGGTGGAGCACGTCCGGGGCCTGGGGCGGGACCTCGACGCGATCGTCCGGCGGGCGCTGCGCAAGGAGCCGGCCGAGCGCTATCCGACCGTCGACGCCTTCGCCGAAGACCTCCACCGCCTTCTCGAGGGGCGGCCGGTGGCGGCGCGGCGCGGCAATCTCCTCTACCGGGCGGCGAAGTTCGCCGGCCGCCACCGCGCTGCGCTCGTGGCCTCGACCCTGGCGCTCGCGCTGATCGTCGCGACGCTGGTCGTCTCGGCCGCGCGGCTCCGGCGCGAGCGCGACCGCGCGACCCTGGAGGCCGAGACCGCGCGCAGCGTGGCCGGCTTTCTCGCGGCGATCTTCCAGAACGCCGATCCGGCGCGCACCCGGGGCGCCAGGCTGACCGCGCGGGAGATCCTCGAGCAGGGCGCGCTGCGAATCGAGCGCGACCTCGCGGCGCAGCCGGCCGTCCAGGCGCAGCTTCTGACCGTGCTCGGCGCCGTCGAGCGCGACCTCGGCCTGCGCGAGCCGGCGCGGACGCTGCTCGAGAAAGCCCTGGCGCTGCGCGAAGCCGGAACCGCGGGCGACGAGCTGGCCCGAGCCGAGTCGATCTACGAGCTGGGGGTGCTCGACCGGCTGGACGGGGAGCTGGAGCGGGCGCAGGAGCGGCTCGAGCAGGCGCTGGCGCTGCGCGAGCCGCGGCTGCCGCCGGACGACCCCGAGGTCGCGCGGACGCTCGCCGCGCTGAGCGCCGTCTTCCGCCAGCAGGGCGAAGTGGACCGCGCGCTGCCCCTGGTCGAGCGTGCGCTCGAGACCGCCCGCCAGGGTGGCGCCGGGATCCCGTCCGCCGAAGCCGGCCGTTGGCTCAACAACCTCGGCCTGCTCCACCAGGATGCCGGCGACTACGACAAGGCCCGCGCGGCGTTCGTCGAGAGTCTCGCGATTCTCGACGGCAGCGAGGGGCCTGACAGCCCGCTGCCCGCGATCCCGCTCGACAATCTCGGCCAGGTGCTGCGCCAGATGGGGCGCGCGGAAGAGGCGCTGCCGTACCACGAGCGCGCCGCGGACCTGGTGAAGCGCACGTGGGGAGCGGAGCATCCACAGTACGGCACCGCGCTCAACTCGCTGGGCACGACGCTGGTCGCGCTCGACCGCCAGGGCGAAGCCATCGAGCGCTTCGAACGCGCCGCGGCCGTATACACGGCGGCACTCGGCCCCGAGCACCCCTACGTCGCCTGGCCGCTGCGCAACCAGGCCGAAGCGCTGCTCTCGCTCGGCCGCCCACAGGAGGCGCTGCCGCTCTTCGAGCGCGCGCTCGCGATCCGGCGCGCGGCCTACGGCGAGGCCCATCCCGACACCGCGCAGAGCCTGACCGACCTCGGTCTCGGCTACGCCGCGCTCGGCGACCTCGACGCCGCCGAAAGGTGGCTGCGCGAGGGTCTGAAGCAGAGCCGCGCCTCGCTCGAGCCGGCGAATCTCGGCCTCGCCGAAGCGGAGATCTTCCTCGCCGACCTGCTGGTCCGGCGGCGCCGGCCCGAGGAGGCGCGGGCGCTCTACGCCGAAGCGTTGCCGATCCTGCGCGCCGCGATGCCGGCGGACGATCCGAGGATTCTCGCGGTCGAAGCGCAGCTCTCGAAGCTGAACGCAGCGCAGGGCCCGACCTCCTGACGCTCGCGGAGCGGACGGCACTCCTCCTCCTGCGGCCGGAAGGAGCGGGTCGCTGGCCCGGCCTCAGCGCACTTCGATGCGCGGCTCGGCCTCGATGAGCAGCCGGACTTCGACGCCGCCGCCGGTCGGGGCGAAGCTCTCGACGCGCGGCGGGACGGTGCCGCCCTGGAGCCAGAGGCCGGGGGCGATCTCGCGGTTGAGGGCGTTGAGCAGACCCTGGCGCAAGGCCTCGAGCCGCGCCCGCAGGTCGATCACGGCGTACTTCTCGACCGCCAGGACGAGCGCCTTCTCGGTCACGCCGCTCATCGCCTGCGCCAGGCGGCCGCTCGTCTCGACCGTCGCCCGGAGATCGGTGAACTGCACCCGCGCGCCGTCGTCCGCGAGGAGCGGGCGGCCGACGAGGTGCGCGACGCCGTCGATCGCGCCGGCGAGACCGAGATCGACGGCGAACGCCGCTCCGCTGCCGCCGACCGCCACCGAGACGATGCGCACGGTGCGGCCGGGCAGGACCGCGAGCTCGGTTCCGGCCAGATCGCTCTCGAGGCGGCGGGCGACCTCCTCGAAGCTCGCCCGCACCGGCATCCGGAGCTTCATGCCGGCCGCCGGCAGCGCGTCGACGCGCAAGGGCGGCGGCTCGGTCGTCCGCGCCGGGACTGCGGCGCCGACCGTGACGACCGGCGCGAGCGTCAGGGCGATCGAGGTCCGCACCCCCTGGACATCGCCCTCGAACGGGCCCGCCGCGGCGGCGCTCGGCCGCAGCTCGAGCCAGGTGCCGGAGACCAGCTCGTACGGGCGCTCGAGCGCGCGCCAGAGGGTCCCGAAGCGATCCTTCTCGCTCCCCTGCTCCGCGAGGACCCGATCGAGGGCGGCGCCGGCCGCGGCGAGGCGCTCGGCGAGCCCCTGCTCGAGGAGCGGTCCGAGATCGGTGCCGTCGGCGAGCCGGCAGGGGTCGCGCAGCTCGGGGGGCGCGAAGCTCGTCTTCGTGGCCAGCCGCCAACCCTCGCCCCACGCGAGCCCGGAGCGCGCGACCAATCGAGCCCGGCGCGGCCACTGCTCGCCGTACCCGCAGCTGCCGGATACGACTCTTCCGGAACGACGGGTGACCTCGGTCCGCAGCCGGTACTGGACGTCGTCGAAGCGCACGACGAGGTCGCCGCTCTCGACGGCGAAGGCCGCGGCTCCGCGGAAGAAATAGACCTGGTACCGGACCTTCGAGCCGTCGGGAAGCGGCCTGCCCTCGGCCCATTCCGTCTCACGGTCGGTCTCGACCGGAAAGGCCGCCTCGAGCGCCGGTTTGAGCAGCGCGAAGGGCACGTGGACCGGCAGCACGACGACCGCGGGGGCGGCCTGCGGCGCCGTCGCCTGGGCGGCCAGGGTTCGGGGCACGACCAGCGTGCCCGCGAGGACCAGCGCGAGCGCGACGAGAGTCAAAGGATCCGGGCGTTGGGCGCCGAGCGGCATCTGGAATCTCCGGATGGGCGCCGCGATCTTCTCACGCCGATCGCTGCGTCTCCGACCCGTCACTGCGCGTCGAGGCCGGTCGTCAGGTACTCGTACATGCCGGCGATCTCCTCGTCGGTGAACTCGAAGAAGGCGTTCTTCGCCACCCAGGACATGAGGCCGAGGTCGCGGCCGGTCAGCGGCTCGCCGGTGCGCAACAGGTGCCGGAACTGCTCGGGGCGGTAGGCGCGGACGATGATGAGCGGCGGGCTCTTGTAGAAGTCGCGGCCCCGGAAGTCGAGCCCATGGCACTCCGAGCAGGTGATGCTCGCCAGGTAGCGCCCGCGCTCGAACGGCGTGCGCTGCGGCAGCTCGCCCCAGCGCGGGATCGAGCGATCGACCTCGCCCGCCGAGGTCCGCCACTTGCCGAGAGCGAGCGCGAGCCGGCCGAGCGCCTCGACGCGGCGTTCGCGTGGCACCGGCGGCGACGGCGGCTGGCTGCGCAGATGCGCGACGATGCGCGCGAGGTCGAGGTCGCCGAGCGGCCAGAAGGTCCCCGAGATCATGCCGATCGCGGTCCGGCCGTCGCGCTTCACCCCGTAGCGGATCAGGCGCGCCAGCTCGCCGTCGCTGTAGGCCGGCAGGACGTCGGAGAGCGTCGGCGCCGTCGCCTGGAAGACGCCGGGCGCGCCATCGCTGCCGCCTTCACCACGCGAGCCGTGGCAGCCGGCCCAGCAGCCGACGATCACCGCCATGCGCCGCCCTTCGGCGAGATCCTCCACCGAAGAGACCACCGGGATCGGCTGGGGCGGGATGTCGTGCGTGCGGCGCAGCATCCATTCCGAAGCCGCGCAGACGTAGACGGCGGCAAGCAGGGCGAGGCCCGCCACGGCGCCCATTGCCCACAGGACTGCCCTCGCGCGCTTCGACTTCCGCATCCGGGCCCCCTCTCGACCGGCTTCGATTCCGGCTCCCTGCCCCGAAAGTGACATCGCCGGCCGGGACCCGACAATGGATCAGGAGGCGCCCTTCCCCGGTGCGCGGCCCCGCCTCGCCGCCGGCTTCGCTTCGACCAGCCGGTGGCTCGCCTCGGCGGTGAGGTCGAGGCCGTAGACCTGGCGGAGCTGCTCGATCTTCCGCCGCGTGTCCGCGCCGAAAGGGGCCTTGCCCTCGAAGGCGTGCAGCACGACGCCCTCGAGCAGGTCGCCGAGCGAGAGGTCGAGGTACTCGGCCAGGCCCTTGAGCACCTTGAGCATCCGCTTCTCTAGCCGCACCCCGGTCTGGATCCGCTCCACCTCGTGGTTCATGCCGCGATGCTACCCGAACCGGGGACGTTGACAGATTGGTACATATGTACCAAGATATCGCCATGAACAAGGCCATCCGCCGGTCCACGACCCTCTCCGCCGCCGCCGCCGTTCTCGCTGCCCACACCGCCGCCGCCAGCCCGTCCACCGGCTCCCTCGCCCCGCGTGCGCACCTCCGCCGCACCGGCGCCGTGGCCGTGCCGGCGCCGCTCGAGCGCGCCTTCCCGCTCTTCACGCCGCTCGGTGAGCGGCGCTGGGCGCCGGGCTGGGAGCCGCGCTTCCAGTATCCGGCCGACGGCGAGCCGCGCGTCGGCGCGACCTTCACCACCCGCGGCGAGGACGGCCGCGAGACGATCTGGATGATCCTCGACTGGGATCCGGCGGAGCACCGCGTGCGCTACGCGCGGGTGACGCCGGGCCTCAAGACCGGAACGGTCGAGGTCGTCTGCACGCCGGGCGCGCGGGCGACCACGGTCGCGACCGTCACCTACGAGCTGACCGCCCTCTCGCCCGAGGGCGACGCCGACCTCTCGACCTGGACCGAGAGCTGGTTCGCGGGCTACCTCGCGGAATGGGAGGCGCAGATCGCGGCGGCCCTGGCCGCCCCGGGGCCGACGGCGGGAGCGTAGCGGCTCAGGCCATGACCTCTTCGTTCTCCTCGCGCAGACGGCGCGCGGCCTCTTCGGTGCGGCGCCAGTTCTCGGAGAAGGTCTCGCCGTCCCTGGTCGGGAGACGATCGAGGTACTTCGCCCAGCGCGGCGGCTCGAGGCCGAGCTCCCGGTGCGGGAAGGCGCCGCCCAGGTCGAACAGGGTCTTGAAGCCGGCGAAAACGCCGAACAGCGCCGCGGGGGCGTGGAAGAACATCGCCCCCGCCATGCCGAAGATGATCGTCATGTGGACGACGAAGATGCGCCCCATCGCGCGCTCGGTCGCGACCTCGATCGAGCGGTAGGAGCGCTCGCGCAGCCGGACGAGATCGATGGCGAAGCCGAGCGCGAGGAAAGCGAAGACCCCCACCGTGCCCTTGCCCAGGTCGGCGAGCGCAACCCCCGCCTCCGCGCCGAACTCCTTGGGCAGGAAGAGGAAGAGCAGGAGGCCGAGGAAGAAACCGTGGGCCAACGTGAATGGGATGGTGACGGCGAGGTAGCCGCTGAGCAGCGAGCCCGAGCCGACCGGCGCGCTCTCGACGGTGCGCGTCTGCTGGCGGTGGAAGGCGGGGGCGCGGAAGTGCCCGCGCTTGCGCGTCCAGCGCCGGTGCAGGACGATGCGCGCCGAGATGAAGAGGATCACCAGCAACCCCTCGACCCAGTAGATCGCGAGCGCCGTGCCGGGCGACCATCCCTGGCCGAAGAAGCCCGCCACCGGCACCGCGTTCAACCCGAGGAGCTGCGCCAACCGCCCGAAGATCCCGCCCACGCCCCTGGCCATGGCGGCGGATTCTGCACAATCTGGCGGGGATCGCGAAACCCCGGTGCCCGACTCCGCTCAGCGGGCGCCGTCGCAGGGGGGCGCCCCGGTCGCGGCGTCCCAGGCGCAGACGTCCGCCGATTCGAACGTGTCGGCGAAGATCTGGTGAAGCAGGAAGGTCGCCGACACCCCATGGTCGGCCGACATCGACAGCGCGCAGGGGCTCGCGGTGCCCGCGCAATCGCCTCCCCAGCCGGCGAAGAAGGAGCCGGCGGTGGCAGCGGCCGCGAGCTCGAGGCTCTCGCCACCGGTGAAGGCCTCGGTGCAGTCTCCCGGGCAGGCGATGCCGGGTAGATCGCTCGTCACCTGGCCGGCGCCGTCGCCGAGCAGGGTGACCGTCAGCACCTCGGGGTCCAGGAAGGTCGCGGTGACGCTCCGGTTGGCGGTCATCGCGAGCGGACAGCTCCCTGTGCCGGCGCAGTCGCCGCTCCAGCCCGCGAAGAGCGAGCCCGGCGCCGCGCTCGCCGTGAGCGTCGGCGTGGCGCCGTCGAGGTAGACCTCGCCGCAGTCGCCGGGACAGTCGATGGCGAAGTCGTCGCTGGTGACCTCGCCGGCGCCGTCGCCGGTGAGCGCGACCGCGAGCGTGCGTTCGGCGGTGAAGGTCGCGGTCACCGTCCGGTCGCTCGACATTGAGACCGAGCACGCCCCGGCGCCGGAACAGTCGCCGCTCCAGCCCGTGAACGCGGAGCCCGGATCGGCGGTCGCGGTCAGATCGACCGTTTCCGAGGCGAGGTAGGTCTCGGCGCAGTCTGCCGGACAGGAGATGCCCGACGGGTCGCTCGTGACCGAGCCGGCGCCGCTGCCGGCGACGGCGACCGTGAGGTCGTTCTCGACCGGCGGCGGCACGGGCGCTTCGTAGGAACCCGCGTCGCAGACCGCGACGCTGTCGCCGTCGCCGTCGAGCGGTCGTGTCTCGCCGCGCTGGTCGCTCGTCATGGCTTGGTCGGTGGCGCCGACCGGATCCCAGGCGAGGCAGCCGGCCGGATCGCCGGCGTCGATCGCGACGCTCGCCTCGAGCAGAGCACGCGTCTGGGTCGGGCCGCCGTTGGCGGCGAGCGCGCCGATGCCGGCGGCGAGCGGCGACGCGGTCGTGCCGGTCTGGTCGCCGGTGCCGACCAGGCTCGTCGCGCAGCCGTCGCGCTTGCCGACCAGGTTGTACCCCTCGGAGATCAGGTCGGGAGCCGAGTTGGTGGAACAGTCGTCGAGCGCGCCGGCGCCGGCGTTCTCCGCCACCAGGCTGTTGCGCAGCCGCAGCGCTCCCGCCTCGCGCGCGACGCCGCCGCCGTTGCCGCTGGCGGTGTTGCCGGCGACCGTGGCGTTGCGCAGGCGCGTGGTGCTACCGGCGACCGCGAGCGCGCCGCCGATCGCCGCTTGGCCCGAGCAGCTGGCGACGTCGCCAACTCTGTTGCCAGAAAAGGTCGAATTGTTGACCGCTGTCTCCCCGGCCGCGAAGAGACCGCCGCCGCGCCCGTCGCGAACGGACGCGGGCAAGATGCAGCGTGAATCTCCCGTGAAGTTGCCCGAGAGCGTCGAGCCGTCGAGCTGGAGAGTGCCGCCCGCGAGATTGGCCACGGCGCCGCCGTCACCGCCCACGCCGAATGGGAATCCGCCGCGGCCGCCGTGATTGGCGCTGAAGGTCGAGTCGGTGATCGTCGCCGTGCCGGCGTTGGCGATCGCTCCGCCTGCGCCTCCAGCGGGCCCCTGCGACTGACCATCTATGGAGGAGGCGCCGCTTCCCGCGAGGTTGCCGGTGAAGACCCCACGCAGCACCGTGAGCGTCGCACCGGAGGCATTCCAGATCGCCCCACCGGAGCCTCCCTGCGCGTTGTTGGAAAGTCGTTCCTGTACCGCTCCAGGCCTGGCACGACGCGAACTCGACGTCGGCGAGGGAGAGGGTGCCCAGTTGCGAACGCAGCCGCCGTCGCGGGTCGACGAGGGGGCGAGCCCCAGCTCGAGGCGCACGTTCGAGAGCGAAAGGGCACCGGTCGCGGAGACCTCGATCAGTCGCAGGTCGCCGTCGCCGTCGGAGTCCGGATCTCCCGAGAGGGTCAAAGAGGCCGCCCCCGGTCCTTCGATCGTCACCGCGGTTCCGACCGCGAGCGGACCGAGAGCGGTCGTCAACCGGATCGTCCAGGGCGGCGAGCCGGGCAGCGCGAACTCGATCGTGTCGCCGCTCCCGGCGCCGGCGAGCGCCTCGCGCAGCGAGCAGTCCGCGACGACACAGGCGCCGTCGTTCTCGTCGGCCAGGAAGTCGACGGTCCAGGTGGTCGCCGCCAGGCAGGGCGAACCGAGCGAACCCAGCAGTGCGGACAGGACAGACAGCGGGATCCTTGACGCGCGAAGTGACATGCCGTGTCTCCCAGGCGGCAGCCACCCCCCGAACCGACCGCCGACGATGGACTTCAGACCGACCGAACCGATCTTACTCCGCGCGGCGTCAGGGCGCGCCTCCGCTCCACGCGCGCGCGTCGCCGCGCTCGAAGTCGTCGTGGAAGAGGCAACCCGGGCAGCGTTCGAAAGCGCCGAGGTCGAAGCCGGCGCCCTGCGGACGGGAGACGCGGTCGGCGTCGAGCGGCGGCGCGTCGGTCGCGCTGCCGGCGTCGATCGCCGGCGAGCCCGCTTTCAGGTGAAGGTCGAACGGCGGCGCCACGAAGAGCGCCGCGGCGTCGGTGATCTCGACGTTGTGATCGGCGACGATCCCGGTCCCGGCGAGCGAGTAGTCGGTCGCGAGGTTGTTGCGGACGAGGACGTTCTGGCTGGGCGTGCCGTCGCTGCTGTTGAGCATGATCCAGGGCGGCCCCGGCGAGACGCCGTTGAGATCGAGCACCGTGTTGTTGACCACCCGGCCACCGATCGCGCCGTAGAGGCTGATGCCGTGCCAGTGGTCGGTGACGACCACGTTGTTCTCCACCACCCAGTCGACGAACAGCCCGTCGAAGCAGCCGATCCCCTGCAGCGTCGCGTGCAGGGGGTGGTCGGGGTTCTCGTTGTTGAGGAAGACGTTGCCGCGCAGCACGACGTCGCGCACCTCGCCGGTGCCGACACCGCCGGGGCCGACCGACCAGCTCTGGAAGCCGTCGTCGTGGTTGCCGTCGGCGGGCGCGCCGACCAGCGCGTTCTTGACGACGTTGTACTCGAACCAGCCGCCGTCGCCGAGCCCGCGCAGGCCGTCCGCCGAAAAGCCGTCGACGACGTTGAAGCGGATGCGCGCGTCGGCACCGCTCACCGAGATCCCGAAGCGGACGTTGCGGATCCGGTTGCCGCGCACGACGACGCCGTCGCCGTCGACCCGGAAGGCGCTGGAGGCGACATTCACCCACTCGTTCTCACCCCAGGCGGAGGCGTCATCGACGGTGAAGACGTCGCAGTCGGCGATCTCGATGTCCCAGGAGGGGCCGTGCCAGCCATGGTTCTCGACGAAGACGATCGTGCCCTGGGTGAGCGTCCCCGGCGCGAAGGAGGGGCTGATCGCGACACCGCGCACGATCCAGTTCTGCGCCGCGGAGAGCACGACGCGGCTGAGCTGCGGAGTCTCCCCGGGCAAGGCCGCGATGGTGATCGGCGCCGCGTTGTAGGCGCCACGCACGAAGAGCTCGCCATGGTAGCCGCTGCGCAGCCAGACCGTGTCCCCGGGCTGGACCGGCGCGCCGGGGTTGACCGCCACGAACCCGAGCCCCGGCTCGTACGGCAGCGACTCCCAGTGCCGCGTCTCGATCAGCCCGGCCTCGACAACCTCCTCGAGCGTCCGCCAGGGGTTCGCCGCGCTGCCGTCCCCCGCCGGCGAGCCGCTCACCGGATCGACGTAGAAGTCGGTTGCGAGTGCGGGAGCTGCGCAGAGAACGAGGAGGGCGAGGCGATGCATCCGCTGCCAACTCTGTGAGGCGGCGACCCAAGCGTCAAGCCAGGTTTCCACGGTGCCCCTTCGCCCAGCGCCGCTGCTGCGAGCGGTCACCCGTCCGGTCCACAAAGCGATTGTGGCAAGGGCGGCAGAGAAGAAGCTCCAGAGAAGGGGGAGGAGGCCCGCTGCGCACTCTGGTCCATGCGGCGATCCTGGACGATCCGTGGCGATTCTGGCGGCCCGGCTGTCCGGGCCCCGAGGGCTCCCTGACACGGCTCTTAGGGCGCTCACGGCCCTCCCGAACCGCCGCGGACGGCCCACCGTCCCTCCATTGACCGCAAGGCGGATGCGCGGCCGACCAGGCGCCGCACCGCCGACCCCCTTCTCTCTTCTATGGAGCTTCTCGTTCCGCGGACACCGACTTCCCGATTGACCTCCAGGTGACACACCGGCGCCGGATCGCGCCCACTCTCGACCCGACCTGGCTACGGTGCGTGCACCGACCACCGAATCGTCGAGGCTTCCTCGAAGTTGTCCGTGAAGAGCAGAGAGCGCTCGACGGCGCCGAGGTCAGGGGCGTCGGGCGTGGGTCGCCGGTCGTTGATTCCGGGGATCTCGACGCCGCGGTCGACGAGCGGGCTCGCCGCCTGCGGGGTGAAGTCGCCGGCGCCGGGGTCGGCGAGGAGCGGCGCGGCGGCGAGGCCGTTCGCTTCGAGGCCGGTGCCCGACTGGAAGGCGGCGAAGGTTGCGTAGCTCGTCCCCTGCCAGTAGACGAGACGGCCCGCGGTCGAGCGCCAGAGATCGTTCCAGTCCCAGTCGAGCGCGACGGGATTGACTTTGTAGAGCGCCTCGTTCGTCCCGGCGAAGAGGTTGTTGCGGGCGACGAGGTAGGTGCTCTCCCCGGGGTTGAGCAGCGTCATCGCCGCGGTGTCCGGCGCCGTGGTGAGAAAGCTGTTCTGGTAGAGGAAGAGCGGCCCGACCGGCTCGGGGTAACCGCTGTTGATCTTGAGCGCGCTCGCCAGGTACCCGTCGACCTGGCTGGTGCGGGTCGAGCCGAAGTCGAAGGCGACGTTGCTCACGATCCAGTTCGGGCCCGGCGCCGCGGGCGCCACGGCGAAGGCCATGTGGACGTCCTCGATCTGGTTCGCCCACATGCGGACGTTGGCGCAGTACCCCTCCGGCTCGAGCGCGTCGTCGTTGTGGTCGAGGAAGAGGTTCTCGTACACGTCGGTCTCGTTGGTGAGCGCGCCGCCGGGTGGGGCGTCGGATCCGCAGGGGCCGATGCCGTTGAACGTCCCCTGGAAGACGTTGCGGCGGACGACGTGGCCGCGGCCGACGTCGTCGGTGAAGGTCACGCCGTTGTTCTCCGCGCTCGACCCCTTCGTCCAGTCCCAGACCCAGCCTGGGATCGAGGTGTCCCCGAAACTGTTGCCCTCGATCAGGTGGCGGTCGCCCCCCTTGACCCAGACGCCGGCCGCGCCGACCTCGTGGATCGCGCAGCCACGCACCGCGCAGTCCGAGCTGTAGCGCAGGTAAATCCCCTTGCCGTAGTCGCCCGCGCCGTAGTGGCGGATCTCGAGGTTCTCGATCCGGACGTGGCTCCGTCCGTCGAGGTAGAAGCCGTCCTCGAGCCGCGCGACGTACATCGCGTGCGCCGCGGGCGAGGAGCCGTCGGAGAGCTTCACGCGCAGCGTGGTGCCGTCGAGCCAGAAGCCGCCAGGGGGTCCGGCGGGCAGGCTCTGCAGGTCCGCGAGGTTGTCGTAGCGGAAGAGGCGGCCGAGCTCGGTGACGACGTGGCCGGTCGCGAAGCCGAGCGGTGCGCGGGCCCAGACGCCGCTCCCTTGGGCCGTCCAGGCGACGCCCGCGGCGATCGCCGCGTCGGCGCCGTCGAGGACCGCGCCCGGTCCGCTGCCGCGGAAGACAATCGGCTGCGCCGCCGTGCCCGACGTGGGAACCGTCACCTCCTCCCGGTAGACGCCGGGCGCGATCGAGAGGAGGTCGCCCGGCTGGGCGAGGTCCGCGGCGGCCTGGATCGTCGCCAGCGGGAACGCCGGGTCGGTGCCGGGATGGCCGTCGTCGCCGAGCGGCGGCGGTGCCACGTAAAGGGTGCGCAGGCTCGGCTCGACGAGGAGCGGCGAGCGCGTCGCCACGACCGCAGACTGGGTGGGCGAACCGGTCACACCGTCCGGGTCGGAGAGCGTCACGCGCACCTCCCAGCTCGCGCCGGGATCGAGGAAGAAGAGGCTGCCGACGAAGGCCGACGGCGTGATCCGGGCCAGCGGATGCCCGCTCCGATAGGCCGCCTCCCCCGCGCGCCGCCACTCGAGCGCCGCGCCGGCGTCGCCGTCCGCGTCGCCGGCGACCGTCGCGGTGACGCCAGCCGCGTGGAACGTGCCGTAGGTCGAGATCGAGACCAGCTGGACGGCGTTCTGCGCCGCCGCGGCTGCCGGCAGGACAGCGACGAGCAGTGCCGCTCCCGCCCGCGCTCCGGTCATGTCCCGAGCGTGCGCCAACTCCTCCGGCGCCGCAAGGAGCGGCTCCGCAGACCGCGGCGGAGCGCCCGTCAGGCTTCAGTAGCGCGGCATCGCCGGGTCGATCCGCTCGGCCCAGGCGTCGACGCCGCCGGCGAGGACGCGCAGCCGGCCGAAGCCGGCCTGGCGCAGCAGGTGATAGGCCTGCACGCTGCGCGTCCCGCGATGGCAGGAGAGCGTCCAGGTGCGCGCCGAGTCGAGCTCGTGGAGACGCGCCGGCAGATCGGACAGCGGCAGCAGCCGTGCGCCCGGGATGCGCGCGATCTCGGCCTCGTGCGGCTCGCGGACGTCGAGCAGGTCGATCGCCTCGCCCGCCGCCCGCCGGTCGCGCAGCTCTTCGACCGAGAGCGTCGGCAGGCCTTCCGTGTCGGCCGTCGTCTCCTCCCCGCGCAGGCCGCAGAAGGCCTCGTAGTCGATGAGCTCGGTGATCGTCCGCCGCTCGCCGCAGACCGGGCAGGCCGGATCCTTGCGGACACCGATCTCGCGGAAAGTCAGGCCGAGCGCGTCGAACAGGAGCAGCCGCCCGATCATCGGCTCCCCGCGGCCGAGCAGGAGCTTCAGCACCTCGAGCGCCTGAAGCGTGCCGAGGATCCCCGGCAGCACGCCGAGCACGCCGCCGTCGGCGCAGGAGGGCACCAGCCCGGGCGGCGGCGGCTCCGGGAAGAGGCAGCGGTAGCAGGGGCCGCGCGCCGCGTCGAAGACGGAGAGCTGTCCGTCGAAGCGGAAGACGCTCGCGTAGACGTTGGGCCGGCCGGCGAGCACGCAGGCGTCGTTGACGAGGTAGCGGGTCGGAAAGTTGTCGGTGCCGTCGGCGACGACGTCGTAGTCGCGCACGAGATCCATCGCGTTCGCGCTCGAGAGCCGGACCGGATGCGGCACGATCTCGATCTCCGGATTGAGACCCGCGAGCCGCTCGCGCGCCGCCTCGAGCTTCGGGCGACCGACGTCGGAGGTCGCGTAGAGCACCTGGCGCTGGAGGTTGGTGAGATCGACGCTGTCGAACTCGACCAGCCCGATCCTCCCGACTCCCGCCGCCGCGAGGTAGAGAGCGAGCGGCGACCCCAGGCCGCCGGCGCCCACCACCAGGACGCGCGCGGAACGAAGCTTCCGCTGCCCTTCGAGGGTCACTTCCGGCAAGAGCAGGTGACGGCTGTAGCGCAGGATCTCGTCGCGTGAAAGCTCGGGCATCTCGGCGGCCCCCCTCGTCCCCCGCCGGCTCATGCTACGTCTTCCACTGGCCGCGGCCGCAACCGGCGTCTATACTCCCGCCTTCCTTCGCAATCCGCCGGTCCTTTCGAAAGGAGCGGGGCATGAGCCGCATTCGCCTGTTGGTCGGAACGAAGAAGGGCGCCTTCGTCCTCACCGCGGACGGCAGCCGGAAGCGCTGGCGGGTCTCGGGCCCCCACTTCGCCGGCTGGGAGATCTACCACCTCAAGGCCTCGCCGGCCGCTCCGGAGCGAATCTGGGCGTCGCAGACCAGCAGCTGGTTCGGCCAGGTGGTGCAGCGCTCCGACGACGGCGGCAAGAGCTGGGAGGCGGTCGGCAACCAGTTCGTCTACGACGGCGTCCCGGGCACGCACCAGTGGTACGACGGCACGCCCCACCCCTGGGAATTCAAGCGCGTCTGGCACCTCGAGCCCTCGCTCGTCGACCTCGACACCGTCTACGCCGGCGTCGAGGACGCCGCGATCTTCCGCTCGACCGACGGCGGCAAGAGCTGGACCGAGCTCTCGGGGCTGCGCGGGCACGGCTCGGGACCGCAATGGACGCCGGGCGCCGGCGGCATGGGGCTCCACACCATCCTGCTCGACCCGACCCGCCCGCAGCGCATGCACATCGCGATCTCGGCCGCCGGCGTCTTCCGCAGCGACGACGGCGGCGCCACCTGGGCGCCGAAGAACCGGGGCCTGAGGTCCCAGTACATCCCCGACCCGACGGCCGAAGTCGGCCACTGCGTGCACCGGATCGCGATGCACCCGTCGCGGCCCGACACGCTCTTCATGCAGAAGCACTGGGACGTGATGAGGAGCGACGACGGCGGCGACTCCTGGCGCGAGATCTCGGGCAACCTGCCGACCGATTTCGGTTTTCCGATCGACGTCCACGCCCACGAACCGGAGACGATCTACGTCGTGCCGATCGAGAGCGACTCGCTGCACTACCCGCCCAAGGGGCGGCTGCGCGTCTACCGGAGCCGCACCGGCGGGGACGAGTGGGAGCCGCTGACGAAGGGGTTGCCGCAGCGCAACTGCTACGTCAACGTGCTGCGCGACGCGATGGCGGTCGACCGGCTCGAGCCCTGCGGCGTCTACTTCGGCACCACCGGCGGCCAGGTCTACGCGTCTGCCGACTCCGGCGACACCTGGAAGCCGATCGTCCGCGACCTGCCCGCCGTTCTCTCGGTCGAGGTCCAGACGCTGCCCCCAGGGATCCGATGATCCGCGTCGTGCTGCCCGCCCCGCTGAGGAGCCTCGCGCGCATCGCCGGCGAGGTCGAGCTCGCGATCGACGGGCCGGCCACCCAGCGCGCGGTCCTCGACGCGATCGAGGCCCGCTACCCGATGCTGGTCGGCACCACCCGCGACCACCGCAGCGGAAAGCGCCGGGCCTTCATCCGCTTCTATGCCTGCGGGCAGGATCTCTCCGACGAGGCTCCGGACTCGGCGCTGCCGGCCGCGGTCGTCGCCGGCGCCGAGCCCTACCTCGTCGTCGGCGCCATCGCCGGTGGATGATCGCCGCGACTCAGGGCATCTCGACCGCGCCCGGGGTGCAGAGGGCGCCGCGTGGCGCGCCGCGCTGGTCGGCGGCGGGGCAGCCGCTGGTCGCGGCGCCGTCGAGCGCGGGGTGGGTCGGGGCGATCGTCGGCGTCGCGCCGCCCGACCAGGCGAGCGGCCCCAGCCCCGGATCGAGGAAGATCGCCCCGGCCGCGCAGGCGAGCTCGCTCTCGCCGCCCGCGTTGGTCGCGGGCCACTGCCAGACGGCGCCGCCGGCGTGGGTGACGTTGCAGCTCGTGTCCTCCCAGACGAAGACCTTGCTGTTGTCGGCGATCAGGCTGTTGGTGATCGCGAGGCCGCCGCCGCCCGCGAGCGCGCTGGCGAACGAGGTCGCGCCGTCGTTGTGGTTGCGCGCGATGGTGACCTGGTGGAGCGTGCCCGTCACCCCGCTCGCCACCGTCATCCCGGCGCCGAGGCCGGTGCGCGCCCGGTTGCCGGCGACCGTGACGTTGGTCATCGCCAGCGTCTGGGCGCCGGGGTTGGTCCAGACGAACATCCCGCCGGTCGAGCTCGCGACGTTGTCCGCGACCGTCGAGTCGACGATCGTCGCCTGCAGCCCCTGCAGGTAGAGCCCGCCGGCCTGGCTCGAGCCGTTGTCCGGGATCTCGTTGCCCAGGATCGCGCTCTTCTCGATCGTCATCGACCCGACGCCGTTGTTCGAGACGCGGAAGACGCCGGCGCCCCGGGCATTGGCGTCGTTGACCGAGATCGTCGTGCCGCAGAGCGTGACGGACTGGCTGTTGCCGTCGAGGTAGACCCCGCCGCCGTTGCCCCCGTTGCCCGGATTGCCGCCGCTGCCGGTCGCGCCGTTGCCGTCGAGCAGGCTGTCGACGATCGTCAGCGTGAAGGCGCTCACACCGAGGCCGCCGATCGCGCCCCCGGAGGAGCAGCGGTTGCCGGTGAAGCGCGAGCGGACGACGACCGTCTCGCCGGCGCCGAAGGCATAGATCGCCCCGCCGGCGACGTCCTGGCCGGTGGCGGGCCCGACGTTGTCGACGAAGAGAGCGTCGAGCACGCGCAGGTGGCCGCCCGAGCCGCGGTAGACCGCGGCGCCGCCGCTCGCGACGTCGCCGCCCGGCAGGTCGCCGGTGAAGCCGTCGCGCAGCGTCAGGTTCTGGAGCGTGAGCACGGGCGGCGGCTCGGCGCCGAACGGCGGGCGCAGCGCCAGGATCCGGGTCGTGCCGCCGCCCGAGAGGGTGACGAGGCCGCCGCCGTCGATCGCGAGGCTCGCCGCGACGCTCTTCTCCGCGCTCACCACGATCGTGTGCGGGGCGGTGCCGCAGTCGAAGGCGAGCTTGCCGGAACCCGCGAGCGCGGCGGCGATGCCGGCGTCGAGCGCCGCCTCGTCGCAGCTCGCCGGCGTGCCGCTGCCGACCACTTCCGCGTCCGACGTATCGACGGGTGCGATCGGCGCCGGGCAGACCGCGCGCGGGTCGGTTCCTCCGGGCAGCCGCGACCAGCGCCAGAGCGCGCGCGACTCGAAGTCGTCGGCGAAGAGTCCGGAGCCGGCGCCCTGCGCGCGCAGCGTCCGCCGGCGCGCAGAGCGCGAGCAGCGCCAGGCAACCGGCGCCGAAGGCGGTCAGGGCTGGCGCGCGCTCCACAGGCCGGCTCCTCCCGACTCGAAGTTGTCGTCGAAGAGGATCGTCTTCCAGAACTGGAGCAGCGCGGCGAGCGCCTGCGGCGGATTCTCCGCCGGCGGATCGCCGGCCTGGTCGGCGGTGTTGACACCGTGGCAGTCGGCGCAGACGCGGATCTCCCCCGCCTGGAAGGTCAGCCAGTAGCGCTCGCGCACCGAGGGAGTGCCGGCGTCGTCGGTGAGCTGCCAGGAGAGCGCGCGGTGCGCGGGCACGAGCGCCGCGACCGAGCCGTCGAGCGCGACCTCGACCGCGCCGGCGGGCGCCGAGCCGTCCGACGGCGGCGGGTGCGGCCCGCCGTCGCGCATCGGCCGGCCGAGGACGCGCCGCCCGGGGCGCGGCGACGCCGTGCCGCCGAGACCGCGCAGCAGGTCGGCCTGGAAGAGCTGCAGGTACTCGACCGGGTAGACCGTGCCGGCGCCGCCGCTCGTCGCGGCGCCGCCCGGCACCGCGAGGTTGAACGGCTGCTGCCGGTCGGCGGCGTCGCGGGTGGTGACGTCGCGCGAGACGATCAGCGCCAGGTCGCGCGCGGCGAGCCAGTCGCGGAAGGCGCCGACTGGCACCGCCTCGTCGGCGAAGACCCCCGCCTCCGCCGGCGGCAGAGCGTCCGGCGGCGCCGCCGGCGGCACCGGCCGCGCGCGCACCTCGACCGGCGAGAGCTCCCACATCGTCACCCCGGAGTAGGTCACCTGCACGTCGGGATCCCAGTACCAGAGCGTCTTGACGATGCCGGGCGTGAGCGGCGCGCCGTACTTCAGGTAGCCGGTGCAGCCGGCGCCCGCCGGAACCAGGTCGCTCAGCCGGAACCGGTAGCGCGCGACCGGACTGGCGCGCGTTCCGTCGTTGGCGGCCTGACGCGTCTCGGGCTGGCTCGCACTGCGCTCGCCCGCGTGGGCGGCGACGAGCGCGCCGTCGGAGAGCGGCAGCGGGTTGCGGTAGAAACCGGAGTGGCAGGGGCCGGGCGTGTCGTCGAAGCCGGCGGTGTCGCGATGGGTGACGTAGGTCACCGTGACGTCGTCCGGGTTGTCGAGCGGCGAGGCGTGGAGCGAGACGACCTGCCCGCCCGAGTGGGTGTAGAACTCGGGCGCGTCGACGCCGACGTAGGTGCCCGCGGCGCCGGGGGCCGAGTCGGAGCGCTCGCGCAGGTGGAGCAGGTTGAGGATCGAGTTCGGGTTGGTCCGCCCGGACACCGAGGCGATGAACTCGTCGAGCGCGTCGTCGTTCAACGCCCGATCGAAATAGGAGTGCAGCTCGTGGCGGCCGATGTGATTCAGCGTCTCGAGCCCGCTGCCATCCTGGTTCACCATCCAGGGAAAGAAGTGATTGAAGCTGTGCCCGCGCTCGAGTGGCGTCAACAGGTCGGTGCGCGAGGCGCGCGGCTCGGGGAAGAGCTCGGCCCGGGTCGCCGTCGGCACCGCCGCGGCGCTCTCGCTCGACCAGTTGAAGGTGCCGTACGTCGGCGGATCGCCGGCCTGCTCGTCGAACCAGTCGGAGTCGGCCTGCTGGTCGCGCTGCAGGTGATCCCAGCGGGTGAAGATCACCCGGCCGAAGCTGTCGACGATCGGAGTGAAGTCCCCCGACGGCGCGTGGTCGAGCAGCACCAGTTCGCCCGACACGGCGTCGAGGCTCCAGAGCCCGGTCACCGTCTCCGCCTCCTCGTACTCGTCGAGCTGCGGATGGAGATGCGCCCAGCCGTTGCGCGGGCGGTCGGAGGTGAAGAGGATCCGGTCGTCGCTCGCGTAGCAGGGCGAGACGTTGTTGTACCCGGCGGGCTGGTGGGCGACCGCGACGATGTCCGGCACCGCCCCGGTCAGCACGTCTCCGAGGTTCGTGACCTCGTAGATCTGCCAGAACCAGGTGCCGACCTGGTACTGCGCGGTCGGCGCGCCGGTGACCATGCTGAACAGCGCCCGGTTGCCGCTCCAGTGGACGCAGGGGTCGCGCACCGCGATCGACGTCGCGCCCTGGAAGCCCGAGGCGACGCCCAGCCCCGCCTCGCCGGTGAGGTTGCGAAGAGTCCCGTTCGGCAGGAGCAGGTAGAGATCGCCGCCCCGGCCGACCGTGTCGATGTCCCCCTCGTGGTTGCCGAAGACCGAGCCGATGGCGGTGAAGTCGTAGGGAATCGGGACCTGGGTGACGAACAGGATCGGATAGGGCCGCGCCGCCCACGCGCCGGTGGCGAGGCCCAACGCCACGACAAGAAACAAGAAAAGCTTCCATAGAAGGGGGTGGTGCCCCACTCGCTCGTGGCGAGTCCGCGTCCCTCTTGGCGACCGAGTCGTCGTCCGGCGCAGGCTCATTCGAGTCATTCCGCGGCTCCCCCCCCGCGCGGCGGAGCCGCGCCACCGTCTCATCGCCCAGCATCCGAAGCGAAGTGCCCTGAAGGCTAACGAGCCCCCAGCTGCCGCCGTGTGGTGCCCTTCACAGCCGCCGAGCCAAGGCGCGTTCAGGGCGCAGAAAGTGCTTCACATGAAGAACAGAGAGAAGAAAAGATCCAATGAAGGGAAGGCTCGCGGCGAGCGCGACGCCCGCTGGCCGTTCGAGCAGCCAGATCGCGGATCGCGGGCCGCCACGCGGGCCCCGCCGAGCCCGCCGCCACGGCCGCAGGGCAAGCGCCACCACCGCCCCGCCTCCCACCCCCTTCAACAGAAAGCTTTTGCTTTTGCTTTTGCTCTTGCTTTGGCTCTCGCTTTGGCTCTTGCCAGTCGCGCTCAGCGGATCTCGGTCGGCGCCGGCGCGCCGGGGAGGTCGAGGAGGATGGCGGGGTCGACGCGCGCGCCGTGCCAGCGCAGGGCGAAGTGGAGGTGGGGACCGGTGACCCTGCCGGTCGCGCCGACGCGGCCGAGGAGGTCCCCCTTCTTCACTTCGTCCCCCTCCTTCACCAGGATCTCCGAGAGGTGGAAGGTCATCGACACCAGTCCGTCGCCATGGTCGAGGAAGACCGCCTGGCCCGGGAAGAACTGGTCTTCCGCGATCACCACCCTGCCGTCGGCGGCGGCGCGCACCGGCGTGCCGGTCTGCGCCGGGAAGTCGGCGCCGCCGTGCGGGCTGCGCGGCTCGTTGTTGAAGATCCGGCGCGCGCCGAAGCGTCCGGCCTTCGGCAGCGGCTCGATCGGAGACGCGAGCGGCAGCGTGAAGCGGCGCGGAGTCTCGAGCGCGAAGGCGGCGCCCGCGCGCTTCTTGTCGCGCTCGATCCGCGCGAGATCGGCGGCCGAGGGGGCGACGTACTTCTCCTCCACCTCGAGCTCCTGGGTCGGATAGGGGTACCTGCCCACCCTGACCGTGCGGGCGGCGACGCCGCCGCTCGAGCGGCGCACGAGCTCCAGCGTTCCCTTCTTCTCGAGGTCGATCGCGTACCAGCAGGCGCCGTCGAGCGGCTGCCACCTGCGGCCGGCCAGCTCGCAGCTCGTCAGTTCAGCGCCCGCCCAGCGCACGACAGTGCCGGGAGCGACGGTCGCGGCGGGGGCGGCGGCTCCGGCGACGGACGGGAGCGCGCAGGCGAGCGCCGCGACCAGCGGCAGCGGGCGGATGTGCACGTTTCCACTCTACCGCCGGCCCGGCTCGACCGCCGGCGCTTCCGGCGCTACGCTGGCCGCATGTGCGGACGCTACGTGCTGACCACGCCGGGGGAGGTCCTCGCCGAGCTCTTCGATCTGCCGCGGCCAACCGAGCTCGCCGCCCGCTACAACATCGCGCCGACCCAGGCCGTGCCGATCGTGCGCGCCGCCGAGTCGGGCGGGCGCGAGCTCGTCTTCGCCTCCTGGGGGCTGGTCCCGCACTGGGCCAAGGAGAAGGCAATCGGCAACCGCCTGATCAACGCCCGCGCCGAGTCGCTCGCCGAGAAGCCGGCGTTCCGCTCCGCGTTCAAGCATCGGCGCTGCCTGATCCCGGCCGACGGCTTCTACGAGTGGAAGCCGGAAGGGGGCGGCAAGCAGCCCTGGCTGCTCCGCCTCGCCGGCGGCGCGCCCTTCGCCTTCGCCGGCCTCTGGGAGCACTGGACCGACCCGGCGACCCGCGAGCCGTTCGAGAGCTGCACGATCGTCACCACCCACCCCAACGCGCTCGCCGCGACCGTCCACGACCGCATGCCGGCGATCCTGCCGCGCGAACGCCACCGGCTCTGGCTCGACCCCGCGACCTACGACCCGGTCGCCCTGGGCGCCCTCCTCGCCCCCATCCCGGCCGACGCGATGGAGGCCTTCCCGGTCTCCAAGCGGGTCAACAACCCGGTCAACGAAGACCCCCGCTGCATCGAGCCGCTCCACTGAGCGCGGCCGCCCCGCCCCCGCGCCCCCCGGCTCCCGCCCGTTAGGCGGGGACCGGAGCGGATGCCGCACCCCATAATCCCCTCGCGACCATGGCCGATCTCGCCCGCCTGCGGCTGGAGATCCGGGGCGCCGTGCAGGGGGTGGGGTTCCGCCCCTTCGTCTGGCGCCTCGCGCGCGACCTCGCGCTCGCCGGGCGGGTGAGGAACGACGCGCGCGGCGTCTTCGTCGAGGTCGAGGGGCCGCGCGCCGCGCTCGACGACTTCCGCCGCCGGGTCGAGAGCGAGCGCCCCGCCGCCTCGCTGGTCGAGAGCCTGTCGGAGGAGTGGCTCTCCCCCGCCGGCCTCGACGGCTTCGAGATCGAGGCGAGCGACGCCGGGCAGCGGAAGACGGCGATCGTGCTGCCCGACCTCGCCCCCTGCCCCGACTGCCTGCGCGAGCTCGCCGATCCGGCCGACCGCAGATACCTCTACCCCTTCGTCAACTGCACGAACTGCGGCCCGCGCTTCTCGATCCTGCTCGCGCTCCCCTACGACCGGCCGAACACGACGATGGCCGGCTTCCGGATGTGCCCGCGCTGCCGGGCCGAGTACGAACAGCCGGCGGACCGGCGCTTCCACGCCCAGCCCAACGCCTGCCCGGAGTGCGGCCCCGCGCTCGCGCTGGTCGCGCCCGACGGGCGGCTCGTCGCCGAGCGGGACGCGGCGCTCGCCGGCGCGGTCGGCGCGCTCGCCGAGGGCGGCGTCGTCGCGATGAAGGGGGTGGGCGGCTACCTGCTCCTCTGCGACGCGCGCGACGAGCGCGCGGTGGCGCTGCTGCGCCAGCGCAAGCGCCGTCCGGTCAAGCCCTTCGCGCTGCTCGTCCGCGACCTCGCGGCCGCGCGCCGGATCGCCGAGGTCTCCGCCGCCGAAGCGGCGCTGCTCGCCGCGCGGCAGGCGCCGATCGTGCTGCTCGCGCGGCGCGCCGCGAGCGGCCTCGCGCCGTCGATCGCCCCGGGCAACCCGACGGTCGGCGTCATGCTGCCGAGCTCGCCGCTCCACCAGCTCGTCGCGGCGGCGGTCGACTTCCCGCTGGTCGCCACCAGCGGCAACCGCGCCGACGAGCCGATCGCGACCGACGACGCCGAAGCGCGCGAGCGGCTGGCCGGCTACGCCGACCTCTTCCTCGGCCACGACCGCCCGATCGCCCGCCACGTCGACGACAGCGTCGCGGCGGTGGTCGACGGCGCGCCCCGGCTCCTGCGCCGCGCCCGCGGCTACGCGCCGCTGCCGGTGCTGCTGGCGCGCGAGGTCCCCTGTGTCCTCGCGGTCGGCGCCCACCAGAAGTGCGCGGTGGCGCTCTCGGTCGGGCGCCAGGTCTTCCTCTCGCAGCATCTCGGGGACATGGAGACGCCCGAGGCGCGCGCCGCCTTCGAGCGGGTGATCCTCGACTTCCTCGCGCTCTACGAGGCGCGGCCGGTGGCGATCGCGCACGATCTCCACCCCGACTACCCGACCACGCGCTGGGCCGAGGCCGCCGCCGCGGCGGTGGGCGGGCTCGCCGAGCGCGCCGGGGCCGGTCCGGCGGAGCTGCCGCGGATCGCGGTGCAGCACCACCATGCGCACCTCGCCGCGGCACTCGCCGAGAAGGGGCACGCGGGCCCGGCGCTCGCGCTCGCCTGGGACGGCACCGGCTACGGCGCCGACGGCACGGTCTGGGGGGGCGAGGCGCTGGCGGGCGACGCGCTCGCCTTCCGGCGCGTGGCGCGACTGCGCCCCTTCCGGCTCCCGGGCGGCGAGGCCGCGGTGCGCGAGCCGCGCCGGATCGCCGCCGCGCTCCTCTGGGAGTTCGAGGGCGAGGCGGCGCTCGAGCGCGACCTGCCAGCGCTGGCGGGCTTCGGCGCCGGCGAGCGCGCGACGCTCCGCCACCTGCTCGCGACCGGGCTGCGCGCGCCCTGGACCTCCTCGATCGGACGCCTGTTCGACGGGGTCGCGGCGCTCGCCGGCCTGCCGGCGCGGGTCTCCTTCGAGGGTGAGGCGGCGATGGCGCTCGAGCACGCCGCCGACCCGGACGAGCGTTCCGCCTACCCATTCGAGCTCGTCCGGGCGCGCGAGCCGGAGGGCCTCGCGCCCGGCCAGACACCGGCCGGCGATCTGATCGAGCTCGACTGGCGGCCGCTCGTCGGCGCGCTGCTCGCGGATCTCGCCCGCGGCGCGGGCACCGCGCGGATCGCCGCCCGCTTCCACAACGCGCTCGCCGAAGCAACGGTCGCGCTCGCCGCCGCGGCCGGGCTTGCGACGGTGGTGCTGACCGGCGGATGCTTCCAGAACCGCCGGCTGGCGGAGGGGGCCGCGGCGCGCCTGCGCGCGAAGGGCTTCGAACCCTGGCTGCCGAGCGCGGCGCCCGTCAACGACGGCGGCATCGCGCTCGGCCAGATCGCGGTGGCCGCGGCGCGGCTCGCCGGAACCGAAGGAGGAGACTGACCATGTGCCTGGGAGTTCCCGGACAAGTCCTGGAGGTGATCGGCAACGACCTGGGCATCCCGAGCGGCCGGGTGAGCTTCGGCGGCATCGTGCGCGAGGTCTGTCTCGCCTACACGCCCGAGGCGCAGGTCGGCGACTGGGTGGTCGTCCACGTCGGCTTCTCGATCGCGCAGATCGACGAGGAGGAGGCGCAGAAGGTCTTCCAGACGCTGCGCGAGCTGGGCGAGCTCGAGGGCCTCGACGTCGTCACCGACGGCGCCGGCGGCCGGGAAGCGGGCTGAGCCGTGAAGTTCGTCGACGAGTACCGCGACGGGGCCGCGGCAGAGAAGCTGTTCGCGGCGATCCGCCGCGAGGCGAAGCGCCCCTGGATGCTGATGGAGGTCTGCGGCGGGCAGACCCACACCCTGATCCGCTCGGGCATCGACCGGATGCTGCCCGAGACGGTCCGCTGGTGCACGGCCCCGGCTGTCCGGTCTGCGTCACGCCGCTCGAAGAGATCGACCGCGCGCTCGCCATCGCGCGCCGCCCCGAGGTGATCTTCACGCTCGTTCGGCGACATGCTGCGCGTGCCCGGCTCCGACACCGACCTGCTGACGCGTCAAGGCCGCGCGGCGCCGACGTGCGCATGGTCTACTCGCCGCTCGACGCGGTGAAGCTCGCCGAGAAGCACCCCGACCGCCAGGTCGTCTTCTTCGCGGTCGGCTTCGAGACCACGGCGCCGGCCAACGCGATGGCGGTCTGGCAGGCGCAGCGCGAAGGGGCTCGCGAACTTCTCGATCCTCGTCTCGCACGTGCTGGTGCCGCCCGCGATGGAGGCGATCCTCTCCTCGCCCGCCAACCGCGTGCAGGCCTTCCTCGCCGCCGGCCACGTCTGCGCGGTGATGGGCTTCTGGGAGTACGAGCCGATCGCCGCGAAGTACCGCGTGCCGATCGTGGTCACCGGCTTCGAGCCGCTCGATCTGCTCGAGGGGATCCGGATGGCCGTGCGGCAGCTCGAAGAAGGGCGGCACGGCGTCGAGAACCAGTACGCGCGCGCGGTCGCGCGCGACGGCAACCGCCCGGCGCAGGACCTGGTGACGAAGGTCTTCGAGGTCTGCGACCGGAAGTGGCGCGGCATCGGCGGCATCCCCGGCTCAGGGCTGGCGCTCCGCGCGGAGTACGCCGCTTTCGACGCTGCCCGCCGCTTCGACGTCGGCGCGATCACCGCCGAGGAGTCGCCGCTCTGCATCGCCGGCGAGGTGCTGCGCGGCTGGAAGAAGCCGCACGAGTGCCCGGCCTTCGGCAAGGAGTGCACGCCCGACCGGCCGCTCGGCGCGCCGATGGTCTCCTCCGAGGGCGCCTGCGCCGCCTATCACCGCTACGGGAGAGTGCCGGAATGAGCGACGGGAAACGCGGCGACCTCGCCCTCGGCCCGGCCTGTCCGGTGCCGATCTCGAACCATCCCAACGTGCTGCTCGCCCACGGCGGCGGCGGCCGGCTGACCCGCGAGCTCGTCGACCGGCTGATCGCGCCGGCGTTCGCCAACGCGCTGCTCGCGCCGCTCCACGACGGCGCCCGGATCGACGCCGGCGGCGCGCGGCTCGCCTTCACCACCGACTCCTTCGTGGTGCGGCCGCTCTTCTTCCCGGGCGGCGACATCGGCTCGCTCGCGGTGCACGGCACGGTCAACGACCTCGCCATGTGCGGCGCGCGCCCGCTCGCGCTCTCCTGCGGCCTGATTCTCGAGGAGGGGCTGGCGATGGCGACGCTGCAGCGGATCGTCGAATCGCTCGCCGCGGCGGCGCGCGCGGCCGGGGTGCCGGTCGTCACCGGCGACACCAAGGTGGTCGACCGCGGCAAGGGCGACGGCGTCTACATCAACACCGCCGGCATCGGCCTGGTGCCCGTGGGGATCGAGATCGACCCGGCGCGCGCGCGACCGGGCGACGTCGTGCTGGTCTCCGGCACGCTCGCCGACCACGGCGTCGCGATCCTCTCGGTGCGCGAGGGTCTCGAGTTCGAGAGCCCGATCCTCTCCGACAGCGCCGCGCTCCATCTCCTCGTCGGCGCGCTGCTCGACCGGCTGGGCGAGCGGGTCCACGTCCTGCGCGACCCGACCCGCGGCGGCGCGGCGGCGGCGCTCGAGGAGATCGCCGGCCAGGCCGGCGTCGGCATCCGGCTCGACGAGACCGCGATCCCGGTCGCCGAGCCGGTGCGCGGCGCCTGCGAGATCCTCGGCCTCGACCCGCTGCACGTCGCCAACGAGGGGAAGTTCCTGGCGATCGTCGCGCGCGACGCGGCCGAAGAGGCGCTGGCGCTCCTGCGCAGCCATCCGCTCGGCGCCAACGCCGCGGTGATCGGCCAGGTGACCGAGGCGCACCGCGGCCAGCTCTCGGTGCGCAGCGCCATCGGCGGCCTGCGCCTGGTCGACATCCCCGCCGGCGAGCCGCTGCCGCGGATCTGCTGACTTACTCGTAGCGGAGCGCTTCGACCGGGTCGAGCGCGGCGGCGCGGCGGGCGGGGCCGAAGCCCGCCAACAGGCCGGTGACGAACGAGGCGCCGACGCCCCCCAGCACCGCCCAGACGGGCGGCGCCGCGGCGAGCCCGGGCGCCGCCAGCGTCAGCAGCGCGCCCAGCGCCGCCGCCAGCCCCACCCCGACCAGCCCGCCGACCAGAGAGAGGATCGCCGCCTCGAGCAGGAACTGGCGCAGCACTTCGCGACGCTGCGCGCCGATCGCGCGACGCAGGCCGATCTCGCGGGTGCGCTCGGTCACCGAGATGATCATCACGTTGGCGATGCCGAGGCCGCCGATGCCGAGGGAGACGGCGGCAAGCGCCACCGTCACCAGGCCGATCAGGGCCGAGATGCGGTCGAACTGGGCGATGATCTGGTCCGCCGTCGAGAGGTTGAAGTCGTTCGGCGCGTCGGGCGGCAGCCGGCGGAGCCGGCGCAGGATCGCCTCCGACTCGGCGAAGGCGAGATCGCGCCGGCCCGGCTCGCCCCGGATGTAGAAGACGGTCGCGTCGGCGTCCGGGAAGAGCCGTCGCGCGGTCTCGAGCGGGATCGCGATGACGTTGTCCTGACGGTTCTCGCCGAAGAAGGCGCCCTTGCGCGGCGCCGCCTCCCCCACCACGTCGAAGCGCACCCCGCCGAGCAGCATCTCGCGGCCCACGGCGCGCCCGCCGCCGTAGAGGGCGCGCGCGACGTTGGCGCCCAGGATCGCCACCCGCGCCGCGGCGCGCCCTTCGATCTCGGTGAAGGGGCGGCCCGCGTGGAGGTCCTCGGCGACCACGTCCTGGTAGTTGGAAGTGACCCCCTCGACCAGGATGTTGTCCGCCTCGGTGCCGGGGCCGCGCGCCACCAGCGCCCTGCCGCCCGAGACATTGGGCACGATCAGCATCACCGCGACGTCGCGCACGTGCTGGCCGAGGCGGGCGAGCGGCTCGGCGAAGGCCGGGTCGAGCACGCGGCGCTGCGCCTCCGCTTCGGTGGGCGGCGTGTAGGGATCGCCGCGCCGGTGATAGGCGAAGATGTTGTCGCTGCCGAACTCGCGGAACAGCAGCGCGACCTGGTTGCGCGCGCCGGCGAGGACCGAGGTCACCAGCGTCACCGTGACGATGCCGATGACCACGCCGGCGACCGCCAGCGTCGAGCGCAGCGGCTGGACCCGGATCGAGCCCACGGCCAGGCGCGCCGACTCCGCCACCAGCACCCCCCAGCCGCGTCCGTTCACAGCTCGCTCCGCAGCGCCACGATCGGATCGACCGTCGCCGCCCGCCAGGCCGGATACCAGCCCGCCAGCAGGCCCGAGGTGGTCGAGGCGATGAGCGCGTGGGCGACCGCCCAGGGCCGCACCGCGAGCTCGAAGCCGAGCGGCCCCGAGGCGAGGTGGGCGATCCCGGCGACCGCCGCGGCGCCCAGCGCGCCGCCCGCCAGTGCGGTCATCACCGCCTCGGCGAGGACCTGGCGGGCGATGTCCCCGCGGGTGGCGCCGAGCGCCCGCCGGACGCCGATCTCGAACGTGCGGCGCGCCACCGAGACCAGCGCCGTGTTGGCGATCACCACGACCGCCGCGAGCATCGCCGCGGCGCCGAGCAGCGGCGCGGCGGCGCCGATCCGCCGGGCGAGCGTGAGGACGAAGTCGCGCGCCGCCTCGGGCGTCAGCACGTCGAAGTTGTCCTCGGCGCCCGGGGCGAGGTGGCGGCGCGCGCGCAGCGTGGCGCGGGCGCGGTCCTCGGCGAGCTCGACCGGCAGGCCGTCGGGCGCGCGCACCGAGAGCTGCAGCGTGCGGCTGGCGCCGTAGGCGCGCTCGTAGGCGGTCAGCGGGATCCAGACGTAGCGGTCGAGCGTGATGCCGCCGCTCGTGCCGACTCTCGCCTGCACGCCGACCACGGTGAAGGCGCGGCCGGCGAGCCGCAGCGTCCGCCCGAGCGCGTCGGCGCCCGGAAAGAGCTCGTCCGCGATCTCGCTGCCGATCACCGCGACCGGCGCGGCGCGCTGCTCTTCGTCGCTGGTGAAGAAGCGCCCGCGCTCGACCGGCAGGTCGCGGATCTCGGCGAGCGCCGCCTGGGTGCCGCTGACGCTCGCGTTCTCCACCTTGCGCGCGCCGGCGACGACGTCGGCCGCCCGCTGCGCGGTCGCGGCGTAGATCGCCCGGCCGCCGCCGTGGCTCTCGAGAAAGCGGACATCGGCGCGCCGGATCGGCGGATTGCGCTCGAGCTTCGCCGCCAGCTCGCGCCGGTTGAGCCGGCCGGCGGAGGCGATCTGGGCGACCACCAGCGTGTCGCTGCCGAACGTGCGCGCCGCGCTCTTCTGCGCGGCGAGCGCCAGCCCGCGCACCGCCGTGTCGACCAGCACCAGCGTGCCGACCGCCGCCGCGATCGCGAGGCCGGCGAGCGCGCTGCGCAGCGGGTTCGCGCGCAGGCTGGCGATCGCCTGGGGGAACGCGTCGAGATGGCGATGCAGGGAGCCGCCGGCCACGTCAGGAACCGTAGCAGACGGGACACCGCCCGTTGGGGCGGGGGAGCGCGCCACCGCACGGCGCCGCGTCGGCGCGTGCTATTTTTCCCTCCGTCATGCGGCGCCGTCCGCTCCTGCTGCTCTGTCTCCTGCTCCTGGTCGTCGCCGCGGTGGTTTTCGGCATCGCCCGCCGCGGCCCGCGCCCGACCGAGGTCGACGTCGACCGCGTCGTCCGCCGCCAGCCCTTCCGGTCCTGGGTCACCGCCTCGGGCGAGATCGTCGCCGCGCGCTACGCCGACATCGGCTCGAGCGTGATGGGCAGGCTGGTCTCGCTGCCGGTCCGCGAGGGCGACCGGGTCGCCGCCGGCCAGGTCCTCGCGCGCATCGACGCCGTGCCCGCCGAGACCGAAGCGCGCGCAGCGGAAGCCTCGCTCCAGGCGCTCGAGGCCGACCGGGCGGCGGCGATCGCCGCCGAAGCGGAGAGCGCGCGCTCGCTCGAGCGCGCCCGCGCGCTGCGCGACCAGGGCCTCACGCCGCAGTCCGAGCTCGATTCGGCGCTCGCCGCGGCCGACTCGGCGCGCGCCCGGCGGGAGGCGGCCGAGAAGCGCATCGCCGAGGGGCGCGCCCGCCTCGCCTCCGCGCGCGACCGTCTCGCCAAGACCGAGATCACGGCGCCGATGGACGGCGTCGTCACCCGGCTCGGCGCGCGCGAGGGGGAGATGGTCGTGGTCGGCGTGCAGAACCAGCCGGGGACGATCCTGATGACGCTCTCCGACCTGTCGTCGATCGACGCCGAGGTGGAGGTCGCCGAGGCCGACGTGATGCGGCTGGCGGTCGGCCAGCCGGCCACCGCGAAGCTCGAGGCGCTACCCGGCCGCGAGCTCGCCGGACGCGTGGTCGAGATCGGGGCGAGCGCGCTGCCCCTCTCCGGGACGGCCGCCGCGGCGCGCGAGTTCCGCGTCGTCGTCCGGCTCGAGCCCGCCGGCACCGAGCTGCGGCCGGGCCTGACCTGCGACGTCGCGATCCTCGCCGAGGAGCGCTCCGACGCGCTGACCGTGCCGCTGCAGGCGGTCACCCTGCGTCGCGCCGAGGGCGGCGCCGAACGGACCGGAGTCTTCCTGGTCGACGCCGAGCGCGCGCGCTTCACTCCGGTCGAGACCGGCATCGTCGGCGGCCTCGACATCGAAGTCCGGGGCCTGGCCGAGGGCGCCACTCTGGTGGTGGGGCCCTACGCCGCGCTGCGCCAGCTCGCCGACGGCACCCCGGTCCGCCCGCGAGGTCCCGCGAGCTGAGCCCGCGGGCGCGCGGCCCCTCTCCCCCACCCGGGTGGACGGGGCGGCGCTTCGACCGCGAAGCTAGCCTGAATCCGAAATGTCCCTCGCGCCCCGGCTGGTGATCACCGGCGCTGCCGGCTTCCTCGGCCGACGGCTGATCGAAGCCCTGGCAGGCCGCTGGCGGATCGAGGCGATCGACCTCGAGCCGCCGGCGGGCGGGCCGCTGGTCCAGCGCGACGGAGTCCGCTGGCACACGCTCGACGTCGCCGACCGCGCCGGCCTGACCCGGCTGTTCGATCAGTTGCGCGCCGACGGCGGCGCGGCCGCGCTGCTCCACCTCGCCGCCTACTACGACTTCACCGGCGACGAGCACGCCGAATACCAGCGCACCAACGTCGAGGGCACCCGCACCCTGCTCGAGGCGTGCGACGGCCTCGGCCTCGAGCGCTTCATCTACGCGAGCTCGGTGGCCGCCTGCGAGTTCCCGCGTCCCGGCCGGGCGCTCGACGAGCAGAGCCCGCCCGACGGCCGCCACGTCTACGCGCGCAGCAAGTCCGCCGGCGAGGCGCTGGTGCGCGCGGCGCAGGCGCGTTTCCCGACCGCGATCGTCCGCTTCGCGGCGATGTTCTCGGACTGGTGCGAGTACGCGCCCCTCTGGATTTTCATCGAGACGTGGTTGTCCGGACGCTGGAACTCCCACATCCTCGGCGGCCGCGGCGAGTCGGCGGTGCCCTACCTGCACGTGCGCGACGCCATCGTCTTCCTCTCCAGGGTGCTCGAGAAGCGCCGCGAGCTCGGCCCCGCCGAGGTGCTCATCGGCAGCCCGAACGGCTCGACCTCGCACGCCGAGCTCTACCGCGCCGTGACGGCCGCCGCCCACGGCGCGCCGAGCGCCGCGATCAAGGTGCCCAGGCCGCTCGCGACGGTGGGCGTCTACGGACGCGACTGGCTCGGCCGCAAGCTCGGCGACCGGCCCTTCGAACGCCCATGGATGGCGAGCATGATCGACCTGAAGCTCGAGGTCGACGCCCGCCACACCCACGCTCGGCTCGGCTGGTGGCCGCGGCCGCGGCTGGACGTCGTCCACCGCATGCCCTTCGTGGTCGAGAACCGGCGGAGCGAGCCGGGCACCTGGTCGGCGCGCAACGAGGCCACGATGCACGCGGCGAGCCTCCCGCCGCAGATCCTCCTGCTGCGCCTGCTCGAGGAGCACGAGGAGGAGCTCTTCGCCCGCTACACCGCCGCGCTGCTCGACGATCCGGTGCACCTCCCCCACTACGCCGGGGTGCCGGAAGAAGACCACGCCTGGAACCACCGCATGCTGCTGCGCAGCCTGGCGCAGTCGGCGCGCATCCGCGAGAAGGGCGTCTTCCGGATCTACTGCCACGATCTGGCGGAGCGTCGTCTCGCCCAGGGCTTCCCGCTCGCCGAGATCGCACACGCGCTCGCGATCTTCCAGGGCGTCTGTCGCGACGTGCTCGCCCGCGACCCGCGCGCGACAGCGCACTGGGGGCCGCTCGAGCGCTGGCTCGACCTGACCTTCGACTTCGGGATGGACGCGATCGAAGGGGTCTACGAGGAGTACGGCGCTTCGCGTGAGCTCGCCGCCCCGGAGTCCGCCCGCGACGCTTCGCGGTGAACCCAGGCGACCACCAGCCCCATCAGGCCGTCCGTGACACCCGAGAAGGGCACCGACCAGGCGCTCTCCCCCTCGAGCCAGGCGCCGATCAGGAAGGCGAAGGCGATCGACTTGGTCGCCACCAGCAGGCTGACGCCGCGGTGCCGCCGCCACTCGCCCAGGTAACCGATCACCACCACGAAGTGGAAGATGCCGGCCTGGCGCGGGAAGAAGTACGGGTCGGCGCCCGCCCACCCCGCGAAACGCAGCGACCACTCCGGGACCGCCAGCAGCAGGAGGCCGACGATCGCGCTGTGCAGCGCGATGAGGTGAACGAGCGGCCCCTCGAGGGCCGCCAGCCGCGCACGCCAGGTCGAGCTCATCGCCGCCTCCTCGTCAGCCGCGCGGCGCGGCGCCGCCGGCCGGGCGGGACTCGAGCAGCACCAGCCGGTCGCCCTCGATCCGCGCCGGGATCTCGCGCAGGGCGCCGGTCGGCGGTCCCTCGATCACCCGGCCGTCGGCGTCGAAGCGCCCTTCGTGGCAGGGGCAGTCGTAGGTGGCTTCGGCCTCGTTCCAGACCACCTCGCAGCCGAGATGGGTGCACCAGAGCGAGCGCGCCCTGATGCCCGCGGCGGTGCGCACGACTTCGACCGGCTCTTCGCCGCGTAACAGGCGCACCCGCTGCCCCTCGGGCAGCGCAGCGAGGGGCACGGCGGTGCCCTCTCGCGGCTCGGCGCCGGACCGGCAGGCGGCGAGCAGGGCGAGTGGCGCCGCGGCGACCAGACCGAGCGCCGCGCGGCGGGTCAGCGGGTTCGGCGGGGCTTCGGGCACGGGATCTCCATCAGAGCCCGAGCGTGACCGCGAGACCGCAGGCGGCGAGCGCGGCGCCCGCGAGCGCGTGCGACCAGCGCTCGGAGCCCGGCCCGAGCCGCAGGCGCGAGAGGCCCAGCGCGCCGGCCACCACCACGGTCAGCATGGTGCCGATGGTGGCGACCGCGAAGACGCCGGCCACGGCGGCCACGTCGAGCCAGCTGCCTCCCGCCGCCGGATACATGAGCAGCGGGATCAGCGGCTCGCAGGGGCCGAGCACGAAGATGACGAAGAGCGTCCAGGGGCCGAGCACCGCGCGCAGGCCGCGCTCCGGCCGGTCGTGGGGATGGCCGTGCTCGGCTTCGCGATGGTGGTGCGGGTGCAGGTGAAGCGTCCCGTCGGCGTGGGCGTGGACGTGCGCGTGAGGCCGGCCGCGCAGCGCCCGCCGCACGCCCCAGGCCGTATAGGCGAGCCCGAACGCGAGCAGCAGCCAGCCGGCGAAGGTCCCGCGCACCGCCTCGACGTCGACGAGCCCGCTCACCGCCCAGCCGAGCCCGAGGCCGACGAAGCCGAGCGCGATCGAGCCGATCACGTGGCCGACGCCGCAAGCCGCCGTGACCGCCACCGTGCGCCGCAGCGACCAGGCGCGCGAGCGGGCCAGCGCCACGAACGGCAGGTAGTGGTCGGGGCCGAGCAGCGTGTGGACCACGCCGATCGAGGCGGCGGTGGCGAGGAGGACTCCGGTCTCGGCGGCCATGGCGGATCAGGCGCCGTGCGTGTGCGGGTGCGCGTGCCCGGCGGCGACCGCCGGGCGGGGCGCCGCCAGCTTCTCGCGCAGCCAGGCGGCCCAGCGGTCCATGCCCTCGCCGGTCGTCGCCGACAAGGGGATCCAGCGCGGCTCCGGCATGGTGCGCGCGAGCGCGTCGCCGATCGCCTCGAGCGAGACGCCCGGCAGGTGCGGCAGCAGGTCGATCTTGGTGACCAGGACCAGGTCGGCTTTGTGGAACATCACCGGGTACTTGAGCGGCTTGTCCTCGCCCTCGGTGACCGACAGCACCACGACGTTGGCCGCCTGGCCGAGGTCGTAGATCGCCGGGCAGACGAGGTTGCCGACGTTCTCGACGAAGAAGAGATCGACGCCGTCGAGGTCGACGTGGTGGAGCGAGCGGTGCACCAGCTCGGCGTCGAGGTGACAGGCCGAGCCGGTCGTGATCGCGCGCGACGGGATGCCGGCGGCCTCCAGCCGGCGCGCGTCGCGATCGGTCGCCAGATCGGCGGAGACCGCGGCCAGCTTCAGGCCGGGCAGCGCGCGCGCCGACGCCTCGAGCACCGCGGTCTTGCCCGAGCCGGGCGAGCCCATCAGGTTGAGCGCGGTGACGCCGTGCGCGGCGAAGTGCGCGCGGTTGTGCGCCGCCGCGTGGTCGTTGGCGGCGAGCAGCCGCGCGGCCACCTCGACCGGAACGAGTTCGTGGTCACCGCAACCGCAGGTTTCGCACATCACGCCACCTCCATCTCCAGCCGTTCCAGGACCAGCTCGTCGCCCTCGACCAGCCGCGCCGGCTCGCCGCAGGCGGGGCAGGCCAGGCGCTCTCCGGCGGCGATCGCGCCGCCGCAGGCCCGGCAGGCCCAGCGCGCCGCGACCGGCACCATCTCGAGCTCGGCGCCCGCACAGACGGTTCCGGTGCGCGCCATCTCGAACGCGGTGCGCAGGAGATCGGGCTCGACGCCGGCGAGATCGCCGACCCGCAGCCGGACGCGCGCCACCGCGAGCGCGCCGTGCCGCCGGGCCTCTTCCTCGACCCGGTCGATCAGCGCGCTGACCAGAGAATACTCGTGCATGGGGCCCCTGGCGCGCGACTCTCGCACGAGCTCCGCGGCGCCGCCCCACCCACCCGGAGGCCCCCGGCCGCCCCGCGGGGCGGCGCGGCGTCATAGGCCCCGCTTCATTCTCCGCGCCACGGGTCGGAATGGATCCCCAGGGCAGGCGCAGGGCCGGACTCGCGGTGCATGGTCCGACGACCCGAAGGAGGAGCCGATGCTTCCTACTGCTTTCGGATTCGGCAGCCCCCAGCGCTCGAGCCCGCCTGACCTCGACCGCCGGGACTTCATTCGGATCTGCTCGATCGCAGCCGCCGCGGTCGGCCTTCCGGCTTCCGCCGGGGTGGCCTTCGCCGAGGCCGCCGCGCAGGGCCGGCGACCCTCGGTGATCTGGCTCTCCTTCCAGGAGTGCACCGGGTGCACCGAGTCGCTCCTGCGGACGACCAAGCCGGCGCTCGACGAGCTGATCCTCGACCTCATCTCCCTCGACTACCACGAGGCGCTGATGGTGCCCTCCGGCCACCTGGCCGAGGACGCCCGTCAGAAGGCGATGAAGGAGAACGCGGGCAAGTTCATCCTCGTCACCGAAGGCGCGACGCCGACCAAGGACGGCGGCATCTACTGCAAGATCGGCGGCCGCACCGCGATCGACATCCTCGAGGAGGCGGCCGGGATGGCCGGCGCGATCATCGCGATCGGATCCTGCGCCTCCTGGGGTGGCGTCCCCTCCGCCGACCCGAATCCTACCGGCGCCACCGGCACGCCGATGATCCTCAAGGGCAAGACCGTGGTGACCATCCCGGGCTGCCCGGCCAACCCCTACAACTTCCTCGGCACGGCGCTGCAGTACGCCACCTTCGGCACGCTGCCCGAGCTCGACGAGCTCGGCCGCCCGAAGTGGGCCTACGGCCGCACCATCCACGAGCACTGCCCGCGCCGCGCGCACTTCGACGCCGGACGCTTCGTCCAGCAGTACGGCGACGAGGGCCACCGCCAGGGCTGGTGCCTCTACAAGATGGGCTGCAAGGGCCCGGCGACCCACGCCAACTGCTCCGTGATGCACTTCGGCGAAGTGGTCGACGCCTGGCCGATCGGCCTCGGGCACCCCTGCTTCGGCTGCACCGAGCAGAAGCTCGCGTTCCGCGTCCCGCTGCACACGACGGTCGACATCGAGCGGCCGACGCCGCCCGACACCTACCCGCCGATCCACGCCGAGCAGGGCACGGTGAGCCCGGTGGTGACCGGCGTCGCCGGCGTGATCGCCGGCGCCGCGGCGACCGCGGCCTGGCTGGCGGCCAAGAAGGTCGACGAGCCGGCCGCGGGCGGTTCCCGTCCGGCCCGCAAGGAGTAGCGCGATGCGCGCCACCGACCGCCGCACGCTGCTCAAGGGACTGGCGCTCGCCGGGAGCGCGGCCGCGACCGGAGCGGTCCCGGCCGCGGCCCGCGAGGCGAAGCAGGTCCCGCCGGTTGCGATGGGCATGCTCTACGACACCACGCGCTGCATCGGATGCAAGGCGTGCGTGTTCGCCTGCCAGCAGGCCAACGACCTCGAGCCGGAGCGTTCGCCCGACGGCCTCCATCTGGCCCCGGTCGACCTCGACGGCCGCACCAAGAACGTCATCAAGCTCTACCAGGAGGATGGCCGGCGCTCCTACATGAAGGCGCAGTGCATGCACTGCGTCGACCCGGCCTGCTCCGCCGCCTGCATGCTCGGCTCGCTGCACAAGGACGAGCAGACCGGCATCGTCGGCTACGACCCGCAGTACTGCGTCGGCTGCCGCTACTGCCAGATGGCCTGCCCGTTCGACGTGGCGAAGTTCGAGTTCGACAAGGCGGCGCCGAAGATCGTCAAGTGCGAGCTCTGCCGCCACCGGGTGCAGGGCGCGCAGCTCGAGCAGAACGCCCAGGGCTTCAGCCGCTACGCGCAGGACCACGGCCCCGCCTGCTGCGAGGTCTGCCCGCGCGAGGCCGTGATCTACGGCAAGCGCGAGGAGCTGCTGGCCGAGGCCAAGCGCCGGATCGCCGAGGCGCCCGGCAAGTACTTCGAGAACCGGGCCTACGGTGAGTTCGAGGGCGGCGGCACGCAGGTGCTCTACCTCTCGCACGTGCCGTTCGACAAGGTCGGCCTGCCGCTGCTCGGTGCCGACGGCGTGCCGCAGGTCGCCTACACCGTGCAGGAGGGCATCTACAAGGGCTTCATCGCGCCGGTCGCGCTCTACGGGGTGCTCGCCGCCGTGATGTTCCGCAACCGCCGCTCGGGCGGGGGGGAGGAGTCATGAGCGCCGGCCACGTCGTCCACGAGCCGGTCGGCGGCGCCTACCTCACGCGCGCCACCCGCATCCTGCTCACGCTGGTCGCGCTGGGCGCGGTCGCCATGGTCTGGCGCTTCGCCTCCGGCCTGGCCGCGGTCTCCAACCTGAACAACGGCTACCCCTGGGGCATCTGGATCGCCCTCGACGTCGTCGTCGGCACCGCGCTCGGCTGCGGCGGCTACGCCGTCGCTCTGCTCGTCTACGTGCTCAACAAGGGCAGGTACCACCCGCTGGTCCGGCCGGCGGTGCTGACCAGTCTGCTCGGCTACGGCCTGGCGGTGCTGGCGGTGACCGTCGACCTCGGCCGGCCGTGGGAGCTCTGGAAGGTGCCGGTCTTCTTCTGGCGCTGGACCGGGTCCCCGCAGCTCGAGGTCGCGCTCTGCGTGGCCACCTACGTCGCGGTGCTGCTGGTCGAGTTCTCGCCGGCCCTCTTCGAGAGCTGGCAGAAGAGCCCGTCGAGCGGGCTGCGAAGCTTCGCCGCCAAGGGCATCGGTTTCATGGACCGCGCGCTCCCCTTCATCCTCGCGCTCGGCCTCGTGCTGCCGACCATGCACCAGTCCTCGCTCGGCACCATGATGCTGCTGCCGGCGACCAAGCTCCACGCGCTCTGGTTCACGCCCTGGCTGCCCTTCCTGTTCCTGGTCTCCTGCCTGGTCATGGGCTACGGCATCGTGGTGGTCGAGTCGGCCTTCGCGAGCTGGGGCTTCGGCCGTCCGCGCGAAACCGCGATGCTCGCCAGGCTGTCGAAGGTGGCGATGTGGGTCACGGCCTTCTGGGTCGCGTTCCGGGTCGGCGAGGTGGCGCTCGCCGGCGAGCTCGTCCACGTCACGCGCGGGCGCGGCTTCGTGTTCCTGTTCGAGGTCGCCCTCCACCTCGCCGCGGTGATCGTGCTGGCTTCGGCGGCGCGGCGCGAAGATCCGGTCTGGCAGGTGCGGGCGGGGCTCATCCTGGTCGCCGCCGGCACCGTCTTCCGGCTCGACACCTACCTGGTCGCGTTCCGGCCGGGAGACCATTTCTCGTACTTCCCCGCGCTGCCCGAGTTGGCGATCACGATCGGCATCTTCTCGCTCGAGATCGCTCTCTACCTCTGGGCCGTTCGCCGATTGCCGATTCTCGCCGGCGGCCACGCCGCCGGCTCCGTTGTCCGATAGAAGGAGCTCGCAATGTCGACCCGCATCGTCGTGGATCCCATCACCCGCATCGAGGGGCACCTGCGCATCGACGTCGAAGTCGATGGCGGCAAGGTGCGCGACTCCTGGTCGTCGGGACAGATGTTCCGTGGCATCGAGATCATCCTGCAGGGGCGCGACCCGCGTGACGCCTGGCTGTTCACCCAGCGCTTCTGCGGCGTCTGCACCACCGTGCACGCGATCACCTCGGTGCGCGCCGTGGAGAACGCGCTCAGCCTCGAGATCCCGCTCAACGCGCAGCTGATCCGCAACCTGATCCTGATCGCGCACGGCCTGCACGACCACATCGTCCACTTCTACCACCTGTCGGCGCTCGACTGGGTCGACGTCATCTCGGCGCTCAAGGCCGACCCGGCGGCGACCGCCAAGCTGGCCGAGGACCTCTCGCCCTGGCCGGGCAACAGCCGGCGCGGCCTCGAGGCGGTCAAGGCCCGCATCGAGGCGCTGGTCGCCAGCGGCCAGCTCGGCATCTTCCAGAACGGCTACTGGGGCCACCCGGCGATGAAGCTGCCGCCGGAGGTCAACCTGCTCGCGGTGAGCCACTACCTGCAGGCGCTCGACTACCAGCGCAAGGCGAACCAGGTCGTGGCCATCCTCGGTTCGAAGACCCCGAACATCCAGAACCTCGCGGTCGGCGGCGTCGCGAACGCCATCAACCTCGACAACGAGGCGACGCTCAACATGACGAAGCTCTACGCGATCAAGGATCTCCTCGCCGAGGTCGCGACCTTCGTCCATCAGGTCTACCTGCCCGACGTGCTGGCGATCGGCTCGATGTATCCGGAGTGGCTCGGCTACGGCGCGGGAGTCACCAACTACCTGGCGGTGCCCGACCTGCCGCTCGACGCCGGCGCGACCACCTTCGACCTGCCCGGCGGCACCATCCTGGGCGCCGACTTCGGCACCTACCAGCCGATGACCACCTGGAAGGACGAGCGCTTCGGCACCCAGGTCGTCGAGTCGATCGCCCACTCCTGGTACGACGGCGACTGGACCCGGCACCCGTACGAGGAGGAGACGGTTCCGAAGTACGGCGAGTTCGAGGACAAGGGCAAGTACTCCTGGATCAAGTCGCCGCGCTTCGACGGCAAGGCGATGCAGGTCGGTCCGCTCGCGCAGGTGCTGATGGGCTACGCCTCGGGCCACCCGCTGTTCAAGAAGTACGTCGACTACTCGCTCGACATGCTGTCGAAGCTCACCGGCCAGAAGATCGGCGCCGGCGTCGTCCACTCGACGCTCGGCCGTCACCTCGCCCGCGCCATCCGCACCGCGGTGCTCGCCGACCAGGCGCTCGACCACTGGGGCCGCCTGGCGAACAACATCGGCAAGGGCGACCTCGCGATCTTCAACCCGCCGGTCTTCCCGAAGGGCGAGCAGCGCGGCTTCGGCGTCCACGAGGCGCCGCGCGGCACGCTCTCGCACTGGATCGTCATCCGCGACGGCAAGATCGCCAACTACCAGGCGGTGGTGCCGTCGACCTGGAACGCCGGGCCGCGCGACGAGAAGGGGCAGCCCGGTCCCTACGAAGCTTCGCTCCTCGGCAATCCGGTCGCCGACCCCGATCGTCCCCTCGAGGTCGTGCGCACCATCCACTCCTTCGACCCGTGCATCGCCTGCGCGATCCACACCCTCGACCCCGAGGGCAACGAGATCTCGCGGGTCCGGGCCCTCTAGCGGCGGCGGTGCGGGAACTTCCCCCCCCTCCGTCCCCCGTCGCCGCGCCACGGGTCAGGCCGCCCCGGACCGCCGTCGTCGCCCTGGGCAGTGTCGTCATGGGCGACGACGGCGCCGGGGCGGCCGCACTCGCCTGGCTCCAGGCGGGCTGGGAGCTGCCGGCCGAGATCGAGTGTCTCGACATCGGCACCCCCGGCCCCTACCTCGCCGAGCTGCTGCGCGGCTACGAGGCCGTCGTCGTGCTCGACACGGTGAACGGCAGGGGCGAGCCGGGGGAGGTCCGCGTCTACCGCGGCGACGACGTCGCGCCGATCACCGCCGCCGGCCCCCGCCTCACCCCCCACGCGCCCAACCTGCGCGAGGCGCTCGACGAGCTCGCGGTCGAGGACATGAAGCCGCGCGACTTCGTGCTCCTCGGCATCCTGCCCGCGAAGGTCGCGATCGGCACCGCGCTCTCCCCCGCCGTCGCCGCCGGCCTGCAGACGCTGGTTGCGGCGGCGGTCGCCGAGCTCGGCGCGCTCGGCCACGTCCCCGCCCCCCGCGCCCGCCCGCTCGAGCCCGACCTCTGGTGGACCCAGCCGGTGGCGTCGCCGGCAGGCGAGCCGGCCTGATCGCCGCCGGGCGACCCCCGCCGGAGCCCCTCCGGCTATCATCGAGGTCCACCGAACCGAGGAGCCCCATGCCCCTGCCGCGCTTCCCCCGCAGAGCCTCCCGCCTCGCACCCTGCGCGCTCGCGGCGGCCGCCGCGCTCGCCTTCGCCGCCGCCGGCATCGCGCCGCACGGCGGCTCCGTCCGCCCGCTCGTCGCCACCTTCTCGATCGTCGCCTTCGACCCCGCCAACGGCGATCTCGGCGTCGCGGTGCAGTCGAAGTTCCCGAACGTGCGCGCGGTGGTGCCCTGGGCGCGAGCCGGGGCCGGCGCGGTCGCGACGCAGAGCTTCGCGCGGCTCGACTACGCGAGCGACGGCCTCGAGCTGATGGCGCGCGGCGCCTCGGCGCGCGAGGCGCTCGACATCCTGCTGCGGCGAGATCCCGGGCGCGAGCAGCGGCAGGTCGGCATGGTCGACGCGCGGGGCGGCGCCGCCACCTGGACCGGGCGCGAGTGCTTCCCCTGGGCCGGCGCGCGGATCGGCCAGCCCGGCTGGGGCCCCTCGGCGGTCGGTCCCGGCGACGTCGTCGCGGGCACCGGCTACACCGCACAGGGCAACATCCTGGTCTCCGCCGAAACGGTCGCGGCGATGGCGCGCGCCTACGAAGCGACCGGCGGCGAGCTCGCCGACCGGCTGATGGCGGCGCTCGTCGCCGGCGGCAAGGCGGGCGGCGACCGGCGCGGCGAGCAGAGCGCGGCGCTGCTGGTGGTGCGCAAGGGCGCCGGCTACGACGGCAGCGACGCGATCGCCGACCTCTCGGTCTACGACCACGAGACGCCGATCGCCGAGCTCGAGCGCCTCTACCGCCTGAACCGGCTCTACTTCACCGGGTCGAGTCCGGGGAACCTGATCCCCGTGACCCCGGAGATCGCGCGCGAGCTCCAGGAGATCTGGCGCGCCCGCGGCTTCTGGCCGGCCGAGCCCGACGGCGTGGTGGACGCCCGGTTCCAGAAGGTGCTGGTCGACTACATGGGCTGGGAGAACTACGACCTCCGGATCGCGCCGGTCGAGGCCGTCGACCTCGAGAAAGGCGGTCACCTGGTCATCGATCGCGAGGTCCTCGAAGACATCCGCGCCGTTTTCGCCTCCGGCCGCTGGAAGCCCCGCGGCCCGGACCCGCGCTGAGTCCGCAGGCGGCCCCGTCCGCCGCGGTTGGTAGAATCCCCGCGGCGCGCGGCGGTCCGCCGCCGTCCCGAGTTCCGGAGACCCGATGCCTTCGAGCAAGCTACGCTTCGCCCTCGCCTTCGCCCTGCCGCTCGGCGCGGCCGCGGCCGCGCTCGCCGCGGACGTGCCGTCGCAGGCCGACCTCACGCGCGATCAGGTCCGCCGGTCCGTGGTCTCGTCGATGGACCCGAAAGCCGATCCCTGCGAGGACTTCTACCGCTTCGCCTGCGGCGGCTGGCTCGACGCGACCACGATCCCGGCCGATCAGGCGCGCTGGGTGCGCAGCTTCTCGACCATCACCGAGCGCAACCGCGAGGCCGTGCTGGCGATCCTCCAGCAGTCGGGCGCCGACCCCGGGGGCGACCCGGACCGCAGGAAGGTGGGCGACTTCTACGCCTCCTGCATGGACGAGCCGGAGATCGAGGCGGCCGGCGCCCGGCCGCTCGCGCCGGTTTTCGCGGAGATCGCGAAGGTGACCGACATCGAGTCGCTGCTGCGCGCGGTCGGCCAGCTCCACCGTCGCGGCGTGCCGGCGCTGTTCGGCTTCTTCCCGCTCGCCGACTTCAAGAACCCGACCGTCAACATCGGCTTCCTCTGGCAGGGCGGGCTCGGCATGCCGGACCGCGACTACTACCTCTCCGAGGACGCCAGGAAGAAGGATCTGCTCGTCCAGTACCGCGATCACGTCGCCCGCATGCTGGCGCTCGCCGGCGCGCCCGCCGAGGCGGCCGCCGACGACGCGGCGAAGATCGTCGCCTTCGAAACCGAGCTCGCGAAGGCCTCGCGGCCGCGCGCCGAGATGCGGAACTTCGAAAAGCTCTACAACCGGATGGACCGCGCCGGCCTCGCGCACCTCGCCCCGGCGCTGCCCTGGGCGGCGTACTTCGAGGCGACCGGTTTCCCGGAGATCGGCGACGTCAGCGTGGCCGTGCCCGAGTTCGTCACGGCGCTCGGCAAGCTGGCGCCCGCGACCCCGGTCGGGACGCTCCGCGCCTACCTGCGCTGGCACGCGGTCAACGCGGCGGCCGAGAGCCTGTCGAAGGCCTTCGTCGACGCCGACTTCGAGTTCTACGGCAGGGCGCTCTCCGGCCAGCAGGAGATCCAGCCGCGCTGGAAGCGCTGCGTGGCGGCCACCTCGACCGCCCTCGGCGAGTCGATCGGCAGGATCTATGTCGCGCGCGAGTTCGCCGGCGACAGCAAGGCGGTCGCGCTCGAGATGATCCAGGACGTCGAGCACGCCTTCGAGGCGAACCTGCCGAGCCTGACCTGGATGGACGAGGCCACCCGCGGACGCGCGCTCGAGAAGGCGCGCAAGATCGCCAACAAGATCGGCTACCCGGAGGTCTGGCGCGACTACTCGGCGCTCGCGGTCAGGCGCGGCGCGCATTTCGACAACGTCGCGGCCGGCGTCGCCTTCGAGTACGACCGCCAGATGAGGAAGATCGGCCAGCCGGTCGACCGCAACGAGTGGCTGATGACGCCGCAGCTGGTCAACGCCTACTACAACCCGCTGCAGAACGAGATCGCCTTCCCGGCCGGCATCCTGCAGCCGCCCTTCTTCCACAAGGACTTCCCGGCCGCGCTCAACTACGGAGCGATCGGCGCCGTGATGGGACACGAGCTCACCCACGGCTTCGACGACCAGGGGCGCAAGACCGACGGCGACGGCATGCTGCGCGAGTGGTGGGAGCCCGCGGTCGCGGCCAGGTTCGAGACGGCGGCGAAATGCGTCTCCGACCAGTTCGACACCTTCGAGGTCGAGCCCGGGGTGAAGGTCGACGGCAAGCTCACGCTCGGCGAGAACATCGCCGACCTGGGCGGGATGAAGCAGGCCTACCTCGCCTACCGGAGCTGGGAGCAACGCCACGGCGTGCCGCAGCCGCTGGTCGAGGGCCTCACCGACGAGCAGCTCTTCTTCGTCTCCTGGGCGCAGACCTGGTGCTCGCTCGGCACCCCCGAGTTCCTGCGCCAGCAGGTGACCGTCGACCCGCACTCGCCGGGCCGTTTCCGCGCGGTCGCCGCGCCGATGAACTCGCGCGAGTTCCACCAGGCCTTCCGCTGCGAGGCGGGCGACCGGATGGTCGCCGCGCCCGTCTGCACGGTCTGGTGAGCGCCGCGCCACGCGCCGCCGCCGCCGCGCTCGCCGCCGCCCTGCTCTCGGCGGCGGCGGCCGGCGCGGCGCGTCCGGAGACCACGCTCCCCGCCGCGACCGCGGCCCGCGTCGACCGCGTGTTCGGCGACTGGGTGGCGCCCGGCGAGCCGGGAGCGGTCGTGCTGATCACCCGCCAGGGCAGGCCGGTCTTCCGCAACGTCTACGGCATGGCGAGCGTCGAGCTCGGCGTGCCGGCCGCGCCCGGGCTGATCTACCCGATCGGCTCGCTGACCAAGCAGACGACGGCCATCGCAGCGCTGATGCTGGTCGACGAGGGCAAGCTGCGCCTCGACTCGACGATCGGCGCCCTCCTGCCCGGCTTCCACCCCGCCGCGGTCCCGATCACCCTAGAGCAGTTGCTCGGCCACACCTCGGGCCTGGTCAACTACGTCAACCTGCCGGACTGGTCCTCGCTCTGGGGCAAGGAGCTCAAGCCCGACCAGCTCCTCGACTACTTCCGCAAGCGGCCGCTCGCCGCCCCGGCCGGCAGCGAGTTCGAGTACAACAACTCGGGCTACGTGGCCGTCGGACGGATGATCGAGCTCGCCAGCGGCCAGAGCTATGCCGACTTCCTGCGCGCGCGGATCTTCGAGCCGCTGGGCATGCGCCGGAGCGGCTACAACGACTTCACCGCGATCCTCGAGGGCCGCGTGCCCGGCTACACCCGGACCGGCGACGGGTGGCAGAACAGCCGCGCGGTGCTGCACCCTTCGCAGCTCTTCTCCGCCGGCGCGCTCTACTCGAACGTCGACGACCTCGCCCGGCTGCAGGACGCGCTCGCCGGCGGCCGGCTGATCTCGCCGGCGCTGCTCGAGCGCATGACCTCCCCGGGCCGGCTCAACGACGAACTGAAGACCGGCTACGGCCTCGGCTGGGCGGTCTCGACCCAGCAGGGCCGCAAGGTGCTCGAGCACGGAGGCGCCACCAACGGCTTCTACTGCGCGGTGATCTGGCTGCCGGAGGACGGCGTCTGGGCCGCCGTGACGACCAACCGGTACGGCTTCGCCGACAAGGCCCGCGAGCTGCTGCTCGAGGCCGCGAAGCGCGTGGCGGGCTGGCCGGAGCGCGAAACGCCGGCGGCCGTCGACGTCGCCGCGCTCGACGCGCTGGAGGGCTGGTACCGGCTGCTGCGCGGGCCGGACTGGATCGAGGTCGCGCGCGACGGCGACCACCTCGTCACCCGCAGGAAGGACGGCGAGACGCTCGCCGCCTGGCCGCGCACGCCGTTCGAGTTCTTCCGCGACGGACGGCCCGAGCTGCTGCGCTTCGAGGCCGACACGGCCACCGGCACGCGCTCGCTGGTCACCGTGGTTCCCTACATCGGTGAGAAGCGCTGGGTGCGGAGCGCGCTGCCCGCGGATGCTCCGGTCGCCGCCGGAGCGGCGGCCGGCCCGGCGCCAGATCCTGCCGTCTACGTCGGCCGCTACGCGATCAGCGCCGATCTCGAGATCGAAGTGATCGCCGCGGGCGGCGGGCTCGCGGTCAACGCGCTCGGCTACCAGAACGTGCCGCTCAAGCCGATCGGCGAGCACGAGTTCGAGCTCGCCCTGGTCTTCGGCCGCGTCCGTTTCGAAGTCGAGAACGGCCGCGCGATCGCGCTGGTCTTCACCCAGGGTGGACAGGAGATGACGGGGCGCCGGACCCCCGACTGAGCCGCGGGGCGGCGCCGGGCCGGCGGCTCAGTCGGCCCGCTCGGGCCGCCGCAGGCTCTGCGAGATCTCGATCAGCTCGCCGAAGTTCTCGAGGGTGATCATCCCTTCGAGCCCCCCTTCGCCGACCACGAGGACCGTCCCCATCGGCCGCGCCTGCAGCAACCGGAGGACCTCCTCGAGCGGCATCGTGGGCGGGACCGCGATCGGCTCGCGATCCATGTACTCGAGAACCGCGGACTCCCGCCCCTCGCCCGCGAGCCCGGCGAGAAGCGCCGAGCGCTGCAGCACCCCTGCCACCCGTCCCCAGGCGTCGACCACCGGGAAGTCGTGCTGGTGGGTGGCGAGCAGCAGCTCCGCGGCGCGCGCCAGCGAGTCGTTGGGCGCGAGCCTCTCGAAGCGGGTGACCATCGCGGCGCGCGCCGTCAGCCCGCGCACCGCCGTGCGGTTGCGCTGGAACGCCGCCTCCTGCGCGGCGCCGAGGAAGACGAAGATCGCGATCAGCAGCAGCACGGGCTTGACCGGCGGCGGGAACAGCGCCAGCACGGCGAACAGGATCGCCATGCCCTGTCCGACCGTGGCCGCGATCGAGGTGGCGCGGCCCTCGCCCAGGAAGAGCGAGAGCGTGGCGCGCAGCACCCGGCCGCCGTCCATCGGGAAGGCCGGGATCAGGTTGAAAAAGAAGAGCGTGAGGTTGGCGGTGAGCAGCTGCCAGACCACCGGGGCGTCGGTCAGCAGCTCCATCGGCGAGCCGGGCGCCCGCACCTGGCGCACGAGCAGCCAGCCCATCAGGAGCGCGGCCAGGACCGCGTTGACCGCCGGTCCGGCGAGCGCGATCAGCAGCTCCGCCTTGCCCGACGGGATCCGCTCCAGCCGGGCGACGCCGCCGATCGGGTAGAGCACGATCTCGTGGGTCTCGACGCCGAAGCGCTTGGCCATGACCGCGTGGCCGAGCTCGTGCAGCACGACGCAGCCGAACAGCAGCAGCATGAAGACGACGCCGCCCAGGAAGCCCTCGCCCTGGCCGGAGGAGACCGTGCCGAACCAGAGCAGCAGCAGCACGAAGGTGAAGTGGATGCGGATCGGGATCCCGAGCAGGGATCCGACCCGCATCGACCAGGTGCCGCCCGTCTCGGGCGGCACCCGCTGCGCCCGTTTCGGGGCTTCCCGGGGTTCCATGCGGTCGCGTTCTCCCTACCAGCCGCAGACCTGGCCGCGGTTCTGCTGCTCGAGCCAGGCCTGGAGCGGTGCGAAATAGTCGAGGATCGCGGTGGCGTCCATCGCGGTCTCGCCGGTGAGCGCCGAGAGCGCCTCGGGCCAGGGCTTCGAGGCGCCCATCAGCATCATCTTCTCGATCCGCTCGCCGGCGGCCTTCGAGCCGTAGATCGAAGCCCGGTTGAGCGGCCCCGTCTCACCGGCCGCGGCCGCCAGCGCGCGGTGGAACTGGAACTGCAGGATGTCGGCCAGGAAGTAGCGCATGTAGGGCGTGTTGCCCGGCACGTGGTACTTCGCCCCCGGGTCGAAGTCCTGCTCGCTGCGCGGCGCCGGCGGCGCGACGCCCTGATACCTGAGCTTGAGATCCCACCAGGCCTGGTTGTAGCGGTCCGGAGGGATCTCGCCCGAGAAGACGCCCCAGCGCCACTTGTCGATGATCAGGCCGAAGGGCAGGAACGCCACCTTGTCGAGGGCGAGCCGGAGCTGCAGCGCGATGTCCGCCGCCGCCGGCGGCTCCTGCTCGATCAGGCCGATCGTCTTCAGGTACTTCGGCGTCACCGACAGCGCCAGGGTGTCGCCGAGCGCCTCGTGGAAGCCGTCGTTGGCGCCGTCGCGGAACAGCGGCGGCTGGGTGTTGTGCGCGCGCTGGTAGAAGTTGTGCCCCAGCTCGTGGTGGATGGTGTCGAAGTCCTCCGCGTTGACCTCGATGCACATCTTGATGCGCAGGTCGTCCGGCTGCTCGACCGTCCAGGCGCTGGCGTGGCAGACCACGTCGCGGTCGCGCGGCTTGACGAACATCGAGCGCGTCCAGAACGTCTCCGGCAGCGGCGCCAGGCCGAGCGAAGTGAAGAAGCGCTCGCCGGTCTCGACCATCTTCTTCGCGTCGTAGCCCCTGGCCTGCAGGAGCCCGGTGACCGAATACCCGGGATCGACGACGTCCGCGGGCTTGACCAGGTCGTAGATGTCGCCCCACTGCTGCGCCCACATGTTGCCGAGCAGATGGGCCGGGATCGGCTTGTCGGGGGGCGCCAGCTGCGCGCCATAGACCGCGGTCAGCCGGGCGCGCACGTAGCAGTGGAGCTGGTCGTAGAGCGGCTTGACCTGGTTCCAGATGCGGTCGAGCTCGGCCACGAAGGCGTCCGGGGGCATGTCGTACTTGGCGCGCCAGAGCGCGCCGAGGTCGGCGAAACCGAGCTCGCGGGCGCCCGCGTTGCCCAGCTCGACGAAGCGCTGGTATTTCGCGCGCATCGGGCGCGCGATCGTGTGCCAGCCGTTCCAGGCCATCGCGAGCTGCTGCGGGTCCCGCGACTCCGCGAGGATGTTCGAGAGCTGCTCGAGATCGAGGCAATCGCCGCCCGCCGGCGGGCAGTACTTGCCGCGCCCGTACATCCCCTCGAGCTCGGCCGCGAGCTGGGTGAGCTCTTCGCGCTCGGCCGCGTCGGAGGGCGCCGGCAGCACGAGCGAGGTCTTCAGCAGGTCGAGTTTCCGGCGCTGGTCGGCGGGAAGCTGCAGGGCGTCGAAGCGGGTGGCCGCGCGCGCCAGCTCCATGGACGCCGCGATCACCGCCTCGTTGGCCTGCGCGGCGAGCGTCTCGGTGTCCCCGGTGATGTAGGTCGCCTGCACCCACTGCGCGCGGTCGCGCGCCACCCAGAGCTCGAGCAGCCGCGCCTCGGCGTCGGCGATGAACTGCCCGGCCTCCGCGGCGGTCGGCGCCGCGGTCCGAGCGACGGGCTCGGCCCGCGCCGGGACGGCGCCGGATCCGAGCAGTGCGATCAGGGCGAGCGCGGCCAGCATCGGGGTCCGCGGTCCGCTCTCGAGTCTCGAGGTCATGTCCTGGGCTCCTGGAAAAAGGTCGGCGTCGGAGACCGCCGCGCGGGCATGCAGGCGGCGGTGAGGCTCGCAGCCCCTGACATTCTATTCGACCGGTCGGAGCGGGCGCCGCGGCTCGTGCCCGCGGGCTAGCCGCGACGGAGGAACGCCGCGATCCGTTCGACGCCGCGGCGGATCTCGCCGCGGGAGCAGGCGAAGGAGACGCGCACGTGACGGTCCGCGCCGAAGGCCGCGCCGGCGACGACCGCCACCCTCGCCTCCTCGAGCAGGCCCTCGGCGAAGGCGGTCGAGTCGGCCCTGCCGGCGCGGTAGTGCGCCGAGACGTCGGGAAACGCGTAGAAGGCGCCGCGCGGCAGGGCGCAGGTGACGCCGGGCAGGGCGGCGAGCGCCGGGATCAGCTCGTCGCGCCGCGCCTGGTACTCGGCGACCATCGCCGCGACGTCGAGCTCGGCGCCTTCCAGCGCCGCGAGCGCCCCGACCATCGCGAACGAGGTCGGATTCGAGGTCGCGTGACCCTGGATCTCGGCCGCCGCCCGGACCAGCGGCTCGGGACCGAGCAGGTAGCCGAGCCGCCAGCCGGTCATCGCGTAGCTCTTCGAGAAGGAACCGACCACCACCAGCGTGTCGGGATGGGCGCGGGCCAGCGCGGCGGCGCTCGCCGGAGCGGCGCCGTCGTAGACGATGCGCTCGTAGGTCTCGTCGGCGATCACCAGCACGCCGCGCTCCGCGGCGCCTTCGACCAGGGCGCGCAGCTCCGCGGCCTCGATCGTGCCGCCGGTCGGATTGCACGGCGAGTTGAGGATGATCGCGCGGGTCGCCGGGGTGACCGCCGCGAGCAGCCGCCCAGCCCGGATCGCGAAGCCGTCGGCCGGATCGGCCTCCACCTCGACGACCCGCGCCCCCGCGAATCTCACCTGCTCGGCGAAACTCACCCAGGCCGGGGTGTGGAGGACGACCTCCTGCCCTTCCTCGAACAGGGCCAGGGCGAGCTCGAAGAGCGCGCCTTTGCCGCCGACCGTCACCAGGACCTGGTCCGCCGTCCAGGGCGCGTCGTACTGGCGCGCGTAGCGCGCCGCGAGCGCCCGGCGCAGCGCCGGAATGCCGCTCGACGGCGTGTACCGGGTGAAGCCGTCGGCGAGCGCCCGGCGCGCCGCGTCGACGGCCACCGGCGGCGAGGCGAAGTCCGGTTCGCCCACGCTCAGGTCGACCACGTCCACCCCGGCCGCCTTCAGCTCGGCCGCGCGGCGGGCCATCCGCCCGGTCGCCGACTCGCCGAGGCGCGCCATTCGCGCCGCCAGGTGCATGTTTTGCATGCTAGCATCGGGACGGCCGTCGGACCCTTCTCCGGCGGCCGTCCCGACACATGACCGAACGCCGTTCCGGACCGCTCGCCCTCGCCCTCTGCCTGCTCGCCGCGGCCTCGCCCGCGACCGCGGCGCCGACCTGGTTCGACCGCGCCGAGCCGGCCTTCGCCGAGGCGAAGAAGTCGGGCCGGCTGGTGCTCGTCGACCTCTACGCCGACTGGTGCGGCTGGTGCAAGACCATGGACAAGGAGGTCTTCTCGACCCCCGCGTTCGAGAGCTTCGCCGCGAAGTTCGTGCTGCTGCGCGTCGACGTCGAGGACCGCGCCGAAGGCTCCGCGATCCAGCGCCGATTCAAGGCCGAATCGCTGCCGACGCTGCTCCTGCTCGACGGAAAGCGCGCCTATGTCGGCGACATCCAGGGCTTCCTGCCGGTCGACCGGCTGATCGGTCGGATCAACTCGGTGCTCACCCGCCACGAGTTCGCCCTCAAGTCCTACGAGAAGGCGCTCGCCGGCACCGATCCCGCGCTCTGGGAGCGCAAGGCGCTCGAGATGCACCAGCGCGGCGACGGCGCCCGCGCGGCGGCGCTGCTCGAGAAGCTCCTCGCGACCCCGTCGAGCGATCCCAGGACCGACGTCTGGCGCCGCTATCTGCTCGCCGACGCGCGCCGGCTCGACGAGGACTGGACAGGCGCGGCGAACGACCTCAAGACGGCCCAGAAGGCCGCGCGCGCCGCCGGTGCGGACGCGGAGATGCTCGAGCGCCTCGACTGGCTCGGCTTCGCCCTGGCGCGCGACGCGCGCGACTGCGCGAAGGCGCAGGGCGCGCTCGCCCGGCTCGAGAAGGACCACCCCGCGAGCCCGCTGGTCGCCGAGGCCCGCCGCGACTGGACCAGCCTGAAGACCGTCGCGCAGTGCTCGTGAGGCCGATCCGCCGCGTTCCGTTCGTCGCGGCCGCGCTCCTCGCGGCGCTGGCGCCGACGGTCGCTCCCGCGGCGGCGCAGGATGTCCGCCGCGAGAAGGCCCGGCTCGAGGTCGCAGCGGACCGCACTTCCTACGATCCGGGTACGACCGCGCGCATCGCGGCGGTCGTCGAGATCGAGCCCGGCTGGCACGCCCAGGCCCACGTCCCGACTTACGACTGGCTGATCCCGACCGTCCTCACGGTCGCCGCCCCGGCCGGCTGGGGCCCGGCGCAGGTCGCCTATCCGGAGCCGCGGCCCTACAAGTTCGCGTTCGCCGAGGAGCCGCTCGCCGTCTACGAGGGGCGGATCGTGCTGATCGCCGAGCTGCCGGTGCCGGCAGACGCCACGGGCGCCGCGCCGATCGAAGTCCGGTTCCGCTATCAGGCCTGCGACGAGAAGTCCTGCCTGCCGCCGGTGACCACGAGCGCGAGCCTCGCGCTGACGGTCGCTCCCGGGGGCACGGCCCACCGGCCCGAGCTCTTCGCCGGCGGCGCGCGCGCGGAGACGCAGGCCGCCGCGCCGGCGGCCGGGGCGGCGCTCCCGAGCGCGTCGCTCGCCGGCATGCTGCTGCTCGGCCTGCTCGGCGGCCTCGTCCTGAACGCGATGCCCTGCGTGCTGCCGATCCTGTCGCTCAAGGTGTTCGGCCTGGTGCGCGCGGCGAGTCAGACCACGGCGCACGTGCGCGCCGGCGCGTTCGCCACCGCCGGCGGCATCCTGATCTCGTTCTGGGCGCTCGCCGGCGCGGCGGTCGCCGCCAAGGCCGCGGGCGGCGGTCGGCTGGGGGATCCAGTTCCAGCAGCCCGGCTTCGTCGCCTTCCTCGCCGTGGTGGTGCTCTTCTTCACGCTGAATCTCTGGGGGCTGTTCGAGATCCAGCTGCCGTCGCGGCTGATGTCGGCCGCAGAGCGCCAGGGGACGGGCGAGGGCCTCGCCGGGCACTTCGCCTCCGGGCTGTTCGCGACGTTGATGGCGACCCCCTGCTCGGCGCCCTTCCTCGGCACCGCGCTCTCGTTCGCCCTCGCGCAGAGCGCGGCGACGATCTTCGCGATCTTCACCGCCGTCGGCGCCGGGCTCGCTCTCCCTTACCTCGCGCTCGCCGCGGCGCCGCGCGTCGCCCGCTTCCTGCCCCGGCCGGGCGCCTGGATGGACACGCTGCGCGGCGCCATGGGCTTCCTGCTCGCCGGCGCCGTGGTCTGGCTGCTCTACGTGCTCGCGGCGCAGATCGCGCCCGAACGGCTCGCCTTCTTCCAGGTCGGGCTGCTCGCCGTCTCGCTGGCGCTCTGGTTCGCCCACCGCGCCGAGGCCGGCTCGCCCGGGCGGCGCGCCGGCTGGGCGCTGGCGCTGCTGGTCGCAGCCGGCGCGATCGTGCTGACGGCGCGCGCGCCGCGGGCCGAGAGCCGCGCCGCCGCCGGGCCCGCCTCCGCGTCGGAGATCCCCTGGCAGCCCTTCGACCGCGCAGAGGCCGAGCGGCTCGCCGACGAGGAAGGGCGGCTGGTCTTCCTCGACATCACCGCCGACTGGTGCGTCACCTGCAAGGTCAACGAGAAGCTGGTGCTGCACACGCCCGAGGTGGTCGCCGCTTTCGAGGAGCATGGCGTCGTGCCGATGAAGGCAGACTGGACCAACCGCGACGACGGGATCGCCCGCTTCCTCGCCGAGCACGGCCGCTACGGGATCCCCTTCTACCTGCTCTACCGCCCCGGCCGCGAGCCGCACGTCTTCGGCGAGCTGATCAGCAAGCAGGGCGTCATCGACGTCCTCGCCGACTCCGCCGCGCGCTGACGCGCGCCGCCACCGGCCACTTGCGCGGCGCGGGCCTCAGGCTCTGGCTTCGCCGGGCCTTCTCAGCGGAATGACGATCCAGAGGATCAGGTAGACGACGATCCCGGGGAACGCCGCCGGAGATCACCGACACCAGGATGTAGAGCAGCCGGAGCAGCGCGGCGTCACGGTCGAAGTACTCGGCCAGACCACCGATCACGCCGCCCAGGATCTTCTGATCGGGCGAGCGGCGCAGGCGTCGTTCGGACATCGTCGGGTGCCTCCTCCACCAGTTCCTACGGACGCTGGCGGAGGAGGTTTCCCGGTGCGGCTCGCTCAGGGGTGCGCGACGCTCCCGACGCCGGTGGCGCGCGGGAAGAGGATGTTGTTCTCGAGATGGACGTGCTCGTGCATCACGGCCTCGAGGTCCTCGAGGCCGGCCCAGAGCGCGCGCCAGGTGTTGCAGGCGTCGGCCGGCGGCACGTAGTCCCCGGTCAGCTCGCGCAGGCGGGCGAGGTCGGCGCCGGCGGCCGCGTGCTCCTCCTCGAAGACCTCGAAGGGGAGCTGCGCGCCGCCGGAGAGCAGGGCCGGGAAGAGCACCTCCTCCTCGCGCGTCATGTGGTCCTCGAGCTCGCCGCGCAGCGCCGTCACCGTGGCCTCGATCCGCGGCAAACGCCCCTCGGGGTCGCGCTCGGCGTGAACGCGGGCGACCTTTCTCGCCATCGCCTCGAGGCGCGGCAGCTCCTCGCGCAGCGGCCCGTGGAACCTGGCGACGATGTGCCCGACCAGCTCGCCGAGCGGCGCGTCGAGCCAGGGCTCGGGCGTCGACGGCGCTCCGGCGATCAGGGTCTCGATCTCGCCGACCACGGCTTCGGCGGCGACGCCCCGCCGGGCGCAGGCCTCGGCGAGCGGGACCCCGCCGCCGCAGCAGAAATCGATGCCGTGCCGGGCGAAGACCCGGGTGGCGAGCGGATGGTGGGCGGCGATCTCGCCGACGCGGCTCTCGGTGGTGACGTTCATCTCGGGTTCTCCGTTGCGGGATGCGCGGCTCGGCGGGGCGCTCCGGCCGCGGAGTACAGGGATGCGAAAGAGTAGGTACAGCTCGGGGCGCCGTCGGGCATGAACGCCTCCCGGTGGGCGGCGGCGCCGAGCAGCTCCTCGACTAGCGAGATCTCGGCGCGGCAGGCCGCGTGCGAGACCGCCACCAGCTCGCGCAGCGGGCAGTGGCAGAGGCGGAGCCGGGGACCGCCGTCGCGGCCCGGCTCCACCTCGGCGACGTAGCCCTCCTCGTCTAGGATCGCCGCCACCTCGCGCACCCGCTCGGCGCCGGCCAACCCCTCGACGCGCGCCAGGAGCCGGGGGCGGCGCGCCGCAGCGCGCGCCGCGAAGAAGCGGTCGAGCGCGTCGCCGCCGTCGGCGAGCAGGAACTTCGCGAGCTCGCCGAGCAGCTCCCCCTGGCGCTGCGGGAAGAGACGCTCCCCCCGCTCGGTCAGGCGGTAGACGAGCGCCGGCCGACCGCGTCCGGCGCGGCGCAGGCCGGCGCGCTCGACCAGACCCTCGCGGTCGAGCGAGCGCAGGTGCTCGCGCAGCGTCTCGCGCGACAGGCCGGCCGCCGCCTCGAGGTCGACGATCGTCGTCGGCCCGCGCCGCTTGAGCAGCGCGAGGAGCGTGCGTTGGCTGTCGCCGAGGCCGGGGGCGAGGTCGTTCACGAAGCCAGTCTGTCAGCGCTTGGACTATTTTGCAAGTATTTTTACATGAAAAACATAAAAACCCAGGGGTGCAGCGTTTCGCTGGCTGGCGGCGTCAGCGCCGCGGTGCCTCGTCCGCGGGGCGGGGCGGCGAGAGGAGGGCGGGAGTGGCGGCGGCGACCTCGAGGCGGTCGGCCAGGGCTTCGAGGTGGTCGGTCACCGCGGCGTAGGCCTCCGGCCGCTCGAGGTCCGCGCCCGCCTTCGCCAGGAGACGCAGCGGCGCCTCCGCGGCTCCGGCGCGCAGAAGTTCCAGCAGGGCGGCCTGCGCCGAGGACCGGGCGGCAGGATCCGCCGCGCGCAGCCGCTCGTCGAGCGCCAGGGCGGCGGCGAAGGCGAGGCCGTAGCGGGGCATGTAGAAGGGCGCATTGACGAAATGCGGGGTCTCCATCCAGCCGTAGCTGTCGGCCGGATCGAGCGCCAGCGCGCCGCCGTGGAAGGACGCCAGCCGTTCGCGGTACAGCTCCCCCAGCTTCGCCGCGTCGTGCTCACCGCCCAGCGCGTGGATTGCGCGTTCGAAGTCCGCATCGAGCGCTGTGGCGACGAAGATCCGGAGGACCGTCTGGACCTCGAAGTCGGCGGTCGCCACCGCGACCGGTACCGCCGCCTTCTCTCCCAGGTGCCGCGCGAGCGCCAGCTCGAAGATCGCCGCCGTCGTTTCCGAAGCCAGCACCGACGGGCGGGCGACCGCGAAGGGCCGGGACTCGAACGCGAGCTGGTGGTGGACGGCGTGCCCGACCTCGTGCGCCAGGCGGAACAGATCCGCTGTGGCCCCTCGGAAGACGACGCTCACATAGGGGTGGTCGCGATAGACGAAGGTCGAGAAGCCAGACGCTCGCTTGCGCGGGCGCTCGATCGCGTCGATCCAGCCCTCCCGGAATGCACGCTCGGTGACCCGGGCAATCTCCCCGCCCAGCCCGGCCGCTGCCGTCTCGATCGCCGAACGCGCCTCCGCCCAGGTCCAGTCGGTGCGCAGGCCCGCCACCGGAACCCGCACGTCGGCCGTTCCGTAGCGCTCGAGTGCGAGCAGTTGGCGACGCGCGGCATGAATCCTCCCCACCGTCGGTCCGTTCGCCCGCGCGCGCTCGAGAAGGAGCTCGACCGCCGGTTCCGGGATCGCCTCGTCCGCCAGCCAGGCGGCGAGCGGTGAAGCGAAGCCTCGCTGGCGGGCATCGAACGCCTCCCGCCGCACGACCCCTGCCAGCAGCGCCGAGAGGGACGCCGCGCGGCGACCCAGCGCAGCGCGCCAGGCGGCCTGGGCGGTGCGCCGGTCGGCCTGAGTTGTGAGCTCCGCAGAGAGGTTGCGCGCAAGCGCAGGTGTGATCTCGAGACGTCCTCCCCCGGCGAGGTCGATCTCGACTTCGGGTGCCTCCAGGATGGTCAGGGCCATGTACATCTGGCGAGCGCTCCTGCGCTCGGCGTCGATCGAGTCCAGCAGCTCCCGCTCGCGGGGCTCCAGCCGCCGTGGAGCCGCGCGGTTCCCCGCTCCCAGCACCCACCGGTAGGGAGCCAGTGCAGGCTCGGCGACGAACCACCGCTCCAGCGTCGTCGTCTCGAGCGACGCCACGGCTCTGTCGAAGGCCGGCAGCGCCATCTCTTCCCAGCGCGAGGTGAGCGCCGCCATCCGCGGCGCGCAGGGAGGCAGCCACCTCGTCCGCAGCGTCGAACACCTCCCGCAGGCCCAGATAGCCATCCACCTCCGCCGCCAGCCGGTGCACCTCGTCCTTCGCGCGGAGCGCCGCCAGCAGGTCGGCCGGGGCGCGCCACTCGCCGGCCGAGCGGCGCTCGACCTCGGCGATGGCGCCCTCGAGCCGATCGGCAGCGCTGCGCCAGGCGGCGGCGTCGGCGAAGAGCCGCGAGAGGTCGATCGCCGGCGGCTCCTCGGCGGCGATCCGGGCCGCGAGGAGCGCACCGAGGGCAGCGAGCGCCGCGCGGCCGCGCCGCGCTCGCGCCGTCACGGCTTCCGCTTCCCGTCGCGCTCCCGCGCTTCGGCGCGGCGGCGGGCGAGCTCGGCGAGCCGCTCCGCGATCCGCGCCTCGACACCGGCGCCGCCCGGCTCGTAGAAGCGGGTGCCGGCGAGGCTGTCGGGCAGGCAGTCGAGGCCGCCGACCCCGCTTCCGGTGTCCGGCGCGTAGACGTAGCCCGCGCCGTAGCCGACGTCCTTCATCAGCGCGGTCGGGGCGTTGCGGATCGACATCGGCACCGGATCAGCGGGGCGGCGGGCGATCGTCGCGCGCACCTCGCCCCAGGCCCTGTAGACCGCGACGCTCTTGGGCGCGAGCGCGAGGTAGACCGCGACCTGCGGCGAGCGCCAGTTCGCCCTCGGGCGAGCCGAGCCGCTCGTAGGCCTGCCAGGCGGCGAGCGGCGCGCTCGAGCGCGCGCGGGTCGGCGAGCCCGACGTCCTCGACGGCGAAGCGCAGCATCCGGCGCGCCACGTAGAGCGGATCCTCGCCGGCCTCGAGCATGCGCGCCGAGCCAGTAGAGCGCCGCGTCCGGATCGCTCTCGCGCAGCGACTTGTGGAGCGCCGAGATGAGGTTGAAGTGCTCCTCGCCGCGTCTTGTCGTAGAGCAGGATCTTGCGCTGCGCCACGGCGGCGACGTCGTCCGGCCGTCGACGCTCGGCGCGGCTCGCCGAGCGGCGTCCTCGACCGCCAGCTCGAGCAGGGTGAGCGCCTTGCGCGCGTCGCCCGAGGCCAGACCGGCGATCGCCGCGAGCGCTTCGGGCTCGGCGGCGACGCCCGGACTCCGCAGCCACGCCGCGTCGGCGTCGGCGAGCGCCCGCTCGAGCAGGGCGACGAGATCGGCTCCGGCGAGCGGCTCGAGCACGACGACCCGACAGCGCGAGAGCAGCGCCGCGTTGAGCTCGAACGACGGGTTCTCGGTGGTGGCGCCGACCAGCACGATGTCGCCGCGCTCGACGTAGGGCAGGAAGGCGTCCTGCTGGGCGCGGTTGAAGCGGTGGATCTCGTCGACGAAGAGGAGCGTCCGCCGGCGGGTCGCGGCGCGCAGCGCGCTCGGCGCTCGGCCATCACTCGCTTGATCTCCTTGATCGCCGGAGGTGACCGCCGAGAAGGGGACGAAGCGCGCCGCGGTCGCCTGCGGCGATCAGGCGCGCCAGCGTCGTCTTGCCGCAGCCGGGCGGGCCCCAGAAGACCAGTGACGGCACCCGGTCGGCGGCGATCGCGCGGCGCAGGAAGCCGTCCGGCCCGACGACCTTCGCCTGGCCGACCACCTCGTCGAGGCGAGCGCGGCCGCATGCGCTCCGCGAGCGGCGCGTCGGCGGCCGGGGCGCGCGCGCCGTCGGGCGCGGGCGCCGCCTCGGCGCCCGCCTCGTCGAACAGGGACCGGCCGGGATCGTCCACCGGTCCCGATTCTGGCACTTCCTGGGCGGGCGGCGGCCCGGCCTCAGGCGCGGTGCGCCGCCCCGGTCTCGATGGCGTGGACGATCGCCTCGGTGAACTGCGTGGTGGTGGCCTGGCCGCCGAGGTCGCGGGTGCGGATCTGGTCGACCGCGAGCACGTGGAGGAGCGCGGCGTCGATGCGGTCGCCGATCTCGGGCTCGCCGAGGTAGCGGGTCATCAGCACCGCGCTCTGGATCAGCGCCATCGGATTGGCGAGGTTCCGGCCGGCGATGTCGGGCGCGCTGCCGTGCACCGCCTCGAACACCGCCCCCTTCTCGCCGAGGTTCGCCCCGGGAACCACGCCGAGGCCACCGACGAGGCCCGCGCAGAGGTCGGAGACGATGTCGCCGTAGAGGTTCTCGAGCAGGAGGACGTCGAACTGCTCGGGCCGCATCACGAGCTGCATGCAGAGGTTGTCGATGATCCGGTCGTCGGCCTGGATCACGGGGAACTCGCGCGCCATGCGCCGGAAGCAGTCGAGGAAGAGGCCGTCCGACAGCTTCATGATGTTCGCCTTGTGCACGGCGGTCACCCGTCGGCGCTCGTTCCTGCGGGCGTACTCGAAGGCGAAGCGGGCGATGCGGGTCGAGGCGCGCTCGGTGATGATCTTCAGGCTCTCCACCACGCCCGGGACCACCTCGTGCTCGAGCCCGCTGTAGAGGTCCTCGGTGTTCTCCCGGACGACGACCAGATCGACGCCCTCGTATCGGCTCGCGACGCCCGGCAGCGTGCGCACCGGGCGCAGGTTGGCGTAGAGGTCGAGCGCGCGGCGCAGCTGGACGTTGACCGACTGGAAGCCGGTGCCGATCGGCGTGGTGATCGGGCCCTTGAGCGCGACGCCGTTGGCAAGGATCGAGTCGAGCACGTCCTGCGGCAGCGGGTTGCCGCGGGCGGCGAGCGCCTCGGCGCCGGCCATGTGCGAGTCCCATTCGTAGCGGCCGCCCGCGGCTTCGAGGACGCGCACGGTGGCCGCCGTGACCTCGGGCCCGATGCCGTCGCCCGGCAACAGCGTGATGGTCTTCATGATGCTCTCCCCGGTGCCGGCGGCACCGGTTCAACCGCCCGGCCGGACCGGACGCGTGGATGCCCAGTCGAGAACCAGGCCGCCCTCCTCGCGGAAGACGTCGTCGAGGCGCCGGACCCTGGCGCCCTTGAAGTAGTCGAAGACCAGATCGGCGCGATCGAGCTTCCCCGCCTCGCCCTGGTCGCGGAAGAGCACGACGATGCGGCCGCCGCCCTGCACGAGGTCTCCCGCCGCCACGCCCTCGCCGCCGCCATCGGCGCGCCAGGGCGGCGGTCCGGCGTCGAGGTCGAGCGGCCGCCAGGTGAGACCGGCGGGATCGACGCCCGCGGCCACCAGGTGCTCGCGCAGCAGCGCCGCGCGCTCGAAGGCCAGGTCGCGCTCCTGCCAGTCCTCGATGCGGGCGCCGATCGCGCCGGCGAGACCGGGCGCGGCCTCGACCTGGGTCACTCCGAAGATGGCGGAGAGCCGCGCGAGCGGAGCCGGAAGCGCCGCGACCAGAGTGGTCGGGAGGGCCGAGCCGGTGAGCAGTTCGTCGCCACCCGGACTCGCCAGGCGCTCGGCGGGGGTGATCGCCGCGCGCTGCGCGTAGAACTCGATGCGCACCTGCCAGCGCTGCGTCCCGAACGGCAGCGGGCGCAGCGGCGAGCCGGGCTCGAGCAGCGCGTTCCTCGGATCGACGACGCCGTCGATGCTCCAGCCCGAGCCCCAGTCGGGATGGAAGTTGCCGGGCAGGCGAAAGCGCTCGAGGTCGTCGGCCGTGGCGACCTGCAGGTAAGGCGCGAATCCCTCGACGGTCCACCAGCGGACGCGCGCGAGCCGTCCGCTCCCCGGCCAGCGCCGCAACCGGTCGCCGGGCACTTCCCGGTCACCGAGCCGCAGCGCGGGCGCCTCCGTGTACCAGACCGTGGAGCCGGTCAGGGTGCGCGCTTCGAGCACCGCGAACAGGCGGAAGCGGGCGCCGGCGTCGAGGCGATGGAGCCCGTCGCGCGCGACGCTCTCCCCCGCCGGCAGCAGCGCGACGAAGGCGGCGACCGGAGTATCGCGGAAGGGCGCCGCGATCGAGTCCCAGAAGCGGACGGCGACGAGCGCCGCGACGGCGAGGGCGACCACCAGCCAGACCAGCTTCGAGTGATCGCGGCGCGCGGGCAGGCCCCACGGCGTGACGTCGTCGCCGGCGCCCGCGGCGGCGCCCTCGTCGCTTCGCGTCCTCACCGGCGGCCGCCTCGACCCGCCGGGTCAGTCGCCCAGCTCTTCGAGCCGGGCGACGACGTCGCGGTAGTTGGAATTGATGCCGTAGATCTCGACGAACGTCTTGCGCGCCTTCTCGACTTCGCCCGTCGTCGCGTAAAGACCGCCGAGATCGTAGAGCAGGCCGAGCATGGCCTCCTCGGTGAGGTCGGGCGTCTCGAGACCCCGCTGGTACCACTTGACCGCCAGCTCCGGCAGGCCCTTCTCCAGGAAGCAGGCGCCGAGCAACGAGCAGCAATCGATGTTGTAGCGCGGATGCTTCGCCGCGAGCTGGAACTCGCCGATCGCCTCGTCGAGCAGCCCCATCTCGCGATAGGCGATGCCGAGATTGAAATGGGTGTCGTAGTCCTCGGGCGAGAGGCTCTCGGCGACGCCCTTCTTGAAGCCCTCGACGATCTCCTCGAGCGACTGCTCCTGCGCCGGAACGATGCCCTTGCCGGTGAGCAGCTCTTCCTTCGACAGCTCCTGTTCGAGCTCCGCGGCGAGGTCGAAGAAGCCCTCCTCGTCCTCGAAGAGCGCCTCGTCGCGCGGCGACAGTCCGCCATGCGGCGTCGGCACCTTGTCGAGCCAGGCCAGGCTCTCGTCGGCGAGCCGGGGCGACGGCGGCGGCGGAGCCACCGGCGGCTTCGGCGGCAGCTGCGGGATCACGATGCCGGGGAGCTCGTCCTCGTCGAGAGCGTGGCCCGCGGCGGGCGACTTCGCAGGCGGCCGCACGGGCGCGGCGGGGGCCGGCGGCGCGACTTCCGGCAGGGGCGCCGCAACGACCGGCGGCGGCGCGATCGGGGCCGGCGGCGAGGGGACCGGCGCGCGCAGCGGCGCAGGCTTCGCCACCTCCGCCTCGAGCGCCGCGAGGGCATCGCTCGCCGCGGCCGCCTTGGGCTTCGCCTTCGGCTTGGCTGCCTTGGCTCCGCTGCCGACGAGGTCCTCGAGCAGCATCGAGACCGAGTCCTTCTGCGGTCGTTTCGGCACCGGCGCGGCGAGCACCTGGTCGCCTTCCACACGGTAGCCCGCCTTCACCAGCTTCTGGCGCAGCTGAGTCCAGACCTCGGCCGCGCCGCCGACCGCCGCGTGCGCCAGCGCGCCGGCTCGCTGCACGACCCGTTCGTGCTTGCCCTCTTCGAGCCAGAGCGTCAGCTGCAGAGCGAGCGCGCCGACGTTCCTCGGCTGGGCCTGCAGGATCTCGCGCGCGCGGTCGTGCGCCTTCTCGCGCAGGCCGTACTTGGCGAAGACCTCGGCCTCGGCGAGCAGGTCCTCGACGCGGCGCGCCGCGGGCGCCGCCTGCGCCGCGACCTCGTACGAGGTCTTCTCGAGCTCCTCGAGATCGAGCGGCCGGGTGGCCGTCGGGGAGACCGGCGCGGGCGGCGGCGTGGGCGGCGGAGCAGGCAGGTCCAGGCGCAGCTCGGGCTCCGGCTCGAACTGCCACTCGATCTCGAACTCCTCTTCCGAGGCATCCGGCAACCCGACCTCGAAGGCCCGCGCCTCGACCGCGGCCGGCGGCGGCGCCGGCGCGGGCGGCGGCAGGGGCTCGACCGGCGGCAGCTCGGCGCCCTCGAGATCGAGCTCGAACTCGACCTGCGGGGCCTCCGCGTCGTACCAGGCCGACGCCGGCCCGCGCCGGAGCATCTCGGGCGTCGGCTCGACCTGCGTCGAGGGCGATCCGCCCTCGTCCGGAAGCTCGAGCACGAACTCCTCGTCGAGGATCTCCCGCTCGGGCGCTTTCACGCGGGGGCCGGGTGGCAGATCGCCCTCGACCAGGCTCTCGTCGAAGGAGAGCACCGGACCGGCCGCGGTCTCGGCCGGCGGCGCGGACAGGATCGGCGGAATCGGCCGCGCGCCGGTGCGCTCGACCGGCCGCTCGGCCGCCGGCGGCTCGGCGATCAGCTCGTTGACCGTCATCACGCGCGGCTCGACCTCGCCGCTCGCCGGGCGCTCGCGCCTGCCGAGGCCGCCCATGAGGCGCGCGATCTTCTCCGCCTGGGGGTTCTTCTCGACCGCCAGCGTGAGCAGCCGCGCGGCCGCCGCCGTGTGGCCCTCGTCCTTCAGGCCGAGGACCGCGTCGGTGATGAAGGCGAGATCGTTCGGCGCCGCGGCGATCGCCTTCATGTAGACCTGCGTCGCCTCGTCGATGCGCTGTTTGCGCACCATCAGCTCTGCGATCGTGCGGTACTCGAGGAGCTCCTTGTCGCCCTGCTGGAGCGAATGGAAGATCTCGGCGAGCTTGACGTGCGGTGACGGGTCCTCCGGCTCGAGCGTCACCATGCGCTGCAGCACGCTGATGGCCGCGGAGGGATTCGAGTGCTTCTGGTAGTAGTCGACCAGGACCTGATACTGCGTGCGCGCCTCGGTGACCAGGCCCTGGCGGTGGTAGAGCTCGGCCAGCCGCTCGTAGACCGCGAGCCGCGTCGGGTCGAGCTTGATGATCTTCTTGTAGATCGCGATCGACTTGACGAAGAAACCGTCCTCCGAGTAGCGGTCGGCAATCTGCGCGAAGAGCTTGGTCGCTTCGTCGATCTGGTTCTGCCGGACGTAGAGGTCGCCCAGCCGGTTGAGCGTCGAGGCGTCGTTCGGATTCTCGGCAAGGAGCTTGCGGTACTCCTTGATCGCGGCCTCGATCTTCCCCTTCGAGACCATCTTCTCGGCGGCCGCGATCGCGGACTGGCGGTTCATCGCCATGTCAGGAGCGCGCCTCCGCCACGCGCGGCACCACCGAAGCGAAGGTCAGCCGGTGCAGGGGGGAGGGACCGAAGCGGGCGAGCGCCGCGCGATGCCCCGGCGCGCCGTAGCCCTTGTGCTGGACGAATCCGTAGTGCGGATAGTCGCGATCGAGCTCGGCCATGCGCCGGTCGCGGTGCTCCTTGGCGAGGATCGACGCGCAGGCGACCGCATAGCAGAGCGCATCGCCCTTGACCACGGGAATACAGGGAACCTCGAGACCGGGGAGCGCGACCGCGTCGGTGACCACGCAGTCGGGCGGCGGAGCGAGTCGGGAGAGGGCCTCGACCATCGCCATGCGCGTCGCGCGCAGGATGTCGGTCCGATCGATGGTCTCCGCCGGGACCTCGGCGACCGCCCAGGCGCGCGCGGCGGCGCGGATCGCGGGCGCGAGCCGGCCACGGGCCTCCGCAGAGAGCTTCTTGGAGTCGTCGACGCCGGGTACCAGGCGGGCGGGATCGGGGACGACGGCAGCCGCGACCACCGGGCCGGCAAGACACCCCCGGCCCGCCTCGTCGACGCCCGCCACGGCCGCGAAACCCGCCTGCGCGAGCCTAGCCTCCAGCTCCCGCATCAGGTCGAGCCGGAAGACCTCGCCACAGAGCTCCCAGATCGTCGGCACCCGCTTCTCCCCTCCACCCGGCCGCGGGGCGTCGAGCCCTCGGGCCACCTCAGCCGGCGGTCTTGCCCGGAGCTTCTTCGCGCCGCTCGTCGATACGCGCCGCCTTGCCGCGCAGCGCGCGCAGATAGTAGAGCTTGGCCCGCCGCACGCGGCCCCGGCGCAGCACTTCGATCTTGTCGACGACCGGGGCGTTGAGCGGGAAGATCCGCTCCACCCCGATGCCGCCGGAGATCTTGCGCACCGTGAACATCTCGCGGGTGCCGCTCCCCTTGCGGGCGATGACCACGCCCTGGAACGCCTGCAGGCGCTCCTTGTCCCCCTCCACGACGCGCACCTGGATGCGCACGGTGTCGCCCGGACGGAACTCCGGAACGTCCTGGCGCAGGTAGCTGCGCTCGATGTCGACGAGCTGATTCATGACTCCACCCCTTCGTTCGCCACGCCCCGCCAGATTCGGTTCGGGGTCGTTAATTATCTAGACTTCCAAGACTTCCGGCAACCCCGCCGTTGCCGCGCTCGGCCCGGAGCCGGTCGAGCTCCCGGCGGGCGGCCGGCGTGAGCGGCGCGGCCGCCAGCAGGTCCGGCCGCTTGTCGAGCGTCGCCGCGAGCGCCGCGGCGAGCCGCCAGCGCTCGATCGCGGCGTGGTCGCCCGAGGTCAGGACCTCGGGAACCGCGAGCCCTTCGACCACCGGCGGCCGCGTGTAGTGCGGGTAGTCGAGCAGGCCGGTCCGGAAGCTGTCCCGCTCGACCGACTCGCGCAACTGGACCACCCCCGGGATCTCGCGCGAGGCCGCTTCGATCAGCGCCATCGCCGGCAGCTCGCCGCCGCCCAGGACGTAGTCGCCGATCGAGATCTCCTCGTCCACCACCGTCTGGCGGACCCGCTCGTCGATCCCCTCGTAGCGGCCGCACATCAGCAGCAGGTCGCCCCGGCCGGCGAGCTCGCGCACCCGGGCGTCGTCGAGCCGCGCGCCCTGGGGCGAGAGCAGGACCCGCCAGGGCCGCGCCCCCTCCGACAGCGCGCGCACCGCCCGGATCCAGGGGGGCGCCGTCATCACCATGCCGCCACCGCCCCCGTAGGGGACGTCGTCGACCGTCCGGTGGCGGTCCTCCGTGAAGTCGCGCAGGTCGCGCACCGTGACCGCGAGCAACCCCTTCTCGATCGCCTTCCCGACCAGCGAGGTCCGCAGGAAGGGCTCGAACAGCTCCGGGAAGATGGTCAGGACCTGGACGCGCACGTTTCGACCAAACCCTCCGGCAGATTCCATTCGATCGCCCGCGCCTCCCGGTCGATGCCGACCAGGAAGCTCTCGACGAAGGGGAGCGCGATCCGCTGGCCGTCCTCGCGCTCCGCGACCACCAGCCAGCCGCCGCCGTCCGCGACCAGGTCGACGACCGCGCCGAGGTCGCCGGCCGTCCGATCCCGGCAGCGGCAGCCGATCAGCTCGAAGTGGTAGAACGCCCCCGCCGGCGGCGCCGGCACGCGCGAGCGGTCGACCTCCAGCACGCCGCCGCGCAGCGCCTCGGCCCCGTCGCGGTCCGCGACCCCCTCGAACCCGATCACCAGCAGGCCAGGGCGCCGCTCGCGCGCCGTCGCGACGCGCACCGCACGCGCCGCGCCGCCGAGCACCAGCCGGAGCTCGGCGCCGACGGCGAAACGGCCGGGCGTGTCGCTGGTCGCGAAGACCGCGACCTCGCCCCGCACGCCGTGCGGACGCAGGACCTCGCCGACTTGAACGGATTCCGGCAGCGCCGGGGCGTCAGTCTTCGACGAGCTCGACGGTGACATCGCGCCCCTCCCGCTCGCCGCGGACGCGCGCCAGGGCGCGCAGGGCGTCGATCGTGCGGCCGCGGCGGCCGATCAGCTGACCACGATCCGCCTCGTCGACCTCGACCTGCAGCTCGACCCCCTCCTCGTCCTCGACCGTCTGGACGGTCGCGGCGCGGGGGTGGTCGACCAGCAGGCGGACGACGGCGAGCAGATCCTCGGCCGCGGAGCTCATCGGGCTCTCCCGCCGCTCAGCTGGCGGCGGTTGCGGCGCGGGCGACCAGCTGCTTGACGGTGTCGGAGAGCGTCGCGCCCTTCGAGACCCAGTAGTCGACGCGAGCCTTGTCGATCTGGACCCGCGGCGGGTCCTGGCGCGGGTCGTAGGTGCCGACCTCCTCGAGCGCCGAACCCGTCGTGGCGTTGCGCGAATCGGAGACGACCAGGCGATAGAAGGCCCGGTTCGTGGCACCCATCCGGCGGAGCCGAATCTTGAGCATCCTTCCTTACCTCCAGCGCGGTTGACTTCGAACCCGCCGGGAGAACTCCGAAGGCGGGCGCCGAGTCGCGAAGTGTAGCACAGGCGGAGGGCCTCAGGCCCGGAAGGCCCGTTTCAGCCAGCTCCCCTTGACCCCTTTCATCATCTTCTTCATGCCCAGGTACTGCTTGAGGAGCTGGTTGATCTCCTGGACGGAGGTCCCGGAGCCCCGGGCGATCCGCTTCTTGCGGCTGGCCTGGAGCAGGCCGGGATTGCGCCGCTCGGCCGGGGTCATGGAGTTGATGATCGCCTCGACCCGGGCGAGCCGCTTCTCGTCGGCGTCGCCCACCTTGGGCATCCCCTTGAGCGGGCCCATCCTGGGCAGCATGTCGACGATGCTCTGGAGCGAGCCCAGCTTCTTGACCTGGCGGAGCTGGTCGCGCAGGTCCTCGAGGGTGAACTCCTGGCGCGAGAGCCGCTCGGCGAGGCGCTGCGCCTCCTTGGCGTCGACCGTCTCCTGGGCCCTCTCGATCAGGGCCATGACGTCGCCCATGCCGAGGATGCGCGAGGCCATGCGCGCGGGCGAAAAGAGCTCCAGGTCCTCCGGCTTCTCGCCGACGCCGGCGAACCGGATCGGGACCTTCGCGACCTCGCGGATCGAGAGCGCCGCGCCGCCCCGGGTGTCGCCGTCGAGCTTGGTGAGCAGGACTCCCGTGAGCGGGAGCACCGCCGCGAACTCCTGGGCGCTCTTGACCGCGTCCTGGCCGGTCATGGCGTCGGCGACGTAGAGGATCTCGTCCGGGTCGACCGCGTCGGCGAGGGCCTTGATCTCGGCCATCAGCGCCTGGTCGACGTGCAACCGGCCGGCGGTGTCGATCAGGACGACGTCGCGCCCGCGCTCGCGCGCCACTCTGAGGGCGCGACGACCGAGCTCGATCACCCCTTCCCCCGGCTCCGGGCGGAGCACCGGCAGCTCGACCCGCGCGCCGACCTGGACGAGCTGCTCGACCGCGGCGGCGCGCTGCAGGTCGGCCGCGACCAGCAGCGGATAGCGCCCGCGCGCGGCCAGGCGCCGGCCGAGCTTGCCGGAGGTCGTCGTCTTGCCCGAGCCCTGGAGGCCGCACATCAGGATCACCGCGGGCGCCCCAGCGACCCGCAGCTCCTGGGCGTCGGTGCCGCCCAGCGTCGCGACCAGCTCGTCGTGGACGATGCCGATCACCTGCTGCGCCGGGGAGAGGCTGTCGAGCACCTTCTCGCCGATCGCCTTCTGCTCGACCCGGCCGAGGAAGTCCTTGACCACCCGGAAGTGGACGTCGCCCTCGAGCAGCGCGAGGCGGAGCTCCTTGAGCGCCGCCGAAAGGTGCTCCTGCGTGATCCGCCCCTCGCCTTTCAGGCGGCGGAAGACTTCCTGGAACTTCTCCTGGAGACCTTCGAACATGGCGTGATGGGTGGCGCCGATCCGGGTCCCGCCCGGCGCGGAGGCGGAGCCTATCAGGTCGGGTGGGGCGCGGACGCCGCGCCCCGGACCGGCGCGGCCGCCGGCGGCCCTGCGGTACGCTCGACGGCGCTCCCGCGGCCGCCCCCTGAACGGCGGCGCGGCGATCGCAACGAGACTCCCGTCCGAGGTGCCGACATGATCCCGAACGCCCGCCGCCCCCTGCCGGGGCTGGCTCTCGCCGCTCTCCTCGCCCTGCCCGCCGCCGCCCGGGCGCAGTCGAACGTCCTCGATCTCGCGATCGGCGACCCGGCCCGGCGCGACCGCACGGCGCCGGTCGTGCTCGACGGCGTCACCGACGCGGCCACCGGCGAGGTCGTCACCCCGCCCGAGCTCGCCGCGCGGCTCGACCCGGTCTCGCTGCTCTTCCTCGGCGAGAGCCACACCGACATCGAGTTCCACGAGGTCCAGCTGCGCGTCCTCGAGGAGCTGCGCAAGCGCGGACGCACGGTGCTGATCGGACTCGAGATGTACCCCGCCGGCGAGCAGGCGGTGCTCGATCGCTGGGTCGCCGAGGCGGGGCTCTCGGAGGCCGACTTCCTCAAGGAGTCGCGCTGGTACCACAACTGGGGTTACCACTGGGAGTACTACCAGGCGATCTTCCGCTTCGCCCGGGAGAGCGGCGCCCGCATGTTCGGCCTCAACGTGCCGCGCAAGGTGGTCCAGACCGCGCGGACGCAGGGGCTCGAGGCGCTCACGCCGGAGCAGCGCGCGCTGCTGCCGGAGCGGATCGACACCGATTCCGAGGAGCACCGGACGTCTGTTCAAGGCCTTCTTCTCGGCCGACGACATGCACGGCCAGCTCCCGCCCGAGATGTTCGAGGGGATGTTCCGCGCCCAGTGCACCTGGGACGGCGCGATGGCGCACAACGCGATCCGGGCGCTCAGGGCCGCCACGGGCGAACGTCCCATCATGGTCGTGCTGATCGGCTCCGGCCACGTCGCCTACGGGCTGGGCGCCGAGCGGCAGGCGAAGCTCTGGTACGACGGCCGCATCGCCTCCGTGATCCCGATCCCGGTCTACGACACGGAGAAGAAGGCCCCGATCGAGACGGCGCGCGCCTCCTACGCCAGCTACTTCTGGGGCGTGCCGGCCGCCGCCGACCCGCTCTTCCCCGTGCTCGGTCTCTCCGCGCCGGAGCGCGAACCGGGCGCGCCGATGGCGGTCATCCAGGTCGAGGAGAAGTCGGTCGCCGGAGCCGCCGGCTTCGCGGTGGGCGACGTCCTGGTGGCGATGGACGGCACGCCGATCGACCAGAAGGAGACCTTCAACCGCCTCATGTCCGAGAAGCGCTGGGGGGACTCGGCCCGCTTCGAGGTCCGCCGCGGCGAAGAGGTCAAGACGTTGACCGCGTACTTCCGGCGCAAGTTCGAGGCGCCGCCCGCGCCCTGCCCGCCCGCGCCCGCGACCGGGGCGGCCGGGCCGGTGGCGACGCCGAAGCCCGCGGAGAAGCCGTGAGCGCGGCGCCGCGCCTCCGGCGCGCAGCGGCCGCGGTCGCGTTGGCGTCCGCGCTCGCCATTCCCGCACTGGCTTCCGGGGCGGAGGCGGCGCCGCGGGTGCGCCATCGGCTCGAGGTCACGCTCGACCCCGCGACCCGGACGCTCGCCGTCCACGATCGGCTGCGGGTGCCGCACGGCGGCGACGTCGAGTTCCTGCTCAACGCGAAGCTCGTGGTCACGAACTCCGAGCCCCCCGCGCAACAGGTCCCGCTGGGCGACGTCACCCCGTTCACCGGCATCAACGCCTCGCCGGCCGACCTCGCGGCGAACGGCGGCCTCGTGCGCTACCGCGTCCGCCTGCCGGAGGGGGGAGGCCAGATCGAGATCTCCTACGCCGGACCCTTCGACTTCGGTCTCGGCTCCGAGGCGGAGCAGTACCAGCGCGGCTTCCGCGAGACCGCCGGCATCGTCTCGCCCGAGGGGGTCTACCTCGCCGGCAACGGTTTCTGGTACCCGCAGATCGACCGCGGCCTGATCGAGTTCGAGCTCACCGCGACCGCGCCGGAGGGGTGGCACCTGATCAGTCAGGGCAACGGCTCCTCGCGCGACGCCGAGGGGCGCGCGCGCTGGGACTCCGCCGGCCCGATGGACGAGATCTACCTGGTGGGCGGCCCGCTCGTCCGCTATCGGCAGGCCGCCGGCGCGGTCGAAGCCGAGGTCTACCTGCGCGCGCCCGACGAGGCGCTCGCCAGCAAGTATCTCGCGGCCACCGCGCAGTACCTCGAGATGTACCGCGGCCTGCTCGGCCCCTACCCCTACGGCAAGTTCGCGCTGGTCGAGAACTTCTGGGAGACCGGCTACGGCATGCCGTCCTTCACCCTGCTCGGCCCGCAGGTGATCCGGCTCCCGTTCATCCTCGCCTCGTCGTATCCGCACGAGATCCTCCACAACTGGTGGGGCAACTCGGTCTTCGTCGACTACGAGAGCGGCAACTGGTGCGAGGGGCTGACCGCCTATCTCGCCGACCACCTGATCCAGGAGCAGCGCGGCCAGGGCGAGGCCTACCGGCGCGACACGCTCCAGAAGTACCGGAGCTACGTGCGCGACGGACGCGACTTCCCGCTGGTCGAGTTCCGCGCCCGCCACAGCGCGGCGACCGAGGCGGTCGGCTACGGCAAGTCGCTGATGGGCTTCCACATGCTCCGCCGCAAGCTGGGCGACGACGCCTTCCGCGACTGGGCCGCGCGCTTCTACCGGGAGGAGAAGGGGAAGCAGGCCTCGTTCGCCGACATCCGGCGCAGCGCGGAGGCGGTCGCCAAGACCGACCTCTCCCGCTTCTTCCGCGACTGGACCGAGCGCCCTGGCGCGGCCGAGCTCGCCGTCGAGGTCGACGGCGTCGTGGCGGTCGAGGGCGGCTTCGAGGTGCGCGGCCGCCTGCTCCAGACGCAGTCCGGCGAGCCCTTCGCGCTCGACGTGCCGCTCGTGGTCCAGACCGCGGGCGCCGCGGTGGAGACGACGGTGGCCGTCGCGTCGACGGCCACCTCCTTCGCGGTCCGTGCCACGGAGCCGCCGCTCGCCCTGCGGATCGACCCCGCGTTCGACCTCTTCCGCCGCCTCGATCCGCGCGAGATCCCCGCCTCGATCGGCCAGATCTTCGGCGAGCCGCGCGTCCTCGCGGTGCTGCCGGCGGACGCTCCGGCCGAGGAGGCCGCGGCCTGGCGCACGCTGCTCGAGTCCTGGCGCACCGACGCGCACGCGATCGAGTTCGCGACCGACGCCGAGGTCACGGAGGTCCCCGCCGACCGCGCCGTCTGGCTGCTCGGCCGCGCCAATCGGCTGGCACCCCGTCTCGTCTCCGGCGCCGCGGGGCTGCGGGTCGAGGCCGATGCGATCGGCGCCGACGCCGAGAAGATCCCGTTCGCCGGCCACACGGCGGTGGTAGTGGTCCGCCACCCGCGGAGCCCGGAGCGCGCGCTCGGCTGGATCGCCGCCGATCCGCTCGGGGCGCTGCCGGGCCTCGGGCGCAAGCTCCCCCACTACGGCAAGTACAGCTATCTCGGCTTCGAGGGCGCCGAGCCGGTGAACACGGTCAAGGGGCAGTGGGCCGCCTCCGACTCGCCGCTCGCCGTCGACCTGCGGCCGGCGGCCGCGCGCGGCACCGCGCTGCCGCCGGCGAAGCTCGCGCCGCGCAAGGCGCTCGCCGAGCTGCCGCCGGTCTTCTCGGAGAAGCTGCTCGGCGAGCACGTGACCTGGCTCGCCGCGCCCGAGCGCGAGGGGCGCGGCATCGGCACCGCCGGCCTCGACGCTGCGGCGGAGTACGTCGCCGCGCAGTTCCAGGCGATCGGCCTCCGGCCTGGCGGCGACCACGGCACCTGGTTCCAGTCCTTCACCACCGACAGGAGCCCCGACGGCAAGCCGGTCGCGCTCAGGAACGTGCTCGGAATTCTCCCCGGCACGAAGCCCGAGCTCTCCGGGCAGTCGGCCGTCGTCTCGGCGCACTACGACCATCTCGGCTTCGGCTTCCCCGACGCGCACGCGGAGTTCAAGGGCCGGCTCCATGCGGGCGCCGACGACAACGCGAGCGGCGTCGCGGTGCTGATCGAGCTGGCGCGCGCCGCGGCCGCGGGCGCGAAGCCGTCGCGCACGCTGGTCTTCGCCGCCTTCGCCGGCGAGGAGGCGGGCCTGCTCGGCGCCCGCCACTACGCCGCGCACCCCGCCTTCCCGCTCGAGCAGACGATCGGCGTCGTCAACCTCGACACCGTCGGCCGCCTGAACGGGCAGAAGGTGACGATCCTCGCGGCCGGCACGGCGACGGAGTGGCCCCACATCTTCCGCGGCGCCAGCTTCGTCACCGGCGTCGAGAGCCGGTCGATCCCCGACCAGGCCGAGGCCTCCGACCAGATGGCCTTCATCGAGAAGGGTGTGCCGGCGGTCCAGGTCTTCACCCAGGCGCACGCGGACTACCACCGCCCCGGCGACACCGCCGACAGGGTCGATGTCCCCGGCCTGGTGAAGGTCGCGACGCTGGCCCAGGAGTGCGTGAGCTACCTCGCCGAGCGCCCCGAGCCGCTGACCGTGACGATCGCCCCGGCGGCGAGGACCGCGGCGCCGGCGGCGGGCACCGGTCCGACCGGCGCGCCGCCCGCGCCGGCGCCCGGTGGCCGCAAGGTGACCGTCGGCACCGTGCCCGACTTCGCGTTCGCGGGCCCCGGCGTCAGGGTCGACCAGGTCGTGCCCGGCTCCCCCGCCGAGCAGGCGGGGATCCGCGCCGGCGACGTGCTCCTGAAGCTCGCCGGCCAGCCGATCGAGAGCCTGCGCGGCTATTCGCAGATCCTCGGCACGCTCGAGCCGGGGCAGACGATCGAGGTCGAGATCGAGCGCGACGGCGCGCGCACCCTGCTGAGCGTGACAGTCCAGGCGCGGTAGCGCCGGGCCCGAGGAGGCGCCTACCGCGCCGCCGTTAGCGGCGGGCGCCGGAAGCGGGGATTGCCGCCGAGCCGGTCCTGACTCCCCGCCTCGGGATTCAACCACTCGATGATCGCGGCGTAGCCGAGACTCTCGGCATCGTTGCGCAGATACCCGCCGACCACCGCCAGCACCTCGAATCCCTCGCGCAGCTGGAAGCTGAGCGTCGGATCCTTGAGCTCACCGCCGACGACTCGCGCCACATACTCTTCGGGGTCCATGCGGGCCGCGTGGCGACCGTAGCCGCGCAGGCGGCTGCCCGCGCGGATCCTGCGCAGCCCGAGCCGCCGCACGAGATGCCGCCGGGCCGCGTACAGCCGGCGGCCGATCCCGCGCCGCTGGACCTCCGGGTCCACCATCACCTCGGCGCCGTAGAGGGTGCGCCCCGCCTTCGGATCGTGATTGGTGAAATAGCCGCCGGCCGTCCACTCGCGCCACTCTGCGTCGAAGGCATAGTCGTCCCAGTGCACGATCAGCGAGGAGGCGAGCCCGAGGAGCGTTCCACTGGTGGCGTCGGCGGCGACCAGCTGCCCTTCGGGGAAGACCCGCAGGTGGCTCTCGAGCTGCTCCTCGGTCCAGGGTATCGAGGTCGTGTAGACGCGCCGACAGAGGTGGACGACCGCGGCGAAGTCCTCGCGCCGCATTTCGCGCACGACGCTGGTCGGCACCGGGCTCAGAGCTCCACCCGCTCGAGGTCCGCCAGCACTTCGGCAGTGGTCAGACTGTCGCGCAGGGGCAGCACGGTGCCCGTCTCCCGCGACGCTCGCAGCTCGTCCAGGTCGAGGTCCGCCACGACCATCATCTCCTGGTTGACCGCGCCCTCCGCCTGGATTCCGTCCCGGGCCATCCGGAAGTCGCTCGGAGTCAACACCGAGGCCTGACCGTAGTTGAGCGACACCGCCGGCACCATCGGCAGCGAGCCGACCGTGCAGGCGTGGACGACGTAGATCTGGTTCTCGATGGCGCGCGCCTGCGCGCAGTAGCGGACCCTCAGAAAGCCGTGGCGGTCGTCCGTGCAGCTCGGGACCAGCAGGAGATCCGCTCCCAGCCGCGCCGCGGCCCGCGCCAGCTCCGGGAACTCGGCGTCGTAGCAGATGTTGACCGCGAAGCGGCCGAACTCGCACTCGAACAGACGCAGCCGCCGCCGCGGCTGGACCAGCCATTCCTCCCTTTCCCAGCGCGTCATGTGCAGCTTGCCCTGCAGCGCCCGACGCCCGCCCGGCGCAAAGATCCAGCAGTCGTTGTGCAGGGTGCCGTCCTCCCCCTCGCCCGGAATCGAGCCGGCGACGATGTGCAGTCCGAAGCGGTCGGCCAGGCCGCCCATGAGCTCCTGGAATCGCGGCACCTGAAGCGCCAGGTCGCGCACCTGGTCGTGGATCGGGCGGCGGACGTCGCCGAGCGTCAGCAGCTGCACCGTGAAGTACTCGGGGAAGAGCAGCAGGCGGACGCCGTAGTCGCGCGCGGACTCCACCAGGCTGGTTGTCTGATCGGCGAACTGGTTGAAGTCCTGGACCGGCCGGACGAAGTACTGCAATGCTCCGACGCGGAGTCTCTCTCGCATGCCTCATTGTCCGGCCCCGGCCTCTCCGCGTCAACCGGCGCGCTCCTCGCTTGACCTCGAGCGCCGCACGCGAGACAATGACTGACCGGTCAGTCATGCTCCAGACAGCCAAGTCGCCCCCGCCCGCCGTCCTCGACTTCCGCCGCCGCCTCCTGGCCGCGGCCGAAGAGGTCTGCGCGATCGAGGGGCTCTACGACGCGCGGATCGAGGACGTGACGCGCGTGGCCGGCGTCGCCAAGGGGACCTTCTACCTCTATTTCCCGAGCAAGGAGTCGATCGTCCTCGAGATCGTCCGCGAGGCCTTCCGCGAGCTCAGCGAGCGCTGCCTCGCGGCGGTCGCCGGTGCGCGCTCACGCTCGCAGCGGGCCACGGCACTTGCCGCCGCCCACTTCGATTTCTATGCGGAGCGGCCCGGGCGCATGCGGCTGCTGCACCAGGCGCGCGGGATCCTCAAGTTCTCGCGCCCGGAGTGGGAGCCGCTGCGTCAGACGCTCGCCGCGCACCTCGACGGCATCTCCCGCCTCCTCGACCTGCCGGCGAGCTTCGGCGCCGCCCAGCGTCGCCACGCGGCGCGCGTGCTGTTCGGCGCCACCGCGGGCATCGCCTCCGTCTTCGCGGCGACCGCCGACGACGGGGCGCGCAGCCGTCTCCCCGCCGACGCGCACGAGCTCGTCGCGCGCATGGTGCTCGACTACATCGCCACGCGCCGTCGACACATCTCGAGGCGGAGGCCACAGTGATCCTGCTCGCCACCCTGGCGGAGCGGCTGCCGGCCGGCCTGGCCGGTTTGCCGGACCGTCCTCTCGCGCGCTGGCTCCTCGCCCTCGCGGTCCTGTTGCTCGGCCTGGGCGCGGGCTGGCTCGTCCGCCTCTGGCTGTTGGGACGGCTGCGCACCCTCGCCGCCCGCACCGCGACCGACGTCGACGATCTCCTGCTCGAGGCGTCCCGCGGCCTCTGGGCGCCCGGGATCCTGATGCTCTCGGCGATCCTCGCGCTGCGCCTCGCTCCCCTGAGCCCCGACCTGCGGTCCGCTCTGATGCGCCTGGCCCTGAGCGGATTCCTCGCCCTCGCCGTGGTGCTGGTCGCCCGCTTCGCGGCCGCCGCGCTGGCCGGGCGCAGGTCGCCCGGGGTTCCGGGGCGCCCGACGCTGCTCCAGACGGCAGCCCGGATCGCGATCTTCGCCGCCGGCTCGCTGCTCGTGCTCGACAATCTCGGCGTCGAGATCACCTCCCTGGTCACCGCCCTGGGCGTAGGCTCGCTGGCCGTCGGACTCGCGCTGCAGCCGACGCTCTCCAACTTCTTCGCCGGTCTTCACCTCTCGATGGCGCAGCCGATCCGGGTCGGCGACTTCGTCGAGCTCGAGGACGGCACGCAGGGGCACGTCGCCGACATCGGATGGCGCGCGACGAAGCTCCGCCAGCTCGCCAACAACCTGGTGATCGTCCCCAACTCCCGCCTGGCGGAGATGCGGGTGATCAACTACTCGCTGCCCGATTCCCCGCAGGCAGTCCTGGTGAGCGTCGGCGTCGCCTACGGCTCCGACCTCGAGCGCGTCGAACGGGTGACGGTCGAGGTGGCATGCGAAGTACAGCGCGAGCTGCCGGAGGCGGATCCTGCGCATCAGCCGTTCCTCCGCTACGGCGCCTTCGGCGAGTCCGCGATCGAGTTCAACGTCATCCTGCGCGCCGCGGCGTTCACCGACCGTTGGCCCCTGATCCACGAGTTCGTCCGGCGGCTCGACCGGCGCTACCGCGCCGAAGGCATCGAGATCCCGTTCCCGCAGCGGGTCCTGCACCGCGCGGAGGCCAAGCCATGAGCGCCAGGCTCCCGGCCCCCTTCGAGGTCAAGGACTGCGCCCTGATCACTCTCGCGACCGGGCGCTCGGCGCACAACCTGCGCGAGCTGCGCGACCACGCGGCCGACGTGCCGCTCGAATCGCTCCGCCACCACTTCTACGAGGCGCTGCTGCGCCCCTCGTTCGACGACCCCGAGTACGGCAACGACTTCGCCGTGTGGGCGCACGAGGCGCTGCGCGACGACGCGCTCGCCGAGCGCCTGTCCGCGCTCGACCCCGTCGATCACCCGGGCGGCGAGGCGCTGCGCACGGCGCTGGTCGACGTTCTGGAGGACCGCCTCGCCGACCTCCCCAACGTGCCCCTGGCGCCGCCCGGGCACGACTTCCATTTCCTGAGCTCCAGGATCGTGGTCTTCGCCTCCGGCCGGCAGGCGCGCACCCCCGCGCAGCTGGCGGCCCTGGTCCCCCGCCTCCCGGCGGGCAGCGTCTTCTTCCATTTCGTGGAGGCGCGCCTGCGGCCGCCGCGCAGAGAGGACGACTTCTCGGCCTGGCTGGCGCAGTGGGGCGAGCAGGGTGCCGAGGCGCGGCGGCGACTGTCCGTCATCGACCCGATGTTCGGGTCGCTCGGCGACCTGCGCGAGCGCGTCGCCGGCGCGCTCGCCGCCGCCTGCAGGGGAGCGGAATGAGCCGTCTGGCCGACTACGAGCCCGTGGTCGGAGGGGAGGTCCTCGACCACCTCGTCCAGCTCGCGCGTCCTCTCGCGGGCGCCCGCCTGCTGCAAGTGAACTCGACCCGCGCGGGCGGCGGCGTCGCCGAGATCCTGCACCGGCTGGTGCCGCTGCTGCGGGAGCTGGGGATCGATGCGCGCTGGCAGGTCGTCGAAGGGGACGCGGCCTTCTACCAGGTCACCAAGAGCTTCCACAACGCTCTGCAAGGCGACCGCATCGAAGTCCCACAGGGCCATCTCGACCACTATCTCGAGGTCAACCGCGCCAACGCTGCCCGGCTCGGGCCGGAGCTCTCCTCGGCGGATTTCGTGTTCATCCACGACCCGCAGCCGGCGGCGCTTCTGCGCTTCGTGCCCGGCCGCAGCGGCCACTGGATCTGGCGCTGCCATATCGATGTCAGCCGCCCGGCGCGCCCGGTCTGGAAGTTCCTCCGCGAGCTGGTCCGCCCCTACGACGCCAGCGTCTTCTCGCTCGCGGCCTTCGCGCAGCCGCTGCCACACCCCCAGTTCCTGATCGCCCCGAGCATCGACCCGCTGGCCGAGAAGAACGTGGAGCTGCGCTCCGAGGAGATCGCAGGGATCGCGGCCTCCTTCGGCATCGATCCTGACCGGCCGATGGTCCTGCAGGTCTCCAGATTCGACCGCTTCAAGGACCCGATCGGAGTCCTGCGCGCCTACCAGGCCGCGCGCCAGCATCTGCCGATCCAGCTCGTCCTGGCCGGCGGCGAGGCGACCGACGACCCCGAAGGCGCGACGGTCCTCGCCGAGGTGCGGGCGGCCGCCGGCGACGATCCCGACGTCAAGCTCCTGCTGCTGCCCGCCGACGCACACCGCGTCATCAACGCCCTGCAGCGCCGCGCCGAAATCGTGGTCCAGAAGTCCCTGCGCGAGGGCTTCGGCCTGACCGTGACGGAAGCGCTCTGGAAGCGGCGGCCGGTGATCGGGGGCGACACCGGCGGCATCACGCTCCAGGTGATCCCGCCGCACACCGGCTTCCTGGTGCACACTCCGGAGGGCGCGGCGTTGCGCATCCGCTACCTCCTGCAGAATCCAGCCCTCGCGCGCGAGATGGGCGAGAAGGGGCACCGGCACGTGCGCGACAACTTCCTGCTCACGCGTCACCTGCGCGAGTACCTCACCCTGATGCTCGCCCTCCAGCGCGGGGGCGACGGCTGGATCGAGCTGGGCAACCCGTGACGAGGACCGCCCTGTTGCCCGATGCGCGCGTCTGGCCCGAGCTCTGGGACCGGCTGGCGGCGGCATCGTGCCGCGCCCTGCTGCTCGACTTCGACGGCACCCTCGCGCCCTTCAGCGTCGACCGCGATGCGGCGACGCTCGCGCCCCGCGTGCGGGAACTGCTGGCTGCGATCGCCGCGCAGGGCGCGACGGCGCTGGCCATCGTCTCGGGCCGGCGCCTGGCGGAGATCGAGGAGCGCTTCGACGGGATCGAAGCCCACCTGATCGGCGAGCACGGCTGGGAGGAACGGCTGCCCGGCGGCGCACGCCGCCGCCACCTGCCCTCCCCACGCGCCAGCGCGCTGCTCGACGCCGCCGCCGCGAGCCTCGGCGCGCGCCTGCCTCCGAGGTGCCTGGAGGTCAAGCGCACCGCGATCGTGCTGCACGCGCGGGGCGAGACGCCGGAGCGCGTCGCGGAGCTCGCCCGCGAGGTCGCGCTCTGCCACCGACCGCTGCGCCATCACGCGGAGCTCGATCTGAGGGAGATCGACGGCGGCTGGGAGCTGCGGGCGCGAGGACACGACAAGGGAACCGCGGTCGGAGCCGTCGTCGCGCGGCTCGGCGGGCCGACCTTTGCCGTCTATCTGGGCGACGACGAAACCGACGAGGACGCCTTCGGGGCGGTCGCTCCGCTCGGCTTCGGGGTCCGGGTCGGGAGCGGCGACCGGCCGACCCGGGCGCGAGCGCGGCTGCCCGGCGTGCCGGCGGTCGAGGAGTTCCTGGCGCTCTGGGCGGAGCGCTTCGCGCCTCGCGTGGAGGAGTCGCGGCGATGAGCCGCCTGGTGGTCGTCTCCAACCGTCTGCCGGCGTTCCCCGCGCGCGGCAGCACGTTCGACCTGCCGGCCGGCGGGCTGGTTGCCGTCCTCTTCGACGCTCTGCGCGCCCGCCGCGAGGGCGGACTCTGGCTCGGCTGGAACGACCGCGCGCACGGCGTCGCGCGGATCCGCCGTTGCCGGCAGAGCCGCGTGACGCTGGTCGGCGTCGCGCTGCCGCCGGCGGAAGTCGAGGGCTACTACGACGGCTTCTGCAACCAGGCGCTCTGGCCGATCCTGCACTGCTTCCCCGGGCGCGCCCGCTTCGACCTCGAGCACCTCCTCCGGTACCGCGCCGCCCAGGAGCGCTTCGCGCGCGCCCTCGACCGCGAGCTGAGACCCGGCGACCAGGTCTGGATCCACGACTACCATCTGCTGCTGCTCCCCGAGCTCCTGCGCCGCCGCGGCTTCCGCGGGCGGGTGGGCTTCTTCTTCCACACGCCCTTTCCGCCCAGCGATCTCTGGTCCCTGCTGCCGGACGCCGCGCCACTCCTGACCGGGGTCAGCCACGCCGACCTGGTGGGCTTCCAGACCCGCGGCGACCTCGCCAACTTCGCCGACGTCCGGCGCCGTCTGCTCGCGTCGCGCGGCCGCGCGACGCCGTCGCGCAGAATCCGGCGCGGCCCGCGCCTGGGCGTGTTCCCGGTGGGCATCGACGCCGCCGAGTTCGAGCCGTCGGCCACAGTCGAACGGCGGCCCAAGTCGAAGAGCTCGCTGGTCCTGCTGGCCGGCGGCCGGCGGGTCGTTCTCGGCGTCGACCGGCTCGACTACTCGAAGGGCCTCCCCGAACGATTCCGCGCCTTCGCGCTCTTCCTCAGGAACCACCCCGAATGGCGGCGGCGCGTCTGTCTGGTGCAGATCGCGTCACCCTCCCGCGGCAGCCTCGACTGGTACCGGCGGGAACGCGCCGAGCTCGAGCAGCTGGTCGGACGTATCAACGGCGAGCTCGCCGAGGTGGACTGGACGCCGATCCGATATCTCCACCGCTCGTTCGCGCGCGAGGCGCTGGCGCGCATGTACCGCGGCGCCGACGTCGGCCTGGTCACGCCGCTGCGCGACGGCATGAACCTGGTGGCGAAGGAGTTCGTGGCGGCGCAGCGCAAGACAGACCCGGGTGTGCTGGTGTTGAGCCGGTTCGCGGGCGCCAGCGATTCGCTGCGCGACGCGCTGCTGGTCAATCCCTATGTGATCGACGAGACCGCCGCCGCGATCGCGACGGCGCTCGAGATGCCGCTCGCCGAGCGCCAGCGCCGGCATCGCGCGCTGCGGCGGATCGTACGCCGCGATTCGGCCCGGGCCTGGTCCGAGAGATTTCTCGACGCGCTGGCGGCTCCGGCCTAGGCGGCGGAGCGCCTCGGTTCGCGATATCCTCTCCCCGGCCGCGCGGCCGGGGGGTGCGCGCCGCCCACGATGGAACGCCGCGCCAAGATCGTCGCCACGCTGGGCCCCGCTTCCGCCGAGGAGGCGGCGCTCGGCCATCTCCTGAAGGCCGGCGCGGACGTGCTCCGGTTGAACCTCTCCCACGGCGACCATGCCAGCCACCGGCGGGCGATCCAGCTCGTCCGCCGCGTCGCCGCCGAGCAGGGGCGCCACATCCCGGTTCTCCTCGACCTGATGGGCCCCCGCTTCCGCCTCGGCGTGATCGAGAACGGCCCGCGCCAGCTCCGCAAGGGTGAGGTCGTGAAGCTCGGCGACGGCGGCCAGGCCGACCTGCCGGTCGACGACCCCGGGTTCCTCCGCCACCTCCGGATCGGCGAGCGGGTGCTGATCGACAACGGGCTGATCGAGGTCGAGATCACCGGCAAGCGCGGCAAGGTCGTGACCGCGCGGGTGGTGCACGGCGGGCCGGTCGCCACCCGCAAGGGTCTCAACCTGCCCGACTCGAAGATCCCCTTCGCCATCTCGGAGAAGGACCGCGCCGACATCGCCTTCGCGGTCGCCGAAGGCGCCGACTTCCTCGCGGCGAGCTACATCGGCCGGGGGCGCGACGTCGAGGCGGTGCGCGAGGTGGTCGAGGCCGAGGGCGCGCAGATCCCGATCGTCGCCAAGCTCGAACGGGCCGCCGCGGTCGAGCACATCGACGAGATCACCGCCGCCGCCGACGCCGTGATGGTCGCGCGCGGCGACCTCGGCGTCGAGGTGCCGCTCCACCAGGTGCCCGTGCTGCAGAAGCGGATCATCGCCGCCGGCCGGCGCCAGGGCAAGCCGGTGATCGTCGCCACGCAGATGCTCGAATCGATGATGACCCAGCCGCGGCCGACGCGCGCCGAGTCGTCCGACGTCGCCAACGCCGTCTTCGACGGCGCGGACGCGTTGATGCTCTCGGGCGAGACCGCAGCGGGCCGCTATCCGGTCGAGGCGGTGCGCACGATGGCGCGGATCATCGTCGAGGCCGAGGACTACAAACTCGCCGCCTTCGCGAGCGGCGATCCGCCGCGCGATCCGCAGCTTCCCGCCGGACGCTTCCCGACGCCGGCGCCGCGCACGCTCGCCGAGCCGGAGTTCTCGGGCGCGGTCGAGATCGCCGACGTGATCGCCGCGGCGGCGGTGCAGGCCGCGGCGAAGCTCGAGGACAGCGTGATCGTCGCTTTCTCGCAGGGCGGCTTCACCGCGCGCCGGCTGTCGCGCTACCGGCCGGTGGTGCCGACCCTCGTCTTCACCACCGACGCGCGGGTCGCCCGGCGCATCCAGCTGCTCTGGGGCACGCGGCCGATCCATCTCGCCCACGAGGTCCAGCACCGCGAGGACCTGATCGAGGTCGTCGAGCGGGAGCTGCTGATCCGGCGCCTGATCCGGCCGGGCGAGTGCGTGATCCTGCTCATGGGCTACCCGATCCAGGAGCGGCCGCTGACCAACCTGCTGCGCGTCCACCGCGTCCCGCGCGGCTAGGGGCGCCGTTGTGATCCCGCTCCGCGACTCGCGGCGCACCCGCCGGACGCCCTGGGTCACCTGGCTGCTCGCCGGGGCCTGCGTCGCGCTCTTCGTCCACGAGATCCGGCTCGGCGACGCCCTTCCCGCCTTCCTGGGGCGCTGGGCTGTCACGCCGGCCGCGCTGCTCCACCCGGCGGGTCTTCCCGCCGCCCTCGACGGCGCCGCGCGCCTCCTGGCCTCCCTCTTCCTGCACGGCTCGCTGCTCCACCTCGGCGGCAATCTCGCCTTCCTGCTCGCTTTCGGCGACGACGTCGAGGACAAGCTCGGCTCGCTGCGCTATCTCGGCTTCTACCTCGCCTGCGGCGTCGTCGCGACCTTCGGTCAGGCCCTTCTCTCGCCGCGCTCGGCAATTCCGCTGATCGGCGCCTCCGGCGCGCTCGCGGGGGTGCTGGGCGCCTTCCTGGTCTTCTTCCCGCGCGCCCGGCTCTCCGGGGTCCTGCCGCTCGGCTGCCTGATCCTGCCGGCGCGCAGCCGCGCCTTCCTCTTCGTCCCGGTCTGGTTCCTGATCCAGCTCGCCTCCGCCTTCGTCGAGCTCGGCCGGATCGGCGAGACCCGGGGCGGCGTCGCCTGGTTCGCCCACCTCGCCGGCTTCCTGGCGGGGCCCCCGCTCGCCTGGCTCGTGCGGCGTCGCTGACGGCACCCCGACCCTTCCAGCGGAGGTATGCTCCCGCTCTCGCTTCCGTTCGACGAGGTGATCGTGACGACCTTCAGGGCCGGGCAACAGTCGACGCTGCCGATCCGGATCCTCGACCAGCTCGCGCGTCCGCGCGACCGTCCGCTCGCCGACGTCGTCGCCCCGTCGATCTTCGCCACGACCGCTGTTCCGTTCCTGCTCGCCCACCGCCTGTCGTCGCGGGGGGACGAGCTCGAGGACTGCCGTCTATTCCGAGCACTTTCCAACGGAGGGATTACGAGATGAACACGACGAAGAGGTGGGTCCTGGCAGCGATGGCGGGTCTGGCGCTGACCGCGGGCGCCGTGCGGGCGCAGGAGGCGCAGGCGGCGCCCGAGGCCGCCGCGGCGCCGGCAGAGGAGGAGAAGGCCTGGAGCCTCGAGTTCGGCCTCGACTACTCGACGCTCTACATGTTCCGCGGCATCAACCTGCTCGGCGAGGACCAGGAGGTCTGGACGCCGCGCGTGGTCTACACCTACGGCGGGTTCAGCGCCTGGTACTTCGGCTACTACGGCAAGTTCGACCAGTTCGACGAGGAGGGCGAGCCGGTCTCCGACGGCAATTACGGCGAGGAGGACTTCGGCCTCGACTACACCTTCGCGATCGGCAAGATGTCACTGACTCTGGGCGGCCTCACCTACATGTACCCGGGCGCTGTCGAGACCGGTCTCGAGTACGCCGACACCTGGGAGCTCTACGCCATCGCGGCCTTCGACGTCGTGCTGGCGCCGACGATCTCCTACTACCAGGACATCGACGCCATCGACGGCGGCTTCCTCTCGCTCGACCTCTCGCACAGCTTCCCCGCGGGCGACAGGGTCAGCTTCGATTTCGCGGGCCAGATCGGCCTCGACTTCGGCTACAACCAGGGCGGCGACCCGGAGCTCGGCATCGACGAGACGCAGGGCGACCTGAACCACGCCATGCTCGGCCTCGACGTGCCCTGGCAGATCACCGACAGCTTCTCGATGCACGCGATGGTCCAGCAGTTCTGGTCGCTCGACGTCGCCGACGACCTCGAGCAGCCGGACGAGACCGTCCTCACGGTGGGTGCGACGTTCGGCTTCTGATCGCGCCGGAACTTCCGGCGGATCCGCAGGGGATTCGACGATGAGACGACACTGGATCGGCGGCGAGTGGGTCGCCGGGTCCGACGCCGGCATCCCGGTGCTCGACCCGGCGACCGAGGAGGTGCTCGACTCGGTCGCGCGCGGCACGGAGGCGGACGCCGACCGCGCCGTCGCCGCCGCGCGCGCGGCCTTCCCGGAGTGGCGCTTCCTGCCCGGCGTCGAGAAGGCCGCGCTCCTCCACGAGGTCGCGCGCCGCATGCGCGAAGCCCACCGGGACCTCGCCCGCACGATGACCCGGGAGGGGGGCAAGCCCTTCTGCGAGAACTTCGACGAGGTCGAGTGGAGCGCGGCCTGCTTCGACTACTACGCGGAGGTCGGCCGCGACAGCCGCGGCTCGTCGCTGCCGCCGGTCGCCCACCACCAGGTCAACTTCACGATCAAGGAGCCCTACGGCGTCGTCGCCGCGATCGTGCCCTGGAACTATCCGCTGCTGCTCATGGCGTGGAAGCTCGCGCCGGCGCTCGCGGCGGGCAACACGGTCGTGCTCAAGCCCTCGGAGGAGACGCCGCTCGCCACGCTCGCGCTCGTCGACGTCTTCTCGGCGCTGCCGCCCGGGGTGGTCAACATCGTCAACGGCCACGGCCCGGAGGTGGGCGAGGCGCTCGTCGTCCACCCCGGCACCGACCTCGTGGCGCTCACCGGCTCGCTCGCCACCGGCCAGCGGGTCGGCGAGCTCTGCGCGCGCCAGGTCAAGAAGGCGCACCTCGAGCTCGGCGGCAACGACCCGTTCATCGTGTTCCCCGACGCCGACCTCGAGGTGGCCTCGAAGGGCGCGGTCTGGGCCGCGTTCCTGAACGCAGGACAGGTCTGCACCAGCGGCAAGCGCTTCTTCGTTTTCGCGGAGATCTACGACCAGTTCGTCGAGCGCGCGGTCGATTTCACCCGCTCGCTCGTTCTCGGCAACGGCCTCGAGCCCGACACCGACGTCGGACCGCTGATCAGCCGGCGCCAGCTCGAGGACGTCGAACGGCGGGTCGCAGAGGCGGTCGCGCAAGGCGCGCGGGCGCTCGCCGGCGGGCGCCGCAGCCCGGCCCACCCGCGCGGCTTCTTCTACGAACCGACCGTGCTGGTCGACGTCCGGCCGGAGATGCGCATCGTGGCGACCGAGACCTTCGGTCCGACGATGCCGATCACGAGAGTCCGGACGATCGACGAGGCGATCGACCTCGCCAACGCCCAGGAGTACGGCCTCGGTGCCAACATCTACACCAGCAACCTCGACTGGGCGATGACCGCGATGGACCGGATCACGGCGGGCACCTTCTGGATCAACGACCCGCTCACCGACAACGACGCCGGGCCCTTCGGCGGCATGAAGAAGACCGGCCACTCGCGCGAGCTGGGCATCGAGGGCCTCGACGAGTTCCGCGAGACGAAGCACGTCCACCTGGACTACCGGCAGGAGATCAAGCCCTGGTGGTACCCCTACTCGAAGTACAACGCGTCGCGCTGAGAGAGAACCCGACCATGAAGAAGTACCAGATGTTCGTCAACGGCGAGCCGACCGCCGCGGCCGACGGCCGCACCGAGACCATCCTCGACCCGGCCACCGAGCAGGCGATCGCCGAGGTGCCGACCGGCGGCGCCGAGGACGTCGAACGCGCGGTCGCCGCCGCGCACGCCGCCTTCGACGCCTGGGGCGCGACCACGCCGGGCGAGCGCAGCGCGCTGCTGCTCCGGCTCGCCGACCGCATCGAGAGCCACGGCGACGAGCTTGCCGCGCTCGAGGCCGGGAACGTCGGCAAGCCGATGTGGCTCGCGAAGTCCGAGATCCCCTTCCTGGTCGACAACCTGCGCTTCTTCGCGGGCGCCTGCCGCTGCATGGAGGGCAAGGCCTCCGGCGAGTACCTGGCCAGCTACACCTCGATCATCCGCCGCGAACCGGTCGGCGTGGTCGCCTCGATCGCGCCCTGGAACTACCCGCTGATGATGGCGATCTGGAAGATCGGCCCGGCGCTCGCCGCCGGCAACACGGTGGTGCTGAAGCCGGCCGAGACGACGCCGCTCACCTCGCTGCGCCTGGCCGAGCTCGCCGCCGACCTCTTCCCGCCCGGCGTCTTCAACGTCATCACCGGCCACGGCGAGCCGGTCGGCGCCGGGCTCGTCCGCCACCCGCTGGTCGGCATGGTCTCGCTCACCGGCGACGTCGGCACCGGCAAGAAGATCGCCCGCGCGGCGGCCGACTCGCTGAAGCGGGTCCACCTCGAGCTCGGCGGCAAGGCGCCGGTGCTGGTCTTCGACGACGCCGACCTCGAGCAGGTCGCGTCGGTGCTCAAGCTCGCGAGCTTCGCCAACAGCGGCCAGGACTGCACGGCGGCCTGCCGGATCTACGGCGGCCCGCAGATCTATGACCGGCTGGTCGAGAGCCTGACCGAGGTGGTCGGCTCGGTGACCTGGGGCGACATCCACGACGACTCTACGGTCATCGGTCCGGTGGTCTCGAAGAAGCAGCAGGACCGGGTCGCCGGCTTCGTCGAGCGCGCCGCCGCCACCGGCCACGTGCGCGTCCTGGCCGGCGGCCAGCGCGCCGCGGGCAAGGGCTTCTACTACCAGCCGACGCTGATCGCCGACGCCGGCCAGAAGGACGAGATCGTGCAGAAGGAGGTCTTCGGGCCGGTGATCACGGTGACGAAGTTCTCGTCGGACGACGAGGCGATCGCCTGGGCCAACGACGTCGACTACGGCCTCGCCTCCTCGGTCTGGACCAGCAACATCCACCGCGCCCTGAACGCCGCGCGCAAGCTGAGATTCGGCACG
>CAWDOT010000010.1:0-27363 GCA_963803995.1 uncultured Acidobacteriota bacterium
CGACGTATCGCCGTCCTGGTACGAGGAGATGCTCGCCGGCCTGAAGGCGCGCTTCCCGAAGGCGCATCTCAAGGCCTTCACCGCGATCGAGATCGGCTGGTTCGCGAAGAAGGAGAAGATCTCGATCAGGAAGAGACGCTCCGCCGCTTCGTCGCCGCCGGGCTCGGGAGCCTGCCGGGCGGCGGCGCCGAGATCTTCCATCCCGAGGTCCGCGCGGTCATCTGCGACGGCAAGCTCGACGCCGACGAGTGGATCGAGGTCCACCGCGTCGCCCACCGGATGGGGATCCGGAGCAACTGCACGATGCTCTACGGCCACGTCGAGAAGCCGGAGCACCGGGTCGACCACCTGCTCAAGCTGCGCGCGCTGCAGGACGAGTCGGGCGGCTTCAACGCCTACATCCCGCTCGCCTACCATCCCGAGAACAACTACATGGGCCTGAAGTACCACACGACCGGGCTCGACGACCTGCGCGAGATCGCCACCGCGCGCCTGGTCCTCGACAACATCCCGCACGTCAAGGCCTACTGGGTGATGGTGACGCCGAAGCTGGCGCAGGTCGCGCTCTCGTTCGGGGCGGACGACCTCGACGGCACCGTGGTCGAGGAGACGATCTACCACATGGCCGGCGCCGACACCGCGCAGATGCTGCCGCGCACCGAGCTCGTGCGCGTCGTCCGCGAAGCCGGCTTCGAGCCGGTCGAGCGCGACACCCTCTACCGCCCGATCGCCAGCGTCGCCTGACGGCGCGCGCCGGCCCTCCGGGCCGCTCAGCCCCCCTCGGACAGGGCCACCCGCGCGGTTCCCCAGAGACCCGAATCCGGGTCCTCGACCGCGATGCCCAGCGCTTCGGCTTCGGCCGGCAGGCGCACCTCGGCGGTGAAGCGCCCCGGCGTCGCCGTCGTCGCCGCCGCCGGCCGCTCGAGGACCGCGTCGCTTCCGAAGACGACGATCGCGACGAGCAGCGCCCCGCCCGGCTCGATGCCCGGCGTCGTCGACCGGCAGTCGAGCTCGAGGCGAACCCGTTGCCCACCCCCGGGCGCCGGTGCGCGCGACAGGATGCGGACGGCGACGGCGAGGCCGCCGCGAGCTTCGGGATCCGCGCCCGCCTGCACCGCCCGCGCGACGTTGATGGTCTCCGGCGTGCCCTCTTCGATCCACGCCGGCGCCGCCAGACGGGAGCCGTCGCCGGCGCGGCGGACCTCCAGCGCGAAGCGCCGGCCGCGAGCGGCTCCGGGCCGTTCGTAGCTCACGAGAAGCGTCTCGTCGAGCCGCTGCCGCGCCGCGGCGAGGTTCTTCGCCGTGCGGATCAGCTGGCCTCCGCTCCGCTCGGCGAGCGGCCGCCAGCCGCCGCCCGGATCGACGAAGAGGAAGGGCGTCACCTGGCTCGGGCGCGTCGGCGCCCTGCGCGAAGGCCAGCCAGCGCCGGTGCCCGCCCTCGCGGGCGCCGCCGAAGTCGCTGAAACCGACGTCGACCGGCGCGATCGGAAAGGCGAGCCACCCCCAGCCCGCGAGCAGGCGGGCGAGCTCCTCGTCCTCCTCGTTCTGGGCGAGGGCGCCGAGGTCGCGCGCCAGCACGGCGCTCGGCGCGCCCCCGCGGTCGGGCGGCGAGAAGCGCGCGTAGAAGCCGCTCGGATCGGAGTCGAAGCTGCCGCCGACGAGATAGAGGACGCGGGGCCCGTCGGCCCCTGGGCGGGTGGCGAGCCAGCGCAGCAGGCGCAACCGCGCCGCGGCGATCCGCTGCGCCTCTTCCGTCGCGAAGGCGAGCAGCAGGCCGTTCCCCAGTGGCGCCCATTCGCTGTCGTGCACCAGCGCGCCGCGGTGGGCCTCGATCGCCCCGCGCGGCGGCACCTCGCGAACGAGCTTCTCGAGCAGGCCGCGCACCGCGGCGGGGTCGCGCGTGGCCTCGAGCCGGAGCGTCGGTTCCGGGTTCGCGACCGCGACCGTGACCGGGCCGGAGCGCGCGAGCTCGGCGAGCGTGGCCCCCATCTGCCGCACCACGGTCCGCAGCACCGAGTAGCCGGTCATGTCCAGGTCGAGGTAGAGCGTGAACTCCGGCGCAAGCTCTTCGGCCGCGACGACGAGCGGCGGCCCGCCCGCGGCGGCCGGCCCGGCGCCGCGGCCGTCGAGCCGACCCGCTCGGCCTCTCCCGGCGCGAGCCAGCGGCGGACGGAGAGCACGCGCCGGGTACGCCGTCCTCGCGGACTTCGATCGCCGCGGGCCCCGGAGGGAGTCCCTCGCCGGCGTCGGGCAGGTGCACGGCGATGGTCGCGACTGTGACGTCGACCCGCTCGTTGCGCGTCGCGGCGGGCGGTTGCGCCAGGAGCTCGACGGCGGCGCCGAGGGCGAGCGCCGCGCTCCACCGTGCGATGCCGGGCGGCGGGCGCCTGGCGCGCGCGTTGTGTCCGGCGTCGCCTCCCGGGTCCGTCGACGTCATCGTGTCCACCCTCCCGGAGTGCAGACTTTCGCCCTTCCGTGCAAGCGGCGTTCCGGGCTGGCGTCTACTTCGATTCGCCCCGCCGGCGCGCCGGGGGGATCTCGACTTCGGCGAGCGCCGGGTCGACCTCGGGGCCGCTCGGCTCGAAGACGAAGACGGCCTGGCGGTCGAGGTCGGCGAGGATGCGGCGCCAGACCGGCGAGAGGTCCTCCTTGCGTTCGACCCGCACCAGCTCGCCGCCGCTCGCGCGCGCGATCCGCTCGAGGCCGAGACGGCTCGTGCCCCAGCCCTTCTCGACGGCCACCCGGCCGAGCTCGTCGGGCGCCGCATCCGGCGCGCGCACCCGGCAGGGCTCGCCGTCGTAGACGAGCGCGTAGACCGGGATCCCCTTGGCCGTCGCGAGCCGGGCGACCTGCTCGGCCGTCCCGGCGCTCCGGGTGTCGCAGCCGTCGGTCACCGCGAGGAGCGCCGCGCGTTCGCCGGCGGCGTCGAACTCGTGGAGCGCGACGAGCAGCGTGTCGAAGAGCGCGGTCGAGCCGAACGGCAGGGGCTCCTCGGCCGCGACCGGCAGCCCGCCCGCCGCCGGGACCGCGGCGATCCGCTGCGTGGCGGCGAAGCGGACGACGAACTCGCGGCTGCCGGGCGCGACCGCGAGTCGGCGCCCGGTCTCGACCGCGAGCGCGAGCGCCTCCTGGCGGATCGGCAGCATCGAGAGCGAGTCGTCGAGCGCCAGGCCGAGCTCGAGCGGCAGCTCCGCGCCCCGCTCGGCGCGCACCAGCCGCTGCGCGACGCCGCCGATGCGCACGGTCGCGGCGGCGAGGTCGGGTGCGCGCCGAAGAGACCCGGCTCGGGCAGCACGCGGCGCAGCTGGGCGCGCCGGACCTCGACCTCCGCGCCGAAGCCGGCCGCCCCTAGCCCGCGGGTGGCCTCCGCGCGGCGGCCGTCGTCGAGCGTCACCTCGGCGCGCAGGAAGCTCTCCGCGAGCTCGCGCCCCGACAGGCGCAGCGTCGCCGGCGCCGAGCGGCTCTCCCCCGCCAGCCGCTCGCCGGCCCAGAGCGCGACCCGCGCGATCGCCCGGTCGACCGGCGCCCGCGCGAAGATCCAGGCCCAGGGGCCGCTCTCGTCGCAGCCGGCGCCGGTGAGGCGCAGCGTCACCGGGAAGGCGCGCGCCGGCTGGCGCAGGTAGCGCAGGGCGCGCTCGCGCGGGCAGCCGCGCGCGTCGCGCGCCTCGGCTTCGAGCAGCTGCGGGCGGGGGGGCCAGGCGAGCGCGAGGCGGGCCTCGAGGCGGGGCGCCGGGCCGCGCGCCACCTCGCGACCGTCGAGCTCGAGGCGGAGCGTCGCGGCGTGAGACTCGAAGTCCTCGACGATCGCCACGATCTCGCGCTCGACGCCGAGCGCGTCGGGCGCCGATAGGCGCAGCTCGGCGCCGAGTGGCGGGGCGGCGAGGAGCGCGAGCGCCAGCCCGCGGGCGGCGAACGACGGACGACGGGTGGCTCGGCGGGAATCACGCGGCGGCATCGGGCGTCCGCCGGTCTATCACAGCGCCGCGGAGGCGGCGAGGAGCGGGGTCACCGCCGGCGCCGCGCCGCCCCGCCCCGGGGAGCGAGCCGCAAGGGCGCGCTCTTGTGACAAACTCCCGCGCGGATCGCGCGCATGGCGGAGACCCTCCCCTTCCGGTACCTGGCGGTCGACGGCCCGATCGGGGTCGGAAAGACGTCGCTGGTCGATCGCCTCGTCCGCCGCTTCGAGGCGGTGAAGGTGCTCGAGGACGTCGAGAACCCCTTCCTGCCCGACTTCTACCAGGACCGCCCGGGCGCCGCCTTCCAGACCCAGATGTACTTCCTGCTGTCGCGCTACAAGCAGCAGCAGGAGATCGTCCAGCAGGAGCTCTTCCAGCGCCTGGTGGTCTCCGACTACACCTTCCAGAAGGACCGCATCTTCGCCTACCTGACGCTCGGCGACGACGAGCTCGCGACCTACGACAAGCTCTACGTCACGCTCGAGCCGCAGGTGCCGGTGCCCGACCTGGTGCTCTACCTGACCGCCGACGTCGACACCTGCATGGCGCGCATCCGCAAGCGCGCCCGCGGCATGGAGCGCGAGATCAGCGAGGACTACATGGCCGAGCTGATCGACGCCTACAACCACTACTTCCACTACTACAACCGCTCGCCGCTGCTGGTGGTCGACACCCGCAATCTCAACCTCGTCGGCAAGGGCGAGGACTTCGACGAGCTGGTCGAGCAGCTGAAGCGCCCCATCCGCGGCAGCGAGTACTTCGTCGCCGCCAAGAAGCGCTGACGCGCTCCTGCTCTCTCTTTTTGGGCTCGGTTCGGGCTAGGTGCGGGCGGGGGGCGCCGGCGGCGGCGCCATGCGGCGCAGGCGCGCGAGCTGCACGCCGTTGGTCAGGACGTGGGCGAGGATGGGGGCGCCGAGCGCGCCGCGCAGCTCGACCCAGAGGCCGAACAGCAGCCCGGCGACCACCGCGAACGCGGTCCAGAGCCGGAACTCCTTGCGCGGGCCGATGTGCAGCAGGCCGAAGGCGAGCGCCGCGGGGAGCCAGCCGAGCCAGGCCTGGAGCGCGCCGCGGAAGAAGATCTCCTCGGCGACGCCGGAGAGGAGGGCGAGCGCCAGCGCCTCCTCCCGGCCGAGCGGGCCGAGGAGAGCGGCGATCTCCACCTCGACCGCGCGCCCGGCGGCGAAGAGCCGGCGGCCGAGCGCCCAGAGTCCCAGAAGCAGCGCGGCCATCGCCACGCCGCCCGCGAGGTCGAGCGCGGGGTTGCCGGGGTCGACGAAGGCCGCGACGCCGATCGTGCCGCGCGCGGCGCCGAAGCCGACGACGCCGAGGATGGCGAGCGCCAGGTAGAGGACCCAGGCCGAGCGGTAGAGCGGGCCGTGGGCGGGCGGGGCGGGGGCGCTCACCGCCGCGCCCGGCGCGCCGGGGTCAGTGGATGCTCCCCTGCGGATCGTCGTCGCCTTCGCCCGGCGCCTCGGCCTCCTCCTCGCGCTCGAGCACCTTGGCCATGGCGACCAGCTTGTCGTCGGCCTCGAGGTCCATCAGCTTGACGCCCTGAGTCGAGCGGCCGATCTCGCGGATGCCGTCGACGGCGGTGCGGATCAGCATGCCCTCCTGGGTGATCAGCATGACCTGGTCGCCGGGAGCCACCTGGCGCGACGCCGACCACCGGGCCGGTCTTGCCGGTCACCTTGAGGTTGATCACGCCCAGGCCGCCGCGGCCCTGCACCCGGTACTCGTCGACCGGCGTGCGCTTGCCGTAGGCCGCTCGCTCAGGCGGTGAGGATCGCGCCCTCCTTGGCCAGCGCCTCCATGCCCACCACGTGGTCGCCCTCGCGCAGGGTGATGCCGCGGACGCCGTCGGTGGCCCGGCCCATCGGCCGCGCCTCGCTCTCGGGGAAGCGGATCGACATGCCGTCGGCGGTGGCGAGCAGGATGTCGCGTGCTGCCGTCGGTGAGCCCGCACCGCGAGCAGGCGGTCGCCCTCGTCGATGTTGATCGCGATGATGCCGCCGGCGCGCGGGTTGCCGTACTCGGCGAGCGCCGTCTTCTTGATCGTCCCCTTCTCGGTGGCGAAGACGAGGAAGCGCTCCTCGGGAAGTCGCGCACGGCGACGGTGGTCGCCACCTTCTCGCTCGCCTCGAGGTTGAGCAGGTTGACGATCGCCTTGCCCGCGCCGCCGGCCCCGCCTGCGGGGATCTCGTGCACCTTGAGCCAGTAGACCTGCCGCGCGTCGGTGAAGACCAGGATGTAGCCGTGCGTCGAGGCGACGAAGAGGTGCTCGACGAAGTCGTCCTCCTTGCGTCGCCATGCCCGATGCGGCCCTTGCCGCCGCGCGCTGCGCGCGGTAGACGACGAGCGGCGAGCGCTTGACGTAGCCGGCGCGCGAGACGGTGATCACCATCTCCTCGTCGGCGATCAGGTCCTCGATGCGTGATCTCGCGGGTCTCCGGAACGATCTCGGTGCGGCGCTCGTCGCCGTACTGCTCCTTGATCTCGCGAGCTCGCTGGCGGATCTCCTCGAGCACCAGGCGGTCGGAGGCGAGGATCGCGCGCAGCCGCTCGATCGTCTTCGAGCAGCTCGTTGTACTCGTCGACGATCTTCTCGCGCTCGAGCCCGGTCAGCCGCTGCAGGCGCATGTCGAGGATCGCCTCGGCCTGGACCGGCGGAGAAGGCCGAAGCGCGCGATCAGGTTGTCGCGCGCCTCGGCCGGCGTCTGCGCTGGCGCGGATGATGGCGATCACCTCGTCGAGGTGGTCGAGCGCCTTGAGCAGGCCTTCGAGGATGTGGGCCCGCTCCTCGGCCTTGCGCAGGTCGTAGCGCGTGCGCCGGATCACCACCGTCTTGCGGTGGTCGAGGAAGTGCGTCGAGCAGCTCCTTGAGGGTGAGGACCTGCGGCTGGTTGTCGACGATGCGCGAGCAGGATGATGCCGAAGGTGATCTGCATCGGGGTGTGCTTGTAGAGCTGGTTGAGGATGACCTCGGGGACCTCGCCGCTCTTGAGCTCGATCACGACGCGGATGCCGTCGCGGTCGGACTCGTCGCGCAGGTCGGAGATGCCCTCGATCCGCTTCTCGCGGACCAGCTCGGCGATCTTCTCGATCAGCCGCGCCTTGTTGACCTGGTAGGGGATCTCGGTGACGACGATCGACTGGCGCTCGCCCCGGCGCTGGGTCTCGATGCCGGCGCGCGCGCGCACCTGGATGATGCCGCGGCCGGTCGCGTAGGCCTGGCGGATCCCCTCGCGGCCGTAGATGAAGCCGCCGGTCGGGAAGTCGGGGCCGGGGATGCGCGGCCATCAGCTTCTCGGGCGTCGACCTCGGGGCTCGTCGATCAGGATCTCGAGCGCGTCGCAGACCTCGGACAGGTTGTGCGGCGGGATGTTGGTCGCCATGCCGACCGCGATGCCGCCGAGCCGTTGACCAGCAGGTTGGGGACCTTGGCCGGCAGCACCGTCGGCTCGCGCTCGGTGCCGTCGTAGTTCGGCACCCAGTCGACGGTCTCCTTGTCGATGTCGTCCTTCAGCATCTCCTCGGCGAGCTTGGTCAGGCGCACCTCGGTGTAGCGCATCGCCGCGGCGTTGTCGCCGTCGATCGAGCCGAAGTTGCCCTGGCCGTCGACCAGGGAGTAGCGCATGCGAGAAGTCCTGCGCCATGCGCACGATGGTGTCGTAGATCGCCGAGTCGCCGTGCGGGTGGTACTTGCCCATCACGTCGCCGACGATGCGGGCCGACTTCTTGTAGGGCTTGCCGGAGAGGTTGCCCGCCTCCCACATGCCGAAGAGCACCCGCCGGTGCACCGGCTTCAGCCCGTCGCGCACGTCGGGCAGCGCGCGCCCGATGATGACGCTCATCGCGTAGTCGAGATAACTGCGCTTCATCTCCTCTTCGATGTCGACCGCCATCGGCCGCTCGAAGGGAAGCATCGTGTTCTGGTCGGTCATGCTCTCTCGTCGCCGCGCTCAGACGTCCAGGTTGCGCACGTTGAGCGCGTTTGTCTCGATGAACTCGCGGCGCGGCTCGACCTGGTCGCCCATGAGGATGGTGAAGATGTCGTCGGCTTCGACGTCGTCCTCGATCTTGACCTGCAGCAGGCGGCGGCGTCTGGGGGTCCATCGTGGTCTCCCAGAGCTGCTCGGCGTTCATCTCGCCGAGGCCCTTGTAGCGCTGGATCGAGAGGCCCTTCTTGGCGCCCGCGTACAGCGTCTCGATCGCCTCGTCGAGCGACTCGACGGTGCCGGCTCGATCCTCGCTCGGCTCTTCGCCGGCGCCGCCGGCGCGGCCCCTTCGCCGCCCGCTGCCGGCTGCGGGCTCCTCCTCGTTCATCCGGAGCGCGAAGCGCTTCGCGGCGATCGCCTCGAGCCCGGGCCGCGTTGGCGGCGAGCGCGCGGTACTCGGCCGAGGTGACGCAGGTCCCAGTCGATCGCGCACGTCGCGCTCGACGCCGTCGCGGCGCGAGCAGAAGCGTGAGCGTGCCGGTGCCGTGCTCGCGGTCCTCGAAGCCGGTCGGCCACGTCGCGGAAGCCCGAGGCCTCGAGGATGCTGGGCGACCTCCTCGAGCCGGCCGGCGTCGGCGAGCGCCTTCTTGTCGGTGATGCCGTGCAGCAGCAGCAGCGCGCAGCGCGTCCTCCGGGAAGCCGCGGGCGACGAGCTTGGCCAGGTGCTCGCGGAACGTCTCGACGCTGCTCGACGAAGCTGCGCCAGCCGCGCGCGCGCGCAGCGCGCTTGCCGTCGTCGAGCGCGAGCTCCCAGAGCGTCCTGCACGCGCTCGGTCGAGGAAGCCGCGGTACTCGCGGTCGTCCTTGAGGTAGGCGTCGCTCTTGCCCTTCGGCGACCTTGTAGAGCGGCGGCTGGGCGATGTAGAGGTGGCCGCGCTCGATCAGCTGCCGCATCTGGCGGTAGAAGAAGGTGAGGATGAGCGTGCGGATGTGCGAGCCGTCGACGTCGGCGTCGCACATGATGATCAGCTTGTGGTAGCGCAGGCGCGCGACGTCGAAGTCCTCCTTGCCGATGCCGGTGCCGAGCGCGGTGATGATGGTCTTGATCTCCTCCGAGCGACAGCATCTTGTCGAAGCGCGCCTTCTCGACGTTGAGGATCTTGCCGCGCAGCGGGAGGATCGCCTGGAACTTGCGGTCGCGCCCCTGCTTGGCGGTGCCGCCGGCCGAGTCGCCCTCGACCAGGAAGATCTCGGCGAACTCCGGGTTGCGCTCCGAGCAGTCGGCGAGCTTGCCGGGGAGGCTGACGCCGCGTCGAGCGCGCCCTTGCGGCGCGTCAGCTCGCGGGCCTTGCGCGCCGCCTCGCGGGCGCGCGCCGCCTCGACGCACTTCTCGATCACCTCGCCGGGCGACCGTCGGGTTCTCCTCGAAGAAGGTCGCCGAGCCGCTCGTTCACCACCTGCTCGACCCAGCCCTTGACCTCCGAGGAGACCAGGCGGTCCTTGGTCTGGGAGGAGAACTTCGGGTCGTGGATGCGGACCGAGACGACCGCGGTCAGGCCCTCGCGCACGTCGTCGCCCGAGAGCGTCAGCTCCTTCATCGCCTTGGCGAGGCCGGAGCTCTGCGCGTAGGTGTTGATGGTGCGGGTGAGCGCCGCCTTGAAGCCCTCGAGGTGGGTGCCGCCGTCGCGGTTGTTGATGGTGTTGGTGAACGAGTAGATCTGCTCGCCGTAGCCGTCGTTCCACTGCAGCGCGACCTCGCAGAGCTCCTCGACGCCCGTCGCGACCCGGCGGTCGGTCGAAGATGATCGGCTTCGGGTGGAGCGCGCTCTTGTTGCGGTTCAGGTGCTCGACGAAGGATGCGATGCCGCCGTCGTAGAGGAACTCGGCCTCCTTGTCGGTGCGCTCGTCCTTCAGCCGGATGCGGATGCCCGCGGTTGAGGAAGGCCAGCTCGCGCAGGCGGTTGGGCGAGCACGTCGTAGCTGAACTCGAGTGACCGAGAAGATCTCGGGGTCGGGCACGAAGCGGACCTTGGTCCCGGTCTTGCGGCGTCTTGCCGATCGGCTGCGATCGGCGCGTCGGGCTTGCCGCGCCGGAAGGTCTGGAACCAGACCTGGCCCTCGCGGCGGATCTCGAGCTCGAGCAGCGTCGGAGAGCGCGTTGACCACCGAGACGCCGACGCCGTGCAGGCCGCCCGAGACCTTGTAGACGTTGTTGTCGAACTTCCCGCCCGAGTGCAGCTCGGTCATGATGACCTCGGCCGCCGAGCGCCCCTCGCCCTTGTGCAGGTCGACCGGGATGCCGCGGCCGTCGTCCTCGACGGTGACCGAGTTGTCGGACGTGGATGGTGACGTCGATCGCGGTGGCGTAAGCCGGCCAGCGCCTCGTCGACCGAGTTGTCGACCACCTCGAAGACCATGTGGTGCAGCCCCGAGGCGTCGTCGGTGTCGCCGATGTACATGCCCGGGCGCTTGCGCACCGCCTCGAGGCCCTTCAGGACCTTGATGTCTTCGGCGGTGTAGCTCTGTTCGTGGAACGCTCTTGGGCAAGGCTTGCTCTCAATCTCCGCGCGTGCGGAACGGGGCGCGGAAAGACCGCGCCGCGCCCGCCTTGGAACCTTCGAAGCCTATCAGAGCGGGCGCCTGCAAGACAACCTCTAAGTCACTGAAAATACATGGTTTATTGCGCGGTCGGCCTTTGCGCCCGTCTCCGGACGCAGGCGACCCCCCTCGACGCGCACCGGAACGAGGCCTTCGCGCGCCGGCCAGACCTCGGGCCGGTTGGAGGACACGAGGACCTGCGCGGGGTGAAGCGCCGACGAGCTGCGCCAGGCGGCCGCGGTCGAGCTCGGTGTCGGCGTCGTCGAGCAGCAGCAGCGGCGGCCGCCCGGCGGCGCCACGAGCCCGCCGAGGGCGGCGAGGAGCAGGAGGCCGAGCGCCTTGCTCTCGCCGGCCGAGGCGACCCGGCGGGCGTCGCGCCGGCCATGCGGAGCTCGACCTCGTCGCGGTGCGGGCCGAGCAGCGGCGCGCCGCGCCGGCGCTCTGCGGTCGCGGCGCCGTCGAGCGCCTCCTCGAGCGCCGCCTCGCCGTCGAGCGCCGCGTCCGCGGATCGGCCGGTAGACGAGTCCGAGGCCGGCGGCAGCGAGAGGCCGGCGTCGCACCGGCCGGCTCGACCGCCGCCGAGAGCTCGGCGATGAGCTCGGCGCGCGCGGCGACCAGCCGGGCGCCGTCGCGGGCCAGCAGCTCGTTCCAGGCCGCCAGCCGCCCGCGGCCGTCGGCGAGCAGCGCCCGCTTGGCGGCGAGGGCGCGTCCGTAGCGGCCGATCGTCTCGAGGGTTCCCGGCCGCCGGTGGACGAGCGCCCGGTCGAGGAAGCGCCGGCGCACGGCGGGCGGCCGGCGAGGAGCGCGTGGTCCGCGGCGGTCCAGGCGAGGATCGGCTGCACCGCCAGGTGCTCGGCGAGCGGCGCTCTCCTGGCCGTCGAGCGCGCGGTGCGGACACCGCCCGCGAAGGCGAGCGTGAGCTCGCGGCGGGGCGTCGCGCCGACGGTCGCGCCGACGAGGAAGCCCTCGGCGCCGCGCCGGCAGCAGTCGGCGAGCTGGTGGGTGCGGAAGCTGCGCGTGGTGGCAGCAGGTAGACCGCCTCGAGCAGGGTGGTCTTGCCGGCGCCGTTGTCGCCGACGAGCAGGAGCTGCCCCGGCGCCGGCGCTCGAAGGTGAGCGCGTAGAAGTTGCGGAAATCGCGGAGGCGGAGGCTGCGCAGCGCGGCGGTCACCTGGCGTCGGGCTCGCGGTGGGCGCACGCGTCCGCGCCTAGATCCGCATCGGCATGATGACGCAGAGGTAGCGCTCGTCCGGACCGGCCGACTCGGGGCTCGGGGCGACGGGGCCGACGCACTGGCTGTTCTCGTCCTTGAGCTCGAAGAGGACCGTCTCGGTCTCGACCGCGTCGAGGAACTGGGCGAGGTAGTCGGGGTTCAGCCCGATCTTGAGCGGCTCGCCGGTGAAGCTCGCAGCCGCACCGTCTCGCTGGCCTCGCCGAGGTCGGGATTGGCGGCCACCATCGAGATTTCGCCGGCGCTGAACTCGAGGCGGACGCCCCGGCGCGCTCGCCGGTGATCAGCGCCACGCGGCGCACCGCGTCGGCGAGGTTGCGGCGGTCGACGACCACCTTCTTGTCGTTCTGCCGTCCGATCACCCGCTCGTAGTCCGGGAAGCTCCCCTCGAGGATGCGGCAGGTCAGGTCGCGCCGCCCCGCCGAGAAGGACGAGGTGGTGCTCGCCCCGGCGGAAGCGCAGTTGCTCCTCGCCTTCGAAGCGCAGGATCTCCTGCAGCGCCTTGCGCGGCACCAGCACCGGTCGTCGCCGTCGCCGCGCGCCACCGGCGCCTCGATCAGCGCCAGGCGGTGGCCGTCGGTGGCGACCATCTCGACCGCGCCCGCCCTTGAGGCGGAGCAGGGCGCCGGAGAGCTGGAAGCGGGACTCCTCGCTGGAGACCGCGTAGAGGATCTTGCCGATCAGGCGGCGGAAGCGGGCGAGCGGCAGCTCGACCTTCGCCCGTGGCCGTCGACCGTCGGGCAGCGTCGGAAAGTCGCCGCCGGCAGGCCGTGGATGCGAAAGCGCGACGTGCCGCCACGATGCGCAGCGAGCGGTCGTCCTCCGCGCCAGGTGGATCTCGATCTCGGCGGCGACCACGGAGCGCGACGATCTCGATGAACTTCTTGGCCTGGACGGCGATCGCCCCCTCGGCGATCGACCTCGGCGCCGGAACCCAGGAGGTCAACGACACGTCGAGGTCGGTCGCCGCGAGGTGGAGACGATCCCCGCTGACGGTGAGGAGCAGGTGCGAGAGCACCGGGATCGTGGTCCGGCGCTCGACGATCCCCTGCATCGGGAGGAGCTCGGCCAGCAGACTCCTACGCTTCAGGCGGATTTCCATGCGCGTGTCTCCGACGACTACGAGGGAGAAACTATAGCCCAGGAGTCGTCAGGTTAGATAGGGCCGCGGAGGCGTCGCGAAAAGCCGGCCGGAGACCGCCTCGACGGGGGCCGCGGCCTGCCGCGACGGCGGAGAAAAGCTGTGGAAGCGGCGCTGGCGGAAAACGGCGGGGCGAGGAAAGGCTCCGCAGGTTCTCGCACAGGGGATTCGCGCAGGGTTTTCGACAGCCGCGGCGCGCCTTCCGGCGCGGGCCCGGCGCTCAGGAGAGGTGCTTGGTGAGCGTCTCGAGCATGCGGTCGAGGTCGGCGATTCGCCGGCGCAGCTCGCTCGATCTTGTCGACCGAGTACATCACCGTCGAGTGGTGCTTGTCGTTGAACTGGCGGCCGATCTCCGGGAAGGAGAGGTCGGTCAGCTGCTTGCAGAGGTACATCGCGACCTGACGCGGGAAGGCGATCTGCTTCGACGTTCGAGCGGCTCTTGATCTCGCTCGACCTTGAGGCCGTAGTGACGCGCGACGAACTTGATGATCTCGGCGGCGGTGGCGCGGCGCGCGCCTCGGGCAGGATGTCGCGCAGCGTCTCCTGGGCGAGCTCGAGCGAGAGGGGCCGGCCGGTCAGCGAGGAGAAGGCGAGCGACCCGGGTGAGCATCCCCTCGAGCTCGCGCACGTTCGAGCGCACCTGGTTGGCGATGAAGAGGGCGACGTCGTCGGGCATCGCGAGGCTCGTCGAGGTCCGCCTTGCGGCGCAGGATGGCGACCTTGGTCTCGAGATCGGGAGGCTGGATGTCGGCGATCAGCCCCCACTCGAAGCGCGAGCGCAGCCGCTCCTCGAGCGCCGGGATGTTGCGCGGCGAGCGAGTCGGAGGAGAGGACGATCTGCTTCTGGCTCGCTGTAGAGCGTGTTGAAGGTGTGGAAGAACTCCTCCTGCGTGCGCTCCTTGTTGGCGAGGAACTGGACGTCGTCGACCAGCAGCACGTCGACCGCTGCGGTACCGCTCGCGGAACGCGTGCATGCGGTTGAAGCGCATCGAGTCGATCAGCTCGTTGACGAACTGCTCGGCGGTCAGGTAGGGACGCGCAGCTCGCGGGTGGCGTTCGGCGACGTGGTGCCCGATGGCGTGCAGCAGGTGGGTCTTGCCGAGGCCGACGCCGCCGTAGAGGAAGAGCGGGTTGTAGGAGTGCGAGGGGCTCTCGGCGACCGCGCGCGCCGCGGCGTGGGCGAACTGGTTCGAGTTGCCGACGACGAAGGTGTCGAAGCGGTACTTGGGGTTCAGGTTGGAGCGCTCGGGCGCGTCGGCGGCGGCCGGCCGCGGCTCGTCGCCGCTATCGTCGGTGGTCAGGAAGACCTGCAGGAGCTCGTCGCGCACCGCCGCGGCCTCGCGGTCGAGCAGGTGGCGGTAGCTCTCCTCGACGGTGTGGACGAAGCGGGCGTTGGGGGCGGCGAGCACCAGCTCGTCGCGGGACTCGCTCTTGACCCGCAGCGGGGCGATCCAGGTCGAGTACTCCTCGGGCGCGAGCGCGGCGCGCAGGCGGTCGGCGATCTGCGACCAGGTGCGGGATGTCGTCATCGGTGCGTCGGGCGGCGGCAAGATATCGACAGCTTTTCCACAAGCTGTGGAAAACATGTGCAAGAACCCAGGTCGAGGGGGACCGCGGGAGGAGGCGAATATAGCACGGGGTCCCGAGGGTCCGGGTCAGAAGGGCCGGGCGGCGCCGGCCAGCTCGGGCGGTAGCTCGAGCTCGAGCGGCGTGCGCGCGCCGCGCGCCAGCCAGCCGGCGAGCGCGGCGTATCGCGCCGACACGCGGGGCGAGCGGGCGCCGGCGAGCCACTCCCAGAAGCCGGGGGCCTTCGGGTAGAGATCGAGCGCGCCGGCGCCGGCGTTTAGCCCGGCGGCGGCGCGGGCCGCCGCGACCGCCGCGTCGAGGCCGCCGAGCTCGTCGACCAGGCCGCGCGCGAGCGCGTCCTCGCCGCTCCAGATGCGCCCCTGGGCGACCGCCTCGACCGCCGCGCGTTCGAGCTTCCTGCCGGCGGCGACGAGGTCGAGGAAGCGGCCGTAGACGGCCCCGATGCGGCGCTCGAGCAGCGCGCGCTCGGCGTCGTCGAAGGGCGCGAGCGAGGAATAGAGGCCGGCGTGCGCGCCGCGCCGGAGCGGATCGCGGGTGGCGCCGAGCAGGTCCTCCTGGAAGCGGCCGATGGCGAGCTTGCCCGAGACGACGCCGATCGAACCGGTCAGCGTGCCGGGCTCGGCGAGGATGCGGGAGGCCTTGGCGGCGATGTAGTAGCCGCCGGACGCGGCGAGGTCCGACATGGAGACCACGACCGGTTTGGCGGCCGCGAGCCGCTCGACCTGGCGCAGGATGAGATCGGAGGCGAGCGCCGAGCCCCCGGGGCTGTCGATTCTCAGGACGACCGCCTTGACGCCGTCGTCCTCCGCGAGGGACGCGAGCGTCTCCCCGAGGTCGTCCGAGCCGACGAAGCGCTCGCCCCCCCAGGGCTCGACTCCGCCGCCACCGCGCACGATCGTCCCCTCGGCGAAGACGACCGCGACCCGCTCCCCGCCCGGGTGGGCGCGCTCGCGGCGCCGCCCGTACTCGAGCAGGTCGACGCGCTCGGCGTCGCCGCTCTCCGCGTCGAGCGCCGCCTCGTGTTCGTCGGGGTAGGCGATCTCGTCGATCAGGCCGGCGGAGAGCGCCTCCTCGGCGGAGAGGGGCCCGCGGTCGACCAACGCGCGCACGGCGTCGGCCGGCAGGTCGCGCCCGGCGGCGACGCCGTCGACGATCTGGCGGAAGTAGGCGTCGAGCACTGCGTCGAGCGCCTCGCGCGCCGCCGGCGAGTGACCCCGCTCGGTGAAGGTCTCGGCCGCGCTCTTGAAGCGGCCGGCGGTGAGGAAGCTCGGCTCGACGTGGAGCTTGTCGAGCGAGCCGCGCAGGAAGAGGCTGTCGAGATAGAGGCCGAGCAGCGCGACCTCGCCGGCGGGAGCGAGCGCGATCGCGGGGCAGGCCGAGGCGAGGTAGTACTCGAGGGTGCCGTTGCCCGCCTCGCCCGCCGATTCGAGGTAGCAGTCCACGCGCTTGCCGGCGGCGGCGAAGTCCGCGAGCTGGCGGCGCAGCTCCTGCGCCTTGGCGAGGCCGAAGCTGGCGTCGCGGATCTCGAGCGCCAGCCCGACCACCGCGTCGTCGTCCCGCGCCGCGACGAGCGCGGTCCAGAGCCTGGACAGGCTGGGCTCCGGGGCGCCCCCCGGCAGCGGAAAGAGCCCCTCGCCGGCGTGGTCGGGCAGGTCGCCCTCGAGGCGGTAGGTCAGCAGCAGCGAGCGGCCCGGCAGCGCCGCGTCGCCGCCGCGGGCGAGCGCGAGCCAGAGGCCGAGGCCCGCGACGAGCGCGCCGAGGGCGACGAAGACGAGAAAGAGCACGACGAGACGGCGCACGGGACCTCCTGGCGGAAACGATACCCCGGGGGCGGGTCCGAAAACTTACGTAGAAATGGACCGCCCGGCCGGGTGGTGTGCGTGGCACACCGCTTGCTAGACTTCATCAGCAGGTAGAGCGATCACTGTACGGGGGCGGTTCCACTTTCCAGACTTCGTCCTACCTTGATACCGGGGTCCCCAGGATCCCACCGCTCTTTGAGAATCTCACCAAAATCCCCTAGCAGACAGGGGTAGAGCCACAGACGACTCACCACCAGAGGAACCCCCCCTACGGTTACTTTGAATCGGCCCCGGGCGAACAGCCCGGGGCCGAATGCTTTTCCGGCGAGCCGGCGCGAACCCCCCCTGTCGTCCCCGCCAAACTGTCCGGGCCAAAACGGCCCGACTAGACTCTCCGCCATGTCCGCCGAAGCCCTGCTCGCCTGGTACGACGCCGAACGGCGCGACCTGCCCTGGCGCCGGACCCGCGACCCCTGGGCGATCTGGGTCTCCGAGGTGATGCTCCAGCAGACCCGGGTGGAGACAGTCGTCCCCTATTTCGAACGCTTTCTCGTCCGCTTTCCGGACCCCGGGGCGCTCGCCGCGGCGCCAGTCGAGGCCGCGCTCGCCCTCTGGTCGGGGCTCGGCTACTACCGGCGCTGCCGGCAACTGCACGCGGCGGCCAGCGCGCTCGCGGCGGCGGGCGACGGCATCCCGCGCCGCGCCGCCGAGCTCGAGCGGCTCCCCGGCGTCGGCCCCTACACGGCGGCGGCCGTGGCTTCGATCGCCTTCGGCGAGCGGCTGCCGGTGCTCGACGGCAACGTCGCGCGGGTGATCGCGCGGCTGCGGGCGGAGACGGACGATCCGGCGCGCGCCGCCGCCCGGCGCCGGCTGCTGGCCGGAGCGGAGGCGCTGCTCTCGGCCGCGCGCCCCGGCGACAGCAACCAGGCGCTGATGGAGCTGGGGGCGACGCGCTGCACGCCGCGCGCGCCGGCCTGCCCGCGCTGCCCGCTCGTCGGCGGCTGCCGGGCGGCTGCCGCGGGGCGCCCCGAGGCCTATCCGCGCCCCCGCCGCCGCGCGCCGCCGGTGCGCGAGCAGCAGGTGGCGGCGGTGGTCGAGCGCGCGGGGCGCATCCTGCTGGTGCGGCGCGGCCCCGACGAGACCCAACTCGCCGGACTCTGGGAGCTGCCGACCGTGGCGGCGGGCGACGATCCGGAGGGCGCGCTCGCGGCGCGCTACGGCGGGCGCTGGCGGCTCGCGGGCGAGCTGGCGCGGGTGCGCCACGGCATCACGGTCCGGGCGCTGACCGTGGTCGCGCGCGCGGCCGACCTGACGGCGGAGGACGGGGTCGCCGAGCGGGGTGAAGCGGGGTTCTTCGGAAGCGCGGAGGCGGCCGGGCTCGGACTGACCGGCGCGACGAGGAAGCTCCTCGCGCGGCTCGCCTAGAGCGCGGCGCTCGGCCAGTTGCCGCCGGCCAGGATGTACCAGCCGACCAGCTTGTCGTCGATCTCGCGCAGGCGCTTGGCGACGAGGCCGGTGAGGATCAGCAGCAGGCGCAGCGACGAGACCTTGCGCATGTCGAGCAGCCCCTCGACCACGTCCTTCGGGATCGCGAGCACCACCGCGCCGGCCTCGTGCGCCTTGGCGAAAGCCGAGCGGGGCTGGCGGTCGATCAGCGCCATCTCGCCGAAGTAGTCGCCGCGTTCGAGAATGGCGAGGGCCTCCTCGCCGGCGCCCGGGATGATCTTCGAGATCCGGATGCGCCCTTCGAGCACGACGTACATCGCGTCGCCCGGATCGCCCTCGCGGAAGAGCATCTCGCCGGAGCGCAGCTTCTTCTCGCGCGAGAGCGAGGTGAGGAAGTTGATCTCGAGCGAGGAGAGCTTCTGCTCGGAGAAGAGCGTCTTCTTCGAGTCGAGGTCGATGCGGAACTCGCCGCTCGGCACCCGGTCGCCGCCCGCGGCGTGGGCCTCGGGGGGCGCGCCCTGCGAGAAGAAGCGCACCAGCTTCTCGTTGGTTCGCCGCAGCTTCACCGAAAGGCTGCGCCAGATCGTCCATTGCAGCGAGAGGGCGAGCCGCTGGTCGTGCTCGGCGGCGGCCGCGAGCGGATCGTGGGGCAGCACGATCAGGCCGCCGCCGGTGGTGGCGACGACGTCTCCCGAGCGCGCCGCGGCGTCGACGAAGCCGGCCTCGCCAAAGAGGTCGCCGGCGTCGAGCTGCGCGAGCGGGAAGCTGCCGTAGGGCGTGGTGCGCTGGATGCGCACGTGTCCGCTCTCGACGAGATAGGCGTCGCGCCCGCCGCCGCCCTGGCGCAGCAGCGTCTCGCCCGGCGCCATCCGGAGCTCGGAGAGCGCGGAGGCGAGCCGGGCGAGCTGCGCGGCCGGGAAGTGCGAGAAGAGATCGAAGCGGGCGAGTCTCTCGGGGTCGATCACCGCGACTAGTCTAGCGCCGCCTGCAAGGACGCGTAGCATGGGCCCCCGAGGTGCCCGATGCCGACCTACCGGCTGACCGTCGAATACGAAGGGACCCGCTACAGCGGCTGGCAGGAGCAGAAGAACGCGCGCACCGTGGCCGGCGAGCTGCGCGCCGCCCTGGGCGAGGTCGCGCGCGAGCCGTTCGAGCTCGCCGGCTCGGGCCGCACCGACGCCGGCGTGCACGCGCTCGCCCAGGTCGCGCACCTACGCAGCGCCGAACCGGTCGAGCTCGCGGGCGCGCTCGACCGGGTCAACGACGCGCTGCCTCCCGACATCCACCTGCTCGCGCTCGAGCCGGCGCACCCCCGCTTCCACGCCCGCCACGACGCCCTGCTGCGCAGCTACGTCTACCAGATCTCGCGCCGCCGGACGGCGCTCGGCAAGCGTTTCGTCTGGTGGGTCAAGCGGCCGCTCGATCTCGAAGCGATGGCGGCGGCGCTCGCCGTCGCTCCGGGCCGCCACGATTTCGCGCGCTTCGCCGAGCGCAACCCCGACCCGGAGGCGAGCACGCTGGTCGAGGTCGAGCGCGCCGAGGTGGCGGAGGCGGGCGACCTCGTGCTGGTGCGCGTCGTCGCCTCGCACTTCCTCTGGAAGATGGTGCGCCGGCTGGTCGGGACGCTGGTCGAGGTCGGCGGCGGCAGCCTCTCCGTCGCGGCCTTCCACGCGCTCGTCGAGGCGCCCGAGGAGGGGTCGCGGGCCCGGCCGGCGGAGTGGACCGCGCCCCCCTCGGGGCTCTTCCTCGAGCGGGTGCTCTACGCGGGCGATCCGGCGCTCGACGCGCTGGCGCCGGCGATGCCGGTCACGACCCCTCCGGCAGCAGCTCGAGCTGCGTCGGAGCGATCCGCTCCCAGGCCGCGCGCTCGACCTGGTCGACCCAGCGCGCCCGCTCGGCGGGGTCGAGGCGGAGCACCCCGAGGCCGCGGGCGGCGACCTCCGCGCTGAGCCGCTCGTCGACCGCGCGCTGGAAGCCGGGATCGGCGGCGCGGATGCCGTCGGGCGAGAGCGAGTCGAGGATCGGCACGTGGACGAGCAGGTCGTAGCTCGGCAGCCAGCCGGAGACGAGCGGCTCGAACTCGCGATCGGTGCCCGCCGCCACCAGCAGGTAGACGTAGTTGTCGAGCACGCTCCGGTCGCAGAGCACCACCGGATAGCGCGCGCAGGCGACCAGCTCCTCGGCGATCTGGGTGAGCAGGATCCAGCGCTGCGCGGTCGCCGTCGTCCCCTCGTTGATCGGCAGCGGGCAGCGCCGGGCGACCTCGTGCACGATGTCGAGCGCGACGTCGCGCCGCTTGAGGCGCGCGGCGAGGCCGTAGCAGAGCGTCGTCTTGCCGACGCCGTGGGTGCCGATGAAGGCGATCTTGGCGCGCCGGCCGTTCACGTCGCCGCCCCCCGTTCGAGCTCGTCGGCGAGGAGCTCGAGCGCCGCCACGAAGGGCGCATCCGCGATCGCGAGCGGCGGGCAGAGCTGGACGGCGCGACCCTCCGGCCCGCCGGCGAGAACCAGCAGGCCGCGCGCCGCGAGCCGGGCGACGAAGGCCTTCGCGCGCGGGGCGGTCGGCGGCACGAGCGCCCAGAGCGCGCCCCGGCCGCGCAGCTCGAAACCGGCCGCCGCGGCGGGGCGCGCGAGCCGCGCGCCGATGCGCTCGCCGAGCGCGCGCGCCCGCGCCGGCAGGTCGTCTCTTTCGAGCCGGTCGAGCAGCGCGAGCGCCGCGGCGCAGGCGAGCGGATGGGCGAGGAAGGTGCCGGTGTGGAGCGCTTCGCCCGGCTGACGCCAGGCGGCCATCAGCTCGGCGCGCCCGACCACCGCGGCGATGGGCAACCCGCCGCCGAGCGCCTTGCCGCAGCAGAGCAGGTCGGGGCGGACGCCGTCGGCGTCGACCGCCCAGAGGTGGCCGGTGCGTCCGAGGCCGGTGAAGACCTCGTCGGCGATGAGCAGCGCGCCGGCGCGGCGCGCCGCCGCGGCGAGCGCGGCGAGCCAGCCGGCCGGCGGCACCAGCACGCCCTCGCGCCCGACCACCGGCTCGACCAGCACGGCGCCCGGCGCACCCGGCGCCGCGAGCGCGCGCTCGATCTGCTCCGGGGGCGCCCCGAAGGGCAGGCGCACCACGTCGGGACGGAGCTGCCCGGCGAAGGGCGCGCGGAAAGCGGGGCGCGAGGTGGCGGCGAGCGCGCCGAGCGAGAGGCCGTGGTAGCCGGGGTCGAAGACGAGCAGGCCGGGGCGCGGCGCGGCGAGCAGCGCGGTCTTGGCCGCGATCTCGACCGCGTCGGATCCCGACACCGCGAAGTGGACGCGCGCGCGGTCGACCGGGGCGAGCGCCGCCAGCCGTTCGGCGAGCGCGATGCGCGCCGGGTGCGCGGCGACGTCGGCGAGCCCGTGCAGCAGCTCGCCGGCCTGGCGCGTTACGGCGGCGACGATCGCGGGGTCGCGGTGACCGAGCGCGGCGACGCCGAAGCCGGCGGTGAAGTCGACGTAGCGGTTGCCGTCGAGGTCGAGCACGTTGGCGCCGAGCGCGGCGCGCCAGACGATCGCCGGCGCGTCGCCGGGACCGAGGGTGTTGACGCCGGGCGCCTCCGCGGCGGCGAGGCGCGCGCTCGCGGCGCGGCTCTCCGGACCGGGCGGCGCGACCCGGATCTCGGGCGGCAGGTCGCCGCGCCCGAGCGCCGCGGGCGCCGTTGCCGCCGCCGTCATCCGATCGCGCGCCGGCCCGCGAGCGAGCGGCCGAGCGTCACTTCGTCGGTGTACTCGATGTCGCCGCCGACCGGCATGCCGAAGGCGAGACGGGTCACGGCGATGTCGCGGTGACCGAGCAGGCGGGCGAGGTAGAGCGCGGTCGCCTCGCCCTCGACGTTCGGGTTGGTGGCGACGATCACTTCGACCACGCCGTCGAGGCGCGCGAGGAGAGCGTCGATCGCCAGCTCGTCGGGTCCGACGCCGCGCTGGGGCGAGAGGACGCCGAGCAGCACGTGGTAGAGGCCCCGGTACTCGCCGGTGCGCTCGAGCGGCTGGATGTTGAAGGGCTCCTCGACCACGCAGATGCGGGTGCGGTCGCGCGCCGGGTCGGTGCAGATCGAGCAGGGGTCGACCGCGGTGATCGCGTTGCAGACCGAGCAGTGGAAGAGCTTCTCCTTGACTTCGAGGATCGCCGCGGCGAGCTCGCGCGCCTGGGCGGCGGGAACCTTGAGGAGATGATGCGCGAGGCGCGCGGCGGTGCGCGGTCCGACGCCGGGCAGACGGGCGAGCTCGGTGACCAGGCGCCGGAGCGGATCGGCCACGCGATCGGCCGCCTAGCCGAGCCCGGGCAGGCCGCCCGAGAGCGCGCCCATCCTGCTCTGCATCGCCTCGTCGACCTTGCGGCCCGCCTCGTTCACCGCGGCGAGGACGAGATCCTGGAGCATGCCCGGATCCTCCGGGTCGATCACCTCGCGGTCGATCTCGACGCCGAGCACCTGTTTGTGGCCGCTCATGCGGACCTTGACCATGCCGCCGCCGGCGGTGGCCTCGACCACGAGCTCCGCGAGCTCGCGCTGCATCCGCTCCTGCATCTGCTGCGCCTGCTTCATCAGCTTCTGGATGTTCATTCGTTCTCTCCGGAATCGTCCAGGCCCGGCTCGACGCCGGCGATCGAGCCGCCGAAGATCTCGAGCACCGCCTGCACGCGCGGGTGCTCGGCGACGGCCGGGGTCGGCGCCGCGGGCGCGGGCGCGGGCGCCGCGACCGGCGGCGCGGCTCCGCCCGCGCCGCCCGCGACGGCGCGCGGCCGCCAGCGCGCGCCGGCGCCGAAGACGGCGGCGACCGCGGCGTCGAGCACCTCGCGGTTGGTCGGGCGCGCGAGCGCGGAGGCGACCAGGTTGTTCTCCGCGGGATGGGCGATCTCGAGCGTGCCCGCGGCGAAGCTGCAGTCGGTGGCGCCGAGCTGGGCCGCGAGCGTCGGCCGGCGCAGCGCGAGCTCCTCGAAGAAGCGGGCGACGCTTGCCGGCGCGGCGTTCGCGGGCGCGGGCGGGGCGGGCTCCGGGGCGGGCTCCGGGGCGGGCGGCGCGGCCTCCGGCGCGGGCACCCGGACCGGCCGCGGTGGCGCCGCCGGCGTGACGGCGACGGCGGCCCGCGGCGCGGGCGCGGCCGGAACGGGCTCGGGCGCGACGGCGCGCGGCGGGGCGGGCCGCGCGGGTGCGGGGGTGGCCGCCGGCGCGGCGGCGGGCGCGCCGCGCTCCGGCGCGTCGAGCCCGCCCGCGGCCAGCAGCTCCTCGAGGCGGACGAGCTTCGGCAGCTCGGCGGCGCGCAGCCAGGCGAGCTCGAGGGCGAGCGCCCCGGCGTCGCTCCGGCGCACGCTCGCCTCGCTCGCGAGCAGATGGTGGAGCAGGCGCAGCAGGTCCTCGTAGGAGGTCGCCGCGACCCGGCGCCGGAGCGTCTCGCGCTCGTCGTCGGGCAGCTCGAGCGGAGCGGCGTCGCCGCCGAGCGCGAGGTGGAGCGCATCGCGACAGTAGCCGAGGAAGTGGGCGTGGACCTGGCGGGGATCGGAGCCCTGCTCCTCGACGCCGCGGGCGAGCGCGGAGACCGCGGGCGCGTCGCCGGCGAGGATGGCGCCGAGCAGGCGGTCGAACAGCGCGAGGTCGAGGCCGCCCAGCAGGCGCGCCGCCTCCTCTTCGTCGACCCGGCCGTGACCGAAGGTCGCGAGCTGGTCGAGCAGCGCGACCGCGTCGCGCACGCTCCCCTCGCCGGCGCGGGCGAGCAAGGCCAGCGCGCGCGGGCTCGCCTCGAACTTCTCGGCGCGGCAGATCTCGGCGAGATGCGCGGCGAGCTCGCGCACCGAGACGCGGCGGAAGTGGAACTCCTGGCAGCGCGAGAGGATCGTCGCCGGCACGGCGTCGACCTCGGTCGTCGCGAAGATGAAGACGAGGCGCGGCGGCGGCTCCTCGATGAGCTTGAGCAGGGCGTCGAAGGCCTGCCGGGAGAGGCGGTGGACCTCGTCGATCACCACCACCTTGTAGCGGTCGCGCGCCGGGCCGTACTTCAGGCTCTCGGCGAGCTCGCGCACCTGCTCGACCTTCGAGTAGGTGGCGGCGTCGATCTCGAGCACGTCCATGTCGGCGCCTGAAGTGATCTGCCGGCAGGTCGGACAGACGCTGCACGGGCGCTCCTCGGGCGCGCTCTCGCAGTTGAGCGCCTTGGCGAAGACGCGCGCCGCGGTGGTCTTGCCGACGCCGCGGATGCCCGAGAAGAGGTAGGCCTGCGCGACGCGGCCGTCGCGCAGCGCGTTGGTGAGCGCGGTCACCACGGCCTGCTGGCCGATCAGGGACGGAAAATCCTGCGGCCGCCACTTGCGGGCGAGAACCTGGTAGGTCATGGGTCGAGGAGCCGAGCCGGAGACGAAGGGTTCCGGCACCCCTGGGGCACCCGGAGCGAGGACCTTATCGCTGCTCCCTTCCGGGCCTGACGAGGTTCGGAACCGTCCGGTGCACAGGACCCGAACCCTTCGTTGCCGGCTCGGCTCGGTCGGCATCGTACGCGGCGGGGCCGAGGGTGTAAAGGCGGCGCCGGGCGGGCGGCGTGCGCCGGCCCGGCGGCTTCGGGTACAATGCGCCGGTTTGAGCGGCGAGCCGGCCACCTCCGCAGCAGACGATCGCTGGATGGAGGCCGCGCTCGACGAGGCGCGCGCCGCGGCGGCCGCGGGCGAGGTCCCGGTCGGCGCGGTGGTCGTCTCCGCCGGCGGTGAGCTGCTCGCCCGGGCCCACAACCGGCGCGAGCGCGACGGCGACCCGCTCGCGCACGCCGAGCTGCTGGCGATCCGGCAGGCGGCGCGGGCGGTGGGCGGCTGGCGCCTGATCGGGTCCACCCTGTACGTGACCCTCGAGCCCTGCGCGATGTGTGCGGGGGCTCTGGTGCTCGCCCGGGTGGGGCGGCTCGTCTACGGCGCGGCGGATCCGAAGGCGGGTTGGTGCGGTTCGCTCGGCGATCTCGTCCGCGACCCGCGGCTCAATCACCGCCTGGAGGTTTCGGGCGGGGTGCTGGCCGGGGCGAGCGCCGAGCTGCTCAAGGGGTTCTTCGCCGGACTGCGGCGGGGTCCCCGGGTTCTTTGACCGAAGTACCGTGGAGAGGTGTCCGAGTGGTCTAAGGAGCACGACTGGAAATCGTGTATCGGGGTAACTCGATCGTGGGTTCGAATCCCATCCTCTCCGCCAGCCGATCTTGAATGGAGAGGTGCCAGAGTGGTCGATCGGGACGGTCTCGAAAACCGTTGTACCTTCACGGGTACCGTGGGTTCGAATCCCACCCTCTCCGCCAATATCCCGGTTTTGACGCCGACGGCGGGTCTCGGCTAGAATCAGCGGCTCCCGTCGGGAGGCCTCCGGCACGTTCGCCGGGGCGAGGGCTCCCGAGCCAGAACGTTTCGAAGGAAAGGCGGACCCAGTGAAGCGGACGTTCCAGCCGAACAATCGCCGGCGCAAGAAGACCCACGGCTTCCGCGAGCGGATGAGCACCAAGAACGGGCGCAAGGTCATCGCCCGCCGCCGCCGCAAGGGGCGCAAGCGCCTCACCGTCTGAGGTCGGCGGGTCGTGCCTCCGGCGCACCCTGCGGACCAGCGGTTGCCGCGGCGCGCCACGCTGCGCAAGAGCGCCGACTATCAGACCTGCTACAAGGCCGGGCGACGCCGCCACGGCCCTCTCTTCACACTGCACTTCCAGGCCAACCCGACCGGTGCCCCGCGGCTCGGCATCACCGCCAGCCGCCGCGTGGGCGGATCGGTCGTCCGCACGCGCCTCAAGCGCTGGGTGCGCGAGATCTACCGCCGCTCGCCGCGGCGAGCGTTGCTGCCGCCGCTCGATCTGGTGGTTCACCTGAAGCCCGAGGCCGCGCGGGCCGCCTTCGCCGCCTTCGCCGCCGAGCTCGACCGCCTCTTGGGCGAGGTGATCCGGAGGCCGGCGTGACGCGGGTCCTGGTCGCCCTGCTCGAGCTCTACAAGCGGCGGATCTCGCCGCTGCTGCCGCCCGCCTGCCGCTTCACGCCGAGCTGTTCGGAGTACGCTCGGCTGGCCGTCCTGCGCTACGGCGCGCTCGCCGGCAGCTGGCGGGCGCTCGGGCGCCTCGCACGCTGTCAGCCGCTCGGTCTGGGCGGCGTCGATCTTCCCTAGCACCGCACTTCCGGAGAGCCGATCCGCGTGGACAATCGAAGACTGCTCCTGGCCGCCGTCCTGTCGATGGGGGTCCTCTTCCTCTGGCAGATCCTGTTTCCGGCCCCGGAGGCGCCCGCCGCGCCGCAGGCCGGGCCCACCGCCAGCGCCGAGGTGACGCCCGCGGCGACCCCGGGCGCCCCGGCGGCGCCCGGCGTCCCGGCCGCCGCGGAGGCCGCCGCGAATGCCGCGCCGGCGCCGCCGATCGAGGCGGACGCAGAGCAGCGCTTCGTGCTCGCCAACGACCGGGCGCGGCTCGAGTTCTCGAACCGGGGCGCGGTTCTCGCCTCGTACGCGCTGCTCGGCCAGCCGAAAGCGGTCGGCGGCGAGCTCGAACTGGTCACGCCGCGCGGCGCGTCGCCGCTGCCCTACAGCCTGTTCGATCCGGCGCTCGCGCCGCTCGCCGAGAACGGCGCGCTGTTCGCGGTCGAGCCGGAGGAGGAGCCGAGCGGGCGCGCGCTCCGCTTCCGCTACCGCGGGGCGCTGGGCGCGGCCGAGAAGCGCTTCCTGCTGCGCGCCGACGGGCGGCTGGACGTCGAGATCTCGATGCCGGGGCGGCCCGGCTTCGGCGTGATGATCGGCCCGGGCCTGCGCTCTCGCAGCGTCGAGGATCTCGCCAACCGCTTTGATCGACGCGAGGGCGTCTGGCTCGCCGCCGGCGAAGTCGAGACCGCCGATCCGCAGAAGGCGAAGGACCCGCTGCGCCTGCCCGGCGGGGGCCTCGGCTGGATCGCGCTGGAGGACACCTACTTCCTCTCGGCGCTGATTCCGTCGGTTCCCGTCGAGGGCGCCGTGTTCGAACCGGTGCTGCTGATGCCGGCCGCGGGCGAGCGCGCCTTCGACGCCAAGCCGGTGCCGGCGGGCGGCGAGGTCGCGCGCGAGGACAAGGACCGGTCGCGCGAGTTCCGGGCGTATCTGTTCGCGCGCGGCGAGCGGCTCGAGGCGACCAGCTTCTGGGGCAGCAAGCACTACCACGAGCTGGCGCAACTCCCGTACGGGCTCGAGCAGACGGTTCGCTGGGGCACGCTCGGCTTCCTCGCCCGCCCGCTGCTGTTCTCGCTGCAGTGGATCCACGCGAACATGGTGTCGAACTACGGCTGGGCGATCGTGTTGCTGACGATCGGGCTCAAGCTGGTGCTCCTGCCGCTGTCGATCTCGTCGTTCAAGTCGATGCGCAAGATGCAGAAGATCGCGCCGAAGATGCAGGCGGTGCGCGAGCGCTGGCGGCCGAAGCTGCGCGACAAGCAGGGGCGAATGAACGCCGAGGCGCAGCGCCAGATGAACGAAGAGGTGATGGGCCTCTATCGGCAGGAGGGCGTGAACCCCGCCGGCGGCTGCCTGCCACTGCTCGTCCAGCTGCCGATCTTCCTGGCGTTCTACAACATGCTGTCGACGGCGGTCGAGCTGAAGTGGGCGCCCTGGGCGCTCTGGATCCAGGATCTGGCCGTGGCCGACCCCTACTGGGTACTGCCGATCGTGATGGGCGCGACCCAGA
>CAWDOT010000011.1:0-358250 GCA_963803995.1 uncultured Acidobacteriota bacterium
TCATCTCTCTCGATCTCGCGGTCCAGGTCCTTGTACTCCATCTCGCGTTCCAGGCCGACTTTCAGGTCTTCGGCCCACGCGTCGAGCTTCGACTCTTCGGCGGCAAAGATCTGGAGGTTGCGCTCGGAGATGCGGCGCTCGATAGCCTCGCGGAGCGCGGCGGTTCGCGCCGCTAGCGCCGGCTCGAACAGCCTCGGGTCGCCAAGAACGACCTCGCCCGGGAGCGAGAAGAGCCGTTCCACGGCCTCCTCCTCCAGGATCTGCCCGTCCTCCGTCAGGCCGGCCAATAGCAGGAACTCCTCCGCCTGATCCAACGCCTCGATCGTCAGCAGCGAGATCGAAAGCGCCCCCCGGCGGCCGATCAGGGGCTCGAGGAGCGAGATCTTGCCGTCGTGTGCGCCGTAATCGAAGACGATTTCGGCCGGCGGGAGCTCGCGCGGCGCGCCCTCGCCAGCACCGTCTCCGCCAGGGGGTGCGCCAGCCGGTAGGTGTGCGCTTCCCCACTCCGTCGCGGCAGTTCGTAGCGACCAAGCGGGACGTCGGGATCGCCCTCCGGCAGCGAAACGAAGTCGAAAGGCCGAATCGCCCACGGACTCGGCGTGCGCACCGAGCTCGTGGCGCGTCAAGCGCATCAGGAGCGTCTCGATTCGGCCCAGGACCTCTCGCGAGGACTTCTCGGCGACCCTCAGCTTCTCGCGGACCTCGTCGTCGAAGTTCTCCAGCAGCTTCTGCCGCGTCTGCGTCATCGTCTCGTCGATCTCGAACGCGAGCTCGAGCTGGAGCTGGTCGAAGGCGGTCTGGATCTCCTCGTGGCTGGCGGCAGCGCTGGTAGATGTCCGGCGATGCGCCGCTCGAAGTCGACGCCGGATTCGATCGCGCCCAGCACCTCGTCGCTCGCGCCGAACACGCCCTCGAAGAGCTGGAACTTCTCGGCGAGCAGCTCGATAGACGCGCTGGTCGGCCTCGTTCTTGCGGTTGAGGAAGTTGACGACGACCACGTCGTGCTTCTGGCCGTAGCGGTGGCAGCGGCCGATGCGCTGCTCGATCCGCTGCGGATTCCACGGCAGGTCGTAGTTCACCACCAGCGAGCAGAACTGCAGGTTGATGCCCTCGGCGCCGGCCTCGGTGGCGATCATGATCCGGCCCTGCTCGCGGAAGTAGTCGACGAGCGCCGCCGCATGTCGGCGGTGCGCGAGCCGCGTCACCCGGTCCGTGCCCTCGTGGCGTGCGAGCCAGTCCGCGTAGATCGCCTTCGAGCGGTCGTCGGTGTTCGAGCCGTTGAAGAGGACGATGCCGTCCGGCGAATCGGCTGTCGACGAGCACGCCGAACAGGTAGTCCTGCGTGCGCCGCGACTCGGTGAAGATGATCGCCTTGCTGCGCCGCGCCGAGCTCCTCGGCCTTCGCGAAGGCGACGCGCGAGCGCGCGCAGCAGCGCCTTGCCCTTGGCGTTGTGCTCGATCGACGTCGGCCAGGCGCGGGAACTCCTCGAGGTCGGCGATCTCCGGCGGCAGCGCCCGCCGGCTCGATGGCGCCGACTGGCTCGGCGGGCGTCCTCTGTCCTCCCACTCCTCCGCGGTCTCGTCCGCCGCCTCGAAGTCCTGCGTCGAGTGCCTCGATGAGGTCCACGGCATCCGGCGGCTCGCCGCAGGCGAGCGCCTTGAGCCGGTTCGCGATCGTCGTCGAGCGCGCCGGCGATGGCGAAGGTCGACGAGGCGAGGAGCTTGCGCAGCACCAGCGTCATCAGGCTGCGCTGGCTGGCCGGCAGCGCCTGGAGGTTGTCGCGCCGCAGGTACTCCGACACGAGGTCGTAGAGCCGGTCCTCGCTCTCCTCCGGCGTGAACTCCTCGAGGATCGGATGCCGGCGCGTGTACGGCACGTAGGCCGTGCACCTGCCGGCGCAGGGTCCGGTGGCAGATCGGGCGCAGCCGCTCTTGCAGGTCGGCGAAGACCTGCGCCTGCCGCTCGAGGTACTGAAACTGCTCGCGGAAGCTCTCGAGGTCGCCGAAGACGTGCTCGTCGATGATGCTGACGAGGCCGTACAGCTCGAGCAGCGAGTTCTGGAGCGGCGTCGCCGTCAGCAGCAGCTTGTGTCCGGCGCCGAAGCGCCTGCTTCAGGGTGCTGGCGATGATGTTCGTCGGCTTGTAGACGTTGCGCAGCCGGTGCGCTTCGTCGATGACGACGAGATCCCAGGGCGTCGAGGCCACGTCGGCGGCCTTGGCCTGCGGCGAACTGGTACGAGCAGATGACGACTGCGCGGCTCCGGCCTCGAAGGGCCGCAGCCGCGCCTTCGCCGATGTCGGCGTTGTACGACTTCGGCTTCGAGGATCCGGCAGGGAAGGAAGAACTTCTCCGCCAGCTCCTGATGCCACTGCTTGCGCAGGTTCGCCGGGACGATGACGAGGATGCGCCGCCGTCGCTCGGCCCACCGCTGCGAGAGGACCAGCCCGGCTTCGATCGTCTTGCCGAGGCCGACCTCGTCGGCGAGGAGCGCACCCTTCGAGAGCGGCGATCGAAACGCGAAGAGCGCGGCGTCGACCTGGTGGGGGTTCAGGTCGACCTGCGCGCCGGCGACCACGGCGCCGAGCTTCTCGAGGCTGTCGGCGGAATGGCGCCGGGTCAGCTCGTAGGCGAAGTGCTTGGAGTGGTAGGGGGTCAGGTTCAAGTCGCGGGGCCTTCGAGGTCATCCTGAATGTACTCGAGGGGAATCGGCCCGTTGCAGAGGCTCATGTACTCCACCGCGTCCCTGTTGTTGCGGAGCACTCCCGCTATTGGCCGAAGCTTGGCCTCGTAAGCGCGGTCAAAGCAGCCACTCATTCTCTTGACTGACTTGGCCATCTCACACTTCCCCATCGACTCGGCCGGCGCTGCGACTCGAGCAGCTCGCAATCCAGCGCTTGACTGCTTCTCGAGAAGCCTCCCAGCTCAAGCGAATCACCTTACAAGCCGCAACGGCCATGGAATCCACAGGCCCGAGAAACCCCCAATGCACGGATTCGCGAATCGCCTTGGCCAAGCTGAGCCTCTGGTCGACAGACGCCTACAGTGACCGTCGAATGCTCATCAGTGCAGCGTTCTCCTGCGCCTCCCTGATCTCGACGAAGATCCTCGGGGAACGACTCGACTGGCGGCGGCAGGAGCGCACTGAAGACAAGAGGTGCGATGACAGTTATGTAGGTAACGCTGCGAATCAGCGTGCCTGGCAGTTCATTGGGCGCTCTCTCGCCGGCAGCAGCAGCCCTCCACATTGGAATCCAGTGAAGCCACAGTCCAGCAATTAGGAACCATATTCCAAACTCCAGGAGAAGTAGATTTCGGTTGCGGGACTGCATTCGTTGGTTGTGGAAGTATTTCGCTTCCTCGAACTTGCTCTTGAAGACGACGCACTCTCCACTGGTCTCGCCTTCAGCATTCTCGGTTGTCGCTACCTCGCGGCACCAGTCCGCGGCCATGGGCACCTGAACAACGAACACTGCAGAGAGGGCAGCATGCAGGAGGTACGCCGCGAAACCGGCGGCGATCAGGAACACGAGGTAGTGACGCTTTTCATCTGAGGCCATCGGCATCAATGCTCCCGTAAGGATGACTGACATCATGCTGACAGACCGCACCGGAGGTCTTTCAGACGCTAGCCCATGGAGTCAGTTCGATGGTCCGCCAAGGGCGGGTCGAATACTCGCCGTGTTCTTGGCGTGGGCCTTCCGCTACTCGTCTCGATCGAAGCGCGAATCCGGCCGCAGCAGCTTCAACGGCCGCTCGTTCTGAGGGTTCGGCAATGTCGCGTAGGGGAGGACCTCCCCGCGCTCTGCGAGGAAATCCAGATACACGCGACGGTCCATCCGTCCGGGACCTCTGCGGAACTGATCGGCGCACAGCCTCCCCTCGTCGCAAGGGCCGCTCGCCGAGGAGCCAGCTGCGGGGGCTCGCGGCGTCGACTCGACCGCCCGCGATCAGCTCCGGATAAGCGGCAAACAGCGTCTCGGGTTGAACCTCGAGCGTGAACGGGGATTCAGCCAGCGCGACGAGCTTGCCGCCCGCCTCGAGATGAAAGATCTGCCCCCGGCTCTCCCCCATCGCCCACGCCCTCCCAGCCGATCCTGCAGTTGAAGCAATCGCGCGGATTCTACGGAGCGCGGCGCGGATCGCCACCCCCTCGCGGGAGTGCGAGGGACCTGCCCGGCGGCGGCGCGGCGCCCGGGCGTCCGCGGACGCTCGGCGCTTCGTGGCTGTCGACTGCGATCAGGACTTCATGGGTGCGGCCTGCGCGGGGCTGCGGGATCGTCCGCGCGGCGCCGGAGTTGGCCTGCCCGTCGCTCACTGCTCGGTCGGCTTGCTCCGGCGCTCGGGGACATCTGTACCACGAGGCACTGTCAGGTTCTGTCAGTGGCGGGGGCGGGGCGGGGCGGGAGTGGAGGTTGTTGCGTCGAGATCCTTCGCTTTGCTCAGGATGACGGGGGTGGGGGCTCAGGATGACGGGGGTTGGGGGCTTCCATTGCCGAGGTAGCGGCGCCGGGGCAGGATCGCGGCCGGAACCAGGCAACCAGGCCCCGGGGCGGATCCGGGGAGGAGGAGGCGGCGATGCGCGGAGGATGGCGGACGGTGGGCGCGTGGGCGGTGGCGACGGTGGTGGCGGCCGCGGCGGCGGGCGCGGCGGGGACGGGGAGCGTGAGCGGGAAGTTCCTCGGCAACGGCAAGGAGGTGAAGCTCGCGCACGCGGTGGCGGTGCCGCACGAGCCCTGGCAGGACGTCGAGGCGTGGACGGTCGTCCTCTCCGAGCAGGCGGCCGCGCCCGGCAGCAAGCCCGACTGGGACGGGCCGTTCGGCAAGCTGGGCGGGGCGCTGGCGGTTTCGGTCACCGTCCAGGGCGACCTCTTCGGCACCGAGGTCTACCACCCGGCGCTCGAGCACAAGCCCTTCTCCTCGGTCGGCACCCTGAAGCTGGAGGGGTTCAGGATCGAGAAGGGCGTCGTCTCCGGGCGCCTCGTGATGACGGAGCCCGACGAGTTCTTCGGGGACACGTGGCAGGTGGACCTCACGTTCTCGGCGCCGCAGAGGAAGTGAGGCGTCGGGATCCTTCGCTGCGCTCAGGATGACGGGTCACGCGAGCTTCGCCGACCAGAAGCGATTCCAGGCCGGGTGGTCCTGCGCGCTCGGGATGCCGGTGTAGAAGTGGACCGGCGAGCGTCCAGCCAGCGCGCTGGCAGAGCGCTGCGCGAGGGCAGGCACGTCGTAGTTCGGGTCGGTACAGCGAACTCGGGGAGGGGGTTGTTACCTGTCCCCGGAGGTCTCAGAAACAGAGGTGGGCTTCGACCTGGCGGGCCGACCGGGTCTCCGAGGCGGCGCTAGCAGCTCCCGCAGGGCGGTCAGCACCTGGCGACAGGTCGTCGTCGTGACCGGTCACCCGCCGCTCGAGCGCGGCGAGCTGTTTGGCGAGCTCGGCATGGGTGCGGGCGAGTCCGCGCAGGCGGACGAAGGCGCGGACGACGAAGACGCTCATTTCGACCGCGCGGGGGCTCGCGAGGACCGACGCCGCCATCAGCGCGCCATGCTCCGTGAAGGCCCAGGGCAGCGTGGGCGAGAACTTCAGGCGCGCGAGGTGGTCACAGTTCGTGACCACCTCGTCGCGCTCGGCCGCCGTCAGGCGGAAGCGGAAGTCCGCAGGGAAGCGCTCCGCGTTGCGCTTCACCGCCTGGTTGAGCGCCTTGGTGGTGACGGCATAGGCCTCGGCGAGGTCGGCGTCGAGGAGCACCGGCAGGCCGCGAATCGTGAGGATCCTCGACTCGACGGCGACCGGCGCGCCGGGCTGGCGACGAACGATTTCGCTCCGATTCCTGCCCATCGATTCTGCCCTCCCAGCCGAACGGATGAATCAGAGGATCCCGCGCATCTCACGCCGCGCGGCGGGGACGCCGGGGCGGCCGGCTCGCGACGGTGACCGTCGGGCGCATGCCCGTGGCGCGGGCGACGGCGTGGACGATCCGGAAGAGGCTCTCGCTGGTCGGGTTCCCGCTCGGCGAGAGCATGCGGTGGAGGCTCTTGGCCGGGCGGCCGGTGGCGCGGGCGAGCGCTTCGAAGCCGACGGTGGCGTTTACCAGGTCCCGGAGCAGCGCCCGGCCGGCGGCGGCCTCGCCGGCAAGCCAGGCGTTCAGGGCCTCGGTGAAGAGCGCCTCGCGGAAGCGCGCGTCGCGCTCGGCGCGGGCCTTCACGGTGTCGCGGAAGGCTCGGGTCAGGGCCATCTCTTCCTCCTCCGGATTGCTGCCGTCTCCGTCCGGATCGCGGCTCATCGGTCGTCGCGCCGGAATGCATCCCAGCGCGCCTTCGCCGCCGCGATGTCCTTCGACTGGCCCGACTTCGTCCCACCGCCCAGCAGGATGACGTCCCTCGCGCCGCGGCGCCCGAGGTAAACGCGATAGCCCGGCCCGAAGTCGATCCTCAGCTCGAGCAGGCCCTCGCCCACGCTCTTGACGTGGGCCAGGTTTCCCGCGGCAAACCGGTAGAGCGCGCTCGCCACCCGCGCCGCAGCTCCGGGATCGAGACGCTCGAACCAGCGGGCGAAGGGCGAGCGGCCGGCCCGGTCGAGGTACTCCCGCAGGTCCAGGCCCGGCATCGGCTATGGTAACAAATACGTGACCATTCGTTCGCCTCCCCACGTCTCCTGCAGGTGAAGAGACGCGAACGGCGCAGTGGATCTCGCGTCTGGAGGTCGCAGGTTCCGCTTGGCCCCGACTGCCCCCGGAACGCCGCGAGGTCGCGCCCTCCGATTGCTCCCAGAGAGGTCGTGGGGTCTCTGGAGGGGAAGGCGGGGACAGGTTGGTCGAGTTGCCTGTCCCCGATTCACGATCAACCTATGTTGATTTATGTAAACTAATGTATGCGGCCGAGCGGCTGCCCGGGTTTCCGGACGTCGCGGGGCTCGAGCGGTTGCGAGACCATCGCCATGGATACCGGCTCCGGATCGGGGACTACCGAGCGCTGATCGATGTCGACACGAACTCCCAGGTCGTCCTCGTCCAGGAGATCCGGAAGCGGAATGAGCGGACCGATTGACGTCCAGACGATCTATCGCGACGGGGAGCCGGCGTTCGCTGTGATCCCCTATCGGGACTACCTGCGGCTGGTCGAGGCGGGGCCGCGCGTGCCCGAGGGGGGCGCCGTGCCGCACGAGGTGATGCGGCTCACGGTGGTCGACGGCCTGACGCTGCGGCGCGCGTGGCGGGAGTACCTGGGGATGACGCAGGCCGAGGTGGCGCGGCGGATGGGGATCACGCAGCCGGCGCTGTCGCAGCTCGAGAGCCCCGAAGCCCGGCCGCGGCGCGAGACCCTGAAGCGGCTGGCCGGAGCGCTCGGGGTCACGGTCGAGCAGCTGCGCTGAGGAGGGTGCCCGGAGGCCGGGTCACGACTCCTGGCCGGCGCCGGTACGGACCCGTTCGTAGAGCGAGTCGGGGTCGAGGTCGACGCCACCGGGCCACTCGATCGTTCCGAAGCTCGGAACCAGGCGGACCTGGGCGAACTGCCCGGCGTCCCTCAGGGGCGCGAAGACGCCGCCGCGCGCGAAGAGGTCGGCGAGGTCCGCGACGCCTTCGGTGCGGTCGGCGAAGCGGAGCCAGACGCGGAAGGGTTCGAGCGGGCGGACGGCGACGACCGTGTGCACGAAGCGATTGTAGCGGCTCGATCCGCCGCGGCGCCTCGGCTCGCCGCATTCGCTCCCAGTTGGCGTACAGCTCGTCGCGGTGCTGGGCCGCCCACTCCAACACCATGCCGAGCGCTCGCGGCGGCAGAGCGCCCGAGAGCACCGCCGGCCCCCTGATGGCACCACGACCCGGTGCCTTCCGTAGACGGCGTGGAAGTGCGGCACGCCGTGTTCGTCGAGGAACATCCGGATCACGATTCCGAAGAAACGACAGATTTCCGGCATGCTCCTCCCCCACGGGCGCCTCTCGTCCCACTGGAGAGACGGAATCCGGGCGGTGGATCGAGCGGGTCGCCAGCGGAGAGCGGGAGAATCCGGAGATCCGGAGACGGATTCAGGGTTTCGCGAGCTCGATCACGATCCGCCCCCCGGCGTCACCGTCCGCAGGCGTTCCGCGATCCCGACGGCGGTGAAGGGAGAAGTGGAGAGGCGGGGACAGGTTAATTGAGTTACCTGTCCCCAGTTACGACAGCGCCTCCCTTGGCAGGACCTCCGTTGCCGCGAGGTTTCGCCCGCCGATTCCGTCCAGAGAGATCGTGGAATCTCTGGCGATGTCAGGAATGACATATCATGCGGTCTGACCGGCAGCGGCTGCGCAGATTCGAGGCCGAGAGCGGCCGATGAGGTGAGTTCGATGCGGAAAGAGAAGCGGCAGCGGCTCGAGGCGGCCGGTTGGAGGGTCGGATCGGCCGAGGAGTTCCTGGCGCTCGATGCCTCCGAGGCGGCCCTCGTCGAGCTGCGTCTCGAGCTCGGCCGGTCGCTGCGGGCCCGACGCACGGCCCACGGGCTGTCGCAGGGCGAGCTTGCGCGCCGGCTCGGGTCGAGCCAGTCCCGGGTCGCCAAGATGGAAGCGGCGGACGCCTCGGTCTCGATCGACCTGCTGCTGCGCTCGCTCCTCGCTCTGGATTCCCGGCCGGAGCGCACCGCGCGCGCTCTCGCTCGCGCGTTCGGACCAGGCTGAGGACGGCGCGCCCCGGCACGGCGCGAAGGGAGTGCCGGGGACAGGATTCGAAACCGCTTCACGCCGCGCGGCGGGGGCGGCGGGGCGGCCGGCTCGCGACGGTGACCGTCGGGCGAAGTGGGGACAGGTTAATTGAGTTACCTGTCCCCGCTTCTCGCTTCTCCAGGCTGAGGGACAGGTTAATCGAATTACCTGTCCCCGCTTCCGTCCCCGCTTCCCGTCTCGCGCGGGTGTACAGTGATCCAAGCTCAGAAGCTCGAGAGCCATCCTCGTTGGACGCGTGGTCCCTTCTCACCGGAGGTGCCCGATGCTCGATCGACTCCTGCTCTTCGTTTTTGTTGGTTCCGCGCTGCTCGGCGGCGCCGGCGTGGCCCCGCTCGCCGCGCAGGCCATGGCCCCGGAGGACGCCGTCGAGTCCCCCGCGGTCGCCGTCGGCACGGCGATCACCTATCAGGGCCTGCTCACCCAGGCGGGGAGCCCGGCCGCGGGCATCTGGGACTTCGAGTTCCTGCTCTTCGATGCCGCCGCCGGGCCGGCGCAGCTCGGCTCGACGGTCACGGTCGGCGATCTCGCGGTTTCGGCCGGGGTCTTCACCGCCACGCTCAACTTCGGCGTCGGCGTCTTCGGCGGCGGCGCCCGCTGGCTCGAGATCCACGTCCGGCCGGGAGCGAGCGGCGGCGCCTACACCACCCTCTCGCCGCGCGCGCCGCTCACTCCGGCGCCGATCGCGCTCTCGCTCCCCGGGGTCTACGCGGACGAAGCGCTCAGCTTCGTGGGCGTCGGGCGGAGCTTCCGGGTCAGCGGCAACGAGGTCTTCGGCGTGCGCGCGGTCACCGGCGCCGATACCTATGGAGGCATGTTCGTCGAGACGAGCAACGCCGGCGGCTGGCCGTTCTACGGCTATGCGACCAATGGCTCGTTCCGCGCCTGGACCTACTACAACGGCACCACCGGCGACTGGTACCTCTACAGCGCGGGGATCCGGCTGCGCGTGCCGAGCTCCGGCGGGCTGCGCATCGGCCCGGCGACCGACTACAGCCTGGTCATCGAGAACACCACCGGCTCGGACGGCATCCGGATCCTCGACACCGGCGACGACTCCATCCAGATCGGCAGCGGCACGGACGTCGCCAACTACGGGGTCTACATTCCCAGCCCGGGAGTCTCGACCTATGGCCTCTGGTCCAACACCTCGAACGCCTCGGGGGAGTGGGCGCTCTACTCCGTCGACAACATCCAGGCCGGCAACGTCTTCGCCGCCGGGATGACCCAGATCGCCCGCGTGGGCGGCGAGGTGCCGCTCGAGGCCGGCGACCTGGTGGCGGCGAGCGGCCTCGCGACCGGCCTCGCCGGCGCGCAGGACCTGCTGCCGCTGGTCGTGCCGGCCGCTCAGCCCGAGCACCCGGGAGCGATCGGCGTGGTACGCAGCCGCATGGGCCTGGTGTCGAGGCCGGGCAAGGAGGGCGCCGACGCCTTCGCGCTGGAGAGCCTCCCCGGACCGGCGAAGCCGGGCGATTTCGTCGCCCTCACCGTGCGCGGGGTGACCCTGGTGCGCAGCGACGGCGGCGAATCGATCGCCCCCGGCGAGCGCCTCACGGTCGGCGAGCGCGACGGCGCCGTGCGGCTCCTGCAGACCCGGACACTCGACGGCATGGAGGTGAGCGAAGGCGCGCCGATCGTCGGCGTGGCCGTGGGCAGCATCGACGAGGAGACCGGACTGGTGCCGGTCTACGTGATGCTGCCATGAGCGCGCGCCTCGCTCCGCGGAGAGGCGATCGCGGCGCCGCGCGCTCCTCCGGCAGAACTCTCCGCCTCACCCTGTCGATCGCCGGCAGTGCGGCGGTGGCGCTGCTGCTCGCCGCGCCGCTTCCGGCCCAGGTCCTGAGCGTCCCCTGGCAGACGTCCGACGCGGGCGGCGGCGCGCTGGCCGGCAGCGTCTACGGGCTCGTCGGCACGATCGGCCAGCCTGACGCGGGAGTGCCACCCGCAAGCGGGATCTACCAGGTCGCCGGTGGCTTCTGGCCGGGCGCCGCCGTCCTCGCCTCGGGCCTGCTCTTCTCCGACGGCTTCGAGAGCGGCAATACCGCGGCCTGGTCGATCACCGCGCCGTTCGCCCGCAGCCTGTTCGTGGCGACCGCGGACCGACCCCGCCGCTTCGATTGAGGCCGAGAAGGCCGAAGGACAAGAACCTGAGGGACAGGTTAGTTAAGTTACCTGTCCCCGGTTCCGGTTGAGGCGGGTGAGGCGGGGACAGGTTAATCGAGTTACCTGTCCCCGGGTAGAGACTCCACCGAAGTCAGCTTGCTCCGCACGGGGAACCCGCCTAGGCTCGCGCGCACATCCGATCTCGCGAGGGGAGGGGGCCATGCACGGAGGGGATGCGTTGGGATCTCTCGGGCGCCGGCACGCGGCCGTTCGCCGGGCGGGGGCCGCGCTGGTCGCGGCGGGCCTCGCGGCGGGCGGGCCGGCAGCGAGCGCGGCAGTGCCGGCGCGCGGCGCGGAGCACCAGCTCTTCCTCGGGGCGGGCGACCCGACGGTCTGCCCCGCCCCGGGGCCCGATCTCTTCCTCGACGGCTTCGAGAGTGGCGACGACTGCCGCTGGTCGGCGGCCAACCCACCTGGCTTCCTCTGCCCGCCGGCGGAGTGCGGCGACGGGCTGCTGCATCCCGGCGAGGCTTGCGACGACGGCAATCTCACCGACGAGACTACCTGCGCCTACGGCCTCGGTACCTGCGCCTGCTGCGCCGCCGACTGCTCCGGCGCGCTGCCGCTCACGGGACCCGTCTGCGGCGACTCCCAGATCGACGCGGGCGCCGGCGAGGTCTGCGACGACGGCAACACGGTGACCGAGCTCGAATGCCCCTACGGCACCGGATGCTTCTCCTGCAACCGGTTCTGCACCGAACAGCTCGCCCTGCCCGCGCGCTTCTGCGGAGATGGCAGGTTCGAACCGGAGGAGCTCGAGGCCTGCGACGACGGCAATACGGTCACCGAAACGCAATGCCCCTACGGCACGCCGACCTGCACCCGGTGCAGCGCGAGCTGCATCGAGCTGAACCTGACCGGCGGCGTCTGCGGCGACGGCGAGGTCGACTCCGGGATCGAGGCCTGCGACGACGGCAACACCGTCACCGAGGCGGCATGCCCCTACGGCCAGTCCGCCTGCTCGGCGTGCAGCGCAGACTGCCAGAGCGCGATCGTGCTGGGCGGCGACGTCTGCGGCGACGGCGCCGTCGACCTGCCCTGGGAGAACTGCGACGATGGCAACACGAGCGGCTGTGGCACCTGCAGCTCGGACTGCCGGACGGTGCATTCGGCGGCCGCGACCGGCTATCTCGTGGCGGTGCCGGGCGGCCAGCTCGCCGACGGCGAGACCTTCACGCTGAACGACGGGTCGCAGAGCTCCGTCTTCGAGCTCGACTTCGACTCCGACGTCCAGCCGGGCAACGTCTCCGTCTCGATCGCGGCGCCCGACACGGCGGGCCAGGTCGGGACGAAGATCGCGACGGCGATCAACGACGACACGGCGGGGCTGCAGGCGGCCTGTAACGGTTCGGCGCTGGTCCGCATCGTCCACGGGCGCGCGACCTCGCTCGGCAATCAGTTGATCCTCGAAACCGTGGCCAGCCCGGAGCTCGAGGTCGCGGGCCTCACCGGCGGACAGGGCGGCGACTGCCCGGCCGGCGTCGGCTGCGTCTCAGTAGACGACTGCGCCAGCGGAATCTGCGATGCCGGATCTTGCACGGCTCCTTGATCGGCAAGCGGGGACAGGTTACTCGAGTAACCTGTCCCCGCCTCAGAGTAGTCCCCCACTACGGAGGGACAGGTTAATTAAGTTACCTGTCCCCGCTTCCAACACAGAGGGACAGGTTATTTGAGTCACCTGTCCCCGCCTCCGCCGCTTCCGTCGATCCGGATCCTGGCGCCGGGGGTGACGGGGCGCAGGCGGGGGGCTATTCCCACGGCCGTGAAGGTGCGGACGAGGTCCTCCTGGGACTGGCTGAAGTGGGCCCAGCCGGCGTGGTGGACCGGCACGATCGCGGCGCGCGGGAAGGCGGCCGCGGCTTCGACGGCGTCGTTGGTGTCCATCGTCAGGTGGAAGGGGCCGCGGGTGCGCGCGGCGCCGGCGAAGAGGAGGATCGCCGCCGGGTCGAAGCGGCGCGCGACCTCGCGGGTGCCGTCGTACCAGACCGTGTCGCCGGTCACCCAGAGGAGATCGCGCGCCGGCTCGAGCGACGAGACGACGAAGCCGACGACCTCGCCGGCGATCGGCTCGATGCCCGCCGGGCCGTGGCGCGCCGGGGTCGCCGTGACGCGCAGCGTCGCCCCCGACGGCGTGCGGAGATCGCGCCACTCCCAGGGGTCGAGGCCGACCGCCGGCGCGCCGAGCCGCACGGCGCCGGCTTTCGTGGTGAGCGTCGGCGTGTGGGCGACGAGCTCGCGGCCGGCCGGGTCGAGGTTGTCGGGGTGCTGGTCGTGCGAGAGGAGCACGACGTCGACCGGGCCGAGCGCCGCGGGCGGGAGGGCCGGCCCTTCGGTCTTCTCGAGGCGGACCGGCCCGGAGTGGAACTCCCCGGGCGCGTCGAAGGTCGGGTCGGTCAGGAAGCGGAGGCCGCCGATCTCGACGAGGGCGGTCGGGCCGCCCAGGTAGAGGATCTCGATCGACGGCGGGGCGGGCGGCAGCGAGGCGGGCGCGGGTGCGGGCACGAGCATCTCCTTTCGAGCGGAATGCTGCGTCTCGACGGCGTGCGCGGGAAGTGGCAGACTTGCCACTCTTCATGGGAACCCTGCCAAGCGTCCGGATCCGCATCCTCCTCTTCGATGGGGTCGCGGCCGGCGTCGCGCTGGTGATGCGCGACATCTTCCGCGCCGCCGACGCCCGGCTCGGCGGCGGACGGCTCGACGTCCGGCTGTGCGGACGGCCCGGCCTGCGCGCGCTCGTGGCGGGCGATCTCACCATTCGCCTCGCGCCGCTCACGGGAGGCGTCGACCACCTGGTGGTGCCGCCGCTCGAGCCGGGCGGCGACCCCTTCGCCCCCCGCCCCGCGGAGGAGCGCCTGCTCGTGCGGCGGCACGCGGCGGGCGCGGTGGTCCACGCGGCCTGCCTCGGCGCCATCCTGGTCGCGCGCACGGGGCTGCTGGCCGGGCGCCGCGCGACCACCCACTGGGCCTGGGTCGAGCGCGCCGCGGCCGGCTGCCCGGAGGTCGAGTGGGACGGCACCCGGATGCTGGTCGACGGCGGCGACGTGGTGACCGCGGGCGGCTACTTGGCGGCGGTCGACCTGGCGCTCGAGCTCGTCGAGCGCGTCGCCGGCGCGACGGTCTCGCGCGAGGTCGGCCGGCGCCTGCTCGCCGACTCGGTGCGCCAGCACCAGTCAATCTACGCGACCTCGCTGGTCCCCTCCGGCGCCGAGAGCCCGCGCATGCGGCGGCTCGAGGGCTGGCTCACGGCGCACCTCTCCGGGCCGGTCGACACGCGCGCTCTCGCAGCGGCCTGCGGCCTCGGGGCGCGCACCTTCCACCGGGAGTTCGTCAGGGCCTACGGCGTGACGCCGAAGAAGTACGTGCAGCTGCGGCGCATCGAGCGGGTGCGCGAGCTGCTGCGCGACGAGGCGACGAGCGTCGAGGCCGCCATCCGCCGCGTCGGCGTCTCCGACGTGCCGTCGTTCCGCGAGATCTTCCGCCGCGAGCTCGGCCTGACCCCCGCCGAGTACCGCCGCCGCCTGATCGCGAGCGAAACGCCCGGCCCGCCCCGCGGCCGGTAGTGGCTGAGGGACAGGTTGCTTGAGTTACCTGTCCCCGGTTTCGGAGGTGGGGACAGGTTAATTAAGTAACCTGTCCCCGCTTCGCCACTTCGGCGCTTCGGGGAGACAGAGGGACAGGTCAATTGAGCTACCTGTCCCCAATCCCCCGCTTCCCCCCTTCCGTCGATTGGAACGGTTCCGCCTTCGCTCTCCGGCGCGTGGCCTGCCAGTCGGAAGGCCCGCATCCGCAGGCGGCCACTTGACATGCGACGGCGGCTGCCGTAGGAACGGCCGATCCACCCGTACAACTCTTCGAAGGAGTACGCCATGCGTGTGCCGACTCGCTGTCCCGTCCCGCTGTCGCTGGCCGTCGCATGCCTCGCCGGCGTGCTGTCGGCGGCGGCGCCGGCGCGCGCCCAGCAACCCTGCGATCCACCGCTTCCGACCATGGCGGAGCCGCCCCACGAGGTACATCCGGGTGCGCGCCGGGAGTCCCAGTTCGAGAAGCCGCCCAAGGCGGGTGAGGCACCGCAGATCAGTTTCATCGACTCCCCGACTTCCACCTGCTACCAGCCGGATCCCGCCGAGAACGTCTGCTACATCAACTGGTACTACCTCTCGGTCGACGCCTACCCGAACTACATGATCTGCATGGAGATCACGATCAACTCCATCGGCAAGGTCTCGAGCTCGCGCGGGTTCTTCCAGACCTCGATGTACGTGCCGTACAGCATGCACTTCCGCGGCTTCAAGGTGGAGTGCGGCCTGCTCGGCGCCGGGGGCGACCCGAACCGGGGCGCCACCTACGCCTACACGATCCGCGCACAGGATTCCGCGGTGCTGAAGTCAGCGAACTACGGCGAAGTCTACTGTCCGGCGTACATTCCCTAGAGCGAGCAAGTGAGACCGGAATCGCATTGCCGGACGCTCCCGCGCGCGGCGGGAGTGCTCCTCGTGGCGCTCCTCTCGGTGCCGGCAGAAGCCGTCGCCGCGGAGGGGCCCGTCGACCCAGGGTCGCGGCGCGAGCGCAACGCCGGAGCGGAGTCGCCGACCATCAGCTTCATCGACAGCCCGACCGCGACCTGTGACCGGCCCGAGATGTTCTCCTCGACCTGTCGGATCTCGTGGCAGTACCTCTACGTCACCGCGGACGCGGGGCAGTACATCCTCGACATGACCGTCGAGATCGACGGCCGCCTGCGCGCCATGATGCAGGGCTTCTTCCAGACCTACGCCTACGTTCCGGCGGAGATGCTGTCTCCCGGCTTTGGCGTTCCCTGCGGGGCGCCGGGCGCGGGTGGGACCCGAACCGCGGCGCGGCGGTCCCCTACGTGCTGCGGGCGCGCGAGACCGGCGGACTGTCGACAGCGAACTACGGCACGGTCTGGTGCCCCTTCGCACTGCTCCTCTTCAAGGACGACTTCGAACGGGGCGACCCCTCGGCCTGGTCGAGCCACTCTCCCTAGGAAGGTGGAGAGTGGGGACAGGTTCATCAAGTAACCTGTCCCCGGCTCACGTGTCCCCGGCTCACGATTCCAGTAACCACTCCGCCTATCAGGGGGAGGTGGGGACAGGTAATGGAGGTGGGGACAGGTTAATTAAGTAACCTGTCCCCGCTTTGTGGTGAGACGTCGGGCGCGTGGGCGCCGGGAGGATGCGATGAGCGATTGGCGGCAGGCAATGGTCGGAGCGGCGGTGGCGCTGGTAGCGGCGGCGGGCGCCGCCGCGGCCGAGACGGCGGCGGTCAGCGGCAAGTTCCTCGGCAACGGCAAGGACGTGAAGCTCGTCCACGCCGTGGCCGTGCCGCACGAGCCCTGGTCGGACAAGGAGGCGTGGACGGTCGTTCTCTCCGAGCAGGTGTCGAAGCCGGGCAGCAAGCCCGACTGGGACGGGCCGTTCGGCAAGCTCGGCGGGGCGCTGGCGGTGTCGGTCACCGTCGAAGGGGAGATTTTCGGCACCGAGGTCTACCACCCGGCGCTCGAGCACAAGCCCGTCTCCTCGATCGGCAAACTGACGATGGAGGGATTCAGAATCGAGAAGGGGGTGGTCTCCGGCCACCTCGTGATGAAGGCGCCCGCCGAGATCTTCGGCGAGACCTGGCAGGTCGACCTGACCTTCACGGCGCCGCAGCGGAAGTAACGCGGCCGAAGAGGAGGGACAGGTTATTCAATTGACCTGTCCCCACTCTGCCGGTGCTAGCATCACCGGACACCAGACAGGAGGCACACCATGCGCAGGTTCGGCATTCGGGTCGCGGCGTCGACGCTCTGCTTTCTCGCCGGGGTGGTCGCGGTCGCGCAATCGACGGGAGTGCCGCAGCTCTCGCCGGAGCAGCAGAAGCTCGGCTACTTCGTCGGCCATTGGACGTCGGAGGGCACGGTCAAGGAGAACCCCTTCATGCCCGCGGGCAAGATGACCTCGACCGACCGCTGCACCTGGTTCGAAGGGGGCTTCGCCGTGGTCTGCCATACGGAAGGCAGCGGCCCGATGGGCCCGATGAAGGGGATCGGGATCATGGGCTACAGCAACGAAGAGAAGGTCTACACCTACTACGGGCTGGACAACAGCGGCATGGTCATGACCACGGTGCCGCACGGGACCGTGACGGGCGCCGACTGGGTCTACAACGACGAGTCGATGATGGGCGGCAAGAAGGTCAAGAGCCGCTACGCGCTCACCCAGGTCTCGCCCACCGAGTACACCTTCCGCTGGCAGATGGCCGACGAGAAGGGCGCCTGGATCACGCTGATGGAAGGGACGTCCCGGAAGGCCAAGTAGGGGCGCGGCGGCGAGGCGGGGCGAGGCGGGGACAGGTTAATTGAATAACCTGTCCCTGCTTCCTCTGCTTCGCGAGGCCAGGGGTCGAAGGCGGCGGCCGAGGGTCTTCTCGAGTTCCAGAACGAACGCCGGGGAGCCGCTCGGGCGACCGGTCGAGGTGTTCAACCGCAGCTTCTCGAGGTGCTCGGGCTCGAGACCTTGCCGCAGCCAGGCCGACCAGTCTTCGATCGCACCCGGGAAGGGACGCTGGGGCGACAGGAGCGAGTCCGCCAGGCCTCGGGCGTGGGCGCGGGCGCTCGACCAGGGATAGGCCGCCGCGTCCTGCGCCAACCCGGCTCGGACCGGATTGAGCTCGACGTAGCGGACCGCGTGGAGCAGGTGCTGGGCGTCGAGCGGCGTCGAGAAGAACCGGTTCGCCCAGAGATGGCCGGTCCAGCTCTCGCGGTGGTTGACGTACCGGGAGTAGCGCCGGTGGCTGATGCCGATGGCGCGAGCGAGGGAATCGGGCCGGTGCGCGACCACGAGCAGGTGCACGTGGTTGCTCATCCAACAGTAGGCCCAGACCTCGAGTCCGAAGCGCCGGGAGTACTCGCCGAGCAGATCGCGGTAGACGTCGCGATCCTCGTCGCGCAGGAAGACTTCCCCCCGCCGGTTGCCCCGATGAGTGACGTGGTAGGCACAGCCTGAAACGACGACACGGGCGAATCGAGCCATGGCATTCGAGCGACCCGTCGGGGGTCGCCACCCCTCCCCCAACACGAGACGGCAAACCCACCCTCGAACTTCCTCGGTGGGGACAGGTTGATTAAGTAACCTGTCCCCGGTTCCGGTCTGCAGTTCTGCGGGGACAGGTTTGTTGAGTAACCTGTCCCCGGTCATCCCGGTCATCAGGGGCCGGGGAAGGTCCAACGCTTCGCATTGCCGCTCTCGAAGGTGTCCCAGAAGATGGCGACGGCGCTCGAGAAGCAGAAGAAGCGCGACGAGCCCGAGCAGAGGGCGGCGCCGTTCTCGGTCCAGTTGCTGCCGAGGCGCTGGGTCGAGCCCATGCGCACCGACTGGTCGGCGGCGGGGTTCTGCCAATCATCGCAAGTGAGGCCGGCGGCGAGGGTGCCGTCCGCGTCGGTGCCGGTGAAGCTGGCACCGTTGACCAGGCTGCCGGTCTCGGTCGCGCTCAGGCTGGTGTCGAGGCTGCCATCGAGGAGTCCGGCGAAGCCGTCGGCAAGAACGAAGCCGTCGACGCGGCGATAGACGGCGTCGGGGGGCGGCGTCGCGCCGTCGCAAGCGGTCGCGACGAGCCCCGGCAGGCCGCGCGCGTGGCAGGCGGCGTCGGTCGTCGTGGTGGAGAGCCAGGCGCGAAAGCTCTCGGCGACCGGCAGTCCGGCGACGCGCGCGCGCTCGGCGCAGATCGCGTCGCCGGCCGCGAGACCGGTCGCGCCTCCGGCCTCGGGCCAGGTGGCGAGCTGCGACGAGCCGGTCGCCGCGGTGGCGAAGACGAGATGGCCCGGCGCCGAGGGTTTCGCCACCGGCACGCCGGGACCGACCTCGAAGCACGCGAGCCGCTGCAGGTCCGAGCAGAGCAGCGAGCCGAGCGTGGCCCAGGTGTGCGTGGCGCGGGCGTTGCCGGGCACGTCCTGGCCGGCGGACGTCGTCCAGCCGGCGCAGGTGCTGGTGGCGACCGTGCCGTTCGTGGTCGTACCGCTCAGGAACGAGAACGCGCTGGTCACCGGATCGCCCTGCTCGTCGCGGTCGAGCGGCACGAAGACGGTCGCCGGTACGGACCCGATCTGGAGCAGGTTCGAAGCGAAGAGCACGCCGTCGGTGCGCACCCAGGGACCGGCCGAGACCGCCGGCGCGCCGCCGCAGGCGGGCGTCGGGGTCTTCTTGCCGGCGGCACCCTGCACGTTGCACCAGGCGTCGGTCGCGATGTCGGAGATCCAGGCGCGGAACTGCGGTTCGTGGGTGCCCGGGTCGGCGAGCCCGGCCGTCTCGGCGAGGCTCTGACAGACGGCGTTGGCGCCCGCGAGACCGTCGGCGCCACCCGAGGCGGGCCAGGTCGAAAGGTCGCCGCTGCCGGTGGCCGAAGTGACGAAGGCGCGGCGGAGCACGGGGGTTCCGAGCTCCGTCGGGAGCCCGGCGCCGGGCAGGGCGACCGTGAGCAACAGCGAGACGAGTCCGGCGCGTCGCGGCATGGAGACCTCCTCGAGTGACCCCATGGTGTGGCTCGGGACGCACCGCTTCCACCCACCAAGGTCGGTGGGCGCTGCTCCACTTGGTACACAACGTCCGCCGTCGAGGCAGTGGGGACAGGTTAATTAAGTAACCTGTCCCCATTGTCCCCACTGCCCTGTCCCCACTGCCCGGTTAATTGAGTAACCTGTCCCCGATGCCGATGCCGGTTGGTCTGCGGGGACAGGTCTGCGGGGACAGGTTAATTGAATAACCTGTCCCCGATGCCCGATGCCGAAGGCGCCTCCGCCTACGCCAGGAACCCCGGCGCCTTGACGATCGCGTAGGGCCGGAGGAAGCCCTCGCTCAGGCGCTTCCCGGTCGAGGCGAGCACCAGGTCCGACAGCTTCCTCGCCGGTTCGATCGGCCGGAGCTCCGACACCCGCACGCGGGTCACGCCACCGCCTTGTGCGCTCCTCACGATCTCGATCGTCTCGATCGTCCCCCAGTGGGTGACGCGCGCGCTGCCTTCGGCCGGGGCGAAGAGGATCGCGAGCCGGACGCATCCCGACCAGGCGTGGCCGAGCAGCGACTCGGCCGTCACCCAGGGGCGCTTCTCGGTGAACTCGAGCGCGTTGCCGGTGGCGGCGGCGGCCTTCAGCTGATCGCCATGGAGAAGTGTGTAGACGGCAGTGTCGAGGAGGTGGGTCGAGAGGAGTTGGCGCTTGAAGGATTCCGGGACGGCCATCGGGCGCTTCCGATCAGTCAGTGGCTCAGGACGTCAGGTAGATGTCGTGAATTCGTGGCGGCGGTGGAGTCAGGAGCGTCGAGATCCTTCGCGGCGCTGAGGACGACGGTTCGGGAACGGGTGCGCGCTCGGCCTCGGTTCTCACCAGCCGGGGTAGCGGTCCCACCAGGCGGCGTAGCCGTTGTCGTCGGGTCGCGGCGCGGGCATGCGGGTGCCGTCGGCGGCGGCGAGGTCGGCGTGCGCGCCCTCTCTCGGGCGCGAGTCGGTCATCTCGGCGACGAAGTCGTCGGCCAGGCGCTCGATGGTCGACCGTCCTTCGAGCTCGACCAGCCAGTCGTGCGGCAGGGCGGCCTCACCGTGCAGCGCGCCCAGCAGGTTGCCGCAGAGGGCGGCGGTCGAGTCGCTGTCGCCGCCGTGGTTGGCGGCGAGCAGCAGCGCGGAGCGCGGGCTCTCGCGGTGGACCAGCGCGGCGTAGACGGCGATCGCCAGCGTCTCCTCGGCGACCCAGCCCGCACCGAGCGACTCGACGCGCTCCGGCGTCGGGTTGCCCTGGGCGGCGAACTCGCGCGCGTCCTCGAGAGCGCGCAGCGTCTCCTCGTGGTGGCGCTGGCGGCGCAGGATGCGCGCGGCGGCGTCGAGCGCGGGGTCGAGCGGGCGGTCGCCATGGACGAGGGCGTGGATCGTCGCCGCGAAGGTGCCGGCGGCGAGCTGACCGGTCGGGTGGCCGTGGGTCAGCGCGGCGATCTCCTCGGCGAGACGGAAGGCGCCTTCGACCGTGGTCGCGTCGCCGCCGTTGCCGGAGTGCGGCAGCAGGCCGACCGGCGCCGACCGCATCACGGCGCCGCAGCCCTTCGAGTCGTTGTCGGCCGGCTGGCCGAGGTTCACCTTCGCCGAAAGCGCGGCGAGGCAGGTGTTGCCGGGAGCGCGCCGGGAGTGGAGGAAGCGCTCCCTGATCAGCCAGCCGTCGGGCTCGGCGCCGTCGCGGCCGAAGCGCTGCTGCGCCGCCTGACGCCAGGGCACGCCCTGGGTGTGGAGCCAGCGCCGGTAGGCGTGGTGGACGACCGCCGGCGGGTGGCCGGTGCCGCGGCTCTTGCCGCGGCATGAAGACATGGCGCGGATCAGCCCCTCGGCGGTGAAGAGGGTCATCTGGGTGTCGTCGGTGATCGCGCCGACGCGGCCGTAGGCGGGAGCGAGGCGCTCGAGGCCCTGCGGACCGAATCGCGCGCGGATCTCCTCGAGGCTGTCGAACTCGATCGCCGCGCCGAGCGCGTCGCCCAGCGCACCGCCCAGCAGGCACCCCCGCACGCGTCGGGCGAACGCCGAGCGCGGGCCGGGCGTTTCGAGACCGGGCTTGGCTCCGTTCCTTTCGCTCACGCCGCTCCTCCTTCGATCAACGTCAGATTCCAGGGACCGCGGTGCCGACGGAACTTCCCAAAGGCGCCGGACCGGGTCCCCCACTCGCACCCATCGCACGACCCGGCCCGGCGCTCGACCGAGACGAGTATCACGAGGCACTGACAGGTGCTGTCAGTGGCGGCTGGACCAGTCCTTCGGCGATGGGGCCTACCCGGAGGGGCGGCAGGGACTCGGGGACAGGCACGTCACACATGTGGCGTGCCTGTCCCCGATTTTCAGTCGATCGGGGTTTCCTGGTACTGGAAGCCCATCCACTCGCCGTCGCGCTTGACCCAGGTCGAGCTGACGAAGAGCCTCTTCGGCAGCTTCTGGCCGCCGCAGGAGGTGTCCTGGGTGGCGACGTAGGTGACGATGGCGACGTCCGGGGCCGGGCGGCGGATCCTCGCGTCGGTGAACTCGAAGCTCTTCATGACGCAGTTGTGGGTCTCGATCGCCTTCGCCACCGCCTCCCGCCCCGCGGTCATGCCGACGCCGGCGACGACCTGCACGTAGCTTTCGACCGTCTCCTTGCGGGTCGGCCCGGAGTCCTTGTTCCCCCAGGCCGTCCAGAGCGCCTTCTCGCGGGCGATCAGGGTCTCCTGGAGGTCGTCCGCGGCGACGACCGGCGGTGCGGCAAGAGCAACGAGGAACAGCGCTGCGAGCCAGGACTTCATGGCGGCCTCCTCCGCGGAGCGCGGGGTCGGTACGACGTCGAGGGTCCACCACCCGCGCGACGCCACGGAGGGTCGCGGGTGGCCGATGGCCGGGTCCGACAGGCGGTGGATTCTGAGCGGAACCTAGCACGGGCGGCGGCGGGCGGTGGGACGGGCTACACTTTCCGCGTGGACTCCACGCCGTCGGGCCCCGAGTCGACGGCCCCTCCCGAGGGCGGGCAGCCAGCGCCGCTCTCCGGCACCGCCCGGGTTCGGAAACGCGGAGCGAAGGAGCCACGCAGCGAGCAGGAGCGGCAGCGGCGGCGCTCGATCGCCTGGGACGCCGTCATGGTGCAGCTGGCGCTGGTCAACCTCTGCCTGCTGCTCTTCGACTTCACCTATCTCGAGCTCCGCGGCTTCTGGATGAAGCGGCTGCCGGTCGTGGTGCGGCTCTACGATCCGGTCAAGGGGATCGAGCCGAATCCGCTCGTCACCCGGTACCTCGCGCTCGAGAGCTCGCTGGCGGCGGCGCACCGGGCCGCCGACGCCGCCGGGGTCGAGGCGCTGCTCGCGGAGCTGCGCGGCCTCGGCGCCGAGGCGGCCGACCACCGCTCTTTCGAGCGGATCGGCCAGCAGCAGGAGATCCGCGCCTTCGACCAGCGCCTGCGCGGCTTCGTGGCCCGGCGCGACGGGCTCGATCCGGCCGGGCTCTCCACCCCGCGCGCCCTCGACCTCCTCTGGCGTTCCGGCAGCGCCGAAGAGCTCGGCGCGAGCCTCGGCTTCTTCACCGCCGAGCTCGAGCCGCTCCTCGCCCGCAACTACTACCGCGCCTTCGACCGGGACGGCGACTACGTCGACCGCGGCTGGCTCATCGACCTCCCCTTCCTCCTGCTCTTCTCGTTCGAGTTCTACGGGCAGTGGTACCTCGCCTGGCGACGGCGGACCTACACCGAGTGGTGGATCTACCCGCTGGTGCGCTGGTACGACTTTCTCGGCATCGTGCCGCTGCCGCAGTTCCGTTTCTTCCGCCTGTTCCGGGTCGGATCGCTTTACGTCCGGCTGCGCCGGAGCCAGTACTCCACGGTTGGCGAGGACATCGTCTCGCGCGCCGTCGCCCAGGTGGCGCGCATGGTCACCGAGGAGGTCACCGACCGGGTGACGGTCCGCATCCTCTCGGCGAGCCAGCAGGCGCTCGCCGGCGGGATCCAGGCGCGCATCACCGCCGCGGTGCTCGAGCCGCGCCGCGACCTGCTGGTGCGCGAGCTCGCCGGCGCGATCGAGCGGGCGGTGGGCGACTCCGAGACGCGCGCGACGGCGCGCATCCTCCTCGACGAGGCGCTCGAGCGGGCGTCGACCAGCGCCGACAGCCTGCGCAACCTGCCGCTGCCGCGCGCGCTGGTCGAACCGGTCGTCGTCGCGGTCGGCCGCGCGGTCTTCGACTCGATCTTCCAGACGCTCGGCGCGACGCTCCGCGAGGAGGAGGGGCGCGCGGCGCTCGAGGACCTGCTCGGCGAGGTGGTCGACGGGATGATCGAGGAGTTCACCGCCGGCACCGCCGAACGGATCCTGCGCGAGGCCCTGGTCGAGACCCTCGACCACGTCAAAGGCGCGGTCGCCGCCCGCGACTGGGCCGGGGACAGGTAACTCCGGACGGGGACAGGTTACTCAGACCGGGGACAGGTAACTTAACTAACCTGTCCCTTTAATTAACCTGTCCCCGAGACTCGGAGCTTCTGGTAGGCTGTTTTCCAGATCAGCCAGAGAGTCTGTCGTCAGGCCTACCCCAGTCTTCCGCGGGGGCAACGGAAGGGGTGGATCGTGCACTTGTCGATACTCCGGTCGCGCCGGGTAGTGCGTCGCGGCGTCGTCGCTGCGGTCGCCGGCATGCTTTTCGCCCTCGTGCTCGATCCGCCCGCGATGGCCGTGGACGCGCTCGCGGAGCTCCCCGCGCGCCTCGCGGACACCGGCCTCTACGCCGACCCGGCGTCGAAGACGCTGGCTCCCGGCATCTTCCCCTTCTCGCCGCAGTACCCGCTCTGGTCCGACGGGGCGGTCAAGCGGCGCTGGATCCGCCTGCCCGAGGGCGCGGCGATCGACGCCTGCCGATCCCGACGCCTGGGTCTTCCCGGTCGGCACGCGGATCTGGAAGGAGTTCTCCTTCGCGCGCCGGATCGAGACGCGCTACATGGAGCGGACCGCGAGCGGCGAGTGGCTCTACGCGACCTATCGCTGGAACGTGGAGGAGACCGAGGCGCTGCTCGCACCCGTCCGCGGCGTCAGGCGGGCCGCCGAGAGCCGACCGGGCGTGCCCTACGGCCTGCCCAGCGTGGCCGACTGCCGCGCCTGCCACGAGAGCGGCGCCGCGGCCGTTCTCGGCTTCTCCGCGCTCCAGCTCTCGAGCGATCGCGACCCGCAGGCGCCGCACGCGACGCCCCCCGAACCGGGGTCGCTCGACCTCGACGAGCTCGTCCGCCGCGGCCTCGTCGTGGGGCTGCCGGCGACGATCGCGGCCCATGCCCCGCGCGTCCGCGCCGAGACCCCCACGGCCCGCGCCGCGCTCGGCTACCTGCACGGCAACTGCGCCCACTGCCACAACGCCCGGAGTCCGATCGCCAATCTCGGTCTCTTTCTCGACGTCAAGGTCGACGGCACGTGCGACGCGCTCACCAGCGCCGTCGGTACGCGAGAGCCAGTACCGGCCCACCGGTACCTCGATCGACTCGCGGATCGTCCCCGGCGACCCCGGGGCGAGTCTGCTGATCGCGCGCATCGCGAGCCGCGACTCGCCGCGTCAGATGCCGCCGCTCGGAACCCATCTCGTGGACGAGGAGGCGCTCGCCCTGCTCACGCGCTGGATCGCCGACGAGCTCGGACCCCGGGCGGCGCCGGAGAGCTCCATCCCCACTTCTCTCGCTCCCGCGAGCGAGCCGACCCAGGAGAATGCGCCATGAACCGACGCCGCAACCGAATCGCTCTCGCGCTCTTCGCCTTCGTGACCGTCTTCGCCTTCCATGCCGCGAGCGCCGCTGGAGCTGGCGCGGGCGAAGCCGTCCCGGCGAAGGCCGACCCGACCCCGGTCGAGCGCGGCCGCTACCTCGTCACCATCATGGGGTGCAACGACTGCCACACTCCCTGGCGGATGGGCGAGAACGGACCCGAGCCCGACATGAGCCGCATGCTCTCCGGTCATCCGCAGCAGCTCGTCCTGCCGCCGCCGCCCGCCCTGACGCCGGGCGCGTGGGAGAGCGCCTCGTGGTCGACGATCACCGCCTGGGCCGGCCCCTGGGGCATCAGCTACACCCGCAACCTCACCCCCGACAAGGAAACCGGCCTGGGGAGCTGGAGCGAGAAGGAGTTCATCGCCACGCTGCGCAACGGCCGGGAACGGGGCATCGGCCGCGAGCTGCTGCCGCCGATGCCCTGGCCGGCTTACGGCCAGGCGAGCGACGAGGACCTGGCGGCGATGTTCGCCTACCTGCGCTCGATCCCCGCGATCGCCAACCGCGTGCCCGACAACGTGCCGCCCGCCGCGCCGCCCGGCAAGCCGTGAGGATCTGGGCGCCCCGGCGCCCCGGGGACAGGTAACTCAACTAACCTGTCCCCACAGCCCTCTGGTAACCCGGCCGGGGACAGGTTATTCAAGTAACCTGTCCCTTCAATTAACCTGTCCCCGAGAGGCGAGATCGGCGCGGGGGCGTCGCTGAAACCCGCTAGGATGCGGGGCAGTGTTCAGTCGACAGGTTTCGAGTACGACCTCCGGGGCATTGCCGGGCCACCGGCCGGATCTGCGGCTCGGTCCCGGCCGGCGCGGCGGACTTCATTGATCGGCAGGACGGTCTCCCAGTTCGAGATCACCGCCCTGCTCGGCCGTGGCGGCATGGGCGAGGTCTACCGCGCCCGCGACACGCGGCTCGGGCGCGAGGTGGCGTTGAAGCTGCTGCCCGAGGCGTTCGCGGCCGACTCCGAGCGGCGCTCCCGCTTCGAGCGCGAGGCGCGGCTGCTCGCCGCGCTCAACCATCCGAACATCGCCACGCTGTTCGGGCTCGAGTCGCTCGACGGCCATCTTGCGCTGGTCATGGAGCTGGTCGAGGGCGAGGGGCTCGACGAGCGGATCCGGCGCGGCGCGATCCCGGCCGACGAGGTCGCGGCGATCGCGGCGCAGATCGCCGCCGCGCTCGCCGCCGCGCACGACCAGGGCATCCTCCACCGCGACCTGAAGCCGGCCAACATCCGGCTCCGGCCCGACGGCACCGTCAAGGTGCTCGACTTCGGGCTCGCCAAGGCCTGGCAGGAGGAGGCGGCCTCGGGCGATCTCGCCCACTCGCCCACGGTCACGCGCCACGGCACCGTCGAGGGGGTCATCCTCGGCACCGCCGCCTACATGTCCCCCGAGCAGGCGCGCGGCCGGCCGCTCGACCGCCGCTCCGACCTCTGGTCGTTCGGCGTCGTGCTCTGGGAGATGCTGACCGGGCGCGCTCTCTTCTCCGGCGAGACCGTCTCCGATCTGCTCGCGGGCGTGCTGCGCGCCGAGCTCGACCTCGCGGCGCTGCCGCTGGAGACGCCGGCCGGGCTGCGGCGGGTGATCGACCGCTGCCTGCAGCGCGATCCGAAGCGGCGCTGGCGCGACGCGGGCGACCTCGCGCTCGAGCTCGAGGAGTCGTCGCGCCCGCCGGTCGAGGCCCCGGCGCCGCCGGGCCCGGCGCCGGCTCCCGCGCGGAGCGCGCCGCCGCGCTGGCTCTGGCCGGCGGCGGTGGTCGCCGCGCTCGCGCTCGGCGCGGGCGCGGCCTGGCTCGTTCGCGGCGCCGCGCCCGCCCCCGACGCGTCGGCGCCCGCTCTCCTCTTCGAGCCGCGGACCTTCGGGCGGGAGATGGTCTTCAACGCCCGGTTCATGCCGGACGGCCAGAACATCGTCTTCAGCTCGGCGCTCGCCGGCAACCGGCCCGGGATCTTCCTGCTGCCGCCCGGTTCGCTGGCGCCGCAGCCGATCGGGCCGCCGGGCGCGCACCTGCTCGCGGTCTCCGCTCGGGGCGAGCTCGCGATCCTGACCGACACCACCTACCTCGCCCACCGCGTCTTCGAGGGGACGCTCGCGCGCATGGCGGCCGACGGCTCGCCGCGCGCGCTCGTCGAGTCGGTGCGCGACGCCGACTGGGGCCCGGACGGCGAGCTCGCGATCGTCCACCGCAGCTCCGGCGTCGACCGGCTCGAGTATCCGCCGGGCAAGGTCGCTCTACGAGACGTCCGGCTACGTCAGCGAGCCGCGCGTCTCCGCCGACGGAACGCGCATCGCCTTCCTCGACCACCCCTACTGGATCGACGACCGGGGCTGGGTCAAGGTCGTCGACCGCGCCGGCAAGGTCGACACGCTCACCGGCGAGTACTGGGCGGTCGAGGGGCTGTCCTGGGCGCCCGGCGGCCAGCGGCTCCGCTTCTCGGGGGCGGACGCGAGCCTCGGGACGATGCTCCAGCCGAGGTCGGTCGCGCTGGCGGGAGGCGACCTGCGGACGGATCGTCACGATTCCCGGGGACCTCATGGTGGTCGACGTCGCCCCCGACGGGCGCTGGCTGGCGCTGCTGGGGGAGACCTTCTACGGCGTCGCCGTCCGGCGGCCCGGCCAGCCGAAGGATCTCGAGATCGGCTGGCTCGACTCCTCGTGGGACGTCTCGACCGCGCCCGACGGCGAGTCGGTGCTCTTCACGAACGGCAACGGCGGCGCCAACTACACCGTCGTCTCGCGCCGGCTCGACGGCTCGCCGATCTCGACGCTGGGCGATGGCAACGCGCGCGGCTTCTCGCCCGACGGCGCCTGGGCGGCCGGCCAGATCTCGACGCCCCCCGAGATCGTGCTCTACCCCACCGGCGCCGGGACCCCGCGCCATCTCGAGCGCGGGCCGATCGAGAAGTACGAGATCACCGAGTGGTTCCCGGACGGCAGGAGCCTGCTGATCACCGGCAGCGCGGCCGGGCGCCCGCTGCGCTCCTGGCGCCAGTCGATCGCCGGCGGACCGCCCGTGCCGGTCACCCCGGAGGGGATCTTCGGCACGCGCTCGCCGCGCGGCGACGCCGTCCTCGCCCGGGGCGCCGACGGAGCCTGGAACCTCTACCCGCTCGACGGCGGCGCGCCCCGCGCCGTGGCCGGCATCGGCCGGGGCGAGGAGGCCGTCACCTGGAGCCCGGGCGGCGGCGCCGTCTTCGTCCGCCGCATCGGCGAGGTGCCGATGCGCCTCGAGCGCGTCGACCTCGCCACCGGCGCGCGCACGCCCGGCCCCGTGGTCGGACCGGCCGACGAGGTCGGCCTCGTCCGCGTCCGCATGTCCGACCCCGTCATCGCCCCGGACCGCGCCTTCTCCTACGACTACCTCCGGCGGCTCTCGAAGCTCTTCCTCGTCTCGGAGCCACGCTAGCCGGCGGGGACAGGCACGTCACACGTGTGACGTGCCTGTCCCCGATTCCGTAGCGGGGACAGGTTATTCACGGACCGTGCTCGGTGAACGTCCCCGAGCTCCTATCCTCCTGCGGAGGTCCCTATGCGCTCGATCCCGGTCTCTTCGGCGGCCCTGTTCCTCGCTTCCCTGCTCGCCGCCGCCGTCGCTCCGGCGCAGGTCCCGCCGAAGATCACCGTCGACTGGCTCTTCAGCGACGAGGCCGAGGCGCTGCTGCGGCCGAGCGAGGCGCGCTGGAGCTCGGACGGCTCCGTGCTGCTGCTCGACGGCTCGACACCGGACGCGGCGCGGACTTTCGAGCGGATCGACCCTGCGTCGCTCGCCCGGCAGCCGGCGGTCGACCGCGCGGCGGCGTTCGCGAGCCTCGGCGCCGAGCTCGGAAAAGGCGATCTGCCGAAGGCGCTCGAGTGGCCGGAGAGCTTCGACGGGGCCGGGCGCAACGCCTTCTACGTCTTCGCGGGCGATCTCTTCCGGCTGCGCTTCGAGACCTCGCGCTTCGAGCGCCTGACGCGCACCGACGCCCCCGAGTCGCTCCCCCGCGTCTCGCCCGACGGCCGCCGGCTCGCCTTCGTGCGTGGCAACGATCTCTGGCTGCGTGATCTCGAGAGCGGCGCCGAGACGCGCGTCACCCGCGACGGTTCGGACACCGTCCTCAACGGCACGCTCTCCTGGGTCTATGGCGAGGAGGTCTTCGGCCCGGAGAGCGGGCTGATCCGCTGGGCCCCCGACTCGAGCGCGCTCGCCTTCCTGCGCACTGACGAGTCGCCGGTCGCCGTCTCGACCTTCGTCGACATCGTGCCGGAGACGCCGCGGGTGATCGAGCAGCGCTACCCGAAGGCGGGCGGCGCCAACCCGATCGTCCAGCTCGGGATCTTCGACCTCGCCTCGGGCCGGACGGCCTGGCTCGACCGCTCGACGGTTCCCTACGAGTACCTGATCCGGATCGAGTGGCTGGCGGACTCGAGCGCGCTCGGCGTCGAGACCCTGAACCGGGCGCAGGACCGCGCCGACGTCTATCGGGTCGAACGCGGCGGCGCCGCCCGCCGGGTGCTGACCGAGACCGATCCGGCCTGGGTCAACCTGGTCGACTTCCACTTCCTCGCCGACGGCGCGACGCTGGTCGCCACGTCGCAGTCGACCGGGCACAACCATCTGTACCGCTACTCGACGGACGGCGCGCGCCTGGGCGCGATCACCTCGGGGGACTGGTCGATCCGCGGCCCCGCGGCCTGGCAGGGCTCGTCGGTCGCCACCACGCTCGACGAGGCGCGCGGCTTCGCCTACTTCACCGCGCGCCAGCCCGACCTCACGCAGCTCCAGCTCTACCGCGTCGGCCTCGACGGCACGGGGCTGACGCGGCTCTCGCAGGAGGCGGGCGTCCACGAGGTGCAGTGGAGCGCGGACCGCCGCTTCTACCTCGACTCGCACTCGAGCCACGACCGGCCGCCGTCGCTCTCGCTGCACGACGCCACGGGCGCTCTGCGCGCGACGCTCTCCCGGATCCCGGCCGCGGCGCTCGCCGCGCTCGACCTGCAGCTGCCCGAGCTCCTCACTGTCCCGGCCGCCGACGGCCATCCGCTCCAGGCACGGCTCTACAAGCCGCGCGACTTCGACCCCGCGAGACGCTACCCGCTGATCGTCTACGTCTACGGCGAGCCGAACGCGCCCGCGGTGATGGACAGCTGGCGGACCTGGCCGCCGCCGGGCAGCGCGCTCTGGGAGCAGGTGCTGCTCGACGCCGGGTATCTGGTCGCGACGATCGACTCGCGCATCGCAACGGCCGCGACGAAGGCGATGGAGAACCTGGCGCTCGGCAGCATCTCGGGACCGCAGGAGGCTGCCGACCTCACCGCCGGCCTGCGCTGGTTCAAGGCGCAGCCCTGGATCGACCCGCAACGGGTCGGCATGTGGGGGTGGAGCGGCGGCGGCACGACGACGCTGCTGATGCTGACCCGCTCTCAGGAGCTCACCGCGGCGATCGCGGTGGCGCCCGCCGCCGACCGGAGCACCTACGACACCAAGTACACGGAGCCCTATCTCAAGACGCCCGCCGCGAACCCCGAGGCCTACGCGGAGCTCTCGCTCGTGGCGCGCGCGAAGGACCTCCACGGCCGGCTACTGCTCGTCCACGGCTCCTACGACGACAACGTCCATCCGCAGAACAGCCTGCGCTTCGCCGACGCCCTCGTCGAGGCCGGCCTCCCCTTCGACATGATGGTCTACCCGATGCGCAAGCACGACATCGGCGACCGGGCGGCCCGGCGCCACCTCTACCGGCTCATGCTCGACTTCTGGAAGCGCTGGCTCTGAGATTCGGGGACAGGCACGTCACACGTGTTACGTGCCTGTCCCCAACTTCCCGACTAACCTGTCCCTCGACTACTTGGCCTTCGGCAGCGACCGGACCCGCTGACTCACGTAGACGCGCCCGCTGTCGCAGTCGAGCAGGCCGTCGAAGAGCTCGTCGGCCTTCATCCAGCCGGCGCCCGTGCCGTACTGGTCGTAGGACTTCCCGAAGGCCGTCCAGGTCGAGGTGGTCACCCATTTGAAGGAGTACTTGGCGTCGCTCTTCTCGCCGAAGGCGGGGAAGAGGATGTAGTTGTCTTCCTCGATGCCGTGCTCCTTCTGATAGGCGATCCAGCCGTTGACCGCCGCGAGCGCGTCGGGGAACTTGCGCCCCTCCTTCACCGTGCAGTTGGTGAAGGTGACCGGGCCCGAATCGGGGGGGTTCGGCGCTTTGGAGAGATCCATGATGGCGAAGTTGGTCGTGGTGTCGCAGTGGACGACCTTGTCGAACTCCGCGGCGACGGCGCCGCCCGCTTCGACGTAGCGCTGCATCTCCACCGCCATGTCGGCGCCGCTCTTCCAGCCCCCCGCCCAGAGGACGTCGAAGTCCTGCTCGGAGCTGCGGAAGTAGGGCATGAGGAGGAAGGCCCAGTAGTTCTGCTGGCCGCCCGAGTCCATCCAGGCGTTGAACTTCGCGGCGACCTGCTGGAGGTCGGCCAGCCCCTTGCCGTCCAGGTAGTCGCACGAGTAGAGCTCCATCGGCCGGATCGCGCCGGTCGGGGACTCCTTCTTCTCCGTCTGGGCGACCGCGCCCGCGGCCCCCAGCAGGCACACCATTGCCACGGCCAAGAACGTTCCGTTCTTTCGCATTTCCCCTCCCCTTTCGGTTGGTGTCGCGGCCGGAGTATAGACCCGGAATTCGGGGACAGGCACGTCACACAGATGGCGTGCCTGTCCCCGATTCGTCCTCGATTGAGGACTCAGACCTGTTTCAGGGCCGCGAGGACCCGTTCCGGGGTCATGGGCAGGCGGTAGAGGCGCGCTCCGGTGGCGTCGAAGACGGCGTTGGCGACGACGGCGCCCATCGGGACGATGGCCGGCTCGCCGCCCCCCTGCGGGGCGAGCTCGTCGTTCCGGACGAGCACCGACTCGATCTTCGGCACCCAGGAGAAGCGGGGCAGCTCGTAGGTGTCGAAGTTCCGGTCCAGGATCGCGCCGCCGTCGAAGCGGAGCTCCTCGGCGAGCGTGTAGCCGAGGCCCATCGTGACGCACCCCTCGATCTGCATCCGGGCGCCGTCGGGGTTGACCACGATCCCCATGTCCTGCGCGCAGACCACGCGCTTCACGCGGATCTTCCCGGTCGCACGGTCGACCTCGACCTCGGCCATCAGCGCCGCGTAGGTGCCGGCGTCGATGCCGCAGGCGACGCCCTGACCGCGGCCGCTCGGTCCCTTCGCGCTCTTCCAGCCGAACTTCGCGCCGGCGGCCTCGAGCACCCGCCGCATGCGCGCGTCCTCGAGGTTGCGCAGCCGGAACTCGAGCGGGTCGAGGCCGGCCTCCACCGCCACGCGGTCGAGGTGCGACTCGCGTGCGAAGACGTTCATGTTGGCGCCCGGCGCGCGCCAGGGGCCGACCGCGAAGCGGTGGAACGGCTCGGCGGCGCGCTGTTCGGTCGCGGCCATGCGCCCGCCGAAGCTGCGGATGCGGACGTTGGGCACGTCGTAGAAGAGGTCGGCGCTGCGCCTGCCCGCGGCCCAGACGTCGTAGGCCCAGAGCGTGAGGCGGCCGGCGCCGTCCGTCGCCGTGGTGAACTCGACCACGGCGGCCGGGTCGAAGGTGTCGAAGAAGATCTCCTCCGCGCGCGTCCAGGCGACCATCACCGGCGCGCCCGCCGCGCGCGCCAGGCGCGCCGCCTCGACCGCCTGCCGGTGCGCGCCCTTGCCGCCGAAGCCGCCCCCGACGTAGGGGGTGATCACGCGGACTTTCTCCTCCGGCAGGCCGAGCGCGGCGACCAGCGAGTCCCGGGTCCCGAACGGCGTCTGCGTCCCGGCCCAGACCGTCATCTTGCCGTCGACGAACTCGGCGAGGGCGGTGTGCGGCTCGATCGGTGCGTGGGCGACGTAGCCTTTGTGGAACGAGCTGGTGACGACCTTTCCGGCGAGCGCCGCCTCCGGATCGCCCGCGCGAGCGACCTCCTGGGGCTCGGCGGCCGCCGACCTCAAGTGCTCGAAGATCGTCTCCTGGTTCGGCCCCGCGGGCGCCGGCTGCCAGGTCGCGCGCACCGCGGCGAGCGCCTCGGCGGCGCGATCGGGCTCGGCGTGGAGGACGGCGAGGAGCTCCTCGTCGCGCACCACGCGGACGCCCGGCATCTTCTCGGCCGCTGACGTGTCGGCGCTCGCCAGCTTCGCGCCGTGCGCGGGCGGACGGAGGATCCGCGCGTGGAGCATCCCCGGCCGCCGGAGGTCGCCCGCGTACTGCGCGGCGCCGGTGACCTTGGCGCGGCTGTCGAACCGCTCGGGCGAGCGGCCCATGACCGAGAACTGCCGGACCTGCTTGAGCACGGCCTTCTCGCCGACCAGCCGTGCGATCCGGCGCCCCCTGGCGAGCTCCGCGTAGGAGATCTTCCGGCTCGGGTCGGCGGCGACGGAGACGACGCCGTCGGCGACCGCGAGCTCGGCGCGCGGCACGCCGAGATGCGCCGCCGCGAGGCCGAGCAGGACGAGCCGCGCCTCGGCCGCCGCGGCGCGCAGCACCGGACCGAACATGCGCGTGGTGAGCGAGCCCCAGGTCCCGGCGTCCCACGGGCAACGGTCGGTGTCGCCCATCACCATGTCGATCGCGGAGAGCGCGACGCCGAGCTCGTCGGCGGCCATCTGCGCCTGCGAGGTCATGACGCCCTGCCCCATCTCGATCTTGCCGGTGAAGACGGTGACCCGCCCGTCGGCGCCGATCAGCAGGTAGGCGTTGAGATCCTCCGGATAGGCGCGGCGCCCCTGGGCGAAGAGGTCGTCGGGGCCGAGGGTGACGAGCACCGCGATGCCGCCGCCGACCATGCGCAGGAAGCTGCGGCGGTCGAAGCCGCGGTTCAGGCCGCGCTCGACGTCCTGCAGAACGGTCATGACGCACCCCCCTTCCCGGCCGCGACCTTCTCGACCGCGGCGAGGATCCTCTGATGGGCGCCGCAGCGGCAGAGGTTCTCGTCGAGCCCGGCGACGATCTGTTCGCGCGTGGCGTGCGGATTCTTCTCGAGCAGCGCGTGCGCGGTGAGGATCATGCCCGGCGTGCAGTAGCCGCACTGCAGGGCGCCCTCCGCGACGAAGGCTTCCTGGATCGGATGGAGCTTCTCGCCCGCGGCGAGCCCTTCGATCGTCACCACCTTCTTGCCGGCGACGGCGGAGACCGGCGTCGCACAGGCGTGCACCGCGGCGCCGTCGACGAGCACGGTGCAGGCGCCGCAGACGCCCTCGCCGCAACCGTACTTGGCGCCGGTCAGACCGAGCTCTCCGCGCAGCACCCAGAGGAGCATGCGGCCGCCGTCGACTTCGACGGTCGTCGGCTTGCCGTTCAGGTCGAATCGGACGGGGGTCTTCATGCACGCCTCCCTTCGCTGGATCGCCGGGGGACTCCGAGGGCGGCGCTGTCGTCGAGCGGCTGGACGCCGCCCCGGAACGTGGGGAGAGCGTACCAAGCGGGGGTGGTCCGAGGTAGGCCCGGGTGCGCCGCCCCACCTCAGGCTGCAGAAAGCGCGACAGGCACGCATCTCTCGGACGCGTGCCTGTCCCCGACTTCCCGGTCCCTGCGCGCCTTCGCGCCCGCTACTGCCCGACCGCCGACCAGAGTCCGGGGCCGCCGGTCTCGAAGTTGTCCTGGAAGAGCGTGCCGCAGGCCGGGAAGCGGAAGGCGCCGATGCGCGTCCTCCAGTTGAAAATGTTGCCGGTGGCGTACTCGAGCGCCATCCAGAACGTGCAGTCGTCGGTCGGATCGACCGTGAGGTCGCTGTAGTCCCCCCACCGGCTGCCGCCGGTCTGCGAGGCTGCGCTGGTCATCAGGGTCGCCTCGCCCTGCGGCAGCGTGCTGGCCGGGTCGCCGGCGAGCCGCCCGGCATAACGGATGCTCGGCGACAGGCTCGAGCTCGAAGCGTTGTAGGCGATCGCCAGATTCCCCTGGCTGTCCATGGCGGCGCTCGCCATCCAGCGCTGCACGCTGTCCGGAGCGAAGGTGCTCTGCTGGAAAATGGTCGGCGGGTTCGCGCGCGGGTCGCGGATCTCGTACCAGCGGATGGCGGCCTGGTTGGTTCCCGCGTCGACCGCGTGGTTGAGCACCAGCGACTCGTGGGTGCCGAAGTTCCGGTAGGCGAGGCGGAACATCAACCGGTCCGAGAGGGTGTCGAGCTTCTGCGTCGTCCCGGTCTGGGGCACGCAGGCGCCGAAGCTGCACAGCATGCCGTCGAACGTGGCGACCGCGACCTGGATCGGCGTCGCGTTGAAGGTCGTGTTGGCAGGGATCGCCCAGTCGACATGGAACTTGTGGAAGTGCAGCTCGTCGTTCGGCCAGTTGGCCGGGTCCCACTGGTTGTCGAGGACTTCGACGAAGACGTTCGCCGCGCCGGGCGGCGGGGGGGTCGAGCCGTCCAGATCGGAGGGCAGCATGCCGCCCCAGTCGGAGGGGGGCAGCTCGAAGAGCTGCATCGTCGCCGGCGCGCCGGTGAGCATGGCGGCCCGGTCGAAGGCGTAGATGCCGGTGCCGGCCCATCCGCTCGTGAACAGGTTGGCCGTCATGTAGTAGCCGTCCGGCCAGACCCCGAGCTTCGGGTAGTCGTTGAACTTGGTCGTGCTGGTCTGGAAGGCGTAGCGGTACCAGGCGCCGGTCGGGTCGCCGGTCTGCGACACCGCGATGCACTCGAAGAACGGCGAGGACTGGTCGGTGAACTGGGAGATCACCCAGCGATCGGCGAGCTGATCGTAGACGACCACCGGATCGCCGAAGTTCTCGTTCTGGCAGGCGCCGCCGAAGCCCGACCAGATCGAGTTGATGGCGACCGGCCCGAACAGGCTGGTGCCGCTCTTGTCGAAGACCTGGAGGGCCGTGTTCACCATCTGCACGACGTGGTGGGAACCGACCTCCGCGTTGGTGTCGGGGGGCGCGCAGCCGCAGGTGCTCGATCGCCGCGTCGATGCCGTCGAACTGCACCAGGGCGCCCGGCATCGCCGCCGGCGCCTCGGGCAGCCTGGACTGCAGCGCGCCGTCCTCTTCGCTCTCGCTGGCGCCCTTCGGCCAGCGCATGAGCTCCGTCTCGAGCTCGCGCTGCGGCTTCGGCCGGGGGGCCACGAAGGGCATTTCGCGCCAGGGCATCGAGAGGTCGCGCTTCGTCTCGCGCACGACGCGCACCGGACCCGGGTTGTCGGCGGGATCCCCAGGCGCCTCCCCCGCCGCCTGGGCGACGGCGAGGCCGGCGGCGGCCAGCCAGAACATCGACACCAGCAGGGACGCGCGCAGAACTCCGCACTTTCGATTCATCAGTGGCCCTCGACCTCTCGATTCCGGATGGTTGCCGGCGGGGAGTGTCGTCTTCGACGACGCGATCCGGGGGATCCCATCACATGCCCCATGGTGCAGTCCAGCCAGGTCCGGACCACCCGGGACCGGCGCTCCTCCCTCGACGTCCCAGGCGAGTACCATGGAGTCGAAGGCGCCCGTCCGGCACTCCTGGCCGGCGCGCCGCGGCCCGGGGAGCGGGCGCTCCCGCGCGGCGGCGGGCGGGGCGACGGGGGTCGCCTCCCAGGAGGAGGACCATGTCGAAGACCCTGACCGAAGTGTCGACCCCGACGAGCGCCACGCTCGCCCTGACCGCGGAACAGGCGGAGCGGATCCTCGCGGTCTATCTCGAGGCGCGCAACCGGCCCGACCTGGAGCTGCTGGACGAGATCTACCACCCCGCCGTCGTCGTCCACGACTGCAGCGAGCCCGAAGACATCCGCGGGCTCGCCGCGGTCAAGTCCTACTATCGAGGGAGCCACGAGCTCCTGCCGGACTTCCGGATCGAGATCTCCGACCGCTTCTTCGGTGGCGACCGGATGGCCGCGCGCTGGACGGTGACCGGCACCCACGCCGGCACGCTGCACGGCCTGCCGCCGACGGGCAAGGCGATCCGCTTCTCGGGCGTGGTGATCGACCGCGTGGTGGAGGGAAGGATCGTCGAGGAGTGGGTCGACTACAACCCGCTCGTCGTCCTGCGGCAATTGGGCCTCGCGCCACCGCCGCCCGAGCGGACCGGGACAGGCGCGATGTTCCACCGGGGAGCGGGGACAGGTTAATTGAATAACCTGTCCCCGGGTTGGGCGGAGCGGGGACAGGTTAGTTGAATAACCTGTCCCCGGGTTGCCCCCTGACTGCGGGTGCCCTGCCGCCTAGACCTCGCCCACCGCATCCGACCAGCGCGAGAAGTCGCCGGTCTCGAAGCCGTCGACCAAGAGGTCGCCCACCACCTCGACTCCAGTGCTAACGGTCTCGCCGTCGACGGTGGCCGCGACCTGGAAAGTGCCGCCGAGGGCGCCGGCGGTGAAGGTGCTCGCCGCCTCGCCCTCGAACGTATCCACCGGGGTCGGGGCGACGCTGCCGCCGGTCGCGCCGAACGCGGCCGGGATCCCGTCGGGCACGTAGAAGCCGCCGAGGGAGGTGTCGACCAGGTCCGAGTTCAGGACCAGGGCGGCGGTGACGCCGGTCGAGGCATTCGCCACCACGCTGGGATCGTCGATGACGAGCGTCAGCGTCAGCCAGGGGTCGGCGTCGACCGTGGCGCCGCCGCCGATCGTGACGGCGTCGCAGCCGGCGGTGCCCGGCCCGGCGTTGCAGCCCCACCAGTTGTTCTCGGCGTTCACCGTGCCGGCCTGGGCATTGACGCCCGACAGGTTGTCGACCAGGCGGTTGAAGCCAAGGTCGACCTTTTCGCCCGCGCCGCTGACGAGCACCGCCGAGCCGTTGCCGACGAGGTTGTTGGAGCGCAGGACCACCGGCTCCACGGCCCCCATCGCATAGGGCAGCTCGATGCCGATGCTGGCCCCCGTCGCCTCGTTCCCTTCGTAAAGCACCGTGGTGGTCGCCGAGGAGTGAGAGGTGACCCGGAAGGCGGTCTGCCGGTTCAGCGCCCGGTCATTGCCGGGGTGGTCGTTGACGAACCGGTTGCCGCTGACCGTGATGCCCGACAGGTGGGCATGACCGTTCTCCCAGATGCCGAGGACTTTCTCCGGGTCGGCGCTCTGGGCGCCCGTGACCCGGACGATGTTGTCGGCGATCAGGAGCCCGTCCCACCCCGCGCCGCCACTCGTGTTCGACTGCAGGGCGACGCTGCTCGCGTACTTCCAGTTGGCGGGGACGGGGTCGCTGGTGTCGCTGACGCCGGTGCCGGGGATGACGATCTCATTGCCCTGGATCGTCTGGTGGTCGCCGACGGCGAGATGCAGGGCGATGTTCTGGTTGACGTCGGCCGGGGCCGCGGTGGTGTTCAGGTCCGTCGCCAGCTCGATGCGGTTGTCGATCACCTGCACGCCGTCGAACTGGTTGCCGGGGTCGGCGCCGCCGTCGGCGAACATGCCGATGCCGAGGTCGAAGCCGCGGATGTCGAGGCGGGCGATGGTCCAGTCCTTGTAGGTGCCTCCCCACATCCCCAGGAAGCCCTCGAGGTTCACCGCCGGCAGGTCGCCGGGGCCCTGGATGACGGCGGCGCCCAGCGTCGCGGCATCCAGGGTGACGTTCTGGAACCCGACCGGAGCGAGGATTCCCCAGTCGTCGCCGGTGGCCGCGACGCCGTCGGAGCCGAGCGCCCAGGAGGCCGCCGCGTTGCTCTCTGTCCAGTCGAAGGTGCCCACCAGGCGCACCGTGACATCGTCGTCGACCGCCTGCAGCATGTTGTTGATGCGCGTGTAGTCGTTGTCGGTCGGGGTCGGCGTCGACGCGGTCTCGGCGACGGAGCCGACGGTCACGATGCCGCCCTGGGTGACGAGCAACTGCGCCTGGACGGTGGTCGAATCCAGGGTCGCCGAGAGGGTCGCCAGTCCGGCCGCGACCGGGGTGTAGGCGGCCAGCGCGGCGCCGTTGGCCGTGTCGTGGGGCGAGGTGACGGCCGCCGGCGTGGCGCCGAAGAGAATCGACGTCGGCGGGAACGACAGCGCGACGCCGCCGCCGAGAGTCTCCCGCAGGGTGGCCGTCACCGGCACGAGCTCGCCCACCTCGGCGCTGCCCGGCAGGGCTTCGAGGCCCAACGTGAGCCAGCTCGCGGCGTCGAGCGCGCCGCCGGCGGTGATCGCCGAAGCGGAGCAACCGACGGCGGCGGGACCGCCGTTGCAGCCCCACCAGTCGACGCTGGTGGCGGTCGCGTTCTCCGCCTCGACGCCGATCGGCGTCTGCCAGTAGCGGTTGTGGCGCAGAGTTCCCTTGGCGTTGCCGTTCTCGGAGCGCACGTGCACCCCGCGCGCGCAACCCACCAGCGTATTGCCGGTCACCAGCACCGGCTCGACCGTGGCCGGCGGCAGGAAGCCGCCGGGGTACGTGAGCCAGGCGATCCCGTCGTGAGCGCCGACCACGGTGTTGTTGCTGTATGCGACCGTCGAGGTCGCCGTGGAGTGGGCGGTGACGCGGAAGGCGAGCTGACGGTTGACCGCCGGGTCGTTGCCGGCGGCTTCGTTCACGAACTGGTTGCCGCTCACCGTGATGTTCGACCCGTGGCCGTGCGAGTTCTCCCAGATGCCGTAGATCCGCTCCGGATCGGCGCTCTGGACGCCGGTGACCCGGATCAGGTTGTCGGCGATCGACAGTCCGTCCCACAGCGTGCCGCCGCTGGTGTTCGACTGCAGGGCGACACTGGTCGCGTACTTCCAATTGGCCGGGACGGGGTCGCTGGTGTCGCTGACGCCGGTGCCGGGGATGACGATCTCGTTGCCCTCGATCGTCTGGTGGTCGCCGAAGCCGAGATGGATGGCGATGTTCTGGTTGACGTCGACCGGGGCGACGGCGGCATTCCAGTCCACCGGCAGCTCGATGCGGTTGTCGAGCAGCTCGACGCCGTCGAACTGGTTGACGAGATCGGCGCCGCCGTCGGCGAACATGCCGATGCCGAGATCGAAGCCCCGGATGTCCAGGCGGGCGAAGGTCCAGTCCTTGTAGCTGCCGCCCCACATCGCGAGGAACGCCTCGAGATTCACTCCCGGGAGGTCGCCCGGGCCCTGGATGATCGCGCCGCCCAGGGTGGCGGCGTCGAGCGTGACGTTCTGGAAGCCGGACGGCGGCAGGATCCCGTACTCGTCGCCGGTGCCCGGCAGGCCGTCCGAGCCGAGCTGCCAGGAAGCGTTGGCGAAGGGCTCGGTCCAGTCGAAGGTGCCCAGCAGCCGCACGGTGACGTCGTCGTCGACCGCCTGCAGCATGTCGTTGATGCGCGTGAAGTCGTTGTCGGCCGCGTTCGGGGTCGACGACGTCTGGCCGATGGAGCTGACGGTCACGATGCCGCCCTGGGTCACCAGGAGCTGCGCCTGAACGGTGGTCGCGTCGAGCGTCGCCGAGATCTGGGCGATGCCGGCCGCAGCCGGCGTGTAGGTGGCCTCCGCGATTCCTGCGTCGGTGTCGTGAGGCGAGGTGATGGCCGCCGGGGTGGCGGCGAAAACCACCGGTGACGGCGGCAACGAGAGCGCGACGCCGTTGCTCAGCGTTTCGCGCAGGACCGCCTCGACGGCCACCGGGGCACCCACCTCGGCGCTGCCTGGCAGGCCTTCGATGCCGATCTCGAGCCAGCTGGTGGCGTCGAGAGTGCCGCCGCTGGTCAGCGTCGCGTCCGCACAGCCCGTGGCGTTCGGGCCGCCGTTGCAGCCCCACCAGTCGATGCTGGTGGCGGTTGCGTTCTCCACCTCGACGCCGACCGGCGTCTGCCAGTAGCGGTTGTGGACGAGCGAGCCCTTGCCGTTGCCGTTGTCGGAGCGCACCCAGATGCCGGTGGCGCAGTCGAGCAGTTCGTTGCCGCTCACCACCACCGGCTCGGCGGTGGCGGGCGGGTTGTACGGCGAGGAGTACTTGAGCCAGCCGATGCCGGTATGGGCGCCGACCACGGTGTTGCCGGTGTAGCTGACGGTCGTGGTCGCCGAGGAGTGCGAGGTGATGCGGAAGCCGAGCTGGCGGTTCACTGCCGGGTCGTTGCCGGCGTTCTCGTTGAGGAAGCGGTTGCCGCTCACCGTCATGTTCGCGGTATCGGCGGAGAAGTTCTCCCAGATGCCGTAGATGTATTCGGGGTCGGCGGACTGGGCGCCGGTGATCCGGATGAGGTTGTCCGCGATCATCAGCCCGTCCTCGTAGCTGCCGCCGCTGGAGTTCGACTGCAGCACGACGCTGGCGGCGCCGGCGCCGTTGCCGGTGTCGCTGACGCCGGTGCCGGCGAGCACGATCTCGTTGCCGGCGATCGTCTGGTCATCGCCGAAGCCGAGGTGGATGCCGACGTTCTGGAAGCTCTCGTCGGGGTTGCCGGCGGCCAGCGCGTTGGCGTCGGTCGGGATCTCGATCCGGTTGTCGACGATCGAGAGACCGTCGAAGTCGTCGACCGAGCCGCCAGCGCCGGTGTAGAAGAAGCCGAACGTCCACTCGAAGCCGCGCACGTCGAGGTTGGAGATCGTCCATCCCTGATAGGTGGCACCCCAGCCGTAGAGGAAGGCCTCGTAGTAGACGTCAGGGAGCTCGCCCGGGCCCTGGATCACGGCGCTGCCGAGGGTGGCCGCGGTGATCGTGATGTCGGCCACGTTGCCCGGCATGAGGATGCCGTAGTCGGCGGCAACCCAGTCGTCGTTCGCGAGGGTCTCGGTCCAGTCGAAAGTGCCGGCGAGCCGTACCGTGGTGCCGGCGCCGAGGACGACGGCCGCCGCGATGCCTTCCTGGATGCGGGTGAAGTCGTTGTCGGTGTCGGTCGCGACGTCTCCGGAAAGACCGACCGACTCGACTAGGACGGTAATCCCGGCCGGCGAGTCGACGCGGCGCCAGCCGGCGCCCGAGGACTTCGGCTCGGCGAACTCGAAGCGCGGCGTGTCGCGCTCCATCCAGGTCTGGTTGCTTCCGGACCAGTCGCGCACTTCGAGCAGCGCGGCAGCGGCTGCGCCCGCCCCGCTCAGGGACAGGACCAGCATCATGAGTACGCACAAGGCGAGGCTGCGCGGACGGCAGAGATGGACACCGGACATTGACGACCTCCTCGGACAAGAATGGCAGTTGCGACACGGAGCCGGCGATTCGGGCCGTGTCGGGGCAACATGCTTCCCCGCCGACGCTGGACGCCGGCGACTGGTGCGATCGTAGCGGCGACCACTGACAGCTGCTGTCAGTGGCTGAGTCGCAGTTCACACATATTGGGGCGGGCTGCTCCCCGCCCCTGGTGGTTCTCTCCCACCCGCGCGGGCGGCAGCGAGCGCAGCGAAGGGTCTCTTGCACCGCTCCGAACCGGATCTCTCCCTTCCACGCCGCCGCGCGGGAGCGTCCGCCTTCGGGAGCGCCGCTTCGCGGCGCGCGAGGGCGCCTCCGGAGAACCTCTGCGCCCGGGTTACGTACATCCGGAGATGCCCACGCTGAGTCGGTTCCGCGCCTGTCTCGCGGTTGCGTTGCTCTTCGCCTCGCTGGCTTCGCGACCCGCCCTCGGGAGCAGCGGGCTCGCGTCGGTCGCGGCGGCGATCGGACCGACAGAGGCGCGCCGCGCGATCGCCGGCGTGGCGACACACGCGCAGTGCGAAGGACCGCAGGGCACCTTCGTCACCGGGATCGTCGCGCTCGCGGCGGGGCCGGCCCGGTTCCTCCAGCAGCGCGGCGAGCGGACAACGGAGCTGCTGGCGGCCCCGGGCGAGGTCTTTCAGCGCGGCGCCGGCGGCACCATGGAAGTGGCGCCCGCGGCGGCACGCGAGGTCGTCTACGGCCACGCCGTGCACCGGTTGCTGCTCGACCTCGACCGCTTCACCGAAGCTGGACCGGCGAATGCGGAGGGCTGCCTGCCGCTGCAGGGACCGGAGGGCCTGGCGCTCGCCGCCTGCCCGGCGCTCGACGGAAGCCTCCCGGGGCGGCTCGAGATCTCTCTCTCCGCCGCCTCCGGCGGCGAACGGATCGTCGTCGAGCTCGAGGACTGGCGGCCGGTGCTCGGCGTGCGGCTCCCCTTCCGCGCGACCTTCGTCCAGAGCGGACAGCGCTACGTCCACCGCTATGAGGAGGTCCTCCCCTTCCGCCTCGCGCCCGGCGCGCCGCTGCCGTCCGAACCGGAGGCGCTCGCCGGTCGCCTGGACGACCTCGCGGCGCTCGCGGCGAGCCACGAGGAGGTGCTCGCCGCGCACCGGGCGAGCGACGTCGAGCGCCTGCTCGCGAACGGCGGCGAGCTGAGCCTCGGCTCGCACCGTGGCGTGCTCTCGATGACCGGTGGCGCGGCGATGCGCGCGCGGCTCGGTCCCTATCTCGCCGCCACGCGCTTCTCCCGCTACGAGGACGTCGCGGTGCCCGCGATCGCGGTCGCGGCCGACGGCAGCCTCGGCTGGCTCGCCTGTCAGATCGAGGCCGAGGGGATGCAGCGCGACGCCGCCGGGCAGGAGGCGCCGCTCGCCTTCGGCTTCAGCTGGGTGGAGCTCTACGCGCGCGACGGCGGGCGCTGGCGCGCGATCGGCAACGCCTCGAGCCAGCGTCCGTAGCGCCCGGCGAGCGCCGCGGCTCAGCCGACGGTGGCCGACCAGCGCCCGGGGCCGCCGAGCTCGAAGTCGTCGGCGAACAGGGCGCGGCGGCGGAAGCGGCGCGCCTTGACGTCGAGCTCGACCCCGTCCTCCACCGTCTCCCAGGCGATCACGAAGTCGTTGGCGGAGACCGCCACCGCCGGCGCGCCCTGGGGGCCGGTGGTGACGACGTTGACCGGGAAGGCGTCGCCGATCGGCGCACCGGTCTCCGAGAACTCGCGCGCGACGACGCCGTTGCTGGCATCGAAGCGCGGGCTCCTCCAGGCGACGACGAAGGCGCCGTCCGGGGCCATTCCGACCCGAGGCTCGAGACCGATCCCCGGCTCGGCGGCGACCAGGATCGTGTCGGTGATCGGCTGGGGTCCCAGCTCGTCGAAGAAGCGGAAGAGGCGGGCGTTGAGCACGACCCCGACTTCGGTGTCGGCGAGCCAGACGACCACGAAGTCGCCGGCGCCGTCGCCGGCGATGGCCGGGTCGTACTGGTTGAACTCGATCGGCGGGTGGACGCGCAGCCCGGCCTCGAGCGGGGCGACGATCGAGAACGTGCGCACCCAGACTTCGCCGAACTCGGTCGGCGGGTTCCCCTTCTCCCAGGCCGCCACCCAGCGCGTCCCGCCCAGGCCGGCGACCCCGGTCAGGGAGTTGGCCGAGGCAGCGCCGACGTCCGCGACGTCGAAGTTGACGCCGGCGAGCGTGCGGAAGTTGGCGTGCACCCGGCGCTCGCCGTCGATCGTCGTGCACCATGCCGCGACCAGGGAGTCGTCGCCGACCGCGGCGACCGTCTGCCGGGACTGGCCCGGGTCGGTATCGGTGTCGTAGGGGAACTCGCCGCCGAGCAGCGTGCCTTCGACGGTCGTCGCCCGGCCGTAGAGCTCGAACTGGCCGGTGTGGTTGGAGGTCCAGACGGCCGCCCAGTCGCCGCCCGCGCTCAGCGCGACACGCGGTTCGTACTGGTACTCCAAGTCGGACTCGGCGAGCGGCGACTCCGTGCCGAGGGTCCCGGCCGCGGTCAGGCGGCGGGTTCGCACGTCGTCGCCGGTCTCGGCGTTGGCGGTTCCCTCGCGCCAGACGAAGCGGAAGCCGTCCGCGCCGTCCGCGGCGACATCGGGTTCGAGCTGCCCCTCCTCGGGGGTCTGCGGAATCATGAAGTCGCCGGTCAGCGGTGTCGGCTGGGCGGCGACCAGGGAGGCCACGAGCACGCCCGGCAGCAGCAGGGCGGACGCGGGCAGGGTGGCAGGGCGGACGGCGCGGCCGCGAAGCGTTCCTGGCATCGACATGGCGAGCTCCTTTGCCATGTTCCACGGAATCGAGCCGCCGAACCCGCCAGGCCAAGTATCGGGTACCGGGGACAGGTTAATTGAATAACCTGTCCCCGGGTCCGTCCCCGGGTCCCCGGGTTCCGTCGCCCGGGGCAGAGGTCTGGCGCCGGACGCGACGAATCCGGCCCCCGATGAGGAGCCGGGTTCGTCGCCGCGCAGGCGGGCGATCAGGCGGCGCGGCGCTTGCGCAGGAAGAAGATCGAAGCCACGGCGAGCAGCAGCGCAAGACCCGCGAGACCGACCTGGTCGAGGGTCGGAATCGCGAGCGGCGACTGCGCTTCGGCGGTGATCGTCAGCGTGTAGGGTCCCGTCGAGCTGCCGAAGCCGTCGGCCCGGAAGACGTAGTCGCCGTCGACCGGGGCGATGAAGATCACCCGCGCGCTGTCGAAGGCATTGCAGTCGACGCCGTTCTCGTCGTCGTCCTGGCCGAAGCTGTCGTCGTCGAAGACGTCGGAGTTGATGGTGTCGTCCCAGCCCGTATTGCCCGGGAAGAAGACCGACAGGACCGGGTCGAGCGGACGGTCGCCGCTGCCCGGCGACGTCTCGTCGCAGACGTGAGTGCCGGTGACCGCGAGGTTGGCCGACAGCGTGATCGTGTAGAGGTCGTACTGCGCGCCCGAGGCGATGTTCCCCGAGGTCTGGAAGGGGACCTGCGCGTCAGCAGGCAGGGCAGCCAGAGCCCCGACGAACGCGGCGAATACCAGACTGCCCCACCGGTATCTCATTCGAGCGGCCTCCGCAGGACTGCGTGGAACGATTCACTTCAGCCTAGCACGGATTCACACCCGGGCCGGCGCGGAGGCCGACCTGCGAGTCCCCCGTCGGGACGGCGGATCACCCCGGCTCCTGGCCGGCTGCCGGCATCGGGTATCGGGGACAGGTTAATTGAATAACCTGTCCCCGGGTCCCCGGTTCCTGGCGGGGCGAGGCGCGCGCGCCGCCCGGGGAGCTCAGAGCGCGGCGACGCTCGCCTCGACGGCGCCGCGGACGAGGGCGACCTTGTAGCCGTTCTGCGTCCATCGGCTCGGCGCCTTCGGCGGCGGCGGCCGCGGCGCGCGCGGGCGAGCCCGGGCGTCAGCTCCTGGCCGCGCAGGATCTGCTCGGCGCGCGGCACGCGCCAGGGGACCGGCGCCACGCCGCCCAGAACGATGCGCAGATCGACCACCCGCCGCCCCTCGAGCCGCGCGGCGAGCGCGACGCTGGTCAGCGCGAAGTCCCAGGCGCCGCGCTCCCGCACCTTGCGGTAGGAGCTCGTCCAGGTCGCCGGCCCGGGCAAGCGCACCTCGGTCACGATCTCGCCGACGCCGAGCGCGGTCTCGCCCGCGAGGTTCTCGCTCGGCCGCCGGAAGAAGTCGGCGAGCGCGACGGCGCGCTCGCCGCGCGGTCCGGCGACGATCGCCTCGGCGCCGAGCGCGACCAGCATCGGCGCGGTGTCCGAGGGGTGGACGATGTAGCAGGGGCCGCCGCCGAAGATGGCGTGGTAGCGGTTCTCGCCGCCTTCGGCGAAGCAGGTGTCGCCCCCCTTCTTCAGACAGTGGAAGTCGCCGCGGAAGTACCAGCAGCGCGGGCGCTGGCAGAGGTTGCCGCCGAGCGTGCCCTGGTGCCGGAGCTGCGGGCTCGCGGCCGAGTCGGCCGCCGCGGCGAGCCCGGGCGCGCGCGCGCGGACGAGCGGGCTCGCCGCGATCTCGGCGAGCGTCGTCATGGCGCCGAGCGCGAGGCCGCCGCCCGCCGTCTCGCGGATGCCCGCGAGGCCGGGGACGCGGCGCCAGGCTGACCAGCTTCGCGGCGCCGAAGACGCCGTCGCGCAGGCAGCCGAGCAGATCGGTGCCGCCGGCGTGGAGCCGCGCGCCGGGCGTCGCGAGCGCCGCGATCGCCTCGTCGAGGTCGCGGACGGGAGCGTAGGCGAACGGAGGCAGCATGGTCAGCCTCCTTTCCCCGCCGCCGGCGGCGGCGAGCCGCTCGACGAGGCTCGTCGGAGTGATCGGCGAGTCGGTCATGCGCAGGCCGGTCGCGTCGTGGATCGCGTTGGCGATGGCGGCCGCGGTCGGGATCGTCACCGGCTCGCCGAGTCCCTTGGCGCCGATCGCGTTGGCCTCGGGCGCCGGCAGGTCGATCGGCAGCGAGACGATGCCGGCGGGCACGTCCATGGCGGTCGGGATCTTGTAGTCGTGCCAGGAGAGATTGCACATCTTGCCGGTCTGCCGGCGGTCGAGCACGCGGCGCTCGGTGAGCGCCGAGGCCGATGCCGAAGGCGATGCCGCCGTAGACCTGGTTGTCGTAGGTCATCCGGTTCATCACCCGGCCGCTCTCGTGGGCGCCGAGGAAGCGCAGCACGCGGATCTCGCCGGTGCGGCGGTCGACCTCGACCTCGCAGAACTGCGCCGCGAAGGGGCAGGTCGACCTTGCCCTCCGGATTGCGGCCGCGATAGCCGACGCCGACCACCACTCGGCGCCGGCGGAACTCGGAGACGTCGGCCGCCGCGAGGCGCTTCGTCGCGTCGCGGGTCGACACCACGGCGCCGTCGCGGAAGGCGAGCTCGGCGGCCGGGACCTTCAGATCGGCGGCCGCCATCTCGAGCAGCTGCTCGATGCAGTCGAGCGCCGCGGCGCGCACCGCCGGGACCCTCGGTCGGGACCGTCTTGCTGCCCCCCGAGGGCGGTCGCGTACTGCGTCGTCGCGGTGTCGGCGTGCTCGATCTGGATCTTCTCGACCGCCACGCCGAGCTCCTCGGCGACGATCATCGCCATCACGGTCTTGGTGCCGGTGCCGATGTCGGAGGCGCCCATGTTGAGGTTGACGCTGCCGTCGGCGAAGTAGCTTGACGATGACCGTCGACGGCGCGCCGCCGGCGCCGCCGACCCAGAGGCCGGCGGCCATGCCGACGCCGCGGGCGACCGGGCCGGCCCCCGGCCCGCGTCGCCGCGGCGTCGCGCCGCGCCTGCTCCCAGCCGAACGACGCGCGCCCCCTCGTCGAGGCACTCGCGCAGGCCGGTCGTCGTGTAGGGGATGCCGCCGCGCGCCTGCGAGACGAGCCGGCACGTTGCGCCGCCGCAGCTCGACCGGGTCGAGCGCCGAGCTTGCCGGCGAGCTCGTCCATCACCTGCTCGAGCGCCCAGGCCCCCTGCGGGTGACCGGGCGCGCGCATCGCCCGCTCGCTGCCGGCGTGGGTGAAGACGTTGGTGTTGACCGATGCGGACGTTCGGGCAGGTGTAGAGGTCGCGCACCAGCCAGTCGACGATGCCGGTGCCGTTGTCCGAGTAGGCGCCGCCCGAGCCGAGGCGCCTCGAACTCGAGCGCGGTGAGCGTGCCGTCCGCGCTTCGCGCCCACCTTGAGGCGCATGACGTTGCCCGGCCGGTTGCCGGCGACGAGCAGCGTCTCCTCGCGGGTCAGGAAGAGGCGGACCGGCCGCGCCGTCCGCTTGGCGAGCAGCGCGGCGATCACCGACCACTTGCCGGTCGCGAGCTTCGAGCCGAAGCCGCCGCCGACGTAGTGGCCGATCACCCGCACGTTGGCGAGCGGCAGCGCGAGCGCGGCGGCGAGCTGGCCCTGGATCGCGTAGACGCCCTGGCTCGACTCCCAGACGGTGAGCTGTGCTGCCGTCCCAGCGCGCCACGCAGCCGTGCGGCTCGAGCGGGGTGTGGATCTCGGTCGCGGTGTGGAAGCGTCCGCTCGACGACGGCGTCGGCGGCGGCGAAGCCGGCCGCGACGTCGCCGCGCGCGTAGCTGTGCGCCGCCGGCGCGGTTGCCGCCGTCGTGGACCGCGGGCGCGCCCGGGCGCGAGCGCGTGCTCGACGTCGACAGACCGCGGCAGCACCTCGTAATCGACGGCGATCGCGCGCACGGCGTCCCAGGCCTGGTACGGCGTCTCGGCGGCGACCGCGGCGACCTCCTCCCCCTCGTGGCGGCAGTGCGGGTCGAAGAGGCGCGAGAGGGGCTTGCCCTTCGCGTCCTGGTGCCAGGGGATGTCGGCGCCGGGCGTACCGTCGTGGATCACGGCGTGGACGCCGGGCATCTTCTCGGCGCGCGGCGACGTCGACCCGCGCACCCGGGCGTGGGCGTGCGGACAGCGGAGCACCGCGGCGTGCAGCATGCCGGGCAGGGTGACGTCGGAGGGGTAGACGGCGCTGCCCGAGACGCGCTCGTAGGCGTCGACGCGCGGCAGCGCGCTGGCCGACGACGCGGGTCTTCTGCCAGGGGTCCTGGCGCTGCCGTCGGCTGCGGGCGTCGTCGGCAGCTCGCCGGGGGCGAAGTAGTTCTCCATGGTCATGGCCTCACCCCTGCGGGCGCTTGAGCTCGGCGGCGCGCCGGGCCGCGCGGAAGATGTTGGGATAGGCGCCGCACCGGCAGAGATTGCCGGAGACGCCCAGGCGGACCTCTTCGATCGTGGGGTCGGGGTTCTCGCGCAGCAGCCCTTCGACCGCGAGGATCTGCCCCGGCGTGCAGTAGCCGCACTGGAAGGCGTCCTGCTCGACGAAGGCGCGCTGCACCGGGCCGAGCTCCTCGCCCGACATCAAGCCTTCGAGCGTGGTGATCTCGTGACCTTCGGCCTCGAGCGCGAGGGTCAGGCAGGAGTAGCGGGTGCGGCCGTCGACCAGCACCGTGCAGGCGCCGCACTCGCCGCGATCGCAACCGACCTTGGTGCCGGTCAGGCCGAGCTCGTCGCGCAGCACGTAGGCGAGCGCCAGCGCGGCTCGACCAGCAGGCGGTGCTCGCGTCCGTTGATCCTGAGCGGCGACCGGGACGCCTGGCGCCGGCGGGGATGGTCGGACGGCGGCTCCGCGGCGGCGGCCGGCGCGCCGCCGGCGGCGGCGAGGCCGACGGCGCCGAGCCCGGCGGAGGCGAGGAAACCCCGGCGGGAGAGGCCGGAATCGGGAGCGGTGCGGTGGGAGCGCTTCTCGTCGGTCATCGCGCCTCCTTCGTGCCCTGCGCTCGGGATGGTACCGGATTCCGGCGCGGCGGGCCGCCTCAGGCCTCCGCGTACATCGCCTCGACCAGCTCCGCGTACTCCTCGGCGAGACGCTGGCGGCGGATCTTCTGGGTCGGCGTGATCTCGCCCTCCTCGATCGTGAGCTCGCGCGGCAGCAGGCGGAACCGGCGGATCTGCTCCCAGGGCGCGAGCGCGCGGTTGTGCCGATCGACCCGCTCCTGGTAGAGCGCGACGACGCGCGGATCGGAGACGAGCTCGGCGCGCGTGCGGACGGCAACTCCGACCCCGCGCGCCCACTCCTCGAGCGCCTCGAAGGCGGGGACGATCAGCGCGGCGACGTACTTGCGCAGGTCGCCGATCACGGCGATCTGCGCGATCAGGCCGTCGCCGCCGACGTGGGCCTCGATCTGCTGCGGCGCGACGTACTTGCCGCCCGAGGTCTTGATCAGGTCCTTCAGCCGATCGGTGATGACGAGATTGCCCTCGGCGTCGAAGGCGCCGGCGTCGCCGGTCCGGAGCCAGCCGTCGGCGAAAGCGGCGGCGGTCGCCGCGGGCTTCGCGAAATAGCCCTTCATCACGGTCGCGCCGCGCACCAGGATCTCCCCGTCGGCGCCGAGCCGCACCTCGATCCCGGGCAGCGCCCGGCCCACCGTGCCCGGGACGTAGCGGTCGAACTCCTGGACCGAGACGGTGGCCGTGGTCTCGGTCAGGCCGTAGCCGTGCGCGATGCGCAGCCCGACCGCGTCGAAGAACTCCTCGAGCTCGCGCGAGATCGGCGCGCCGGCGCAGGGGAAGAAGCGGACGCAGCCGCCGGTCGCCGCGCGCAGCTTCTTCAGCACGAGCGCGTCGGCAAGGGCGTGGCCGAGCTTCAGGAGCCGCGGAACCGAGTGTCCCCGGCGTTCGTGCGCGGCAACCCGCGCGCCGGTCGCCACCGCCCAGCGGAAGAGCCGGCGGCGCAGCGGCGAGGCGGCGGCGACCTTGCGCTGGATGCCGGCGTGGAGCTTCTCGTAGAAGCGCGGCACGGCGCACTGGATCGTCGGCCGCACGGCGGCCATGGCTTCCAGCACCCGCGCCGGGTCGGAAAGGTAGTGGTTGGTCATGCCGCGGTAGAGGACGTAGTAGGTCCAGGTCCGCTCGAAGACGTGGGCCAGCGGCAGGAAGCAGAGCGAGCGGTCGGCCTCGCCGCTCGCCGGCAGGCGCGCGTCGTGCGCGGCGAAGCAGGCGCCGAAGTTGGCGTGGGTGAGCATGACGCCGCGCGGCTCGCCGGTCGTGCCCGAGGTGTAGATGAGGGTCGCCAGGTCCTCCGGCGTGGCGCGCTCCAGCCGCGCCTCGACCTCGGCGGCGTGCGCCGGGCCGCGGCCGAGCGCCAGCAGCTCCTCGAAGCGGAGCGAGCGCGGCCCGGGGCCGAAGCGGACGGACGGGTCGAAGGCCACCAGCAGGCGCGCGCGGCCGAGCGCGAGGGCGCGGTCGTACTGCGCCTGGCCGCCGACGAACAGAACGTCGATCGCGGCCTCGTCGAGGAGGTAGCCGGCCTGCGCCGACGTGCTGGAGGCGTAGATCGGCACCGTGGTCCCGCGCGCCGAGAGGATGCCGAGGTCGGCGACGGTCCACGCCATCCGGTTCGCCGACCAGATCGCCACCCGGCCGAGCTCGGGGACGCCCAGCTCGACCAGCGCGCGCGCCACGGCGTCGACCTGCGCGCCGAGCCCGGCCCACGACAGGCGCGGCCACTCGGCAGGGGAACCGGCTCCGACGTCGAGCAGCGCGGTGCGCTCGCCGCCCCGACGGACGCGATCGCGGAGCATGGCGACGAGATGATTCGAGATCACGGCGGCCTTCCTTCCGGAGCGCGGCGGCGTCCGGCGGCGGGCGGCGCTCGACCTCAAGGTATCGCCACGGTTCGAATCCGCCAAGCCCGCGCCGAACGCGGACGCCCCGTGTCGCCCCTACTTCTTCTTCTTCCCGTCCTTGAGCATGAAGGTCACCATCATGGTGACCCGGTACTCGACGACCTTGCCCTTGGCGACCTTCACCTTCTGCTCCTTGATCCAGGCGCCCTGAACCTCGTCGAGCGAGTCGCTGGCGCGCGCGATCCCGGTGGCGACGGCGTCCTCGAAGCTCTTGGTCGACCCGGCGGTGATTTCGATGATCTTCGCGACGGACATGGGTAAGGCTCCTTTCGTCTCGAGCATCCGGACCGCGGAAGAAGGTCCCCGGCCGCCCGGGCCGGGCGGCGCCTCCTCCACTCTGTCCATCGTGCAGGAAGATCCCGGCCGAGGCAAGAGAGGAGGGCGACGGCTAGCCCCGCTTCTTCTTCTGGTAGGTCCCCACGAGCTCGGCCCTGCCGAGGATGTGCCCGGCCATCGCGCCCTCGAGCGCCGCCGAGGTCGGTCGGCCGAGGTCGGGCAGCGGCGCATCGAGCGCGAAGAGCTTGAAGAAGTAGCGGTGGCGCCCGATCGGCGGGCAGGGCCCGCCCCAGCCGGCGCGCCCCCAGTCGTTGCGGCCCTCGCGCGCGCCCGCCGGCAGGCCCGCGGACAGGACGGCCTCGGTGAGTCCCGACGCGTCGGCCGGCAGGTCGTAGAGCACCCAGTGTACCCAGGTCATCTTCGGCGCCGCGGGATCGGGCGCGTCGGGATCGTCGACCACCAGCGCAAAGGCCTTCGTGCCCGCCGGCGCTCCGCTCCAGGCGAGCGGCGGCGACAGGTCCTGCCCCTCGCAGGTGTGACGCATCGGGATCTCGTCGCCCGGAGCGAACGCGGGCGAAGTCAGCGCGAACGGCATGGCGGAACCCCCCGCCGCCGGCAGCAGCACGGCCGCGAGCGACGCGGTCCGGAGTCGGCGGAGCATCGGCCCCAGTGTACTCCCCGCTGCGGGAAGCGCGGGTCGGCGATAAGCTCCGCCGACTGTGACCACCCGCGCACCAGCCAGCCTCGGCTTCGGCGACCTCGCCTTCCGCCGCCGGGGCGCCCGGTGACGCTCGAAGCGGGCTCCAGGATCGGGCCCTACACGATCGCCGCACGGCTGGGGGCGGGCGGGATGGGTGAGGTCTTCCGGGCCCACGACTCCCGTCTGGGCCGCGAGATCGCCCTCAAGATCCTGCCGCGGGGTTTCGCGGGCGACGCCGAGCGCACGCGCCGCTTCCTGCAGGAGGCGCAGTCCGCTTCCGCGCTCAACCACCCGAACATCCTGATCATCCACGAGATCGGCGAGGGCGACGGCTTCCGCTACCTCGCCACCGAGCTGGTGGTCGGCGTGACGCTGCGCGAGATCATCGCGCGCGGACCCTTGCCGTGCGCCGACGCCGTCGAGGTCGCGGCGCAGATATCCGCGGCCCTCGGCGCCGCGCACGACGCCGGCGTCGTCCACCGCGACATCAAGCCGGAGAACGTGATGATCCGCGGCGACGGCCTGGTCAAGGTGCTCGACTTCGGGCTGGCCAGGCGCGACGACGCCTCGCTCCTCGACCTGCAGGGCGAGACGATCGACCCCCGGCAGACCGGGCCGGGCGTCGTGCTGGGCACCGTCGCCTACATGTCGCCCGAGCAGTCGCGCGGCAGGAGCGTCGACGGGCGGACCGATCTCTGGAGCCTGGGCGTCGTGCTCTACGAGATGCTGGCAGGCCGGCAGCCCTTCGAGGGGGACTCCTCGATCGACGTGCTCGCCGCCATCCTCCATCGCGAGCCATCGCCGTTGACCCTCGTCCGCGACGACCTGCCCGCCGGGCTCGACGCGATCGCCGGACGCGCGCTCGCGAAGCAGGTCGCGCGGCGCTACCGCACGGCCCGGGAGCTGCGGGACGATCTCCTGGACGTCGCGGCGGGGCTCGGCGCGGCGGCTGACCTCGGCCGATTCGCCTCGCCGGGCGCCGCCGCGCCGGCGCTGTCCGCGCGCCGCGCCTCGGCCGCCGCGGGCTCGGCCGCGCGCCACTCCATCGCGGTGCTGCCCTTCCGCAACCTGAGCTCGGACTCCGGCAACGACTACTTCTGCGACGGCCTGGCGGAGGAGCTGCTCAACGCGCTGTCCAAGATCGACGGGCTGAAGGTCGCGGCGCGCACCTCGGCCTTCGCCTTCAAGGGGGGCCGGGAGTCGATCAGCGAGATCGGCCGCGCGCTCGGCGTCACCACGGTCCTCGAGGGGAGCGTCCGTTCGTCGGGCAGCCGGATGCGGATCGCGGTCCAGCTCTCGAACGCGGCCGACGGCTTCCAGGTCTGGTCCGAGCGCTACGACCGCCAGATGGCCGACATCTTCGACGTCCAGGACGAGATCACCCTGGCGGTGGTCGACGCGCTCAAGCTCCGGCTCTTCGGCGAAGCGCGCGCGGCGGCGCTGAAACGGGGCACCGAGGACCCCGAGGCCCACGACCACTACCTCAAGGGGCGCTTCTGCTGGAACCAGCGCACGCCCGAGTCGCTGCGGCAGGCGGTCGAGCACTACCAGCGGGCGATCGCCGCGGATCCCGGCTACGCCCTCGCTTACGCGGGCCTCGCCGGGGCCTACGTGCTGTTCGGCTGGCTGAGCGTCGCGCCGCCGCGCGAGAGCATGCCGCGCGCGCGCGCGGCGGCCCTGCGCGCCCTGGAGCTCGACGAGAGCGTCGCGGAGGCGCACGCCGCGCTCGGCGTTTACCTCTCCTTCTACGCCTGGGACCAGCCCGCGTCGGAGCGGGCGCTGCGCCGCGCCGTCGAACTCAACCCGGGATCGGCGACCGCCCACCACTGGCTCGGCAACATCGCGCTGCTCGCCTTGGGCCGCTTCGACGAGTCGCTCGCCGAGGTGCGGCGCGCCGAGGAGCTCGATCCGCTCTCTCCGGGGATCGCCTCGGACACCGGCGTCACCCTCCTCTACGCCCGCCGCTTCGAGGAGGCGATCGCCCAGTTCGAGCGGACGCTCGCCGCCGCTCCGGAGTTCTACGTGGCCCGCTACCACCTCGGACAGGCCCTGCATTCGAGCGGCCGTCCGGAAGCGGCCGTCGCCGAGTACGAGCGCTGCAGAGTCGCGACCGACGACCCCTGGGTCACCGCGCTCCTCGCGCGCTCGCTGGCGCGCGCCGGGCGCCGCGCGGAAGCGGTCAGCCACCGCGACGCGCTGCTCGCCGAGGCGCGCGGTCGCTACGTCCCCAACTACGCCCTCGCCATCGTCCATGCCGCGCTCGACGAGCCGGACGAGGCGCTCGGCTGGCTGGAGCGCGACCTCGCCGAGCGTTCGCTCTTCCCGCCCTTCTATGCCCACGACCCGGTCTTCGACGAGCTCCGCGACGATCCTCGCTTCGGCGGGCTGGTCGAGCGCGTCCGCCGTCTGAGGCTCGACGGCAGTGGCGACGGCACGCCCGCGGGCTAGGATCCAGGCGTGCGCCGCGACGCCCTCCTCCGGGTCCTCTACGGCCTCCGCCTCCGGCGGGGCGAGTCGGCCGAGGAGAAGGCGCTCGGCATCGCGCGCGAGCAGACGGTCGAGCTCGACCTCGCGCTGGTGCCGAAGGCGCTGCGCACGGCCGTGGCGGGGCGGGTCGAGGCCGTCGCGACCTCGGGCGCGGGCTCGGCGCGCGCCCTCGTCGCCTACGATCCCGCGCTCGTCGCCGGGGACTTTCCGCAGCTCCTCAACCTGCTGTTCGGCAACGTCTCGATGCAGGCCGGCGTGCGCATCGAGCGCATCGACTGGCCGGCCCGGCTGCTCGCGCACCTTCCCCGGACCACGGCACGGGATCGCGGGGCTCCGCGCGCTGGCGGGCGCGGCGACGCGGCCGCTCACCTGCGCGGCGCTCAAGCCGCTCGGCCTCACGCCGCGCGCGCTCGCCGGGCTCGCCGGGAAGCTCGCGCGCGGCGGCATTGATCTGATCAAGGACGACCACTCGCTCGCCGACCAGCGCTGGGCGCGCTTCGGCGAGCGGCTCGACCCGCTGCTCGGAAGCGGTCGCCCGCGCCAACGCCGAGAGCGGCGGCCGCGCCCTCTACCTGCCCAACCTCACCGGTCCCGCGGCGACGCTCCTCGAGCGCGCCGAGCGGGCGCGCGCGGCCGGGTGCCGCGCCGCGCTCGTCTCGCCGCTGCTCGTCGGTCTCGACCGCGTGGCGGAGGTCGCGGCGGCGAGCGGGCTCGCGCTGCTCGGCCACCCGAGCCTGACCGGCGGCCTGCTCGGCCGGGGCCACGGCTTCGCGCCCGCGCTGATCTGGGGCGATCTGTTCCGGATCGCCGGCTGCGACGGGACGATCTACCCGAACGCCGGCGGCCGCTTCGTCTTCTCGCTCGGCGACTGCCTCGCGGTCGCCGATCATCTGCGCCGGCCGCTCGGCCGGCTGCGCCCGGCCTTCCCGGTGCTCGGCGGCGGCATGGACCGGGCGAAGATCCGCCGCTGGCGGCGCGCCTACGGCGACGACACCGTCTTCCTGCTCGGCGGCAGCCTGCTCGGCCAGCGCGACGTCGAGCGCGCCGCGGCCGAGCTGCGCGCGGAAGTCGAAGGGGTGCCGCGATGAGCGAGGCCGAACGCGGATCGCGGGTCGTGCGCTGGGGCGAAGGGCGCTGGCCGGAGCTCCCGGTGCGCCGCTACCGGGAGGACGAGAGCGGGCCGCGGGTGACGCGCCGCCTGCTGGTGGGCGAAGGCGACGCGGGGCTGGCGGGCGAGCTGCGCTTCTTCGAGGTCGCCGCCGGCGAGACCACCCGGTTCGAACGCCACGAGCACGCCCATGCGGTCGTCGTGCTCACCGGCCGCGGCCACGTCCGCCTGGGCGACGGACTCCACGCGATCGAGCCCTTCGATCTGGTCTACGTCGCGCCCGCGGCGCCCCACCGCTTCCTCGCCGACCGGGGCGAAGCGCTCGGCTTCCTCTGCCTGGTCGACCGCGAACGGGACCGGCCGGAGGCGCTCTGAGGCCCGGGCTCGGGCCGGGAGACTCCTCCCCGCTCCGGTCTGCTGCAGTGAGCGCGAAGGGTCGGAAACAGAAACGCCGGTGGCCCCTGCGCGGAGCCACCGGCGTCCGGGTCCGGGCGCGGGCCGTTGCCGGCGACCGCGCGACGGAACTCACGGCATCGGCTTGAGCTGGATCTCCCGGTAATAGGTGGTGCCGAGGTCTTTGCGCATCTCGAAGCGGGGGGCGATCATCTCCTCCTGCTTGTCCTCGTCCGGGGTGTTGTAGTGCCTGGCCGCGATCGCCTTGGTCTTGGCCTCGAAGTCCGCGCTGTAGTCGAGCGCGGCGCCGAAGCTCTTGTGCAGGGTCGCGATGCAGATGTCCGGTTCGTCGGCCGAACCGGGGACGTGCAGGAAGAACTTGCTGTCGACGATCAGTCCCTGCTGCTTCTGCTCCGTCATCGTCGGCAGGTAGTTCTTGCGCAGGTACTCGATGTAGTCCTCGGAATGCCCGGGGGTGGTCCGGGCGCACCAGACCTCCCAGACCGAACCTTCGGTGTAGTGCTCCTGGGCCCGAACGGCGGCCGGGAGCGAGAGAACGAGAGACACGACGGCGACAGCGAGAGCGATTCGCTTCATGGGGCCCTCCTTCTTGGGGCATGGTGCTGGATGCCGGTCAGCTGATCCCGGATGTCCCGCGATGTCAAGCCGCGCCGCGTCGCGCGGTCCGGTAGGACGCGCCGAGGTAGAGAGTGGGCGTGGCGACCGGATCGACCGCGACGCAGTCCTCGCTGATCATCGCCAGGTACTGCGAGCCGCCGCCCGACGATTCCGAGGTTTCTACTGCGGAGCTGGATTGCGCGCAGTTCGCGCTGTCGGCGGCGAGCGCCCAGCCGCCGATGCCGTTGCTCCAGGAGCCGAATCCCTGCGGCGCGTCGAACTCGGAGTTGGCGGGCACGTTCTGGCCGAAGCCGGCGGTGGTCAGGGCCAGGAAAACGGCTCCGAAAATCCGAGCTTCCCATCGGTCACGCATCACAAGCCTCCACGAGGTCGCGGGAGGCTATAGCAGGTCCCTGGTTCGAAGCCGGGGTGGACGTCACGCGCGACGGCGGCCGGCGCCGCCCCGCTCAGGAGGAGTAGCCCGCCCCGGCGCCCCGCCGGTGGACGCGCGGGGAGATCGCCAGGCGGCGCTGGAGCGCGACGAAGAGGAAGAAGGCGCGGATCAGGAAGCGGTCCCAGGGACCGGGGCGCCAGCGGCCGGCGAGCACGGTGACCACGGCACGGAAGATGCGCTCCGGCGGGTCGGGCTGGAAGAAGAGGTCGCGGAACTCGGGGCTGTAGAAGCCGACGACGAAGCGGCGGAAGCTCGCGTAGCGCTCCCGACAGCGCCGCTCGAAGCCGGCGAAGCGCGCCGCCGAGAAGTCGCCCGCGGCGGCGGCGCGGTCGAGCTCCGCCGCGGCCTCGATGCCGGTCTCCATCGCGATCGACACGCCGGTCGAGAAGACCGGATCGAGGAAGGAACCGGCGTCGCCGGCGAGGATCCAGCGCTCGCCCGCATAGCGGGACGTGAAGTAGGAGAACTCCTTCTCCACCCGCACCGGCCACTCGCGGCGGGCGTCTCTCATCAGGCCGGCGACCACCGGCGTGTCGGCGATCGCCGCGGCGAGCATCGCCTCGGGGTCGCCGTGCGGCCGTTGCATGTAGAGCGCCTTTGGCAGCACGACGCCGACGCTCATCAACTCGGGGCCGATCGGGATCAGCCAGAACCAGCCGGCGTCGTCGCGCGCGACCAGGCGGATGTCGTCGGGTCGGTCGCCGGCCAGGCGGGGCACGCCCGAGAAGTGGGAGAAGACCGCGATGTTGGCCAGAAGCGGTTCGTCGGTGCGCAGGGCGAAGCGCTTCGCGAGCAGGCCGGCGCGGCCGGTCGCGTCGACGACGGCCCGGACCCGCAGCCCCCCCGGCTCCGCTCCACCTCCTTCGCACGCGACCCGCACTCCGTCCGGCGCGAACTCGCAGCCGGCGACACGCACGCCCTCGCGGACCTCGACGCCGAGCTCGCGCGCGCGCTCGAGCAGGATGCGGTCGAACTCGGCGCGCGGGACCTGCAGCGTCTGCGCCCGTCCGATGCCGTTCGCCACCGCGAAATCGACACCCCGCCCGGCCCGCCCGTCGTGCGTGTAGAGGCGCGCGCCCCACTTCTCCGGGAACCCCGCCGCGTGCATCCGCTCGGCGACGCCGAGCGCGGCGAAGGCCTCGTTGGCGGTCGACAGCAGCGACTCGCCGATGTGAAAGCGGGGGAAGCGCTCGCGCTCGAACAGCACGACGCGGTGGCCGCGCTGCGCCAGCGCGATCGCCGCCGAGCTGCCGGCGGGCCCGGCGCCGGCGACAGCGAAGTCGAAGTCATACGCGTCCGGCATCGTCGGCAAGGTCGGCCTCCCAGCCCGCCGCGCTCGAGCGCGCGGGGCGGGGATTCTACGGGGAAACGAAGGGAGCGACCGCCACGCGGGCACCCGGCCATACAGGTCGGAATCCGCTCAGGGCTTCGCCGGCAGCGGCACCGAGATCTCGAGCTCCACGCTCCAGGGCGCCTCGGTCTCGACGGTGGTGCCGGTGGCTGTGAGCTTGCCGGCGATGCGCCCTGCCGCGGCGCCGGCCGGCGCGAACCGCGCGAAGCCCTGGTAGGTGTGGCGCCCCGGCGAGACGTCGGGATGAAAGGTCGCCAGGTCGTTGACGTCGCGCAGCCGCCGGCCGCTCTCGTCGAAGCAGACGGCCAGCGCACGCAGCTTGCCCGAGCGCATCCGGTCGAGCAGCTTCGCGACGCCCTCGTCGCCGGTGGGCAGCGCTTCGTCGGGGACCGGTTCGTTGCTGGCCAGCACGCAGGGATTGGTGCCGCGGCCGAACGGATCGGCCTCGCGAAAGACGCGGGCGTGCGCGAGCTCGACGCTCCTGCCGGCGACAGTCCACTTGCCCGTCGCCCGGGTCTCTTCGGCGGCGGTCAGGACCTGGGGCAGCGCGAGAGCAGCGAGCAGGAGTGCGGACAGGATCGGTACGGAGGTTCTCATCGGGTCACCTCACGGTTGCGCGTCGCTCCCGATCAGTCTAGACCTCTGGAGCCTCCGGACGCTCGCCATCGCATGCGGGGGGACAGATCCGCGCCGGGGCGAGTCTCCTCTCTCCGCCGCGGGAAGAAACTCGGCCCGGCGCCCGACGCTGGAGGGCGCTCGAATCGCCCCTCGACGCTCGGCTAGGGCGTCACCGTCGACGACCAGTTGACCGTGGAGCCGATTTCGAACCCGTCGGCGTACATCGCGCCGTACAGGAGGAGAACGACGCCGGAATCGGTCTCGGGGTGGTCATTCGTGGGCATTCCGACCAGCAGGTCACCGTAGCCGTCGGCGTCGAAATCGGCGATCGCGAGGACGTCGCCCCAGGAGTCGCCGGCGGCGGGCGGCCCCGACATGTACCCTTGCCGATGCGGCAGCGGCTGTTCGGCCGGGTCTCCCAGCGCGACCCCGGAGCCCGACCCGAACGCGACGTGGATGTAGCCGAGGTCGGCGAGCCCATCGAGGTCCTCGTCGGGAACACCGATCACCAGGTCGGCCGGGGGCCAATTGGACAGGCCGCCGGTTCCCCGCAGCCTCCCGGCCGCGAGGCTGGTACCGAAGCGGTCCAACTCCTCGGCGCTTTCGCTCAACCCGATCTGGGAGAGCAGCGTGGAGCCGTCGAGGGCGAGTCCGCTGGGGCTGCCGTAGCTGACGAGCACTCGGCCCACCTGTTCTACCACCATACCCGGGGCCAGCAAGCGGTCGTCGCCTGGCACGCCGATCGCCAGGTCGTCCTGGCAGGGTCCGCTCATGAGGCAGAAGAAGGGGGTCTGATCGAAGTTGGCCGCGGCGAGCGCGGCGCCGAACCGATCGTCCTCGGAAGGCGCCTGTCCGAAGCTCGCGTAGGAGAGGAGCCCCTGCCCGGTCAGCGTGAGCCCCGAACCATCCAGGCCGTGGACCACGTGGACTTCGCCCGCGCTCGTGTCGCCTCCGATGTCCCGCCCTGGCGCCCCCATCGCCAGGTCGTCGACGCCGTTGCCGTCGAAGTCCCCCGCCGCCAGGGCGGAGCCGAGGCGGTCGAGGTCCGAGAGGGTGCCGTCGAGATAGGCGGCGTCGACGAAATACTGGTCCCAGCTGAGCGCCGAGGGCAGCGGGCGGTAGTAGACGCAGACCTTGCCGGCATTGCTGTACGTCCCCCCCGCGCCCATGTCGTCGTCGGGCCCGGCGACAGCCAGGTCGTCGATGCCGTCGTCGTCGAAATCGCCGACCGCGAGCGTCGTTCCGAAATGGTCGTACGGCTCCGGCCCGTTCTCGCCCGATCCCACTTCGTTGAAGTCCTTCGCCCAGGTCCAGATTCCATCCACGCGCTCGTAGATGCTGACCAGGCCGGACTGAATGCAGGGGGGCGATCCGACGGCGCAGGTGGCGCCGTCGTGCTTCGGCGACCCGATCGCGAGCTCGTCGAGGCCGTCGCCGTCGAAGTCGCCCGCAGCGAGGGCGGCACCGAAGCGATCACCGTTCCACCCGAGCAGCGACTTCTCGAAAGCGAACGATTTGCCGCCATTGTTGCGCCAGATCGAGACGCGGCCGGCATCGATCTCGTCCAGGGCCGTGTCGAAATCGGGATCACCGATGGCGATGTCGAGACGACCGTCGCCCTGAAAATCGCCGATCGCGATCGCCGCTCCGAAGTGGCTGCTCGGCTGTCCGCCGGCCCAGAAGATCGTGTTGTCGACCTCCCAGACCTGGGCCGGCGCGCCGACGGCCAGGCTGCCGATCAGGGCAGCCAGCGTCGACACCTTGCGATGCAGCTCGCACGTTGTCACTCCGCACCTCCCCTCGAGCACGACGTCGCCGGCGCCGGCCGCTCTCCCTGGCGGCGCGGAAGCGCTCATGGCGTCACCGTCGACGATCCGTTACTGAGCGCGGGGCGCGAAGACGCCCCCCACTACCTGCAATCGAAACCAGGACCTGGCGTCAGTGTCCTGCCGCCGGTTCGCCCGGTGGACTACCTTCCGGGGTAGGTGGAAGCCGCACCGCAAGGCGGGGAGCGAGCGCGGTGAGAACGGCGCGGAGGACGCGCTGAGGCGGTCCATGGGGGAAGAGGAGGTCGCGGGCGGGGGGCTGTGGAAGCCGAGTCCGAAACGCCGCAAGCTCGCGCGGCGGTCGCGGCAGCTGCGCTCGACGCTCTCTCTTCAGGATCCTTCGAACCGGCGGGCCAGGCCCTCGAGGCCTTCGCCGGAGACGCGGAAGACGGTCCACTCGTCCATCGCCCGCGCGCCGAGCCGTTCGTAGAAGCGGATCGCCGATTCGTTCCAGTCGAGCACCGACCACTCGAGCCGGCCGCAGCCGCGCTCGACGGCGGTCCGCGCGAGGAAGGCGAGCAGGATCTCGCCGATGCCGCGGCCGCGCAGCTCGGGGCGGACGAAGAGGTCCTCCAGGTAGATGCCGGGGCGGGCGAGGAAGGTCGAGTAGTTGTGGAAGAAGAGCGCGAAGCCGGCGGGCGCGCCCTCGTGCTCGGCGATCACCACCTCCGCGACACGACGCTCGCCGAACAGCGTGCGGGCGAGCGCCGCCTCGTCGGCGACCACCTCGTGGGCGAGCTTCTCGTAGTCGGCGAGGGCGCGGATCAGCTCGAGGACGAGCGGCACGTCGGCCGCCGTCGCGAAGCGGAGCCGGGTGCGGGGGTCGCGGGTGGCGATCCGGGTCGGCATCCCAGCATTCTGCCCCGGGAAGGGGCGGCACGGCGGCGAGGAGCCGAGAGGTTACGATTCCCTCCGTGCCCTTCGTCTACCTGCTCCGCTGCCGGGACGGGACGCTCTACGCCGGCGCCGCTGTCGACCTCGACAAGCGCCTGCGCGAGCACCGGGCCGGCAGGGCCTCGCGCTACACCCGGTCGCGTCTGCCGCTGGACCTCGCCTGGTCGGCCGAGGTCGAGACCTGGAGCGCGGCGCTGCGCGAGGAGGCGCGGATCAAGCGCATGGCGCGCGCGGCGAAAGAGCGGTTGATCCGCCCCGGCCCAGCCTAGCGGCCGCGGCGCTCGCTCAGGAACCGCGGGCGAGGTCGAGGAAGATCTCCTGCGCGGCGCGCCGCGGCGCGCCGGCGGCGGGCTCCCGCCGCCGGTAGCTGCCGTCGGGCTGCATGTCCCACGCCGAGCAGTTGTCCTCCTCGTAGACGTGCAGGATCGCCTCGAGCTCGGCGCGGACCTGCGGGTCCTTGACCGGCGCGATCGCCTCGACCCGGCGGTCGAGGTTGCGCTGCATCCAGTCGGCCGAGCCGAGGTAGAACTCGGGCTCGCCGCCGTTCTCGAAGCGGTAGATCCGCCCGTGCTCGAGGAAGCGGCCGAGCGTGCTGTAGACGCCGATCGACTCCGACAGCCCGGGCACGCCGGCGCGCAGGCAGCAGAGCCCGCGCACGTTGAGCCGGATCGGCACGCCGGCCTGGCTCGCGCGGTAGAGCTCGGCGATCATCTTGGTGTCCTGGAGCTGGTTGATCTTGGCGCGGATGCCCGCCGGCCGGCCGGCGCGGGCGTGCTCGGCCTCGCGCCGCACCAGGGCCACGAACCGCTCGCGCAGCGAGTGGGGCGAGACGATCAGCTCGGAGTACCGGCGGGTCGAGACCGCGCCGGTCAGCTCGTTGAACAGCGTGCCGACCTCGGCGGCGAGCGTCGGGATCCGCGGTCAGGACGCCGAGGTCCTCGTAGAGCCGGGCCGTGCCGGTGTGGTAGTTGCCGGTGCCGACGTGGACGTAGCGGCGGATGCCGTCGCGCTCCTCGCGCACCACCAGCGCGAGCTTGACGTGGGTCTTCAGGCGCTCGACGCCGTAGGCGACGTGCGCGCCGTCCTGCTCGAGGTGCTGGCCCCAGGCGATGTTCGGCGCCTCGTCGAAGCGCGCGGTGATCTCGACCAGCACCGCGACCTGCTTGCCGCGCCGGGCGGCCTCGACCAGCGCCTGGATGATCGGCGAGTGGCTGCTGGTGCGGTAGATGGTGAGCTTGATCGCCAGCACCCGCGGGTCCACCGCCGCGCTCTCGAGGAAACGCAGCACCGAGGTGTCGAAGCTCTGGTAGGGCACGTGGACGAGCAGGTCGCCGCGCCGGATCTCGTCGAAGATCGCCCCCGGGTCCTCCGGGTCGAGGTCGCGCAGCCGGGGATGAGTGACCGGCACGTGCGGCGCGTCGCGCAGCCCGGCGTGCCCCTCGACCGGCAGCTTCATCAGGTCGGCGAGCGCGAGCAGGCCCTCGGTCGGCTCGATGTCCTCGCGATCCGCCCCGAGCTGGCCGGCGATCCAGGCCTGCAGGTCGTCGGGCATGTCGGCGCTCACCTGCAGGCGGACGACGCCGGCGAACTTGCGCGCGGTCAGCTCCGCGGTGACCATGCCGAGCAGCGGCGCCGGGACTGAAGTCGGTCTCCTCCTCGCCCTCGAGCTCGGTCCACGGGTCGTCCTTGGCGCCGCGCGTGACCCGGAAGAAGGAGCAGCGGACTTCGCTCGCCGCGGGAAACATCGCGGGCAGGTTGAGCGCGATGACCTGTTCGAGCGGAACGATGGCCTCGCCGCCGGGCAGCTTCACCCACCGCGAGCGGTTGGGCGGCACCTTGATGCGGACGAAGCGGTCGCGTGGCCGGCCGCTCTCGCGCACCTGGACGGCGAGATTGAGGCCCAGGTTGCTGATGAACGGGAAGGGGTGCGCGGCGTCGACCGCGAGCGGCGTGAGGATCGGGTCGATCGACTCCTCGAAGAACGTGCGCAGCCAGGTCCGCTGGGACTCGTCGAGATCGCCGGCGTCGAGGATCGGCAGACCGGCCGCCGCCAGCGCCGGACGCAGCTCGCGCTCGAGCAGGCGCCCGACCATCCGCGCCTGGGCCCGCAGCTCGGCCCGGCAGGCGGCGAGCTCCTCCGCGGGCATCATGCCGTCCGGCCCCGGCTTGCTCTTCTTCTTCTCGATCTGCCGGCGCAGCCCGCCGATCCGCTTCATGGCGAACTCGTCGTAGATCATCCCCATGATGCCGGCGAACTTGACCCGCTCGAGCAACGCCTCGCGCGGATCCTCGGCGAGCGCGAGGACGCGACGCGCGAAGGCGAGCCAGGAGAGCTCGCGGTTGATGAAGGCGGCCGGCGCGTCGACCGTGACAACGGTTTCGTCGAGGACCATCGGGCGGGTCTCCGTCCCCTCCATCGTACGCCCGGCCGCGGCGCCGCACCCGTCTTGACGGCAGCCGCCCGGGCGCCGAGAATTCCCGGAACACGAGGAGCAACGGGTCCGGGGACCCCCCCGGAGGAACCGAGGATGGTCGGGCCGCCATCCGGAAGATCCCATTCCGGACGGCAGTCCGCCCGCTGCCGACCGCGGGAGAGGAGGAGCGCATGGGCTTCCTCGACGCGCTGTTCGGCAGCAAGCAGCCGCAGCACCCGCCGCTCGACGCCGCCAGCCCGCTCGCCACCCGGCTCGCGGGCCACCAGGCGAATCTCGAGGCGATCGCGAAGAAGCTGCGCGACAAGGTCGAGGCGGTGCCCGGCGAGCGCACGCTCTACGTCTTCATCGGCAAGCCGCCCGAGATGTTCGGCATCGCCTGGTTCGACGGCGGCGAGGAGGAGAGCCTGCGCACGATCATGAAGTCGCGCAACCTCCCCCAGTCGCGCGTGCAGCGCATCTCCGACGACGTCCGAGAGCTCTACATCCGCCACCAGGCGGCACCCAGATTCTCCGCCACCGCCGCCGGCAAGTCGGTCACCGTCACCGACTCGACCGCCCTCGCCGCCGATCTCGACCGCCTGATCGACGAGGTCGAATCGCTCTGAGCCGGGATCATGGGGGCGTTCCAGGAGGCGTCCCGGGACGAAGAGCCGCCGCCGTCGACCTCCGCTTCGGGCCGCCGATCCCAGGCACCAGCGAACCGGTCGACGCGCGCATCAGCCCTGCGACTGAGCGTTTCGCTGCAGGAAGACCGCCACCTCCGACTTCGCCACCGTGCCGCCGGCCACGCCGACCACGAGCTCGGTGAGGGCGTCGTCGTCGGCTTCGACCCGGAATCCGTTGAGCCAGAGAAAGACGAGCGCGGCGGCGAGCGCGGCGCGCTTGTTGCCGTCGACAAAGGGGTGATTGCGCGCGAGATGGAACAGATAGGCGGCCGCCGCCTCGAACGATGTCGGATGGAGGGGCTCACCGTCGAAGGTCGCGCGCGGCATCGCGAGCGCGGACTCGAGCAGCGCCGAATCGCGCAGCCCCGGGGCACCGCCGAAGCGGCGCACCTGCTCGGCGTGGAGCGCGATCACCTCGTCGAGCGACAGGAAGCGCACGGTCCGTTTACTCGGCGAGACGACGGAAGACGCCCGCGAAGCGCTCGGTGATCGCCGCGGCCGCGGCGCGGAAGCGCTCGCGCTCGGTGGCCCCGCGCACCGGAGCGATGACGATCACATCGCCGTCGGTGGACACCTCGAGCAGCGTCTCGGCGTCGATCCCGGTCGCCTCGAGCAGGGGCTTGTCCAGGATGAGCGCCAGGCTGTTGCCGGTGCGGCTGAGCGTCTTGACCATCTCGACCTCCGTACGAACATTGTAGCGCCTTCGTTCGTACGCGCCCGCTTCGGGGTCCGGACCTCCCCTCGCCCGAGGCCGCGGTACATCTTCGGTCCCGACCGAGCGCGAGCTCGCACAGCGGGGGCGCGAGGGTCCGGGTTCCACTACAATTCTCCCGAGACCCATGGCGCACCTCACCTCCCGGTCGGGGTACCAGGCGCTGGTCGAGCGGCTGAACCGCTTCCCCCAGGGAGCTCCCCCCTCGGAGCTTCTCTACAAGATCCTCGCCCTGCTCGTCGACGAGCGCGAAGCGGCGCTCGTCGCGCAGCTGCCGATCCGGCCGTTCCCGGTCGCCGAGGCGGCGCGGCGCTGGAAGCTCTCCGAGGCCGAGGCGGCGCGCGTGCTCGACGCGCTCGCCGCGCGCGCCGTGCTGCTCGACGTCGAGGACGGCGACGGGCGGCGCAGCTACGTGCTGCCGCCGCCGATGGCCGGGTTCTTCGAGTTCTCGATGATGCGCGTGCGCGGCGACCTCGACCAGAAGGCGCTCTCCGAGCTCTTCTACCAGTACCTGAACGTCGAGGACGACTTCGTCCGCGACCTGTTCGCCACCGGCGAGACGCAGCTCGGGCGGGTCTTCGTCGACGAGACGGCGCTGCCCGCCGACACCCTCGCTCGAGGTCATGGACTACGAGCGCGCCAGCGAGGTGGTCGCCACCGCCACGCACCTCGCCGTCGGCCTCTGCTACTGCCGCCACAAGATGCAGCACCTCGACCGCGCCTGCGACGCGCCGATGGAGATCTGCATGACCTTCAACGGGCCGGCCGAGTCGCTCACCCGCCACGGCAATGCGCGCGCCATCGACGAGGCCGAGGCGCATGGACCTGCTGCAGATGGCGCGCGACCGGCGGCTGGTGCAGTTCGGCGAGAACGTGCGCGACCGGGTCGGCTTCATCTGCAACTGCTGCGGCTGCTGCTGCGAGGCGATGATCGCGGCGCGGCGCTTCGGCTTCCTGCACCCGGTGCACACCACGAACTGGCTGCCGGAGGTCGACGAGGCGCAGTGCAACGGCTGCGGCAAGTGCGTCGAGGCCTGCCCGGTCGAGGCGATGGCGCTGGTCTCGGCCAACGATCCGCGCCATCCGAAGCGGAAGCGGGCCCGAAGCTCGACGCCGAGCTCTGCCTCGGCTGCGGCGTCTGCGTACGGACCTGCGCCGAGGGCGGCCTCCACCTCGTGCCGCGCGCCGAGCGGGTCATCACGCCGGCGACCTCGGCCCACCGCGTCGTGCTGATGGCGATCGAGCGCGGCAAGCTCCAGCACCTGATGTTCGACAACCGCGCGCTCGCGAGCCACCGCGCGATGGCCGCGATCCTCCGCGTCATCCTCCGCCTGCCGCCGGTCAAGCAGCGCCTGGCCAACCGCCAGCTGCGCTCGCGCTACGTCGAGACGCTGCTCGCCTCGGCCGCGAAGCGGGAGCGGAGGCGCTCCGGGGCGCCCGGTCCGGCCTCCGTCCCGCCCCCCACGCTGCACTGACGGCGCAGCCGTCGCGCGCTGGATTCCAGAGAGTTGCCCGACGGGCTGCCCGACGCCACGCGCAACGGGGTCGCCCTCGACCCGGCGGAGGTCAGCGCGTCGGCAGGTCGCCCTTGCGCCGGCTGTGCTGGAGCCGTCCCGCGATCCGGGCGGCAACGATGCGCGGGACGAGGCGGACGGAGACCGCGCCGACGAAGTTGGCGAAGCCCGGGATCACCACCCGCTTGCCGCGACGGAAGCCGGAGTGTCCGGCGCGCGCCACGGCACTGGCCGAGTGCATCGGGACCCGGCCCGAGAAGAGCAGGTTCTTCGCGGCGAAGCCGGCGCGCTCCTGGAAGCCGGTCGGCACGGGGCCGGGACAGAGGCAGGTGACGCGGCTGCGCCCCTCGAGCTCGACCGCGAGCGCTTCGCTCCAGGAGAGGACGAAGGCCTTCGACGCGTAGTAGCTCGCCATCCATGGGCCGGCCTGGTAGGCCGCCGTGGAGGCGACGTTGAGCACGCCGCCCGCGCTCCCCGCCGCGAGGATTCCCGGCAGCAGGCGCTTCGTCAGCTCGACCACCGCCAGCACGTTCAGCCGCAGCATCGCCAGCTCGTCCTCGAGGTCGAGCTCGGCGACCTCGCCGACCAGGCCGTAGCCGGCGTTATTGACCAGCACGCCGGGCGCGACGCCGAGCCGCGCGACCCCGGCGGCGAGCGCCGCGGGGCCGCCGGGCGCGGCGAGGTCGAGCGCGATCGCCTCCGCGCGCGGCGCGCCGAGCGCGACGAGCTCGGCGCAGGCCGCCGCCAGCCGCTCGCCGCTGCGCGCGGTCACGATCAGCGGATGCCCCTCCCGCGCGAAGCACTTCGCCAGCTCGAGCCCGATCCCGCCCGAGGCTCCGGTCACCAGCGTCCAGGGGCGCAATGTCGACGACGTCATCGTTCTCTCTCGATGGGTTCAGGGCAGCCGGCGGGCGGACCGGATGACGACCGGCGGGGTCAGCGACTGCCCCTTCGCGGGCGACTGCTGGATCTTCCGCACGACCTCCATGCCGGCGACGACGCGGCCGAAGGCGGCGAAGCCCTGGCCGTCGGGGTTGCGCTTGCCGCCGAAGTCGAGCGACGGCTGGTCGCCGAGGCAGATGAAGAAGTCGGAGGTCGCCGTGTCCGGCCCGCCGCGCGCCATCGAGAGCGCGCCGTCGACGTGCCGCAGGCCGGTAGCGTTCGTCCGCTCGAGCGCGACCGGCGGGAAGTCGAGATCCTCCCGGCCCGGTCGCGACGCCGGCCTGGACGACCTCGATCGGCACGTCCTTCCTCGTCTCGGTGTCGGGGCGCACGGTGCGGTGGAAGCGGCCGCCGTCGTAGCGGCCGGCGTCGACGTAGCGGAGGAAGTTGGCCGCGGTCGCCGGGGCGCGGGCGACGTCGATCTCGAGGTCGATCGCGCCGAGATCGGTGGTCAGGCGCACGAGCACCGGGGCGGCCCCGGACGGGCCCGGGGCGGGCTCCGAAGCGAGCGCGGGCGATCCCGGGGCCGCCGTCCAGGCGAAGAGGTGGAGGAGCAGGGCCGCGCGAAGCGAGGTGGATCCAGTGGGCGACATGGCAACGACGATCCTAGGCGAAGCCGGCGACTGCTGCCCCGCTCGTCGGTCCGGAACGCCCGACCGGGCGTACCATGGACGAGGAACCTGCATGCCCGATTCGATCCCCGGCCGCTCCAGCCGCGCCCGCGTCCTGGTGACCGGCGCCACCGGTTACGTCGGAGGCCGCCTCGTCCCGCTGCTGCTCGACGCCGGACACGAGGTGCGCGTCCTGGCGCGCGACCCGCGCCGGCTGCAGGGACGCCCCTGGAGCTCGCAGGTCGAGATCGCGACCGGCGACGTCCTGCGCCAGGAGACGCTCCCCGCGGCGATGGCGGGCGTCGACGCCGCCTACTACCTGATCCACAGCATGGCGGGCAGCGGCGACTTCCACCACCGCGACCGCGACGCCGCCGCGCGCCTTCGGCGCCGCGGCGCGCGCCGCCGGCGTGCGCGCAGATCGTCTACCTGGGCGGGCTCGGCGATCCGGAGCACGACCTCTCCGAGCACCTGCGCTCGCGCCAGGAGACCGGCGCCGCGCTCGCGCGCGGCGGGCGTGCCGGTGACCGAGTTGCGCGCCGCGGTGATCGTCGGCGCGGGCAGCCTCTCGTTCGAGATGATCCGCTACCTGACCGAGCGCGTGCCGTTCATGATCTGCCCGCGCTGGGTCTACACGCGCGTCCAGCCGATCGCCGTCCGCGACGTGCTCGACTACCTGGTCGCGGCGCTCGAGGCGCCCGCGGCCCTCGGCCGCGTGATCGAGATCGGCGGCGCCGACGTCCTCACCTACGGCGAGATGATGACCGGCTACGCGCGCGTCCGCGGCCTGCGGCGCTGGCTGGTGCCGGTGCCGGTGCTGACGCCGCGCCTCTCCTCCTACTGGGTGCACTGGGTGACGCCGATCCCGGCCACCATCGCGCGGCCGCTGATCGAGGGGCTGCGCAACGAGGTGGTGGTGCGCGACGATCTCGCGCGCCGGCTCTTCCCGGCGATCGCGCCGCTCGGCTACGACGAGTCGGTGCGCCTCGCCCTGGCGCGCCTGGAGGCGGGCGCGATCGAGACCTCCTGGAGCGACGCGCTGGCGAGCAGCCGGGGCGACCAGCCGCCGGTCACGCTGACGCAGCAGGAGGGCATGATCATCGAGCGGCGCGAGCGGACGGTGCCGGCGTCCGCCGCGGCGCTCTTCGCGACCTTCACGGGGCTCGGCGGCCGGCGCGGCTGGCTCGCCTGGAACTGGGCTCTGGCGCGCTGCGCGGGGCGCTCGACCGGCTGCTCGGCGGCGTCGGGCTCCGGCGCGGCCGCCGCGACCCGGACGAGGTGCGCGTCGGCGATGCGCTCGACTTCTGGCGGGTCGAGGCGGTCGAACCCGACCGGCTGCTGCGACTGCGCGCGGAGATGAAGGTGCCGGGCCGGGCCTGGCTGCAGTTCGAGGCGACGCCGCTGTCCGCGGGCTCCAGCGGGGCGTCGACCGCGCGCCTGGTCGCAGACCGCCTTCTTCGCGCCCAAGGGGCTCGCCGGCCTGCTCTACTGGTACGCGCTCTACCCGATCCACGCGGTGATCTTCAGCGCCCTCGCCCGCCGCATCGGCGAGCTCGCGGCGGCGCGCACCACCGCGCCGCGCTGAGGCGCGTCGCCGCCGCTCAGAGCCGCGCGAGGGCGTCGCGTACCGCGGCGGCGATCTCGGGATCGACGTCGCCGCCGTCGATCCGCTCGAGCTCGAGCGCCTCGACCACCAGGTGGCCGACGACGCGCGCGGCGAGCTCGCCCTGGAAGGCAAAGACGAAGAGCCCGCTGCCGTCGCCGTCTTCGAGCGCGACCTGCCAGGGGAGCTCCACCGGGTCGCCGTTGGCCACCACGCAGCGCAGGCTCACCCGCTCGAACGCCTCGCGGGGCCGCTCGACCGCCCGCCACCAGGGAGCGCGCTCGAACCGTACGCCGCGCGCGCCGATCGTCCAGCGTTCGCGCGCGAGCAGCGCGGCGAGACCCGCGAGCAGCCCGATCGTCGTGGCGGTGAAGAGGAAGCTGCGCAGGCCGGCGGCGAACCAGACCGCCATCCAGCACGCCATCGCGAGCCCCGCGAAGAGCAGCGTTCCGCGCCCCCGGCGCAGCTCGAGCCGGAGCGCCGGCCGGCGGGAGAGGAGGCGGTAGCGTTCGAGGGTGGTCATTGCGAGGGTCGCGGCCGACCCGCCGACGATATCGGAGGATGGACCCTCCCATTTGTCCCGGTTTGGGCGGTAGTGTCGTTCTCCAAGCCAGGAGGAGTCGATCGATGCCCCACCGGATGCACTGCGCCGCCTCGCGGCTCGCTGTCGCCGCCCTGATTCTCGGCTGCGGGTCCCCCGAGTCTCCCTCGCCACCCGGAGCGTCGGCGGCGGCGCCGTCCGCCGAGGCCGAGGCCCCGCCCGCGGCTTACAGCTACCCGGCGCCGGTCTCCGGGCACTTCGAGGAGATCAACACCGGCAGCTTCGACCTGGTCGACGGCATCGCCTGGCCCGCCGCCGACGGCTCGGGCACGGTGGTCTGGGTGGCGAGCGAACCGATCGCCTCGCCGGTGCTCGCGGCTTCGGCCTGCCCGATGACCGAAGCGCGCGCGCTCGCCGTCCTGCGCGACGCGCGCCACGCCGAGGTGACGATCGACGCCGGCGGTCGCTCGGACTACTTCGCCTGGGGCACGGTGTTCGGCGGGCAGAGCCGCGCCTCGGATGTCGGCGGCGGCGCATGGCGGATCGAGACCCCGGGCGCGCGCGACGGCCGGATCGCCGGCAAGGCCCGCCACCGGGACTACGGCGGCTTCGAGTTCGACCTGCCGGTCGCGCGGCCGGCCGTCACCCAGGTGACCGAGAGCGACCGGATGCAGGGCCGCCGCGCGGCAGCCGATCTGCCGGTGCCGGCCGAAGCGAGGCTGGTCGCGACCTACGAGGCGATCCGCAAGGCCGCTCGCGCGCAGGACCTGAAGGCGGTCCTCGAGGCCCAGGGCTTCGCGCCGGACGCGGTGCGGGCGATTCGCGGCCTCGCCGGGATCCAGGAGGATCTGGCCGCCTACGCCGATCGCTTCTTCGACCCCGGCACCCCGGAGGAGCCGTCGGTCGACGCCGGACACGGTGGCGTCGGCGGCCGCGGCACGAACGCGAAGGGCGAGGCCTTCTTCAACTGGTACGAGTTCGCACCCTGCGGCGACCGGCTGATCCTGGTCTCGATCGGCCTCAACCCGCAGTAGCGCGCATCGGCGGACGCCCGGCCTCAGTCTTTCGGCGGCACCGTCCGCGGGTGGTCGTCGTTGAACTCGAAGTCGATCGTCTCGAAGCGGTCGAGCGGGTCGACGTGCGAGCGGTGGCGGACATACTCCTCGAGCGCCGCCGCGATCGCCGCTTCGCGGCTCTCGGTGCCCGCCGAGGCGCATCGCGACCGCGACGAGCTCCTCGTCCAGACCGCCGGGCGTCGCCATAGCGAGACCCCCCTTCGCCCCGACTCTACTCCCGGAGACGCGTGCCGAAGCGAGCCCGCCCGCGCCTCTTGGCCGACGTTCTATGATGCCGCGACCATTTCGCACGTCTCCGAGGGAACCGTCATGCGACGAACACTCCGCCGCCTCCTGCCGCCGTTCGCCTGCCTGCTGCGCTCAGACGCTCGCGGGTCCGGCCCGGGCGCAGAGCGACGGCACGCTCGATCCCTCGTTCTGGGGCGACGGCGTCGTCCTCTTCGACGGCCTCGCCGGCATGTTCCTGCCGGCGCGCCTGCTCGCCGCCCCCGACGGGCGTCTGGTCGCCGCCGGCACCTGGTGGGGCCTCGACGAGTACCTGTTCACCTGGGCGGCAGTCGACGACGGCGCCCTCACCGGGCTGTGCGGTTTCGCGCCTCCGGGCGGCGCCGTCTGGCCCATCGCGGCCTACGACGCCGCCTTCGACGGCGCGGGCCGGCTCGTGCTCGCCGGCGAGGTGAACTACTCCGGCGAGGGCGCCGTGTTCGCCGCCATGGCCTTCGCCTACCCCGACTGCGCCCTCGACCCGAGCTTCGACGGCGACGGCTACTTCGTCTACAACCGGCCTGGGGGCGAGGAGGGGTTGACGGCGATCGCACCGGCGCCCGGCGGCAAGATCCTGCTCGCGGGAGGCTTTTTCCCGACTGCCGGCCCGAGCGACGCGCTGCTGCTCCGCCTCGACTCCACGGGCGCTCCCGATTCGACCTTCTCCGGCGACGGCATCGCGCTGCTCGACACGACCGGGGTCGGCCTCAACGACTACGCGACGGCGGTCGCGACGCTCGCCGACGGGCGGGTCGTCTTCGCCGGCAACGCCGCCACGAGCGGCGGCGGCACCGATATCGACTTCGTAGTCGCCCGCCTCACCGCCGCCGGCGCGTTCGACGCCTCGTTCGCGGGAGACGGCACGCAGACGGTGCCTTTCAACCTGCCGACGGACGCGACGAACCCGACCGACAATGCCACCGCGCTCGCGGTCGACCGCGCCACGGGCGCTGTCCTGGTCGCCGGCTACGCCGCCGCCGACGCCGGCAGCCTCCGCTGGGCGTTCGCCCGGCTCACCTCGGGCGGCGCGCTCGACCCCTCGTTCAACGGCAGCGGCAAGGTGGTGACCGCGGAGCCGGCCGGCGAACCGAAGCTCTACCTGCCGGACGAGGTGGCGCTCCAGGACGACGGCAAGATCGTCGCGGTCGGCTCCGGCTCGGCGAGTTTCGCCAGCGAGCGGGACGTGACCGCGCTCCGCCTGCTGCCGGGCGGCGCGCCCGACCCGGCCTTCGGCCCCGACGGCCTGCGCTTCGTCGTGCTCGACCAGGGCGGGAGCAACCAGGACGTCGTCGCCGGCCTCGCCCTGCAGTCGGGCAAGCTCGCGCTGGCCGTCCAGGTCGACACCGACGGCTGGGACAAGCTCGCCATCCTGCGCCTCTGGAACGGGCTGATCTTCGCCGACGCCTTCGAAACCAACGACACGCTGGAGTGGGGCGGCCCGTAAGCGGGCGGCGGAGCGTCGGCTTCGGTCCCGCGGCGGCAGCGCGGCCGCGACCGCCACTTCCCCGCTCTCGTGCCCGCCCAGGCGCATCGCGTCGGCGACGAGTCGGTCGTCCAGAACGAGGTGGGTCGGCATGGCGAGGTCCCCTTCCGGTTCGAAATCTGCTCCGGACGCGCGGAACGGGGACCGGGAAACCCGCTTGACGGCCCGAGCCTGCGGGCGCACACTGATCAGAGAATCGATTTCCGAGCGCGCACCCGCCCCTCCCCGGCGTCAGGGCCCCGGACCGCCCGCGGGTGCGAGACGGGACCGGCATGGTCGGGACGAGGCTCGGTCCGTACGAGATCGTCGCCCTCCTGGGCGCGGGCGGAATGGGTGAGGTCTACCGCGCCCGCGACACCCGCCTCGGCCGCGACGTCGCGATCAAGGTCCTGCCGCCCGAGCTCGCCGAGGATCCCGGCCGCCTCCATCGCTTCGAGCAGGAGGCCAAGGCCACCGCCGCCCTCGCCCACCCCAACGTCCTCGCCCTCTACGACGTCGGCACTCACGAAGGAAAGCCCTTCCTCGTCGAAGAGCTGCTCGAAGGCGAGACGCTGCGCGCGCGGCTGAGGTCGGGCGCGCTGACGCCGAGGAAGGCCACCGAGATCGCCATCGCCATCGCGCACGGCCTCGCCGCTGCCCACGCCAAGGGCATTGTCCACCGCGACCTGAAGCCCGAGAATGTCTTCCTCACCAAGGACGGCAGCGTCAAGATCCTCGACTTCGGCCTCGCCAAGCTGACGGGCCCGGCCACCGCCGCCGAGCTGGCCGCGGCGAGCACGCGACGCGGGTGAAGAGACAGGCCTTCTCGAACGGGTACGAGGAGGCTCCCTCCGGCGACCGGCCCGCCCTACTTCGGCGGGATTCTCCGGATTCTGGAGACTGGGTTTGTGAGCCCTTGAGCCGGATACCGCCGACGGGCACATCGTACGCGGTGGTATCGCCGCCGCCGACTGGCGCTGGGAGTCGGCGGAGCGCGAGTACCGCGCGGCCGTCGCCCTCGAGCCCGCGAACGCCGAGGCGGTGAACACGCTCGCTCATCACCTTGTGATTCTCCGGCGCTTCGACGAGGGCCTCGCGCTCGCCGACCGGTCCATCACCTTCGACCCCAACAACTCGACTCGACGCCGTACGAAGATCTGGTACCTCAACAGCTCCGGGCAGTTCGATCGCGCGCTCGCGGAAGGCAGGCGCCTCGAGCCGGTGCTGCCGGATGACCCCGGTCTCTATGGCTGGCTGACGGCGGCCGCGATCGGCGCGGGCAAGCTACCGGAGGCCGTCGCCACCTCCGAGAAACTGGCAACGCTGGTCGCTGCGAACGAGACGCCTTATTACCTCTGCAAGCTGACGTGGGGCTTCGGGAGAGGCGGTGAGCGAGCTCGCGCCAGAGGGTTCTACGAGAAGTTGAGCGCGTTGGCTGCAACCGGGACGGTGCAGCCCATGTTTCTAGCGATCGCAAGGGTCGGGCTCGACGACTTCGAGGGCGCTCTCGATGCCCTCTCGCGGGGTGTTGATCAACACTCCATCGGGATGATCTATCTCAATTCGAACCCCGAGCTTGACCCGCTGCGCTCCGACCCCCGGTTCCAGCTCCTCCTCTGCCGGATGCGGTTCCCCGGCGCATGCGCAGGCAACTGATGAGGCCGGGGGACCGCCTCGGCCCGTACGAGATCGTCGCCCGCTTGGGCGCGGGAGGGATGGGCGAGGTGTTGCGCGCCCGCGACACCCGCCTCGGCCGCGACGTCGCGATCAAGGTCCTGCCGCCCGAGCTCGCCGAGGATCCCGGCCGCCTCCACCGCTTCGAGCAGGAGGCGAAGGCTACTGCCGCCCTCGCCCACCCCAACGTCCTCGCCCTCTACGACGTCGGCACCCACGACGGCAAGCCCTACCTCGTCGAGGAGCTGCTCGAGGGCAAGACACTACGCGCGCGGCTGCGCGGCGAACCGGTCGGACCGCGCAAGGCCACCGAGATCGCCATCGCGATCGCCCACGGCCTCGCCGCCGCCCATGCCAAGGGCATCGTCCACCGCGACCTGAAGCCCGAGAACGTCTTCCTCACCAAGGACGGCGGCGTCAAGATCCTCGACTTCGGCCTCGCCAAGCTGGCGGGCCCGGCGACCGCCGCCGAGCTCGCCGCGGCGAGCACGGTGGACCGCGAGACCCGCAGCGGCGCGGTGCTCGGCACCCTCGGCTATCTCTCCCCCGAGCAGGCCCGAGGTCACCCCGTCGACGCCCGTTCCGACCTTTTCGCCTTCGGCTGCCTCCTCCACGAGATGCTCGCCGGCGAGCGCCCCTTCCGCGGCGAGACCGCGATCGACCTCGTCACCTCGCTGCTGCGCGACGAACCACCGCTGCTGCCGGCCGAAGTGCCACCGCCGCTCCGCCAGCTCGTCCTGCGCTGCCTCGAGAAGCAGCCCGAGGACCGCTTCTCCTCCGCTCATGACCTCGCGCTGGCGCTGCGCGCCTTGGCCGAGACGTCGACCAGCGCGACCGCGCCGCTCGTGGTCACCCCTCCTTCCTCCTGGATTCCGTGGCGTCGGCGGATCGCCGCGTTGCTCTCGCTCGCCTTCGCCGCGGGCGCCGGGTTCTGGCTGGGCCGCGCCACGGGATCCCCTCGAGGCCGGGCCTCGTCGCCCGAGCCTCGCCTCCAGCGCTTGACGTGGGAAGCGGGCTACGAGGCGATGCCGAGTCTCGCGCCCGACGGAAACAGCTTCGCCTACGTGAGGCACTCGGGGGGCCTCGCCACTGCGGACATCTACTTTCGACGGGTCGGAGGGGATCTGGCGATCAACCTGACTGAGGACTCTCCTGTCGCGGACACCATGCCCGACTTCTCGCCCGACGGCCAGTCGATCGTCTTCCGCTCGGATCGCGACGGCGGCGGCCTCTTCGTCATGGGCGCGACGGGCGAGTCCGTCCGGCGCCTGACCGACTTCGGGTTCGACCCGGACTGGTCGCCCGACGGCCGCAGCGTCCTCTTCGCCGAGGAGCGCTCCGAACTCGGGACTCGCGAAGGCAGCAGCGCGCTGTGGACCGTTGAAATGGCGACGGGCGAGACGAGGAAGGTCTTCGCCGGCGACGCGATCCACCCTACCTGGTCCCCTCCGGGACCCGCATCGCTTTCCACGGCTCGGCCGCCCCAGGGCAGAGCTCGCTGATGACGATCGCGGATGACGGTACCGACCTCGTCGAAGTCCTGGCCGACACAGGCACCGCTTGCACCCAGCCGGTGTGGTCTCCCGGGTGGATCTGGTACTGGTACCTCAGGCACGGGGGGCGAGACATCTGGCGGGTACCCGTCGACGACGCCACCGGTCGGCGAACCGGCGACCCCGAACCGGTGACGCGGTCGGGAGCCGCGAGCTCCGACCCAACGGTCACCCCTGATGGCAGGAGAGTTGCCTTCAAGTCCTCGTCCGGAATCCAGTACGACTTCGGTCAGGCGGGCTTCGACCCGGACCGCGGGCGGCTGCTCGCCGACCGCCGGATCGTGGCGCGACTGCGCCGCCAGCACAGCGGCTGGACCCCATCGCCGGACGGCGCATGGCTCGTGGCACTTGTGTTCGCTGAGGATGGGGAGCAGGACTTGGTGCTGACTCGCGTGAGCACAGGCGAGCAAAGGTGGCTGACCCGCGACCGCCTGCGCGAGGCCGCCTTCGCCTGGATTCCCTCGGGAGATCGCCTGCTCTTCAACCTCGCCGAACGGGCGAACGAAGTCTGGAGCCTGCGCACGGACGGCAGCGCACGCGAGCGGATCGCCGCCGTTCCCGACACGCGTTTGGCGGACTTCCTGCTCTCGCCCGACGGTCGCACCCTCTATGTGGAGGCCGAGGTCGAGGGCCGCTGGGAGCCACGGCTGATCGACCTGAGCCTGCCGTTCGATGAGCGTCGGCCGGCACGCCTCCCCGCCCGCGGCAGCGACCGCTCCTTCAACGCGGCGGCGCGCTCGCCGGATGGCCGACGTGTCGCCGGCTATCCGCTGACCGACCAGGGCGGCATCCAGCCGAACCTCGCAATCCTCGATCTCGAAACCGGCGACTACCGGGAAATCGCGCGCCTCACCGCCGTGCAGGCCTGCGCCTGGCTCCCCGACTCGCGGCGGCTGGTGCTCTTGGGCGAACAGGAGATTCGCGTGGTCGACAGCATCACCGGAGCGATCACAACGGCCGGCCGGTTGGAGAACGACAGCTATTCGCGCGTCTTGGCACCAGATGGTCGCTCCGTCTTCTACGTGTCCGCCACTTTCGACTACGACATCTGGATGCTGGATTACGGCGAGTCGAGGCAGGCTGGTCGCCCCACGCCGAAGGCGGAGTGAGCGTCCTGCTCGGACCTGGAGCCAGACCGGAACGGCAGTTGTATGCTTATGTTAGCATCCGCCATATGAAGCGCACCACGATCTACCTCGAACCCGAGCTCGAGGCGCTGCTCAAGGCGGAGACGTTGCGGCGCCGGCAACCGATGGCGGAGCTGATCCGGGAAGCGGTGCGCGAGTATCTGGTGCGCGGGCGGCCGGCGCCGCCGCCGGGGGCCGGGGCGTTCGCGAGCGGGCGCGGCGACACCGCGGGGCGTGCCGAGAAGGTCCTCGCCGAGACCGGCTTCGGCGGAGCGCGCTGACTTGGCGCTGCTGCTCGACACCGGCATCCTCTACGCCTACTACGACCGCAGCGACGCCTGGCACGCCGCGGCCGCCGAGCTGATCGCCGCGGAGGCGGGCGGCCTCCTGGTGCCCGCGCCGGTCGTCCCGGAGGTCGATCACCTGCTCGGCGCCCGGCTCGGCCGCGCCGCGCGCGAGCTCTTCTACCGCGGCCTCGCGGAAGCGAGCTACCTGCTCGTCGAGCTGCCGCAGGAGCGGATCGCGCGCGTCGCCGAGATCGACCGGCAGTTCGCCGAGCTCGATCTCGGATTCGTCGACTCCGCGATCGTCGCGCTCGCCGAGTCGCTCGGCATCGCGCGGGTCGCAACCGCCGACCGCCGCCACTTCGAGCCGCTGGCACGGGCCTATCGGCTCGAGCTCCTGCCGGAGGAGCCGCCGGCCACCCTGGCGCGCAGCCCGCGGCCGGCCCGAACCCGACCAAAGTAAGGGTCCCGACACCCACCGCCGGATCTCCTCTCCAGCCGGGGTGCGCGACAGGATGGCCGTTCCGGCGACTCACGCGCGCCGGACATTCGCCATGAAGACCCCGACGATGAACGACATCTCTCCTCCGACGCTCCACAGCCGGGTTCCGCTCGCGCTCCCCGACGGCACCCGGCTGGCGCTCTCGATCCACCATCCGGCGGCCCGCTCCGCTCGCCTCCCCGTGCTGCTCACGCTGCCCGCGATGGGGGCGCCGGCCGCCTACTACCAGCCCTTCGCGCGGGCGCTCGCCGGCCGGAACCGCGCCATCGTCGCGCTCGCCGATCTGCGCGGACAGGGCGAGAGCAGCGTCCGCGCACGGCGGGGCGACGACTTCGGCTACCGGGAGATCGTCGAGACCGACCTGCCGGCGCTCGTCGCCGAGCTCGCGCTCCGCTTCCCCGGGCATCCGCTCGTCCTCGCCGGCCACAGCCTCGGCGGACAGCTCGGACTGCTCGCCGCGGCGCGCGCGCCGCGCGCCTTCGACGGCCTCGTCCTGCTCGCCGCCGGCACCGCGCACCAGGCGGCGTGGCGCGGGCCGGGCGCCCGGCTCGCCGCGCTCGTGTTCGCCACCGTGCGCACCGTCGCGGCGCTCTCACCCTGGTACCCCGGACACCTGCTCGGCTTCGGCGGCGAACAGCCCCGACGGATGATGCGCGACTGGGCGCGGGTGACGCGCACCGGCCGCTACGCACCCGAAGGGAGCCGGTTCGACTACGAGTCCGCGCTGCGCGCGCTCGAACTGCCGCTGCTCGCGATCGCCATCGCCGGCGATCCGGTCGCGCCGCCCGCCGCGCTGGCGGCGCTGCTCGCGAAGACCGCGGTCCGGCGCGCGGAGCTCGCGACCGTGACCGGCGTCGCCGCCGATCCCCCCTGGCGCCGCCACTTCAGCTGGGCGCGCGCGCCCGAGAGCGTGCTCCCGCCGCTCGAGCTCTGGCTCGAGCGCACGCTGGCCGCCGAGACGAGGCCCGCGGCCGCCGGCGCGGTCTGATCGGGGAGCGCGACGGCGCCGCCGTCGATCGAGCTTGCCGCGGCATCGCGCCCGCCGTATCGTGGCGCCGCTTGAATCCCGTCAACCCGCCCCGCTGGGCCCTGCTCTGGGAGCTGTTCGACGCCGCGCGCGAGGTGCAGGAGGGCGCGGAGCGCGAGGCCTTCATCGTCGCGCGCTGCGGTGGCGACGCAGAGCTCGCGCGCGAGCTCCGCGAACTGCTCGCGGCGAGCGGACGGAGCGACCCTCTTCTCGACCGCGGCGACCGCGCCTGGGTCGAAGCGATATTCACAGCACCGGATCGCCCGGCGCCGGCCGACGGCGCGGAGCGAGCCGCAGGCCCCTGGGCCCTCGGCCGCCTGCTCGGCGAAGGCGGCATGGGCAGCGTCTACGAAGGCGTCCGGCAGGGCGACGGCTTCGCCCAGCGCGCCGCGGTCAAGCTGCTCTCCGCCGGCACGCCGAGCGGACCGCTCCATCAGCGCTTTCTCGCCGAACGCGGCATCCTCGCCCGCCTCGAGCATCCGGGCATCGCGCGCATGCTCGACGCCGGTGTCGCCGGCGACGGCACCCCCTACCTCGCGATGGAGCTGGTCGAGGGCGAGACCCTCACGGACGCCTGCCGCATCCGACGCTCCTCCGTCGAGGCGCGGTCGAGGTTCTTCCTCGAGGTCTGCGCCGCGGTCGAGCACGCTCACCGGAACCGGGTCGTCCACCGCGATCTCAAGCCCTCGAACGTCATGGTCGACCGCGACGGACGGGTGAAGCTGCTCGACTTCGGCATCGCGAAGCTGCTCGAGCCCGAAGCGAGCGCCACGGCGCCGCCCACACTCCTGCGCGCCATGACGCCCCAGTATGCGGCGCCCGAGCAGGCCGCCGGCGGCGCGATCACGCCGGCGACCGACGTCTACGCTCTGGGCGCGCTGCTCCACGAACTGCTCGCCGGCGTCTCGCCGCGCGAAGCGGGAACGGACGTCCCGTTCACCGTCGAGCGGGCGCTCGCCGGGTCGCGCGCCGCCCCGCTCGCGTCCGCCGCGCGGCCCGACGCGTCGCGGCCCGAGGGAGACCGCCTCGCCCGCCGCCTCGCGGGGGACCTCGAGCGGATCGTCGAGCGCGCGATGGCGCCCGAGCCGGGGCGCCGCTACTCCACCGCGGGCGAGCTCGCAGCGGACCTGCGCCGCCATCTCGAGGGGCGGCCGGTCGAAGCGCGCGGCGGCGGCCCGCTCTATCGTGCCGCCCGCTCCCTCGCCCGGCATCGGGCCGCGGGCATCGCCACCGCCCTGGCGGCCGTGGTCGTCGCGCTCGCGGCGGCGCTGATCGCGACCCGGCCGCCGCCGACGGCGCCGGTCCTCGCCGTGCTCCCGTTCCCGGCACTCGGCGCGGCCGAGCCCTTCCGCGCGGCCGCGCTGAGCGAGGAGCTGGTGACTTCGATCGGCCGCGCGCGAGGGCTCGCCGTTCTGGCGCCGGCGAGCCTCCTCGCGCAGGAGGGCGGCGGACTCTCACCCGAGCGGTTGCGGACGGAGCTCGGTGCCACGCACCTCGTGCGGGGCAGCGTCGAGGCCGAGGGTACGACGCTGCGCGTGCGGGTCGCCCTCGACGACCTCGCCGCCGGCACCCAGCTCTGGGCCGACCGTTTCGACTGGGCCGCCGGCTCCTCTCTCGCGGTCGACAGCGCGCTCGCGGACCGCGTGGCGCGCGAGCTCGTCGACCGGCTGGGAGCGCCGGGCGGACCGCTCCCGGCCGCCGCACCGCCCACCCGCGATCCCCGCGCCTACGAGGCCTACCAGCGTGCCCTCGCTGCGCTCTCGGGCAGGACGGCGGCCGACGAAGGTCCCGAGCAGCGGCTCGAAGCGACGGTCCAGCTCGAGCTCGCCGTCGCGCTCGACCCGGGGTTCGCGGCGGCCTGGGCGCGGCTCGGCACCGTCTACGCGCAGCGGCTCTTCCACGACGCGCCAAACCCCGAGCTCGAGCGCCGGGCGACGCTCGCCATTCAGCGCGCGCTGGCGCTCGACCCCGCGCTCGCCGACGCCTACCTCGCCCGCGCCCAGCTCGTCTGGAACCTCGCGCACGGCTTCCCTCACGCGCGCGCGGTGGCCGATCTCCGACACGCCCTCGAGCTCCAGCCGAGCCTCGCCGAGGCACACCGCGAGCTCTGCAAGGTCTACCTGCACGTCGGGCTGATCGACGCGGCCGCAGCCGCCTGCGACCGCGCGCTGGCGCTCGACCCCGCGGACCGGACCGCGCTGGTCCGCAAGCTGACGGCGCTCGCCGACGACGGACGCACCGCCGAGGTCGAACGGGCGGTCGCGGGCGCGGGTGCGGCGATCTCCGATTCGGCGCGCGCCGGGCTCCTGCTGTTCATCGGCGAGACCCGCCGGGCGCTGGACCTGCTGCGCCCCCTGGCCGCAGCCAACCGCGCCGCCGATCCCGAGTTCGGCTGGCCGGGCTCGGCGCGGGCCGCGCTCGAACGGGCCTGGACCGCGCTCGCCCTCGCCCGCCTCGGACGTGGAGCAGAAGCGCGCGCACTGCTCGAGCGCGTCGAGTTCAGCGCCGAGTCGTTCGAGGAGCAGTCGCACCTCCACCACGCCTACTACGCGGTCGGCGCGGCGCACGCACGGCTCGGCAACCGGGACGAAGCGCTCCGCTGGCTCGAGAAGGCGGCCGCCGAGGGCTATCCCTCCTGGCCGAAGTTCGCCAGGGACTCCGACCTCGCGCCGGTGGCCGGCGATCCCCGCTTCACCGCCCTGCTCGCCCGCCTGGAAGCGGACTGGCGCCGCTGGCGTGAGGAGCTCTGAGGCCCGTCGTTCAGCAGTCGCCGATCCTGCGTGCCACGAGGCGCTCGCGCACGATCGGCATCGCCATCTCGCCCGCGTTGATGACCTCCAACTCGTAGGAGTCGGCGCCGCCGACGGATTGCACCGAGCTCGAGCTCCCGCGGGGCAGCCCCGGCCGGTCGCAGGTCACGGAAGTTCGCCATTCCCGGGCGCCCGCGCGGCTCCGCTCGGCCGCGCAGCCCATGCGACGGAACATGGCGAGCTGCTCCTCCACGAGCGCCGCCGGATCGACGCACCGCTCGCTCACGACCGGTTCGCCCGGCGCCCGCCCATCCGCGTACTCGAAGCTCCGTTCGAAGCGCCAGAGCCCCCGGCGCAGTTCCGGCCCGGAGCTGTCCCGGGCGGACGACAGCGGCGCCGACCCGGCGAGGGCGAAGATCACTGCGCTGGCGCAAAGGTGTCGCATCGGCTTCCTCCTCGAACCGGTGGGTTCGCACTCACCCCGATACCACGGAGTCGAGCGGCGGATCCGGGCAACGCGGGCAGGTAGTTTCTCCCTTGACGCCCGAGCGCACGGGAGGGGAGGATTCTCCCGTTCGTGGCCCTCGCGGGTCTTCCCCGAAGGAGGAAGGAATGCCGTCGATCAAGCACCCCTGCAGCAGGCTCGCAGCGCTCGTCCTTGCTCTCTCCGCTGCCCCGCTCGCCGCCGCGACGCCCGACGTCGGGAAGGTCATCACCGGCAATCCCGTGAGCGTGCGGCAGACCGAGGCGCTCGCCAAGAAGGCGGACTTCCTGATCACCGAGGTCGAGAAGGCGCAGAGCCAGATCCGGGTGACCCTCGACGCCTACACGACCCTGGTCAACAGCAGCGCCGGCGACCTGCGCAAGCCCTACCGCAAGCTCGACAGGTCCATCGCCAAGTGCGAGAAGTACCGCAAGGATGTCGCGTGGCGCTCCGACGACGCCAGGAAAGAGGCGGACAAGTACTTCTCGGGCTGGGCGGCCAGCCTGCCGCAGATCGTGGACCCCGAGTTGCGTGCGCGCAGCGAGGCGCGGATGAGCGACTCGCGCGTCCGCTTCGACGGCATCCTCGAGGCCGGCCGCCGCGCGAGCGAGGCCTATCAGCCCTTCCTCGCCAAGCTGCGCGACCAGTGGACCTACCTCGGCCACGACCTCAACCCGTCGGGCCTCGCCAGCCTGCGCCCGGACGCGCAGGAGCTGATCGAGAGCGGCACCCAGGTCCTGCTCGAGATCGACGGCAGCCTGCGCCAGGCGCGCGACTACGTGCAGTCGATCCGCTCGATCCAGCCGCCGCCCCCCCCGCCGCCCGCGACCCCGGCGCCGCCCGCCGGCTCCTAGCGCCAGGCCCGCTCTCCGCGCTCAGGGCACCGTGGTGCTCCAGAGCGCGGGGTCCCCACCCTCGAAATCGTCCGAGAAGAGAGTCTCGGCGAGCGCGATCGAGAGCGTCACGGGCTCACCCGCCGGCGTCTCCGGGCCGGGGAAGATCTCGAGGTAGTGGCGGACCGCGCTCGCCGGATCCCCCTGCGGGGCTGGAGCGCGGCCTCCGCCCATCGCCCAGCCCGTCCCCGCGAAGGCCCGCGGACGGAACCGGAAGGCGTGCGCCGGACGGGCATCGACGTTCGAGTCGACCGCGACGCCGTTCGAGTCGACGACGCGGGCGAAGAGGCTGGCGGGCGAGGCGAGCTGGAGACTGAGCTCGTAGCCGGGCGCGAGCGGCCCGGGACCGCAGGTCGGACAGACCGGGATCGGGATGCGCAGAGCGGCCTGCTGCGAGAGCTGATAGCTCGAACGGAGCACGAGCCGGCGCGCCGTCTCCGACTGCTCCTCCGGATCGCAGGCGAAGCCGAGGCCGTTGGCGTCGTTGTCGGCCTGGTCGGGGTTGGGCACGAACTGGCAGTTGTCGAAGCCGTCGAAGACGCCGTCGCCGTCGTCGTCCGGATCGCAGGGGTCGCCCCGCCCGTCGCGGTCGAAGTCGGCGTTGTCCGAGCTCTGCACGAGCGGGCAGAGATCGCAGACGTCGCCCAGGCTGTCGTCGTCGGCGTCCTGCTGACCGACGTTGGCACGCACTGGACAGTTGTCGAAGAGGTCGGTGACCGTGTCGTTGTCGTCGTCCGGGTCGCAGGCGTCGCCGCCGCCGTTCCCCACGGGCCACTCGTTGTCGCCGTCGGTGTTGATCTGGTCCGGGTTGAAGAGGTCCCAGCAGTTGTCGATCCAGTCGGTCACACCGTCGCCGTCGCGGTCCTCGCAAGCATTGCCGATGCCGTCCTCGTCCCAGTCGGCCTGCTGGTGGTTCGCTATCAGCCAGCAATTGTCCGACTCGTCCGGCACGCCGTCGTTGTCCGAGTCGTCGTCGCAGGCGTCACCTTGGCCGTCCTGATCGCGATCCGCCTGGCTCGGGTCCGAGAGGAAGGGGCAGTTGTCGGTCGAGTCGGGCACGCCGTCGTTGTCGGCGTCCGTCTCGACGACGTCCTCGAGACCGTCGCAGTCGGCGTCGCCGAAACCGACCTCGACCGCCCCGTAGGCGTTGCGCACGCTGCAGATGTCGGCCGCCGTGAAGCCGTAGAGCTGGAGGATCGGGTTCGCCCACCACTGCGCGATCGACAGCGCGCGCCAGCGCGCGTCGAAGAAGTCCGAAGTCTTGACCAGTCCGGTGAGCGTGGCATAGAGGAGTCGCTCCGCCTTGAACGCTCCGATGCCGACGACCTGCCGACCGTTGAACAGACCACCGTCGGTAAGCAGAAAGGCGGCCTTGTTGTGGATTCCGCTGTTGGTGTGAACGCCGCCGCTGTCGGTCGTGCTGGGGACGAGGTAATAGTCAGAGAGACGGTCCGGATCGTCGAAAGCCGGCGGATCGCTCATGTCGCGCAGCGCCCCGTTGGGAAGGTCCTCCCCCACCAGCCAGTCTCCGGGATCGACGAAGTGGCCGAAGATGTCGGCGAAGCTCTCGTTCAAGGCGCCCGACTGGAAGAGGTACTCGAGGTTGCTGGTGAAGTTGACGACGCCGTGGGCGAATTCGTGGCCGACGACGTCGCGGGTCGCCCACTGCGGTGAATAGTGGAAGAGACGACAAGCCCCGCTGTAGGTGGCGTTCGGACCGGGCACATGAATGGTGTCTACGTGAAGACCGAGCTTGCGCCCCGCGCCGTCGATCGAGTCCCGGTAGAGGGAGGTGAGCCAGTAGTTGTGGGTCGCCGAGATGTGGCCGAAGGCCGTGGTCGCCTCGGCCGGCGGGGTCGGCACGGCAGGGCCCGACTCGGTGTAGAGCAGCGGCAGATTGATGCCCCAGCAGTCGGCGTCGATCGTCGCGGCGTTGTCGTGCGTCCGCAGCTCGAGGTCGAAGGCCTCCTGCTCGAGCGTGCGGGCATGGCGAAGGAACCCGCTGCGGGCGTCGACGAAGAGCTGCTCGAAGCCGGCGTCGGTGACGAGGTTGACCTGCCAGGCGAGATAGGTGCCGCGTTCCGGGAAGCCGAGGAGCTCGCGGTCGAAGTAGACGAGCTTGGTCTCGCCTGCGGTGCGCGGGACCGCGCCATCCGGAGCGCTGCGCAGCGCGCGCGCGATCGCCTCCGCTTCGCCGGCCGCGAGTCGCGGCTCGGGAGGCGCCTCGATCCCGGGCAGGTAGGAGCCGCCCAGACTCCTCGCCGTGCGCACGCCGCCGTCGCCGAAGAAGAGGGCGAGCTCGGCTCCTACGACCGGGATGCCACGGTGAAGCTGACGGAAGACAACGGCGCCGACCGACGGCTCGCGCCGGACGAGCTGCCACTGGTCCTCCGCCGCCGGAGCGCGGAGCAGGCCGGAGAACTGGTCGAGGAACCAGAGCGCCTGGGCGTCGCGGTTGCGGCCGACCGCTTCCGGCACCGACACCTCGAAGCTCGCAAAGCGGACCGCGCCGTGCTCGATGCGGAGCTCGACCGGCCCTGTCGAGAGCGACTGGAGCAGCTCGATGCCGGCCTGCTGCGCGACGTCGCCGGTGGTCGGGTCGATCGGCAGCGGCTCGGACACCGGCGCGCAGCTCACCACCAACCGCGGCCCCGGCGGCTGGCCGACGACGCCGTGCTCGAAGAAGCTCGCCTCCCCCGGCTGAGGCAGCGAGATCGCGACGTCGAAACTCGCCGCGGCGCCCTGCTGCCAGAGGCGGAAGAGGGTCGTGACGTCGGCCGCGACGACCTCGCCCGGCGCGCGGTCGAGCGGCATCGTGGCCGCTCCCGGCAGCGGCGCCGGACGCGAGTTCCAGGACACCGTCGGCTCGGACCACGCCTCCTCGGTCGCAGAGATCGTCGCTGCGTCTCCCGCAGCGACCGCGAGCTCGAAGAGCGTCATCTCGAGCCGCGCCTGGTAGACGGTGGCGTCGCGCGGGAAGCCGGGTCCCGGGGCGAAGGAGACGAGCCCGATCCGCTCACCGCCGGCGTTGCCCTGGACGACGATCGGACCGGTGCCGTAGCTGCCCGCCGGATCGAGCTCGACCACGGTCGCGTCGGCGACCGCCTCGAAGGCCCCGCTGCAAGCCGGCGGCGGCGGGTCGCCGGGACCCTGCGCCAGCGCCGCGGCCGGAGCCGCCAGGCCGAGCAGCAGGAAGCCGAGGGGCGCGAGCGGGCGGGCGGAGTACCTCGAGGCGTCGGGGTTCCGTTCCATGGAGATCTCCTCTGCTCCATGGAACGGGAACGGCTCCGGGATCCGGGCGTCCCGCGGCCGTCAGGTCAGGCTCGGATCAGAAGCGGGCCGAAACGAGGGCGCGGGCGGAGAAGGCGCCGAAGAGATCGCCGCTGACCCCGAGGGAACAGCCGCCCGGAGGGAACGAGCAGGCGAGCGCGCCCCCTTCCGAGAGCAGGATGCCGGTGGCGCGCCCTTCGAGCCGGACGATCGCATGCTCGCCGAGGTACCAGCGGACGCCCCCGAAGATCGCGCCCGAGAAGTACCACCCCTCCCCGGTCTCCTGCTCGGGGCCGGCGAGGCGAGTCGCGCCCGCGGCGAGACCGAGGAAGGGTCGGGTCGGTCCGGGGCGCGTCTCCCAGATCCCGCCGAGCTCGAGGGTGTCGAAGGTCACGTCGAAGCGCGTCGGACCGGAGGTGAGGTCACCGCTCGCCTCCGAGTCCTGGTGAGCCCAGGCGATCTCGACGATCCCGTCCGGCCGCACCCGCCAGCCGAAAGTCAGGCCGTAGAGCAGCCCGCCGGAGAGGTCGAGCGTCCCCTCGCGGGTGGCGAGGCTGCCGGTCTGCTGCCCTCCGGCGATCAGGCCGAGCTCGAGCTCGGCGGCTCCGGCGGGGGCGGCGAGCAGCAGGGCGAGCGCGCCGGAGAGCACGGAGCGCATCAGGGCCGAGCGGTCGCGAGACATTGCTGCAGTCTCCCCCACGATCGGCGCCGCAGGCAAGGAGCTCCGAGCGCGCTTGGGCTTGCCGGCCGCCCGGGTTGGAGCGGCGATTTCGTTCCTTCCTGACATGCGAGAGCCACGGACGAGAGCTGCGGGGCGTTTCTGGGTGTTGGCGGTCGTGCTCCTGGCGCTGCGCGCTGCAGCGAGTCTGGCGTCGGTGGTGGTGGTCTCTCCCGGGGAGCGCGGTCGGGAGGTGGAGGCGGCGAGCGCCTGCCCGACTTACTCGTGGAGCGCTGCGGCGGGGGCGGAGGCTTACGAGCTTGCGGTCTTCCGGCTGGACGGGGCGGACGAGCCCGAGCTCCTCTTTACCCGCCGGCTCGAGGGCCCGGTAACGAGCTGGTCGCCGTCGCGGGCCGAGTGCCTGCCGGCGGGGGGGAGCTACGGCTGGACGGTGCGGCCGCTTCTGGCCGAGAGCCGCGGCGAAGCGGGGGCGTGGGCCGAGCCGTTGCGCTTCCGGGTCGCGGGGACACCGAGCGAGGAGGAGGTTGCAGCGGCGCTGGCGGTGCTCGAGCGCTGGGGGCGGACGCGAAGCACGCCGGCTGCGACCTCAGAGCCAGCCACCCAGCTGCCGGCACGGCCAGCGCGGGCGGCACGCCGCGCCCACGGGAGCGGCGAGGTGGACGCGATGGAAGCGCCGATCGCCGCCGGCGTGGCGGCGATCCGGGGCGAAAACCCCGACCCTTCGGGCAGCGCCTTCGGGATCTTCGGCATCGGTCATTCGCCCGCCGGCGCCGGCGTCGTGGCGCGCAACGAGTCGGCCGGCGCTGACCTCGTCCTCGACGGCGAGGCCAACGGCGCCACGGACACGCTGCTCCGCCAAGACTCGCTCGACCGCCCCTCGGCCAACCCCGAGAGCTTCGATTTCAAGAACTCCGGGGCCGGCGCGATGACGTTGAAGATCGACGGCGTCGATGTCGTGACCACCGCGACCGATCAGGACACCCTGGGCGACCTCTCCTGCCCGGCGGGGCAGATTGTCAAGCGAAACTCCGCCGGCACCGGCTGGGAATGCGGCACGGATCTCGACGAACTCGGCGGTCTCGCGTGCGGATCGGGTCAGATCCCGAAGGTCGATCCCGGGGGCAATTGGAGCTGCGCCGGCGACGACGATTCCCTCGCTGCCCTCGCCTGCCCCGACGGTCAGATCGCTAAACGGGTGAGCGGTGTCTGGGCCTGCGCGCCCGACAGCACGGGTTCATCCTCGATCTGGACTTCTTATCCCGAGGGCGCCGACGTGCGGGTCTTCAACGCGGAGGGCAACCGCGTCGCGATCGGCAACCGCGCGATGCAGCCGGTGGGGAGCGCGCCGAGTGAAGATGGCGCCCTGACGGTGGTGCACAGCGCTACCCCGCCGGCAACCACCGAGTACTACCTCGCGATGGACGGCCAGGGGCTACAGGCGCGCAGCCGGCCCGGGCTCTTCCAGCCGCAGGAGGACGCGCCGCTGCTGATCAACCGCTACGGCGGCGGAGTGGCGATCGGCAAGGAGACGCCCCCGACCCGCGCGGCGCTCGAGGCGCAGGGTACGGTGGGAAACACGATGGCGATGTTCCAGCGCAACGCGGGTGGGCAGGGCATCGCTCTGGTGGGCGACTGGCCGGGGCTCTACGCCAACGCCTACTTCGACGGCGGCGCCATGACGATGTCGGGCTCGGGGTACTCGCAGATCGTCAACTTCGACCAGGCGGATGGCGCGATCTCGTTCATGACCAGCACGGAGCCCAACACCGCGCCCGACGTTCCCGCCGCATCGCTCGAGGAGCGGCTGCGGCTGCGCAAAGACGGAGCGCTCTACAGCTCGCTCACCCAGAACCAGTTCAACGTCGTGCCCGTGGCGCAGATCACGCTGATCTGGTACCTCGTCGATGACGGGAACGGCGCTCTCACCGTGTCGGAGGTCGGCCGCTGGATTCGCAGCGCCTATCCGATCACGCTCAGTTGGGAGTCGTTCAGCCTGAACAACTTCCGGCTGGACATCGACTTCGACCCCGATCTCCCCATGGCGCCCGTCCCGATCGTGGCCGGCAGCAGCCTCGACGGTTACCCGCCCCGCTGGCAGGGGGTGAGCCGAGACACGACCTGGAGCGACGTCTCGGTCTTCTTGCGGGACGACCTCTACAGCATGGCGGGAAAGCGATGGAACCTCCAGATCGTCATCTACGGGTACAACTGATGCGCAGCCGGCGAGCGCGATGCTCTAGCAGACGCCGGACCGAACGAGCGATGCTCCTTCTTGCCATCCTGTTCCCCGCGATGCTCAACGGTGCGACGTGCGGCGTTCCATCAGCCGGGCACCCCACCGTGGGCGCGGCGGTGCGCGACGCCGCGTGCACGACGATCCAGCTCGCGGCGGGAAGCTACCTGGAGAACGTCGTGGTGAATCGCGATCTAGGGATCGAGGGTGCCGGCTCGGGACTCTCGATCGTGGCGGGCGCGGTCGAGATCGCCGGCGCGGCGAGCGACGTGACGCTGGCCGGGCTCTCGATCGACGGCACTGCGGCAGGGGTCGCCGGCTGCTGGCCGAGCCTGCTGCGGACGACGGGCGGGGCACGGCTCGCGGCGGGCGACGACGTCCTGGTGACCCACAGCGGCCTCTCCAACGGCGGATGCCGCCTCTTCGCCGACGGTTTCGAGTCGGGCGGCACGCTCGCCTGGTCGCTGCGGCAGCCGTAGGCGGAGGCGGGGGCAGGCCCGCGCCGCCCGCCGCGGGGATTTCCGCATTGCGCCCGGGGCGGCGGAGCCGTATGTTGGCCGCGAGTGTCCGCCGAGCCCGTCACCGAGCTGCTCGCCGCTTCGCGGGGCGGCGACCGCGCCGCGTTCGAGCGCGTGTTCGCGGCGGTCTACGCCGAGCTGCGCGCGCTCGCCCGCCGGCAGCGCGCGCGGAGCCGGCCCGGGGCGACGCTCTCGACTACGGTGCTCGTCCACGAAGCCTTCCTGAAGCTCGCCCAGGGGCGCGCCGTCCCGGTGCAGGACCGCGAGCACTTCTTCGCGCTCGCCGCGCGGGCGATGCGCCAGATCCTGGTCGACGCCGCGCGCGCCCGCGCCGCGGAAAAGCGGGGCGGCGGCGCGATCGCGGTCGAGCTCGGGGAGGGGGACGCCGCGGTCGCGGCGATCGCCGACGACGTCGTGGCGCTCGACCGCGCGCTGGCCAGGCTGGAAGAGGTCGACCCGATGCTGGCGCGGCTCGTGGAGGCGCGCTTCTTCGCCGGCTTCACCGACGCCGAGCTCGCCCACGCCTTCGACCGCAACGAGCGCACGGTCCGCCGCGACTGGCAGCGGGCGCGCGCGTTCCTGCTGCGCGAGCTCGGCGGCGCTGCTCTCGAATCGGACTGAGTCCGCGCTCGGCGCGGCGGGACGGCGGGTCGGTCAGGTGGGGTTCGCCGGGGCGACTTCGACCCGGTTGCGCCCTTCGCGCTTGGCCCGGTAGAGCGCGGCGTCGGCGGCGGCGACCAGGTCGTCGAAGGCGTTCATCCCGGGCGCCAGGCCGGCGACGCCGAACGAGCAGGTCACGCCGAACGGGGTCGCGCCGGCCAGGAAGGGCTCGGCCTCGAACATCTGACGCAGCTTCTCCGCCAGCGCCGTGCCCCCTTCGACGCCAGTCTCCGGGCAGAGGATGCCGAACTCCTCGCCGCCCAGCCGCGCGAAGACCTGCTCGGGACGCAGCCGCGCCGCGACCCGCCCGGCGAGCTGCTTCAGCACCGCGTCGCCGCAGAGATGGCCATACGTGTCGTTGACCTGCTTGAAGTGGTCGATGTCGAGCAGCAGCAGCGCCAGCGGGCGGTCGTGCCGCTGCGCGCGGGCGAACTCGCGGGTCGCCTCCTCCTGGAACTTGCGCTGGTTGTAGACCTCGGTCAGGCCGTCGCGCATGACCATCTGGTAGATGGCCTCGTGATAGGCGTGCTCGACGTCGCGCTCGTGCAGGAACTTGAAGTGCACCGAACCGACCTGGAAGCGGTCGCCGCTGCGCAGCTCGACCGGACCGTCGAGAACCTGGCGATCGTTGACGAAAGTGCCGTTGCGGCTGCCGAGGTCCTCGAGCACCACGCCTCTGCCGGCGAAGCGGAGCCGGGCGTGGCTGCGCGAGAGCGACGGCACCTCGGGCAGCGAGACCTGCGCGGTCGGCGCGCGGCCGATCTCGAGGCTGCCGCCCGCCGGGAGCCGGAAGCGGTTGCCGAGCCGACGGTTCTCCGGATGCGCGATCAGGATGACGTCGGCCTCGAGGCCGAGCGCAGCCGCCGGAACCGCGCCTTCGGACACCGTCAGCACCGGATCGGTCGAGTGCGGGCCACCCACGACGTCGCGCAGGGTGAGACTGTCGGTGGAGGGATCGCGCATGTCCGGTCGACGTTTCGTCAACGCTGTCCTCGCCTCGCAACTGCCTGGATCACTGCGAAAACAGGAGGATAGCACCGCCCGGTCCGCCGGCGGGCCGGGGCTCAGCCGAGCGCCGCGACGAACCGGCGCAGCAGGCCCGACGCCACCGGGCTCGGGCGCAGGGTCGCGGCGAAGCGGGCCAGAGCGTCGTCGCCGGGGAGGTAGCCCTCCTGGTAGATGCGCGCGCGCTCGAGGATCCGCCGCTCGTCGAGCTCGACGTGGAACTGGCAGCCCCAGACCGGCAGCCCGTCGAGCCGGAAGGCCTGGTTCGGGCAGAGCGCGGAGCAGGCGAGCTCGGTCGCTCCCGGCGGCAGCTCGACCACCCGGTCGTGGTGGCCGAACTGGACGTCGAACCGGGCCGGCAGGCCGGCGAAGAGCGGATCGGCCTCTCCGGCAGCGGTCAGCTCGACGGGGTGGGTGCCGACCTCCTTGCGGTCGAGGTCGGTGATCACCCGCCCGCCGAGGGCGTCGGCCAGGAACTGGTGGCCGAAGCAGCTGCCGAACAGCGGCCGCCGCTCGCCGACCAACCGCCGCACCAGCTCCGCGAGCGGCGCGGTGAATCCGTAGCGCTCGGTCACCGAGTGGGCGCCCGCGCCGCCCACGATGACGGCGTCCGCAGCGCGCACCTCCTCCCACGCGACGTGCGGATCGACCAGCACGTTGTGGAAACGGAACGCCCGCTCGGGCAGCCCCGAGAACTCGACGAAGCAGTCCCGCTCCTGTCGCTCGGCGCCCTGGTGATCGCGGATCTGGAGCAGCAGGACGCGCGGGACGGCCGCGGTCATGAGCGGCTACCGGCCGCCGAGGAAGGCGCGGATCACGTGCCGGGCGACTTCCGGGTTCTCGCGCAGCCGGCGCGTCGAGTAGGGATACCAGTCGACGCCGTAGGGGACGTAGACGCGCAGGCGGTGCCCCTGGCCGATCAGGATGCGGCGCATCTCGGGATCGACGCCGAGCAGCATCTGGAACTCGTAGCGCTCGCGCGGTACCTTCAGGCGGTCGATCAGTCCGAGCGCGCCGCACACCAGGTGCTCGTCGTGCGTCGCGATGCCGACGTAGGCGCCGCGCGTCAGCAGCTTCTCGAGGGCCAGCAGGAAGTTGAGGCGGACCGTCTCGTAGCCCTTGAAGGCGATGGTCCGCTTCTCGATATAGATGCCCTTGCACAGGCGCACGTTGGCGCCGACCGCCGGCAGCTGCGAGATGTCGGCGAGCGTGCGCCGCATGTAGGCCTGGAGCACGACTCCGAAGTTCGCGAAGCGGGGGTGGAGATCGTGGTAGACGCGCAGCGTCTGGTCCGTGGTCGACGCGTCCTCCATGTCGATGCGCACGAAGTTGCCGAGCCGTCGCGCGGTGGTCAGGATGCGCTCGACGTTGTCGCGGCAGAAACCGTCGTCGATCTTCTGGCCGAGCGCCGAGAGCTTGACCGAGATGTTCGAGTCGACGCCACGCTCGGCGATCGCTTCGAGCATGCGTTCGTACTCCTCGACGTTGCGGATCGCCTTGCCGCGATCCTGGACCTCCTCGCCGAGCAGATCCATGGTGGCCATCGCGCCGTCGCGGTTGAGGTCGGTGATGGCGGCTAGCGCGGTTTCGACCGTGTCGCCGGCGACGTAGCGCTTGGCGACGCGGCCGACGATGGGTTTGGGGACGAGCGGCAGGCCCTTGACGACCAGCCAGGTGAAGAGGGACATGGCGCGTTCGCGCTCCTAGGGTAGGTGGGGCAGGTCGAACGACTCGTCGGCGACCCAGCGCAGGCCCTTCGAGCACGGGCAGACGCCGCCGACCCGGCGCAGCTGCGGCATCTGCTTCTGCGCCTCCTCCGGGGTCTTCTCGCCGCGGCCGACCGTCGAGAGCGCCTCGACGTAGTCGCGGAAGTCGCGGGTCGCCCGGTAGCCGTCGGGCAGCACCCGCGTCATGTAGTTCAGGTACGCCTCGACGCTCTCGAACTTCTCGCCCGCGACCCCGACCATCCTGAAGGCGGGCTCGCCGCGGCGCCGGAAGAACTCGCGGTGCGGGATGCGCAGCAGGTCCTCCGCGGCGACGCCGCGGAAGCTCCCGCCGTCGCGCTCGAGGCCGGCGAGCGCCGCCTCGGCCGCGGCGAGATCGAGCTCCGGTACCCGGGCGCGCAGCCAGCGCATGTTGAGGTCGTGGACCACCTTCTCGACCTCCTTGTAGTACTGCTCCTGCGCCTCGCGGTTCCTGAGCGGCTTGAGACCCCACTTCACGTTGGTGCCGCCGCCCCGCTCGTCGCCGAACATCTCGAGCGCGCGCGGCAGCCACTTGTTCAGATGACGCTGGATGACCGGCATCGTGATCATGGTCGAGCCCTGCGCCGCCTTGACCACCCACTTGCGCAGCGGCACGACGCCGGTGGCGAGATGGAAAGCCTCCTCGCGCAGCATCTGGGGCATCGACTCGGCCATCGGCGAGTAGGCGGAGATCTTCTGCATCGAGAGCTGGTACTTGCCGACCCGGTCGAGCAGGGCGCAGAAGACGATGTTGTCGACGAACGACTCGAAGTCGATGTTGAAGGCCCCCAGCACGTGGGAGCCCGTGCGCATCGACAGGATCTCCTCGATCATCTGCTCCTGCTTGAGGCCGGTGACCGCGCTCCAGTCGTCCTCGACCAGCAGGTGCAGCATCTGGTAGCCGTGGCGCAGCTCCTCGGCCATCATGCGCAGCACCATCGCCTGCTCCTCCTCGTCCTGGGCGCGCGCGAGGGTGAGCTGGTGCTGCTGGATGGAGCCGAACTCGGTCGAGGCCTGGGCGCGGATCTGCGCGAGCAGCTGGTGCGCGATCTCCGGCTTCATGTCGCAGGCCTTCGTGTACTTGGCCTTGCCCTGGTCTTCCCCGCATTCGATCGAGCAGGGCATGCCGCACTCGCGGAAGGCGCAGAGCCGGAACTGCGGGTCGCGCGGGAAATAGCGGTCCCAGTTCTCGATCAGGTAGTCGTAGTCGGGCAGGTAGGTGTCGCGCCAGCGCTCCACCGCCTGGTGGTACCTGCGCGGCAGCTCGGTCGAGGTCGTGTTCGCCATGTCGGAGGAATCCTCAGGAGAGCTTCTTGACGAAGGGACGCAGGGTGTCGAGCTCGAAACCGAGCCGCTGGAAGAAGGCCTCCACGTCGGGCATCGACCGGTCGACCATGGTGCGCACGCTCTGGACGCCGCCCGCGCGGTAGTGCTCGAGGATCGCCTCGGCCAGCGCGCGGCCGACGCCGCGGCCGGCCTGGTCGGGATCGACGCCGAGGACCTCGATCCAGCCCGTCTTCTCCTCGATGCCGAACTCCCCCGCGCGCACGTCGGCGAGCATGAACCCAACCACCGCGCCGTCGAGCTCGGCGACCATCGAACCCTCCGGGTCGCGGCGCAGGTAGTAGGTCACGCGGTCTTCCCAGAGGTCGGGCTGATAGCGGTGACGCGTCCGCTCGGCGATGCGGACGATGCCGTCGAGATCGAGCTCGGACAGGGGGCGGACGTGGACGGCGCTTTCGCTCAAGGCGTTCTTCCTCGCCGCGACATTCTACGACGATAGGATCCGCGGGTGACGGAACCCGCCGCCGACCCGCGGCTCGTGCCCCCGCCCGAGAAGTTCCCCACCCGCGAGCGGATCCTGGCGATCCTGCTGCTGGTGCAGGTCTGCTTCTCCTCGCTCCACGTCGTCGGCAAGGTGGTGCTGGCGCACCTGCCGCCGCTCGCGCTCGCCGGCACGCGCGTCGTGATCGCCACCCCGCTGCTCGTCTGGCTCGCCTGGCGCCACGACCGCGTGGTGCCGGCGCGCGCGGACTGGTCGCGTCTCGCGCTGCTCGGCTTCCTCGGCATCTTCGCCAACCAGATCCTCTTCCTGACCGGCCTCTCGTACACCAGCGCCACTTCGGCCTCGGTGATGATGCCGTCGATCCCGGTCTTCACCGCCGGGGTGGCGGCGATCTTCGGCATCGAGCGCGTCGCCGGGCGCCGCCTGGCCGGCATCGCCCTCGCCGCCGCCGGCGCGCTGGTGCTGATCGACCCCGCCCGACTCGACACCACCAGCCGCGCCGCGATCGGCAACCTGCTGGTGCTGTCGAACTGCCTCGCCTACGCGCTCTTCCTGGTGCTGCAACGACCGCTGCTCCAGCGCATCCCCTGGCGGACGCTGATCGCCTGGAGTTTCCTCTTCGGCTCGCTCTTCACGCTCGCCGCCACCGCGCCGGTGCTCGGCGCGACCGCGTGGACCGGCCTGCCCGCGCGCGCGGTCGCCGGCATCGTCTGGATCGGCCTGGTGCCGACCGCCTTCGCGTTCGCGCTCAACACCTGGGCGGTGCGCCGCACCTCGCCGGCGGTCGCCTCGGCCTTCACCACCCTGCAGCCCGTGCTGACGGCGGTCTTCGCGGCGGTGACGCTCGGCGAGCGGCCGAGCTGGAATCAGGTCGCGGGCTTCGCCCTGATCGTCGGCGGGCTCGCCCTGGTCGCCTCGGCCGGACGCCGGCGCGGCTGACCCCGGCGGGCGTGTCGCGCCGCCGCCGTCGGCGCTACGATGGAGCCACCGGAGGCCCCGAGACCGCGATGCGCGTCGCGTACCTCGTCCAGAACCACCGCTGCCCACGCCAGGCGGCGCGCCTGGTCGCCGCCCTGCGCCGCGGCGGCGACTGCCGCATTCTCGTGGTCCACGACGAGTTCGCCGGCCACTGTTCGGCGGCCTCGCTCCGGCGCGTGCTCGGCGTCGAGGTCCTGCCCGCGCGCCAGCCGGCGCGCCGCGGCTACCTGTCCATGCTGGAGCCCTTCTTCGACGGCGTGCGCCACCTCTCGGCGACCAGCCCGCGCTACGACTGGCTGGTCTACCTCTCGGCGCAGGACTACCCGATCCGGCCCGTCGCCGAGCTCGACCGGATGCTCGAGGCGACGACTTTCGACGGCTTCCTGCGCTTCTGGCCCGCTTTCGACGCGCAGAACCCCTGGGGCCGGCCGAAGCAGGGGGTGCGGCGGTATCTCTTCCAGTACCGCGACGCGCCGCGCTGGACGCTGCCCGCGCTCCGCCTGCTGCGCGCGGTCAACGGTCTCCAGGGGCTGCTCCACGTCCACCTGGTCTACGGGCCGCGCGTCGGGCTGCGCGGCCTGCGCCCCCCGTTCCATGCCGGTTTCCAGTGCTGGGCGGGACTGCAGTGGACCGTGCTGCGGCGGGCCGCCGCCGAGGCGGCGACCACGGCCTTCCAGGACGACCGTGCGCTGGCCGCCTGGTTCGCGCGCACGGTCTGCGCCGACGAGGCGGTGGTGCAGACCCTGCTCGTCAACTCGGGACGCTTCCAGCTCTGCGACGACGACCTGCGCTTCGAGCGCTTCGACCGCTGCCGGGACGGTCACCCGCGGCTGATCTCGCGCGCCGACCTGCCGGCGCTCCGCGCGAGCGGCAAGTACTTCGCGCGCAAGCTCGACCTCGACTTCGACGCCGGGCTGTTCGACGAGCTCGACGCGCCCGCCGCCTGAGGCTCAGGAGGCGGGGGCGCGCAGCTCGCGCTGGACCTGCTCGTGGGCGTGGTAGGAGGAGCGCACCAGCGGCCCGGCCTGGCAGTGCGCGAAGCCGAGCCCGGCCGCGTGGGCCCGGTACCCGGCGAACTCCTCCGGGGTCACGAAGCGGTCGACCGGCATGTGCTCCGGGCTCGGCTGCAGGTACTGGCCGATGCTGAGCACGTCGACGCCGGCGGCGCGGATGTCCGCCATCGTCGCGCGCACCTCCGCCGGCGTCTCGCCCAGGCCGACCATGATGCTGGTCTTGACCCGGCCTCCGTACTCGCCGGCGTCGCGCCGGCGCGCCGCCTCGGCGAGCAGCGCGAGCGTCCGCTCGTAGCGCGAGCCGGGGCGCGCCTGCCGGTAGAGCCGGGGCACCGTCTCCGTGTTGTGCGAGAAGATCTCCGGCCGGGCGCCGAGCACCACGTCGAGCGCGTCGGCGACCCCGCGGAAGTCGGGAGTCAGCACCTCGACCGAGCACTCGGGCACCCGCGCGTGCACGGCCTCGATGACGGCCGCCCAGTGGCGGGCGCCGCCGTCGTCGAGGTCGTCGCGGTCGACCGAGGTGATCACCGCGTGGCGCAGACCCATCGCAGCGACCGCCTCGGCCACGTTGCCGGGCTCGGCGGGATCGGGGAGCGCCGGAGGCCGCCCCGAGGTCACCGCGCAGAAGCCGCAGCGCCGCGTGCAGACGTCGCCCAGGATCATGAAGGTCGCGGTGCCCAGCTCGCCCCAGCACTCGTAGATGTTGGGGCAGTGCGCTTCCTTGCAGACGGTGTTGAGCGAAAGCGAGTCGACCAGCTTGCGCACCTCGTGGTAGCGCGCCGGGGTCTGCAGGCGGATGCGCAGCCACTCCGGGCGGGGCACCCGCTCCCCCGCCGTCGCGTCTCTCAGCCTGCCGCCGAGCTGGACCAACGAATCGCTCACGGGCGGATCCTATCAACCCCGCCCCCGGCGCCGGCCCGCTGCGGACCTCAGGGCAGGTGCTCGGACCCGTAGAGGCGCAGCAACTCGCGCAGCCGGCCCCAGGCCTGCTGCCGCGTAACGCCCAGCACTTCCTCGGTCTCGCCGCCGCGGCGCGCCTCGAGCGCCCAGACCTCGCGCGCCGTGACCTGCCAGCCCTGCGCCGCGAGCTCGCGCTCGATCTCCTCCCAGGACGGCGCCTCCGCCGTCAGCAGGTGCAGCGATTTCGCCTCGGGCATGACTCCTCCTCGCGCTATTCGCCGTAGCGCTCGATGATCTCGGCGCGGTGCAGCCCCAGTACGCCGTACTTCGTACCGACCTTGACGAACGCCTCGAGAGCGCGATCGAGGTGCCGCTTCTCGTGCGCCGCCGAGAGCTGGGTGCGGATGCGCGCCAGCCCCCTGGCGACGACCGGGAAGAAGAAGCCGACGACGTAGACGCCCTCGGCGAAGAGGTCGCGCGCCACGTCCTGCGCGAGACGCGCGTTGTAGAGCATCACCGGCACGATCGGGCTCTCGCCCGGCCGCACCTCGAAGCCCGCCTCGACGAGCAGGCGCCGCCAGTAGCGGGCGTTCTCCTCCAGCCGGTCGCGGCGCTCGGTCGAACCTCCGACCAGATCGAGCACCGCGAGCGCCGCCGACGCGATCACCGGCGGCACCGAGTTCGAGAAGAGGTAGGGGCGCGCGCGCTGGCGGCACATCTCGACCAGTTCGGCGCGGCCGGAGACGCAGCCGCCCGACGCCCCGCCGAGCGCCTTGCCGAGCGTGGTGGTGATGACGTCGATGCGGCCGACGACCCCCTTCGCCTCGTGGGTTCCCCGTCCGGTGGCGCCCATGAATCCGGTGGCGTGCGAGTCGTCGACAAAGACCATGGCGTCGTACTTCTCCGCCAGCCGGACGATCTCGTCGAGGCGTGCGAGGTCGCCGTCCATCGAGAAGACGCCGTCGGTGACCACCACGCGGAAGCGTTTCTCCATGTGCTCGGCGAGCTTCTCCTCGAGGTGCGCCATGTCGGAGTGCTTGAAGGTGTCCTGCTGCGCCTTCGCCAGGCGCATGCCGTCGACGATCGAGGCGTGGACCAGGCGGTCGGCGATCAGCACGTCGCGCTCGCCGAACAGCGCCTCGAAGACGCCGCCGTTGGCGTCCATGCAGGAGGGGAAGAGCAGCGTCGCCTCGGTGCCCAGGAATCCGGTCAGCCGCGTCTCGAGCTCGCGGTGGAGATCCTGGGTGCCGCAGATGAAGCGCACCGAGGACATGCCGTAGCCGCGCCGGTCGAGGCCGGCGTGCGCCGCGGCGACCACCGCCGGGTGGCTGGACAGGCCGAGATAGTTGTTGGAGCAGAGGTTGACCACCCGGCGCGGCGGCGCGCCGGACGGGAACTCGACCTCGATCTCCACTCCCTGCGGTCCGTGGATGTAACGCTCCTGCTTGAACAGTCCGGCCGCCTCGATGCCCGCGAGCTCCTGCCGGTAGTGCTCGCGCATCGCCGTGTCGTAGGCCATGTCCGCCTCCTCCCGCCGCCCGGGTCAGACCGCGACCGCGCCGCGGACGCGCTCGACCAGGGCGGCGATCGAGCGCACGCTGTCGAACGCGGCGGGCGTCGCCGCCGCGTCCGGAATCTGGATCGAGTACTTCCGCTCGACGAAGCGCTTGAGCGACACCATCGAGAAGGAATCGACGATGCCCCCCGAGATCAGCGGCGTGTCGGGCCCGAGCGACGCGCCCGTCCTCCGCCTCGAGGTACTCCCGCCGGATGTAATCCAGGACCACCTGCTCGAGCTCCTCCATCGCGTCCTCCTATTCGTCCATCAGCGTCGAGATGTCGCCCACCGGTTCGTTCCACTCGCGCGCGCGCAGCACGCGGCGCACGATTTTGCCGCTGCGCGTCTTGGGCAGCGACGGCACGAACTCGATCTCCTGCGGCATGGCGAGCGGCGAGAGCCGGCGGCGGAGCGAGTTCATGATCTCGAGCTCGAGGTCGGCCGACGGGGCGACGCCGGGCTTGAGCACGACGAAGGCCTTGACCACCTCCATGTTGACCGGGTCGGGCCTGGCGACCGCCGCCGACTCGGCCACCCCGGGGTGCTCGAGCAGCGCCGACTCGACTTCGAACGGGCCGACCAGGTGGCCGGCGGTGTTGATCACGTCGTCGTCGCGGCCGACGAACCAGAAGTAGCCGTCGACGTCGAGCGAAGCGCGGTCGCCGGTCAGGTACCAGCCGTCGCGGAAGCGGGCGGCGAAGGCCTCCGGCCTGCCCCAGTAGCCGCGCATCCGCGCGGGCCAGTCGGGGCGCAGCGCGATCAGCCCGACGCGCCCCGGCGCGTCGAACGGGGCGCCGCTCGCCGGATCGATGACGGCGGCGGTGATCCCGGGGAAGGGGCGCCCCATCGAGCCGGGCTTGATCGTGCGGCCCGGCAGGTTGGCGATCACGATGCAGCCGGTCTCGGTCTGCCAGTAGGTGTCGTGGAAGGGGTGGCCGAAGGTCTCGCGCGACCAGATCACCGCCTCCGGGTTGAGCGGCTCGCCGACGCTCGCCAGATGGCGCAGCGCCGAGAGGTCGTGGCGGCGCGCGAGCTCGGCGCCTTCGCGCATCAGCAGCCGGATCGCGGTCGGCGCCGAGTACCAGACCGTCACCCGCCGTCCGGCGAGCAACTGGTACCAGCGCTCGGCGTTGAAGCCGGAGTCGAGCACGACCTGGGTGATGCCGTTGGCCCAGGGGCCGATGATCCCGTAGGAGGTGCCGGTCACCCAGCCCGGGTCGGCGTTGCACCAGTACACGTCGTCGGGCTGCAGGTCGAGCACGACCCGGGCGGTCAGGTACTGCGCCGGGAGCGAGCCGTGGACGTGCTGCGCCCCCTTGGGCTGCCCCGTCGTGCCCGAGGTGTAGTGAAGGACCGACGGGGTTTCGGCTGTGGTCGGGACCACCGGGAACGACTCGATGGGAGGCAGCCGCTCGAGCTCGAGCCCCACCTCGCCCGGCCCGAGCGGCGCCGTCCCGGCGTCGACCACGACGACCCGCCGGAGCGCCGGCAGCCGGTCGCGCACACGGCGCACCTTGCCGAGGTGCCTGCGCTGCGTCACCAGGGCGGCGGTGCCGGCGTCGTCGAGCCGCGTGAACAGCGAGTCCTCGCCGAAGGCCGAGAAGAGCGGCTGGACGATCGCGCCTATCTTGAGCGCGCCGAGGAAGATGAAGTAGAGCTCGGGGACGCGGTCGAGGAAGAGGCAGACGCGGTCCCCCGCGCCCACTCCGAGATCGGTCAGGACAGCGGCCGCGGTGTTCGACCAGCGCGCCAGCGCGGCGAAGTCGTAGGTTCGCTCGTGCCCCTCGAAATCCTCCCAGACGAGGGCGGGGTGCGCGCCGCGGCCGAGCGCCACCTGGCGGTCGCTGCAGTGCCAGCCGATGTTGACCGGTCCGTCGGGCTCGAGGCCGAGCTCGTGGCAGGCGGTCTCCCACGGGGCGAAGGCGACCGGCAGGGTGTTGGCGAGGACCTGGGCCATGGGGTCTCCTCGGGTGGAGCGGATTCAGGACTCCGCGACCGCGCTCGCCGCGGCGAAGCGCCGGCTGGCCGCGAGCGCGACGTGAATGTGGCGCACGCCGCGCGCGGCGGCCGCCGCGGCGAGCGGGCCGTGGAGTCGGACTTCGGGCGTTCCTTCCGGGGTGTCGACGATCTCGATCGCGCGCCAGGGGGTGCCGAGCTCGCCGTCGAGGGCGAGCGCCTTGACGACGGCTTCCTTGGCGGCGAAGCGGGCGGCGAGGTCGCGCGCCGGGCGTTTGCGACCGGCGCTGGCGGCGATCTCGTCCGGGGTGAAGAGGGTGCGCGCGAAATCGGCCTCCCCCAGCTGGAGCTCGCGCTCCAAGCGCGCGACCTCGAAGAGGTCGATCCCCAGACCGAGGATCATCGGCGCTGCCTCCGGAGGCGGTGCAACCGCTCAGGGTGCCTTGCGACCCATTGTAGGAGCCTCCGGAAGCGGCGCCCCGCCCGAACGGGGGGGCTTTCGGGGCGGCGGGGCCTTAACGGCCGGCGCGCAGCGCGGCGGCCAGGGCCACCGGGTCGTCGGCCAGGCGCTCCGCGGCGAGGGGGCGGGCCATCGCCGCGGCGAGCTCGGGGGGCAGCGGGACTCCGGAAGCGGTCGCGTCGAACTTCGCCGGATGGGCGGTGGCGAGGAAGACGCCGACCTCGCCCGGGGCGAGCCGGGCCTCGAGCACCCCGGCGGCGACCGCGCCGTGCGGGTCGGCGCGGTAGCCGAGCGCGGCGAGCGCCGCGATCTCGGCGCGGGTGCCGGCGTCGTCGAGGCTCCCCCACCGCAGCCCGGCGCGCAGCGCCGCCAGGTCGCCGCCGAAGAGCCACTCGACCCGCTCCCAATTGTTCGGAGCGGCGACGTCCATGGCGTTCGACAGCGTGGCGACGGTGGCGCCCGGCGTCCAGCGCCCCCCCTCGAGGAAGTCGGGGACGGTCCGGTTGGCGTTGGTGGCGAGCACGAGCCCGGCGAGCGGCAGCCCGAGGCGGACGGCGAGCAGGCCGGCGCAGAGGTTGCCGAAGTTGCCCGAGGGGACCGCCACGACCGGCCGCGGCGCTTCGGGCGCGCTGCGCGCCAGCGCGGCCGCCGCCTCGAAGTAGTAGAGGACCTGCGCGGTCAGGCGCGCGACGTTGATCGAGTTGGCCGAGACGAGCCCGAGCCCGGCGGCGAGCGCGCCGTCGGCGAAGCAGACCTTGACCAGGCGCTGGCAGGCGTCGAAGTCGCCGTCGACCGCGAAGGCGCGCACGTTGCCGCCGAGCGTCGCGATCTGCCGCTCCTGCCGCTCCGAGATCCGCCCGGCGGGATAGAGCACCGCGACCCGGAAGCCGGGCAGATTGTGGAACGCCGCGGCCACCGCCGCGCCGGTGTCGCCGCTCGTCGCGGTGAGCACGAGCCGGCGCTGCCGCCGGCCGGTGCGCGCCGCCTCGAGCGCCAGGACCCGCGCGAGGAAGCGGACGCCGAAGTCCTTGAAGGAGAGCGACGGACCGTGGAAGAGCTCGAGCGCCCAGAGCCCTTCGCGCACGCGGACCAGCGGCACCGGGAAGTCGAACGCGGCGGCCGCGAGCGCGGCGACCTCGGCGCGTTCGAGCTCGGGCGCGAGCAGCCGTTCGAGAATCCCGGCCGAGCGTTCGCGCCAATCGAGCGCGAGCAGCCGCTCGACGTCGGGGAAGGGGGAGAGACCCGCCGGCACGAAGAGGCCGCCGTCGCCGGGCACGTTCGACGCGACCGCTTCGAGAAAGCCGGCGCGGCGCGCGCCACCGCGGGTCGAGATCAGCTCCACGACCCGGCCTCCACCCGCCGCGCGCCGCGCGGGTCGGCGGCGCAGATCCGCGCGCGACAGGTGACCCCCGCGCCCCGCCAGGCCGCTTCCATCGCCGCCGCCACCCGCTCGGCGACCGCAGTCTCGGCGACCGCGAAGACCGCCGGGCCGGCGCCGGACAGGCTGCAGCCGAGCGCGCCCGCGCCGAGCGCCGCGGCCTGCACCGCGGCGAAACCGGGCACCAGCGGCGCGCGATAGGGCTCGGCGAGCAGGTCGCGCAGCGTCGCGGCGAGCAGGCCGCGGTCGCCGGCGTGCAGGGCGTGGACCAGCGCCGCCAGGTTCTGCGCGTGCGCGACCGCGAGCGGCAGCGGCACCTCGCGCGGCAGCACGGCGCGCGCCGCGCGGGTCGCCAGCTCGAGCTCGGGCGAGACGACCACGAAGCGCAGCTCCGCCGGCCAGGGCAGCTCGCGCACCCGCTCGCCGAACGCGATCAGCCGCACGCCCCCGGCCAGGATCGGCGCCACGTTGTCGAGGTGCGCGGCGCCCGAGGCGTGACCCTCCGTCTCGGCGGCCGCGCGCAGCCGGCCCTCGGCGCCGAGCGGCGCGCCGAGCGCTTCGTCGATCGCCACCACCGCCGCCACCGCCGACGCGGCGCTCGAGCCGAGCCCGCTCGCCACCGGCAACCGCTTGTGCAGGATCAGGGCGAGCGGCGGCAGCGGCCGGCCGAGCTGGCGCTCGACCGCCTCGCGCGCCTTCCAGACCAGGTTCTCGCGCGGATCCGCGGGCAGCCGGCCGGCGAACGGACCGACCACGAGCAGCGAGCTCTCGGCGGCGGGCGCCGCCTCGACCACGTCGCCCCAGAGCTCGCCGTCGAGCGGCGCCACCGCGGCGCCGAGCACGTCGAAGCCGGCCGCGAGGTTGCCGATGCTCGCCGGCGCGAAGACCGCGACGCCCGCGCCGGTTCCGGCGGCGGCGGGCGTCGCCGGCGCCGGCGCCGGCTCCCCGTCGCGTCCGAAGAAGCGCGCGTGCACGGCGTTGAGCGCCGCGTCGCCGGCGCTCTCCTCGATCACCGCGCAGATCGACCGCTCGCTCCCCCCCTGCGCGATGGCGACCACGTTGACGCCCGCCGCGCCGAGCGCGCCGAAGAAGTCGCCCGCGACGCCCGCGCGGTGACGCATGCCGTCGCCGACCAGCGACAGGATCGCCAGGTCCTGGCGGGCGTCGATCTCCTCGACCCGGCCGGTGGCGATCTCCGCCGCGAAGGCGTCGCCCAGGGCGGCGAGCGCTCGCCCGGCCTCGGCCGCGGGCAGTCCGACGCTGATCACGCACTCGCTCGAGCCCTGGGTGATCAGCATCACGGACAGTCCGTGGCCGGCGAGGGCCGCGAAGGCGCGGGCGGCGACGCCGGGCACGCCCTTCATCCCGGGTCCGGCGATCGACAGCAGCGCGACGCCCGGGAGGAGCGACAGGCCGCAGGCGACCCGGCCGGGAGGCGTCGCGCGCGAGGTCAGCAGCGTCCCCGGGTGCGCGGGGTGGAAGGTGTCGCAGATGCGCACCGGGATGCCCGCCGCGCGCGCCGGGGCGACGCTCTTCGGGTGCAGCACCCTGGCGCCGAAGTGGGCGAGCTCCATCGCCTCCTCGAAGCTCGCCTCGGCGACCGCCCAGGCGCCCGGCACGCGGCGCGGGTCGGCGGTGAAGATGCCGGGCACGTCGGTCCAGATCTCGAGCAGCCGCGCGTCGAGCGCCTGCGCGGCGAGCGCCGCCGAATAGTCCGACCCGCCGCGGCCGAGCAGCACGACGTCACCGCGCTCGTCGCCGCCGTAGAACCCGGGGAGCAGCGCGAGCGGAGCGCCCCCCTCGCGCCACGCCGTCAGGCGCGCGCGCATCTCGGCCGGCCGCGGCTCCGCTTCGAGGGGATCGCCCGCGCAGGGGAGCACCCGACGCGGGTCGAGCCGCTCGCAACCGCCGCAGCGCGCCGCGAGCAACGCGGCGAGCAGCGTCGAGCTCGCCCGCTCGCCGAGGGCGGCGACCTGGGCCCGCGTGCGCGGCGGACACTCGCCGAGCAGCTCGACGCCGGCGAGCGCGCGCTCGAGCTCGCCGCCGAGGCCCTCGAGCTCCGCCTCGACCGCCGCGGCCGCGGCGCCGTCGAGCTCCTCCGCCAGCTCCGCCCGCGCCCGCGCGTGCCGCGCGCGGAATCCCGCGACCGCTTCAGTGCTTCCCCCGCCGCGCGCGGCGGCGCGCTCGAGCGCCGCGAGCAGGTCGTTGGTGACGCCGGCGAGCGCCGACACGACCACCACGACCCGCTCCCCGGCGAGGGCCGCCGCGACCAGGTCCGCGACGCCCCGCATGCGTTCGCCGCTGGCCACCGAGGTGCCGCCGAACTTCATCACGCGCAGGGTGCGCGGCGGCGCTCCGCGCTCCGCGTCGACCGCCGGGCTCCCGTCGATTCCACTGCTCATCGTCGTCCCCGCCAGAAAATGAAAGCCCCGCGTCCTCGCCGGGAGGAGCGGGGCCGGATGTCTCGGAACCGCGCGCGATCAGGCGGTCCCCGGCCCCTCCCCGGCAGTCGCCGTGGTCGTGGTGCTCGTGGCGCAGAGCCGCTCGCGCTGCATCGCGGGAAAGCTAGCCGCGCCGCGGCGGACTGTCAACCGCGCGCTCCCCGCGCCGTCAGGCGGTGGCCGCGCTCGCCCGGCCGCCCCGGCGGGCGGGCGGCGCGCACATCGAAGAGTGGTTCGTGCCGATTCCACTCTCCGCGCTCTTGCGCGCGCCGCGGGCGCAGCGGACACTCCGCGCCAGCATCGTGAACATCGATCGCGCGCGGCGGCGGCTCGCCGCGCGCGCGACATCGGAGGCGCGCATGGACCACCCATCCACCCTCGAGGATCGGGTCGTCACGCTCGAACGCGAGGTCGACCGCCTGTCGGCGCGTCTCGCCGCCGTCGAGCGCTCGACGCCCGTCGTCGCCGGAGGCGAAGCCGTCGAGGCGTCCGGCATCGAGGCCGCGGCGGCAGCCGGCGTGGCACGCCTCGAGGGCGTCCCCGCGCTGGTCGGTCGCACCTGCCTCGTGCTGGGCGGCGCCTTCCTGGTCCGGTCGCTGACCGAGGCGGGGACGCTGTCGAGCGGGATCGGCGTCTCGCTCGGGGTTCTCTATGCCCTGGGCTGGCTCGTGCTGGCCGACCGCGCCGCCGCCGCCGGCCGGCACCTGAGCGGCGCCTTCCACGCGCTCGCCTCGGCCCTGATCGTCTATCCGCTGCTGGTCGAGGCGACGACGCGCTTCGGGCTGGTCGCGCCGCGCCCGGCCGCGGCCCTGCTCGCGGTCGCGACCGCGTTCGGGCTCGCGGTCGCCTGGCGCCGCGCCTTCCGCACCGTCGCCTGGATCACCGTCCTCGCCGCGCTCGGCACCGGCATGGTCCTGCTCTTCCGCACCCGCGCCGTCACCCCGTTCGTGATCTACCTGCTGGCGCTCGCGATTGCCTCGCTGGTCTTCGCCTACGGACGGGGCTGGCGCGGCCAGCGCTGGCTGGTCGCCATGGCGCTCGACGCCGTGGTGGCGATGCTCGGCGCGCTGCTGCTGGTCGGCAAGACGCCGCCCCCCTGGCTCGGGCTCGGCCCGGTCCTGCTCGCCCAGCTCGGTCTGGTCGTCGTCTACCTCGGTGCCTTCGTGTTGCGCCTGCTCTTCCAGGAGCGCGACGTGACGCCCTTCGCGATCCTCCAGACCTGCCTCGTGCTGCTGATCGGATTCGAGGGCGCGCTCGCGCTCGCCCCGGGCGGCACGCGGCAGGCGGTCGCCGTCGGAGCGCTCGCCGCCGGCGTGCTGCTCCACGTCGGGCTCGCGCGACGCAGCGAACGGCGCGCGGGGCACGGCATCGCCGTCGCCTACTTCTCGAGCCTGGCGACCTTCCTCGCCGCCGAGAGCCTGCGGCCCCTGCTTCCGGCCAGTGTCTATCCGGCGCTCTGGGCGGCGGCAGCGGTGGCGGTGGCGGCGCTCGCGCTCGCCGGCCGGAGGCCGGTCCTGCAGGCGCACGGCGCGCTCCTGGCGACCGCGGCCGCCCTCGCCTCCGGACTGCTGCTCGTCTCGTTGAACGCGCTCGCCGCCGGCGCGCGCGCCATCTGGCGGGATCCGACGTGGACCACCGGCATCGTGCTGCTGTTCGCCGTCGCGACCGCCCTGCTGCTCTACCGCGGCGCGCCGCTCGAGGGCGCGCAGCGGCTCGCGGCCGCCGCGCGCCTGCTCGCGCTCGCGGTCGCCCTCTCCGGACTCGGCGGGCTGGTGATCCGCCTGGTCGCAGAACCCCTCGCCGGCGCGCCGGGCGAGGCGGCGGACCCGGGCCGGCTCGCGGTCGTGCGCAGCGCCGTTCTCGCCGGCTCCGCGATCCTGCTCGCGCTCGCGCGTGCGCTCGGCGGGCGGCCGGAGCTGTCGAAGTTCGCCGCCCTGCTGCTCGCGGCGGGCGGGCTCAAACTGCTGATCGAAGACCTGCGGGTGGGCAGCGCCGGCACTCTCGTCTTCAGCCTGGCGCTCTACGGCGGCGCGCTGATCCTGGTGCCGGCGCTCGCCCGGCGCGCGCGCGGAGTCGCCGGCGAGCCGCGGGCGGCTGCCCCGCCGGGTTTAGGCGCCTGAGCGCCGGCGGCCTCAGAGGTACCCGAGGGCCTTCAACTCTTCGGTGGTCTTCTCGTCGAGCGCGGTGTCGCCGGTCTCGATCGGGCGCAATCCCGCGCGCCACTTGCGCATCAGCCCCTGGAGCTCGGCGAGCTCGGGCGGCCGCGCCGGCGCGAGGTCGTGGCGCTCGCCCGGGTCGGCCACCAGGTCGTAGAGCTCGACTTTCTTCGCCGCGGGGGTGACCACCAGCTTGTGGGTGGCCGTGCGCACCGCGAAGATCCCGTTCGATTCGGCGACGACCCAGGTCGCGGGCGGCTCCGGCTTCGGCCGCGGCCCGAGCCAGGGCAGCAGGCTGGTCGCGGAGACGCCGGCCGGCGCCGCCTCCCCCACGACGTCGACCAGCGTCGGCATCAGCGTGCGCGTCTCGACCAGCCCGCCCTCGCGGCGGCCGCGACTGCCGTGCCAGGCGAGCGGCAGCTTCCAGATGTAGGGGACGTGCAGCAGCTCGTCGTAGAGCGTGTGCCCGTGCTCGATGCCGCCGCGCTCGGCGAGCTCCTCGCCATGGTCGGCGGTCACCACGATCAGCAGGTCGTCCCAGGCGCCGCGCCGCTTCAGCTCGTCGAACAGCACGCCGAGCTCCCAGTCGAGCGCCATCATCTCCTCGGAGTAGCGCGCGGCGAGCGCCCTGCGGTCCGCCTCGGTGAGCACCGTCTCGCCCGACCGGATGCGCTCGCGCAGGCCGCGCCAGTCGTCGCAGGTGATCGTCTCGTTGGGGGTCGGGTCGATCTTGCCCCAGGTCGGCGCGGGAGGACAGTAGGGCCAGTGGATGTCGAGGTAGTGCAGGTAGGCGAAGTACGGCTGCTCGGGCGCCTCGTCGAACCACTCGAGGAAGCGCTTGCGGATGCGTTCGCCGCCGTTGGTGTTGTTGTTGTAGAAGTCGAAGCCCTGCGCCATCCCGAAGCGGGCGGAGAGCAGCGTCTGGTAGCCGACCATCGCCGTCCGGCGCCCCGCCGCCTTCATCTCCTCCGCCAGCGTGAGCGCCGACTCGGAGAGCACCGCCCCCTTGTACTGCCCCGCGCTGCCGACGAAGTCGGTCAGCCCGTGCTCGGAGGGGTAAAGACCGGTGAACAGCGAAGGGAGCGCCGGGCGCGTCCAGCTCGCCGGCGAGAAGGCCCGTTCGAACACCACGGACTCCGGCCCCAGGGCGTCGAGCCGGGGCGCGATCGCCACCTGCGAGCCGTAGAGCTGGAGCTGATCCGCGCGCAGCGCGTCGACCAGGATGACCAGGATCCCCTTCGGCGGAGCGGGCCGGAAGGGACCGCCGCAACCGGCGAGCACGAGCAGGGCGACGGCCACGAGGGCCGGGGCCAGGGCGTGCCCGCGCCGGCGGCGAGGAGCGCGGGCGGATCGGCGGTTCCGGAAAGAGTCGGTCGAGTGGCTCAAAGCGGCGTCGCGGTCCGTCAGACTCGCCCGGCGGGCGCCGGACCGGCGCCTGCGAGCCTATCGCATCGCGCCGAAAGGAGCGTCCCGCTCGCCCGAGCCGCGCCGCGGGTCCGCCGCCCTCCGGGCGGCGGGCGCGCCGGCTTCCGGTAGACTCGCGCGCGATCATGTCGCGCACGACGCGCCTCGTCTTCGGGGCCCTCGCCCTCTTCCTCGTCGTCTTCCCGCTCACGGTGCAGAAGCCGGGACTGCCGATGAACCTGAAGTCGGACGAGCCCGCCTACTACCTGATGGCGCTCTCGCTCGCGCACGACTTCGACCTGCGGTGCGAGCTCGAGGACATCCGGCGCCTGCGCCGCGAGTTCCCCTCGGACGTCGTCGAGAACCTGATCCTGATGACCGACGACGGCTGGCGCGACGTCTATTTCGGCAAGCCTTTTCCGGCGGCGCTCGCCGCCGCGCCGCTGGTGCGCCTGTTCGGCGCCGACGGCTTCGTCGCGACCAACATGGCGCTCCTGCTCCTGGCGGTCTGGCTGGGCGCGCTCTGGCTGCGGCGTTTCAATCCGGAGGGGCCCGCGCTGCTGTTCTCCGCCGGCTTCTTCCTGCTCTCGAACGCCTTCTCGTACGTCTTCTGGTTGCACACCGAGGTGCTCTGCGTCGCGGCGGTCACCGCCGGCCTCTACCTCGGCCTGACCGACGCGCCGGCGCCGCTCGGTGGCGGCGGCTGGCGGCGTTGGATCGATCGGCTGCGCGGCGCCCCCGGCTGCGCCCCGTCTGGTCGGGCGCGGTGCTGATGGCCGCGGCTTACAACAAGCCGGTCCTGGCGCTGTTCGGGCTGCCGGTGCTGGCGCTCGCCGCCGGCCACCGTGACCGGCGGCGAGCTCTCGGGTGGATCCTGGGCGTCGTTGCCGGCACGGTCGCGATCTGCGGCTTCTCGCTGGCGATGACCGGCCACCTCTCGCCCTACCTGGGCGTCGAGCGCACCGGGGTGCGGGTGGAGCGCTACGACCAGATGCCCGTCCTCCCGGAGCCGCCACCGGCCGCGGGGGCGGCCGCCGAGCCCGAGGTCGACCAGCAGAACTCCTGGTGGTGGATCTTCCGTCTGCCCGAGGTCGACCGCCGGCTCCCCGAGAACCTCTTCTACTTCTTCGTCGGCCGCCACACCGGCCTCTTCCTCTACGCCCCCTTCGCGCTGGTCGCCCTGCTGCTCTTCGCTTCGACGCGGGGCCGTACCCGCGAGCAGTGGGCGACGGTCGTCGCGCTCGCCGGCGTCGCGCTCTTCTTCCTGACGCTGATCCCGTTCAACTGGCACGGCGGCGGCGGATTCATCGGCAATCGGTACTTCGTCACTGCCTACCCAGGCTTCCTCTTCCTGGTCACCCGCCTGCCGGCGCTGGCCTCTGCCGGCCGGCTACGCGCTCGCCGGCGTCTTCCTCGGGCCCCTGGTGTTCACGCCCTTCGGGGCGCCCGTGCCCTACCCGACGCTGCAGGCGCACGTACGCAACAAGCCCTTCCGGTTCTTCCCGCTGGAGATGACGCTCACCGGCCAGATCCCTGGTTACAAAGGTCTCGCCGGCGCGGGCGGAACCTGGTTCTTCGGTCGGCGCGACGTCGTCCATCCCGTGGGCGACGAGATCTGGGTCGGCGGCGGCGCGCCGGTCGAGATCTGGGTGCGCACCTACCAGCCGCTGCGCCGTCCAGTGTTCGAAGTCACGACCGTCGCGGCGCCCAACTTCGTGCGGGTGCGCCTGAACGGCTCCGAGAAGGGCACGCGGTTCGACAGCGCCGAGCCGCCCGACAACGCCACGCGCATCGCCCTGTCGCCCGAGACGCCGGCGCCGGTCTACTCCGACGAGGGGGGCGAGCCTTACTACGCCTACAAGATGCTGGTGACGGCCGACTCCCAGTGGTGGCGCAAGGTGCCCTACACGCCGAAGCCGGCGCTCGACGTCGAGGCCAGCGGCGAGGCCGCGGCGGGCGCCGGTGCGGCGGCGACCCAGCCGCCGGGCAAGCGGACCTGGCGCGAGGAGATGCCCGAGCTGACCTATCTGGTCGGCGCCGCGATCGCGCTGCTCGGCGAGGAGGAGGAGCTCGCGGCCGACGTCTACTCGATCGCCTGGACGGCGGGAGAGCCGCCGCGCCAGCTCCGACCCGACCGCATGGTGCGGATCCCGGCGCGGGTTCGCAACACCAGCCAGGGGATCTGGCGGGCGCGCGGCGCCACGCGGGTCTCGCTCTCCTACCACTGGCTGGCCGAGGACGGCACGGTGGTCGAGTGGGAGGGGATGCGCACACCGCTCCCCGAGGATGTGCCTCCGGGCGGGGAGATCGAGGTCGTCTTCGAGCTGGGAACTCCGAAGCAGCCGGGGCGCTACCTGCTCGAGCTCGACGCCCTGCGCGAGCGCCTCTCCTGGTTCTCCGCCCGCCGGCCGGGAGCGGGTCAGCGCCTGCCCGTCGAAGTCGTCACCGGTCCGCTCCCCTAGCCCGGCGCGCGCGTGACCGCCGCCTCCGACACCCCGCGCGGCCTCCTGCGCTCCGGCGGCGCGGCGACGCTCGCCCAGCTCGTCCGCATCCTCGCGCTGCAGGCGACCCACATCGTCCTGCGCCGCGTCGTCGACCCCGCCGACTGGGGACTCTGGAACTGGGCCGAGGTGCTCTTCCTCGTCCTCGCCACGGTCCGCGACCTCGGCCTGCCCAGCCACGTCCTGCGGGTGCGGCCGATGCCGCTCGGCAACCTGCTCGCCGTCCAGGCCGGCTGGGGCACCGCGCTCGCCGCGCTGACCGCGCTCGCCGCGCCCTGGCTCGCCGGCGCCTACTCGACGCCGCGCCCCGACGTCGACGACGTGCTGCGCGCGCTCTGCCTCTATCTGATCCTCGAGGGGCTCGCGGTCGTGCCGATGATCTGGTTCGAGGGGACGCTGCGCATCGAGCGGGCGCTGGCGCCCGAGCTGCTGCGCACCGGCGCCTACTGCGCGACCGTGCTCGCGCTCGGCTTCCGCGGCCACGGCGTGTGGAGCTTCGTCGGCGCCCAGATCGTCGCCCAGGCGCTGTTCGCCGCCGAGCTCTGGCGGCGGGCCCGGCGGCGCGGGATGCCACTGCACCGGGAGCCGGACGCCACCGGGCGGCTGGTCGCGGAGAGCCTGCCGCTCGGCTCGGTCTGGCTGCTCTCCTTCGCGGTCACCTACGCGGACGGCTTCGTAGTCGGCGCGCAGTTCTCGAGCGCGACGGTGGCCGTCTACTTCTTCGCTTACCAGTACGCCTTCCTGGTCTTCCGCGTCCTGCAGCAGCCGATCGCGCGCAGCCTCTACCCCGCCTTCGTCGCCTTCGCCGAGCGGCCGGTCGAGCAGTTCCGCGCCTACCGGCTCGGCACGGTCCTCTTCCTCGCCGTCGAGGTGCCCGCCGCGCTCTTCCTCGCGCTCAACGCAGAGGCGGTGACCCGGATCCTCGCCGGCGCGCGCTACCTCGAGGCGGTGCCGCTGCTCCGGCTGCTCGCCTTCGCGCCGCTGGTCGACCCGCTCGGCCGCTTCGGCGGCGAGTTCCTGGTCGCCCGCCGGCTCGACCGCGCGCGCGTCGCCTCGCTGCTGCTGAATCTCGGGGCGCTCGCCGGCTGCGGCTGGCTGCTGGCCCGGGCCTGGGGCCCGATCGGCATGGCCGCGGCGAACTTCCTGCCGCTCGGCACGCCCGTGATCCTCTGGGCTCTGGTCAAGAGCGCGGGGGGGCGTCCGCTCGGCCGTCTGGGGCGCGAGCTCGCCGAGGTCTACCTGGTTCCGCTGATCCCGTTCGCCGCGGCCTGGTGGCTCGCCGGCGACAGCCTGGTCGCGCTCTTCGCGCTCTCGCTCGCCGCCGCCCTCGCCAGCCTCGCCTGGACCTGGCGCCGCCACGCCCCCGAGTTCCGCGCCTTCCTGGCGGGCGGCGACTCCGCGCCCGTCTGACTCGCGGCGGGAGCGCCGCTTCAGTCGAAGTCGAGGGCGACGTCGAGGGCGGGGGCGCTGTGGGTGAGCGCGCCGACCGAGAGAAGGTCGACGCCGGTCTCGGCGACCCGGCGCGCGGTGGCGAGCGTGATGCCGCCCGACGCCTCGGTGACGCAGCGGCCCTCCACCCGCACCACGGCGCCGCGCAGCGTGCCCAGGTCGAAGTTGTCGAGCAGCACCGCGTCCACCCCGACCGCCAGCGCCTCGTCGAGCTGCTCGATCGTCTCGACCTCGACCTCGATCCTGACCAGGTGCCCGACATGCCGGCGGGCGCGCTCGATGGCGCGAGCGACGCCGCCGGCCACCACCAGATGGTTGTCCTTGATCAGCACCGCGTCGTCGAGCCCGAAGCGGTGGTTGGCGCCGCCGCCGCAGCGCACCGCGTACTTTTCGAGAGCGCGCAGCCCCGGCGTGGTCTTGCGGGTGCAGACAACCTGCGCGCCGGTGCCCGCGAGCGCGTCGACGAAGGCCGCGGTCGCGGTTGCGACGCCGCACAGGCGGCCGAGCAGGTTGAGCGCGGTGCGCTCGCCGGCGAGGATCGGCCGCGCCCGTCCCTCGATGCGCGCCAGCAGCGTTCCGGCGGCGACCCGTTCGCCGTCCACCGCGACGCGTTCGATCGCGATCGCCGGATCGAGCAGGTGGAAGGTCGCGAGCGCGACGTCGAGCCCGGCGATGCAGCCGGCGGCGCGGGCGACCAGGCGGGCGGAGGCGCGCGCTTCGGCGTCGACCGTGGCGTCGGCGGTCAGGTCGCCGGCGCGGCCGAGATCCTCGGCGAGCGCGGCGCGCAGGAGCGGCTCGTACTGCAGCGGATAGAGCGTCGGCAGGCTCATCGGGCGGCGACCTCCAGCTCGTTCTCCTCGAGGTCGGCGGCGGGCTCGAAGCGGACGGCGAGCGCGTCGTCGGAGACCGCGGGCGTCGCCATCAGGCGAACCTTCCATGAAGCGTCGGGCGCGGGGTGATCGGTCCGGAAGTGCGCGCCCCGGCTCTCCTGTCGCAGCTCGGCGGCGGCCGCGACCAGCCAGGCAACCGTGACCATGGCGCGTGCCTCGCTCGGGCCGGGAGGCAGGGCCCGGTGCAGCTCGCGCAGGCGGTCGAGCGCCGCGAGCAGGCCCTCGCCGTCGCGCACGAGCCCGATCGCCTGCCAGGCGAGATCGCGCACCGCCGCGCGGACCGCGGGCGCCGCGGCGACCGGATCGAGGTCGGGCAACGGCGCGAGCGCGGGCGCCGGGCGGCGCGGCGTCGCGTCGCCGCCGGCGCTCTCCGCCACCCGCCCGCCGAAGACGAGCGCCTCGAGCAGCGAGTTGGAGGCCAGGCGGTTGGCGCCGTGGACGCCGGTCGAGGCGACTTCGCCGCAGGCCCAGAGGCCAGGCAGGCTCGTCCGCCCCCACTCGTCCACCGCGACGCCCCCCATGTGGTAGTGCGCCGCCGGCGCCACCGGGATCGGCTCGGCGCGCGGATCGATGCCGGCCGCGCGGCAGGATTCGAAGACGGTCGGAAAGCGGACCGGGAAGCGCTCGCCGACCGCGGCGCGGGCGTCGAGGAAGACCTTCCGGCCGGCCGCCAGCCGCTTCCAGATCGCGCGCGCCACGATGTCGCGCGGCGCGAGCTCGGCGAGCTCGTGCTCGGCGGGCATGAAGCGCGCGCCGGCTTCGTCGACGAGGATCGAGCCCTCGCCGCGCAGCGCCTCGGTCAGCAGCGGCGCCGGATCGACGCCCGGCGCCACCAGCGCGGTCGGATGGAACTGGACGAACTCGAGGTCGACCAGCGTCGCGCCGGCCGCGGCGGCGAGCGCGATCCCGTCGCCGGTCGCCTCGCGCGGGTTGGTGGTGTGACGCCAGACCTGGCCGCAGCCGCCGGTCGCCAGCACGACCCGCGGCGCGACGTGCAGGACGCGCCGGCCGTCGGCCTCGCGCGTCTCGATGCCGACCACCCTCCCCTCCTCCACCGCCAGCCGCGTGACCCAGGCCGACTCGAAGAGACGGATCGCCGGCTCGGCCGACACGTGACGGCCGAGCGCGCGCACCATCTCGGCGCCGGTCTGGTCGCCGTGCGCGTGGACGATGCGGCTCCGGCTGTGCGCCGCCTCGCGGCCGAGCGCGAGCTCGCCCGAGGCCGCGCGGTCGAAGTCGGCGCCCAGGCGCACCAGCTCGCGGATCGCCGCGACGCCGTCGCGCGCGAGCAGCGCGGCCATCTCCTCCTCGACCAGCCCGGCGCCGGCGGCCACCGTGTCGGCGGCGTGGAGCTCCGGCGTGTCGGTCGGGCCGACCGCCACCGCCACGCCCCCCTGCGCCCAGACGCTCGATCCGCCGCGGCCGAGCGCGGCTTTGGTGACGAGATGCACCCGGGCGGGCGCGAGGCCGAGCGCAGCGGCGAGCCCGGCGACGCCGGTGCCGACGACGATCGCGTCGGCCTCGACCGCCTCGACCGGCCGCTCCGCGCTCACCGCTTCTCCCCGCGGCCGACCTCGAGCATGCGCTCGACCGCGCGTCGGGCGCGCGCCACGACGTCGGGCTCGACGATCACCTCGTGGGTGAGGGTCTCCAGCGAGCGGAGGATCCCGGGCAGCGTGATCCGCTTCATGTGCGGGCAGAGGTTGCAGGGGCGCACGAAGTCGACGTCGGGGTGCGCGGCGGCGACGTTGTCGCTCATCGAGCACTCGGTGACCAGCAGCACCCGCGCGCGCCCCGGCCGTCCGATCTCGCGGATCATGCCGGCGGTCGAGCCGACGAAGTCGGCCTCGGCCAGCACCGCGGGCGGGCACTCCGGATGGGCGAGCACGGCGAGCCCCGGGTGCTCCTCGCGCAGCGCGCGGATGCTCTCCGGCGTGAACCGCTCGTGCACCTCGCAGTGCCCCCGCCAGAGGATCAGCTCGACCGCGGTCCGCGACGCGACGTAGCGGCCGAGATACTCGTCGGGCAGGAAGATGACGCGCGGCGCGCCGAGCGACTCGACCACCTCGACCGCGTTCGCCGAAGTGCAGCAGATGTCCGACTCGGCCTTCACCTCGGCCGAGGTGTTGACGTAGGTGACCACCGGCACGCCCGGGTGGCGCTCCCGGAGCAGCCGCACGTCCGCGCCCGTGATCGAAGCGGCGAGCGAGCAGCCGGCCTCGAGGTCGGGGATCAGGACGGTCTTCTCCGGCGCGAGCACCTTCGAGGTCTCGGCCATGAAGTGGACGCCGCACTGGACGATCACCTTCGCGTCGGTCGCGGCCGCCTGCTGCGCCAGCCCGAGCGAGTCGCCGACGTAGTCGGCCACTCCCAGGTAGATCTCGGGCGTCTGGTAGTTGTGGGCGAGGATCACCGCACCGCGCTCGCGCGCCAGGCTGCGGATCGCCGCGATGTACGGGGCGTGGATCGGCCACTCCAGCTCGGGCAACACCCGCTCGAGCCGGTGGCGCGCCTCGGCGGTGGCGGCGGCGACGGCCGGCGTGAAAGCCAGCGGACGGAGCGGCGACGGCGCGGCGGCGGGGATCATGGGTCGGGTCTCTTTATGCTCAAGGAGAGAATAATCAGGGTCCGAAAACCGGCGGGCGCATGCCGCCGATGTCGTTATCCTAGAATTGAGCATAACCCCTGTCAACCGCCCCGCCGGCCGGCCCCGGCACCACCGCCTCCGGGTGCAAGGAGCGGGTGGCCGGGCCGAGGGCTCCCATGGGCGCGCAGCGCCTCTCAGCGAGCACCCATGGGAAGCGGACCGGACAGGACCCGCGGCGCTCCGAACGGGACCGGGGGCAAGGAGCGGGTGGCCGGGCCGAGGGCTCCCATGGGCGCGCAGCGCCTCTCAGCGAGCACCCATGGGAAGCGGACCGGACAGGACCCGCGGCGCTCCGCCCGCGCCCCGTCAGGACTCCGGCAGCGGCTCGGTCGAGCGAATCCGCCGCGCCCCGGCAGCCTCGAATGCCGCCAGAGCCCGTTCCGCTTCGTCCGTGAAATCGGCGAGGAACTCGCCCGGACGAGCCGGATCCGGCACCGCGACCGCCGACATCCCGTCCTCGAGCAGCCAGATCTTCGAGACGAAGGCGGGATCCCGCCGCCGCGCCTCGGCCACCAGATCCTCCACCGTCGCCTTCACGCAGTGGCTCGCCGCCTGCCCCGCGATCACCACCGCATCGCAGGCCAGCAGCCGCTCGATCAGCTCGTGGTTCGGCAGAGCGAGGCCGCGCCCGTCGTGGGCGATCGTCACCTCGGGTCGGAGCGCCGAGTAGTTCTCGGTCAACGGCGCCTCCCCTTTGACGACCAGGCGCGCCGGCGCCCGCCTGCACCAGGAGTGGAAGAGCCGCGCTTCCTGCACCGCGCCGACCAGCGCGTGCCCGTCGCCGCCCGCCAGGCAGTGCGGTGGCCAGAGGTAGAGCCGGTACTTCCCCGCCGCCTCCAGCCGCTCGCAGTAGTCGAGCGCCTGGACCTGCAGCCACCCGGCGTCGCCGTCGGCGAGGAAGGGGGCGAGCGCCGGATCGGGGCGCGCCTCGCCCCGCCGCACCTGCGCGGCGGTCACCTCGCGATAGGGCGCGAGCGGGCGCCCGTCGCCGTCGACCCAGAAATCGGCGAAGAAGATCTGGAACGGGTGGTGGGTGTCGAGTGTCGCGGTGACGCCGGTGATGCGGTGGAGGTTCCGGTAGAGGAAGCGGACGATCCGGCCGGTGTCCTCGAGCGCGCCCGCGCCCGCTCCTGCCGCCGACGTAGAGAGCGCCTTCCGGCAGGCAGAAGTCCTTCTGACAATCGACCAGCAGGAGCTCGATCCGCCGGCGATCGGCGTCCGCCGGCGCGATCGCGTGTCGCTCGCGCCAGGCTGCGGCGCGCTCCGCCAGCGCGGTCGCGTCGAAGCGGTAGTCCCAGCTCGCGGCCTGCTCCTCCCGGCAGGAGGCGGGAACCGGCAACTCGTGGCTCATGCCGCTCCCCCGCGCGCCGCCAGCACCAGCGCCATCTTCGCCTCGTGCAGGGCGAGCTCGAGCCCGACCGGGTAGGAGTGCGGGTTGAGGAAGCGGGTGATGCCGGGGTGCAGCCGTCCGAGCTGCGCGCGCGTGCGCTCCCGCACTTCGGCGAGCGCCGGCGGACGGTAGACCGCCTCGCCCCCGCGCAGCACCGGGATCAGCAGGTCCTCGGCGTCCATCTTGCCGTGCAGCCGCTTGCGGCGGGTCGGATCGACCGGATCGACGACCGTCGGCGGTTCGGCGACGCCGCGCTCCTCGTCGAAGATCAGGTCGGCGACGAGCCCGCGTTCGTCGGAGTAGCGGCGCACCTGGAGCAGCCCCGGCGTGGTGGTCTTGGCGGCCTGCTCGGAGAGCTTGAGCCGCGGCTCCCAGGCGCCGCCGCTCCGGCGGATCGCGGCGAGCTTGTAGACGCCGCCGAGCGCCGGCTCGTCGAACGCCGTCACCAGGCGCGTCCCGACGCACCAGACGTCGACGCGGGCGCCCTGCTGGCGCAGACTCTCGATCAGGTGCTCGTCGAGGTCGTTGCTGGCGAAGATCCGGACTTCCGGAAGCTCCGCCTCGTCGAGGATCCGGCGCGCCTCGACCGACAGGTAAGCGAGGTCGCCCGAGTCGAGCCGCACGCCGAGCAGACGTTCGCCGCGCGCGCGCATCTCGAGCCCGACCCGGGCGGCGCGGCGCACGCCCCCGAGCGACTCGACCGTGTCGACCAGCAAAACGCAGTTGCCGGGTTGCGCCTCGGCGTACGCCCGGAAAGCCTCTTCCTCCGAGTCGAAGGCCATCACCCAGGAGTGGGCGTGGGTGCCGCGCGCGGGCAGGTCGAAGAGCTGGCCGGCGAGGAGGTTCGAGGTGGCCACGCAGCCGCCCACCGCCGCGGCGCGGGCGGCGGTCACCGCGCCGTCGATCCCCTGCGCGCGGCGCAGGCCGAACTCGACGACCGGGGCCTCGCCGGCAGCGAGACAGACGCGCGCCGCCTTGGTCGCGACCAGCGTCGGGTAGTTGATCAGGGTGAGCAGCGCGGTCTCGACCAGCTGCGCGTCGAGGATCGGTCCGGTCACCCGCAGCAGCGGCTCGTGGGCGAAGACCGCGGTCCCCTCGGGCACCGCGTCGACGTCGCCGCGGAACCTGAAACCGGCGAGGAAATCGAGGAAGGCAGGCTCGAAGAGAGGCTTGCCGTCGGCGCCGGCGAGACCCGCCAGATAGTCGAGGTCCGCAGGACCGAAGCGGAGGCCGGTCAGGTAATCGAGCGCCGCCTCGAGCCCGCAGGCGATCGCGAAGCCGCCGCCGAAAGGGAGCTTGCGGAAGAAGAGGTGGAAGGCCGCCTCGGTCGCGACGCCCTGGCGCTCCCGGCGCCAGTAGCCGTGGGCCATGGTGAGCTGGTAGAGGTCGGTCAGCAGTCCGAGGTCCGGACGGTAGAGCTCGCGCAGATAGGACATGGCGCTCCCCTCAGCCGTGCACCCGCAACCCGGGCAGCCCGACGCCCGGCGCCGGCCTTTCGCGCAGCACTTCCCGCCGGAACCGGAAGAGCTCGGCCGGGCGCCCCACCGCGCGCGCCTCGAGCCGGCCGGTGCCCTCGACCAGTCCGCCGGCTTCGACCAGGCGGCGGAAGTTCTGCTTGTGCAAGGGCACGCCGGCGAGCGCCTCGACCGTACGCTGCAGCCGGAGCAGGGTGAACCGGCGCGGCAGCAGCTCGAACACCACGGGGCGGTAGCGGAGCTTGCCGCGCAGACGGCCGAGCGCGCTCGCCAGGATCCGCCGGGAGTCGAGCGCCATCGGCCGCCCCAGCCAGCGCGCCGCGGGCGGAGCTGCCGGCCGACCGCCGCCGGCCGCGGCGGCGTCGCGCGCCGCCTCCTCGACCAGCCCGGCCTCGTAGACGACCTCGTAGCGGTCGAGCACGCGCTCGCCGACCCAGGGCGCGCCGGAGAAGCCGAACGCGATGTCGCAGCGCTCGCGCCGGCGCCGCCCCTCGGCGCGGTCGGGAGCCTGCCGCGCCCAGGCCTCGAGCGCCGGAGCGATCTCGCGATCGAGCACGGCGGGGCGGCCGGACCGCCAGTCCTCCCAGGGGAAGAGCTCGTAGAGGCTGCGCCAGAGCGCGCCGCCGCGGGCGTCGACCGGCGCCTCGCGCACCAGCGCGAGGTAGGCGATCGAGACCCGGCGCGCGCCTCCCTCGCGCTCGCGCGGGTCGCGGAAGCGGTTGCCGAAGGTGTAGAGCTGCTCGACGTAGCCGAGCTCGAGGCCGGCCTGGGCGTGGACGCGCGTGCGCACCGCCAGCTCGAGCGTGCGGTCGCGGTCGGGGTCGAGCGCGTCGGCGGGCAGCGCTTCTTCTCCGCCGGCACCCACCACCAGCACGCGCGGCTCCTCCTCGGTCACCGCGGCGACCACCGCGACGAGGTTGATCTCGACGCCGCGATTCACGCCGGGGCTCCGGCGCCGGGCGCGAGCGCCAGCCCGTGGTCGGCCACCAGCTCGCGCCCGAAACGGGCCGCGAAGCAGTCGACCGCGCGGCGGGCGACCTCCTCGAGCGGCGGCGTCGCGCCGGTCTCGCGCGCGATCGAGGTCATCTCGACGCCGGCGAGGCCGCAGGCCACGATGCCGTCGAAGAGCGCCAGCTCGGGTGCGACGTTGAGCGCGAATCCGTGGGTGGTGAGCCAGCGCGAGAGGTGGATGCCGATCGAGGCGATCTTGCGCTCCCCCGCCCAGACGCCGATGCGCTCCCCCTCGCCCCCGCGCGCGGCGACGCCGTAGCCGGCGAGCAGCTCGACCAGCGTCTCCTGGAGATCGCGCACGTAGCGGCGCAGGTCGCGCCGGTCGGGATCGAGGTCGAGGATCGGGTAGCCGACGAGCTGGCCCGGACCGTGGTAGGTCACCTGTCCGCCCCGGTCGGTGACGGTGACCTCGACCCCCTTCCGCGCGAGCTGGTCCTCCGAGAGCAGCACGTCGGTCGGCGAGGCGTTGCGACCGAGCGTGTAGACGTGAGGGTGCTCGAGCAGGAGCAGGCGCTCGGGACCGTCGCCCCGTCGCAGCGCCTCGCGGGTCGCGATCTGCAGGTCGAAGGCGCGCGCGTAAGGCACGCGCCCGAGCCAGCTCCAGTGCGTCCGCCGTCCGGGGCTCGTCACGCCGCCATTCTAGGCTCGACCCGGTAGAATCCGGGCGCCACGGGAGGAGTCACGATGTCCAAGGGCGCGATCCGGGAGTTCGTCCGTCACCACTACCGCCACTTCAACGCCGCCGCTCTCGAGCGCGCGGCGGAGGACTACGAGGCGCACCTGGCCGGCGGCGGCAAGATGATGGTCACGCTCGCCGGCGCCATGTCGACCGGCGGAGCTGGGCCTTTCGCTCGCCGAGATGATCCGCCGCGACAAGGTCCACGTCATCAGCTGCACCGGCGCCAACCTCGAGGAGGACGTCTTCAACCTGGTCGCGCACGACCATTACGTGCATGGTGCCGAACTACCGCGACCTCACGCCGGAGCAGGAGCGCGACCTGCTCGACCGGCACCTCAACCGCGTGACGGACACCTGCATCCCCGAGGAGGAGGCGATGCGCCGCATCGAGCGGGCCGTGCTCGAGGAGTGGCAGGCCGCCGACGCGCGCGGCGAACGGCTCTTCCCGCACGAGTTCATGTACCGGATCCTGCTCTCGGGCAGACTCGAAGGACCAGCTACCAGATCGATCCGAAGGACTCCTGGCTGATGGCCGCCGCGGAGAAGAACCTGCCGATGGTCGTCCCCGGCTGGGAGGACGCGACGCTCGGCAACATGTACGCCGGGCACGTGCTCAAGGGGAACGTCAAGAACGTCCACACGGTGCGCACCGGCATCGAGTACATGATCTTCCTGGCCGAGTGGTACCGCGCACGAGAGCGCGAAGGCAGTCGATCGGCTTCTTCCAGATCGGCGGCGGCATCGCCGGCGACTTCCCGATCTGCGTGGTGCCGATGCTCTACCAGGACCTGGGGATCCACGACATCCCGTTCTGGGGCTACTTCTGCCAGATCAGCGACTCGACCACGAGCTACGGCTCCTACTCCGGCGCCGTGCCCAACGAGAAGATCACCTGGGGCAAGCTCGACGTGCCGACACCGAAGCACATCATCGAGACCGACGCGACGATCGTCGCGCCGCTGATGTTCGCCTAGCTGCTCGGCTGGTAGCCCGCGCCGGGGACGCTCAGGCCCCGCCGGGCGCCGGCAGCCCCGGCAGCCGGACCGTGACCCTCGAGCCCGCGCCGGGCCGGCTCTCGATCTCGATCTCGCCGCCGGCTTCGTCGAGGATGCCGCGCACGATCCAGAGCCCGAGACCGCTCGCGCGCTCACCCGACTTGGTCGTGAAGCCGGGGTCGAAGATGCGCGCCAGGTCCTCCGGCGCGATGCCGCCGCCTTCGTCGTCGACCCGGAGCTCCCAGCAGCCGGCCTCGTCGGTGCGCGTGCGCAGGCGGATCGCGCCGCCCCGCGTCATCGCTTCGCGGGCGTTGCCGACCAGGTTGAGCAGGACCTGCTCGAGGTCGCCCGGGCGCAGCCGGACCCGCGCGGCGCCCGCCTCCAGATCGACGGTCAGCCGCACCGAGGGACCGGTCAACGTGCGCATCAGCGGCAGGGTCGACTCGACCGCGACGTCGCCCGCCATCTCGACGGGCGCCGTCGAGGTCGTCCGCGCCAGCTGGAGCAGACGGTCGATCAGCTCGGTCGCCGCACCGGCCGAGCGTTCGATCTCCCCCGCGTAGCGCTCGACCCGGGCGCGGTCGCCCGCCGCCTCGCGCGTGAGCTCCGCGAAGCCGAGCACCGGAGTCAGCAGGTTGTTGACGTCGTGGCCGACGCCGGCAGCGAGGCGGCCGAGCGCCACCAGCCGGCGCTCCTCGGACCTTTCCGGCGACCGCGCCTGGTCGCGCAGCAGGACGAGCCGCAGCCGCTCGCCCCGGCCTTCGGGCGGATCCAGCCGGCGCGAGCGCACGCCGACCCGGCGCCGCGCGCCGTCGGGCCGTTCGATCTCGAGGCGCATGCCGTCCGCGCCGAGCAGCTCCGACATGCCGCTCCAGGCCCGCTCCGGACGGATCCAGCCGAGCGCGCCGAACGGCCGACCGATCACCTCGCCGGCGGGCCGGCCGAGGATCTCCTCCACACCCCGGCTCGCCCAGCGGACGCGGCGCGCCTCGTCGACCAGCAGTACGCCCTCGTCGATCAGGTCGAGCAGCCCCTCGAAGCGGATCTCGAGCTCGGAGCAGCGGCGTGACCAGGCATCCTCGCGCTGACGCGACTCGGAGACCGCCATGGCGAAACGGAGGGCGCGCGCCAGCCGGTCGCCGTCGATCTCCGACAGCGGCACCAGGTCGCAGATCCCCTCGGCGAGCGCCCCTTCGGCGAGCTCCCGGCCTGGATCGCCGATCAGGACCACGGCGGGTGTCCAGCGCGCCGCGCCCCTCGTCCGGCGCAGCAGGCGGAGGATCTCGCGCTCGCCGAACTGACTTCCGAGCAGCAGGAGCGGCACCGCCCCGCCGGTTTGCAGGTCCGCCCAGCGGGCTGCCGCGAGCTCGGCGCTGGGCGCCGTCAGGAGCGCCGCGCGCAGCAGCCGCATGAGCTCGGGCTCGAACGCCGACCAGGCCCGGGCCTCGTCTTGGGTCAGGCCCGCTCTCAGAACCACCGGCCCCCCGGGGAACGCCCCCCGCTCGGATCTGACTTCCGGCTCCCAGTGCATACCCGCCTCCCGGCCCATGTCACAGACAGAGGGGCCCCTCATCCCATCTAGTGCTCCCACTCCTTCCGAAACGTGACAGCCGGCCGGAGTTTTTCCGGCCGCCCTGTCACGTTCGGGGCGGGTCGCGGCACAGAAGGAAAGTAGAGGGCGCCTCTTGGTCCACGACGGATCCGGCGCTGCGCCCCCGATGGGAGGGGATTCATGTCTCGCCGCTCGCGCGCCACGATGCTCGCCGCAGTTCTGCTGACCGCAGCCCTGACTGCGCCTGCCGGAGCGATCGCCTTCCGCGCCGGTGACACGCCAACGGTCGCGACCGCCTCGGGCGGCGCCGCCGGCTGGTTCGCCGCCGTGATCGACTCGGCCTGGAGCTGGCTGCAGGCTCTGGTCGACGAGGACAACGGCAACATCACACCCTGAGTTCCGGGGGACTCGCCGCCGGGTTCCACAGGCCGGTTTCGAGGGGGGTGCTACACTCGGTTTCAAAGGGACCGAGCCCGTGAGCCCCAGCGACCCGCGCCCGCGTGAAGACGATCTCTCGAGCCTGCTCGCCGAGCTCGAGCTGCCGCTTGCGCGCACGCTCTCCCGGTTCAGGATCCCGGCGCAGGACGCCGAGGATCTGCTCCAAGAGACGCTGCTCATCTTCCTGACCAAGCGGGCAGAGGTGCGCGATCCCGCCGCCTGGATCTCGACGACTCTGCGCCACCGCTGCGTCATCTACTGGCGCCGCCGCCGGCGGGCCCTCGTTCAGACTTTCGACGAGGTCCTGCTCGAATCGCTGAGCCCGGGCACCGAGGCCGCGCAGACGCGCAGCCTGCTCACCCATGACCTGAGCCGCGCCATCTCGCACCTGCCCGAGCGTTGCCGGGCGATCCTGAGACTGCGTTACGCGCTCGACCGGGACGGCTGCGAGGTCGCCGAGAGCCTCGGCTACCGGGAGTCGAGCATCCGCCAGGTCACCAACCGCTGTCTCTCGGCGCTCTCCGTTCGCATGCTCTCCGGCGGCTACGGCGGGGCCTCGGCATGAACGACCGCCTCGTATCGCCCGAGGGCTGCCCCGGTCCGGAGACTCTCGCGCTCGTCCTCGCCGGCGGCGGCGAGGCCGCGTTGCGCAGGCGGGTGATTCGCCACCTGCTCTCGGGCTGCCCTGAGTGCCGGTCCGCCGCCCGCGACGCCACCGGCCTCGAGACCGCGGCGGCCAGGACGCCTCCCCTGCCCCACCTCGCCGAGCTGCTGGCCCGGCTCGAGGAGACGCACGCCGTGCTCGAGAGCGAGCGCGACCGCGCACGCGCCCAGATGCGCGATTTCCTGAGGCATCCGCCGGCTCGCCAGTGGACCCTCCTGCGCAACAGCGCGCGTTTCGACACCTGGGCCTTCGCCGAGCAGCTCTCGGCAGCCTCGTTCGAGGCCATCTACGACGACCCGCACCGCTCGCTCGAGCTCTCGCGGATGGCGCTCGAAGTGGCGCGTCGCCTCGACCCGGACCGGCACGGCAACGCTCTCCACGATCTCGCGGGGCGGATTCTCGCCCGGCTCGGCAACGCCGAGCGCGCGATCGGCGACCTCGCCGCCGCCGAAGCGACCCTCGCCGCGGCGAAGTCGGAGCTCGAGGAGGGCACCGGAGATCCCATCGAGGAGGCGGAGCTGCTCTATTTCCTCTCCTCGCTGCGCCGGGCGCAGCGGCGGATCGACGACGCGCTGCGCCTGGTCCGGCGCTCGCGCCGGCTCTTCCGCGAGCTCGGCGACCGCCAGCGCGAAGGGCGGAGCTGGATGGGCGAAGGGACGATCTTCAGCGTCGCCGCAGAGTACGAGCGCGGGCTCGAAGCCCAGCGTCGGGGTCTCGCCCTGCTCGACGAGAGAGAGGATCCCCGCCTCGCGCTCGCGATGCGCCACAACATCCTCCTCTCCCTCGTGCATCTGGGCCGGAGCGAGGAGGCGCTGCGCGAGCTCGAGCTGCTGCGACCCCGCTATCTGGAGCTGAACGACCGCTCGAGCCTGCTGCGCCTCGGCTGGATGGAGGGAAAGCTCCTCCAGAAAGTCGGCCAGCGCGAGCCGGCGGAGAGCGTCCTGCGCGCGACCTGCGACGGATTCGTCGCCGCGGAGCTGCCCTACGACGCGGCCGTGGTCGGCCTCGACCTCGCGCTGCTGCTCGCCGACGGCGGACGGCACGCGGAAGTCGCGGAGCTCGCCGCCGAGCTGCTCGGCGTCTTCCGCTCCCTCGGCGTCGGACGCGAGACGATCGCCGCCTGGATGGTCTTCGAGGGCGCCGCGCGCGCCCAGCTGGTCACCGCAGCGCTGATCGACCGGATGGCCGGCTTCCTCTCGGAGGCGCGCCACCGCCCCGGGCTCGTCTTCGAGCCCGACGCCGTCTAGTCAGGGCGACTCCGAAAGCCCGAGCTCCCGTTCGATCCGCTCGAGCCTCCGCTCGAGCTCGGCGAGACGTTGCTCGACTCCCTCGCCGGCCGGCGGCCGCGCTTCCGGGCGCGCCGCGGAAACGACCCTCGTGTCGCCGACGAGGTGAACCCAGCGCCGCTCCTTCTGGCCCGGCGAGCGCGGCAGCTCGGCCGTCAGCGCCTGCTCGCCCTTCTCCGGGTCGGCGGCGGCGAGATCGGCGAGCGCCGTCTCGACCTCGGCCACGGTGGCGAAGGCATGGAGCCGGTCGCTGCGCCCGCGCAGCTCGCCGGCGGTCTGCGCGCCGCGCAGGAGCAGCAGGGTCATCACCGCCTTGGTCGCCGGGGCGAGCCCCCAGCGCCGGTCCAGGTTGTGCGACCACTTGAGGGTGCGCGCGCCGTCGCTGCGCCAGACCAGAACGTCCTCGAACAGCCGGCGCAGCGCCGCCTCGACCTCCCGCTCGGAGAGCTCGAGCACCGGCTCGCGATTGCTCTTCTGGTTGCAGGCCGCGACCAGGGCGTGAATCGTCATCGGGTAGTACTCGGGCGTCGCCTGTTCCTTCTCGAGCAACGCCCCGAGCACCCGGCATTCGACGGCATCGAGCTGCCTCGGAAGTCTCTGCACGGCCCGATCCTAGCTCCACTGCCCGCCTCCCCGTCCGACGGCCCCCCGACCGAAGTGCGCAAGCGAAGGAAAGGGTCGAAGCCGCGCAGACTCGAGAGCTGCGGGCCAGAAGCCGAACAAGAACTTGAGGACCGAGAGGAGAGGAGAAGAGAAAAGAAAAAGCTCTCAGTTAAGGGGTGGGGATTGGGGCGACCGCTGGTCGCCTGTGGCGCTGGTGGCGCCGGGGATCGCGCCACTGCGAGATGCGCGGAAGTCGCCGCAACCGACCAGCCTGCGAGTCGGCCTCCTCTACCTTCCCTTCTATGGGCTTCTTTTCGGAGCGGCTTCAACGGGCGTCCGGCAGAGCCCGATGACGCCGTGGGCCGCGAGCGGTGAACGCAGCGCGGGCGGAGGATCGCTCCCCCGCCCGCGGATTCGGCGACGGCGGCGGCGACGGCGACGGCGCTCAGTAGTACGGCTCGAGCTCCGGCCAGTGGCCCGACTCGAGCGACTTCTTGACCGCGTTCATGAAGTGGTCGGCGTCGGCGCCGTCGACCAGGCGGTGGTCGTAGGTGATGCCGAAGTACGACATCGTGCGGATCGCGATGGTGTCGCAGCCGTCGGCGTCGGTCATGACCATCGGGCGCTTCTCGATGGCGCCGACGCCGAGGATCGCGACCTGCGGCTGGTTGATGACCGGCGTGCCGAACAGCGAGCCGAAGACTCCGGGGTTGGTGATCGTGAACGTGCCGCCCTTGACCTCGTCCGGCGAGAGCTTCTTGCGCCGCGCGCGGTCGGCGAGGTCGTTGGCGGAACGGGCCAGGCCGACCAGGTTCATCTCGTCGGCGTGCTTGATCACCGGCACCAGCAGCCCCCAGTCGAGCGCCACCGCCATGCCCAGGTTGACGTCCTTCTTGAACACCACGTTGGTGCCGTCGACGGCGGCGTTCAGCTTGGGGTTCGACTTGATGCCCTCGCACACCGCCCGGAAGATGAAGGGCATGTAGGTCAGCTTGGTGCCGTTCGCGGCCAGGAACTTGTTCTTGGCCCGCTCGCGCGCGGCATGGACCCTGGTGAAGTCCATGTGGAAGACGGTCGTCACGTGCGCGGAGGTGTCCTTCGAGTAGCGCATGTGGGCGGCGGTGATCTGCCGGATCTTCGACATCGGCTCGATCACGACGTTCTCGCCGGCGACGTAGGCGGGAACGTGGAAGCCGCTGTCCAGCCTGGCCGCCGGCGCCGGAGCGGGCGCTGCCGCACGGGCCGGCGCCGCCGGCAACGTGCCGCTCTTGCGCTGCTCGAGGTAGCCGAGGATGTCGGCCTTGGTCACGCGCCCGTGAATCCCGGTCCCCGGCACCTGCGAGATGTCCACGCTCTCCGCGCGCGCTATGTTGCGGACGAGCGGCGAGGAGACCGTGCGCACACGCTCCTCGAGCGAGCCGGCGGCGGCGGCGGGCGCCGCGACCGGGGCCGGCGGGGCGGAAACCGCCGGGGCGGCCGAGGCCGCCCGGGGCGCCGGCGCCGGAGCGCTCATCGGCGCGGGAGCCGGCGGCGGCGGGGCCGGGACGGCAACCGCGGGGCCCGCGCCCGCCGTCTCGCCGGCCTCGCCGAGCAGCGCCACGACCTGCTGGACCGGCACCGTCTCGCCCTCGGCGTGCCGGATCTCGAGCACCACGCCGGCGGCCGGGCTCGGGATCTCGGCGTCGACCTTGTCGGTCGAGATCTCGAACAGCGGCTGGTCCCGATCGACCTTGTCGCCGACCTTGACCAGCCACTTGGTGATCGTCCCCTCGGCGATCGATTCGCCCATCTGCGGCATCACGACTTCGGTAGCCATCTCTGCTCTCCGCTCTCTTCGTTGCTCGTTGGCTCAGGCGTGGATGGCGTGCCCGAGCGCGGCCTCGGCGGCCTCCTTGACGGCCTCGGCGAGGGTCGGGTGGGCGTGGATCGTGCGCACCAGCTCCTCGGTCGTCATCTCGGCCTGCAGCGCCACGCAGGCCTCGGCGATCAGGTCGGTGGCGTGCGGTCCGATGATGTGGACGCCGAGGATCTCGTCGTACTTGCGGTCGCGCACGATCTTCACGAAGCCCGCGTTCTTGCCGAGGATGCGCGCCTTGCCGAGCCCGATGAAGCTGAACTTGCCGACCGCCACGTCGTAGCCGCGTTCCTTCGCCTTCGCCTCGGAGAGGCCGACGCTGCCGACCTCGGGCTCGCAGTAGGTGCAGGAGGGGGTCAGATCGTAGTCGAGCGGCTTCGAGTCCATCCCGGCCATGTTCTCGACCGCCAGGATGCCCTCGGCCGACGCGATGTGGGCGAGCCACGGGGTGTTGATGACGTCGCCGATCGCGTAGACGCCGGGCGCGCCCGTCCGGCACCAGCCGTCGACCGGCACGTAGCCCCGCTCGGTCGCGACGCCGACCGATTCGAGGCCGATCCCGTCGGTGACCGGCGCGCGGCCGACCGCGACCAGCAGCATCTCGGCCTCGAGCGTCTTCGCCTTGTCCTTCTGGGTGACCTGGGCTCGGACGCCGGTCTCCGTCTTTTCGACGGACTCGAGCGTCGCGGCGGTCATCACGGTCAGCCCCCGCTTGCGCAGCTGGCGGTCGAGCTCCTTGGAGACCTCCTCGTCCTCGATCGGCAGCACGCGCGGCAGCATTTCGACCAGCGTCACCTCGGAGCCGAACGAGGCGAAGATCGAGGCGAACTCGGTGCCGACGGCGCCGGCGCCGAGCACGATCAGCGATTTCGGCACCCGGTCGAGCTCGAGGATGTGATCGGAGTTGACGACCTGGACGCCGTCGGTCGGCGCGACGCGGATCTCGCGCGGCACCGAGCCGGTGGCGACCAGCGTGAAACGGGTGGTGAGCGTCCGCTTGCCCTCCGCCGTCTCGACCTCGACCCGATTGGCCCCGGCGATCCGGCCGAAGCCCTGGACGCCCTCGATCTTGTTCTGCTTGAACAGCGCGCCGACCCCCTTGGCGTTGAGGTCGACGACTTTCGACTTGTAGGCCTGCACCCGGGCCATGTCGACGGTCGGCTCGGACCCGAAGATGCCGAAGTCGGCCGCATGCTTCATCGTGTCGAAGACCTCGGCCGAGTGCAGCAGCGCCTTGGTCGGGATGCAGCCGCGCAGCAGGCAGGTGCCGCCGTACTTGGGGTCCTTCTCGATGCAGGCGACCTTCATGCCGAGCTGGGCGGCGCGGATCGCCGCGACGTAGCCGCCGGGACCGCTGCCGAGGACCACCAGGTCGTAGTCGAAGGCGCCCGCCGGCGCGGGCGCGGGGGCCGCAACCGGCTTCGCCGCGGCGGCCGGCGCCGCCGCCACCGGGGCGGGGGCCGGCGCCGGGATCGGCGCGGGCGCCGGCGCCGTCGCAGAAGCCGGAGCCGCCGCGGGAGCCGGAGCCGCCGCAGCGGTCGACTCGCCCGCCACGCCGAGCAGCGCAACGACGGTCTGCACCGGGACGGTGGCGCCGGCCGGGAAGCGGACCTCGAGCAGAGTGCCGGCGGCCGGGCTCGGGATCTCGGCGTCGACCTTGTCGGTCGAGATCTCGAACAGCGGCTGGTCGCGATCGACCTTGTCGCCGACCTGCACCAGCCACTTGGTAATCGTCCCCTCGGCGATCGATTCGCCCATCTGCGGCATCACGACTTCGGTGGCCATCGCAGTCTCTCCGGCCCGGCGCCCGCCGGGCGAAAGTCCTCTGTCTCGTTCCCTGCCGGTGTCCCGGTTTCCCCCGCTGGCCGGTGCCGCCTGCGTGGCGGGCTCGGCGCTCGAAAAGCCCCAAAGAAGGGGTCTTGGGCCGGGCAGCCGTGGCGAGGGCGCCGCGTCCAAGCCGCCGTCGCCGCCGGACTGCCTACCTTATCCGATCCCGGACACTGTCAGCCTCCGGGGAGCGCGGCCGTGAGGGGTGCCCACGCGCGCTCTACGCCTCGGGCGTCCCGGTTCCCTCGACCCCTTCTCTGGAGCTTTTTCGACGCCGACGCCTCGACAGCAGCCGAACCGGGCCACAGGCGCTACCGGCTCCGCCCCCGCGCGCCGTCAGGCGCGCAGCAGCTCGCGGACCCGGGCTTCGAGCTTGGCGGCGTTGGGCAGGTAGTGGTCTTCGAGCGGCGGGCTGTAGGGGACGGGCGTGTCGAGGCAGGTCACCCGCGCGAGCGGAGCGTCGAGGTGCCAGAAGGCCTTCTCGGCGATGCGGGCGGCGACGTCGCCGGCGACGCTGCCCGAGTAGGGCTCCTCGGAGAGGACCAGCGCGCGCGCGGTCTTGCGCACCGAGGCGAGCACCGTCTCCTCGTCCATCGGCTTGATCGTGCGCAAGTCGACGACCTCGAGCTCGATTCCTTCGCCGGCGAGCTTCTCCGCCGTCTCGAGCGCGACATGGACCATCGCCGCCCAGGTCACGATCGTCGCGGCCTGTCCCGCGCGCACCACGCGGGCCTTGCCGATCGGCACCGTCTCGAATCCCGGCGGGAGCGTCCCCTTGATCCGGCGGTAGAGATACTTGTGCTCGAAGAAGAGGACCGGGTTGGGGTCGCGGATCGCGGCCCGCATCAGGCCGTAGGCGTCGTCGACGAACGCCGGGTAGACGATCTTCAGCCCCGGAGCGCGGTGGTAGAAGGCCTCGGGGTTGGCGCTGTGGAAAGCCGAGCCCGAGACGCGACCGCCCGACGGCCCACGGAAGACCACCGGGACCGGCTGCCCCCAGCGGTAGCGGTTGGTGCCGGCGAAGTTGACGATCATGTCGAAGGCGTTGGCCATGAAGTCGATGAACTGGAACTCGACGACCGGCCGCAGGCCCGCCATCGCGGCGCCGATCGCGGCCCCCGAGAAACCCGACTCGGAGATCGGCGTGTCGACGATCCGCTCCGGGCCGAACTCGTCGAGGAAGCCCGCGGTCACCCGGAAGGCGCCGCCGTAGCGGCCGAGGTCCTCGCCGATCAGGAAGACGCGCGGATCGGCGCGCATCTCGTCGCGCAGCCCCTGGGAGATCGCCTCGAGGAAGGTGATCTCGCCGCTCACGCGCCCGCCTCCTCGTAGACGCCCTCTTCGGCGCGCTCGGGGGGGGCGGCGGCGAGGCGAGCGCGAAGTCGACGTCCTCGTCGAGCCGGCGCTGGATCTCCGCGACGATCGCGTCGAGCTCGTCCTGCCCGGCGCGGCCGGTCGACAGGAGGTGGCGCTCGAAGCGATCGATGGGGTCTTTCGCCCGCCACTGCTCGACGAGGTCCTTCGGAACGTAGCCGGCGTCGTCGTGCTCGGCGTGCCCCTTCATCCGGAAGGTCTTGACCTCGATCATCCGCGGTCCGCCGCCGCTGCGCGCGGCCTCGGCCGCGGCTCGGGTCGCCTCGTAGACCGCCAGCACGTCGTTGCCGTCGACGATGCGCGCCGGGATGCCGTACGCGGCGGCGCGGGAAGCGAGGTCGCGGATCTTCATCTGGCGCGCGGTCGGCGTCGAGTAGGCATAGCCGTTGTGCTCGGCGATCACCACGAGCGGCAGCTCGAGCACCGCCGCGAGGTTCATCCCCTCGTGGAAGTCGCCGGTCGAGGTGCCGCCGTCGCCGATGTAGGTGAGCGCCACGCGGGCCTCGCGCCGGTGCTTGAAGGCGAGAGCGAAGCCGGCCATCACCGGGATCAGGGCGCCCAGCATCGAGATCGGCGAGACGAGGCCACGGGCGAGATCGCCGAAGTGGAGGTTGCAGTCCTTGCCGCCGGTCGGGCTGCCGCCGCGCGCCATGTACTGCATCATCACTTCGCGTGGCTCGACGCCGCGCACCAGCATCGAACCCAGATTGCGGATGAGCGGGCCGACCACGTCCCCCGGCTCGAGCGCATAGGCCGAACCGACCGAGATCGCCTCCTGGCCGCGCGACGAGTAGAGCCCGCCGACCACCTTGCCCTGCCGGTAGAGATTGGTCAGCCGGTCCTCGACCAGCCGGTTGAGCTTCAGCCAGCGGTAGAGCTCGAGCTGGCGCTCGCGCGGCAGCGTGGTGGCGGCCAGCCGGTCGACCGGAGCGTCCGGGGGCGGGTGGAGGGGTCCGAGGCTCGGCGCAGGGGCGTCCATGGGCGGCGGGGACTCTATCGCGGTCGAATCCGCCTCAGCCCGCCGCGACGATCTCGGCCCGGAAGCGGCCCGGCGCCTCCTCGACGATGCGGCCGAGCGGCGTGTCGGCGTCGTGCTCGAAGACGCAGAGCCGCCCCTCGGCCGCGAGCCGCGGCAGCCAGAGCTTCTTCTGCTCGAGAGTCGTCATCGGATAGAGGTCGAAGCCCATGATCCAGGCGAGCGGCGCGTGGACCGCATGCGGCACCAGGTCGGCCAGGAAGGCGGCGCGCTCCCCCGCCCCCGCGCCGCCGTCGACCAGGACGATGCACATGTCGAGGTTGTGGCCGGGAGCCTTGATCGCGCGCACTCCGGGCACGACCTCGGCGGTCTCGTCGAAGAGCTCGACCACGCCCGCCTCGAACAGCGGCTCCCAGTTCTCCGGCAGGTAGCTGGCGCGGTCGCGTTCATTGGGCTGCCGCGCGTGTTCGACCTCGCCCCGGCAGAGCCAGTAGCGGGCGTTCGGGAAGGTCGGCACCAGTCGGCCGTCGCCGGTCCGGCGCGTGTTCCATCCGCAGTGGTCGAAGTGGAGGTGGGTGAGCAGGACGTGGGTCACCTCCTCCACCCGGCAGTCCACGGCGGCGAGCGCCGCCGGCAGGCGCCGCGTGTCCTGCACCATGCCGAACTGCGCGCGCGACTTCTCGGGCAGCTTGTCGCCGATGCCGGTGTCGACCAGCACGACGTCGCGGCCGTCGCGGATCAGGAGGCAGTTGGTCCCCATCCGGATCCGGTTCTGCTCGTCGCAGGACTTCACCCGGTTCCAGAGCGACTTGGGCACCACGCCGAACATCGCCCCGCCGTCGAGCCGGAACTCGCCGTCGGAGACCACCTCGAGGTCGAATCGTCCGAGCTTCATGGCGGGCGAGTCTACGCAAGAGACCGCTGGGACGGGCAATCCGGCCGGAAGGTCACTCGAGAAGCACAGAAAGAAGAGAAGAGAAGAGAAGAAAGGCAGAAAAGCTCCATAGAAGGGGTTGGAGGCGCGGCCGCTGTGGCTTCGATGGAGCTCCCGCGGCGGGCGCGGCGCCGCAGCAGGCGCGCCGGGGCGGCCGGCGTGGCGGCCGGGCTGACTCGAGGACGCCCGGCCGGCCACCCCCTTCTATGGGAGCTTTTCGATTCGGACGCCACGGGCGCCGCGGCACGGCGCGGCGAGAGACCGGCGTGCGGGCCGTCGCCGCGGGGATCGCCGTCCGGTCAGCCGCCGCCGGCCGCGCAGGCGGGACAGCCCGGGCAGCCCATGTCGAAGACGACCCTCCAGCTCCCGTCGGGCTGCTTCCGCCAGATCGAGTTGAAGATCCCGCTCCGCTCGAAGGGCTGGCCGTCGGCGCCCTTGCCCTTCATCGTCCAGGGGCCGCGGGTCAGGCCGAGCGTGCCGTCGCCGGAGAGCTCGACGATCTCGGGGCGCCAGGTGAACTCCGGACGCTCGGGCCCGAAGAACGCCTGCCACGCCTCGACGATCGCCGACCGGCCCCGGGTCACCGCCGCGCCGACGAAGACCGCGTCGGCGTCGATCATCGCCGCGAACCTCATCGGATCGTTCGCCGCGACCGTGCCGGCGAAGGCGATCTCGCTCTGGCGGACCGCCTCGATGGCGGCTTCTCTCGTGTCGGCCGCGCGCGCCGGACCGCTCCCCGCCAGCAGCGCTGCGACGACGACTGCGCCCATCCAGCCGATCGGCTTCTTGGCCATGGTCCCCTCCCGTTCTCCGTCGAGCCTAGCCCGAGCCCGGGTCCAGCCGCGCGATCGGTGCCACCAGACAGCCCGTCAGGCGGACCAGCTGGTCCGGCGCGAGGGCGATCTCGAGTCCACGCCGGCCTCGATCGCGGGGGTCACAGCTCAGGCGACCGTGATGCCGGGCTCGAGGTAGACGTCCTGGATGGCGTGGAGGAGCGCGACGCCCTCGGCGCGCGGGCGCTGGAAGGCCTTGCGGCCGGAGATCAGGCCCATGCCGCCGCCCCGCTTGTTGACCACCGCGGTGCGCACCGCTTCGGCGAGATCGCTCTCCCCCGCCGACGCGCCGCCCGAGTTGATCAGGCCGATCTTGCCCATGTAGCAGTTGGCGACCTGCCAGCGCACGTAGTCGATCGGATGCTCGGCGACCAGCTCGCCGTAGACCCGCTTGTGCGTCTTGCCGAAGCCCTTGAAGGCGTTGTAGCCGCCGTTGTGGGTGGGCAGCTTCTGCTTGATGATGTCGGCGCCGAGCGTCACGCCCAGGTGGTTCGCCTGGGCGGTGAGGTCGGCCGCCGTGTGGTGATCGACGTCCTTCTGCTTGAACTCGGGGTTGCGCAGGTAGCACCAGAGGATGGTCGCCAGGCCGAGCTCGTGGGCGGCGGCGAAGGCCTCGCCCACCTCCTCGATCTCGCGGTCGGCGTCGTCCGAACCGAAGTAGATCGTCGCGCCGACCGCCGCGGCGCCCAGGTCCCAGCACTGCTCGACGCGCGCGAACATCGTCTGGCGCGCGCCGTTGGGCAGGGTCAGGAGCTGGTTGTGGTTGATCTTCACCACGAACGGGATCCTGTGCGCGTACTTGCGCGCGACCAGGCCGAGCCCGCCCAGGGTGCAGGCGACCGCATTGCAGCCTCCCTCGAGCGCCAGCTCGACGATCTTCTGGGGGTCGAAGTACTCGGGATTCGGCGCGAACGAGGCCGCCGCCGAGTGCTCGATGCCCTGGTCGACGGGCAGGATCGAGAGGTAGCCCGTGCCGGCCAGCCGGCCGGTCGAGTGGATGCGCTGGAGCGCGACCAGCACCTGCGGATTGCGGTCGGAACCGGCGAAGACGGCGTCGACGTGGTCCGGCGCGGGGACCCGGATGCTCTCTCTCGGGATGCCCTTGCAGGTGTGGCGCAGCAGGCTCTCGGCGTCGGCGCCGAGCAGGGACTGGACGCGATCGAGGGTGGTCATGATTCGGACGGATCCTCTTCAGGGAGTGGCTGAATCAGTCTTGCCGGAGTATGCCACGTCCGCGCGCCCGCGCCGCCGCCGGAGCGCGCGCACGGCGGCCTCGACCGCCTCGATCTCGGCGCGCGCGGCCGCGAGCGCTTCGTCGCCGGGCGCGCGGCCGGCGAAGCTCTCGGCCAGGTAGAGACCGACCAGGCGGTCGACCGCCGGCGCCGCGCCGGGCAGCCGGCGGCGGGCGACCTGGGCGAAGGCGAGCGGTCCGAGCGACGGCGGCGTCGGCACGCCGGCGCCGGTCAGCGCGCTGCGCAGTCGCTGGTAGGCGGCCGTCGCCGTCCACGCCGGCCGGCGCCGCCAGAGCAGGACGCCAAGCGCGGCGGCGAGCAGCGCGAAGGCGACGACGGCGGGCAGCAGCCAGGCCGGAGCTCCCGCCTTGCCCCGCTCCGGCTCCGGCCCGGCGCCGGCATCCGCGCCCTCCGGCCGCGGCGCCGGGGCGGACTCCTCGCGCCCGGCGAGCAAGCGCAGCAGCCGGTCCCAGAGCGAGCGCAGCTCGCCGGCGATGCCCACCTGGTCGTAGAAGTCGTAAGAGAGGACGTAGCGGTCCCAACGAAAGACCAGCGCCTCGTACGCCTGCCGGACCGAGAGCCAGACGCTCTCCGGCGAGGCCGACGGGCGGCCAGCGGGGGGCGTCGGGTCGAAGGGCTGCCAGCCGCGGTCCGGCAGCCAGGCCTCCACCCAGGCGTGCGCGTTCGACTGGCGCACCACCCACCCCCGGTCCCACCAGCTGTACTCGGCGCCGTAGAACCCGGTCACCAGCCGCGCGGGAATCGCCTCCGCGCGCAGCAGCAGCACCATCGAGGAGGCGAAGTACTCGCAGTGCCCGCGGCGCGCCTCGAACAGGAAATACTCGAGCGGCGACTCGCCGCCGCGGCCGATGAATTCGGCCGAGTAGCGGTAGTCCTGGAGCAGGCGCTCCTCGATGCGCCGGGCGCGCGTCGCCGCGTCGCCCTCGCCCGCCCACCGGCGGGCGAGCACACCCATCCGGCCGGTGACTCCCGCCGGGTCGAGCGCCGGGTCGCCCTCGCCCGTGGGGGGCGCCGCCGCGGAGAAGGGCTCGGCGCCGAGCTGCACGCGGTACTCGAAGACCTCGTCCGGCATCCCCTTGAGAAAGAGCCCGCCCCCCCGGTCGAGGTCGAGCGCCGGCACCTCGGCGTCGACCGCCAGCGTCTCGACCGGCACCGGCAGGCTGGTGATACGCAACGCCTCGAGGAAGATGTGCGCGGTGGCCGTCGGCGGCGCCGGCGCCAGTCGGAACATCCCGTCCAGGGTGTCGCGGCGCAGCGTGCGGGCGCCGCGCGAACGGCGCCATGTCCTCCCCTCCCAACGGTCGTAGGTGGCGGCTTTGAAGCGCAGGCGCTCGGGCGGTGGATAGCGGCCGGCGAGCTCGAGACGCATCGCGACCTGCCGGTTGCCCCGGATGCGGCCGATCAGGTCGAGGCTCATCTCGTCCGAGAATCCGGCGGCCGGATTCTGGGCGGGCCCTCCCGGCGCGCCGGCCAGGATGTAGGGGGTCTTCACCCGCGGCAGCACCGCGAAGAGCGGCACCGCGACGAGCAGCGTGGCCGCGGCGGCCCCGGCGACGAAACGGCCGAGCGGCAGGCCCGGGGGTTCGGTGTCGCGATGGCCGAAGCTCGACAGGATGTGGAGGTAGACGAAGCGGACCAGGATCCCGACGGTCAGCGCGACGAAGGCGGCGAGATAGAGCACGACCGCCGGGTGGACGCTGGTCGCCATGGCGGCGAGGAAGAGAAAGAAGATACCGATCCAGGCCTGCCACTTGTCGCGCTCCCGCGACAGCGACCAGAGCTTCGCGGCGACGCCGAACAGGGTCAGGTGGAGCACCGGCCGCACCATCTGCACGCGGCCGAGCACGGCGACGTCGAGGACCAGGACCGGCAGGTAGGCGAGGCCCAGCAGGTTGAGCGCCCGATTGGAGAGCCAGCGCTCCGCGCCGAGCCAGGCGCGGCGCAGCGCCCAGGCGACCGCCAGCACGAAGAGGGCCAGCGCCGGCCACTCGAGCGCGTCGTTGAGCGGCAGCGGCCAGGCGACCAGGAAGGCCGCGGCGCCGAGCAGCAGCCGCTTCTCGCGGCCGAAGGTCACGGCCCCGCCTCTCCCGGCAGCGCGAGCCGCAACTGCCGGGCGGAGAGATCGGTCGGCGCCAGCGGCTGGCGCTGGCGTGGACAGGGCTCGACCAGCGCCAGCAGCTCGAGCGCCGCGCGCCGCTGCCGCGGTCCCGCGGCGAACGGCAGGTGGCGGTCGCGGGTCACCACCTCGACCTCGAAGCCGCGATCGAGGTGATCCACCGCGGCGGTCGCCGCCTCGGAGACCAGGCGCTCGAAGCGCTCCCGCTCGGCTTCGGCCGTCAACCGGCCGACGGCGTTGTCGAAGACGATCGAGAGCCGCAGGCTCTCCTCGGTCTCGCGCTCCTGGAAGATGAGACCGCCGGTCTGCGCGCTCTTCTTCCAATGGATCGCGCGCGGATCGTCCCCCTGCCGGAACGGGCGCAGCGAGTGGAGCTCGTGCCCCCAGCCCGCGCGCGGCGCCGATCGGTCGCCGACCAGGCCCGAGGGGTCGAGCTCGACCGAACCCGCGGGAAAAAGCTCGGGATAGACCAGCAGCTCGACGCCGAGCGGATAGCGCATGCCCTTGCGGAAGAGCCCGAGCGGGAAGAGCGACGAGAGGTGCGCCCATTCGATCCGCTGGCGTCCACGCCGCGAAAAGAGCAGGTCGAGGGTGCCCCGCGCGGTCGAACCGGCGGGCAGGTGGGGCACCAGCCGCACGGCGCCCCTGGGCGCGATCGAGAAGAGCAGGAGCCAGCGCGGCAGGCGCCGGCTGCTGTTGCGGACGCTGAAGGTGAGCGTCGCCGGGCGGCCCGCGAAGAGGTCGAGCGGCGCCGAGAGCGCCACCTCCATCCGGCGCAGGTTCCAGCGCGACACGATCCCCGACACCGCGAGCAGCGCCAGCATCGAGGCGAGCACGAGATAGAGCGAGTTGTTGCCGGTGTTGGTCGCGGCGACCGCGACGACGACCGTCAGCAGCACGAACCAGAGGCCGACCTTGGTGATCCGGATCCCCTCGGGGACACCGCGCCGGCGCAGCCGGTCGCGCAGTCGCGCCCACCCGCCGCCGCCCGCCGGCTCGCGGGGCGCTCCGCCTGCGCCGATCCAGGGAGTTTCCACCGCGCCGCCGCTGCTCCCCGGGCGGATCAGAGCGGGACCGGCGTCGAGGCGACCAGCTGGTCGATCGCCCGCCGGGCCGCGTCGAGGCCGGTTGCGCCGCGGCGCAACACGACCCGGTGGCCGAGGACCGGAACCGCCAGCCGCTGGACGTCGTCGGGCACGACGAACTCCCGCCCCTCGGCGAGCGCCATCGCCTGCGCGGCGCGGCAGAGGCCGAGCGCGCCGCGGGTCGAGACGCCGAGCTGGAACTCATCGCTCGCGCGGGTACGGTCGGCGAGCGCGAGCACGTAGTCGGCGACCTTGTCGGCGAGGTGCACCTGCGGCACCTGCCGCTGCAGCGCGCGCAACTCGTCGGCCGCGACCACCGCGGGCAGGCGCGCGAGCTCGGCCTCGACCCCGCCGCCGACCAGCAGCGAGCGCTCCTCGGCGCGGCCCGGATAGCCGAGCCGCAGGTGCATCTCGAAGCGGTCGAGCTGCGATTCGGGCAGGGGGAAGGTGCCCAGGTACTCGTGCGGGTTCTGGGTGGCGAGCACCAGGAAGGGATCCGGCAGATCGTAGCGATGCCGCTCGACCGTCACCTTGCCCTCGCTCATCGCCTCGAGCAGCGCCGACTGGGTCTTGGGCGTCGCGCGGTTGATCTCGTCGGCGAGCACGATCGAGGCGAAGATCGGGCCTGGCACGAACTCGAACTCCTCCCGGCGCTGGTTCCAGATGGAGACGCCGAGGATGTCCGACGGGAGCAGGTCGCTGGTGAACTGGATGCGCTGGAACGAGAGGCCGAGCGAACGGGAGAGCGCCTGGGCGAGCGTGGTCTTGCCCACGCCCGGCACGTCTTCGATCAGGACATGGCCGCGGGCGAGCATCGCCACGACGGCCAGCCGGATCGTCTCCGGCTTGCCCCGGAAGACCCGCGCGACATTGGCCTCGAGGCGGGCGACCAGCGGACCGGCCGCGGCGGGAGCAACCGGCGAAGGCAGGGCGGTATCCGGAGTCATCCCGCCTATCTTACGGTCGGCGGCGGCTTCCGGTCCTGCCGGCCGTTCAACGGGTGGCGGCGAACTCCATGTAGTCGCCGCGCTCGGCGGCCGGAATGGGCGCCCGCACCTCGACGAAGAATCCGTCGCCGGCCTGGTAGGGCAGATCGGTCAGGGTCAGAGTGACCTGCTTGCCGGGTCCCTTGCCGAGGCCACGGGTGTCGACCCAGAGGTGACGGACCGCCTTCTCCCGGCCAGCGGCGTCGGCGACCGAAAGATCCACGGTGACGCCGTCGAGCGCTTCCTGCCCGTCGAACTGGACCAGGACGTCGAGCACGATCTCCTGCTTGCCGGTCGCCGGATCGTCGCGCACCACGAAGCCGTTCATCGTGGCCGAATAGCGGGCGCGCTGCCGCTCGAGCTGGAGGATCGGGTCGCCGGCGCAGGCGGCGACGGCGAGCAGCAGGGCGAGGGTCGGAGCGAGGAGGCGGAACGGATTCGCGCGCGCGGACATGTCGTGCCCCTAGTCGGCGAGATTGTAGCGGACGATCGCCCAGATGGCGGCGAAGCCGTCCCTCCAGCCGATCTTCTTGCCTTCCATGTAAGTCCGCCCGTGGTAGGAGATCGGCACTTCGTAGATGCGCGCCCGGCGCCGCGCGAACTTGGCGGTCAGCTCGGGCTCGATGCCGAAGCGGTTCGAGCGCAGCGGCACGCCGTCGAGCACGCTCTTGCGGAAGACCTTGTAGCAGGTCTCCATGTCCGACAGGTTGAGGTCGGAGAACATGTTCGAGAGCACGGTGAGGAAGCGGTTGCCGACGTAGTGCCAGAACAGGAGGACCCGGTGCGGACCGCCCAGGAACCGGGAGCCGAAGACGACGTCGGCCTCGTCGGCGAGGATCGGCGCGAGCAGGGCCGGATAGTCGCCGCGGGTCGTACTCGAGATCGGCGTCCTGGATCAGGATGACCTCGCCGGCGGCCTCGGCGAAACCGCGGCGCAGCGCGGCGCCCTTGCCCTGGTTGACCGTCTGCTCGACCAGCCGGAACGGCGGGTCGGCGCGCCGCTCGAGCTCGCGCAGCAGGTCGCGGGTGCCGTCGGTCGAGCAGTCGTCGACCACCACGATCTCGCGCTCGAGGTCCCCCGGCAGCGGGGCCCTGGCCACTCGCACCAGCAGCTCCTCCACCGTCCGGACCTCGTTGAAGGCCGGGATGACGATCGAGATGCGACGCACCATTCGCCTCGACTCTATCCGCGCCGGACGAGGGTGTCGAATCGGAATTGACAGGAGCGGTGCCCCGTTCTACCTTGGAGGAGGGCGCGCGCAGGTCCCACTCCGACGCGCCCAGGGATCTCTTCATGTCCGGACATCGATCGCTTCACCCGCTCTGCGGGGCCCTCGCCGCCGCGGTCCTCGCGGCCCTTCCCGCCGCCGCCACGACCATCGTGCCGATGCGCGACTCGGCGCTCGCCGACGCGGCGCGACTGGTCGTCGTCGTCGAGACGCTGGGCGCCCTGCCGGTCGCGGCGGAGCGCCCCGCGACGGACTACCTGATGCGGGTCGAGCGCGTGCTCAAGGGGGAGCTGGAGTCGAGCACGCGTGTCGTCCGGGTGCCGGGCGGCGTCGCCCCCGACGGGCGGGAGCTGCGCCTCCACGGCGCGCCCCGCTTCGAGACCGGGGAGCGGGCACTGCTCTTCCTCGGCCGCGAGCGCGACGGCGTCCGCCAGATTCTCCAGTTCATGCAGGGCGCCTTCCACCGCGCGCGCCTCGCCGGCCGCGACGTCGCCTACCGGGACGAGTCGGAGGTCGTGACACTGGCGGCGCCGGTCGAGGATGGCGCGGGTCCCGTGGCGCGCGACTTCGAACTGTTCGCCGACTGGGTCGCGGACCGCGCGGCGGGGATCATCCGCGGCCGCGACTACCTGTTCCACCCGGAGCCGGTGGCGCTGCGCGGGCTGACCGAGTCGTTCACCTTCTTCGACACGGGCGGCGTCAACCTGCGCTGGTTCGAGTTCGACAGCGGCGGCTCGGTGACCTGGAAGGCGCACCGCGACGGCCAGCCCGGGCTCTCGAGCGGCGGATTACCCCGAGTTCCAGCGCGCCATCACCGCGTGGAACAACGAGACCGCGACGCCGATCAGGCTCAACTACGGCGGCACGACCTCGGCGTCGGCGGGCTTCCAGGACTACGACCGGCAGAACGTCCTGCTGTTCAACGACCCGAACAACGACATCGAGGGCAAGTTCGACTGCGGCTCGGGCGGGACGCTGGCGATCGGCGGCCCCTGGTCCGACCCGACCAACACCGGGACCTTCAACGGCAAGCGCTACATCAAGATCCTGGGCGGCGACATCATCATGAACGACGGCATCGAGTGCCGTCTGCAGTCGTCGCGCAACGGCAGCAAGATGGCCGAGGAGGTCTACGCTCACGAGCTCGGCCACACCCTGGGGCTCGGCCACTCGAGCGAGGACGCCGGCGAGACCAACCAGGTCCTGCGCAACGCCCTGATGTACTACCGGGCCCACGACGACGCCCGCGGCGCCCGGCTGGAGAACGACGACATCGCCGGCATCCGGGTCCTCTACCAGAAGGGCGGGAGCGGCGGCGGCGGCAATCCGAGCTGCCCGGCGGGCACGCTCTGCCTGGTGAGCGGGCGCTTCCGGGTGACCGTCACCTGGCAGAACCAGTTCAACGGAGCTTCGGGCGTCGGCGGGGCGATCCCGAGCACCGATCTCGCCGGCTTCTTCTACTTCGAGGACCCCGCGAACATCGAGCTGATCGTCAAGATCCTCGACTTCGGCACCGAGATCAAGGTCTTTTACAGCCAGCTCACCAACCTGAAGTTCACGATGGCGGTCCTCGACACGCGGACCGGCACGACCAAGACCTACGCGAATACCGCCGGCGAGTGTGGCGCGATCGAGAGCAACGCATTCCCGTCCGTGCTCGCTGCGCCCATGCTCGGACTGACGGACGCGCTGCTCACCGAAGCGGCGACCGCCGGCAGCTGCCGCGCCGACGTCGACACCCTCTGCCTGCTCAACAACCGCTTCGCGATCGACGTCACCTGGCGCAACCAGTTTGACGGCTCGACCGGTTTCGGCCGCCAGAAGAAACTCTCGGAGCTGACCGGCGCCTTCGCCTTCACCGATCCGGCCAACCTCGAGATCCTGATCAAGACCCTCGCGTTCCCGGACAAGATCCTGGTGATCTACGGCTCGCTGTCCAACCTCGAGTACGCGATCCGGGTGACCGACACGATCAGCGGCCAGATCAAGACCTACCAGAACGCCGCCGGCAACTACTGCGGCGGTATCGACGAGAGCGCCTTCCCGGTGCTCTGACCCGCGGCCGCGCGTCGCGCCAGGAGCATGGCTCCGCCCAGCGCGACCAGCGCGAGGGCGAGGCCGGCGCGCGTCCAGGTCAGCAGCGCGTGGGAGCCGTAGCGCACGAAGGCGGCGTCGGGGGCGTGGAGGCGCGACGGTGCGCGGTGGGTCGCCTCGAGCGGCGCGGCGCCGGCGAGCTTCGCCACGGTCTGGACGAGGGCCGCGGGGACCTCCGCCGCGGCGAGCGTCAACGGCGAGCCCTGCGGCGTCCAGACCGAAGCGGCAAAGCCTCCCGGCTCGAGGTTGACGTCGACCACGTGCCGCTCGAAGGGGACCAGGATCGGAATCGCCGCCGTCGCCAGGGCGAGCGCGACCAGCGCCCCGATCGCCGCGCGCCGCGCGGCGCCGACGCTTCCCCATCGCGAGAACAGCTCGGCCGCCGGCAGCAGCCAGAGCGGCAGGAGCGGCACCAGGAAACGCGGTCCCCAGCAACCGCCGCCATGCCACTGGTAGTACTTCGAGGTCGCGACCAGGAGCAGAACCGAGCCCGAGAGGATCGTCCCGGCAACGCGCGGCGAACGGCGCCAGACCCCTCGCCAGCCCGCCAGTCCGAGGAGCACCGCGGGGCAGTACCAGAGCAGTCCCTTGCCCGGCGAAACCAGCTGCCCGGCCAGGCCCTCGAGCAGCGGCGTGCCGAAGCTCGACGCCTCGGCGCCGTAGCCGGTCTCCAGAACCGAGCCGAATCGGCTGAAGTTCGCGAGTCCGATGGCGGCCGTGGCGGCCACGACTGGAAAAGCCCATAGAAGGAAAGGCAGCCAGCGGGGCGCTCGAGGCGAGCGCGGGGCGCGCGTCGCGTTCCACAGCATCGCTCCGGCGAGCGGAACGATGAACAGCAAATGGAGCAGGCGAGTCAGCAGGGCGAACCCGGCCGCGACGCCGCCGAGCAGAGCCCAGCCGATCGAGGCTCCAACGACCAGCCCACCGCTCGCGCCGCCCCCACTCTCCCTTCTATGGAGCTTTTCGCTTTTCGCCAGCCCCAGCACACCGACGGTGAGGCAGAGCGCCGAGAGCGGCTCCGACAGGAAGCCGGCGGCGTAGTGCGGGATCGGTGAGGCGAGGCTCGCGAGGAGCGCGGTCGCGAGAGCGGGTCGCGGGCCGTAGCCGAGCTCCACCGCGAGCAGGAAGAGCGCCGCGGCGAGCGCGCCGGCGACCACGGTGTTCGTCAGGCCCGCCGCGAAGATCCGCGCTCCGGCGCGCGGGTTGCCCTCGTCGTCGACCGTTTCGGGCAAGTCCATGGAACGGATCGGCTCGCGGTCGCCGAGCGCCGTGACCGGCGCCGCCACGAGGGAGAGTCCGATGCCGTACTTCGCGTACCGCCGCCCGCCCGTGCCGGGGATCGAACGGGCGACCTCGCCGCGATCGGCAGGCGACGTCACCTCGAGGCCGCGCCCTGCCGCGATCGACCGGGCGACTTCGTACATCAGGATGTCGTCGCCGTAGACGAAGACGCCGCGCGAGAGCGCGGCCTGGAATGCGGTCACGCCCAGGAAGAGCAGCACGGCGATCGCCGGGCGCGTCGCTGCCGAGACCCGATCTGGCCTCGCGATGGACATTCCGGCGGAAGTCTAGTCGCTGCGACGGGCCCGGAGCGCGCGGGCCCTCCTCCGCGCGCAGAGGGCCAGGACGGGTTGGGTATCATGCCGCGAGCCATGCCGCCGATCTCCGCATCGTCCAGTCCCGCTCCGCCAGCGGGTCCGGGCGGTGCGTACCGGCCCGAGGTGGACGGGCTGCGCGCCCTCGCGGTGCTGGCCGTCGTCTTCTTCCACGTCGACCTGCCCTGGTTCCAGGGCGGCTTCGTCGGCGTCGACGTCTTCTTCGTGATCAGCGGCTACCTGATCACGCGCCTCATCCTCGGCGAGCTCGAGGCCGGCCGGTTCAGCTTCGCCCGGTTCTATGGCCGGCGCGCGCGCCGGCTCTTTCCGGCGATGTTCACGACGCTGGCCGCGACCTTCGTCGCCAGCGTCTTCGTCCTCTCGCCGACCCACCTCGAGGAGCTCGCCCTCTCCCTGGTGCACACCCTCTTCTCGATCTCCAACGTGCTGTTCTGGACGCTGTCGGGCTACTTCGACACCGGCGCCGGACGCGAAGCCGCTCCTCCACACCTGGTCGCTCGGAGTCGAGGAGCAGTTCTACCTGGTCTGGCCGGCCGCGGTCTTTCTTGCCTACCGCTTCCGGCGTCGCCCCGCCGTGCTGGCGCTGGTCGCGGTCGTCGGCCTGTCGAGCCTCGCCGCCGCGGAGATCGCGACGGGACGGATTCCCCGACGCGGCCTTCTACCTGACCCCCTTCCGCATGTGCGAGCTGGCGCTCGGCGCGCCTCTGTCTCTGGCTCGAGGGACCCGCCACGACGCGCCGCGGGTGGCGCGAAGCGCTCACGCTGCTCGGGCTCGCGCTGGTCGGCTGGGCGGTGGTGACGTACACGCCGGCTCATCGGTTCCCCGGCCTCGCCGCCATGGTGCCCTGCGCGGGCGCCGCCCTGGTCATCGTCGCCGGCCGCGGCCGGATCGCCGACGCGTTGCTCGCCCATCGTCCGGCCGTGGGCCTCGGCCTGATCTCCTATTCGCTCTACCTCGTGCACTGGCCGCTCGTCGTGCTCTACCGCTACAGCCACGGCACGGAGCTCAGGTGGCAGGAGAAAGCGACGCTCGCCGGCACCGCGATCCTGATCGCGACGGCGATGTACTTCCTGGTGGAGCGGCCCTTCCATCGGCGCCGGCCCGGCGACACGCGCTACTCCGATCCGGCCTTCGGGCTGGCCTGCGCCGGCCTCGCCGCACTGCTGATCCTCCCTGCAGTCACCGCCATCGCGGCGCGCGGCTGGCCGGGGCGGGTGCCGGCGGGACTGCGCGCCGCGGCGTCCGGGCTCGAGGGGATGAAGGCGCGCCACTTCTCCCACGCCAACGCCCAGCAGCTGGTCCCCTTCCCCGCCCCGGGCCGGCGCAACGCGGTCATCGTCGGCGACAGTCATGGCGCCGACCTCCTCACCGCCCTGGTGCGCGCCCGCTCCGAGGTGAACTACCGCTTCCTCCACGTCCCCTGGTACTGCCAGCCGATCCTCGGCGCGCGGCCGCACGGCGCCGGTACGCCGATCCGGACCCGCGAGCTCGCGGAGGAGTGCGCGCGCCAGTCGGAGGTCCTGCGCGACAACGAGCAGCTGCGCTCGGCGGACCTGATTCTCGTCGCGAGCTCCTGGAACGACTACGGACTCGCGGGCCTCCCCGACACGGTCCGCTTCCTGAAGGCGAACTACCCCGCGCGCGTGGCGCTGGTCGGCGGCCGCTACGCCTTCACCGAGCTCAGCTCCCTTCTCATCCAGGCCGCGACCGTCGACGAGGCCAACCAGCGCTGGGATGCCGCCAAGGCGAAGATGGAGATCCGGAGGGAGATCCGCGCTCTGTCCTCGATCGCCGAGGCCGAGCGGGTGGAGTTCGTCGACCTCCGCCCTCATACCTGCGAGGCGACCCGACGCGGCTGGTACTGCCCGCTGATCCTCGAGGACGGCGAGCTGCTCTACTGGGACTCGAATCACTGGACCGAGGCGGGCGCGCTGCGCGTCGGAACGAGTCTGCGCTCCGACGCCCATTACGCCTTCCTGTTCTGACCGGGCGGCCGGGAGGCAATCGCGAAGTGACGGCGGCGGACGAGTCGCGGGCAGCCGGGGGCACCGACGCGCCGGTGGCGGGATCCGCCGCTCGCCGGCCGACGCTCGTCGAAGCGCTCGCGGCCGCAGTGCTCTACCTGGCTGCGACTCTCGGCTACGTGCTGCCGTTCATGGGCGACCCGCGCGGATCGCTCGGGCCCGATCTCGGCGACCCTCGACTCAATCTCTACCTGCTCGAGTGGGGTGCCCGCCAGATCAGCCGGGGTCTGCCGGACCTCTGGAACGCCCCCTTCGCACCCCACGCCGGGGGTGCTCGCAATCTCCGATCACCTCTTGGGGCCGGCGGCGCAGACGCTGGCGCTGCGCGGGCTGGGCGTCGATGGGCCCACGGCCTACAACCTCCTCTTCCTGTCCTCGTTCGCCCTCGGCGGACTGACCACCTGGTGGCTGTTGCGCCGCGCCGGCCTCGGCTTCGCCGGCGCGCTGCTGGGCGGCTGGATCTTCGCCTTCGCGCACTCGCGCTGGTACGAAGCCTCCCATCTGCAGGTCCTGCTCTCGCAGTGGATTCCCCCGGCGCTGCTCGCCTGGGACCGCCTGCTCGAAGACCCTCGCTGGCGGCGCGTGCCGCCCTTCCTCGCGCTCTACGTGCTCCAGGTGACCGGCGGCGCCTATCTCGCGGTCCTTCTCCACGTCGGCCTCGCGGCGCTGACCCTGGCGCGGTGGCGGACGCTGGCCGGAAGCGGAGCCATGGCCCGGCGCGGCTGGAAGCCCTGGGCAGCGACGGTGCTGCTCGGCCTGGTGGTCTACCTGCCGCTCGCGGTTCCCTACGCGACGCGCGACCGCGACCTGCGCGCGCCCGAGCCCCGCGTGGAGCTCCAGCGCCATGGCGCGACACTGGCGAGCTTCGTGACGCCCTCTCGGCATTCGCCGCTGCTGCAGCTCGGGTTCTTCCCGCGAATCGGCTCACGGGGAACGCTCTTCCTCGGCTTCGCCGCCTCCGCGCTCGCCCTCGTGGGGCTCGCGAGCCGGGTCCGACGCGGGTCGTCGGCGCGCCGCCGCTGGCCGGCGCGCGCGCGGCTCGAGCTCGCGGGGGGCCTGGCCCTCGTTGCCGGCAGCCTGCTCCTCGCCGACCTCTGGACGCTGCATTGGCCCCCCTTCGCCGCAGCGGAGCGCGGCTCCTTCTCGGGCTATCGCGGCGCCGCCGCGCTCGCCGCGCTGGGCGCGGCCTGGACCTGGCGCACCCTGCGCAGGGAGCGCGGCGGCCCGCTGCTGGTGCCGTGGGAGTCGCCCCTGCAGCGCGGCCTCATGGCGGTGGGAATCTGCGGCGGGCTGCTCACCCTGCCGATGGTGCTCGCTCTGGCGCAGGATCTCGTGCCGCCGCTCGAGGCGATGCGCGTCTCCCACCGCAGCTTCGTGCTGGCCCTGCCCGCCATCGGCTGGCTCTCCGGCCGGGGTTTCGAGGTCTGTCTCGGACGCCTGCGGCCGGGCCGCTGGCGGACCCTCGCCCTGGCGCTGATCCTCGCGACGGTCGTGCTCGAGCTCTCGCCCCGCCTGCCCCCCTGGGACCCGGTGCCCTGTCGTCCCGCGGACTTCCCCGCCTATCTGAGCTACCTGCGCGATGCACCCGACGTGCGCGGCTACGTCGAGCTGCCGTTCGCGCCCGGCTGGCACGAGACCGAGAGGATGTATCTCCAGACCTGGAACTGGAAGCCGCTGGTCAACGGCTACAGCGCGGTCATTCCGCCCAGCTACTGGAAGATCAGCGCGCTCTTCGATCCGATGCCCACCGAGCAGGGTCTCTCGACGCTGCTCGGGCTGGGAGTGACCCACCTGGTGGTGCGCCACGACGCGGAGCGGCCCGGCCTGCGCCTGAAGATCAGGCGGTGGGCCGAGAGCTCGATCGCGGCCGGGCGTCTCGCGCGGGTCCGGGTCTACGGCCCGATCGCCGTCTATCGGATTCTGCCCGCGCCCGGCGAGGCGTCAGGGGAGATCTCGCCACGCCCGGGCGAGCTCCCCGGTGAGGATGACCTCGGGCTCGAGGAGGCGGTCGAAACGCTCGGCCACCTCGGCGCGGGCGCGGCGCATGAGGGCCAGCACGTCCTCCGCGTGGGCGCCGCCCAGGTTGACGATCACGTTGGCGTGCTTGGGGCTGATCTGCGCGGCGCCGGCGGTGGCGCCCTTGAGGCCGCAGGCCTCGATCAGCCGGCCGGCGTGGTCGCCCGAGGGGTTCTTGAAGATCGAGCCGACGTTGGGCTGCCCTGAGGGGAGCGAAGCCCAACGCTTCGCGTTGAGCTCCTCCATCCGCGCCAGGAGCGCCGCCGGCTCGCCGGGCGGGAGCGCGAAGAGGGCGCGGGTGACGATCGCGCCGCTCCGCTTGAGGTTGGTCCAGCGGTAGGCGGGCTCGAGCTCGGCGGTGGCCAGGCGCCGGCGGCGGCCGTCGAGCTCGACCACCCGCACCGACTCGAGCACGTCCTTGATCTCGGTGCCGTAGCAGCCCGCGTTCATCCAGACCGCGCCCCCCACCGTCGAAGGGAAGCCCGAGAGCGCCTCGAGCCCCGCGAGACCCGCCTTCGCCGCGCGGCGCGCGACCTGGGCGAGCGCGGCTCCGGCTCCCGCCGAGACCCGCCGGCCGCGGATGCGGACCCGCTTGAGCTCGCCGCCGAGTCGCGCCACCACTCCCTCGAGCCCGCGGTCCGGGAAGAGCACGTTCGAGCCGAGTCCGAGCAGGTGGAGCGGGGCGCCGGTCTCTCGCACGGCCTCGGTCAGACGGGCGAGGGCGCGCTCCGATCCGACCTCCGCGAAGAGCTCGACCGGCCCCCCGATCCGGAAGGTCGAGTGGCGGGCGAGCGGCTCGTCGCGCCGCAGGGCCAGCCCGGGAACGTCCGCGAGCCGCGCGAGCAGGAGTGTGAAAGAAGACAGGGGCGCTTTCCGTCCTTTGCCGTTCGTGGGGAGCCGGAACGCCCTTCCGGGGTCCGCCCCCTCCGGGTAGTATAGCGGCGTAAGACGGACGGAAAACCTGACTCGGGAGCAAGAAATGGCGGATCCGAAAGCGGAGCGGATGAAGGCGATCGAAGGGGCCCTGACCCAGATCGAACGGCAGTTCGGCAAGGGTTCGATCATGCGGATGGGAGCGCGGGAGATCCAGCCGATGGAGTTCATCCCGACCGGGTCGCTGGCGGTGGACTCGGCGATCGGCATCGGCGGCTTCCCGCGCGGCCGGGTGGTCGAGGTCTTCGGCCCGGAGTCCTCGGGCAAGACGACCCTGGCGCTGTCGGTCGTCGGCCAGGCCCAGAAGCGGGGCGGCGTCGCCGCTTTCATCGACGCCGAGCACGCGCTCGACGCCGAGTACGCCAGGAAGCTGGGCGTCGACATCGACAACCTGCTGGTCTCCCAGCCGGACAACGGCGAGCAGGCGCTCGAGATCGCCGAGATGCTGGTCCGCTCCAACGGCGTCGACGTCGTGGTGATCGACTCGGTGGCGGCGCTCGTGCCGCGCGCCGAGCTCGAAGGCGAGATGGGCGACAGCCACGTCGGCCTTCAGGCCCGCCTGATGTCTCAGGCCCTGCGCAAGCTCACCGCGATCGTCTCGAAATCGAAGACCTGCCTCGTCTTCATCAACCAGATCCGCGAGAAGATCGGCGTGATGTTCGGCAATCCGGAGACCACCACCGGCGGCCGGGCCCTCAAGTTCTACTCCTCGGTGCGGGTCGACATCCGGCGCATCTCCGCGATCAAGGAGGGCGAGGAGGTCACCGGCAGCCGGGTCAAGGTGAAGATCGTCAAGAACAAGGTCGCGGCGCCCTTCCGCCAGGCCGAGTTCGACATCGACTACGGCGAGGGCATCTCGCGCATGGGCGAGATGATCGACCTCGGCGTCGAGCACAAGCTGGTGGTCAAGAGCGGCGCCTGGTTCGCCTACGGCGACGTCCGCCTCGGCCAGGGGCGCGAGAACTCCAAGCAGTTCCTGCGCGACAACCCGGAGCTCGCCAACGAGATCGAAGGCAAGCTCCGCGTGGCCCTCAACCTGCCCGCGGCGAAGCCGGCCGAGGAAGCGGCCGCCACCAAGTGAGGCGCGGCGCCCGCACGCTGGCCGCGGCCGCCGGCTTCGCGCTGGCCGCGGCCGCGAGCGCCGCGCCGGCCGAGCCCGCGCTGGCGATCGACGTGCGGACGCCGGTCTTCGCCGGTTCCGAGATGGTGGTCGAGGTGCGCCAGTCGGGGAGTCTCGCCGGCCACCCGCTGGCGGTGCAGCTGGCGGTGGACGGCATCGCCATCGAGCGCTACGAGACGAACGGCGGCGTCACCGAGCTGCGCGCGCCGGCGCCGGCGGCGCCCGGGCGCCACGAGATCCTGGTCAAGAGCGGCTCGCGGCGCGCGGCGATGACGGTCCGGATCTGGCCGGGTTGGACGCTGCCGGCGGCCGGCGCGGCCGCGCTCGCGCTCGGCGGGCTCCTCTACGGGGTTCTTCGCCGCCGGCGCGGGACCGCAGGCTAGCGGTCAGCGCCCGGGCCATCAGGCCTTCCAGAGCCGCCGCCACCAGCGGGCACCCGACTCGACGTGGGCGCGGTCGGCTTCCGCCTCGAGCTTCGACAGCGGCGCCGGCAGCAGCGCGATCGCCCCCTTTCGCAGCTGCAGGACGATGCGATCCATGCGCCGGCTGCGCTCTTCGTCGTCGCCGTCGCCGAGCAGCGCGGCGACATCGGTTTCGCCGTCGAAGCGGCCGAAGAACTCGCGCAGGCTGTCGCCCATCCGCTCCGCCTCCGCTTCCGACGGCGGGCGGACCCAGACCGGGAAGCAGTGCTCGACGGCGTCGTAGGGCATGCCGAGATGGCGGCGCAGCAGCGCCGTCTGCTCCTCGGTGACCTGCTCGATGAGCAGGTCGGCAAGGCGCAGCTCGGTGGAGTTCGAATCGGCGTGATCGCCGACCGAGGAGATGTCGAGCCCTTCGGCGACCGCCAGCCGGTAGGCGCTCTGCAGGAAGCGGAAGTAGGAGCCGCGGACCTCGTTGTAGAGCTCGGAGAGCGGCATCTGGCCGTCGACGGCGCGCAGGATGCGCCGCTCGAGAGCGGTCGGCGACTTCGTCTCGCCGCTGCCGCGCCGGAGCACGATGTTGTCGTGGACGAAGACGCGCCGGATGCGCTGCATCTCGTCGGCCCACCGGCTCCCCTCCATCGCCATCTGGACCGCCGGAATCGGTTCGGGCAGCACCTGCTCGGCCGGCAGCGTCTCGGCGGCGAAGTAGAAGACGCCGCTCTTCCAGAGGAAGACGTCGCAGACCTGGTCCTGGACATGCTGGCGCAGCGCCTCGATGACCTGCTCCCGCGACAGGATGCCGAGCTCCTCGAGCGCGCGCCCCAGCATCAGGCTCCGCTTCTGGCAGAAGGTGAGGGCGTGGATCAGGCGGGGCTCGTCGACCAGTCCCTGGACGAGCAGGTACTGCCCGAAGAACTCGCCGGCGTCGTCCGAGAAGCAGGCGACGACGTCGCCCTCGGCCAGGAAGACGCGCTTCTCGCAGCCATGGCGGCGGACGACGAGCGCGCCGGTGCGGCGGTCGTGATGCGCCCACTGCAGGATGTCCCCGATCGGAAACGAGGCGAGGCGTCCGGAGAAGTCCATGGCAGGTGGCTGGTATGTTACCTGCAGACGGGTCCGGGAAGATCGCGGGACCCGACCCGAACGTCCAGGAGACCCTGACCCGTCATGCGAATCCGAACGCTCGCGCGCACGCTCGCCGTGCTCGCCACGCTCGTTGTGCCCTTCTCCGCTCCACTCGACGCCGCCTCCTCGCCCTGCGCCCCTTGCGCGGGAGTGCACGTCGACGATCCCTTCGCCCTGCTGCCCGCGTTCCAGGTCGCGCCGCACCTCGACGGCGAGGCCCGCCTCTACGTGGCGTGGGACCTGACGCTCGACGCCACCGCCACGCCGGCCGCGGCGCACGCCCTCGCGGCGCGTGGCGCCACGCCCTGGCTGCGCCTGGTCTTCCGCACGCCCGCGCCGCTCGCCGGCCATCTCGACGCGCTCCAGCGCGAGCTCGAGGTCGCGGCGGCCCTCGCCGGCAGCGCCATCCCCGGAGCCAGCTTCCAGATCGTCTGGCGGCCCGCCGAGGGCGACGCGACGCCGCCGTCCCCGCTGGAGTACGCCTTTCTGGTCAAGCGGGCCGCGGTCGCGGTGACCGGCGTCGATCCCGAGGCGCGCATCGTGGCCGGGCCGCTGCCGGCCGCTCCCGATTGGCTGGTCGCCTTCTACGGTGAGGAGGTCGCCGCCTATTTCGACAGCGTGGCCTTCGCCCCGGCGTCGACCGATGTGCTGGCCGCGGCGACCGCGCGCCTCGCCGAGCTCGATCCGGGCCGGCCCCTCGTGCTCGACGGCGCCCCCTGGCCGGAGCCCGCGCCACGCGCTCTCGCCGAGGCCGCGCGCGGCGTGGCCAGCGGTTTCGCGACCACGCTCTTCGCCGCGCCGGCGCTCGACGGCGCCGCGCTCGCTCCGCTCGTGGTGCTCGCCAACGAGTTCAGCGGCGAGCTTTCGCTCGACGCCGCGACCGCGCCCGCGGGCGGCGTCGAGTCCTGGAGCTTCGTGCGCGGCGAAGATCTCGGCCTGCGCGTGGTGGTGGCCGCTCCCGCGGGCAGCGACGAGCTGGCGCTCTCCTTCCCGGACCCGCAGCTGCGGGACCCGGCGCGCGTGCTGGCGACCGGCGAGGTCGTGCCGCTGGGCAGCGCGCGGCGCACCGCCACCGCGCTCGAGGTCCGCGTCGCCGACCCGGCGCCGGTCGAGCTGTTGCGCGTCGGGCGCGCGTCGATCCAGGAGCTCGAGGGCGTCGCCGAGGAGCTGACCGTCGCCGGCGCGCGCCAGATGCCGGTCGAGGAGATCCTGCGCCGCCTGCAGGCGTTCGAGGATGGCCAGAGCCGGCGTCTGCGTCACTACCAGGCAGTGAACCGCATGACGCTCCGCTTCCAGGCGGCGTCCGGCGTCGGAGCGGTCGAGGCCACCTTCGAGGGCGAGCTGTTCGCGCGTCAGGGCCAGCCGTTCGACTGGGCCTGGCAGCGCTTCCTGCTCAACGGCGTTGCCTGGCGCGGCAAGTCGATCCCGGAGCTGCCGCTGATCCAGCCGGAGAAGGCGGCGGCCATGCCGCTCGAGATCCTGTTCGGCAAGGAGTACCGCTACGAGCTGGCCGGCACCGACACCGTCGACGGTCGCGACTGCTGGGTCGTCGACTTCGAGCCGACGGCGGCGGTGACGCCCGGCCGCACCCTCTACAAGGGGCGCGTCTGGGTCGACCGCCAGGTCTACGCCCGCGTCCGGACCCGCGCCGTGCAGCTCGGGCTCGAAGGCGAAGTGCTGTCGAACGAGGAAACGCTCCTCTATTCGCCGGTCGACACCGAGGGGCGGCCCGCCGCCTGGAGCCGCGACAGCTACGTGCTCCCCCTGCGCACCACCGGCCAGCAGATCCTCTCGGTCGTCAACACCGCGCTGGTGGTCGAGAAGGAGGTCGAGCTCACCCAGGTCGTCGTCAACGGACCCGGATTCGACCAGCGCCGCGAAGCCGTGCTCGCTTCCGAGTCGACCGTGGTGCGCGACACGGATCAGGGCCTGCGCTACCTGGTGAAGAGCGACGAGCCCGGCGGCGAGCGCAGGGTCAAGGAGGGCTTCGACACGAGCCGCCTGCTCGGGCTGGGCGGCGTCTTCTACGACGACTCGCTCGACTACCCGATCCCGCTCGTGGGCGTGAACTACCTCGACCTCGAGTTCGGCGGCGCCAAGCGGCAGCTCAACGCCTTCTTCGGCGGAGTGCTCGGCATCGTGAGCTACGCCGACCCGCGCCTGTTCGGCAGCAAGGTCGACCTCGGCGTCGACGTCTTCGGCTTCGCCATCAAGACATCCGACCAGCTCTACCGCGACGAGGTCGAGCAGCCCGGCGAGGAGGTGCGCGAGATGCCGGCGCGGGTGACCGTCAACCTCGGCTTCCCGCTCGGCAACTTCTGGAAGGTGTCGAGCAGCTACCGGCTGCAGTGGACCGACTACTCGACCGCCGACGACACCGCCGACGATTTCGTCCTGCCGCAGGACAACCTCACCCACAGCTTCGGGCTCGGCCTCCAGTTCGCGCGCTCCGGGTACCGGCTGAACCTCACCGGCAACTGGAGCGCGCGCGCCGACTGGGAACCCTGGGGTCTGCCGGGCGACACCGAGTACGACCCCGCCCAGGAGGATTACCTGACCTGGGAGGCGTCGGCGAGCAAGAACTGGTATCTCTCCAATTTCCGCAAGATCGGGCTGGAGGTGAACTACGCGGGCGGCCAGGACCTCGACCGCTTCTCGAAGTACCAGTTCGGCTTCTTCGGCGGCAACCGGGTGCACGGCTACCAGATCGGCAAGGTGCGCGCCGAGGAGGCCTGGGCCGGGCACCTGACCTACGGCTTCGAGCTCGGCAGCCTGCTGCGGCTCGACGCGGTCGGCGACGTCGCCTGGGCGACCGACAAGGTCGCCGGTCTCGACAACGAGCTGCTCGCGGGCGTCGGGGTCCAGGGGACCTTCATGGGGCCCTGGGAGACGCTGATCACGGTCGATGTCGGCACGCCGGTCGCCGGTCCCGACGAAGGCGTCTCGATCTACCTGGTCTTCCTCAAGCTGTTCAACTAGCGGCGATGACCGGCGGCGCGGAGGACGACGGCCCCGACCTCGAAGGCGAGGTCGTCCGCCTGCCGATCGAGGACGTGATCGACCTGCACGGCTTCCGCCCGGAGGAGGTCCGCGACGTGGTCCGGGCCTACCTCGACGCCGCTCACGAGGCGGGGCTGCGGCGGGTGCGACTGATCCACGGCAAGGGGATCGGCGTCCAGCGCGAGGCGGTGCGCAGGATCCTCGGCGCGGATGCGCGGGTCGCGGGATTCGGCGATCTGCCGGCCGAGCACGGCGGCTGGGGCGCCACCTGGGTGGAGCTCAGGGACTGAGGCGGTCGCCGCCGCTTGACTCCGGGCGGCGCCGCTCCCAGGATTCTGCCGATGCCCCACCGCACCCTGCGGCGGGTCCTGCGTCGAGCGGCGCTCGCCCTGCGCCGCCCCAACGTCGACCTGGTCGCTTCCAGCGACTACCGGCACCCGCTGCCCGGCGGTCTCCAGGACCCGCTGCGGGCGGCGCGGGTGCTCGCCTTCCTGCGCGACCTCGGACTGCTCGACGAACGCCGGCTGCACCGGCCCGCGCCGGTCTCGCTCTGGCAGCTGCGGCTCGCGCACGACGACGACTATCTCGAGCGCCTCGAGCGCCCCGGCTCGCTGGAGCGCGCCTTCGGCGTGCGCATGACGGCGCCGCTCGAGCAGCGCCTGCTCGAGGTCCAGCGCTCGATGGTGGGCGGCACGCTGCTCGCCACCCGCCTCGCGCGCCGCTCGCGCGGCGTCGCGATCAACCTGGGCGGCGGCCTCCACCACGCCAAGCGCGATCTCGCCCAGGGCTTCTGCCTCTACAACGACGTCGCGGTGTCGATCGCGACCGCCCGGCGCGACCTGCTCGAAGGCAACGTCGTGGTGATCGATCTCGACCTGCACGACGGCGACGGCACGCGCTCGATCTTCGCCGACGATCCGACCGTGTACACCTTCTCCGTCCACAATCGCGACTGGGACGCCGCGCAGGGCACCGAGTCGACCGCCATCGAGCTGGGCATTCTCGACGACGCCCGGGTGATGGAGACGCTCTCGACGCGGCTGCCCCCGCTGCTCGACCGGCTCGGGCCGTCGCTCGCCTTCTATCTCGCGGGCTGCGACGTCGCCGCGGACGACGCGCTCGGCGACGGCAAGATGACGGCGCAGGGGATCTTCGAACGCGACCGCTTCGTCGCGCGCGAGCTCGCGCGGCGCCGGATCCCGGGAGTGGTCCTGATGGCCGGCGGCTACGGCGACGCCGCCTGGCGATACAGCGCCCGCTTCGTCGCCTGGTTGCTGTCCGGCCGCGAGATCGAGCCGCCGACCACCAGCGAGCAGCTGGTCGGACGCTTCCGGTCGATCGCCGGCTCGCTGCCGGTCGCGGCGCTCTCCGGCGCGCCGTCGGACGAGCTGTTGACCGCGGAGGACCTGACCGAGGCGCTCGGCGTCGAACCGCCCGAGACGCGCTTCCTGGGCTTCTACACGCCGGCCGGCGTCGAGCTCGCGCTCGAGCGGCTCGGCTACCTCGACCAGATGCGCACGCTCGGCTTCGAGCGCCCGCTGCTCGACTTCGAACTCTCCAACCCGAGCGGCCACACGCTGCGCGTTTTCGCCGACCCCCAGCGGCGCGAGCTGCTGGTCGAGATGCGCCTGCGCCGGGACCTCGGCGCCGTGCCCGGCATGCAGATGCTGCGCGTCGAGTGGCTGCTGCTCCAGAACCCGCGCGCGCAGTTCTCCGCCGCCCATCCCCGCCTGCCCGGACAGGCTCACCCGGGGCTCGGCATGCTGCGCGAGACGATGGCGGCGCTGGTCCTGGTCTGCGACCGGCTGAAGCTCGACGGCATCGTGGTGGCGGCCTCGCGCTACCACCCGGCGGCCGCCGCGCACGGCGAGATGCGCTGCCTCGCGCCCGAGGACGAGGGCTACCTCGTCTCGCTCGAACGCGCGCTCGACGGGCTGGCGCTGCCGGACGCCGCCCGCGCGGCCGAGGATGGCGAGGTGGAGGACGTCGAGAGCGGGCGCCCGGTGCCCTGGCGACCGCTCACCATGGTCTACCCGATCAGTGAGCGGCTGCGGCAGCGGTTCGCGGCCGCCGAGTACGCCGATCGGAGGGCGGCCGCCGAACGGCCTTACCGGTTGCGCGAGCCCGGCGCGACGGCGCCGCCCGAGCGCCCCGCGTCCCCGGCCGCGGGCGGCTCGAGCGCGCGGTAGTAGGGCAGGAGGCCGACGGTCTCGTCGCGCCAGGGCGTGCGCTCGAACCACCAGAAATAGCGCGCGCGCGCGTCGCTCGCGAAGGCGGGGTCCTCCAGCGCCTTCGCCCAGGCCGCGGCGACCTCCGGATCCCCGAGCCGGCGGCGCGCTTCGGCCTCGAGCAGGAAGCCGTCGATGTACTCCTTGCGCTCCAGGACCTCCGAGAGCATGCCCCAGGCGAAGAGCGAGTCGGGCGCCTCCGGCTCGAGCAGCTGGACGGCGACCTCGAAGTCGGGCTGGTCGGCGGGCACCCAGAGCGCGCCGGCCGGGACCTCGCGCCGCTCGCGCGCGCGGGAGACGTCGGCCTCGACCCGGGTGAGCCCCTGGCGGGTGGCCGCGGCGAAGCGGGGCCGGGCGACCCGGATCGTCTCGACCTCGACCTCCCGGTCATCGGTCAGCTTCTCGACCCGCAGCCCGTGGTCGGCGAGCCGCCGCTCGATCGCCGGCCAGCCCGGCAGGACCAGATAGCCGCGCGGCCGCTCGACGCTCGTCGCGATCCGGCTCGCGTGCAGCCAGGGCACCTCGATCGGCTTCGGCGTGCGCGACAGGTAGCGCACCTGCGGTTCGCCGATCACCACCGAAGGCTCGAGCCGCCATTCGTAGATCGGCAGCTCGTGGCGGTCGGGCTCCGCCGCCTCGTAGACGAGCGCGACCTCGCCCGGCGCCGCGGCCGGTGCGCCGGCGGCCGCCGTCGCCAGCCGCGCGGAAGCGACGGCCCCGACCAGATCGGCGACCCGCCTTCGCCATCTGGCGCAGCAGCGCGTCGAGGAAATCGCAGGTTGGCGAGAACGCGGTCACGGAAGGTCTTGTGCGAATGGGTCTCGATCAGCACCGAGGCGCGGTGGCGCAGCGCGAAGTAGCCGGTCGAGTAGCGCGGCTCGGTGATGCGCGTCTCGAATCCGCGCGCCGGGTCCCGCGCGTCGACGAGATCGACGTAGGGTCCGATCCGGTGGCCGGCGTGGACCGCCGCCGCGAGCACCGGCGGGAAATTCCGCTGCAGCCAGGCGTCGACCGGCGCGGCGATCGCCGGCGCCTCCGGGATCAGCCAGGTCAGCTCCCAATCGTGGTCGACGCCGTCGGTGACGTGGTTGTCGACGACGAGATGCGGCTGCCAGGCATTGGCCAGCGCGACCAGCGCGCGCGCCTCGGGGGTCTCGAGCTTGAGGAAATCGCGGTTGAGGTCGTGCCCGTCGGCGGTGGTGCGGAAGCCCATGCCGCGCACCGGACCGTTCTGGTTCGGACGGTTCCAGGGCGAGACCCGCTCGTGTCCGTCGACGTTGTAGATCGGCACGAAGAGGAGCACGCCGGCGTCGAGCAGGTGGCGCCGGCGACCGAGCGCGAGGTCGCGCAGCAGGGCGAGCGAAGCGTCCTTGCCGTCGATCTCGCCGGCGTGGATGCCCGAAATCAGCAGCACGACCGGCCGTCCGCCCGTCGCCTCCGGCGCGAAGCGGCGCTCGCGATCGACGATCGCGAGCGGCAGCGGCCGCCCCGCCGCCGAGGTGCCGAAGGTCCCGACGCGGAGCTCCGGCAGCGCGGCCGCGATCTTGTGGAGAAAGGCGAGCGTCTCGTCGTACGACGGCGTCGCCTCGTAGCCCGCAGCCTCCGCCGGAGTCCGCCACTCGGCGGGCACCCCCGGCGCGGAATCGGGCGCTCCGGCGGGTTGGGCGCGGAGCCCTCCCGGCGCCGCCGCGGCCAGCAGGGTCAGCAGGAATCCGGCCGCGGCCGGCGCTGGTGATCTCATCGGCTCCCCTCTCGTTGCGTCGTCCGCTGCCGGCGGCGGGCTGCGGGAATCCCGCGCCGGACTTCTACCATCCGGCACCCGGGAACGGAAGGACGCGCAGCGACTCCGGCGCATGCAGCGCGGCCAGCCGCTCCCGGACCTCCGCGTCGTCGCCCCCTTCGACCAGGACGGCGCGCAGCCGCGCAAGGCGCCGGCGCCGCCAGCGCTTCGCCCCCAGGCGGGGCGCGAGCGCGCCGAAGCCGGCGAGCAGCTCCCGCAGCGCGGCGTCCGGCGACGAGAGAACCGTTGGTCGCGCCCAGGCGAAGAGCTCCGGGTGGAGGCTTGCGCCCGGCTCGCGCAGGACGGCCGCCCCGGACTCCGCGGCCCAGAGCGCCAGCGCGGCCTCGGGTGGCGCGGCGGGCGGACGATGCGAGAGCCAGATGTCGCGGCGGGCGGGCGGTGGGCCGAGCGTCGCGGCGAGCGCGGCGGCGAGCGCGGTCGCTCCGGCCTCGTCGGCGGCGCGGAGGAAGCGCTCGGCCTCGCCCTCGCCGGGGCGCGCGCGTTCCTCGGCCGGCGCGCCGGCGAGGCAGGCCGCGGCGCGCGCGAAGGACCACCAGCGGAAGTGGCCGCGATCGCCGCGAAAGAAGAGAAAGGGGTCCTCGGGGGACTGCCCGGCCCGGCGCTCGAGGGCGGCGCGGAACGGCCGGAGATCGCTCAAGCGGCGCTCGCGTCCGGCTCAGCCGGCCGCTTCGCGCATGGCGGTGCCGATCTTCTCTTCGATCAGGCCCCGCATCATGCTGGCCGGCAGCCCCAGGTGGGCCTGACCCTTCAACCGTCCCTGCTCGAGGACGATCGTGCCGTGCGCCCCCGAACCGGAGAGGTGGAGGACATCCCCCTCCCAGCGCCGGTGCAGCATGCCGCCCGGGAACTGCTTGTGGAGCGCCGCGTCCAGAGCTGGCCGGATCTCCTCCATCGAAGTCTTCAGGGTTTCCACTTCGTAGACCAGGTCACTCATGGCGGCAAGTCTATCCGACGCCTCCGGCCCGACGACTCCGGCCCGGAGCGGCCGGAGGCCCGGCACGCCCCCTGCTAGAGTGACCGGCGTGAACCGATTCCGACGCGCGCTCGCCAGCGCGACGGCCCTCGCACTCTTCGCCGCTTCCGCTCCCGCCGCGGCCCCGGTCCCTCCCGACGTCGCGCTGTTCGAGAAGAGCATCCAGGCCGCCGCCGAGGCGCTCAAGGTCTACGGCACCTGGGACAACCCGCAGGCGCTGCGCCGGGTCGCCGACCTCGGCTACCGCGTGGCGGCGGAGTCGGGCTATACCGAGTTCCCGATCTCCTTCTACCTGATCGACATGCCGGAGCCGAACGCGTTCGCGCTGCCGGCCGGCCAGGTCTTCGTCACCCGCGGCATGCTGGCGCTCGGCCTGACCGACGACGAGCTCGCGGCGCTGCTCGGCCACGAGATCGCGCACGTCGTCAAGCGCCACGGCGTCAAGATGGAGCGGCGCGCGACGCTGCTCAACGTGCTGACCCAGGCCCTGGTGCTCGGCATCATGGTCTCGGCCGATCGCGACACGCCGCAGCCGGGGGAGGTTCCCGATCCCTACGGCATCGAGCGCCAGGACCGGGGCTCCGGCGACCTCGTCTACGGCAGCTACGCCGCGAGCATGATCCTCTCGGAGCTGCTGTTGCGCAGCTACAGCCGGGACTTCGAGGACGAGGCGGACGAGGAGGGGCAGCGCTGGGCCGCCGCCGCCGGCTTCGCCACCGACGGCACCGAGCGGCTGATGGCCGTGCTCGGCTCGCGCCTCCCCGACTCGTCCAAGGAGTACGGCTACTGGCGCACCCACCCCTTCTTCGAGCAGCGCACGGCGGCGGCGGCGATCCGCAGCAAGGGCTTCACGCGCGGCCAGCCGAAGGACTCGACCGAGTTCCGCAGCAAGTCGCAGCAGCAGCTTCTCGGCTATGCGGTGGCGACGAAGCCCGACCCCGCGAAAGAGACGCAGATCGATCCCCGCCGGCCGCCGCGCGGCGACGCGCGCCCCGAGGGACCGCCCGCGGAGCCGCCGGTCCGCCTCGTCGAGCAGGCGGCGCTGACGGCGTGGCCGAAGGGGGTCGAGGCCGAACGGCTCCGGCTCGGCCGCATCCACGCGCGCCGCGACCAGGCGCTTGCCCTGCCGCCGCTCGGCCGCGACTACGGCCGGCTGCTCGCGGAGTACGACCACGAGACCGAGGACGTCGCCGCGATCGACGCCGGCTCGCCGCTGCTCGCGCAGCTGCGCGGCGAGCGCGAGGCGCTCGCCGCGGAGTGCCTCGCCCTCTACCCGAAGGCGCGCGAGGTCTGGGCCGGCGGCATCTGGGAAACGCCCTTCCTCGAGACCTTCCTGTCCAACTATCCGGACGCTCCCGAGGTGGCCGACGTGGCGCTCTCGCTCGGCGAGGCCTATGCGCGCACGGCGCGGCAGGCCGACGCGGTGGCGCAGATGCTGCTCGCCTGGCGCTCCGACCCGACGGGGCCCGCGGCGCTGCGCGCCCAGCGCGGGCTGCGCAACCTCGCGCCCGGCCTCAACCAGCTCACCGCGCTCGCGGAGCTCGCGACGCAGAGCCAGGATCCCGAGCTCGCCGCGCTCGCCGGCGCGCGCCTGGCGCAGCTCGCCTCCTCCTACTCCGACCTCGCCTCCGGCGCCGCCTACCTCTCCCGCTTCCCCGAGGGCCCCTACGTCGAAGCCGTCGGGCTGCGGCTGAACGTGCTGGCCGAGAACCTCTACGGCGAAGTCGTCCTCTACCAGAACATCGGCGACCACGTGAAGGCGATCGAGCGCATCCAGCAGATCCTCACCCACGCGCCCGCTTCGCCGGCCGCGCAGAAGCTGCTCGACCGCGTCGTCCTGCCCGGCTGAGCCGGGCCGCCGGTGCGACCGCGCGGCCTCAGGGCCGCTCGAGCCACCAGCGCGACGTGTCGCCCGACTCGAGACCGTCGGCGAAGATGCAGCCGGCGAGCGCGCAACCCGGGTACTCGACGCCGACCGTCACCACGCCCAGGTTCGAATCGGTCCAGCCGTCCCACGCCGCGTAAGTGAAGCGGTCGCTGCCGCTCCAGCCCGGATCCGGATAGAGCGTCGCGACGGCGCCCGCGAGGCCGACGGTGCCGTGCGCCGGCTGCTCGACGATCCGCAGCGTGCGCGCGTCGCCGTCGGCGTCGGTCGAGGCGAGCGTCAGCGACGCCGCCACGTCGCTCGCGGTCGCGAGCGTCCGGTCGGTCACCACCGCCGGGTGGTTCGGGCTCGGATCCTCGCTGTCCGGTCCGTTGTGACAGGCGTAGCAGGAGATCCGGAAGCCGCGCCAGAAGTGCTTCGAGCCGAAGTCGGTCGTCGCCGTCCAGTCGGCCTGCGAGAGCGAGAGCACCGTGCCGCGCGAGTCGGCGCCGTGGCAGGCGCGGCAGGCGGCCGGCTGGTCCTCGGCCACGTTCTGATGCCCCTGGATCCACGACTGCCCGATCGGATGCAGCCCGTGCGGGCCGCCGAGGCCGGCGGGCGGCGCGGTCTGCGGTGTGGCAGGCCGCGCACTCCGCGAGCACGCCCGCGTGCCCCTGCACCGCCTGGCTCTGCAGATTGTCGTTGCGGTGGAGCGCCGGGTACTCGGCGTGCGTCGAACCGTGGCAGGCCTCGCAGGCGAGGCCGCCGTGGCCGAACGAGAAGCGGTAGAGGTCGAAGCCGGGGGCCGGCACGTCGGCGTCGGTCGCGAAGGTCGCGTCGACCGCCTGGCGCCACTCGCCGGTCACGTCGAACGCGCTCGCGTAGCGGATCTGGCCGTTGTTGTGGGTGGCGGTGCCGGTGTGACAGCTCTGGCAGGCCGGCTGCTCGAGCCAGCCGACCCGGTCGGCCGCGCCGACCCGGCTCATCGAGCCGTGGCAGGCCTGGCACTGGATCGACATCGCGCCATCGGCTCCGACCGCCTTGCCCATCGCGCCACGCAGGCACTTGGTGGTCGAGCCGGGGTGACAGCGGTAGCAGGCCGAGCGGTTGGTCGCGGCGTCGAGCGGCTGTCCGTTGGTCGGGTCGATCACCCCCGCGTGCAGGGAGTGGACCGCCGCGGTGAGCGGCGGCAGCCCCGCCTGTCCCGTGCCCGGCAGCGCGTTCGAGGCGTGGCAGCGCGCGCACAGGATCGGCGTCCCCGCGGTCGCGGTGGCGAGCAGTCCGCCCACCAGGTAGCCGCCGGTCTTCAGGGCCTGCTGGTACGCCGGCTCGCCGAGGTGCGTGTCGTCGTGGAGCTGCAGGACGTTCCTGCGATAGTCGCGCTCGACGTCGGGATCGTTCGCCCAGCCGGACGGCGGCTCGGCCGCGGCGACCGAACCGGAGGCGTGACAGGCCTTGCAGCTCATCTCGTCGGAGACCGGCAGAACGATCGAGGTCGTCGCGAGCAGCGCGCCGCCGGGACCGCGGGCGACCAGCTTCATCAGGGGGTAGGCGTTCTTCCGCCCCTCGTCGTCGCGCGGCGTGATCGGGATCCCCTCGGCCGAGAACCAGCCCGGCGTGGCGTCCCAGCGCATGGCCTTCGGAGCGTTCGCCGCGCCCGGCATGTCGAAGCCGGCGAGGCCCTGGTCGGGCGCGAGCGTGACGCCGAAGAAGGCCTGCACGTGACTCCAGAAGGTCGTCTTGCCCACCGAGGTCCGGTTGATCGAGCCGTCGGGGTCCGCGACTCCCTCGTAGGTCACGCTGATGCCCTCGCCCGCGGGGTCGACGACCGGCGACCCGTCGGGGCGCAGCAGGTGCGCGTGGATGACGTTGTACGGCGGCAGGATCGAGAAGAGCTCGTAGTTCGAGTCCATGCAGTGCATGCCGAGGTCGTTCCAGCCGACCAGCGTCCAGTGGGCGGCGAGCGGGGCGACGGGCGGCGCGGCAGGCGGGAGCGCCGCGAGCGGCGCGGGAAGCAGCGCGAGTCCGAGCAGCGGCAGAAGGCAGGGCCTGTGCAGTCTCATCGTCGTCTCCGGAAGCGGTTCCACTTGAAGGAGTGACCCTAGGCAATTGTCGATGAACGTCGCATGAAGAGGTGCACCCCGCGAGGTACGCCGCGGGGTGGTCCGGCCCCGCCCCGTGGGGTAGTCTCGACGACGCTCCCTGCCGAAGTCCCGCCGGCCGGTCGCCTCGGAACCGCCGCACGGCGCGGTGGAGCGGGTGACGGAAAGGGTCTCCGATGTCGCGCCGCCGTGTCGTCCTGCTCACCGCGCTCGCGCTCGCCGCCTTCGCCTCCAACTCGCTGCTCTGCCGGGTCGCGCTGCGCTCCGCCGCGATCGACGCGGCGAGCTTCACCGCGATCCGGCTCCTCTCCGGCGCGCTCGCGCTCGCGCTCGTCGTCCGGCTGCGGGGCCCCGCGGGAAACGGCGCCGGCAACTGGCCTTCGGCGCTCGCGCTCTTCGCCTACGCCGCCGGCTTCTCCTTCGCCTACCTCAGCCTGACCGCCGCGACCGGCGCGCTCCTGCTGTTCGGCGCGGTCCAGGCGACCATGATCGGCTGGGGCGTGGCGCGCGGCGAGCGTCTCCACCGCCGTCACCTCGCCGGCTTCCTGCTCGCGCTCGGCGGACTGCTCGGCCTGCTCTCGCCCGGACTGTCGCGGCCGCCGCTCGCCGGCTCGCTGCTCATGCTCGGCGCCGGCGTCGCCTGGGGGATCTACTCGCTGCGCGGCCGCGGCGCCGGCGATCCGCTCCGGGTGACCGGGGGCAACTTCCTGCGCGCCCTTCCCTTCGCGCTCGCGCTCAGCCTCGTGCTGCATCCGCGGCTACCGGCGCTCGGCGCGGGCGTCGGCTGGGCAGTCGCCTCGGGCGCGCTCGCCTCGGGGCTCGGCTACGCGATCTGGTACACCACCCTGCCCGCGCTGCGCGCGACGAGCGCCGCCACCGTGCAGCTCGCCGTGCCGGTGCTCGCGGCCGGGGGCGGCGTGGTCTTCCTGGGCGAGACGCCGACGCTGCGCCTGCTGATCGCCGCGATCGCCGTCCTGGGCGGCATCGCGATGGTGGTCGTTCCCGACCGGCCGGCGCCGGCCGGTGTGCGGACCTGAGCGCCAACGCCCGCCCAGCGCGCCCCTCCGGCCCGACTCCCGACGCCCGTACCCCTGCCTTCGAGCCCGCTGCGGGTTGACAGACCCTCCGTACCTGACCTATACCTACCGGTCGGTAGTTATCTCGGACACTCCCAAGGGCCGGTACCCCATGCCCGATCCGCTCCCGGAAGCCTCGACCCGCGCTCGCCTGCTGGCAGCGGCGATGACGCTCTTCACCGAACGGGGCTATGCCGCGACCACGGTGCGCGAGATCGTCGCCGCCGCCGGCCTCGCCAAGCCGGCGCTCTACTACCACTTCGGCAGCAAGGAGGGGATCTACCAGGCGATCGTGGCGGAGCTCACCCGGCTGGTCGACGCCGGGCTCGCCGCGCACTTCTCCCCCGCGGGCGCCGCCCGCCAGCGGCTCGAAGGGCTCCTGCTCGGTCTCTACGGACTTTTCGAGCAGAACCAGGAGGCACTGCGCTTCATCAACGCGGCCTTCTGGGGGCCGGCGCAAGGGGCCCCGCGCTTCGACATCGAGTCGTTCCACGCCCGGCTGGCGAACGCGGTCGGCGCCATCGTGGCCGACGGACTGCGCGCCGGCGAGCTCCGCCCGGTCGATCCCGGCGACGTCACCCACGCGTTGATCGGCCTCTTCTCGTTTTCCATGGACCTCACGCTCGCGCACCCCGACCTCGGCCGTGGCAGGGCCGGGCTCGAACGCGCGCTCGACCTGCTCTTCCGCGGCCTCGCTGCGCCAGCGGCCCGCCTCACGGAGAACCCGACATGACCCGTCTGCATGCCCTGCCCCTCGTCCTGGCCGCCACCGGCGTCGTTCTCGGCTGCGGGCGCGCCGCCGCGCCGGAGGGCGCCGGGCGGCCGCCACTCGCGGTCGAAGTGGCCGCGGCCAGGACCGCCGACCTCGAGCAATCGGTCGAGGTCGTCGGCACGCTCGCCGCCGTCCGCGAGGCGGACGTTCGCAGCGAGTACAGCGGCACCGTCGCCGAGATCTTCGTCACCCAGTGGGTGAAGGTGCGCGCCGGCGCGCCGCTCGCCCGCCTCGAGTCGCGCGAGGTCGAGGCCGGCGTGCAGGCCGCCCGCGCCTCCGCGCTGCAGGCCGAGGCCGCCGCCGCGCGCGCCGGGCGCGAGCTCGCGCGCTCGGTGCAGCTCAAGGCCGCCGGCCTCGCCACCCAGCAAAGCGTGGACGAGGCGACCACCGCCGACGAGGCCGCCCGCGCCGCGCTCGCCGCCGCCCGCGCCCAGCTCGAGATGGCCGAGGCGCGCCTCGCCAAGGCGCTGCTGCGCGCGCCGATCGACGGCGTCGTCGCGCAGCGCAACGTCGGCGTCGGCGACTACGTCGAGAACATGGGCAATCCCCCGCCGATGTTCCGCATCGTCGACAACCGACAGCTCGAATTGACCGCGACGATCCCGACCGCCCGACTCGCGGAGCTCGCCGTCGGGCAGCCCGTCGCTTTCACGGCCGACGCCCTGCCCGGGCGCGAGCTCGCGGGCACGGTGGCCTTCATCAACCCCGCCGCCGACGAGGCCAGCCGCACCGTCCGTGTCAAGGTCGAGGTGCCCAACCCGGACGAGGCGCTGAAGAGCGGGCTCTTCGTCGAGGGGCGGATCGTGACCGGCCACCGGCCGGGGCGGATCGTCGTGCCGCGCTCGGCGCTGGTCTCCTGGGACACCGGGGCGCGGACAGCGACGCTCTTCGTCGTCGAGGGCGACCTCGCCCGCCGGGTGACGATCACGACCGGCAGTACGCCCGGTGACGACGTCGAGGTGGTGGGCGGGCTCGACGCCGGCCGGACGGTCGTCACCCGCGGCGGCTTCAACCTGCGCGACGGCGACCGGGTCGCGATCGCGGCCGGGGCCTGAGCCATGTTCCTCTCGGACCTCTCCATCAAGCGGCCGGTCTTCGCGACGGTCCTGATGCTCGCGCTCGTCACGCTCGGCACCTTCTCCTATCGCCGCCTCGCGATCGACATGTTCCCGGACATCGAGATCCCGGTCCTGTCGATCGTCACCCAGTATCCGGGCGCCTCGCCGGAGACGGTCGAGCGCGAGGTGACGAAGCGGATCGAACAGGCGGTCAACCCGATCGCCGGCGTCAAGCACGTCTTCTCCACCTCGCGTGAAGGGCTGTCGACCGTGATCGTCGAGTTCGAGCTCGAGGTCGCGATCAACGACGTGGCGCAGGACGCGCGCGCCAAGGTCTCCGCGATCCGCAACGAGCTGCCGCAGGCGATCGAGGAGCCGGTGATCCAGAAGTTCGACATCGGCGGCATGGCGATCGCCTCGCTCGCGGTGCGCTCCGACCAGCTCACCGCGCGTGAGCTCTCGACGCTGGTCGACCGCCGGGTCAAGCGCCGCCTCGAGAACCTGCCGGGCATCGGCAAGGTGGAGATGGTCGGGGAGGCGAAGCGCGAGGTCGCGGTCGAGATCGACCCCGCGCGCCTCGACGCGCTCGGCCTCGGCGTGGACGAGGTCCTGGCGGGCCTCGCCGGCGAGAACGTCAACACGCCGCTCGGCCGGCTCGACCGCGGCGGCCAGGAGACCCCGGTGCGCGTCGCCGGCAAGCCCGAGCAGGTCGAGGGCTTCCGCTCCATGGTGGTCGCCCGCCGCGGCGGCGTGCCGATCACTCTGGCGGAAGTCGCGGAGATCCGCGACGGCGCCGAGGAGAGGCGCAAGCTCGCCCTGGTCGACGGCGTGCCGGCCGTCGCGCTCGACGTCTACAAGCAGTCGAAAGCGAACACGGTCGGCGTCGTCGAGTCGGTGCAGCGCGAGATCGGGCAGCTGCGCGCCGAGCTGCCGCCCTCGGTCGAGATCCGGATGGTGCGCGACGGCTCGGTGATGATCCGCGAGTCGGTCCAGGACGTCACCAACACGCTGCTCCTGGGCGGCCTGCTCACCGTTCTGATCGTCTTCTGCTTCCTCAACTCCTGGCGCTCGACGGTGATCACCGGCCTCACCCTGCCGATCTCGGTGATCTCCTCGTTCATCGCCATGCACTTCCTGGGCATGACGCTCAACGTCATGACCCTGATGGCGCTCTCGCTCGCCATCGGCCTGCTCATCGACGACGCCATCGTGGTGCGCGAGAACATCGTGCGCCACCTCGAGCAGGGGCAGGACCACATGACCGCGGCCCGCCAGGGCACCGCCGAGATCGGCCTCGCGGTGCTCGCCACCACCGCCTCGATCGTCGCCGTGTTCGTGCCGGTGGCGTTCATGAAGGGGATCGTCGGGCGCTTCTTCTTCCAGTTCGGCATGACGGTCGCCTGCGCCGTGGCGGTCTCGTTGTTCGTCTCCTTCACGCTCGACCCGATGCTGTCGTCGCGGTGGATCGATCCCGACATCGAGCGCAGGGGACGGCGCAATCCCGTGGCCCGCGCGCTCGACCGCTTCAATGCCGCCTTCGACCGCCTGGCCGACCGCTACCGGGGCCTGATCGGCTGGGCGCTCGACCACCGGCGGACGGTGCTCGCCGTGGCGGCCGCGGCCTTCGTCGCCGGCGTCGCGGTCTTCGGCCTGCTGCAGTCCGAGTTCCTGATCGTCCCCGACCAGGCGGAGTTCATGGTCAAGTTCAGGACCGCTCCCGACGCCTCGTTCGAGGAGACCCGGGGCCGGCTCGACGCGGTGCTCGCCGAGCTCGACCAGATGCCCGAGGTCGACCACACCTACGCCTCGATCGGCGCCGGCGACATGGGAACGGTGCGCGACGCGCGCGTCTACGTCAAGCTGGTCGAGAAAAACGAGCGGCAGCGCCACGCCAGCGCGGTCGCCGCGGAGGCGCGCCGCCGGCTCGGCGGCGTCGCCGGCATCATCCCCTCGGTCGAGTTGCAGACCGACGAGATGGCCGAGAAGCCGATCATGGTCTCGATCCGCGGCGAGGACATTCCCCTCCTCAAACGGTACGCCGCGGAGCTCAAGCAGGCGATCTACGGCATCCCCGGCATCGTCGACCTCGAGCTCACCCTCGAGCTCGACCTGCCCGAGTACCGGCTGATCGTCGACCGCGAGCGCGCGGCCGACGTCGGCCTCGCCACGCCAGCGATCGCCCGCACCATCGGCGCCCTGGTCGGCGGGCAGACCGTGACCACCTACGAGGACGAGGAGGGCGAGGCGGTCGACGTGCGCGTGCGGCTGCCGCTCGAGCGCCGGCGCGACGTCGACCAGATCGGCGACCTGCGCATCGCGCTTCCGAATCCGTACGGAACGCCGGCGCTGGTGCCGCTCGCCGAGCTGGTGCGCGCCGAGCGCGCCACCTCGCCTTCGGAGATCTCGCGCCGCGACCTCTCGCGCGAGGTGCTGATCACCGCCAACCTCGACGGTCTGCCGCTCGGCACCGCGGTGGCGGGCATCCGCGCCGCGGCGGCGGGAATCGCGATGGCGCCGGGCTACGAGATCTACTTCCCGGGCGAGACCGAGCGGATGGAAGAGAGCTTCGGCTACATGGCCGAGGCCCTGCTGCTCGCGATCGTCTTCGTCTACCTGATCCTCGCGGCGCAGTTCGAGTCGTTCATCGAGCCGCTGTCGATCATGCTGTCGCTGCCGTTGTCGATCGTCGGCATGGCGGGCGTGCTGCTGGCGACCGGCGACACGGTCAACATCATGTCGCTGATCGGCCTCATCCTGCTGATGGGCCTGGTGACCAAGAACGCGATCCTGCTGGTCGACTACACCAAGGTACTGCGCCGGAGCGGCATGGCGCGGCGCGAGGCGCTGATCGCCGCGGGGCGGACGCGGCTGCGGCCGATCCTGATGACGACGCTGGCGATGGTCTTCGGCATGCTGCCGCTCGCGCTCGGCATCGGCCAGGGCGCCGAGATGCGGGCACCGATGGGGCGCGCGGTGATCGGCGGCCTGGTCACCTCGACGCTGCTGACGCTGATCGTCGTGCCGGTCGTCTACACGCTGTTCGACGACTTCGCGCTCTGGCTGTCGCGGCGCTGGGCGAGGGCCAACGCCGTGCGCGCCGATACGGCGCAGGGCACGATCGCGACGCTCCTCCTGCTCGGTCTCCTCCTCGCCGCGCCGCTGACCGCGGCGACCGAGACGGCCGCGCCGCCCGTGCTGACGCTCGACGACGCCATCCGTTTCGCCCTCGAGAAGAACCGCGACGTCGAGAAGGCCCGCGCCTACCAGCGCTGGGTGGCGGGCAGGTACATCGAGGAGCGCGCGGCCGCGCTGCCCACCCTTGCCGTCGACGGCGCCTGGGGACGCTCCTGGGACGGCACCTACTCCTCGCTCTTCGCCGACCTGATCCCGGCCGACCAGACCACCCGGGTCGCCGGCCTCTCGGTGACCCAGACGCTCTTCACCTGGGGCAAGGTGGGCGCCGCGGTGCGCGCCGCAAAGCACGGCATCGCCGCGGCGGACGACCAGCTCGAGCACTACCAGCAGGCGGCGGTGCGCGACGTGACCGAGGCTTTCTACGACGTGCTGCTCGCCCGCCGGCTCGAGGAGATCGCGCGGGCCACCCTCGGGCTGCGCGAACGTCAGCTCGCCGAGGCCGAGGGGCGGCAGGGCCTGGGCACCGCGACCGACTACGACGTGCTGGCGGCGCGCGTGGCCCTCGACAACCAGCGCCCCGAGGTGCTGCGCGCCGAGAACCTGGTGCGCACCATGATCGACCGGCTCCGCCTCGTACTCGCTGAGGAGAGCCTGGAGATCGACGTCGCCGGCTCGCTCGAAGCCGAGCCGGTGGCGGTGCCGACCTTCGAGGAGGCAGTCGCCACCGCGTTCGAGAACCGCCCCGACCTGCGCAGCATGCTGCACGGCCTCGACATCTACCGGGAAGTGGTGAAGATCCGCGCCGCCGACGACAAGCCGAGGCTCGACTTCCGGGGCGGCGCGGGATGGAAGTGGCTGGATGCGGGGCCGATCGCGGTGGACGGCAAGACCTGGAGCGCGGGCGTCTACCTCGCCTTCCCCTTCTTCGACGGCATGGCGACGCGCGGCCGCACGATCGCGGCCGAAAGCGATCTCGATCGGGCCGAGCTCGACTACGCCCAGGCCCGCGATGCGCTGGTGGTCGAGGTCCGCTCCGCGCTCGACAGGGTCCAGGTCGCGGCCGAGATCGTGCGCGGCCTGGCCGGCACCGTCGAGCAGGCGCGCCGCCTGCTCCAGATGTCCGAGCAGGGCCTGAGCCTCGGCGTGAAGACCCGTCTCGACGTCGACTCCGCGCTGGTCGACGCGCGCTCCGCGGAGGCGAACCTGGCCGCCGCGCGGCGGGAGTACCTGGTCGCCCTCACGCAACTGCGCTACGCCCAGGGCACGCTCTGAGCGCCGGGCGGGAGCGGGCCGGAGGCGCCGCGCGCGCCATCGTGCGCCGCGCCTCGCTGCCGGCTTGAGTTCCATCCTGGCGCGGCGTATAAGGGGACTGGCCCGGTCTCCGCGCCCTGCGCGGAACCTCTCCCGGTCCGGGGGTGCCAGGTGGCCCGTTTCGGGGGCCGGAAGTGCTGGTGGTCGCGCCCGTCCATCCCAGGGACGGGCCAGGGGGCGGACGAAAACCGTCCACCCCGACGCGGCACACAGCCCCTTCTCGAGCGCCTCCCCGCGCGCTCGCGTGTCGCCCCTGGATGTTCTCCAGCCCCCGGACCGACCGGGCCCTGGAGACCCCCATGACCCGCGGACCCATCTGGCTGCTCTGGAAGGTCGTCCTCTGGGCGGCGCTCGCCGCCCTGCTCGGCGCGCGCCTCGTCGGCGCCGAGATCGTCCCTGCGAGCGCCGCGCTGGAACCGTCGACCGAGCCCGCGCCCGGCAGCGAGGGCGCTTCACTGTCGATCGACGGCCGCTACGTCGCCTTCTTCTCGCCCGCGTCCAATCTGGTCGAGGACGACACCAACGGATTCTCGGACGCCTTCGCCTACGACACCCTCACCGGAGTCGTGACCCGCGTCTCGGTCGACTCGGCCGGAGCGCAGGCCAACGGGTACACCGACGAATGCGCGATCTCCGGCAACGGCCGCTACGTGGCCTTCGCCTCCTGGGCGACCAACCTGGTGACCGGCGACACCAGCGGCACCAAGGACATCTTCGTACACGATCTGCACACGGGGGCGACGACCCAGGTCTCGGTCGCGAGCGACGGCACGCAATCCGACGACCGCAGCCTCCGGCCCTCGATCTCGGCCGACGGCCGCTACGTCGCGTTCGCGTCGCTGGCCACCAACCTCGTCGCGGACGACACCAACGGGACGTGGGACGTCTTCGTCCACGACCGGTCCAGCGGGGAGACCGTCCGCGCCACGGTGAACTCCGCGGGCGGGCAGACCAGCGGCTTCGTCTACCAGGCGAGCATCTCCGCGGACGGGCGCCACGTCGCGTTCGCCTCGAACGCCGCCGATCTGGTCGCCGGGGACACCAACGGCGCCGACGACATCTTCCTGCGCGACCTCGATGCCGGCACCACGGTGCGCGCCTCGGTGTCGAACGACGAAGCCCAGGCCAACAACTACAGCAGCGATCCGGAGCCGGCGACCGATGCCGAAGGCGGTCACTGGGTCGTCTTCGTCTCGGCGGCGAACAACCTAGTGACCGGCGACAGCAACGGCACGGACGACGTCTTCGTCCGCGATCTGAGCGCCGGAACGACCGAACGGGTCTCGGTCGACTCCTCCGAGGCTCAGGGCTTCTGGCCCAACTCCGCTCCGGCGATCTCCGACGACGGACGCTTCGTCGCCTTCGAATCCGCCTGCCCGTTCGCCCCGCCCACGCTCGAAGTCGGTCAGAACATCTTCGTCCGCGATCGTCTCCTGGGGACGACGGTTCAGGCATCGCTGTCCACCGCCGGAAACGAAGGCGTCGGCCTGTACACCCACATGCCGGACATCTCCGGCGACGGCAGCCACGTCGCCTTCAACTCCTCGACGCGCTACCTGATCCCGGGCGACAGCAACAACGGCTTCGACATCTTCGTGCGCGACCTCGTCGCGGCGACGCTCGAGCGCGCCCCCGTCGCCGCGGCCACGCCTCCGCCGGGCGCCCTGGCGCTCGGCGACGGGCCGAGCGGTGTCTCGTACGAGGACGAAACGCCGCTCTCGATGGCGGAGAACAGGGTCGCCTTCGCCTCCCACGCCGCGAACCTGGTCGAGGGCGACGCCAACGAGAGAGCCGACGTCTTCGTGCACGATCTTGAGATCGGAGTCACCTTGCGCGCCTCGGTGTCGGGCGCGGGCGCGGAGGCCAACGCCGACGCCTGGAACCCGGCGCTCTCCGGCAACGGCCGCTACGTCGCCTTCGAGTCGACGGCGACCAGTCTGGTTGCCGCCGACGCCAACGAAGGAGTGAGCGACGTCTTCCTGCACGACCTCGAATCGGGCACCACGGAAATCGTCTCCCTGAGCAGCGCCGGCTACCAGGCCTGGGGCGACGCGCGGATGCCGGCGATCTCCGCCGACGGCCGCTTCGTCGCCTTCGTCAGCGAGTCGGACGGCCTTGTGGGCAACGACTTCAACGGCCAGGAGGACGTCTTCGTGCGCGACCGCCAGGCGGGCACGACGACGCTCGTCTCTGTCACGCCGGAGGCGTTTCGGCAACGTCGCGAGCTGGAGCCCGGCCATCACACCCGACGGTCGCTGGGTCGCCTTCCTGTCTACGCCCACAACCTCGTCTCCGGCGGAACGGACAACAACGCCGCCTACCGACGTCTTCCTGCGCGATCTCCAGGCCGGCGTGACGATCCGGGCCTCGGCCGACAGCCCGACGACGGACCTCTACGGCCAGGCCTCGGCAGCTGCGGTCTCGGCAGACGGCCGCTACGTCGCCTTCTTCACCGACGGCAGCTGGCTGGTGCCCGGCGATACGAACGGGACCTACGACGTCTTCGTCTTCGATCGCCAGTCCGGCATGACCGAGCGGGTCTCGGTCCACAGCTCGGGCGCGGAGGCCCACGGCTACAGCTGGTATCCGGCGCTCTCGGCCGACGGCCGCTACGTCGCCTTCGGCTCCACTGCGCCGGACCTCGTCGATGGTCTGGGGCCGTCACAGGGGCACGTGTTCCTGCACGACCGCGTGCTGCACAGCACCCGGGTCCTGAGCGCCAGCGCCCCCGGTCGAGACGGCAGGCAGCGGCAGCCCGGCGATCTCGAGCGAAGGCCTGCGCGTGGCCTTCGTCTCCGACAACGGGCAGCTCCTGCCGGGCGACGTCAACGGGATGCCGGACGTCCTCCGCTGGACGGAGGCGGTCACCATCGACACCTTCGAGGACGGCTCCCTCTGCAGCTGGGACGCGGTGGTCGGCGGCCCGGCCTGCCCGTGAGCGAGCCCGGCACGCCCGGAGCGCCGTGAATGGCGGCGCTCGAGCGGCGAAGCTGGAAGGGAAGAAAGAAAAGCGAAAAAGCTCCAGTTAAGGGTCTGACGAGTCGGCGCCGGCAGGTCGATCGGATGCCGGCGGACGACCGAACCGCGCTCGCACAGGCTGCGAGAGAAGGCCTGACGAAACGGAGCGCCTGGTGTGACGGACCGCACGCCCCGTTCCGCCCGCCGAAGAGGGTCCGCTCGACCTGAGCGCGCTGCGGCCTCTTTCCCTTCTATGGAGCTGTTTGCTGCTTCTGATCCGGCACCTCAGCGCCGCCTGCGGCCGACCTCCTCAGCGGGAGATCCAGCACCCCTTGGCGTCGATGACGTACTTCTGGGTCATCGTCTCGGTGCCGCTGCCGCTCGCGTCCTGGGTCTTCTTGGTCACGGTCAGCGTCGCCGCGCCGCCCTCGACGGCGAGCGCGCCGTGCGCCTTGATCTCGGCCGAGAAGTCCGCCTCGCTCTGCGACATCTCCTTCATCATCCCGGACATCATCTCGCGGTCCCCGGCGGGCATCTTGTTCCACTCGTCCTGCATCGCCTGCGTGCCGAGCTTGACGGCTTCCGCCATCTTGCCGGCGTGGACGAGCCCCATGTGCTTGACCGCGGTCTTGCCGCAGGCGTGCTCGAGGATCGCGGCGCCCTTGATCTCCTCCGCGGACGCGGGGCTCGCACCGGCGAGCAGGGTACCGAACAGGAAGACGACGGCGAGACAGGGGGCGACGACGCGCATTCTCATGGCTCTATCCTCCGGGCTGCGGTTGATTGCGGAGCGAATCCTACGCGAACCGGGGCGGACCGCGCAGGGCCCCCTCGACGGCCCGGTCCCGCCCGCGGAAGACGCTGGTAGCATCGCCCGAGCTTGTTCCTCCTGGCCGTCCTCGCCCTCGCCGCCTCCTCCGCGCCGCCGGGTCTGCCCGCCGACCTCGCCCGTCGCTTCGACGCGATCGAGTGGACGCCGCCGCGGGTCGAGGCGCTGGCGCGCCGCATGCCGAAGGTGGAGACCCACGTCCACCTCGACGGCGCGCTCTCGCCCGAGACGCTCTCGGAGCTCGCACGGGCCCAGGGCTATGCGCCGCTCGCCGGGCTGAGCGTCGAGGAGGTCCGCCGCCGCACGGTGGTCGGCGCGCCGCGCGAGAGCCTCGCCGACGTGCTGGCCGCCTTCGAGACCTTCTATCCGCTGCTGCGCGACGCCGGGGCGATGGAGCGGGCCGCCTACGAAACGGTCGCTGCAGCCAGCCGCCAGGGCACCCGCTACCTCGAGGTCCGTTTCGCGCCCGCGCTCCAGACCGCGCCGGGGCTCGACCAGGCGCAGGTGCTCGACGCCGTGCTCCGCGGGCTGGAGCGGGCGCGGCGGGACTTCGACGTCGGCAGCGCGGTGATCGTCTGCCTCATCCGTCCGCCGGCCTTCGTCAGCCTGGAGACCAACTCGGCGATGGTCGACCTCGCGCTCGCGCGGCGCGGCCGGGGCGTCGTCGCCGTCGACCTCGCCGGCGACGAGGCCGCCGCGCCGCTCTCGACCTATGCCCCGCTCCTCGCGCGCGCCAAGGCCGGCGGCCTCGGCGTGACGGCGCACGCCGGCGAGGTGCCGGGCAGCGCCGACCTGGAGACCGCGCTCGCGCTCGGCGCCGACCGGCTCGGCCACGCGACGATCCTCGCGCGCAAGCCCGAGCTGCTCGCCGAGGTCGTCCGGCGCGGGATCCCGATCGAGGTGAACCTGACCTCCAACCTGCGCACCGGTGCGCTCGCCGCGGCGAAGGACCATCCCGTCCGAGATTGGTACCGCGCCGGCGTGAAGATCGCGATCTCGACCGACGACCCGGGCGTCTTCGCCATCGACCTGCCCGGCGAGTACCTCCTCCTCCACCGCGAGCTCGGCTTCACCCCCGCCGAGCTCGCCGGCGTCGCGCTCGAAGGCGTCGACAGCCTCTTCCTCCCGGAACCCGAACGCCAGAAGATGCGCCGGGAGTTCGAAACCGAGCTCGCGAAGCTGCTCGACGAGCTCGCGAAGCTCTGAAGAAGAAGCAAGAAGCTAAAGGCCAAAAGCTAAAAGCAAAAAGCTCTCAGTTAAGGGGTTGTGGGCGGAGCGCTGGCGAGTCTCCGTGGCGTTCGAGGCGCCGGCTTCGTCCCGCGTTTCGCGCACGGTCTGGGCCTGCCCGACCGAGGAAAGGCGACCATCTCCGCAACGCCGGCCGCTGCGCACTCCCAGGCACCACCAGGGCTGCCTTCGCGCAGCGGACGCCCAACTGACCACCCCTTAACTGGGAGCTTTTAGCTTTTAGCTTTTAGCTTTTAGCTTTTAGCTTTTAGCTTTTAGCTTTTAGCTTTTAGCTTTCTTGCTCTTGCTCTCTTCCTCTCGATGGGCCAGCGACTCGCGCGTCAGGGCTTCCCCGCCGTGCCGGCGGGGACGGTGAGGGCGGGGGCGGGGTCGCCGACGCGGCCGGTCTGGAGGTTGGGCGGGAGGTGGCCGACGTCGCCGACCGCGATCAGGCGCGGCTCGCCGCCGGGCTCGATGCGGATCACGGTGACGCTGGCGTGGCCGATCGACATCACCAGCCAGGAGAGGGGATCGACGTCGAGGGCCGCTACGACGAGAGAGCGGATGATGTTGCCGTGGGCGACCACCAGGTCGTGGCGCTCGCGTCCGTGGGCCGGCCGGAAGAGGCGCTGCTCGAGCCGCTCGAGCTGCGCGGCGCAGGCGGCGAGATCTTCGGCCTTCTCCTCCTTCATGATGTCCTGCCGCCGGGTCGGAGGCGTGCACTCGGCGAGGTCGGGCATGATCTCGAGGCTCCGTCCGGGCAGGTCGGCGGCGATCACCGCGGCGGTCTCCCGGGCGCGGGTCAGCGGGCTCACCAGGATCGAGTCGAAGTCGAAGGGCAGCCCGGCGAGGCGCGCGCCGGCGAGCTTCGCCTGCGCGACGCCGATCGGCACCAGCCCCCTGCCCACGCTCTCGTCGCGCGGGTCGCTCTCGTCGTAGGCGCCGTGGCGGACCAGCCAGAGGGTCCGCGCCGTTCTCGATGGCACCGGCAGCGCGGCGAGCTCGTCGACCCAGCGGCGCAGGTGGCGCTGGAACTCGGCCGGCCGTTCGATCTGCGGGTAGTGCCCGACGCCCTCCATCAGGACGGCTTCGAAGCCGGGCGAGTGCTTCCGGTTGATCTCGACCGCGGTCGGGAAGGTCGTCGCGTTGATCGCCCGCACCGGAACGCCGGCGGCTTCGAGCGCCGCGGCCTGGTCGTAGCCGCCGAGCGTCCGGAAGACGGCGAGGAACGAGGCCGGATCGTTGCCGCAGGTGTCGCGGCCGATGCGCTCGCGCGACGCCTCGGTGGCGGTGGCGGGCAGCAGGCCCGACATCAGCTTCCGGCAGGTCCCTGCAAAGTCGCTCCGGTAGCTCTCGGCCACCTTGCGCAGGTTCTCCTCGGGCCAGATCTGCTCGACGTTCTGGAGAGTGTCCACGGCCACGATGCCCGCGACCCGCTCGGGGCCGAGCCGCCGCGCCGCTTCGAGCGCGACCGGTCCGCCGAGCGAGTTGCCGACCAGGATCGCGCGGCCGATGCCGAGCTTCTCGACCAGCGCCGCGACGTCGCCGCCCAGCGCCGGAATCGAGGCCCCCTCGACCCGCGGGCTGGAGGCGCCATGTCCGACGAGATCCATCGCCACCACCCGCCGCTCCCCGGCGAACGCGTCGATCGTCTCGCTCCAGATCTCCTTCCGGCAGTTGCCACAGTGGATCAACACCAGCGCCGGCTCGCCGCGCCGCTGCTCCACGTACGCCATCTCGGCGCCGCCCGGAAGCGCCATCCGGCGCTCCACCAGCCCCTGGGCCGGCGGCACGGACAGAGCGGCGATCGCAAGTGCGCAGAGCAGTCGGGAGAGGGGCTTCATGCCGAACCTCCTGGAAATCCGACGAACCGGTCTGAGGAGCCCGGCGGCCCATGGAGAAGGAGACTCCGCCACGGGCGAATCGGGGCGAACGGGGACTCGCGCGCCTGAGCGCAGCCTATTCGATGCCGGAAGGGGAGAGGAGAGTGGTGGCCAGGGACGGAATTGAACCGCCGACACTGCGATTTTCAGTCGCATGCTCTACCAACTGAGCTACCTGGCCGAGGTAGTCCACTGCAGCGGCGGACGATTAAACCGCACTCGGTCCCGGGGCGTCAACCCGCGCCTTCGCTGTTAGGATTCCACAGCGATCCGGAACTGCTGACCTGCGAATGCTTTCGACCCGACTCCCCGCCCCGCTGACGCGGCTCGCCCGACCGCTGCGCGCTCCCGCGGTCGTCGCGGCGGCGATGCTCGCGCTGACCATCGCGCCCGCGCCCGCCGCCGCCTGGAGCCCGTCGATGCAGGAGGCGGTCGCGCTCGAGGCGGCGCGCTTCGCGCCGGCCGAGCTGCGCGCCGAGCTCCGGCGCCACGCCCGCAGCCTCGCGGCCGGCGCCCGCGAGCCGATCGCGGAGCGCGACGGCAACCGCCACGTGAAGAACGACGACGGCAGCGGCCGGCTCGACCGCGTCCTCGCCGAAGAGGTCGCCGCGGCGATCGACGCCGTGCGCGCCGGGCGCTCCTGGACCGAGATCGCCCGCCGGCTCGGCCGCGTCTCCCACTTCGCCGCCGACCTGAACCAGCCCCTCAACACCTCGGCCCGGGATCGCGAGGAGGGGCGTTTCTTCCGCGACTTCGCGCTCTACGCCGATTCCGCCCGACCCCGCTTCGCGCTGGTCACCTACGCCGTCGAACGCCCTCTCGGCGGCAGCACCGGGCTGCGCCAGCTCACCGAGGAGGCGCTCGTCCGCGGCCGGCGGCTCTACCCCGCGGTCGGGCGCGAGTACCGGCGGGTCGGTTACGCCGCGGGAGCCGGGGCGTTCGACGACCGCTCGACCGCCTTCGCGGTCGCCGCACTGTCGTACAGTCACGCCGTATCCGACGCCGCGCGGCTCTTCCGCCACATCTGGGCGGCCGCCGCGACCGGGGCCCCGGACCGGATCGCAGCCGTCCGGGCGCCCGCCGCCGGCGGCGCCGACTGAGCCTCCGGCCGGTCGGCCGCGAGGCCTCGAAGATCTCGAAAGGAACGTCATGCAACGCGCTCGTCGCGCCCTTCTCTCCGTCTCCGACAAGACCGGACTGACCGACCTCGCCCGCGGCCTCGCCGGGCTCGGCGTCGAACTGGTTTCGACCGGCGGCACGCTGCGCCATCTGCGCGAGGCCGGGCTCGCGGCGACCGCCGTCGCCGACGTCACCGGTTTCCCCGAGATCCTCGACGGCCGGGTCAAGACGCTGCACCCGTGCATCCACGGCGGCATCCTCGCCGACCGCCGCAACCCGGCCCATCTCGAGACGCTCGAGACGCTGAGGATCCCGCCGATCGATCTGGTCGTGGTGAACCTCTACCCGTTCGAGCGGACGGCGGCGACGCCGGGCGCGAGCTACGAGGAGGTCGTCGAGCAGATCGACGTCGGCGGCCCGGCCATGGTGCGCGCCGCGGCCAAGAACCACGCCAACGTGGCGGTGGTCGTCGACCCCGACGACTACCCGGAGCTGCTCGCCGCGCTCGCCGCGAACGACGGTGTGGTGCCCTTCGAGATGCGCCGCGCCCTCGCGCGCAAGGCCTTCGGCCACACCGCCGCCTACGATGCCGCGATCGGCCAGTGGCTCGCCGGCGCGACTCCCGAGGAAGACAGCTTCCCGGTGAGCCTCGCCATCCACCTCGACCGCGATCTGCTGCCCCGCTACGGGGAGAACCCCCATCAGGCGGCCGCGGTCTATTCGGTTGCGGGCGGCCCCGGCGCGCTCGGCGGCTTCACCCAGGTCCAGGGCAAGGAGCTCTCCTGGAACAACCTGCTCGACGCCGACGCGGCGCGCAAGCTGGTCGCGCTCTTCGACGAGCCGGCGGTGGTCATCGTCAAGCACAACAACCCCTGTGGCGTCGGCCGCGGCGCCAGCCTGGTCGAGGCTTACCGGCGCGCGCTCGACTGCGACCCGGTCTCCGCGTTCGGCTCGATCCTGGCGGTCAACCGGCCGGTCGAAGGCGAGCTCGTCGAGGCCGCGGCCGAGCTCTTCATCGAGGTCCTGGTCGCGCCCGGCTACGACGAGCCCGCGCTCTCCGGATTGTCGGTGAAGAAGAACCTGCGCGCCCTGGTCTGCCCGCCCTACGCGCCCGAGGCCGGCGACATCGAGCTGCGCGCGATCGACGCCGGCTTCCTCGCCCAGGTCCCGGACGGTTTCCCCGACGACCCCTCCGACTGGACCTGCCCGACCCGGCGCCACCCGAGCCCCGAGGAGCGCCGGGCGCTCGCCTTCGCCTGGTCGGTCGCGCGCTACACCAAGTCGAACGCGATCGTGATCGCCAACGGCGACCAGACGATCGGCATCGGCGCCGGGCAGATGAGCCGGGTCGACTCCTGCCGGCTGGCGGTCGGCAAGGCGCGCCTTCCGGTCGCCGGCTCCGTGGCGGCGTCCGACGCCTTCTTCCCCTTCCGCGACGGTCTCGACGTCCTGGCGGACGCCGGCGTCACAGCGATCGTCCACCCGGGCGGCAGCAAGCGCGACGACGAGGTGACCGCCGCCGCCGACGAGCGCGGGATCGCCCTCCTGCTCACCGGGCGCAGGCACTTCCGGCACTGAGGAACCGCGATCCGACCGCTCTCCCCCACCGTCATGCTGAGCGAAGCGAAGCATCTCGACCCCGAAAAGGGCAATGACGCCGCGTCTGCGAGATCCTTCGCTGCGCTCAGGATGACTTCGGGGAATCGTGCCCCGATGTCCGCCCTCCTGCTCGCCCTCCTGCTCTCGGCGGCCCCGCTGGTCGCCGCTCCGCCCCCCGAGGACCCCTGGGCCGCGCTCGAGCGGCTGCGGACGCGGATGGCTGCGCCCGCGGGGCTCGCGGCCGACTTCGTCCAGACCTTCCGGCCCGCCGGCTTCGCGAGCGGCGAAGTCGAATCGGGCCGCGTCGCGCTCCATCTCCCGGACTGCCTGCGCTGGGACTATCTCGAACCCTACCGGAAGTCGTTCCTGGTCTGCGGCTCGCGCGCCCACTCCTGGGTCGAGGGCGAGCCGCGCGGCCAGCGCACCACGATCGAGGCCCGCCACGAGATGGGGCTCGACCTGCTCCTGCTGCCGATCGCCGAGCTGCGCCAGCGCTACCGGGCCGAGGCCCAGGTCGCGACCGAGGGGCAACTCGACCTCGTCCTCGAGCCGCTCTCGGCCGACTCCCCGCTGGTCGCGGCCAATCTCGCCCTCGATCTCGCCCGGGAGCGGCTCTCGACGCTGGAGTACCGGGACCGCGAGGGCAACGTCACCAGCTTCCGGTTCAGCGCCTACCGCCCGCTCGAGGATCCCGACGCCTTCACGCCGCCGCGCGAGCTCGACTGGCAGGAGCCCTGAGACGGTTGATAGGATGCGACCCCCGCTTCGCAGCGGGGCAAGCCATGGCCGACAACTCCTTCGACATCGTCTCCGAGATCGACTTCCAGGAAGTCCGCAACGCCTTCGGACAGGCCGAGAAGGAGATCGCCACCCGCTACGACCTCAAGCGGGTCCAGGCGAAGGTGACGCTCGAAGGCGAGGAGCTCGTGCTCGACTCCGCCGACGAATTCACCCTCGGCCAGGCGCTCGAGGTGATCCAGTCGAAGCTCGTCAAGCGCGGCGTCCACCTGAAGTCGCTGCGCCCGGGCAAGATCGAGCCGGCGAGCGGCGGGCGGGTCCGCCAGCGCATCGCCTTCCAGCAGGGCATCCCGACCGACACGTGCAAGCAGATGGTCGCCGAGATCAAGAAGCTCAAGCTCAAAGTCCAGGCCGCGATCCAGGGCGACTCGGTGCGCGTATCCGGCAAGAACAAGGACGACCTGCAGACGGCGATGGCCGCGCTGCGCGCTCTCGACCTCGATGTCCCGATCAAGTTCACCAACTATCGCTGAGCCCGGCGCCGCGGCGCGCGCGGGGGAGCGGCCGTGAGCCATCCGCTGGTCGACGCCGGCGGCGCCGCGCAGGGCATCTCCGCGGCGCGCATCCTCGGGCTGATCGGGCCCGAGCTCGCGGCCACCGAAGAGGTGCTGCGCTCGCGCCTCGCGTCCGACGTGCCGTTCATCCAGAAAGCGGGCGAGTACCTCTTTCACGGCGGCGGCAAGCGGATGCGCCCGGCGCTGCTCCTGCTCTGCTCGCGCCTGCTCGGACGGCGGTCCGCCGAGGAGATCACCTACGCCGCGGTGGTCGAGATGATCCACACCGCGACGCTGGTGCACGACGACATCATCGACCACGCGGCGACCCGCCGGGGCCGGCGCACGCTGCACTCGGTCTGGGGCGCCAACCTGACCGTGCTGGTCGGCGACTGGCTCTACGCCAACGCCATGCGCATGGCGATCGAGCACGACAACCTGCGGGTCATCGACCTGATGTGCGACGCCACGCTGCGCATGACCGAGGGCGAGCTGCTGGTGCTCGAGCGGCTGGGCGCCATCGATCTCGAGGTCGAGGAGTATTTCGAGATCGTCGACCGCAAGACGGCGCGGCTGTTCGCCGCCGCCTGTTCGGTGCCGGCCGTGATGCGTCCGGCGCGGCCCGAGGCCTTCGAACCGCTCGAGCGCTACGGACGCGCGCTCGGCACCTGTTTCCAGCTGGTCGACGACCTGCTCGACTTCACCGCCCGCCAGGAGGAGCTCGGCAAGCCCGTCCTCTCCGATCTCAAGGAGGGCAAGCTGACGCTGCCCCTGATCCTGGCGCTGCCCCGCCTCTCCGCGCCGGAGCGCGGGAAGGTGGAAACCGTGCTCGAGGAGCGCGCCTTCGCGCGCGTCGGCCCGGAGGAGATCCTGGAGCTGGTGCGGCGCGAGGGAACGCTCGAGGAGACCGCCGCCCTCGCCGAGGGCCACGCCGCCGACGCGCGCGCGGCGCTAGAGGTCTTTCCCGACTCCGAGTTCCGCAGCGCCCTCGAGCTCGCGCCGGATTACGTCCTCCGCCGGCGCGCGTAAGCGCGGCGACTCCACACCGAACAGCGACGGCTGGGGGCCGGTATCGCCGCCGACCTGCGCGGCCGCGCGCTCGGCGAGCGGCAGCACACCGGCGCTCGTTACCCCCTCGAGACCGGCGACCTCGACCCAGCGGAAGCGTCGGGGCAGCGTGTCCTGCCAGACGCCGGCCTCGCTCGCCGTCATCACCAGCTCGCTCGCGGGCCGCTCGGCTTCGCCGACGTCGAGCGCGAAGCGCAGGAGGCCGGCGTCCGCCTCGTGGCCGCGCAGGGTGAGCTGCAGGTAGCCGTAGACCGGCTCGCCGAAGTCGAACTCGACGAGCGGCCCGAGGCTCGGGCCACGCGCCACCCGCGGGCTCGGCCGGTCCCAGCGTGCGGTGCGGCCCTGACGGACAGCGGTCGCGCGCACCACGGCGTCGACCGCCAGCAGGCTCTCGAACAGCGGCCGCGACGGCCCGACCGCCAGCTTCCCCCAGCGGCCGAAGGGCGCCCGCCCGAGCACCGCCGGCGGCTCGCCCGCCGGCGCGCGGCCGCCGGCGAACAGGCTGCGGTGGAACTCGCGGTGGATCGCCCAGTCCGGGCCGGTGCGGGCGAGCACCTCGCCGGCGGCGTCCTCGAGCCGCGCGGTCAGGCCGCCCGCCGCGGTCGGGCTGCGCAGCTCGATCAGCAGCCGGTTGCGCCCCGCCTGCAGCAGGCCCGCCACCTCGTAGCGGTCGAGCGGCGCGCCGGCGCGGTAGCGATTCGAGCCGACGCGGTGGCCGTTGAGGATCGCGATGTACTCGGCGTCGCCGATCAGGGTGAGGACCGCGGCGGCGGGGACGGCGGACAGACGGAAGTCGCCGCGCGCGTAGAACGCGATCGGGCGGGCGTCGCGCGGGTCCCCCGCCGCCCAGATCCAGAGCCGCTCCGGCTCGCCCGCCGTCCGCAACCGGCCGACCCAGCGCGCCCGTTCGAGCGCCACCGCGGCGGTCACCGCAAGCAGAACGAGGGCGAGGACGCCCAGTCGGCGGCGGAGCGGCTGGCGCGCGGCGAGCATGGCCGCCGCAAGTTAGCACGCCCGAGCGATTGACTCGCCCGGAGGGGGCGGACTAGGCTTGGCCGTGCACCCCCACGAGTCCTCCCCGTCGGCCTCGACGAGCCGTTTTCGCGTCGTGGCGGCGATCCCCGCGCGCTACGGCTCCACCCGATTGCCGGCCAAGGCGCTCCTGCCGCTCGCCGGCAAGCCGATGGTCGAGCACGTCTGGCGCCGGACCTCCGCCGCGCGCGGCCTCGCCCGCGTCGTCGTGCTGACCGACGACGAGCGGATCGCGAGCGTGGTCCGGGCGTTCGGCGGCGAGGTCGAGCTGACCCCCGCGGAGTGCGCGAGCGGCACCGACCGCATCGCCTTCGCGGCGCGCGGCTGGGACTGCGAGGCCGTGGTCAACGTGCAGGGCGACGAGCCCCTGATCGATCCCGAGGGGATCTCGCGGGTCGCCGAGCACCTGGCCGGGCATCCCGAGGATCCGATCGTCACGCTCGCCACCGACGCCGATCCCGCAGACGCCGAGACGCCGAGCGCGGTCAAGGTCGTGCTCGACCGCGCCGGCTACGCCCTCTACTTCAGCCGCGCCGCGATCCCCTTCCCCCGCCAGGAGGGGGGCTTCTCGCCGCTGCGCCATCTCGGCATCTACGGCTACCGCCGCGAGGCGCTGCTCGCGCTCGCCGCGCTGGCGCCGACGCCGCTCGAACGCAGCGAGTCGCTCGAGCAGCTGCGGGCGCTCGAGAACGGCATCCGCATCCGCGTGCTGACCGGCGCCCGCCCCTCCTGGGGGGTCGACACCGCCGACGACGCCGCGGCGGTCGCGGCCCGGCTGGCGGCGGACGGGAACGACTTCGGAGGAACTCGATGACGACCAAGTACATCTTCGTCACCGGCGGGGTCGTCTCCTCGCTCGGCAAGGGCGTCGCCGCCGCCTCGATCGGCGCGCTGCTCGAGGCGCGCGGCTTCAACGTCACGCTGATGAAGTTCGACCCCTACGTCAACGTCGATCCGGGGACCATGTCGCCCTACCAGCACGGCGAGGTCTTCGTCACCGACGACGGCGCCGAGACCGACCTCGACCTCGGCCACTACGAGCGCTTCACCCATTCCAACACCTCGAAGCAGCACAACTACACCACCGGCAGGATCTACGAGGCGGTGATCAACAAGGAGCGCCGCGGCGACTATCTCGGCAAGACGGTGCAGGTCATCCCGCACATCACCGACGAGATCAAGGCCGCCATGCGGCGGGTCGCGGACGGCGTCGACGTGGTGATCGTCGAGATCGGCGGCACGGTCGGCGACATCGAGTCGCTGCCCTTCCTCGAGGCGATCCGCCAGTTCCGGCTCGAGATCGGGCGCAACAACGCGGTCAACGTCCACCTCACGCTGGTGCCCTACATCGCCGCCGCCGAGGAGCTCAAGACGAAGCCGACCCAGCACTCGGTGAAAGAGCTGCGCGCGATCGGCATCCAGCCCGACCTCCTGCTCTGCCGGGTCGACCGCCCGATGCCGGAGGACCTGCGCCGCAAGATCGCGCTCTTCTGCAACGTGGCGCCCGAGCAGGTGATCGCGGCGATCGACGTCGCCACCATCTACGAGGTGCCGCTGCACTTCGCGCGCGAGGGGCTCGACGAGATCCTGCTCGACCAGCTGAGCCTCCCGCACTACGAGCGGGATCTCGGCCGCTGGGAGTCGCTGGTCTCCAAGGTCAAGAACCCGAAGCACCACGTGCGCATCGGCATCGTCGGCAAGTACGTCGAGCTGCCCGACGCCTACAAGAGCCTCAACGAGGCGCTGATCCACGGCGGGGTCGCCAACGACGCCAGGGTCGAGCTCGTCTACATCTCGGCCGAGGAGATCGAGTCGGGCGCCTGGCCGCGCGAGGTCTTCGACGTCGACGGCCTGCTGGTGCCGATCGGCTTCGGCGCGCGCGGCATCGAGGGCAAGATCCGGGCGATCCGCTATGCCCGCGAGCACAAGGTGCCCTTCTTCGGCATCTGCCTCGGCATGCAGTGCCTGACCATCGAGTTCGCGCGCAACGTCTGCGGCGTCAAGGAGGCGACCTCGACCGAGTTCGACCCGGACACCGCCCAGCCGGTCATCTACAAGCTGCGCGACCTGCTCGGGGTCGAGGAGCTGGGCGGCACCATGCGGCTGGGCGCCTACCCCTGCCGGCTGCGCGAGGGGACGCTGGCGCGCGCGATCTACGGCTCCGAGGAGATCTCGGAGCGCCACCGGCACCGCTACGAGGTCAACCAGCGCTATCTCGACGTGCTGAAGGAGCACGGGCTGGTCATCTCGGGGCTGTCGCCCGACGGCAAGTTCGTCGAGATGGTCGAGCTGCCCGGACACCCCTGGTTCCTCGGCTGCCAGTTCCACCCCGAGTACAAGTCGAAGCCGACCGAGCCGCATCCGCTGTTCGTCTCCTACATCGGCGCCGCGCTCGCCGAGCGGCAGCGCCGCCAGGGCGCCGCCCGGCCGGCGGCCGCGGTCGCCGAGGGCGCGCCGGCTTGACCACCGCGCGCCTCGAGCTCGCGCCCGGAATCGCCATCGGCGGCGGCGCGCCGCTGCCGGCGATCGCCGGGCCCTGCGTGATCGAGAGCGAGGCGCGCACGCTCGAGGCGGCGCGCGCGGTGGCGGCGATCCGCGACCGCCTCGGCCTGCCGACGGTCTTCAAGGCCTCGTTCGACAAGGCCAACCGGAGCTCGATCCGGACCTTCCGCGGCCCCGGCCTCGCCGAGGGGCTGCGCGTGCTCGCGCTCGTCCGGCGCGAGACCGGCCTGCCGCTGCTCACCGACGTGCACGAGCCGGCGCAGTGCGGACCGGCGGCCGAGGTCTGCGACGTCCTGCAGATCCCCGCCTTCCTCTGCCGGCAGACCGACCTGGTGGTCGCCGCGGCCGCCACCGGCCGCGCGGTGAACATCAAGAAGGGGCAGTTCATGGCGCCCGACGACATGCTGCGGATCGTCGACAAGGCGCGCGCGGCCGGCAACGAGCGGGTCACCGTCACCGAGCGCGGCGCCTCGTTCGGGTACCACAACCTGGTCGTCGACATGCGCGCCTTCGCCTGGATGCAACGCGAGGGCATCCCGGTGATCTACGACGTCACCCACTCGCTGCAGCTGCCCGGCGCGGCCGCCGACGGCACCGCCGGGCAGCGCGAGTTCGCCGAGCCGCTGGCGCGCGCCGCGATCGCCGCCGGCGCCGACGGCGTCTTCCTCGAGATCCACCCCGATCCCGACGCCGCTCTCTCCGACCGCGAGACCCAGCTCCCCCCAGACCGCGCCGAGCGGCTGCTCGCCTCCCTGCTAGCCATTCGCGCGGCCCTGGGCGGTACGGCCTAGAAACGCCGCAACGGCCCGGCGCGCCCGGCCGGCCGCCGTATACTCACCCCAGCATGCCGAGATCCCCCCGCGACGTCGCGCGCCAGGTGCTGGAGATCGAGGCGGCCGCCGTCGCGGGCGTCGTCGCCCAGCTCGACGGCGCCTTCGACCGGGCGGTCGAGACGATCCGTTCCGCGCCCGGGCGCGTCGTCTGCACCGGCATGGGCAAGAGCGGGCTGGTGATGAAGAAGATCGCCGCCACGCTCGCCTCGACCGGGACGCCCGGCTTCTTCCTGCACCCCGCCGAGGCGATCCACGGCGATCTGGGCATGATCGTCGAAGGCGACGTCGTGCTCGCCGCCTCCTATTCGGGCACCACCGAGGAGCTGCTCCGCCTGGTCGAGACGCTCAAGCGGCTCGGCGTGACGCTGATCGCCATGTCGGGCAGCGCCGACAGCCCGCTCGCCCGCGCGGCGGACATCCACCTCTCCGTCGCCATCGACAAGGAGGCCTGCCCGCTCAACCTGGCGCCGACCGCCTCGACCACGGCGACGCTCGCGCTCGGCGACGCGCTGGCGATGGCGCTGCTCGAGGCGCGCGGCTTCACGCCCGAGGACTTCGCCCGCCTGCACCCCGGCGGCCAGCTCGGCAAGCGGCTCCTGCGCGTCGACCAGCTCATGCACGAGGGCGAGCGGCTGCCCGCCGTGGGCCTCGCCACTCCGATGCGCGACGCGATCTACGAGATGTCGCGCAAGGGGCTCGGGATCACCGCGGTCGTCGACGCCGAAGGCCGGCTGGCGGGGGTCATCTCGGACGGCGACCTGCGCCGCCTGCTCGAGAAGGACGACGCGCCGCTGCGCCGCACCGCGGGGGAGTGCATGAAGCCGGACCCGAAGACGATCTCCGGCGACGAGCTCGCCGCGGCCGCGCTCAAGCGGATGGAGGATCACCGCATCACCTCCCTCTTCGTGACCGCCGCCGACGGCCGGCTGCGCGGCATCGTCCACCTCCACGACCTCTGGGGCCTCGAGCTGTTCTGAGCGCGCGATGAGCGAGGCCTTCGCCGCCAACCGGAGCTGGACGCCGGAGCTCGACCGCCGGGCGCGCGCGCTCTCCTGGCTGCTGCTCGACGTCGACGGCGTGCTCACCGACGGCCGCCTCCACCTCTCCGCGGCGGGCGAGGCGTTCAAGAGCTTCCACGCGCGCGACGGGCTGGCGGTCAAGCTGGCGCGCGCGGCGGGGCTCTCGGTCGGCATCCTCTCGGCGCGCGAGAGCGCGATCGTCTCGGCGCGCGCGCTCGAGCTCGGGGTCGACGAGGTCCTCCAGGGGCGCGAGGACAAGGGCGCGGCGTTCCGCGAGCTCGTCGAGCGGCGCGCGGTCGATCCGGCCGCCGTCGCCTACGTCGGCGACGACCTCCAGGACCTGCCGGTGCTCGCCGCCGCCGGGCTCTCGGCCGCGCCCGCCGACGCCGCGAGCGAGGTGCTCGCCGCCGTCGACTTCGTGACCGGCGCCGCGGGCGGGCAGGGCGCCGTGCGGGAGCTGGTCGAGCGGCTGCTCACCGCGCGGGGCGACTGGCCGCGCCTCGTCGCCGGCTTCACCGCCGCCCGGCGGTCCGATGGACGCCCCTGACGGCGGGAGCGCGCGCCCGCTGCGCGGCGCCCTCCTCGACCGATTCGGCCGCCTGCTCGACCTCCAGATCTCCCGCTTCGAATGGGCCGACGCCCAGGCGTGGGGCCGCGCGATCGGCCGCCTCGGCTGGGCGCTCGCCCGGCGCGACCGGCGGCGCACGCTCGAGCATCTGGCGATCGCCTTTCCCGAGGCCGGCGCCGAGCAGCGCCGCCGTCTCGGCCGCGCCAGCTTTCGGCACTTCGGCTGCATGCTGGCGGAGGCGCTCTGGGTGGCGGGGCGCGGGCCCGAGGAGATCCTGTCGCGGGTCCGCTTCGAAGGCTGGGCGGAGATCGAGCGGGCGCGCGCGGCCGGCCGGCCGCTCCTGATCGTCACCGGTCACTGCGGCAACTGGGAGCTGCTCGCCGCGGCGCTCAACGTGCGCGGCCTCGGCATGGCGGTGGTCGCGCGCGAGCTCGACGACCCGGGGCTGAACGCGCGCCTCCTCGGGCTGCGCGAGCGCTTCGGAACCCGCACCATCCTGCGCGGGACGCCCGGCGCGGCCCGGCAGCTGCTCCGGACGCTGCGCGCCGGCGGCGCGCTCGGCATGCTGATCGACCAGGACACGAAGGTCGAGGGCGTCTGGGTCGACTTCTTCGGCCGCCCCGCCTACACGCCGGTCGGCGCGGCGGACATGGCGATCCGGCTGGAAGCGACGGTGCTGCCGACCTTCATCGAGCGGCTCGCCGACGGTTCCCACCGGGCGCACGTCGAACCTCCACTCGCGATTCCGGCCGACCCGGTCGCCGCGACGGCCGCGATGACCGCGACGATCGAGGCCCAGATCCGGCGGGTGCCCGAGCAGTGGGTCTGGCTGCACCGCCGCTGGCGCCGGCAGCCGTCGGCCGAGCGGGCCGCATGACGGGCGGGCGCGAGCGGCCGCGCCGCCTCGAGGAGGTGCCGCTGCCCGGCGGCGACCGGCGGATCTGCCGGATGATCTTCGACGAGCTCTGCGTGCTCGCAAACGGCGACGTGGTCTGCTCCTGCGGCGACCCCTCCGGCAAGCTCGTCTACGGCAACGTCCATCGCGACCGGCTCGCCGCGCTCTACAACGGCCATACCTACTACGCGCTGCGCCACTGGCAACTGCGCAGCGTGCCGACCTCCTGGTGCCCGGTGATCGGCGCCCGCTGCGGGGGCCGCGTGTCCCGTCCGGAGCCGGGCGACCGGCCCGACGCCCGCCGGGTCCGTACCCTGCAGCTCGAACCGATCTCCCGCTGCAACCTCTCCTGCCCGGAGTGTCCGGTCACCCATTTCGGCGACGACCCGGCCTACCCGCCGGACCGCGCCGCGCTCCTGCCGCTCGAAACGATGCTCGACGTCGTCGATCAGCTGCCCGACCTCGAGAAGATCCTCTTCTACAACTTCGGCGAGCCCTTCCTGCACCCGCAGGCGATCGAGTTCCTGCGCGCCGTGCGCGCCCGGCGCCCCGGGATCGTCCTGCACACGAGCACGAACGGCCTGGCGCTCACCCGCGACCGGATCGAGTCGATCGCCGCCGAGGCGCTGCTCGACCGCGTCGTCCTCTCGATCGACGGCGCGCGCCAGGAGAGCTACGGCCGCTACCGGATCGGCGGCCGCTTCGAGCGCGCCTTCGCCAATCTCGAAGCGCTCGCCGACGCCTGCCGGCGGCACGGCACCCGCGAGCGGGTCGACGTCGTCTGGCAGTACATCCTCTTCGAGTGGAACGACGGCGACGCCGAGCTGGCGCGCGCGCAGGCGCTCGCCGCGCGGATCGGCGTGCCGCTGCGCTGGATCGTCACCCACACCCGCGGCGCGTCGCGGCGCTACGCGGAGGGTCGTCCGGAGCTGCGCGACCTGCTCGGTGGCGACGACCTCTGGCCGGTGGCGACCTGCGACCTGCGCGCGGCCGCGCTCGAGCGCGACGGCGGCGTTGCCGCGGGCCGCTACCTGGCGCGGCTCGCGCCGAGCCCGGAACGGATCGAGGCGGCTCCGGGCGGTCGCTTCGCCACGTTGCTGGAGGTCGAGAACGCCTCGGGAAACGACTGGCCCGATCCCGACGGCGACCGCTTCCGGCTCGGCGTCCGTCTCCGCTCGGAAACCGGTGCGAGCCTGGGCGAGCTGCCCGCGCTGCCGCTGCCGATTGCAGCGCGCCGCGCCGGGCACCCGGTCCGGATCCCGCTCGACGGGCGCGCGCCGGAGCGCCCGGGCCGCTACCAGATCTTCGTCGACGTCGTCGAGGAGGGAGTCACCTGGTTCACCGAGCGCGGCTCGGCCCCGGCGACGATCGAGCTCGAGGTGCGCGCCGGCGCTCCCGACGGCTGGGACGCCGCGGCGACGGCGCGGGCCGCGGCCCGGGCGCTGCTCGGCGCCGAGCCCGATCCGGCGGACCTCGCCGTCTGGACGGGCGACCTCGAGCGGGGTACGCCGACCGCGACCTGGCTCTCCTGGTTGGCGAGATCGCGCGCGCTGACGCAGGGCGCGGCGGCCAGCGCGGACGCGCTCGCCGCCGCCTGCGCCTCGCTCGGGCTGCCGGCGGTCTCCGAGGCCTAGGGCGACGCGGTCTCGGCCTTCTTGCGCGGCTGCACGATCCAGGCGCCGAGGATGCCGAGGAGATAGAGGCCGATCGTCGGCACCGCGAAGAGCGAGAGGTTCACGATGTCGGAGGTGGGGGTGATGATCGCCGCCACCACGAAGATGATCAACACCGCCCAGCGGAAGTTGCGCAGCAGGAAGCGCGGCCCGACCAGTCCGACCTTGGCGAGCAGGACGATCAGCACCGGCAGCTCGAACATCAGGCCGAGGCCGAGCACGATGGTGAGCAGGAAGCCGTAGTAGCGGTCGGCGGTGATCACCGCGGTGAAGTCCCCTCCCGCGACTTCCAGCAGGAAGCGCACCGTCACCGGGAAGGCGATGAAGTAGGCGAAGGCGCCGCCGAGCACGAAGAAGAACCAGCCGAAGAAGACGAACGGACCGGCCCAGTGCCGCTCCTTCGGGTAGAGGCCGGGCGAGATGAACCCCCAGACCTGCCAGAGGATGACCGGAAAGGCGAGGAACGCGCCGGCGAGCAGCGCCGTCTTGAAGTAGAGGACGAAGGGGTCGGTGACGCCGAGAAACGCCAGCTTGGTGCCGGGCGGCAGGAACTCGTAGATCGGCTGCGCCAGCCAGCGGCAGAGCTCGGCCGCCCAGGCGAGGCAGGCGCCCATGCCGATCGCCAGCGCGATCACCACGCGGACCAGCCGCTGGCGCAGCTCCTCGAGATGGTCGAACAGGCGACATCCGGGGCAGCTCGGGGGGCGCCTCCGGCGCGGCGTCCCCACGGCGGGGTTCGGGGCTGCCGGCGGTCACGCGTTCAGAAGGGCTTGAGAGTGTCGGCCGGCGCCGCGGCGTCCGCCGCCGGCGACGGGACGTCCGCAGGCGGAGTCGCATCCGCGGCCGGCTCCGGATCCGCCGGCAGCGCCGTCTCGGTCGCCGCGGGGCGCCGCGCCGGCTGCGCCGGGCCGGCGCCGGGCGGCAGGAAGACGTTGGGCCGGCGCGGCGGCTCCGGCCGGTCCTCGAGCGCGATCTCGGTCTCGATCGAGCGTTTGAGGTCGTTCGACGCCTTGCGGAACTGCGCCATGCCCTTGCCGATCGTGCGGCCGAGCTCCGGCAATCGCTTCGGTCCGAAGATCAGGAGCGCGATCACGAGGATGAAGAGGACTTCCTGGAACCCGAGCGGTCCGAACATCGCAGCTCCGAACGGCAATCATCGGCTCGCGCTCCGTCCCGAGTCAAGGGCGGGCCGGCATGCCGCGTGCTATTCTCCCCCGCCGTGAGGCCCCGCTGGCGCATCGCCGCCCTGCTCGCCCTGCTCGCGGGCCCCGTCGTCGGGGCTTTCGCCGGATCGCGGCTGCTCGCGCTGTCGGAGGGGAGCCGCGAGAGCCTGCAGCTCTACACCGGCCTGCTCGAGGCCGCGCGCGAGCGCTACGGCGGCGAGGTGACCTACCGCGACCTGGTCTTCGCCTCGATCCAGGGCATGCTGCGGGCGCTCGATCCCCACACCAACTTCCTGTCGCCGCAGGCCTTCGCCTCGATGCGCGAGAAGCAGCAGGCGAGCTTCTACGGCCTCGGCATCCTGGTCGGCATGCGCGCGGGCCGCCTGACGGTGATCACGCCGATCGACGGCACGCCGGCCTCGCGGCTCGGCATCCGCGCCGGCGACATCATCCACAAGATCGAGGGCGAGCCGACCGACGGACTGTCGATCGACGAAGCGGTATCGCGCCTGAAGGGCCCGAAGGACACCCAGGTCCGCATCACGATCCTGCGCGCCGGGCTCGACGAGCCGCTCGAGCTGACCGTGACGCGCGCGGAGATCCCGCAGACCACCGTGCGCTACTCCTACATGATCGAGCCGGGCACCGGCTATCTGGCGATCTCCGATTTCAGCCGCTCGACCGGCGACGAGGTGGCGCGCGCGCTCGAGAAGCTGCACGGACAGGGCATGAAGCGCCTGCTGGTCGACCTGCGCAACAACGGCGGCGGCCTGCTCGACCAGGCGGTGGACGTCGCCGACCAGTTCCTGCCCAAGGGCTCGACCATCGTCGAGACGCGCGGCCGCGTCCGCGACAGCCTGCAGTCGTTCTCGGCCGCCGGGGACCGCGTCCCGATGGACGTGCCGGTGGTCGTGCTGGTCAACAGCGGCACCGCCTCCGCGGCCGAGATCCTCTCCGGCGCGATCCAGGACCACGACGTCGGCCTGGTGGTCGGCACGCCGACCTGGGGCAAGGGGCTGGTGCAGACCGTCTACAACCTCTCCTACGGCGCCGGGCTCGCGCTGACCACGGCCAAGTACTACACGCCCTCCGGGCGCCTGATCCAGCGCGACTACAGCTCCTACTACGACTACTACACCCGCGCCGACGTCGAGGACGAGGGCGAGGGGACGACCGCGCCGCGCCAGCCGCCGACGGAGGAGTTCAAGACCGACCTCGGCCGCAAGGTCTACGGCGGCGGCGGCATCACGCCCGACGTCGAGGTCAAGCCGACCGATCTCGCGCCCTTCCTGCAGTTCCTGCTGTCGCGTTCGGCCTTCTTCACCTTCGCGGTCGAGTACGCCAACCGCCATCCGGCGCTCGAGCGCGACTGGACGCCCGGCCCCGAGGTGCTCGACGAGTTCCGCCGGTTCCTGGCCGAGAAGAAGATCGACACGGTCGAGGACATCGACGCCGGCTTCGTCGACGCGACGCACCGCGACTACGCCCTGCGCGAGATCCGCGCCGAGGTGCTCACCTCCCGCTTCGGCGTCGAGGCCGCGCACCAGATCCGCGCCGCCGGCGACGCCCAGATCCAGTCGGCGCTCTCGCTCTTCCCGCGCGCCTCCGAGCTGCTCGCCGAGCGCATGCGCCTCGGCCACCCGCCCGACGTCCGCGCCGAAGCCGCCGGCCGCAACTGAGCCGCAGCTACCTTCGCACTCCCGCTGTACCCCGGTGCTCGGCCGGATTTCACGACGGGCAAGTCTCCGCTCGGCATCCTCGCTCACCTGCCAGAGCGCATGCAGGCCGGCCGGCGGAGAAGTCCTCCCCCGGGAAGCTCTGAGGCCGCATCACCGGAGCAGCGCCGACCACGCACGCCACAGATAGCGGCCGAAGCGCAGGCGCGCGCCTCCCGGTCCATTCACCACCCTGCGCGCGCCGGTTCCCGGGGGAGGACTTCTCCGCCGGCCGGCCCGCGAGGACGCTCCGCTGCAGTGGTGCCTGGCTGGCTGCCCCGAAAACGAAACGGGCCGGTCGGAGTTACCCGACCGGCCCGCAAGCGGTACCGGGGAGGAAGAGCCGGCGCGCTTATGGAATCTCGTTGCGGATCGTGAAGTAGCGCTCGCCGATGATGTTCGACGCGCCCAGGTCGTCCTGGACCACCGCCTGCAGGTGGTGCTGGCCGTCCGAGGTGATGTGCGTGTCGAGGTTGTACGACCAGCCCGCGGCCAGGCTGTCCGGATAGCCGGGGTAGCGCGCGAGGACGTCACCGCGCGGGATGCCGTACGTGGCGTTGCCCACGAACTCGCCGTCGAGGTAGAGCTTCACGACCGCGACGCCCTCGGCGTCGAGCGCCCAGCCCGAGACCTGGGTGACGCCGCCGGTCAGCTCGCCGTTCTCCGGGTCGTCGATGAAGCCGAACGCGCCCGCGTTCTCGGTGAACTCGTTGCAGGTGAAGAACACCGGAATCTCGGCGACGTTGGCGACCTGGCCGGCGACGTCGCCGACGCGGATGGTCAGCTCGTGGAAGCCGATCGAGTAGCCGAGCTGGAGCAGCCAGCCGACGTCGAGCACGAACCGGAAGCGCCCGTGCGGCGCGTTGGCCACCGTCGGGTAGAGATCCTCGACGTCCAGGCTGGGCAGGCCGTAGCAGTTGGTGTAGCCGCCGGTCGCCTCGGAGAAGAAGCAGTCGGTGTGGGTGTTGGCGTAGAGCGAGCCGTTGATCAGCAGCTCGACGTACTTGACGCCGGTGTCGCCGAGCTCGATGCCGAGGTCGAGCGCGTAGCCCTCGATCACGCTGTAGTGCGGCGCCGGGTCCGTGAGGTCGCAGGTGCCGTAGAGCTCGGCGTTCGGATTCGGGTAGGTGATCTGCCCGAACGGCGCCAGATTGTGCGTGGTGTTGAGGATCTGGATCTGGCGGCCATCGAGCCAGACCTGCTCGCCCGAGTTGCTGGTGACGCGGGCGGTGACCGTGTAGAGGTCGTTGAGGTAGAGGCTCGAATCGAGCAGGAAGCCGAAACCGCCGCGCGCCGAGTCCGGATAGCCGGGGAACGCGAGGTCGACGTCCGGGCGGTTCTGCTGGATGTCGGCGATCCCGGCGATGACGCCGTTGACGTAGATCTCGACCCGCTCGATGCCGTCGTCGTCGAGCGCCCAGCCGGTCATGGGCAGGATCCCCGCGCCCGCGTTCTGGCCCCCCGGCAGGCCCTCGAAGACTCCGAAAGGAAGAGCCGCCTGGACGGGAACCGCCGCGGCGGCGAACAGGGCGAAGCCGAGTACCCAGCCTTTTGCGAGGCGCATCTGGACCACCTCCGTTTGAAGACGCCCGTAGTGTCCGATAGCCTCCGGACAAAGTCAAGTGACTACAGCATATAGCCCAGATAGCTGCACACGAGATTGGGCAGTGCGCCGAGATCGTATCCGCCTTCGAGCAGCGAGAGCACCCGGCCGCCGCACCGCTGCTCGGCAATCTCGCGCAGTCGCTCGCCCCAGCGGGCGAACCCCGCTGCGGTGACCCGCATCCCTCCGAGCGGATCCCGCTGCCAGGCGTCGAAGCCCGCCGAGACGATCAGCAGCTCGGGCGCGAAGGCGTCGAGCGCCGGCAGCAGGCGCTGGTCGAAGGCCTGCTCGTACTCGGCATCGCCGGAGCCGGCCGGCAGCGGCACGTTGAGCGTCGCGCCCTCGCCCGCGCCCCTCCCCCGCTCCTCCGCCGCGCCGGTGCCCGGATAGAAGGGCCACTGGTGGACGCTGGCGTAGAGAACGTCGGAGCGCTCCTCGAACAGGTGCTGCGTGCCGTTGCCGTGGTGGACGTCGAAGTCGAGGATCGCGACCCGCCCGAGTCCGTGGCGGTCGCGGGCGCGCTGGGCGGCGATCGCCGCGTTGTTGAACAGGCAGAACCCCATCGCGCGGTCGCGCTCGGCGTGGTGCCCGGGCGGGCGGACCGCGGCGAAGGCCCGCCGGGAGCCGCCCGCGAGCGCGTCGTCGAGCGCCGCCAGGCTCGCCCCGACGGCGGCGCTCGCCGCCGCGAAGCTGGCGCGCCCGATCGGATTGTCGGCGGTGTCGAGGAGGCCGTCGCCCCGTTCGACCGCGCGGGCGAAGCGCTCGACGTAGCGCGCGTCGTGGACCGCGACGATCGCCGCTTCGAGGCCCGGCGCAGCGGCGCCGCGCACGACCTCGCATCCCGCCAGCCCCGCGAGTGCGCTGACGACGCCCGCGACGCGCTCCGGTCTTTCGGGGAAACCGGCAGGCGCCGGGTGCTCGAGGCAGCGGGAATCGGTGAAGGCGCGCACCGCCCTCCAGTCTAACCGTCCCGGCGGCGGACGGGCCGGGGGCGCCGGCCGGGCGGCGGATACCCCCCCGCCGCCAGCCGCCGGCGCAACCGGTGCAGCAGCGAGTCGACCGCGCCGGCCGTCCAGGGCGCGCCGAGCCGGGCGACCACCTCCCGGGTCGACAGCCCCTCGACCAGCGCGAGCCGCACGATGCGCAGGCGGTCGGCCGTCGCGCGCCGTCCGAGCAGCTCGCGGCAGCGAGCGAGGAAGGCGCGTCCGCGCTCGCGCGCCAGGGCGCGAGCTTCCGGGCAGCCGCGGCGGTCGGCGAGCTCGACCGCCTCGGCGGCCAGCGTCTCGATCGACAGCGGCGGCAGCGCAGGCCGCCTCCTGGCGCTGGCGGCGGCGCGCAGCGCGTCGAGCACCACGCTCGCGACGACGCGCCGCAGGTAGAGCACCGCCTCGCCGTCGGTCGAGCCGCGGAAGCGCGCGAGGATGCGCCGGTCCCGTTCCAGCAGCCGACAGAGCACCTCCTGCTCGAGGTCCTCGGCGAGGTCGCGGTCGGGAAAGGTCCCCGCGCGCAGCAGCACGGAGCGCACCTCGCCGCGCAGCCGCGGGCGAAAGCGGGCGAGAAACTCCTCCCACGCCGGCTCGGTCGAGCTCTCGGCGCAGGCATGGATCAGTCGGGGGGCGAATTCGGTCGGGGCTTCCGGGTTCATTCTCCGCTCCATCGGGTGGGGAGCGGAGGCGCCCGAAAACACGAAGGCCGAGCCGCGCGGGCTCGGCCTCGTCAGGACGGCGGGAATCTAGCGGAGTCCGGGGCGGAGGTAAAGCCCCCCCCTGGAGCCGAGCTGAATCAGAGCCCGGCGCGCCGGGCGACGCGCGCGGCGGCGGCCGCCGCGCCCTTCAGGATGGCCGGCAGGTCGAGCCCGGTCAGCCGCCCTGCCTCGACCCGCACCTCGCCCGCCACGGCGACGTGGCGTACGGCGGCCGGGGAGGCACCGAAGACGAGACGATCGTGCGGATCGACCCCGGGAGCGACCACCAGCTCGGGGCGCGCCAGGTCGATCACCACGAGGTCGGCGGCCTTGCCGGGTTCGAGCGAACCGATCGCCGCCCCGAGCCCGAGCGCCCGCGCCCCCTCGGAGGTCGCCAGGCGCAGCGCGCCCAGTCCGCCGAGCGCCCGCGGCCCCGCGCGCAGGGCCTGGAGGCGCGCCGCGAGACGCACCTCCTCCCAGGCATCCAGCCGGTTGTTGCAGGGGGGCCCGTCGGCGCCGATCCCGACCGGGATGCCGGCGGCGAGCAGGCCCGTGACGCGCGCGATCCCGGAGCCCAGCTTGAGGTTCGAACCGGGGCAGTGCACGACGCTGAACCGGCGGCGGGCGAGCTCGGGCCAGTGGCGGGGGCGCAGCCAGACGCCGTGCGCGATGCGCAGGTCGCGGTCGAGCAGACCGAGGTCGCGGAAGAGCTCGATCTCGTCGCGCCCGCCCTTGAGCCGCCGCACCGTCGCGGTCTCGTCGCGCTGCTCGAGCGCGTGGGTGTGGACCGGGAGGTCGAGGCGCTCGGCCAGCGCGGCGACGCCGGCGAGCAGCGGTTCCGAGCAGGAGAGCGCGAAGCGGGGGTTGAGCACGTAGCGGACCAGCCCGCCGCGCGCGCCGTGCCAGCGGCCGGCGAGCTCCTCGGTCTCGACGAGGCAGCGCTCGGTCGGTTCGGCGAGCCGCTCCGGAAGCCCCTCGCCCACGTCCATCAGGCACTTGCCGGCGAAGGCGCGCAGCCCCGACTCGGCGATCGCGCGCAGCAGGGCGTCGGCTTCGGGGCCGATGCCGATGTCCTGGATGGTGGTGGTGCCGCCGAGCAGGCACTCGGCAGCCCCGAGCAGCCCCGACCAGTAGGCCGACTCCTCGTCGTGCGCGGCCTCGAGCGGCCAGATCCGCTCGCGCAGCCAGGCGAGCAGCCGCCGCTCCTCCGCGAGGCCGCGGAAGAGGGTCTGCCCGAGATGGACGTGCCCCTGGATCAGGCCCGGGAGGACGAGCGCCCCTGCGGCATCGAGCACCCGGGCGCCCGCCGGCGGTTCGATCGCCGGCGCCATGCGCACGATCCGGCCCCCCTGCGCGAGCAGGTCGTGCCCCGGCAGCACGGTCGCCGCGCCGTCCAGGGTGAGCAGCGTGCCGCCCCGGACGAGGAGCGCCCCACCCTCGTCCGCAAAGAAAAAGGGTCCCGGCTTCCCGGGACCCTCGTTCAGCGGCGGCGACTGCCGGCGCGTGGTCAGCGCAGCTTCTCCTCCACGAACTCGACGTGCTTGCGCACCTTCGGGTCGTACTTCTTCATCCGGATCTTCTCGCTCGACGTCTTCTTGTTCTTCGTCGTCGTGTAGAAGTAGCCGGTTCCGGCCGAAGAAACGAGTTTGATCTTGTCGCGCATTTCCTTTTCTCCGGTCGTTCGATCGAGACGGTGCGAAGTGGCGGGGCCGACGGGGCTCGAACCCGCGACCTCCGGCGTGACAGGCCGGCGTTCTAACCAACTGAACTACGACCCCGCTTGAACCGGCCTCGAAAGAACCTGGCCGCGTTTCCCGCTCTCCCTGGTGGGAGGTGAGGGATTCGAACCCGCGACCCCCTGCGTGTAAGGCAGGTGCTCTTACCGCTGAGCTAACCTCCCCGGCCGAGCCCAAGGATCCTATTCGACGGAGCGCGCTCCTGTCAACGATTCCGCGCCGGTGCTGGACAAGGCGCGGGCGGTCGAGAAGAATGAGGACGAAAGGAGTCCGCTCTCATGCACGAGCTTCCGAAGCTCCCCTACGCCTTCGACGCCCTCGAGCCGCACATCGACGCGCGCACGATGGAGATCCACCACGGCAAGCACCACCAGGCCTACATCGACAACCTGAACAAGGCGCTCGCCCAGGCGCCGGAGCTCGCCGGCAAGCCGGTCGACGATCTGCTGCGCGGCTTCGCCGCGGTGCCCGACGCGATCAAGACCGCCGTGCGCAACCATGGCGGCGGGCACGCCAACCACTCGCTCTTCTGGGACGTCATGGGTCCGGGCGGCGGCGGCGCGCCGGGCGGCGATCTCGGCAAGGCGATCGAGGACGCCTTCGGCGGCCTCGCCGCGCTGCAGGAGAAGCTGAGCGCCGCGGCGATGGGCCAGTTCGGCTCGGGCTGGGGGTGGCTGGTGGTGGCGGACGGCAAGCTCGACGTGATCGCCCGCCCCAACCAGGACAGCCCGCTCGCCGAGGGCAAGACCCCGATTCTCGGCGTCGACGTCTGGGAGCACGCCTACTACCTCAACTACCAGAACCGGCGCGCCGACTACCTGAAGGCCTGGTGGAACGTCGTGCGCTGGGACAAGGTCGCCGCCCGCTTCGCCGCCGCGCGGGGCTGACGGCCGCGGCTCCGCTGGTGCTAGACTCCGCGCGCCGCCGCGAGGCGGCGCGCAGTCTTCCGCGGCGGAACCCCCCGGCGGTGTAGCTCAGCGGTTAGAGCGAGCGACTCATAATCGCTAGGTCGGTGGTTCGACCCCACCCACCGCCACCATCCCGCACGCCCAGCGATGCCCCCGGCGCCGTCCGCAGGTCCCGACCCGGCGCTTCGCCACGCTCTCGAAACCGAGCTGATCGCCGCGCTCGAGCCGCGCGATCCGGCCGGCGCGCGCTGGCTCGTCGCCTTCTCCGGCGGGCCCGACTCGACCGCGCTGCTCGCCGCGCTGGTCGCGCTCGCGCCCCGGCTCGGCTGCGAGCTCCACGCCGGACACGTCGACCACCTGCTCGATCCCGGTTCGGGCGAGCGCGCGGCCGCCGCGGCGGCGATCGCCGCCGCTCTCGGCGTCCCCTTCCACCTCCTCGTCCGGGACGTGGGAGCCGAGCGCCTGCGGGGCGAAAGCCCCGAGGCCGCCGCCCGCCGCGTGCGCTATGCGGCGCTCGAAGCGCTGCGCGTCGAGCTCGGCGCCACGCGACTGCTCACCGCCCACCACCGCGACGACCAGGCCGAGACCCTGCTGCTGCGCATCGCGGCCGGCACCGGCGTGCTCGGACTGGGCGGCATTGCCGCGCGGCGCGGATCGCTCTGGCGGCCGGGGCTCGGCCTGAGAAAAGCCCATCTATGGGCTTGGCTCGCCGAGCTGCCGCTGGCTCCGGTCGAGGATCCCGCCAACCGGGATCGCAGGGTGCCGCGCAGCCGCCTGCGCCACGAGCTGTTGGCCGCGCTCGAGCGCGACGAACCGGGGCTGCGCGCCGCGCTGGCCGGGCTCGCCGGGACCGCCGCGCGGGCGGGCGCCGCGCTCGCCCGGATCCTCCTGCCCCGCCTCGAAGAGAGCGAGCAGGGCGGCGAACGGAGCTGGTCGCGCGCCGCGCTCGAACGCCTGCCGCCGCCGCTGCGCCCGCTCGCGCCTGGCGCTCCTGCTGCGCCGCGCCGGGCTCGACCCGGCGCCGGGGCCGCGACGGCTCCGGCCCCTGCTCGACGCGCTCGCGCGCGGCGAGCGGCTCGACCGTGAGCTCGACGGCTGGCGGCTCGGCGAGCGCTCCGGCCGGGTGGTGCTGCGGCGACAGGAATCCCGGCCCGGACCCTTTTCGTATACTTTGGCGATGCCGGGGGAGACCGAGCTGCCGGCGCTCGGCCTGAAGCTCCGGATCCGTCGCGCCGCCGTCGAGCCCTGGATGCTCGCCGGAGCGGCGAGACGGGCGGCATTCCAGCTGCCGGACGGGCTCGCCGCGGGCGGTGCCTGCCTGCGCTCCCGACGCCCGGGCGACCGGCTGCGGCCGCTGGGGGGTCCCGGAGGCCGCAAGCTCAAGGAGCTGCTGATCGACCGCAGACTCCCCCGCGCCGACCGCGACCGGCTGCCGCTGCTCGAGATCGGCGGCCGCATCGTCTGGGTGCCGGGCGTGACGATCGAGGACGCCTTCCGCTTGCGCGGCGAGGCGGAGTGCTGGATGGCCGAGCTCGTGCCGCTCGGCGGCGATCCCGACGCCGGGAATGCCGCCGGAGCTACCGAGGTTGAACGCAGCGAAAGGGATCCGACTTGAACTCCACCCTCCGCACCCTGCTCCTCTGGATGGTCATCTTCGTGGTGGTGATCCTGCTCTGGAACACCTTCCAGGCCGGACGGACCGCGCACAAGGACCTCAATTTCAACGCCTTCACCGAGCAGGTCGAGGCCGGGCACGTCAAGAAGGTCACCATCCGCGAGCAGACGATCACGGGCGAGTTCCGTCAGGGCGGCGGCTTCAAGGACGGCGAGACCTTCCAGGTCGAGCTTCCTTTCCGGTCCGACTCCGACTTCGTGAAGATGCTGATGGCCGCCAAGGTCGAGGTGATCGCGGAACAGCCGAAGGAGAACCCGCTGTTCGCGATCCTGATCGGCTGGGCGCCGGTGCTGCTGCTGATCGGGCTCTGGATCTTCTTCATGCGCCAGATGCAGTCGGGCGGCAACAAGGCGCTCTCCTTCGGCAAGTCGAAGGCGAAGCTGCTCTCGGCGACGACCAAGAAGGTGACCTTCAAGGACGTCGCGGGCATCGACGAGGCCAAGGAAGAGCTCTCGGAGATCGTCGACTTCCTCAAGGACCCGCAGAAGTTCCAGAAGCTCGGCGGCAAGATCCCGAAGGGCGTCCTGCTGATGGGCCCGCCGGGAACCGGCAAGACGCTGCTCGCCCGCGCCATCGCCGGCGAGGCCAACGTCCCCTTCTTCTCGATCTCGGGCTCCGATTTCGTCGAGATGTTCGTCGGCGTCGGCGCCAGCCGCGTGCGCGACCTCTTCGAGCAGGGCAAGAAGAACGCCCCCTGCATCATCTTCATCGACGAGATCGACGCCGTCGGCCGTCACCGCGGCGCCGGCCTGGGCGGCGGCCACGACGAGCGCGAGCAGACGCTCAACCAGCTGCTGGTCGAGATGGACGGCTTCGAGACCAACGAGGGCGTCATCCTCATCGCGGCGACCAACCGGCCCGACGTGCTCGATCCGGCGCTGCTCCGCCCGGGCCGCTTCGACCGGCGCGTGGTGGTCGATCGGCCGGACATCAACGGCCGCATGGGCATCCTCCAGGTCCACGTCAAGAACGTGCCGATCAGCGAGGACGTCGACCTCGAGGTGATCGCGCGCGGCACGCCGGGCTTCGCCGGCGCCGACCTCGCCAATCTGGTCAACGAGGCGGCGCTCATCGCGGCGCGCCTGAACAAGAAGAAGGTCGAGATGGCCGACTTCGAGTTCGCCAAGGACAAGGTCCTGATGGGCGCCGAGCGCAAGACCATGGTGCTCACCGACGACGAGAAGAAGGTGACGGCATTCCACGAGTCAGGGCACGCGCTGGTCGCCGCCTTCCAGCCCGGCCACGACCCGCTGCACAAGGTGACGATCATCCCGCGCGGCCGAGCGCTGGGCGTCACCATGCAGCTGCCGACCGAGGACAAGTACTCCTTCACCAAGGGTTTCATGGGCAACCAGATCGCCATCCTGATGGGCGGCCGGGTCGCCGAGGAGCTCACCCAGCGCGACATCACGACCGGCGCCGGCAACGACATCGAGCGCGCCACCGCGATGGCCCGCCGGATGGTCTGCGAATGGGGCATGTCCGAGTTGGGCCCGCTCTCTTTCGGCGGCGCCGAGGAGCCGGTCTTCCTGGGCCGCGATTTCGCGCAGCGCGCCAACTTCAGCGAGGAGACGGCGCAGAAGATCGACGAGGAGGTCCACCGCATCGTCCAGCGCGGCTACGTGGCGGCGCGCGAGATCCTCTCGGCCCACCGCGCCGTGCTCGACCGGCTGGCCGTCGAGCTGCTCGAGAAGGAGTCGCTCGACGGCGAGGAGGTCTACCGGATCATCGAGGAGATGACCGGCGCGCGGGTCCGCCCGGTGCCGCCGCCGCGGTCGAGCGAGCCGGGCAGCCCCGAGCCCACCCGGGACGCGGCGACGCCCGCGCCCGGCGACGCGCCGGCGGTCGGCCCCGACCTCAACACGCAGCCGAGCCCCGCCTGACCGGGCCGACGGGCTAGACTAGCGCCGAGGCCACGACGAGGTGACGACGGCGCCCACGCTCCCCGCTCCCCCGACGCAGGCTCCGGCAGTTTCCGCCTGGAGCCTGCCGCTGCCGGGCGGCGCGCGCCTCGAGCTCGCCGCCGGCCGGCCGGCCCTGATGGGGGTGGTCAACGTCACCCCCGACTCCTTTTCCGACGGCGGCCGCTTCCTCGATCCCGAGCGCGCGCTCGACCACGCCCTCCGGCTGGTCGAGGAGGGCGCCGACCTGCTCGACCTCGGCGCCGAATCGACCCGCCCCGGCGGCGGGATCTACGGCGCGGGTGCGCGCGCGGTGCCGGCCGCGGAGGAGATCGCGCGCCTGCTGCCGGTGCTCGAGCGCCTGCGCCCGCGCGTGGCGGTGCCGATCTCGGTCGACACCCGCAAGGGCGCCGTCGCGCGCGCCGCGCTCGACGCCGGCGCCGACCTGATCAACGACGTCTCCGCGCTCTCCGACCCCGATACCGCGGCCGCGGCCGCCGCGGCCGGAGCGCCCGTGGTGCTGATGCACGCGCGCGGCGAGCTCGCGACCATGCAGTCCTCGATCGCCTTCGCCGACGTGGTCGCCGAGGTGCGCGACGAGCTCGCCCGCGCCCGCAAGCGAGCGCTCGGGCTCGGCATCCCCGCCGACCGGATCGTCCTCGACCCCGGCCTCGGCTTCGGCAAGACGGCGACGCAGAACCTCAGGCTCCTGGCCCGGCTCGAGGCGCTGGTCGCGCTCGGTTCGCCGGTCCTGGTCGGCGCCTCGCGCAAGAGCTTCGTCGGCGCCGCGAGCGGCGCTCCGGTCGGCGAACGGCTGCCCGGCTCGCTCGCCGCCGCGGCGCGCGCCGCCGACGCCGGCGCCGCGCTGCTGCGCGTCCACGACGTCGCCGCCACCCGCCAGTACCTCGCCGTGCGGCGCGCCATCGTCGCGGAGGCCGGCGCTTGACGATCCGCGAGTTCTTCGAGCTGCTGACCTGGCACGACCTGGTCGACATCGCGGTGGTCGCGATCCTCTTCTACAACCTGCTGCTGCTCATCCGCGGCACGCGCGCGGTGCAGATGCTGACCGGCATGTTCCTGGTCGCGGGCGTCTACTACCTCGCGCGCCTGGGCAGCCTGACCACGCTCTCGACCATCATCGAGAAGTTCCTCATCTTCCTGCCGTTCGCGATCATCGTGCTGTTCCAGCACGAGATCCGCCGCGGCCTCGCCAACTTCGGCCGCGGTCCGTTCTTCGGCCGCGCCGGGCGCCAGAAGCTGCAGGCCGCCTACAACGACGTCGTGCTGGCGGCGACCGCGCTCGCCGCGCGCAAGATCGGCGCGCTGATCGTCTTCGAGCGGCGCGAGGGACTGCGCAACTATGTCGAGAACGGCATCGCGCTCGACGCGCTGGTCTCCTTCGACCTGCTGCTCAACATCTTCACCCCCGACACGCCGCTGCACGACGGCGCGGTGATCGTGCAGGGCGAGCGGGCGGCCGCGGCGGCCTGTTTCCTGCCGCTGACCTCGAACCCCGAGCTGTCCAACGAGGTCGGCTCGCGGCACCGCGCCGCGCTCGGCATCAGCGAGGAAGCCGACGCGGTGGCGGTCGTGGTCTCCGAGGAGACCGGCCGGATCTCGATCGCCGTCGGCGGCCGCCTCGAGCTCGACCTCGACGCCCGGCGGCTGCGCACGCGGCTGCACGAGCTGCTGGTCGCCGACCTCGACCGGCGCGCGCCGCGCGCGCCCGAGGAGGCGGCGTGACCGAGCGCACCAGCATCTGGGGGCTGCGCCTGCTCGCGCTGTTCGCCGCGATCCTGGTCTGGTTCTTCGCCTCGGTCGGCAAGCGCGAGCGGCTCTCCGAGAAGCTGATCGACGCCGCGGTCACCTACAACCCGCCGCGCGGCCTGATTCTGCTCGACCCGGTGCAGACCGTGAAGGTCCGCCTGCGCGGACCCGACCGGCGCATCCGGAACCTGGCGCCGTTCGTGGTCGACGTCGTGGTCGAGCTCGCCGACACCGACCCCGGCACCGTCGACCTCCACCTCGGACCCGAGAACGTCCTGCGCCCCGAGGAGGTCGAGGTGGTCTCGGTCGAGCCCAACACGCTCCGCCTGCGGGTCGACCGCGAGGGGCAGCGCCGGCTGCCCGTGCTGCCGCGCATCGTCGGCGAGCCGGCGGCCGGCGCGGAGCCGCACACGCCGACGGTCACGCCGGGAATCGCGACCGTGGCCGGACCGCAGAGCCTGATCGCGAGCCTCGCCTCGGTGACCACCTCGCCGATCTCGCTCGATGGCCATGCCCTCTCCTTCACGCAGACCGTGTCGGTGGTCGCGCCCGACCCCCTGATCCGCGTGCTCGAGCCGACCACGGTCACCGTCCTGATCCCGATGGAGACTCCCGACGCCGGCGAGGACTCCGGCACGGATCCCCCGCCGCGCCCGCGGTCCGAGCGCAGCGGCGGGGGCCGCCGATGAGCCGGCACCTGTTCGGCACCGACGGCATCCGGGCCCATTTCGGCGTGGAGCCGCTGGTCGAATCGACGGTGCGCCGCATCGGCGGCGCGCTGGGCGGCTGGCTCGGCGAGCGCCACCGGGACCCGGTGGTGCTGCTTGCCGGCGACACCCGCGCGTCGAGCCCGACGCTGGCCGCCTGGATCGCCGACGGCCTCGCCGACGCGGGCGCCCGCCCGGTCGATCTCGGCATGCTGCCGACCGCCGCCGTCGCCTGGCTGGTGCCGGCGCGCGGCGCCGCCTGCGGCGTCGTCCTCTCCGCCAGCCACAACCCGGCCGCCGACAACGGCATCAAGCTGGTCGGCGCCGACGGCTTCAAGTGGGCGGTGGCCGACGAGGCGGCGATCGAGCGGCGGATCGCCGCGCGCGCCCCCCGCGCCGGAGCGCTGACGCCGGCCACCGCCGACCGCGCGGCCCGCGCGGAGTACCTCGCGGCGTTGCGCGCGCTCCTGCCCGGGCGTCCGCTCGCCGGGCTCTCGATCGCGCTCGACTGCGCGCACGGCGCCGCCACGGGGCTCGCGCCGGAACTGTTCGACGCGCTGGGCGCGCGGGTGACGCCGCTCTTCGATCGGCCCGACGGCACCAACATCAACGCCGGCTGCGGCTCGACCCACCTGAAGCCGCTGGTCGACCGCGTGCGCGCCGGCGGCTTCGATCTCGCCTTCGCTTTCGACGGCGACGCCGACCGCGCGCTCCTGGTCGACGAGCGGGGCATCCCGCACGACGGCGACGCGCTGCTGCTGCTCTGGGCGGGCGACCTCGCGGCCCGCGGCGAGCTCGCGCCGCGCGCGATCGTCGCCACCTCGATGAGCAACCTCGGCCTCGAGCGCGCGCTCGCGGGACTCGGAATCGAAGTCGTGCGCTGCGGCGTGGGCGACCGCGAGGTGGTCGAGACGCTGAAGGCGCGCGGCCTGCGCCTGGGCGGCGAACAGTCGGGCCACCTGGTCGACCTCGCCCGCTCGACCACCGGCGACGGCCTGCTGACCGCCGCCGTGCTCGCCGCGATCGTCGCGCGCGCCGGCCGGCCGGCCTCCGAGCTGCTCGCCGGCTTCGTCCGCTTTCCGCAGCTGATCGAGAACGTGCGCGTGCGCGCCAAGCCGGACCTCGGGAGCTTGCCGAAGGTCGCGAGCGCCGCGCGGCACGTCGAGCAGAAGCTGGGCGGCGAAGGCCGCCTGGTCCTCCGCTACAGCGGCACCGAGCCACTCGCGCGGATCATGCTCGAAGGCCCCGAGGAGACCGTCATCCGCGCCCTCGCCGCCGAGCTCGCCGAAGCGATCCGCGAAGAGATCGGCGTCGCCTGACCCGCGCGGCGTGCGCCGAGCCTGCAACGTAAAGACAAAAGCTTCCAGTTAAGGGGCGGCGTTCCGTGCGCACGCGGCGAGTCCCGGGCGCGATGAGCACCCGAGGCATCCCCAGAGGGGCCCGAGGCTGCCAGCTCCGACCCGCGGCCGGTTCCGGCTCCCCCTCATCCCTTCTATGAGCGGTCTTTTCGGCGCAGGATCCGCCGCGGTCGCTCGGCCGAGGCCGAGCCGGCCGGTCTTGTCTTGCTTCTACGTAGTCGCGCCTTGCGGCGCTAGGCAGGCGAGGTAGGCGCGTACGGCGGCGTCGAGGCCGATCAGGAGGGCGTCGGCGATCAGGGCGTGGCCGATCGAGACCTCGGCGAGGCCGGGCAGGTTTGCGGCGAGGTAGCGGGAGGTTCTCGAGATCGAGATCGTGGCCGGCGTTGATGCCGAGTCCCGCCTCGAGCGCCGCCTCGGCGGCGGCGCGGTACCTCGCGAAGACCGCGTCGCGCGCGGCGGTCGGAAAGGCCTGCGCGTAGGGCTCGGTGTAGAGCTCGACCCGGTCGGCGCCGTGGGCGCGGGCGCGCCGGACCGTCCCCGGCGCCGGATCGACGAAGACGCTCGCCCGGCAGCCGGCCGCCTTCACCCGCGCGATCGCCGCCGCCAGCTCCGGTCGATCGCGGGTCAGGTCCCAGCCGGCGTTCGAGGTGAGGACGCCCGGCGGGTCGGGCACCAGCGTCGCCTGCGCCGGGCGGACCTGCTCGACCAGCTCGAGCCAGCGCCCGTCCGGGTAGCCCTCGATGTTGAGCTCGACCGGCAGCCAGCCCGCGAGCTCGAGCACGTCGGAGCGGCGGATGTGGCGTTCGTCGGGACGGGGGTGGACCGTGATGCCGTGGGCACCGGCGGCGATCGCCACTTCGGCCGCCTGGCGCACGCTCGGCCGCAGGCCGCCGCGCGCGTTGCGCAGCGTGGCGACCTTGTTGACGTTGACGCTCAGCCGGATCATCGCGGCCGCCCCGCGCCTCGCCTCCCGCCGCGGCCGAGTCAGCGCTCGACCTCGACGGCGAGGCCGGGCTCCTCCTCGACCTCGGTGGCGAAGACGAAGGTCTTGGCGATCGGCAGCAGCGCGCGGCGCGGGCCGCCCGCGGTCTGCAGGTTGACTTCGTAGTAGCCGTCCGGGCTCACGGCGAGCAGCCGGGCGCGCTTGGCCTCGCCCGTGATCTGGTCGAAGTAGAGGATGACTTCGGTCGGAATCTCCATTTCGCCTCACTCCTCGAAGTAGCCCTGGTCCTTGTACTCCTTGAGCTTGCGCTGCAGCGTCCGCAGCCCGATGTCGAGCCGGCGCGCGGCCTCGACGCGCCGGCCGCCGGTGCGTTCGAGCATGCCGAGGATCGCCTCGCGCTCGATGTCGGCCATCGTCTTCGGCCCGGCCGGCGCGGCGGGCGCGGGCGCGCCGGGGGCGGCGGCGGCCGGCAGCGGCGCCGGCGCCCGGCCCTCGACTCCCAGCACGGCGCGGATCTCGCTCGGCAGGTCGGCGGGCTCGACGGTGTCGCCGCGATGGAAGACCACCATCGACTCCATCGCGTTCTTCAGCTCGCGCACGTTGCCCTGCCAGGGATAGGCCTGGAGCGCGGCGACCGCCTCGGGCGTGAAGCGTTTCGATTCGCGGCCGTGCTCCTTGCAGAAGGCGCGCAGATAGTGCTCGGCGATCAGGGCGATGTCGTCGGTGCGTTCGCGCAGCGGCGGAATGCGCAGGGTGACGACCTTCAGCCGGTAGTAGAGGTCCTCGCGGAAGCGTCCGTCCGCGATCTCCTTCTCGAGGTCCTTGTTGGTGGCCGCCACCAGCCGGAAGTCGACCTCGAGCAGCTCCGAGCCGCCGACCCGCATGATCCGGCGGTCCTCGAGCACGCGCAGGAGCTTGACCTGCAGCTCGGGGTAGAGCTCGGAGATCTCGTCGAGGAAGAGCGTGCCGCGGTGGGCCAGCTCGAACTTGCCGATCTTGCGGCCGATCGCGCCGGTGAACGAGCCGCGCTCGTGGCCGAACAGCTCGCTCTCCAGGATGTCGGAGGGGATCGCGCCGCAGTTGATGGCGAGGAAGCGCTGGTCGCGGCGCGGGCTCGCCCGGTGCAGCGCGTTGGCCACCAGCTCCTTGCCGGTGCCGCTCTCGCCGATGATCAGCACGTTCGAGCGGGTCGGCGCGACCAGCTTCATCTGCTCGAACAGCCGCTCCATCGCCTCCGAGCGCCCGATGATCCCCTCGAAGCCCGGCCGCTCGCCGAGCTGCCGCTCGAGGTCGGCGACCTTGTCCTGCAGCTGGCGCTTCTCGAGGTGGGTGGTGACCCGCTTGCGCAGCTCGTAGAGGTCGACCGGCTTGGTCAGGTAGTCGGCGGCGCCGACGTGCATCGCCTCCACGGCCGACTCGATCGAGCCGAAGCCGGTGACCAGGATCACCGCGAGGTCGATCGAGCGCGTCCGGATCTCGGAGAGGAAACCGAGGCCGTCCATCCCCGGCATGCGCAGGTCGCAGATCGCCACCAGGGGGCTGGCGTTCTCCTCGAGGTACTCGAGCGCCTTGCGGGCGTCGTCGAAGGTGCGTACCGGGATGCCGGCCTTCTCGAGCGCGATCGCCATCGACTCGCGCGAGCCGGTCTCGTCGTCGATGACCAGGACCTGCGGTTCCACCGCCATATACCGGTCATTCTGGCACAGCGCAGCGGCCCCGGCCGGGGCCGTTCAGGGTCCGCAGGCGAAGGCGGAGACCTCGGTCACCGCGGGCGAGGCGACGCCCATCGGGTTGTCCCAGACCCGCACCGCGCCGGTCGCCGTGTCGGTCACCCGCAGGCGGTACTCGACGTCGGTCGTGGCGGCGGCGAAGACCCAGTACCGGCCGTTCACCGGGCAGCCGTCGAGCACCTTGACCAGCAGCTCCAGGTTGGACGGCGCGAAGAACCAGAACAGGCCCGAGTCGGCGCCGCGCGGCAGCGCCTGGCCGCGGCCGGTGCCCCCCTGGAAGTCGCGCCACTCGACCTCGGCCGCGAAGCGGTTCCCCTGCAGGCAGAGCCGCTCCGGCGACGGCGAGCAGCTCGCCGGGTCGCCGGCGAGGATCGCGTCGAGCCGCGCCAGCGCGGCCGCCGCCTGCAGCAGACCGTGGCCGTAAACGGCATCGAAGCCGGCCGCGCCGCGGTCGAGCGCCGACTCCTCGAGCGCGCGCCGCACCTGGTACCGGTTGGCCTCGGGCCGGTGGGCGAAGAGCAGCGCCGCCGCCGCCGCGACGTGCGGACCGGCGAAGGAGGTCCCCTGCCAGCGACAGTAGGCGTAGTCGAACAGCGGCAGGCAGATCCGCCCGAGCGTCTCCTGCAGGATGCCGTCGGGGTGGCCGTCCGAGTCGGCGTCGACCGCGGTGTCGCCGGAAGGGGCGACCAGCGAGAGCGCGCTGCCCCAGCTCGAGTAGGAGGCCTTCAGCAGGCGGGCGTCGACCCCGCCGACGCCCATCACGTCGGGATGATTGGCCGGGAACCCGAGGTGGTCCTCGGCGCCGTTGCCGGCGATCGCGACGATCAGGACGCCCGCGGCGGCGGCGCGCGCGATGGCGTCGTTCTCGATCGCGGTCGAGCAGGCCGGCCAGTCGAGGCCGCCGCAGGCGAAGCCGAGCGAGAGCGTGATCACGCGCGCGCCCTGGTCCGTGGCCCAGTCGATGGCGCGCGCGACGTCCGACGCGGTGCACACCGCGTCGGCGGTGCACGCCCGGATCGCCAGCAGGCGAGCGCCGTGGGCGAGGCCGGCCGCGCCCTCGGCGTTGTCCGTGCACTGGGCGACGATGCCCGCGATGAAGGTGCCGTGGCCGTGGACGTCGGCGGCGACGCCGGGCCCCGCGACGCCGGCCACCGCGTCGTACTCGCCGGCGAGCGGCGCGCAGGCGAGATCGCGGCCGCCGGTCGAGACGCCGCTGTCGATCACCGCGACGTCGACTCCGGCGCCGCGCACGATCGCCCAGGCGATCTCGGCCTCGACCGCCCGGTGGTGCCACTGCTGGGGAAAGAGGGGGTCGTTCGGCGTGAAGCCCGGCGCCGCCGCCGCGCCGGCGGCCGCTGTCGCGGCGAGCGCCGGCGGCTCGTCGATGCGGTGGAGGACGTCGAGCTCGATCCGCTCCACACCCGGCAGCCCGCCGAGGCGTCCGATCAGCGCTTCCCGGCTCTCGGCCGCGGTCAGCGTGAGCCGATGCCAGCGCCCGGTCAACCGCTCGGCGCGGACGCCGAGGAGCGCCTCCGGATCCACCGCCGGCGCCAGCCGCACCAGGACCCGGTCGGGACGGGCGGGGAGCCCGGCGCGCGCCGCCGGTCCGAGCCGGGACGCTCCGTTTCGGGGCGCCGGAACGGCCCCGCCCGGAGCCGCGACGACGAGTCCGGCAAGGACTCCGAACAGGAGCAGCGATCGACTCATTCGATTGAAGTTAGCACGCTCGCCGGAGGCCGGATCCGACTGCCCTACGGGGTGGCGGAGAGCCCCCCTCCCGCGGATACGATCGGCGCGTGATCGACACCTCCGTCAACTCCGCCAGCACTCCGATTACGCTGACCTCCTGGTCGGACCGTTTCGCGCTGCGGACGGCCGGCATGAAGAGCTCGGCGATCCGGGAGCTCCTGAAGCTCACGGCTCGCCCCGACGTCATCTCCTTCGGCGGCGGCCTGCCCGCTCCCGAGGCCTTCCCGCGCGTCGAGATCGCCGAAGCCGCGCAGCGCGTGCTCGAGCGCGACGGCCGCGAGGCGCTGCAGTACGGCACCACCGAGGGCTACCCGCCGCTGCGCGAGCTGATCGTGCGGCACATGGGACGCTACGGCATCAAGGTGACGCCCGCCAACGTGCTGATCACCTGCGGCTCGCAGCAGGCGCTCGATCTGATCGGCAAGCTGATGATCGACGCCGGCGACCGGGTGCTGGTCGAGGACCCGACCTACCTCGGCGCGATCCAGGCCTTCGGCGCCTACCAGCCCCAGTACCTGACCGTGCCGCTCGACGACGACGGGCTCGACGTCGACCATCTCGAGCAGCAGCTGCGCGCCGGGCCGAAGTTCGCCTACGTGCTGCCCAACTTCCACAACCCGGCCGGCGTGACGCTCTCGCTCGAGCGCCGCCGCCGCCTGGTCGAGCTCGCCAGCCACTACGGCGTGCCGCTGCTCGAGGACGACCCCTACGGACAGCTGCGCTACGAGGGCGAGCATCTGCCGCCGATCGTCGTGCTCGACTCCGAGCTGCACGGCGGCAACGGCGGCAGCCGCCCGTTCCGCGGCGACGTGATGTACCTGGGGACGATGTCGAAGACGCTCGCGCCCGGCCTGCGCATCGGCTGGGTGGTCGCCCCCGAAGAGGTCATCTTCAAGCTCGTGCAGCTCAAGCAGGGCGCCGATCTCCACACCGGCACGTTCAACCAGATGGTCGCCTGGGAGACCGCGCGCGGCGGCTTCCTCGACCTGCACGTGCGCCGCCTGCGCGAGCTCTATCGCGCCCGCCGCGACGCCATGCTCTCGGCTCTCGACCGCCACTTCCCGCCGGGTTGCAGCTGGACCCGCCCCCAGGGCGGGCTCTTCCTCTGGGCGCGGCTGCCCGAGGGGATGGATTCGGCGAAGGTGCTCGAGCGGGCGCTCGCCGAGGAGAAGGTGGCGTTCGTGCCGGGCAACGCGTTCCATTCCCGCGGCGGCGGCGCCAACACCATGCGCCTGAACTTCTCCTACTCGCCGACCGACGTGATCGAGGAGGGCATCCGCCGTCTGGGCCGCGCCATCGACCGCATGACCCGCGCCTGACCCTCAGTGCATGCCGACGATGCGGCCATCGACGTAGTCGATGCCCTCGGCGAGCGGCTTCTTGGGCAGGCCCGGCATGCGCAGGATCTCGCCGGTCAGCACCACCACGAACCCGGCGCCGGCGCTGATGTGCAGGCCGCGCACGGTCACCTCGAAGTCCTCCGGGCGGCCGCGCAGCTTGGGGTCGTCCGAGAGGGAGTTCTGGGTCTTGGCGATGCAGATCGGCAGCCCCTCGTAGCCGAGGCGCCGGACGTCCTCGAGGTCGCGTTCGGCCTGCTTGGTGAACACGACCTTCTTCGCCCCGTACATCCTGCTCGCGACCGTGAAGATCTTGTCGGGAATCGGGGCGTCGAGCTCGTAGAGCGGGCGGAACGGCTTGTGCTCGCGCTCGGCGAACTCCATCACCGCCCGCGCCAGGTCCTCGGCGCCCTCGCCGCCGCGGGCGAAGTGGTCGGAGACGGCGAAGGGAACGCCGAGCTCGGCGACCCGGCGCCGCACCACCTCGATCTCCTCCGCGCTGTCGGTACCGAACCGGTTGAGGGCGACGATCGGCTGCTCGCCGAAGTGCTGGATGTTCTCGATGTGCTTCTCGAGGTTCGGCAGTCCGGCCGCGACTGCCGCCGGGTCCGGCCTGACCAGCGCGTCCGGCGCCAGGCCGGCGTGGTACTTGAGCGCGCGCAGCGTCGCCACCAGAACCACGGCGGCGGTGTCCAGACCGGCCGCGCGGCACTTGATGTCGAAGAACTTCTCGGCGCCCAGGTCGAAGGCGAACCCCGCCTCGGTGATCGCCCAGTCGCCCAGATGCAGCGCCATGCGGGTCGCCACCACGACTGTTGCAGCCGTGCGCGATGTTGGCGAACGGACCGCCGTGGACGAAGGCCGGCACACCCTCGATCGACTGCACCAGGTTGGGCTTCAGGGCATCGGCGAGGAGCGCGATCATCGCGCCTGCGCCGCCGAGGTCCTGCGCGGTCACCGGGCGCCCGTCGTAGGTGAAGCCGACCAGCGTGCGGTTGATGCGCTGGCGCAGGTCCTCCGCGCTCTCCGACAGGCAGAGGATCGCCATCACCTCCGAGGCCGCGGTGATGTCGAACCCGGTCTCGCGCGGCACGCCCTCCTTGTGCCCGCCGAGGCCGATCACGCTCCGGCGCAGCGCGCGGTCGTTCATGTCCATGCAGCGGCGCCAGAGGATGCGGCGCGGATCGATGCCCAGCGGGTTGCCAAAGTAGATGTGGTTGTCGATCAGCGCGGCGAGCAGGTTGTGCGCCGTGGTGATGGCGTGGAAGTCGCCGGTGAAGTGCAGGTTGATCCTCTCCGCCGGCTGCACGGTGGCCGCGCCGCCGCCGATGGCGCCGCCCTTGACTCCCAGACAGGGGCCGAGCGACGGCTCGCGCAGCGCCAGCACCGGCGCCTGACCGAGCCGCGTCAGGCCCTGCGCGAGCCCGATCGAGGTCGTCGTCTTGCCCTCGCCGGCCGGCGTCGGGGTGATCGCCGACACCAGCACCAGCCGCCCGCGACCGGGCCGCGTCCGCGGCCGGGCGAGGATCGCCGGGTCGACTTTCGCGATGTAGCGCCCGTACGGTTCCCACTCCTCCGCGCCCAGCCCCAGGCCGGCTGCGATTTCCTCGATCGGTCTCATCCGCACCTCCAAGTGCACGAGATCGTGCCCGGCGATTCTCGCACGGCGGCGGCGGTCACTTCACCAGCAGCACGGGGCAGGGCAGCAGCAGGGCGACCCGGTAGCTGAGCGGCAGGCCGTCGGCGAACGGGCGTTCGGGGTCGAGCCGGTGCGAGGCGAGCACCACCAGGCCGCTCGCCTCGCGCGCGGCCGCCGCCACGATCTCCTCGACGCGGTGGCCGACCACCAGCTCCTCCCGCACCCGCGCGCCCCGGCGGCGGCCGAGGTCGCCGAGCTCACGCAGGACCTCGCGGGCCCGCCGTTCGAGCGCGGCGTAGAAGCCCTCGAGCTCGGCGGCGTCGTCCGCCAGCCGCTCGATGACGTGGAGGATCACCAGCTCACCGCCCGGAGCGAGCAGCCGGCAGGCGCTCTCGAGCGCGGGCCGGTTCTTGGGAGTGAGGTCGACGGGCAACAGGATGCGCTCGAACATCTCCGCCCTCCTTCGACGAAAAAGACCGCCGGCCCGTGCTGGGCCAGCGGTCCCGGAACCGCCACTCCGGCCAGGCTCGGCCGGCGCTAGAAGCTCAGCTTGAAGCGCAGGCCGATCACGTTCGCCGTGTAGTCGCCGTAGTTGGCGTTCAGCAGCAGGGCCGCCGGCATGTAGTACTCCAGACCGCGGACGATGAAGCTGTCAAGAGTGTAGTCCTCGTAGCGATAGTCCAGTCCGGCGGTGATGTTGGCGGTGATCTCGTAGTCGATCGCGACCCGCGCCGACAGGATCTCGATGTCCTCGTAGTCGTCGAAGCCGACCGCCAGGTTGGGCGCGCCGCCCGGCGGGCTGAAGAAGTCGGCCAGGCCGTCCGACTTGTTCCAGGTCCCGGAGACGTCGAGGTTCCAGCGCTCGCCCAGCCCGGCCTGGAAGCCGAGCCCGGCGGTGTCGTTGTTCTCGTCGAAGGTGACGTCCCAGTCGTCGGCCGGATTGGTCGAGGGGGTCGCCCCCGACTGCCGCGAGCGCTGGAACACCTCGCGCTCGGAGCGCTGGTAGAAGACGTAGAGGTTGCCGCCCTCGGAGACCGCGAAGTTGACCTCGGCGTTGTACTGCAGCACCTCGTCCCCGACCAGGCCGAACCGGCTCTCGTCGTAGTCGTCGTCGCGCTGATTGACGCCGAAGGCGACGTCGATCCTCTCGGTGGCGTACCACCAGCCCTGGACGTACCAGCCGTCGTACTCGCGCGCCGCCTCGTCGTACTTGCGCAGGGCCGGCAGGTTGTTGATGCCCTCCGGGTGGATGAAGCTCAACTCCTGCGCCTCGGTCCGGTAGTCGCCGATCGAGCGGTCGCCCCACTCGTACGCGGCGCGCAGCTGGAGGTCGCCGAAGCGGCCGTCGTAAGTGAGCTTGAGGACGTCCTCGTCGCTCTCCTCGATCTCGCGGTAGTCGCGGTCCCAGCTCTGCCGGTTGAAGGCAACGCCGAGCCGGCTCGACGCGCCGAAGTTCCACCCGAAATCGGCGCCCAGGTCCTCGACGGTGTACGAGTACGGCACCGTGACGCGGCCGATCTCCTCCCAGACGCCGTGGTACCGGACGTAGCCCGGGAACTCGACGCGCGGCGAGCCGTTGTCGTAGTCGTAGTAGCGGACCTTGAACCCGAGGGTGAAGGCCTTGCCGAACTTCGCGTTGGCGGTGCCGTAGAAGTTGAGCACGTCGACCTGCGTGTCGGCCTTCGACACCGGAAGGTTGGCGGCGCTGGTCGCGTCGAAGACGGCGCCGTCGAAGCCGATCCCCCGGATCGCGCCGTTCAGCGTGTAGGGCACCAGCGCGTCGTTCTGCTCCATCCGGCCGTAGCTCAGGGCGCCGGCGAAGCTCCACGAACCGGCGCGCAGGCGGCCGTTCGCGAACAGGAAACCGGACTCGTTGTCCGGCGCGAGGTCCGCTTCGCCGTGGGCCGCGCCGCCCACCGACGCGCTCCCGGGGGCCTGGTAGGCCGAGGGGTCCGTCGAATCGGTGAAGCGGAACGGGTTGTCGAAGATCATCGTGTCGTTGTCGTTCTCGAAGCGCGAGTAGCGGTAGCCGAAAGTGAGGCCGCCGCTCTTGCCGTTGAGCTCGCCCGACAGGGTGGCCCCGTCCGTCGCGTAGTCGATCGGCTCGGGCAGCTCGATCGCGTTGCCGAAGCCGAAGGAAGCTCCGTAGGGCCGGTTGCCGGTCCGGTTCTCGTGGCTGTAGTCGAGCTTCCAGGCCATCCGGCCCATCTTGCCGAGGTCGAAGACGGCCCGGGTCCGGTCGCGCTGCAGGTCCAGGTCGATCGTGTCGGCCGCGTTCAGGTAGGGCGTGATCAGCCGGTTCAGATAGGCGTAGGTGATCTTGCTCTTGTCCGTCGCGAACTGCTGGACGAGCGTCGACTGCAGCGACTGCTGGATCGAGTCCGCGATCTGCCAGCGCCCCGGCGAGGTCTCGGCAAACAGGATCAGACCGTTGTTGCCGAACCGGTGGGGGATCTTGTTGTAGTCGATCGTCATGCCCCACTTGCCCGAGACGCCGTAGTCCAGCGTGTAGCGGGCGTCGCGGCGGCCGACCCAGGTGCTCTTGAAGTCGAGATAGCGACCCTCTGTCGTCCGCCCCGGAGATCTTCATCTTGGGGATCGCGAAGCCGGAGGACCAGTCGCGGTACTCGTTGAACTTCGAGGAGTCGGTGTCGACGTCGACGTCGTAGACGGCGATGTCCAGCCGTTCCATCTTCAGGCTGAAGCCGGTGCCCTTCTCCTCCTCGGCCGCGAACGAGGTTCCGGCCAGGGCGAGGGCAGCGGCGAGCGAAACGCGGAGAGTGCTGTGCGCGCGCATGTCCAGGCTCCTAGTACCCGAGGTACGGGCTCGAGGGGTGGTTGCTGCCGTGGATCGCCGCGTGGCAGTCCAGGCAGGCCCGGTTGAAGATCCGGTTGCTGCCGGTCGCCGGATTGTCCTCGGTCGGCAGCTTGGTGTTGTCGTAGATCGTGCCGGGGTGCCGGGTGTTCGAGTGGCACTGCTGGCAGATGTACGGCACCGAGGTCTTCTGCAGCTTGATGTGGTTCGAGCCGTGCGGAGTGTGGCAGTTCATGCAGCTCTCGCGCACCGGCGCGTGCTCCCAGAGGAACGGCCCGCGCTTCTCGGCGTGGCAGGAGTAGCAGAGCTCGTTCACGGAGTCGCCGCGGACCATCTTCGGCGGTCTGCGTGCCGTGCGGGTTGTGGCAGTCGCTGCAGGCGATCTTGCCCTCGCGGATCGGGTGGTGCGAGTTCTTCCAGAGGTCGGCCCGCACGTTCTTGTGGCAGGTGAAGCACTGCTCCGCGGCGGTCGTCGCCGCGAGCTGCGCCGACTCCGACTTCGCCGAGTGCGCCGAGTGGCAGTCGGTGCAGGCCAGGCCGCGCGTCTCGTGCATGCTGCCGGCCCAGAAGAACTGCTCCCGCCCGTCGTGGCACTCCTGGCAGACCGCCGACTTCTCCGCCGCGGTCTTGTTGCTGAACGAAGGGCGGTTGGCCTCGACGTCGGGATCCTCGACGTGGAGCGAGCCCGGGCCGTGGCAGGTCTCGCAGCCGTGCGCGGTGAGCCTGGCGAACCCCGGGCTGCCGTGCGGACCGAGGGTCCTGCCGACGTCTTCGTGGCACTCGAGACAGGTCTCCGGGCCGACGTAGGTCGCCTGGCCTGGCCCGCTCTGCGCGCCGGCGACCGTTGCGCCGGCCGCCAGCGCGAGCAGAATCCAGAGGGTCCGGTTCTTCGTCATCGCTCCTCCCTCCCGCCTCGGCCGGACGCGCGGCTGCGCGGCTCCGTCGCCATTCCGGCCCGGGTGATTCCAGTTCGCGGAGTCCGCTGCGCGGACCATACACCTTCCGGCCCTCTTACCGGACCCACCCCAAAGGGTGGCTTCGGCGCGTTTGCGGCCGCTCCACGGTCTCCGCCAGGAATCGTCACTTCGGAAAGTGGCAGGATGAGCCGCTCGATCAGGGAATCGACCGGACCGCGACCGCTCCGCTCCTGGACCGCGCCGGTCCGGCCCCGCGCGCGGCTCGTGGGCGGGACGGTCCCACCCGGTAGGAGGGTGTGGGGCCGGAGGCGATGCACCTACACTCGCGCCGGTGCCGACCGGCCTCGGCCGGACACCGAGAGGAGGGGCTGGATGAGCTCGAGCCGACAGTGGAAGAAGAGACCCCGGAAGCCGCGCGCGACCGGGCCCGCGGGAGGGCTCCGATGAGGTCCTTCTTCGCCGCGCTGACCCGCCACCCGATCAGCCTCGCCGGCAGCGCCATCGCCACCGCGGCCGCCATCCTCTTCCTCGTCTTCTTCACGCTCGACACGTTCGGGCTGCACGGCCACCCCTACTTCGGGATCCTGGCCTACCTGGTCGTTCCCATGCTGTTCGTGGTCGGGCTGCTGCTCATTCCGGTCGGCGTCCACGCGCGCGCGGGTCTCCGCCCGGGCCGGCGGCGAGCTTCCCGGTCCTCGACTTCAACCGGCCGCAGACCCGCAACCGTTTCCTGGTCTTCTTCGCCCTGACCTCGTCAATCGTCGTGATCGTCGCGGTCGCGACCTACAAGGGCGGTCGAGGTGATGGACACGACCGACTTCTGCGGCCAGGCCTGCCACTCGGTGATGGCGCCCGAGCACACCGCCTACCAGCGCGGCGCCCACGCCAGCGTGCGCTGCGTCGACTGCCACATCGGTCCGGGCGCCGGCTGGTTCGTGAAGTCCAAGCTCTCCGGCTCCTGGCAGCTGGTCTCGGTCGCCCTCGACCTCTACCCGACGCCCGATCCCGACGCCGGTCCACAACCTGCGCCCGGCGCGCGACACCTGCGAGCAGTGCCACTGGCCGCAGAAGTTCGTCGGCGACAAGCTCAAGGTGCTCGACCAAGCTACGAGGACGACGAGGCCAACACGGAGCTGAAGACGGTGCTGCTGATGCGCGTCGGCGGCATCGCAGGGCCGCGCCTCGCAGGGGATCCACTGGCACGTCGATCCGGCGCAACCGGATCCGCTACCGCTCCGACGAGACCCGCGAGGAGATCTGGGAGGTCGAACGCACCAACGGCGCCGGAGCAAGGTCGAGCGCTGGCTCGCGGCCGACGCCAGGAGGGCGAGAAGGCCACCGGCGGGCGTCTGGCGCGAGATGGACTGCGTCGACTGCCACAACCGGCCGAGCCACACCTTCCACACGCCCGAGGAGGAGGTCGACAAGGCGATCCTCGAGGGGCGGATCGCGCGCGACCTGCCGTTTGTCCGCCGCGAAGGGTCTCCGGCTGATCAAGGCCGAGTATGCCGACGCCGCGGCCGCGCGCGAGGGGATCCGCGCCGGGCTCGCCGCCTTCTACGCCCAGGGCGACGCCGAGCTGCCGACCGCCCGCGGCGCGGATCTCGACGCCGCCGCGGCCGCGCTCTACGAGGCCTGGTCGTCCAACGTCTTCCCGGGCATGAAGGTCACCTGGGGCACCTATCCGAACCACATCGGGCACGTGCAGTCGCCGGGATGCTGGCGCTGCCACGACGACGCCCACGAGAGCGCGGGCGGCAAGGTCATCTCGCAGGACTGCGAGACCTGCCATTCGCTGCTGGCGGAGGAGGAGCAGGACCCCGCCATCCTCCGCACGCTGGCGCCCTGAGGACACGACGTGAGCCACGACCGACGCCGCCTCCGCCCGTCCTTCCCGTCCGGCTGGCTCGCGCTCGCGCTGCCGGCCCTCGTCTTCGCGACGGCGGCGCCGGTCCTCGCCCAGTCGGCCGAGGACTGCCTGGCTTGCCACTCGGACGACTCGCTCACCGCGACCCGCCACGGCAAGGAGGTCTCGGCCTTCGTCGACGGCGAGAAGCTCGAGGCCTCGAAGCACGCCGACCTCGCCTGCGTCGACTGCCACGCCGACCTCGCCGGCAAGGGCGACGGGCACGAGGACGACGTCGCCCCGGTCGACTGCGCTTCCTGTCACGAGGACGAGGTCCGGCAGGCCGGGCGCGGCATCCACTCGAAGGAGGTCGACGGCAGGACCGCCGCGACCTGCGCCGAGTGCCACAAGCCGCACGAGCTCAAGCGCGGCAGGGAAGCGCTCGCCGCCTGCGACAGCTGCCACGGCGACGTCGCCGCGCTCCAGCACGCGAGCCTCCACGGCAAGGCCGCCGCGCGCGGCGACCAGCTGGCGCCGAACTGCATCACCTGCCACGGCTCGCACGCCATCCTGCCGCACGGACCGACGCGAAGTCGCCGGTCGCCATGATGAACGTGCCGCTCCTCTGCGGCGGCTGCCACAAGCGAGGGCACTCCGGTCTCGCAGTTCGCGACATCCCGCCAGGAGAACATCCTCGACAACTACGCCGACTCGATCCACGGCGTGGGCCTCTTCCAGAAGGGGCTGACGGTCACCGCGGTCTGCACCTCGTGCCACACGTCGCACTCGATGCTGCCGCACACCGACCCGAAGTCGACCATCAACGCGAGGAACGTCGCCGGCGACCTGCCAGCAGTGCCACGGCCAGATCGAGCAGGTGCACCGCAAGGTGATCGACGGGCAGGCTCTGGGAGAAGGAGCCGCACAGGATCCCGGCCTGCGTCGACTGCCACCAGCCGCACAAGGTGCGCAAGGTCTTCTACGACGCGGGCATGGCGAACCAGCGACTGCCTCACCTGCCACGGCAAGACAGGACCTCGACGGTCGAGCGCGACGGCCAGCGCGTCTCGCTCTACGTCGACGCGGCGAGCCTACGCCGCCTCGACCCACGCCAAGACCGGCTGCGCCCAGTGCCACAGCGAGGTGACGCCCGTCGCACGATCGCCCCTGCGACGCGATCACCGCCAAGGTCGACTGCGGCATCTGCCACGCCGCGCAGGTCGAGCAGTACCAGAAGAGCATCCACGGGCAGCTGGCCGCCAAGGGCGACCAGGACGCGCCGGGCTGCCTCGACTGCCACAGCAACCACGCCACCACGAGCAAGCGGCTGCCGACCTCGCCGACCTTCGCGCGCAACGTGCCGGCGCTCTGCGCCCGCTGCCACCGCGCCGGCGAGCAGGCCGCGATCCGCATCCACACCGAGGTGCCCGGACATCGTCGGGAGCTACGCCGACTCGATCCACGGGAAGGGCCTGACCCAGAGCGGGCTGGTGGTCACCGCCACCTGCGTCAACTGCCACTCGCTCGCACGGCGAGCTGCCGCCGAGACGACCCGGACTCGACGGTCAACCGCGCGAACCTGCGCGAACACCTGCGGCACAGTGCCACCACGGCATCGCAGGAGACCTTCGCGACGAGCATCCACGCCACCGGCGAGGCCGAAGGACGGGGCCAAGCTCCCGGTCTGCGAGGACTGCCACACGCTCGCACTCGATCCGGCGCGGACCGACGCGCGGGCTTCCGCAACCGGATGATGGAGCAGTGCGGCCAGTGCCACAAGGAAGAGGCGGAGACCTTCTTCGAGACCTTCCACGGCAAGGTCTCGCAGCTCGGCACCGAGGGCGCGGCGAAGTGCTCGGACTGCCACGGCAGCCACGACATCCTGCCGACCGACGATCCGACGTCGCACGCTCTCGCGCGCCAACGTGGTCGCAGACCTGCGGCAAGTGCCACGCGGGCTCCCACCGGCGCTTCGCGGGCTACCTGACCCACGCCACGCACCACGACAAGGACCGCTACCCCTGGCTCTTCTGGTCGTTCCGGTTCATGACCACTGCTGCTGGTCGGCACGCTGACCTTCGTCGCTGCTCCACACGGTGGCCTGGCTGTTCCGGCTCTGGCGGACGCGGCGAGCAGTGGCGCGCACACAAGGCGATGGCGCGGCTCGACGGCGAGCAGAAGTTCTTCCGGCGCTTCACCCGCTTCCAGCGGGCGCAGCACCTCATGATGATGCTCGTCGTTCTTCACGCTCGCGCTCACCGGCATGGCGCATCAAGTTCTCCTACGCCGGCTGGGCGCAGACGATCGCCTCGGCTGTTCGGCGGCCAGCCGACGATGGCGGTCCTCCACCGGCTCGGCGGGCCGTCGTGCTGATCGGCGATCTTCGCTGGTGCACATCTTCAACGTGCGCAAGCGGAAGCGGGAGAGCGGGCTGGAGCTGGATCCAGCTGCGTGACCGGCCCGGACACGCATCCTCTTCACGCTGCGCGACCTGCGCGGACGTGATCGGGCTCGATCAAGTGGTTCTTCGGCCGCGGCCCGCGCCCGAAGTACGGGCGCTACACCTACTGGGAGAAGTTCGACTACTTCGCGGTGTTCTGGGGCGTCATGGTGATCGGCTCGACCGGCTTCGTGCTCTGGTTCCCCGAGCTGCTGACCCGCGTCCTGCCCGGGCTGGTCGATCAACGTCGCGACGATCGTCCACAGCGACGAGGCGCTGCTCGCGGTCGGCTTCATCTTCACCATCCACTTCTTCAACACGCACTTCCGTCCGGACAAGTTCCCGATGGACCCGGTGATCTTCACCGGCCGCGTGCCGATCGAGGAGTTCAAGCACGACAAGCCGGACGAGTACGACGAGCTGGTGCCGGACCGGCAAGCTCGAAGAGCACCTGGTCGGCCCGATCCGACAAGCCGGTCGAGCGCGGCGTTCCGCATCTTCGGCTTCGCCGCGCTCGCCATCGGCCTCACGCTGATCGCGCTGATCGTCTACGCCATGCTGTTCGCTTACCAGTGATCCCGTCGCGACGCGCCAGGCGGGATCCCGACCGCGCCACCGGAGGGTTCCGATGTCGTCGCCTCGTATCCGATAGCCTGTTGCCCTGGGCCGCCTGCGCGGCCGCCCTCCGATCGCCCTGCCCGGCGCCGCGCGTGGCGCCGACGGGATGCCTCTCCTGCCACGACGCCGAGGACAACGTCGGCGACGCCGCGCTAGTCGTCGACGTCACGGCCTGGGAGGCGACGCCGCACGGTGCACGCCGGCATCGCCTGCACCGACTGCCACGCCGGGGCAGCGAGGAGTACCCGCACACCGCGAGCGACGCGCGCCGACCGTGCGTCACTGCCACGACGACGTCGCCAGGCGAGTCGCCGCAGCGTCCACGGCCGGCCCGGAGTTCGCCCGACCTCCGGGCTCCGACCGCTGCGGCAGCTGCCACGGCAAGTGCACAAGCTGCGCCCGGCTGCCGACGCAGGACCCCGCGTCGGTCCGATCCACATGGCGAAGACCTGCCGGCGCCTGCCACTGCCAACCCCGAGATGGCGCGCAGGAGTCGGCTTCAAGCTCGTGCAGCCGCTCGCCGCCTACCAGGCGAGCGTGCACGCCCGGGCGATCGAGGGGGAGCAAGGCGGCGGCCACCTGCTCGAGCTGCCACGGCGGTCACGACATCCTGCCCGCCGCCGATCCGCGGTCGCTGGTCAACCACGCCAGAGCGTGCCGCAGACTCTGCGCCCAGTGCCACGGCGAGATCGCCACGCAAGTACCAGGAGAGCGTCCACGGCGTGGCGGCGGCGGCCGGGATCCGCGAGTCCCCGGTCTGCACCGACTGCCACGGCGAGCACCGCATCGTCGGGCCGCGCGAGGCGGGCTCGCCGGTGTTCGCGTCGAACGTGCCGAAGATGACCTGCGGCCGCTGCCACGCCGACCTGCGGATGACCGAGAAGTTCGGCATCAAGGACACGACGCGGTGGCGGCGTTCGAGGACAGCTTCCACGGGCTCGCCAGCCGATCGGGCAGCGCCATCGGTCGCCAACTGCGCCTCCTGCCACGGCGTGCACGACATCCTGCCGCTCCGACGACCCGCGCTCGCACGTCAACGACGGCCAACCTCGCCGGCCACCTGCGGCTCCTGCCATCCCGGGCGCCGGGCAGCGCTTCGCCATCGGCCCGGTCCACGTGCTGCCGCAGGACAAGGACGGCGTCCCACCCGGCGGTCTACTGGGTGCGCGAGGGCTACGTCTGGCTGATCTGGATGACGATCGGCGGCATGTTCCTGCACAACCTGCTCGACCTGCGGCGCAAGGTGCTCTCGCCGGTGCCGCGGCCGATGGTGCCGGTCGAGCGAGCGCCGCGCGCGGCTGAACCGCGGCTTCCGGATCGCCCACGCCTGCGCTGGTGCTCTAGCTTCATCGTCCTGGTCTGGACCGGCTTCGCGCTCAAGTACCCGGACGGCTGGTGGGCGGCGCCGCTGCTCGCCTGGGAGGACGAGCTTCGGGTGCGCGGCTGGCTCCACCGCGGCGCGGCGATGGTGATGCTCGCCGCCTTCGCCTTCCACTTCATCCACCTCGCCATCGACCGGCGGGCGCGCGCCTGCATCTTGGCGATGCTGCCGACGCTGCCACGACGTGCACGAGCTGCGCGAGAAGGTCGCGCTGGTTCTTCGGAAAGCGCGCCGAGATGCCGAAGTCGCCGCCGCTCGGCTACATCGAGAAGGCGGAGTACCTGGCGCTGGTCTGGGGCACGGTGGTGATGGCGGTGACCGGCTTCGTGCTCTGGTTCTAGGACTGGACGCCTCGCCTACTTCCCGAAGTGGGTGAGCGACGTCGCGACGGTCGATCCACTTCTACGAGGCGATCCTCGCGACCCTCGCGATCGTCGTCTGGCACTTCTACTTCGTGATCTTCGATCCGCTGGTCTACCCGCTCGACACCACGTTCATCACCGGCCGCGAGGCCCCGGGCCGGGCGCTCGAGCGGACCGCGGCGCTGGTCGAGCCGAAGCCGAAGAAGGGCGAGGCGGAGAAGCCGAAGCGCGCCTGAGATCGTGCTCCTCCTGCGACGCGCCGGCGGGTAGGATCCCGCGATGCCCACGCCGGCGCGCCGCACCATCGTCTGGGTGACCCTGCTCTATCTCGCGCAGGGTCTGCCCTACGGCGTCACCTCGAAGATCTGGCCGGTCTGGTTCCGCGTTCACGGCGTCTCGCTCGCCGAGATCGGCCTGATGGGCCTGCTCTCCCTGCCCTGGTCCTGGAAGCCGCTCTGGGCCCCGCTCGTCGACCGCTTCGGCTCCCGGCGCGCCTGGATCGTCCCCTGCCTGTTCCTGCTCGCCGCCGTCTGCGCGGTCTTCCCCGCGCTGCCGGCCGAGCGCGTCGGCGGCCTGGTCATCGCCGTCATGCTCGGCTTCACCATCGCCTCGGCGACCCAGGACATCGCGATCGACGCCTGGACCGTGCAGGTCGCCACCGGCAAGGATCTCGGCTGGGTCAACGGCCTGCGCGCCTCGGCGTTCCGGGTCGCGGTGATCGCCGCGGGCGGCTTCGCCCTGCTGGTCGCCGACCACCTCGGCTGGGGCGCCGCCTGGTGGGCGGTGGCCGCCGCCTTCGCGGCGCTCGGCGTCGGCGCGCTCTTCCTGCCCGAGCCGGGGCGCGGCGGCGCGGGCGGCGAAGCGGGCGAGCGGCGGACCACGCGCGAGCTGCTGCGCGCCTTCTTCGCCTGGCTGCTCCGCCCGCAGATGCTGCCGGTCGCGCTCTTCGCCCTGCTCTTCAAGATCGGCGACCAGGCGATGTCGCGGATGATCGAGCCGTTCTGGATCGACCGGGGCATGACGCTGACCGAGATCGGCCTCGTCTCCAACACGCTCGGGATCGCGCTCACCATCGCCGGCGCGCTCACCGGCGGCCTCTTCGTCAGCCGCTTCGGCCTCTTCAAGGGGCTGCTCTGGCTCGGGCTGGGGCAGGGGCTCTCGAATCTCGGCTACTGGTCGGTCGCCGCGTTCGACCTGCCGCGCGAGACGATCTACGCGGCCTCGGCGATCGAGAGCTTCACCCAGGGCCTCGGCACCGCGGCGCTGCTCTCGTTCCTGACCGCCTGCTGCCGGCGCGAGAACGCGGCGACCGAATACGCCCTGCTCTCCGCGCTCTTCTCCTTCTCCCGCGAGGTCGCCGGCGGCCTCTCCGGCTTCGGCGCCGAACGGATGGGCTACGCCGGCTTCTTCCTGTTCACCGGCCTCGCCGCCGCGCCGGCCCTCTGCCTGCTGCCCTGGCTGCGCCCCCAGCTCGACGCCGCCGCCCCGCCGCGGGCGAAAGCCGCCGCGCCCGCTTGAGGAACAGCTCCGGTTAGCCCGGCCGGCGGTCGGTCACGGTCGCGCCGAGGACGAGGCAGAGCGCGGCGAGGCCGGAGACGGTGCGCACGCCGTGCCACATCCACCAGGCGTCGCGCACCTGGGCCCAGTCGGCCGGCGCCGCCTGCGCCCGCCAGCCCATGATCTGGGCGTTCATCGGGCGGTGCTGGAAGAACGTGATCAGCCCCGCGATGAGAAGGAGGGCGGCCGCCGAGGCGAGCAGGTGGAAGACCGGCCGCCGCCCCCGCTCGAGCACCGCCAGGACCAGCGTCAGCGCGATCGCGACGGCGCCGAGGATCGGCATCGCGGTGCCGAGCGCCTCGATCGTCCGCTGCTGCCCCTCGACGTAGGCCGCGGCCGACAGGTAGCGGGGGTTGTTACCGATCCAGATTCCGAACATCGTGCCCACCACCAGGGAGATCAGCAGGAGGTGGACGAAGCGGAGCAGCTTGTGGGGCATGGAGCCTCCTTCGGAGAACGTCAGGAGAACACCGCAATCCTCTCACCGCCCGCGACCGGCCTGCCGGCCGCGAGCGCCCCGCCGCGCCGGCTCAGCCCGGGAGTCGGCGCAGGAAGAGCATCGTCCGGTCGTCGGCGTAGGGCACGCCGTCGACGAACTCGTCGAGCGCGCGCTCGATCTCGCCGCGCAGCTCGATCAGCGGCGCCGCGCGGTGGCGGCTGGCGACCGCCACCAGCCGGTCGAGACCGAACTCCTCGTCGTCGCCGTCGACCGCCTCGGTGATGCCGTCGGTGTAGATGATCAGCAGGTCGCCCGGGCCGACCTCGGTGGCGTGGGCCTGATAGGTCGACACAGGGAGCAGGCCGAGCGGGGGTCCCGAGGCGGAGAGCCGGTCGACCTCGCCGGAGGTCCTGATCAGCAGCGCCGTGTTGTGCCCGGCGTTGGCCCACTCGAGGCGGTGGGCGGTCGGATGGAGCTGGGCGACGAAACCGGTCGCGTACTTCTCCGGAGGCGTGCGAGCGTAGAGCCGGCGCGAGACTCGATTGAAGATCTCGGCGGGTGGCTGGCCGACCTCGATCGGACCCGCGGCGAGCGCCTCGAGCGAGGCGCCGAGCAGCGACGCCGCCATCCCCTTGCCTGAGACGTCGCAGACGAGGCTGGTCACGCGGCCCTTCTCGACGTTCGCGGCGACGGTGTAGAGGTCGCCCGAGACCCCGCGCGAGGGGACGTTGCCCGCCAGCAGCTCGTAGCCCGGAACCGCGGGCAGCTCGGACGGGAGCAGCGCGAGCTGGATGCGCCGCGCCAGCTCGAGCTCCTGCGCGAGGCGCCGCCGTTCGGCGGCCTCGTCGACCAGGGCGAGGTTGCGCAGGTGCAGCGCCGCGACCGACGCGAGCGAGGCGAGCAGCTCGAGATCCTCCTCGGCGAACTGCCGCAGCCGCAGCCGCGACGAGAGGACGATCATGCCGAGCACGCCGTCCGGCACCAGCAGCGGCGCGGCGAGCACGCTGCGCACGCCGGCGAAGAGGATGCTCGCCGCGCCCTGGAAGCGCTCGTCGCTGGGGGCGTCGAGGACGAGCGCCGCCTGGCGCCGGCCGGTCACCTCGCGCACCAGGCTGCGCGAGAAGAAGACCTGCTCGGGGGCGAGGCCCGCGGGGCGGCTCACCGCGTGCGCGAGCTCGCCGGCCGGGTCGAGCAGGAGGAGAGCGGCCTGCTCCGGCCGCAGCAGGCTGAACGCCCGGTCGAGGATCATCTCGAGCAGGGCGTCGCGCGTGGGCGACTCGGACAGCGCCTGGTGGACCTCGTTGAGCAGCTGCAGCCGCTCGGCGTAGCGGCGCAGCTCCCGCTCCGAGGTCGCGGCCTCGAGGTCGCCGCGCTGCACGAGCATGGTGGCGTCGCGGAACAGCGTCCCGGGCGGCGTCGCGCCCTCGGCGACCGAGCTCCCGTTGCCGCTCCGGATGAGGATCCGGCTCGAGTCCGAGAACTCGAGGAGGTCGCGGTCCGTCAGGCGGGCCGCGCCGCCGCCGACCGCGCGGCCGTTCAACCGCGTGCCGAAGCGCGAGCCCAGGTCCTCGATCCAGAGCTCCTCGCCCCGGACCTCGATCCGGCAGTGCTGGCGCGAGACGCGCGGATCGGGCAGGTGGATGTCGCAGCCCGCCCCGCGCCCGACGACCAGCTTCTCCTTGTCGACCTCGCGGCGGGTCCGCCCGCCCTCCGGCGATTCGATCTCCAACGACCAATGGCTCACGCGCAGGAGAAACTACCATCGCGGAGCCCGCTGCGCTCCCCTTCGCGGCCATCGAGCCGGCCGGCACCCGACCCGCGGCCGGTCCCGTCCACCCCTCGAGGGGCCCCGTCCGCTTCGCCCGGCAGCCCCCGTGCCCGGCATCGGAGACAATGTCTGGCATGACTCGGTCCCTTCGGTCTCCCCTCCCCCTGTCCTCACCCTGCTCGCGGCGGTCGCCGCTCTCGCCTCCCTGTCCACCCCGCCGCAAGCCGCCGCGGCCGGGCTCGACCTCGCCGGAATGGATCGCGCCGTCGATCCCGGCGACGACTTCTTCGCCTTCGCCAACGGCGGCTGGCTCGCCACGACGGAGATCCCTGCCGACCGCTCCTCCTGGGGCGCCTTCGCGATCCTCCGCGCGGAGTCCGACCGCCGGACCGCCGAGCTGATCCGTGAAGCGGGCCGGGAGGGCGCCGGCGACCCCGACCGCGCCCGGGTCGCCGCCTTCTTCCAGGCCTTCATGGACGAAGCGGGGATCGAGGCCCGCGGCGACGCCGCCGCTGCGCCCCGAGCTCGCCGCCATCGCCGGGCTCGGCGACCGCGGCGCGCTCGCCCGCCACCTCGGCGGCCAGCTGCGCGCCGACGTCGACCCGTTGAACGACACGGACTTCCACACCGACCGCCTGTTCGGGCTCTGGGTCTCGCCCGACTTCGCCGAGCCGTCGCGCAACGCCGCCTATCTGCTCCAGGGCGGCCTCGGCATGCCCGACCGCGACGACTACCTCGCGGCCGACGCGCGCAGCGTCGAGCTGCAGGCGAAGTTCCGCGCGCACGTCGAGACGATGCTGGCGCTCGCCGGCTTCGCCGACGCCGCCGCGCGCGCCGACCGGGCGGTGGCGCTCGAGCGGAAGATCGCCGCCGTCCACGTCTCGCGCACCGACTCGCTCGACGTCCGCAAGGCCGACCAGCGCTGGACGATCGCCGAGTTCTCCACCCGCGCGCCCGGGCTCGACTGGCCCGGCTTCTTCGCCGCGGCGGGCCTGCGCGGGGTGGACGCGATCCGCGTCTGGCACCCCTCGGCGACCGCCGGGATCGCCGCGCTGGCCGCGAGCGAGCCGCTCGACGCCTGGCGCGACTGGCTCGCCTTCCACGCCGTCGACCGCGCCGCGCCGCTCCTGCCGCGCGCCTTCGTCGACGCCCACTTCGCCTTCCATGGCGCCGCGCTGACCGGCGCCACCGAGATCCCGGAGCGCTGGAAGCGCGCGGTCGAGGCGACCAACGAGGCGCTCGGCGACGCCGTCGGCCGGCTCTACGTCGCGCGCCACTTCCCGCCGGAGGCGAAGGCGGCCGCCGAGAGGATGGTCGCCGACATCGTCGCCGCGTTCGGCCGCCGGATCGACCGCCTGGAGTGGATGACGCCCGCGACCCGCGCCCGCGCCCGGGCGAAGCTGGCGACGCTGCGGGTGGGGATCGGCTACCCCGACCGCTGGCGCGACGACTCCGGGCTCGTCGTCGTCGTCAACGACGCGTTCGGCAACGCCGAGCGCGCCGGCCGGCACGCCTACCACGCCGCCCTCGCCCGGCTCGACCGGCCGGCCGACAAGGGGGAGTGGTGGATGACGCCGCAGACGGTCAACGCGGTCAACCTGCCGCTCCAGAACGCGCTCAACTTCCCCGCCGCGATCCTGCAGCCCCCGTTCTTCGACGCCGCGACCGACGCCGCGCAGAACTACGGCGGCATCGGCACCGTGATCGGCCACGAGATCAGCCACAGCTTCGACGACCAGGGCGCCCTCTTCGACGAGACCGGCCGGCTCGCCAACTGGTGGACGCCGGAAGACATGGCCCACTTCCAGGCCGCCGCCGACCGGCTCGCCGCGCAGTACGACGCCTACGAGCCGCTGCCCGGCCTGCACGTCAACGGCCGCCTCACGCTGTCGGAGAACATCGCCGACGTCGCCGGCGTCGCCGCGGCCTACGACGGCTACCGCGCGGCGAACGGCGGACGCGAGGGGCCGGCGGCCCAGGGCCTCACCGGGGACCAGCGCTTCTTCCTCTCCTTCGCCCAGATCTGGCGCGTCGAGATGCGCCCCGAGGCGCTGCGCGGCCGGCTGATGACCGACGGCCACGCCCCCGGCCCCTGCCGCGCCGCCGCCGCGCGCAACGTGGACGAGTGGTACGCGGCCTGGGGCGTCGAGCCGGGCCGGAAGCTCTACCTGGCGCCGGAGGCGCGCGTCCGGATCTGGTGAGGCCGGGTGAAACTTCCGGGGCGGTGCCCCCGTTGTACCTGCTGGAGGGACTGCCCATGTCCTCGAGGAAATTCGCGTCCGCACTGCTTTTCGCCGTCCTGCTCGCCGCGCCGGCCCTCGCGGCCGGCGACTACCGTTTCGAGAAGCGGCTCGACCTCGCCGCCGGAGGGACCTTCTCCCTGCGCACGGAGGTCGGCGACGTCGCGGTCCGTGGCGGCGAAGGCGGCCAGGCGGCGGTGACGATCACTTCGGATCGCGACGACTTCGCCGAGCACTTCGTCGTCCGCTTCGACGCGCCCCGGCCCGACCGGGTCGAGCTCGTCGTCGAGCGCAAGTCACGCGGCCCGGCCGGCTGGTTCCAGAGCTTCCGCTCCCAGACCCGGATCGAGGTCGCGCTCCCGGCGAGCGCCGCGGCCGAGCTCGCGGCCTCCGGCGGACGGATCGACGTCTCGAACCTCGCGGGCGCCGTGCGCGCCGAGAGCTCGGGGGGCAGCCTGCAGGCGACCGACCTCGGCGCCGACGCCACGCTCTCGAGCAGCGGCGGCCGGGTGACCGCCGAGCGGATCCACGGCGCGCTCACCGCCCGCAGCTCCGGCGGGGGCGTCGAAGCCAGGGCGATCGGCGGCAGGGCGAATCTCGAGAGCAGCGGCGGCCCGGTCGAGGCCGAGGACATCGGCGGCGACCTCGAGGCCTCGAGCAGCGGCGGCGGCGTGCGCATCCGCGAGGCGCGCGGCGCGGTCGTCGCGGAGAGCTCGGGTGGCTCGGTCAGCGTCGGCTTCGCGGCGGGCAACGCCCGGGGCGGGCGGATCGACTCCTCGGGCGGCGGCGTCACCGCCACCCTCGATCCGTCGGTCGCGCTCGAGATCGACGCCAGCGCCTCCGGCGGCCACGTCGACAGCGACCTGCCGGTCACCGTCCAGGGCAGGATCTCGCGCGACACCCTGCGCGGCAAGCTCAATGGCGGCGGCGCCCTCCTCCACCTCCGCTCGAGCGGCGGCGGCGTCACGATCGCGTCGCGCTGATCGCACGGCCGCGGCCCCGGCCGGCCGGCCGTAGACTGCCGCGCATGCCGGCTCGCCGCGGGCTCGACCCGGACCTCGCCCGTCTCTGGGCCTCCGTTCTCCTGCGCTCGGTCGCCGCCGGATTCGTCGGCATCTATCTCGGCTTCGAGCTCGCGCGGCGCGGCCTCTCGGCCGAGCGGGCCGGGCTGGTGGTCTCCGCCGGGCTCGCCGGCCAGACCCTGGCGAGCCTGGTCGCGACCGTGCGGGGCGACCGGATCGGGCGGCGGCGCGCGCTCGTCGCGCTCGCGCTGCTCGCCGTCGGCGGAGGTCTCGCCGCCGCGCGCGTCGAAGCGGGCGCGGCGCTCCTCGCCGCGGCCTTCCTCGGCCTGCTCAACGGCATGGGGCGCGATCGCGGACCCGCGCTCGTGCTCGAGCAGGCGGCGCTGCCCGCCCTGGTCCCGCCCGAGCGGCGGACCTTCGCGCTCGCGATCTACAACGTGCTCGCCGACGTCGGCCACGGGCTCGGCGCGCTGCTGGTCGCGGCGCTCCCCCTCGGGCTCGCCGCGACGGCCGGCGCGCCGGCGGGCCCGGTGAGCGGTTTCCTGATCTATGCGGCGCTGCTCGCGCCCGGCATCGCGCTCGCCGCCACGCTCTCCGCCCGCGTCGAGGCGCCCGCGGGCGCGCGCGCGGTCGCGCTCTCTCCCGAGTCCCGCTCGCGCCTGCTCCGGATCTGCGCCCTGTTCGGGGTCGACAGCTTCGCCGGCGGCTTCCTCACCTCGGCGCTCCTCGCCTGGTTCTTCTTCGAGCGCTTCGGCGCCAGCGCCGGCGCGGTCGGCGCGCTGTTCGCCGCCGCGCGCGTCCTCAACGCGCTCTCGCACCTCGCCGCGGCCTGGCTGGCGCGCCGCATCGGCCTGGTGCGGACGATGGTCTTCACCCACCTCCCCTCGAGCCTCCTGCTCGCCACCGTGCCCTTCGCGCCCGGCTTCGGCGTCGCCGCGCTCCTCTTCCTGCTGCGCGAGGGGCTGGTCGAGATGGACGTGCCGACCCGGCAGTCCTACGTGCTCGCCGTCGTCCGCCCGGAGGAGCGTACGTTCGCTTCGGGCGTCACCCACCTCGTGCGCACGCTCGGCTGGGCCCTGGGCCCCGCGGTCGCGGGCTGGGCCACGGCGCACGCCGGCCTCGGCGCACCCCTGCTGATCGCCGCCGCCCTCAAGATCGCCTACGACCTGCTCCTCTGGCGCAGCTTCCGCAGCGTGCGGCCGCCGGAGGAGAGGGCGGCCGACGAGGCCTCCGCGAGCACTTAGCCGCGCGTCACGGGGGGCGCCCCGATCATCCTCGGCCCGTCCGCGCGCCGGTCGGCTTGCCAGCTCTCGCGCCCGGGCCTAGAGTTCCCTCAGCACCTTTCCCGGAGGCCCTCCATGCCCGAACCGACCTGGCAGCAGGCGGTGGAAGCGATCGCGCCCTACGTGATCCGGATCTCGACGCCGGACCACGCCGGGTCGGGGGTGCTGTTCGCGTTCGGGGCCGAGGGGGGGATCCTCGGCTTCGCGACGGCGGCGCACGTGCTGGCGCACGCCCACCTCTGGCAGCAGCCGATCCGCATCGAGCACGTCGCGACCGGCTGGGAACGGCTGGTGCAGTTCAACGAGCGTGCGATGGTCTTCGACGACGATACCGACACCGCCGCGGTCGTCCTGCTGCGCGACGGGGCGCCCTTCCCGACGGAGCTGCTCACCATGACGCCGGAGGGCATGAACATCCGGGTCGGCGTCGAGGTCGGCTGGGTCGGCTATCCGGGCGTCACGCCGGCGCGCGACCAGCTCTGCTTCTTCAGCGGCCGGATCAGCGCCTGGCTCGACGCCAAGCACGCCTACCTGGTCGACGGCGTCGCGATCAGCGGCGTCTCGGGCGGCCCCGCCTTCTTCGTCGGCTCCCACGGCCAGCCCGTGCTGCTCGGGGTCATGTCGGCCTACCTGCCCAACAAGACCACCGGCACGCCGCTGCCCGGCCTCTCCCTCGTCCAGCACATCGGGCAGCTCGAGAAGGTCGTCCAGGACCTGGGCAAGCTCGGCAAGGAGCCGGCGAGCGCGCCGCTCGCGATCCCCTCCGCCCCGCCGCCGAAGGACGAGACGCCGGAGACCTGACGGTGCGAGCATCCTTCGCGGTTCGCTCGGGATCGACGAGCGCCCGGAAGAGGCCGGCGAGGAAGAGGCCGATGCGCGCGCGCACGGCGTCGGTCCACTCGTGGCCGCCCGGATAGACGAAACGCTCGAGCGCGATCGGCCGGCCGGCGAGCGCCGCCTCGTCGGCGGCGAGCTTCTCGGCCGTGTACCACTCGTCCCACTCCCCCGCCGCCAGCAGCACGCGCGGCGGGAAGGGGCGGTCGAGCGGGAGCGCCGCGAGCTCCGGCGGCAGGTCGCCGCCGAGCGCGACGAGGGCCGCCGTGTCGTGGCCGCCGCGTACCGCCGCCCGCCACGCCATCGCGGTGCCCTGCGAGAAGCCGAGGAAGGCGAGCGGCACGCTCCAGCCGATCTTCGGCCGGACGCGGTCGAGGATCGAGCGGAAGTAGTCGAGGTTGTCCTCGATCGCCCGCTCGCGCAGGTCGCGCGTCATCCAGCCCCGCACCACCTGGTTCGAGCGCCGCTCGTAGAAGGCGTTGAGCGCCTCGACCGCGACCAGCGCGAAGTCGTCGGCGCCGCGGATCTGCCCGAGCTCGGCGAGATGACGCTCCGCGTTCTCGCCGTAGCCGTGGCAGCCGACCAGCAGCAGCTTCGCCTCCCCCGCCGCCGGCCGGCGCAGGAAGTAGCGCCCGTGCGTGCGCGCCTCGACGATCTCGCTCTCGACCGCCGGCGGACCGGGACGTTCGTGCGACATGCCCGGAAACTACCTCAACGCCGCCGCTGCGTGGCCGCGACCATGCGGCCGGCGATCGAGGCGAGCAGCTCGGGGAGGTCGGGCTCGGTGCCGTGGTCGGCGACGAGGCGGACGAGCGCGCTGCCGACCACGACGCCGTCGGCGACCTTCGCCACCGCCGCCACCTGCTCCGGGGTCGAGATGCCGAAGCCGACCGCCACCGGCAGCTTCAGGCGGTGGCGCAGCGTCGGCGACCTCGCGCGCGAGGCCGCGCGGCAGCTCGGCGCGCTCGCCGGTGACCCCGGTGCGCGAGACGTAGTAGACGAAGCCGCCGCCCGGCGCGCGCCACCGCCTTCGACCCGCTCGCGCGTGCTGGTCGGCGCGAGCAGGAAGATCGGGTCGAGCCCGAAGCGCGCCAGCGCGTCGAGGTACTCCCCCTCCGCCTCCTCCGGCGGCAGGTCGACGCAGAGGACGCCGTCGATCCCGGAGGCGGCGGCGTGCTCGGCGAAGCGCGCGAGGCCGTAGGCGTGCACCGGGTTGAAGTAGGTGAAGAGGACGAGCGGCACGCGGGTCGCGGCGCGCAGCCGCGCGGCGGTCGCGAGGATCCGCTCGAGCGTCGTGCCGGCGGCGAGCGCGCGGCGCCGCGGCGGCCTGGTTGACCGGGCCGTCGGCGATCGGGTCCGAGAACGGGACGCCGAGCTCGACGACGTCGGCGCCGGCGCGGGCGAGCGCGACCACCAGCGCCGCGGTGACGTCGAGGTGCGGGTCGCCGGCGATCAGGTAGGGAATGAAGGCGGCGCGCTCTCCGCGCGCGCGCGGTCGAAGGCGGCGGCGATGGCGGCTCACGAGCCCGCCTCCCCTTCCGCGTGCTCCCGGTCCCAGGCGACCACCGACTCGACGTCCTTGTCGCCGCGCCCCGAGAGGTTGACCAGGATCGCGTAGCGGCGCGGCAGCCGGCGTGCCCGCGCATCGCCTCGGCGAGCGCGTGGGCGCTCTCGAGCGCGGGGAGGATCCCCTCGGTCTCGCGCCAGGCGGTGGAAGGCGGCGATCGCCTCGTCGTCGGTCGCCTGCGACGTACTCGACGCGGCCGCGGTCGCGCAGAGAGGCGTGCTCGGGGCCGACCGCCGGATAGTCGAGGCCGGCCGAGACCGAGTGCGTCGGTCGCGACCTGCCCGTCGTCGATCCTGGAGGACGCGGGTGCGGGTGCCGTGCAGCACGCCGACCGCGGCGCCCTGCCGACGAAGCGCGCGCGCGTGCTCGCCGGGCGCGTCGGCCGCTCCCGCCCGCCTCGACGCCGACCAGCGCGACGCGCGGGTCGTCGAGGAAGGCGGCGAACAGGCCGATGGCGTTCGAGCCGCCGCCGACGCAGGCGACGACCAGGTCGGGCAGGCGCGGCCGATCGCGCTTCCGGAGCTGCGCCTGCGCCTCCTCGCCGATCACCCGGTGGAAGTCGCGCACCATGCGCGGGAAGGGGTCGGGCCCGAGCACCGAGCCGAGGATGTAGTGGGTCGTCGCGGACGTTGGTCACCCAGTCGCGCATCGCCTCGTTGATGGCGTCCTTGAGCGTCCGGCTGCCCGCGTCGACCGGCACCACCTCGGCGCCCGAGCAGGCGCATGCGGTCGACGTTCAGCCGCTGGCGCCGCATGTCCTCCTCGCCCATGTAGACGACGCAGTCGAGACCGAGCAGCGCGCAGGCGGTCGCGGTCGCCGACGCCGTGCTGGCCGGCGCCGGTCTCGGCGATCACCCGCGGCTTGCCCATGCGCCGGGCGAGCAGCGCCTGGCCGAGCGCGTTGTTGATCTTGTGCGCGCCGGTGTGGAGCAGGTCCTCGCGCTTGAGGAAGAGCCGCGCGCCGCCGATCTGCGCGACAGCCGCTCGGCGAAGTAGAGCGGCGTCGGCCGGCCGGCGAAGTTGGCGAGCAGCTCGGCGAGCTCGCGCTGGAACCGGCGGTCGCGCGCCGCCTTGTCGTAGGCGCGGGCGAGCTCGTCGAGCGGGGCCATCAGCGTCTCGGGCACGAAGCGGCCGCCGTAGGGGCCGAAGTGGCCGGCGGCGTCAGGTACGCGGGGCATTCGCGACACGTCGGACCTCCAGGAACAGCCTCGTCCATGTTCTCAGGATCCTTGATGCCGGGCGCGCACTCGACCCCGGAGGCGACGTCGACCCCGCCGGCGCCGCTCGCGGCGAGGGCCGCGGCGGCGTTCTCCGGCCGGATGCCGCCGGCGACGAGCACCGGCGCCGGGAAGCGCAGCCCGGCGAGCGCTCCGAAGTCCCAGCCCTGCCCGGTCCCGCCGTGCAGCGTCGGGTGCGCGGCGTCGACCAGGTAGAGCGAGGCCGCCGGTCCGGCGTCGATCGCCGCCTGCGCGGGAGCTCCCCGGAAGGGGCGCAGCAGCCGGCGCGCGGCGGCCAGGGACTCGAGATCCGACCCGTGAACGCTGCCGTGGACCTGCGCGAGGTCGAGCCCCACTTCGGCGAGCGTCGCCTCGACCTCGGCGAGCGGCGCGTCGACGAAGACGCCGACCAGCCCCACCCGGCCCGCGACGGCCCGCGCGATGGCGCGCGCCCGGGCACGGGACACCGAGCGCGGGCTGCCCGGCCAGAAGTTGAGGCCCGAGCCAGTCGGCGCCCAGGTCGACCGCCAGCGCGGCGTCCTCGACCCGGGTGATCCCGCAGATCTTGACCAGCGGCGTCACGGGAAGAGCTCGCGGAGCCTGGCGCGCGGGTCGCCCGACAGGAGCAGCGACTCGCCGATCAGGAAGGCGTCGAAGCCGGCCGCGGCGAGCCGCGCGACGTCGGCGCGGGTCGCGATGCCGCTCTCGGCCACCGCCAGCGCGCCCGCGGGGAGCTGCGGACGGAGCGCGATCGAGCGCTCGAGGTCGACCGAGAAGTCGCGCAGGTCCCGGTTGTTGATGCCGACGAGCTCCCAGGGGAGATCCCCCAGCAGCGCGACGTCGGCCGGATCGTGCGTCTCGACCAGCGGCACCAGCCCGCGCGCGCGCGCCGCCGCCGCCCAGGCGGCCAGGGCGTCTCCGGAGTAGAGGGAGGCGACCAGCAGGATCGCGTCGGCGCCGGCCTCGACGGCACGGTCGAGCTGCTGCTCCGAGACCACGAAGTCCTTGGCGATCGCCGGCAGCCCCGACTCCTCCCGGCAGGCCTCGAGCAGCTCGTAGCTGCCGAAGAAGAAGTCGGGCTCGACGACCACCGACAGGCAGGCCGCGCCGGCCTCGGCATACGCCGCGGCCTGCGCGAGCGGATCGAACCTCCCCGCCAGCGAGCCGAGCCGCGGCGAGCCCATCTTCACCTCCGCGATCGCCGCCCGCCCCCGCGCCGCGCGCAGCGCGGCGAGGAAGCGGTTGGTATCCATCGAAACGGAAGAAGACGAAGTAGAGGAAGAAGAAGCAGCAGCAAAAGAAAAAGCTCCAGTTAAGGGTCGTGGCGGGCCGGACGTCGAGGAGACTCCGAACCGCTCGCGGCGGCGGGCGACGATGCGCTGGAGGAGGTCGTGGCCGGTGGAGGTCATGGGCGGCATCGAGATCCTTCGCTTCGCTCGGGATGACGGAGGGCGGCTGAGGACGATCGGGCGGGCACGGTGGCTCGGCGATGGACCAATCCCGGGACACTCCGCCGCCAGCGCCGCAGGAGCCCGGACCTCGAGAGGCAGCCCCCGCCCCAACCCCTTAACTGGAGCTTTTCAACGCCCGGCCCGCCTCGGCAGATTCGGTGTCACTCGGACTGTATCCTCTGCAGGTGTTGTCACTTGAAGTTCTTCAGCTCTTCGAGCTTCGCCGCCGCGGCGCCCGAGGTGAGGAGATCGCGGGCGCGGGCGAAGCCCTCTTCGAGGTCTTTCGCCTCGCCCGCGACGTAGAGCGCGGCGCCGGCGTTGACGGCGACGATGTCGGCGAGCGCGCCCGGCTCCCCTTCGAGCACGGCCTTCAGCCGCTCGGCGTTCTCCGCGGGCGTGCCGCCCGCGAGTTGCGCGGGCTCCGCCCGCGCGGCGCCCAGCTCGGCCGCGTCGAGCACGAAGGTCCGGATCTCGCCGTCCCTCACCTCCGCGACGAAGGTCGTGCCGGTGGTGGTGATCTCGTCGGTGCCGTCCTCGCCGTGGACGACCAGCGCCCGCTCGCAGCCGAGCCAGTGGAGGACCTGCGCCATCGGCTCGACCCGGGCGCGCGAGAAGACCCCCAGCACCTGGCGCTTCGCGCCGGCCGGGTTGGTCAGCGGCCCGAGCAGGTTGAACATCGTGCGCACGCCGAGCGCGCGGCGCACCGGCGCCACCGCCTTCATCGCCGGGTGGTGGAGCGGCGCGAAGAGGAAGGCGATGCCCACCGTCTCGAGATGCCGCGCGGCGACCTCCGGCTCGACCTCGATCTCGACGCCGAGGGCGGCGAGCACGTCGGCGCTCCCCGACTTCGACGAGATCGCCCGGTTGCCGTGCTTGGCGATCGGCACGCCGCCGGCGGCCGCGACGAACGCCGCCGCGGTCGAGACGTTGAAGGTCCCCATGCCGTCGCCGCCGGTGCCGCAGGTGTCGACCACCATCTCGAGCCGGTGCGGCACCTTCCGCACCCGCTCGCGCATCGCCTCGGCGGCGCCGGCGATCTCCTGCGGCGTCTCGCCCTTCATCGCCAGCGCGATCAGCAGCGCCGCGATCTGCGCCTCGCCGACCTCGCCGTCCATGATCCGGCCGAAGAGCGCCGCGACTTCCTCGCGCTCGAGGTGCTCGCCGGCGAGCAGCCGCTTGAGGGCCGCGCCCGGATCGCTCACGCCGCCCGCCCCGCGTGCTCCGCGCAGAGCGCGAGGAAGTTCCGGACGATGAGGGGACCGGCGAGGGTGAGCACCGACTCCGGGTGGAACTGCACGCCCCAGTAGGGCAGCTCCCGGTGGCGCAGCGCCATCACGATGCCGTCGTCGCTCCAGGCGCAGGCCTCGAGATCGGGCGGCAGCGTCGCCTCCCGCACCTCGAGCGAGTGGTAGCGGGTCGCCTCGAAGGGGCTCGGCACCCCGGCGAAGAGACCGCGCCCGTCGTGGCGGATCGCGGAGGTCTTGCCGTGCATCAGGACCGGCGCACGGCCGACCTCGGCGCCGAACGAGGCGCCCAGCGCCTGGTGGCCGAGGCAGACGCCGAAGATCGGGATCGCGGGGCGCCGCGCGAGCAGCGGCATGCAGACGCCCGCCTCCTCCGGCCGCCCCGGCCCGGGCGAGAGCAGGATGCCGGTGGGGCGGCGCGCGAGCAGCTCGTCGACCGTCGCGGCGTCGTTGCGCACGACCTCGTGGTCGACCCCGGCCGCCGCCAGCAGCTGGACGAGGTTGTAGGTGAACGAGTCGTAGTTGTCGACGACCAGGATCATCGCTCGAGCTCCTCCGCGAGCGCCACCGCGGCAAGGAGGGCGGCGGCCTTGTTCTCGGTCTCGCGGGTCTCCGCGGCGGGGTCGGAGTCGGCGACGATGCCGGCGCCCGCCGTCACCGAGACCTCGCCGCCGGCCGGCGTCCGGCGGGCGACCAGGGTGCGAATCGTGATGCAGGTGTCGAGATCGCCGGCGAACGAGAGGTAACCGGTCGCCCCCGCGTAGAGCCCGCGCGCCTCGGGCTCGAGCCCGTCGAGGATCTGGATGGCGCGGATCTTGGGCGCGCCCGAGACCGTGCCGGCCGGGAAGGCGGCGAGCAGGGCGTCGAGCGCGTCGCGCCCCGGCGCCAGCTCGGCCTCGACGCTCGACACCAGGTGCATGACATGGCTGTAGCGCTCCACCTCGAGGAACGAGGCGACCTCGACGGTGGCGGGCGCCGCGACGCGCCCGAGATCGTTGCGGCCGAGGTCGACCAGCATGACGTGCTCGGCGCGCTCCTTGGGATCGGCCAGCAGCTCGGCCGCGATGCGCTGGTCCTCCTCGGGGCTCGCGCTCCGGTGCCGGGTGCCGGCGATCGGCCGCGTCACCACGCGGCGCCCGGTCTTCCTGACCAGCATCTCGGGCGAGGCGCCGACGAGCGCGACCTCGGGCAGCTCGAGCAGCACCATGTAGGGGCTCGGGTTGACCCGGCGCAGCGCCCGGTAGAGCGCCTCGGGTCGCGCTTCGGAGGCGAGCGTGAAGCGGCGCGCCAGCACCACCTGGAAGATGTCGCCGGCGGCGATGTGCTCCTTGGCCTCGACCACGGCGCGCGCGAACTCAGCGTCGGGCAGACTCGCCCGCGCCGCGCGCGAGAGCTTCGGCGCCTCCGCCGGCAGGCGGATCGCGCGCACGCCGGCCTCGCGCGCGAGCGCCACCTCGAGGCGGTCGAGCGCACGCTCGGCGTCGGCCGCGGAGACCTCGCCATCGATCTCGTTGGCGACCAGCAGCAGCCGCTGCTGGGCGTGATCGAAGGCAACCACGGAATCGAAGCGGCCGAGGATCGCGATCGGCAGCCCCCAGGGGTCGGGCGGCCGCGACGGGATCCGCTCGACCAGGCGCACGAGGTCGAAACCGAACGTGCCGACGAAGCCGCCGGCGAAGGGGACGGGCAGCGGCGGCGCGCTCCAGCCGTCGAGCACCGCGCGCAGCGCCTCGAGCGGCGGTCCGGGCAGGTCGCGGCGGACTCCGTCCCGCTCGACCTCGACGCGGTCCGGGTGGACGCGCAGGATCTCGGTCGGGCCGGCGCCGAGGAAGCTGAAGCGCGCGACCTGCTCGCCGCCGGTGACGCTCTCGAGCAGGAAGCGGACCGGCGAGAGATCGGCCAGCCGCTGATAGACCGCGAGCGGGGTCAGCGTCTCGGCGAGCAGCTCGCGCAGGTGGGGCACCACGCGCCGGCCCCCGGCAGGGGCCACGGCGGTGTCGACTCTCCCAGGCGCATCGCGCTCGCGCAGAAAAGCGTCCATCTAAGGGTTCCCTTCGGAGCGGCGGTGGCGATGCCGTGACGCCAGCTCCCCGGCGACGTCGTTCATGGTCACTCCCCGCTCGTGGAGGAGCACGGCGAGGTGGAAGAGCAGGTCGCTCGCCTCCTCGACCAGGTGCTGCTTCGACTCGACCGGCTGCACTCCGCTCGCCAGCGCCGCGACGACGACCTCGGTCGCCTCCTCGCCCACCTTCTGCGCGATCCGCGGCGCGCCTTCGGCCAGCAGCCGCGCGGTGTAGCTCGTCTTCGGATCGGCCCCCACGCGCGAGCGGACGATCCGCTCGAGCGCGCCGAGGTCGAGACCGCCCGCTGAAGATCCGGCGGGAGCGCCGGCGGCGGCGTCGGCGTCGAAGCAGCTCGTCGCCCCGGTGTGGCAGGCGGGCCCCGAGGGATCGACAGCGAGCAGCAGCGCGTCGCCGTCGCAGTCGGCGGCGATCTCCATCACGCGCAGCACGTTCCCCGAGGTCTCCCCTTTGCGCCAGAGCTCGCCGCGCGAGCGCGACCAGAACCAGGCGTCGCCCGTCGCGAGCGTCCGCTCGACCGCCTCCCGGTTCGCCCAGGCGAGCGTCAGCACCCGACCCGTGAATGCGTCCTGCGCGATCGCCGCGACCAGCCCGCGCTCGTCGAACCGGAGTCGCGCGAGATCCAGCGACAGCCCGCCGCCCGCACCGGCAGGAGCCGCGCCACCAGCGTCGGCTCGACCCCGGACGTCGGCCGCCCACGCCTGCCCCGCACTTCCCTTCTCTGGGCTGTTCATCTCACGGAATCTCCACAGCGCATCGGAAAGCCGCGAGAAGAGAGGGCTCGCTTGAGCAGCTCCGGCGTCGTCTCTCCGGTGTGGAAGACCGACGCCGCGAGCACCGCCGACGCCCCGGCCGCGAGCGCCGCGGCGAAGTCGTCGACCGTCGCGCCGCCGCCGGAGGCGATGACCGGCACCGGCACGCGCGCGACCGCCGCCGCGAGCAGGTCGAGATCGTAGCCGCTGCGCGTTCCGTCCCGGTCGATCGAAGTCAGCAGGATCTCGCCGGCGCCGAGCTCGACGCCGGACGCGATCCAATCGAGCGCGTCGAGGCCGGTCGCCCGCCGCCCGCCATGGGTGACGACCTCCCAGCCCCCCTCCGCGGGTCCCCGCCGGCGCGCGTCCACCGAGAGCACCACGCACTGGCTGCCGAAGCGCTCGGCGAGCCGGGCGAGCAGCGCCGGCTGCACGACCGCCGCGCTGTTGACCCCGACCTTGTCGGCGCCCGCCGCGAGCAGCGCGAGCGCGTCGTCGACCGAAGAGACTCCGCCGCCCACGGTCAGCGGCACGAACACCCGCTCCGCGGTCCGCTCGATCCAGGCGAGCGCCGGCCCGCGCCGCTCGTGCGACGCCGCGACGTCGAGGAAGACGATCTCGTCCGCCCCCGCGGCCGCGTAGCGCGCCGCGAGCGCGGCCGGATCCCCGTGCTCGACGAAATCGGCGAAGCGCACCCCCTTGACCACCTTGCCGTCGGCCACGTCGAGACAGGGGATCACCCGTCGCGTGAGCAGCGACTCCCCGCCGCCCATCGCCGCGCCCACCGCGAGAGCTCCGCTCATGACCCCACCTCCATGCCGGCGACGATCGCTGCGCGGCCGCGTTCGCGCAACACTCGGAGCGTCTCCACCAGCTCGATCTTCCCCTCGTAGAAGGCCCTGCCGACGATCGCCGCGCCCACCCCCGGCGTCCCGGCGGCGTGGACGAGGTCCGCCAGCGACGAGACACCCCCGGAGACGATCGCCGGAATTCCGCTCGCCGAAGCGACTCCGGCAGCGAGCTCGAGATTCGGCCCGCCGAGCAGGCCGTCGCGCTCGACGTCGGTCACCAGGATCGCCGGGCAGGGCAGGCCGCGGAGGCGATCCGCAACGCTTTTCCATAGAAGGGGTGAAGGGGTCGACCAGCCGTTGGTCTGAACGAAGCCAGCGCGGCAATCGAGCGCGGGAACCAGCCGGCCGGCGAGCGCATTCGCGAGCGTGGCGAAGCCTTCCGGATCCCGCACGACCATCGACCCCAGGACCACTCGCTCGAACCCCCAGCCCAGGGCCCGCTCCACGTCACCCGCGCTCCGCAAGCCACCCCCTAACTGGAGCTCTTTCACGGCGCCCGCGTTGCTCAGGCGCCGCAGGAGATCTACCTGCGCCGCCTCGCCGAACGCCGCGTCGAGGTCGACCAGATGGACCCGCTCGATGCCCGCTTCGGCGAAGCTCTCCAGCTGGCGGAGCGGATCGACGGGATAGACGGTGGCCCGGGCGCCGTCGCCCTGCTCGAGCCGGACCACCTTCCCCCGGCGCAGGTCGATCGAAGGGATCAGTTCCATCACGAGGCCTCCCGTCCGTTCTCGCCGTTCCAGGCGACGAAGTTGGCGAGCAGCCGCAGGCCCGCCTCGCCGCTCTTCTCGGGGTGGAACTGCGTCCCGGCGATCCGTCCGGCGGCGGACATCGCGGCGAAGCGGCGGCCGTGAAGCGCGGTCGCGAGCGTCGCCGTCGGCGTCACGCCCTCGGGAGCGAAACTGTGCACGAAGTAGACGAAGGCGCCGTCGTCGATCCCCTCGAGCAGTGGATGGGCGCGCTCGCGCGCGAGGCGGTTCCAACCGATGTGCGGCAGCGGCACGCTCCCGGGCAGGCGTACCACCCGGCCGGCGAGCAGACCGAGACCGTCGCAGGTGCCGAACTCCTCGCCCCGCTCGAACAGGAGCTGGTAGCCGACGCAGAGACCGAGCAGCGTCGCGCCGGTGTCGAGGGCCTGGCGCAGCGCCGCTTCGAGCGCGCCGCGCAGCCGCTCGCGCGGCGGGCGGAAGGCGCCGACGCCGGGCAGCACCAGCCGCCGCGCCAGGGCCACCTCCGCCAGATCGGCGGTCACGCGCGCCTCGGCCCCCGCCGCGACGAGCGCGCGGCGGACGTTGCCGAGGTTGCCGATGCCGAGGTCGATCACGGTGACGGCGGGCTTCATCGGTCGAGCGCTCCTTTCGTGCTGGGCACTGCGCCGTCCCCGGCGCGCCGGGCGACCGCCTGACGGAGCGCGAGCGCGAGCGCCTTGAACGCGGCCTCGGCCACGTGATGCGGGTTGCGCCCCTCGAGCACGTCGAGGTGGAGGGTCAGCCGCCCCCGGTCGGCGAGCGCCTGCCCGAAGTCCGCCACCAGCGTCAGCGGGAACTCGCGCGTCACGAAGGCGGCGGCGAGCGGCTCCGGACAGCGCCAGGCGAAGAAGCCGCGGCCGGAGAGATCGACCACCGCGCGCGCCAGCGCCTCGTCGAGCGGCGCGTAGGCGTGCGCGAAGCGGACGATGCCGCGCCGCTCGCCGAGCGCCGCGGCGAGCGCCTCGCCGAGCGCGAGGCCGACGTCCTCGACCGTGTGGTGGAGATCGACGTGCGTGTCCCCCTTCGCCTTCACCGCCAGCGCCAGCCCGCCATGGACCGCCAGCGCCTCGAGCATGTGACCGAAGAAGCCGTCGGGGACGTCGATCGAAACCGCCCCGCCGTCGAGCGCGAGCGCGACGGAGACCTCCGTCTCCTTCGTCTTCCGCTCGAACTTCGCCGTTCTCGACAACGTCATGCAGCCCCCCCGTGCGCCGGCAGGCGCAACCTGCGGTCTGCGGGTCGTGACTCGCTCCGCTCGGCGCCATCGGTGCCGATTCCCGTCGTTCTCTCCATAGAAGGGAAGACAGCGGTCGCTCGCCGCTCGAGGCTCGCTGCGCTCGGACAGTAGCGCAGGGTTGCGCCTGCCGGCGCCCAGGGGGCCCCCCCAGCAGCCGCTGGTCGATCGCGCGCGCTGCGCCGCCTTGGACTCGCCACCGCCGACCCGTTCACCTCGACCCCTTCTCTGGAGGCTTTTCTGGCCCGACATCACGGCTGGCTCCGAGGAGGGACCCGAGGGCTGCCGTCATCGCTCGCAGCGCCGCCCCGCCTGCGACCGAGATCCGCAGGCAGCGCGCGAGGCCCGGACCGGTCGAGACATTGCGGACGCGGATTCCGTGACTTTCGAGACCGCCCACGACGATCCCGAACTCGCGCTCCGGCCAGCGGGTCAGGACGAAGTTCGCCTCCGACGGGAAGACCTCGGCGCCGAAGCGGGCGAAGAGGGCGGCCCAGGCCGGACGGCGCGCGACGAGCTGCTTCACGCGCCGCGCCGCCGCGGCCTCCCGGTCGAGCGCCAGCTCGCCGATCGCGGCGCTGGCGTGGCCCAGGTTGTAGGGCAGCTTGACCTTCATGATCTCGGCGACCAGCGCCGGGTCGCCGAGCAGGTAGCCCAGCCGGATGCCGGCGAGCGACCAGGCCTTCGAGAACGTCCGGAAGATCACCAGGTTGGGATGCGCCGCGAGCAGCGGCCGGTAGTCGTGACGGCAGAACTCGGCGTAGGCGTTGTCGAGGAGCAGCGGCGCCTCGAGCCGCGCGGCGAGGCGCGCGATCCGCTCCGGCGCGATCGCCTCGCCGGTCGGGTTGTTCGGGCTGGCGACGAGCACCGGCCGCGCCGGGTCGCGCGCGACCTCGGCCTCGAGCTCCGCCCAGGGGAGCGCGAGGTCGGCGCGCGGCCCGAGCGGCTCGTAGCGGGCGCCGGTCGCGAGCACGAAGACGGGATAGAGACCGAACCCCGGCAGCAACCCGGCAACGGTTCTCCCCGGCCCCGCGACCGCCGCGAGCGTCGCCGCCAGCAGCTCGTTCGAGCCGTTGCCGACCAGCACGCCGTCGGCCGTCCAGCCGTGGCGCGCGGCGAGCTTCGCGCGCAGCGCGTCGGCGTGGAAGTCGGGATACCGCGCCCAGGCGCTTTCCGCCAGACGGCGCGCGGCGTCCGCCTTGAGTCCGGGCGGCGGCTCCCAGGGGACCTCGTTCTGGTCGAGCTTGAATCGACAGGGGGAGAGGTCGAGCGTGTAGGCGCGCAGAGCCCGCACCTCGGGGCGCGCGAGATCGGCGGCGGAGCGCGCCGGCGCCGCGCTCATGGCTCCGGCTCCTCGCCGTTGCGGGCGCGGAGCGCCGCGGAGGCGGCGTGGGCCGGCAGCCCTTCGACCCGCGCGAAGACCTCGGCCTGGCGCGCCATGCGGCCGGCGGCGCGCGAATCGCGCACCTCGATGCGGTGCGAGCGGCGCAGGAAGGTCTCGACGCCGAGCGCCGAAGCGAAGCGCGCCGTGCCGCAGGTCGGCAGCACGTGGCTCGGCCCGGCGAGGTAGTCGCCGAAGACCTCGGGCGTCGCCGTACCAACGAAGAGCGCTCCGGCGCGCGTGATCGAGCGCGCCGCGCCCTCCGCCTCGACGCCGACGAGCTGCACGTGCTCCGGCGCCAGCCGCTCGGCGAGCGCGATCGCCTCCGCCAGGCTCTCGACCACCAGCGCGCCGCCGTAGGCGGCGAGCGAGGCGCGCGCGGTCGGCGCGGTCGCGAGCTCCGCGAGCTGCCGCTCGACCGCGTCGGCGGTCGCGTGCGCCAGGCCGCGCGACGGGGTGAGCAGGAGCGCCGCCGCGAGCGGATCGTGCTCGGCCTGCGCGAGCAGGTCGGCCGCCACGCGCTCCGGGTCGGCGTCCCCGGTGGCGAGGATCACCACCTCGCTCGGTCCCATCAGCCCGTCGATCGCCACCGCGCCGAGCACGGCGCGCTTGGCCGCCGTCACCCAGGCGTTGCCCGGTCCGGCGATCAGGTCGACGCGCCGGATCGACTCGGTGCCGTAGGCGAGCGCCGCGATGCCGTGCGCGCCGCCCATGCCCTGGATCTCGTCGACGCCGAGCCGCTCGAGCGTGTATCGCAGCGCCGGCTGCCCGAGGTAGGTGCGCGGCGGCGTCGCGACCACGATCTCGGCGACGCCGGCGACGCGCGCCGGCACCGCCGTCATCACCGCGGTGGACGGGTAGCTCGCGCGCCCGCCCGGCACGTAGAGGCCGACCCGCGCGAGCGGCGTCACCCGCTCGCCGAGCGCGACGCCGTCGATCTCGATCGTGAATCCCGCCGGCTTCTGCCGGCGCGCGTAAGCCTCGACCGCGGCGATGGCGGCGTCGAGCGCCGCCGCGAACCCGGCGGGCAGATTCCGCCAGCCGGCGTCCTCCGGCAGCGGCGCGAGGCGCAGGCCGGCCTCGCCCGGCATCCAGCCGTCGTGCTCGGCGACCGCCGCCCGGAGCGCCGCGTCGCCGCCGCGGCGGACGGTCTCGACCAGCCGGCGCGCTCGGCGCTCGACGACGCGGTCGAGCACGCTGTCGAGCCGCAGCTCGAGGCGCTCGAGCCGCCGCTGGCCCGCCGCGCTCGCGGCCGAGACCACCCGCAGCGCCCGCCTCACGCCGCGACTCCGGCGCGCTCGAGCCGCGCGATCAGCTCGCCCAGCTCGGCGCGCAGCGTCTGCCAGGCGGCGCGATGGACGACCAGGCAGGGCGCGATCTCGCGTACCGTCCGCAGCTCGGCGAGGCCGTGCGCGGCGAGCGTGGCGCCCGACTGCACGATGTCGAGGATCAGGTCGGAGAGCCCGAGCAGCGGCGCCAGCTCGATCGAGCCCGAGAGCTCGAGCACCTCGGCGCTCCAGGGCTCGCCCGCGAGGAAGCGCTCGGCCGTGCGCGGGTACTTGGTGGCGAGCCGCACCTGCGCGCCCGGACGCGGCAGCGCCGAGCCGGCGGGGCCGATCAGGGCGAGCCGGCAGCGGCCGCCGGCGAGCTCGAGCGGCACCAGCAGGTCGCCGTCCATCTCGTCGAGCACGTCGCGCCCGACCACGCCGCAGTCGGCGACGCCGCGCTCGACGTAGAGCGGCAGGTCGCGGTCCTTGAGCAGGAGCAGCTCGAGACCCGCCTCGGGCAGGCGGTGGCGCAGGCTCCGACCGTCGAGGTCGAGACGCCCGAGGTCGTAGCCGGCGCTCGCCAGCGCGGCGCGGGCGACCTCGAGCGAGCGCCCCTTGGGCAGCGCGAGCCGGATCATCGGGCTTCCCCCGCCGCGGCGGCGCCGGTGAGCGAGTCGAGCTGCAGCGAGAAACCGATCGCCGCGGCCGGCGCGCCGAGCGTCCGGAAGAGGCGGTCGTAGCGGCCGCCCCCCGCCACCGGGCGCGCCACGCCGGGCAGGTAGGCGCGGAAGACCGGGCCCTCGTAGTAGGGGCGCAGGTCGCGCGCCCGCGCCTCGACGGCGAGCGGCGAGAAGTCGGCGAACTCGGCGAGGTCGACCGACACCGCGACGCCGGGCGATTCCGCCGCCGCCGCCACCGCGATCCGCTGCAGGCGCGCGAGCGCGGCGCCGCCGCGCGCCCCGAGCGCCGCCGCGTCGGCCGGCGCGCCCCGCTCGACGATCTCGGCGAGCGCCGCCCCAGCGCCGCGCGCCGCGGCGAGCTCGCGCCGCGCCACCGCCCGCGCCAGACCCGGCGCGCCCTCTCCGGCCGCCGCGACCAGCAGCTCGTCGAGGACCCCGGCGAGGCCGAGCACCAGCCGCGCCCGGCCCGGCGCGGCGAGCGCCAGCAACCGCGCGCAGAGGAGCACCGCTTCGCGCTCGAGCGCCTCGGCGTCGGCGGGGGCGCCGAGCAGCTCGCCGCCGATCTGGTAGACCTCCGTCTCCCGCCGCGCGCCCCGCTCCGGGCAGCGCACGACGTCGCCCCGGTAGAAGAGGCGCAGCGGCAGGTCGAGCCCGGCGAGGTGGGGGGCGAGCAGCCGCGCGAGCAGCGGCGTGAAGTCCGAGCGGAGCGCGAGCAGCTCGCCGTCGCGGTCCGCGAAGCGGTAGAGCTCCGCGCGCGCCGACGGCGGCAGCAGCGGTTCGTAGGGGGCGAAGTAGTCGACCACCGGCAGGATCGCCTCGTGGAAGCCCGCCGCCTCGAGCGCGCCGGCGAGCCGGCCCTCGAGCGCGCGCAGGCGCGCCGCGCTGTCGAAGAGGAGCGCCGAGACGCCCGCCGGCAGGCCGGTGGCGAGTCTCATCCGGCGCTCTCCGCGAGGCCCAGCGCCCGCTCGCCGAGGGCGATCGGCAGCTCGCGGCCGGTCATCGCGCGGAACTGCGGCGCCGCCTGGCGCAGCAGCACCTCGCGTCCGTCGACGGCGGTGAGCCCCCGGCGCCGGCTCTCGGCGACCAGCCGGGTCGGCTCCTCGCCGTAGACGAGATCGACGACCACGCTGCCGGGCGCCAGCCGCGCGACCGGCAGCGGCAGCTCGTCGGCGGCGCCGCGGCCGAGCGGTGTCGCATGAACGAAGAGGTCGAAGCGGGCGGCGTCGAGATCGGCGAGCGCGAGGAAGGGGAGGCCCAGGGTGCGCGCCGCCGCCAGCCCGCGCTCGGCGCCCCGGTTGACCAGGACGACGCGGGCGCCAGCGTGCGCCAGACCGACCGCCGCGGCGCGCCCGGCGCCGCCGCAGCCGATCACCGCGACCGTGCGGCCGCGCGCCGCGACGCCGCGCGCGGCGAGCGCCGCCACCACCCCCTCGGCGTCGGTCGACTCCCCCTCCCAGACGCCGGCGCGCGGGGTCAGGGTGTTGACCGCCTGCAGCCGTTGCGCGAGCGGGCTGGTCGCCCCCGCCACCGCGAAGGCGACCTCCTTGTGGGGGGTGGTCACCGACAGCCCGGCGAGCGGCAGCCCGAGCCGCGCCAGCAGCGCGCTCTCGACCACCTCGAGCCAGAAGTCGCCGAAGTGCTCGACCTCGAAGGGCACGTAGAGCGCGGGCACGCCGAGCTCCCGGTAGGCGGCGTTGTGCAGACGGGGCGAGAGCGAGTGGAGCGCCGGATGACCGACCACGCCGCAGAGCGCGCGCACCGGCGGCAGCTCGGGCAGGCCGAAGTCGTGCGCCAGGCGCTCGAGCGGGAATTGGCCGGGCGCGGCGGGCGCGGCGCCCGCGGCGGCGTAGACGAGCGGCGCGCCGAGGCGGGGCGCGACGAGGCGGGTCCAGGCGCCGGTCGGACCGCCCGCGAAGGCCGCGAGGTCGGCCCGCCCCAGCTCGGCGGCGAGCTCGAGCACGGGCAGCTCCTCGCCCGAGCGCGACGCCCAGGGCACCATCTTGTAGAAGGCCGCGCGCGTGCCGGCGAGGTGGTCGAAGCGCGCGCGCAGCCCGGCCAGGTCGGCCGGCGCGCCGTGCCAGGAGACCAGGCGCCGCCCGGGCTCGATCGCCTCGAGCAGGTCGCCGTCGAGGTCGCGGTCCCCTTCGAGGTCTACGAAGTCGTAGCCGGCGCTCGCCTCGACCAGCCGGCTCCGCCGCCGCTCGCGGCCGCCCTCGAACTCGCCGCCTTCGGCGCGGCTGCGCAGGGTGTAGAGGAGGCGGCCCGGGAAGCGCTCGCGCAGCCAGTCGGCAGGCAGGTCGCCGACCCGGTCCGCGCGCACCTCGAGCCAGTCGGCGTGGCCGGCGAGGGCGGCGACCGAGCCGCCGTCCGCGCGCGGCGGCTCGACCAGCGAGGCGATCAGGGTGGCGCGTCGGCCCAAAACGAAAAACCTCCTTCCGGTGCCCGGAAAGAGGTTCGCGGAATCGCTCGCTCGCGGATGACCTCGTCCCGGGCCGTAGCGGCCGGGACGTACTGCCCGGCCGTCAGCTCACCACGTGGTGATGGCCGGAGCGACGCCAGCAGCAGGGCGCGAGGGCGCGGAGCGGGCAGGCGTCGTTCGAGCGAATCATCGCGCCGGATTAGAGCAGCGGCCCCGGGGGGTGTCAAGCGGAGCGGCCACGGGTTTGGCCGCCGGTTCGCCCTGGGGAATAATGCCCGCAAGCTCGCCAGCGCCGCACCCGCGGTTCCGCGCGTCCCGGCGCCCCGAGGAGAACCTGAACGCCGTGCCCGGCCCCACCGACACCCTGCGGGAGGTCGACTCCCTCGTCGCGCGGCGCAAGTATGGCCGGGCGGCGGAGCTATTGCGCGCGACCGTCGGCGAACGGCCGGGGGACGTCAACCTCCGGCTCCGGCTCGCCGACGTGCTCTCGCTCGCCGGGGAGAGCGGCGCGGCGGCGACGCTGCTCGAGGCGGTCGGACGGGAGCTCGCCGCCGACGGCTTCACCGCCAAGGCGATCGCGGTCTGGAAGCGGCTGCGCCGGCTGCGCCCCGAGGCGGGCGAGATCGAGCGCACGCTCGCCGATCTGATCCGCGAGCGCGAGGACCAGGCGCGCCCGCGTCCGACCTCCGTCTCCGGCGCGCCGACTCCGCCCGGTCCCGAGCTGCCCGACGGCGTCGCCCGCTCGCCGCTCTTCTCCGAGTTCTCGCGCGCCGAGCTGGCCGAGGTGATCCGCGGACTGACGCTCGGCACCTGGAGCGCCGGCGAGGTGATCGTCTCCGAGGGCGAGCCGGGCGACAGCCTGTTCGTGCTCGCGAGCGGCGAGGCGCGGGTCTTCGTCCAGGGCATCGACCGCCACAACCGCCAGGTCCGCCAGCTCGCCGCCGGCGACTTCTTCGGCGAGATCTCGCTGCTCACCGGCAGCCCGCGCACCGCGACGGTGATCGCCGCGGCCGACTGCGAGACGCTGGCGCTCGACCGCTCGGCCGTGGTCGCGATCGCCGGCCGCTATCCGGCCGTGCGCGCCACCATCCAGCGCTTCTGCCTCGAGCGCTCGGAAAGCGCCGAGGAGCGCAGCGCGCGCGCGGGCACGGCGCCCGGCTTCGAGCCCTTCCCGGTCGAGCCCGCCGCCGCCGACCTCGACCCGGAGCTGCCCCTCGAAGCGCCGCCCCGGCTCGTGCCCGACGAGGTCGCGATGCTGGTCCCCTACTGCGCGGTGCGCGTCTTCGCCGCCGGCGAGACCATCTTCCGGAGCGGCGAGCCGGGCGACCGGATGTACGTGATCGAGGCGGGCGAGGTCGAGCTCGGCTTCGACGACGCCCGGCCGGCCAAGCGCCTCGGTCCCGGCGAGATGTTCGGCGAGCTGGCGCTGGTCACCCCCCGGCGGCGGCGCACGGCGAGCGCCGGAGCGGTCTCCGACCTCCGCCTGATCGTGGTCGACCGCTCCGCCTACGAGCTCCTGCGCGCGGAGCGCCCGGCGACGCTGGTCGGCCTGCTCGAGCGCAGCTGCACCTACCTCGTCGAATCCGAGCGGCGCCTGATCGGCGACCTGCGCCGGCGCGCCCGCGACCTCGAGCGCGCCCTCGACTTCCTGCAGCGCACCAAGGAGGAGCTGTCGACGATCGAGGCGCGGACGCTGACCGACGAGCTGACCGGCATCTACAACCGGCGCTGCTTCGAGGAGCAGATCCGCCGCGCCGTCGAGCGCGCGGCGGAGAGCGGCCAGGCCCTCGCGCTGCTGCTGGTCGACGTCGACCGCTTCAAGCTGGTCAACGACACGCTCGGCCACATGGTCGGCGATCTCGTCCTGCGCCGCCTCGCGCAGCTGCTGCGCGCCTCGGTGCGCTGGACCGACCTGCCCTGCCGCATCGGCGGCGACGAGTTCGCGGTGATCTGGAGCGACCTCGACGGCGGCTCGGCCGAGCGCCGGGCGCGCGCGCTCGCGCCGGCGCTCGCGACCTTCGAGCTGGCCGGCGCGCCGAGCGCGCTGCGCGTCTCGACCAGCCTCGGCGGAGCGCTGCTCGCGCCGGGCGAGAGCTGGCAGGAGCTGTTCGAACGCGCCGACCGGAGCCTCTACCTGGCCAAGAAGTCGGGACGCGGCCGCCTCGCCTGGGACGAGCGGCTGGCGGACGCCGGGGACTCCGGGCCGTGAAGCCGTCCTCGACGGGCTCGACGTCGGGCACCGCGACGCTCAAGACGCTGCTGGTCACCGATCTGGTCGATTCCACGCGCCTGGTCGAGCAGCTCGGCGACGAGCGCGCGGCCGAGCTCTCGGCGCGCCACGACCGCCTGGCGCGCGCGCTGCTCGAACGCTTCGAAGGGCGCGAGATCGACAAGACCGACGGCTTCCTGATGCTCTTCGAGCGCCCGATCCACGCGGTCGGCTACGCGCTCGCCTACCACGAGGCGCTGGCCCGGCTCGGCCAGGAGGAGCGCATCGCGCTCGCCGCGCGCGCCGGCATCCACGTCGGCGAGGTCTTCCTGCGCGAGAACCCGCCCGGCGAGATCGCCCAGGGCGCCAAGCCGGTCGAGGTCGAGGGGCTGGCCAAGCCGCTCGCCGCGCGCCTGATGTCGCTCGCGCGCGGCGGGCAGACGCTGCTCTCGCGCGGCGCCTTCGACCTCGCCCGGCGCGCCGCCGCGGGGTGGAGCGGCGCGGCCGAGAACCTGCGCTGGCTGGCGCACGGCGGCTACGTCTTCAAGGGGCTCGACGAGCCGGTCGAGGTCTTCGAGGTCGGCGTCGACGGCTGGGCGCCGCTGGCGCCGCCGACCCCCTCGGACAAGGCGCGCCGGCTGGGCGGCGACGAGACCGTCCTCGGCTGGCGGCCCGCGCCCGGCCTCTCCGTGCCCCACCGTCCGAACTGGGTGCTCGCGCGCAAGCTCGGCGAGGGCGGCTTCGGCGAGGTCTGGCTCGCCGAGCACCGGAAGACGCGCGACGGCCGCGTGCTCAAGTTCTGCTTCGAGCTCGAGCGGGTGCGCGCGCTGCAGCGCGAGGTCACCGTCTGCCGGCTGCTGCGCGAGGCGCTCGGCAACCGCCCCGACATCGCCCGCGTGCTCGACTGGAACTTCGACGAGGCGCCCTACTTCCTCGAGTTCGAGTACACCGAGGGCGGCAACCTGATCGAGTGGGTCGAGGCGCAGGGGGGTTTCGCGGCCGTGCCGCTCGCCGCCCGCCTCGAGATCGCCGCCCAGGTCGCCGAGGCGATCGCCGCCGCCCACTCGGTCGGCGTGCTGCACAAGGACATCAAGCCGGCGAACATCCTGGTCACCGCCCGGCCCGACGGCTCGCCCCAGGCGCGGGTCACCGATTTCGGCATCGGGCTCGTCACCGACGGCTCGCGACTCGCGGATCTCGGCATCACCGTGCTCGGCATGACCGAGGTCGGACAGCCGGCCACGGCTGGCAGCCAGGCCTCCGGCACGCGCATCTACATGGCGCCGGAGGTGCTCGAAGGGCGCCCCGCGACCACCCAGGCCGACATCTTCTCGCTCGGCGTCATGGTCTACCAGCTCGCGGTCGGCGACTTCGCCCGGGCGCTCGCTCCCGGCTGGGAACGGGATGTGGCGGACGAGGTGCTGCAGGAGGATCTCGCCGCGTTCGTCGATGGCCGGCCGGAGCGGCGCGTCGCGAGCGCGACCGACGTCGCACGCCGCCTGCGTTCGCTCGACGCGCGGCGCGCCGCCCGCGAGGCCGAGCGGCGCGCCGCCCGCGAGGCGGAGGCCGACCGGCTCGCGCTCGAGCGGGCGCGGCGCCGGCGCCGCCTCGCGCTGGTCGCCGGCGCCGCCGTCGCGCTGTTCGGGATCGCGATGGCGGTCCAGGCGCGGCGGGTCGCCGCCGAGGCCGAGCGGGCCAACCGCGAGGCGGCCGCCGCCCGCCAGGTGACCGAGTTCCTGATCGACCTCTTCGAGGTCTCGGACCCGAGCGAGGCCAAGGGCAACAGCGTGACCGCGCGCGAGATCCTCGACCGCGGCGCCGGCAAGATCGCCAAGGAGCTCGCCGGCCAGCCGGTGGTCCAGGCCAAGATGATGGACGCGATCGGCTCGGTCTACCTCCAGCTCGGACTGCGCGAGCCCGCGGCCGAGCTCCTGCGCGGGGCCTTCGAGCTGCGCCGCAGGGAGCTCGGCCCGGACGACCTCGAGACCGCCGACAGCGTCCACGATCTCGGCTGGCTCGCCGAGAAGCAGGGCAACTGGGCCGAGGCCGAGCAGCGCTACCGCGAGGCACTGGCGCTGCGCCGGGCGAAGCTCGCCGAGGACGACGAGCAGAACGCGCGGCTGCTCGACGACCTCGGCTACGTCAACGTCGAGCAGGCCCACTACGACGAGGCGCTCGCCGACATCCGCGCCGGCCTGGCGATCCGCGAGCGGCTCTCCGGCCCGGATTCTTCCGCGGTCGCGGCGAGCCTCAACACGCTCGCCTTCGTCCACTTCCAGCGCGGCGAGTTCCGGGAGGCGGCCGAGGTCCTGCGCCGCGTCGTCGGCATCCGCGAGAAGCAGGACGGGCCGGAGTCGCTCGCCTACTCCGGCGCGCTCAACAACCTCGCGGTCCAGCTGCGCGAGCTGGGCGATCTCGCCGCGGCGCGCGACCTCTACGAACGCTCGCTCGCGGTCCAGCAGAAGCTGCTCGGCCCCGACCACCCCGATCTCGGGACGCTCTACAACAACCTCGGCACGCTCGTGCAGGACCAGGGCGACCTCGCGGCCGCCGAGAGCCTCTTCCGGCGCGCCCTCGAGGTCCGCATGAAGGCCCTCGGCGAGAACCACCCGCTGGCCGGCCTCTCGCTCAACAACCTCGGCTACTGCCTCTGGGAGCGGGGCGCGATCGACGAGGCGGCCGGGCTCTGGACGTCGCGCGCTCGCTGTGCGCGAGGCGGCGCTCGGCCCGGACCACCCGCTGACCGCGGTGACGCTCACCAACCTCGGCCTGCTCGACCTCTCGCGCGGCGACTTCGCCGGCGCGACCCGCCGCCTCGAACGCGCGCTCGACAATCAGCGCAAGGCCTTCGGCGCCGATCAGCCCGCGATGCTCAACACCCTGGTCGCCTACCGGGCCCTGCTCGAGGCCGAAGGCCGCACGGCCGACGCCGGCGCCGTCCAGTCCCGCCTCGACGCCCTCGCCGCGGCCGCCGCGGCCAAGGGCGGCAAGCTGCCGAAGGAGCCGGTCGTCCGCCTGCCGACGCGCTGAGCCGGCAGTTCACCGCCCCTTCGGGCGCGGCGACCTTCTTCGCGGCGACAAGAACAGCTTCCATAGAAGGAAGAAGGACGCCGAGCGGAGGGACGGTTCTCTTCCCGGAGCGGAGACTCTCCCGCGGCGGAGCGGAGGGAAGAGAAACGGCCCGGAGCGGACGAGCCGACGACGCCGAGCGCAGGGACGGTTCTCTTCCCGGAGCGGAGACTCTCCCGCGGCGGAGCGGAGGGAAGAGAACCGGCCCGGAGCGGAGATCGCGCTCGAGCCGCTGCGGATCTAGAGCTCCCTGCGCACCCAGGCGGCCTTCTCGATGCGGCCGAGGACGATGCCGACCCGCTTGCGGTAGCCGCGCGTCTCGACCCCCGGGTGCCACTTCGAGGGCATCGGCAGCGCCGCCGCGAGCTCGGCCGCCTCGCGGCGCGTGAGCGCGCCGGCGCCCTTGCCGAAGTACCTGCGCGCGGCCGCCTCGGCGCCGTAGATGCCCGGGCCGAGCTCGACGACGTTCAGGTAGAGCTCGAGGATCCGACGCTTCGAGAGGCTGCGCTCGAGCGCCCGGGTGAGCAGCGCCTCCTTCACCTTGCGCCAGGGGTTGCGCGACGGCGAGAGCCAGAGGTTCTTGGCGAGCTGCTGGGTGATCGTCGAGGCGCCGCGCGGCAGCTCCTTCTCCTCGAGGGCGTCGTGGATCGACTTGCGGATCTCGGCGACCGCGAAGCCCGAGTGCGAGAAGAAGTCGATGTCCTCGGCGACCACGACCGCGATCTTGAGCTCCTCGGAGATCCGCCCGTAGGCGACCGGCGCCCAGGCCGGCTTGCCAGGCCGCCCCGCCGCCCTCTCGCGCGCGCGCCAGCGGTCGATGAAGGCAGTCGACGTCGGGTTCTCGCGCGCGAGCCGCGCCACGTCGGGCCAGGTCGCCCACTGCCAGAGCGCGAGGCCGGCGAGCGCAGCGGCGAGCGCGCCCGCGACGAGGACGATCGAGCGGCGCCGGGTCACGGGTCGATTCTGTCGCCCTTCGCGCCCGGCGGTAAGCTCGAAGGGTGAGCCTCTCCCGCCTCGTCTCGCTCGCCGGCCCCCTCGCCATCCTCTTCCTGGTGACGGGCTTCCTCGCGAGCCTCGGCCACGGCCCGTTGCCGCCGCTGCCCGCCGGGCTCGTCACCCCCCTGCACATCGGGCTGGGTATCCTGGGGTTGCTGGCGGGGGTCGCCGCCGGACGGCGGCAGGCGGAGATCGACGCCGAGCGCTTCGAGTACGCGCAGGATCCGCACGCCACGAAGGGGGAGCGCGAGCTGGCGCACAAGGAGGCCGAGCGCCAGATCCGCTCGGCCCACATGACGCTCCTCGGGGCGCCGCTCGCGCTCGGCTACTGGCTGGCCAACGAGTTCGCTTCCGGCGCGCCGCCCTGGGCGCGCGCGCTCTCGGCGAGCGCGATCCTCGGCTACGGGATCGCGCTCCTACTCGGCCGGCGCCGCCGCGCCTGATCGCGCGGGATCCGCCAGGGGCGGCCGCCGCTCCCGGAAACCCGCGGCCGCCTCGAGCGCCTCGGCGAGGACGAGCAGGCGCGTTTCGCCGTAGAGCCGCCCGGTGAGCGTCAGCCCGGAGGGAGTGCCGTCGGCACGGAAGCCGTTGCGCACGAGGACCGCGGGGTGACCGGTCAGGTTGGTCAGCAGGAGATCGACGCCGAGCGCGGGAGCGGCGTAGGCGTCGAGCCGCAGGTCCGCCATGCGGCGCTCGTGCTCACGGACGAGCAGCGTCCGGATCCGCTGCATCCGCAGATAGTCGACCGCCGGCAGGAAGCGCGCCGCGCGGAAGGCGTTCGGCCAGGCGTCGCGGGTCTGGCGCACCATCGCGTCCACGCCCCCCGAGAGCGTCAGCTCGTCGAAGGCCGCGCCGGCCTCGGCGCCGATCAGCGCCGCGAGCGGCTCGATCGGCAGCTCGGGCAGCGCGAACGGGACGAGCTCGACGCCGAGGGCGCGGAGACGTTCGAGCAGCGCGCGGTCGAGCGCGCGCGACTCCTCGTCGCCGGCGCGGTACTCCCCCGCGAAGAGCGCCTCGGCGACGCCGACGCGCAGGCCCTCGACCGGCAGCTGCGGATCGGGGTCGAAGCCGCGCTCGACCGCGCTCGGATCGAGCGGGTCGGCGCCGGCGAGCGCGGCGAGGACCCAGCCGCAGGAACGCGCCGAGCGCGCCAGCACGCCGACCTTGTCGAAGGTCCAGGCGAGCGCCATCACGCCCTGCCGGCTGATCCGCCCGTAGGTCGGCCGCAGCCCGGTCGCGCCGCAGCGGCGCGCCGGGGAGACGATCGAGCCCCAGGTCTCGGTGCCGAGCGCGAACGGCACCAGGCCCGCCGCCACCGCCGCCGCCGAGCCGGCCGACGACCCGCTCGAGCCCTGGTCGGGCCGCCAGGGATTGCGCGTCTGCCCGCCGAACCAGACGTCGCCCCAGGCGAGCTCGCCCACCGCGAGCTTGGCGACCAGCACGGCGCCGGCCTCGTCGAGCCTGCGCACCACCGTCGCCAGCTCGGGCCGCACCTGGTCGCGGTAGGGCGGCGTGCCCCAGGTGGTCGGGTGGCCGGGCACCGCGATCAGGTCCTTGGCGCCCCAGGGGATGCCGTGGAGCGGACCGCGCCAGCGGCCGGCGGCGAGCTCGGCGTCGGCGCGCCGCGCCGCCTCGAGCGCGCGCTCCTCGGTGAGCGTCACGACGCAGTGGAGGATCGGATCGTGGCGGCGCAGCCGGTCGAGGCAGAGCCGGGTGAGCTCGACCGAAGTGAGCTGCCGGCCCGAAAGCCAGCCGGCCAGCCGCTCGACCGGCGCGAAGGCGATCTCCTCCGCGGACGCGGGCGGCGGCAGTGTCGGCAGCCGCGGCGGCGCCGGAACGAAACCGACCTGCCAGCTGTCGGTGGCGAAGGGTTGCGGGTCGAAATGGAAGGCGGGCGCGACCGCGTTGTCGAGGGGCACGCCGCGCGCCGCCGCGATCTGTCCGAGCTGTTCGTCGAGGTCGGGGAGCAGCAGGTCGCGCTGCGCGTCGGTGAAGGCGACGCCCTGGACTCTCTCCGCGGCGGCGACTGTCGCCCGGTCGAGCCCCGCCGTCTCCTCGGCGGCGATCGCCGGGGCGCCGCCGAGCCCGAGCCGGTCCGCGAGCGCGAGCCCGCTCCCGGCGGCCGCCGCGCCGAGCAGGCGGCGCCGGGAGAGGGCGCGCCCGCGCGGGCGCCGCTCGCCCCCGGCCGGCATCAGCCCGCCGCCGGCGTGAGCTCGCCGCGAAAGACCGTGACCGCGCGGCCCGAGATCCGCACGCGACGCCGGTCGGGCTCGTGGCGGACCCGGACGCGGCCGCCGCGCATCGAGGCCTGGAAACCGACCAGCTCGCCGCGCCCGAGCCGCCCCGACCAGAAGGGCGAGAGAGCGCAGTGCGCCGAGCCGGTGACCGGATCCTCGGGCAGGCCGAGCCCGGGCGCGAAGAAGCGCGACACGAAGTCGTAGTCGGCGCCCTCCTCGGCCGGCGCGGTGACGATCAGGCCGCGCGCATCGACCCGCTCGAGCGCGCCGAAATCCGGGGCGAGCGAGCGCACGGTGCCCTCGGTCGCCAGCTCGATCAGCAGGTCCTCGCCGGCGCGCGCCGCGAACAGCGGCCGGGCGCCGAGCGCCTCGGCGAGGCCGCCGGGGGGCTCGCAGGGCTCGGGGATCCGCTCGGGGAAGTCCATCTCGATCCACTCGCCGGCGCGCGCCGCGACCAGCACGCCGCTGCGGGTCGCGAAGCGGGCGGGCTGGTCGGCCGCCAGGCGGCCCGACTCCCAGAGCGCGTGCGCCGAGGCGAGCGTGGCATGCCCGCAGAGCGACACCTCGACCTCCGGCGTGAACCAGCGCAGGCGGTAGAGCTCCTCCGATTCCGGCCAGAGGAACGCCGTCTCGGAGAGGTTCATCTCCTGGGCGAGCGCCTGCATCCAGGTCTCGTCGCGCGGACCGTCGAGCAGACAGACCGCCGCGGGGTTGCCCCGGAACGGCCCGTCCGCGAAAGCGTCGATCTGTACCAACGGCGTCGGCATTTCTCCTCCCTGTTCAGGCGCTCATCGCGAGCCGCGCGGCGGCGCGGGCCGCGATCTCCTCGCCGATCGCCAGCGAAGCGGTGGCCGCCGGCGAGGGCGCGTTCAGCACGTGGAGCATGCGCTCCCCTTCGACGAAGACGAAATCATCCAACAGCCGGCCGCCGCGGTCGAGGGCCTGCGCGCGGACGCCGCAGCCCGCCCGCCGCACCTGCGCGGGCTCGAGCTCGGGCAACAGGCGGCGCAGCGCCGCGACGAAGGCGGTCCGGCTCCAGGCCCGGCGGTACTCGGCGAAGCCGGTGCGGGCGTAGCGCGGCGCCATCCTCCAGAAGCCGGGGAAGCCGAGCGTGGCGGCGGCGTCGCGCGCCGAGAAGGCGGTGCGCGAGTAGCCCGCGCGCTTCCAGGCGAGCACGGCATTGGGACCCGCCTCGACCTCGCCGTCGACGCGGCGGGTGAAGTGGACGCCGAGGAAGGGCAGCTCGGGGTCCGGCACCGGGTAGATCAGGCCGCGGACGAGCGGCCGCGCCGCCGGAGCCAGCGCGTAATAGTCGCCGCGGAAGGGAACGATGCGCACCCCCGGGTCGAGGCCGGCCGCGCGGGCGAGGCGATCGCTCTCGAGCCCGGCGCAGGCGACCAGGAAGCCGGCGGAGATCCGCTCGCCGCCGGCGCGCACCTCGACGCCGCGCGGTCCGGCCGCGATCGTCTCGACCCGCGCCGACGCACGCACGCGCGAGCCGGCCGCCGCGAGGTCCGCAGCGAAGGCGCGCGCCACCGCGACGTAGTCGACGATGCCGGTCTCGGCGACGAACAGCCCCGCGAGACCGGCGGCGTGCGGCTCGCGCGCCCGGATGCCGGCGGCGTCGAGCCGTTCGATTCCGGTGAGTCCGTTGGCGCGTCCGCGCCGCTCGAGCTCGTCGAGCCGCGGCAGCTCGGCCTCGGCGAGGGCGGTCACCACCTTGCCGCAGCGCTCGTAAGCGAGGCCGCGCTCGGCCACGTAGCCCTCGAGCGCGCGCCGCCCGGCCGTGCAGAGCTCCGCTTTCCTCGAGCCGGGCCGGTAGTAGAGGCCGGAGTGGACGACGCCGCTGTTGTGTCCGGTCTGATGGGCCGCGAGCGTGGACTCGGCCTCGAGCAGGAGAACGTCGGCGCCGCGCCCGAGCGCGAGAGCGCGCGCGGTCGCCAGACCCACGATGCCGCCGCCGATGACCACCACGTCGGGAGTGCCCACGTCACCGGATCCTTGCACGTCGGCCACGAAGAATGCACTGCTCCATATCGACGTTTCGCCCGGATGAGCCTACACTCGCGATTCGGGTGCCCGACGTCCGCGCCGGGCCTCGCCGCGAGCCAAGGAGGCCGACGATGTGGAAGAAGGAGAACGAGGCGACGCCGAGCGCCCCGCCGACATCCCCCGCCACCGCCCGTTACGAGGCGGATCCGATGCCCGCCACGCGCTCGGAGACCGCCGGCAGGGCGGTGATCGGGGCCTCCATCCGCCTCACCGGCGAGCTCGTGGGCGGCGAGGACCTGCTGGTCGAGGGCCGGATCGACGGCACGATCGAGCTCTCCCAGCACGCGCTCACCGTCGGCGCCAAGGGTCGCATCGCCGGTTCGGCCCACGCGCGGGCGATCCACGTCGACGGCGAGGTCGACGGCAACCTCGCCGCGGACGAGACGCTGGTGCTGCGCAAGACCGCGCGGGTCAAGGGGGATCTGGTCTCGCCCCGCGTGGTGATCGAGGACGGCGCCCGCTTCAAGGGCTCGATCGACATGGAGTCGAGGAAGGTCCCGGCCGCGAACCCCGCGCCGAGCCCCGCCACCGCCAGCGGCCCGCGTCCGCTGGTGGTGACCGACGAGCCCAAGCGGCCGACCGACGTCAAGGCGGGCTGAGCGCCGGATGAGCTGGCTCGCCGGGCTCCGCCGCGCGCCGCCGCCCGAACACCCGGCGGTCGAGCTGCCGCCCCCGGAGCGGCATGCCGCGCCCGGACTCGCCCAGGCGCTCGCCTGGCTCGAAGGCAGGCCGCACCGCATCCTGGACCTCGGCACGCCGCTCCACGCCAACCTCGCCCGCCTCTCCCGGCTGGCGCCGAAGCTGGCGGTGGCCGACCTCGCGGGCGCCCTCCAGGACGGCCTGCCGGCTCTCGCCGCGATCGAGGAGGCCTTCTCGATCCTCCCGCCCGGAGGCCTCGCGGAGCCCTTCCAGCTGGTGCTCGCCTGGGACCTGCCGAACCACCTCGGCCGCGACCTGCTGCACCGCCTGGGCGAGCGGCTCGCGCCGCGCTGCGCCGAGGGCTGCCTGCTCCATGCCCTGCTCGACGTCAGCAAGACGATGCCCGCGCTCCCCCGCCGTTACCGCATCCGCGACGACGACTCCCTCGAGCAGGACTGCCTGACCGCCGAGGAGCTTGCCTGCCCCCGCCTCCAGCCGGGCGAGCTCGACCGCCTGCTGCCCGGCTTCGCCGTCGAGAAGAGCCGACTCCTCACCCACGGCGTCCAGGAAGTCCTCCTGACCCGCACCGACAAGGCCGAGATCCCCATCACCCGCCAGGCCCCGGTCCTCCGCGAGCTCCGCAAGACCCTCCCCCGCGGCCGCCAGGGCCTCCCCGACCCGCGAGATTCGCGGGGCTGAAATCCGTCTTCTGAAGTCGGAGAACGAGCCGCGGACCGCGGCTTGAGCCCGGGTCCCGGGTTCGATTAGGCTGCGGCGAATTTCTGCGGTCGATGAGGGCCCCATCCCGCCCGCGAGGGCGCGGTCGTGGCCCATGCTCTGGAGGTCTTCATGGGAAGCCGTACCCGTCACGCCCCGTGGCAGCGCGCGGTCGCGCAGATCCTGCTCGCGGCCAGCCTCTCCCCCACCGGCCCGCTGCTCGGCAGCGGGCTGCCCTTCGACCCCGCCGGAACCCCAGGCCACGCCTCCACCCTCGCGGCGGCGAGCGAGTGGGTCGCCAGCGAAGCGACACAGCTCGCGGACGGCCTTCGGGAATCTGCAACTGAGCTCTTCGCGAGCCGGGAACCTGGCACGCATCCCGCCAGCGGAAAAGCCTCCATAGAAGGTGAAGCGCCGGCGGCAGCGTTCGGAGCGAGCCCCGAGGTCCGGGGGTTCCGAATCGACCCGCCGCTCACCGGCCTCTCGAAAGGGGAACCGGCCGCCGAGTCTGCCCGACGCTCTTCCTCCGCGGCCGCTGCGAGCTCGCCACCTGCGCCTCGCAGCGGCACCCCCTTCAACAGAAGGCTTTTCAGCGACCCGGACCTCGAGGCTGCCGGGCAACTGTCGGCGTCGGTCCGGATCGCGCAGGTTCAGGACCCGAGCGACCCGCTGGGCCAACGCGAGCGCCCGGTAGACCGGACGAAGGCACCCGCAACGTCGGCGCCATCGATTCCGCCTCCGCCCACGCCTCCGGACTTCTCGCTCGCCAGGGGTTCTTCGGCTTCACGGGGTGCGGTCCGGCGCGCGGGAGCGGTCCCGCCTTCCGGGCAGCCGGCGGTCTCGGTCCCGGTGCTCCCCTCCTGGAACCTCCTCTCCATCTCCTGGCAGCCCGAAGATCCCTCGCCCGCGGCGGTGCTCGCGCCGGTCGCGGGGAGCTTCGGCGGGTCTTCGCCTTCGACGCCTGCGACGCGGCGGATCCGTGGAAGGTCTGGGATCCGGCGAGACCCGGGGACTGCAGCGACCTCGACGGCGTTCACGCCGAGCGATCGGCTTCTGGCTCGAAGGGCAGAGGAGCTGGCGACGCTGCCCGAAGCGGGGCCCGAGCCGACGACGACGTCGATCCCGCTCTGCCTCGGCTGGAACCTCATCGGCTACCCCGCCTCGACTCGGCGCGGCCGGTGGCGACGGCGCTGGCCTCGATCGCCGGCCAGCTACCTGCGCCTCTTCGGCTTCGACCCCGACCGACATCGCCGACCCGTGGGAGGTCTACGACGTCGCCGTGCCCACCTGGGCGAACGATCTGACCAGGAGCTCCGGCCCGGGCGCGGCTACTGGATCTACGTCACCGAGGCGACGACGCTCGTCGTCTCGAACGACGAGCGAGCTGCCCCGACGTCGCGATCCTCTCGCCGGTCGATCTCGCGGAGGTCACCGGCCCGACCGCGATCGTCGGCACGGTGCGCTCGCCGGCGCTCGCCGAGCTGGACGCTCGCCTTCCGCGCCGATGGGAGACGCGGACTGGCTGCCGCTCGGCACCGGCACGACGCCGGTCGAGGCCGCAGACGCTCGGCACCTTCGACCCGACGCTGCTCGAGAACGGCCTCTACGAGGTCCGCCTGCGCGGCGGTCGACACCGCGCTCGAACGTACGTCGAGCGAGACGATCGACGCTCAGTCGTCGACGGCCAGCGGAAGATCGGCCACTTCTCGCTCGCCTTCGTCGATCTCGAGGTGCCGCTCTCGGGCTGCCGATCCAGGTGATCCGCGGCTACGACAGCCGGCGGCGGGCATCGCAAGGGCGACTTCGGCCACGGCTGGGAGCTCGAGGTGCAAGGCCGGCTCGTACCGCACCAACCGGCCGACGGGCGACGGCTGGAAGATCGCCGCGGGCTTCCTGCCCTGCGACACGGCGCAGGAGCGCGAAGTCGCACCTGACTCGACGGTGAAGCCTCTCCGACCGCGAGATCTACCGCTTCCGCCCGGTGCTGACGCAGCTCGCGCCGGGCGTCGGCGGCTGCTACGCGATCGCCGGCTTCGCGTTCGTCGACGGCCCGGTGCCCGGCGCGACGCTCGCAGACGATCGGCGGCACCAACATCTTCTGGGCGAAGCCGGCAGCAGCCAGCTGCTGTCGCACCGAGACGCGGCCTCTTCGACCCGCCGCAGGTGCGGCTGACCACCCGCGACGGACGAGCGTTCGAGGTGCAGACCGCACGACCGGCGTGACGAAGATCGCCGACCCGAACGGCAACGCGGTCGACCTTCACCGCCGGCGGCATCAGCCACACGAGCGGCGCGTCAGCATCACGCTTCGAGCGGGACGCGCAGAACCGCATCACCCGCATCGTGGATCCCGCAGGGCGCCGAGCTCGATCTACGCCTACGACGCGGCGGCGACCTGACGAGCTTCACCGACCGGACCGACGCCGAGACGACCTACACCTACTCGGGGAGTCACTACCTCGAGGAGATCCACGATCCGCTCGGCAGGACGCCGATCCGCAACGAGTACGGCCCGGACGGCCGCCTGACGACGCACGTCGACGCCTTCGGCCACGAGATCCTCTACGACCACCAGCTCGCGCGCGAACCGCGAGATCGTCACCAACCGCCTCGGCGCCTCGACGCCAGCTCGACTACGACGCGCGCGGCAACGTCACGCACGAGGTGGACGAGATCGGGCGTCGAGACGACGCGGACCTTCGACGGCAACGACCAGCTCCTCGACCGAGATCGACGAGCTCGGCAACACCGACGACCTACGTCTACGACGCGAACGCGCAATCTGACCTCGACGACCGACCCGCTCGGCAATGTCACCCGCTTCACCTACGACTCCAAGGGCAACGTCCTGACGACGACCGATCCGCGCGGCGGCGTGACGACGCAACCTCTACGACGCGCAAGTCGAACCTGACCCGCACGACCGACGCCGACCGGCGCGGTAACCGAACTTCACCTACAACACCAAGGGCGAGCTCCTGACCGAGCTCGACGCCCTCGGCCAGCGTCGAGCTACCAGTACGACATCCGCGGCCGGACTGACCCGGGAGACCAACGCCCTCGGCCAGGTCGACGACCTCGACCTACGACAGCAACGGCGACCGCCTCACGCGAGACCCGCACGCGGACGCTCGGCGACGGCACCACCGCGACGGAGATCACCCGCTTCGCCTACGACAGCGCGAACCGGCCGATCACGACGACCGCGCCGGACGGCAGCGTGACCGGCACCGAGTACGACGCCCTCGGCAACGTGAAGGCGACGGTCGACGCGCTCGGGCGAAGGACGGAGATTCACCTACGACGAGCTCGGCCGGCAGACGCGCACCGACCACCCCGACGGCACCTTCGAGGTGACCGGCTACGACGCCGAGAGACCGCGCACTTCAGCTCGACCGATCGCGGCGACCGCGACGACGACGTACGAGTACGACCCGGCAGGACGGCTGCCGCAAGACCACTTCTCGCCGACAGGCCGACCGTACCGGTCGCGAGCAGATCTACGACGACGCCGGACGCCTCGCGACCAGTCGATCGACGCCCGCGGCCACGCGACGACCTTCGGCTACGACGACAGCGGCCGCAGGACGACGATCACCGACGCGCTGAATCAGGTGACGCTCTACCGCCTACGACGCGGCCGGCAACCAGGTCGCGCTGACCGACCCGCGCGGCAACACCACCGCGTTCGTCTACGACGCTCGGCAACCGCCTGACGCGGACGGTCGCGCCCGGACGCAACCTTCCGGACGACCGGCTACGACGCGCTGGGACGACGAATCTCGCGAGACCGACGAGTCGGGGCAGGGTCACCGCACTTCGGCTACGACGCGCTCGGCCGGCTGATCGGCAGTCACCGACGCCCTGGACCAGGTCACCACCTACGCCTACGACGAAGCCGGCAACCGGATCTCGCAGACCGACGCCAACGGCCACGTCACGCGCTTCGAGTTCGACAGCGTCGGCAGACAGACGAAGCGCATCCTCCCCGGACGGCGCCAGCGAGCGCTTCACCTACGACGCGGCGGGGCAACGGTCGTACGCGCACCGACTTCGTCGGCCGCGACGACGCTCTACGACTACGACCTCCAGAGCCGCCTCGCTGCGCCGCACCTACCCCGGCAACGTCCAGGTGAGCTTCACCTACACGCCGACCGGACGGCGCCTGACGGCGACCGACGCGCGCGGCACGACGACCTACGGCTACGACACCCGCGACCGGGTGACGCAGTCTGACCTACCCCGACGGCCGGAGCCTCGACTTACGCCTACGACGAAGTCGGCAATCGCACCGCCCTGACCGCCAACGTCGCCGGCCGGACGCTGACGACGAGCTACACCTACGACGACCTCAACCGCCTCGACACCGTGACCGACCCGATCGGCGGCGTCTACGACCACAACTACGACGCCAACGGCAACCGCGAGAGCCTCCTCTTCCCGAACGGCGTCGCGACGACCTACGCCTACAACGCGAAGAATCAGCTGCCGAACATCTCGACCGTCAACAACGCCGGCACGACGCTGGCTGAGCTTCGCCTACACGCTCGCGCCGACCGGCAACCGGACGAAGATCGTCGAGCACGACGGCATCACGCGGAACTACGCCTACGACAACCTCTACCGCCTGACCGACGAGCACGTGACGCAGGGCACCGCGCCCGACGCCGCCGACCGCCTGGCGAAATCAGTTCGCCTACGACCCGGTCGGCAACCGACTCGGAGCAGCTCCGCCAGACCGAGAACGGCACCCCGCAGCCGGTCGATCTACACCTACGACGAGCGCGACCGCCTGCTCACCGAGAACGGGATCAGGCTCACCTACGGCTGGGACGCGAACGGCAACCAGACCAGCGAAGAGCCGGGCCCGACGGCGCGACGTACGTCTGGGACATCGAGAATCGCCTCGATCCGCGTCGACCCTCGCCACCGGCACCGTCGTCGAGCACACCTACGACGCCGACGGCACGCGAGTCCGCACGAGAACCACGCCGGCGACCGGTCCGCCGACGACGATCGACTACCTCGTCGACCCCTGGCACCAGACCAGCGCGGCAGGCAGGGGTCTCGTCCTCAGCCAGGTCGTCGCGGAGACCGACGAAAGCGGCGCGCTCACGGCGTACCACGTGCGCGGGGACGACCTGCTCGGCGACGCTGCGGCCGAACCCGGACGCCGGAGCCGGGCGGGGCGGAGTGGGTGGCGAGGTACTTCCATGCGGAGGGGATTGGGACGGTAAGGGCGCTGACGGACGAGAGCGAAGGCATCACGGATCGCTACACGGCAGAGGCATTTGGGGCGTTGGTCGATCACCAAGGCGCAGACCCGAATGCGTACCTCTTCGCGGGGAGGCGCTCGACGCGGAACGGGGCTCTACTACAACAGAGCACGTTGGATGGGGTCCGAGTGGGGAAGGTTCGTCAGCATCGACCCCTTGAGTCTTCGGGAGGCTGGAAATCGGCACCATCACCTCTACAGCTACGCCGCACTCGACCCACTTCTACGCAGTGATCCAGCCGGAGAGTTCGAAGGTATCTCTAGCTTCCTAGTTGGCTTCGGCGTACGGGCAATCCTCGGACGCGCCGCCATAGGGGCAGTCTTTGGACTGCGGATGCCTACTTGAGAGGCTACTCCGCAGGCTCAGGCGCAGTCGGCGGTGCAATTGGCGGCCTCGCCAGTCCCTTATTCGGCCTCAGAGTGGGCATCGGGTTCGTAGCCTACGGCGTCGGCGAGGCCCTCTACCATGGGGACTATGACTCGGCGCTGTTCCGAGCGGCGACCTTTGGGTTCGGGTACATTCTTCAGACACGGGGCTTCCGGAGCTTCTCGGCATTCAAGAGTACTTGGGGACGCGCGGGGCTCGGTCGCGCATGGCATCACATCGTCGAGCAAACACCCTCCAACCTCGCCCGTTTTGGCCCGCCCAGACTCCACAACCCAAGCAACATGGCACCCCTACCTCACGGGCGCGGGTCTATCCACGCCAAGATCAGCGGCTTCTATTCATCGAAACAACCCAGCATCACTGGATCTCGGAGCCAGACTGTCCGGCAGTGGCTGTCCAGCCGGTCTTTCGAGGAGCAATACCAGTTTGGCCTAGAGGCAATGCAGCGCTTTGGCGGAGGCGGATCGCCTGCGGATGTATCGAGTTCCGCAACTGCCTGGTTCTGGCCGGCGGTTCTTGACCCATTCACAGAGAGCGATTCACCTGCAGACTTCTTTGGACAGGACGGAGAGACTCCATGACGGCCCCGATTGAAGAACTCATAACGTCTTTCAGAGATGCCGCTCTGGTCCACAGCAACGCGACGATGGACGGCAACTACCGCGTCGCTAACAAAGCTGCTGACCGCGTTCACAAACTCTTTCTGCAACTGGTGGAAGCGGGAATCGAGGGCCGAGAGGCTCTACTTCCCTCACGAGGACGCTGAAGACCGGGTCGAGTCATGGCCTCGACCTATTCGCTGAAGTTCGCTCCTGAGCGATCCCTTCGGGTACTGGAGCGGTTGCAAGCGAATAGCGGGATCCTTGGCCTTCAGGCCGCTCAAGCAATCAAGCGATGGAGAGCGGAGAGTGGCGCCTTGAATAATCGTGAGCGCCTTGGTGCTCGGCCCGTACAGTTGCCAGCCGAGTAGTCAAGCGGCAGAGGCGATAATTGCACTGCCAGCCGAGTGGTGAAGTAGGACTGTTCGTGGTGCACATCGCCGGTTCCTGATGGATACCGGCGCTGGCGGCGCAGGAAATCCACCTGCGTTCCGTTTCTTCTGGGAAGGGGATAGGGGATGGTCGGTCTCTATGGCCTTACCACCCTGTACACGATCGCCGCGGCGGTGGTCTGTGTGCGGCGGGGGATGCGGGAAACTGGCTCTGGATCGTGCTCGTGTTCGGGCCCGTCGGGGCGACGGTTACTCTGGCGTCGCAGTTCAGCCACATCGTTCGGCCGCGGGTGATGGCGGTGCCCCGACCTTCGTTCGCCGAGCTGCGGCGGGCGCAGGCGGACACGGAGCGGCTGGACACGGCGGCGGCGTGGGCCGAGTGTGCGGCGCTCCACGGCGATCGTGGACGCTGGGACCGCAGCCATCGCCTGAAAGGCGCCATCACGATCTGGCGCTGCTGACGTGCTCCTCGAGGGCACGGTGAGTGGCCTCAGGGGTCCGGAGAGCCCGACCGACGCCTTCGAGAACGGGTCTCGAGCTTGCGTCTATGATTCGCATGAGCGGGAGCGACGCCTACAGCGGTCGAGGAGCTCAGGCAACAGGTGCCAGCGCGAGTAGTCCAGCGCCTCGCGCGCTTGACGATGGTCAGTGCTCGCGCAAGCCGGCACATCCGAAGCCCTGCGAGGATGGGCACCGCGGGCCATTGCCAGGCGGTAGTCAGTCGGGGCACGAGACGCAGAGGCGGCCTTCGGTGAGCTCTGGGAATCGAGTGGACAGCTGTTTCTGACAAGTGCGTCGACAGAGAGAACTCGCGAAACAACGCTACTGGACAGAGGAAGGTTCCCGGGACGAGCGCGGCTGCTCCACGGGAGCCGCCGCGGACCATTGGACGTTCGGACGAAGATGGACTGGAGATAGTGTTCCACACGACCCGCAGTCCGCCTGCGTGAACACCACGCTCGCGCGGACGAGGCGACGATGGGACCATTCTGAGACCTTCTCGCCGTTACGTCAGGCTCTCGAGATGGCCTCGGACTTCTGGCGAGCTGCGCAGGAGCATCTCGCGCTGCATTCGTCGCGTGGCCGAGGCCGGCGTCTGCTAGGTCATCCGTGACTCTTCGGCCTCGAGCTCAACAGGTGACGGACCGAGTAGGTGCCAGCCGAGTAGTCCGAGACGGGCGGGCGGCTCCAAGCCCTCCGCCGCTCACGGCCAACACGAGCGCAGCTGACAAAGCAAGGTCGACTGGCCGGGCTCCGCTCAGCTCGCGCGACGGCCACTCACCAAGAGGGCCCCACTAGGTGCCAGCCGAGTAGTCAGGCCTAAGTGGTTGCGATGGCTGCGCGGCAGGCGCCGCACAGCTGGAGTTTCTTCGAGGATGGGCACCGCGACAGGGTCGGTTGGGGTACTGTGTACCTGCGCGGACCGCTACAGTGCCCGAGAAGAGACGGCGTTCCCGGGCGGCGCGGCTACTTTGGGAGCCGGCGACCATGTCCGCCCCCGTGCGCCTGACGAGGTGCTGACCGTTCGAATCTGCCGTTCGTCACGATGGCCGGATCGGACTGCCGAGCCTCGGCGACTCATCCCGGCCGAGCCGCCGCCACGAACGGCAGGCTCGGCGGGAAGCTCCCTACCGGGAACTCGGCGTCTAGAATTCCGGATCGCAGTTGCTCGGCGGCTCGCCGGAAAGCGGTGACGAAGGCTCGATAGCGGTCCCGTAGCTCGCGGCGGATCGCCTTCGTGGCAGCGTGGACGAGCGGAGCGGGGCTCTTGCGTGGTCGGTTGGGCCGCGTGTGCGGATCCTGCCTCAGGATCGAGTCCCGGCCCAGGGGGCGTCTTCCCGTTTCCTCCGTTCGCCGCGCCGTCTCCTCCTCGATGGCGCGCAGCAGGCTCTCGATTCGCTCCCGGCGACGCTCCGGAGCGAGATGCGCCCAGCAGGGGATCGGCTCGAGTCGCAGGGACTCCTGCTCGACGAAGTCTTCCCGGCCCGGACGGAGGTTCCTGCGCGCGGCCTGGTACTCGAGCGTTCGATTGAACCAGGAGCCGGAGACGGGGCTTTCATCGAGCAGCGCCTGAGCGCAGTGAGCTCCGGGCCAGTCGGTAGGCCGTTCGACCAGGTGTTCCTTGCAGCCGTGGCTCAGGATGTAGTGGAGCCGGTCGATCTGAGCTGCGTCTTCACCGGAAACGAGGATCGCCTGGTAGCGACGGCCCCAGAAACGCTCCCGCCACTGGATCGCGCGGCCGACTTCGCGGGCGAGGTTGGAGTTCAGGAAGTTCATGAACTGGGCGAGCCGCTGGGCCGACGGCACGGTCAGCAGCAGATGAAAGTGATTGGAGAGGAAGGCGAAGGCGTGGACCTGAACCGGGTAGAGCCGGGCGGCGCGGGCGAGGACGCCCAGGGTCAGGTCGCGCACGAGGGGCGTCGGACGCAGGAGCAGCCTCCCCTGCATCGTGCGGCAGGTGACCTCGACGAGGGAGCCGGGCGGAAAGTACCGAATGCGGCGTGCCATCCTGGAGATAAGGGACGACAGCCGCCGCCGCGATCTTTCGCTATTCGGCTGGCACCTTGATAGAGGACTTCGCGAGTCGTCTAGAGGGCTGCGAGTCGTGAAGATCGACTCAAGCTCTTTTTTTCCAATCGCTTCAATGAACCCGCGGATCCCCGCCCAAGCTCTCTTCCCCGCCTTGACTTCCGCCTCGTTTACGCCTTAACTTCACCCCCGAGCCCCCTCTGGGCGGGATGGAGGCGTGGCAGGTGGCGGAACCCCTGAAAGCGCAGGCGTCGGACGCGGTGGTCGCGTTCCTGCGGCGGAGCGGCGCGACGCTCGCCGGGCGGGTGCGGACCGGGCGGGACCTGGCCGCGGGCCTCGGCGAGCGCGGGCCGGGCGAGGGGGCGGTCTGGAGCCGGGCCCTGCCGGCGCTCGCTGCCCTGCTGCCCGCCGGGCTGCCGCGCGGCGAGCTGGTCGAGCTCGTCGGCCGGCGCGGCAGCGGGCGGGCGGGGTTCGGCCTCGCGCTGCTCGCGGCGGCGACCGCCGCCGGTGAGAACGCCGTGCTGGTCGATCTCGGCGACGGGCTCGACCCGCAGGGGGCGCTCGCCGCCGGCGTCGTCCTCGAGCGGCTGCTCTGGGCGCGGCCGCCGGCGTTGAAGGCGGCGCTCGCCGCCGCCGAAGCCGCGCTCGCCGGCGGCTTCCCGCTCGTCCTCGTCGACCTCGGCCTGCCGCCGGTCGCCGGCGGCCGGGGGCAGGAGGCGCAGTGGCTCCGGCTCGCCCGCGCCGCGCGCGAGCCGAAGAGCGCGCTGGTCGTCTCGGCCCCCTACCGCGCGACCGGCGTCGCCGCCGCGGCGGTGCTCGAGCTCGCCCGGCCGCGCGCGCGCTGGCTCGGCCGCGGCGCCGAGCCGCGCCTGCTCGACGGCGTCGACGCCCGCCTCGACCTCGCCCGCGGCCACGGCGTCGCCCCCGCCGCGGGCCGAGCCGACGGCCTCCGCCTCGCCGCCGGCTGAAGGGGATGGAGAACGGCCGCCGTGCCCCGCATCGCCTGCCTGCGCGTCCCCCTCTTCCCGCTCGCCGCCCGCCTGCGCGCCGAGCCCGAGCTGGCGACCGAGGCGGTGGCCGTGGTCGACGGCAACGGGCCGGCGGCGCGGGTGGTGGCCGCCACGCGCCCGGCGCGGCGCGCCGGCGTGCGCCCCGGCGCGACCCTCGCCCAGGCGCGGGCGCTCGTGCCCCGGCTCGCCGCGCGCGGACGCGACGCCGAGTGCGAGCGCGCCGCGCGCGAGGCACTGCTCGAGGTGGCCGACGCCTTCTCGCCGCGCGTCGAGGACGGCGGCGACGGGGTCGTCTTCCTCGACGCGGACGGAGTGGAGCGCCGTTTCCGCGGCCGCGAGCCCGAGCGCAATCTGGCGCTGGCGCTCGAGCGGGGCGCCGCGCGCGAGACGCTGCCCGCGCGCGTCGGCGTCGCCGGCAGCAAGCTCGCCGCCGAGGTCGCGGCGCGCGAGGCGAAGGGATCCGACCCGCGCATCGTCCCGGGCGGCGAGGAGGCGGCCTTCCTGGCGCCGCTGCCGCTCGCCCGCCTCGCTCCCGACTTCGCGCTCGCCGAGACCCTCGCGCGCTGGGGCCTCGCCTCGGTCGGCGACTTCGCGCGCCTGCCCGCCGCCGAGGTCGCGAGCCGGCTGGGCGAGGCCGGCCGCCGCCTGCACGCGGTCGCGCGCGGGCTCGACCCGCGTCCGCTCCTGCCGCGCGAGCCGCCGCCCGACTTCCACGAGGGCAGCGAGCTCGAGTGGCCGCTCGCCACCCTCGAGCCCTTCCTCTTCCTCGCCCGCGCCGCGCTCGACCGCCTCTGCCGCCGGCTCGAGGCGGCGGGGCTCGGCTGCGCGCGGCTCGAGACTCGCGCTCCGCCTCGAGCCCGCCGGCCACGACGAGCGCGCGATCGACCTGCCCGCGCCGACCCGCGACCCCAGGACGCTGCTCGCCGTCGCTCCGCCTCGCGCTCGAGGAGCGGCCGCCGGGCGCCGCGGTCTCCGGCTTTCTGTTCACCGCCCGGCCCGACCGGCCGCGCGCCGCGCAGCTCACGCTGTTCGGGCCGCCGGCGCTCTCCCCCGACCGGCTGGCGACCACCCTCGCGCGCCTCTTCGCTCTCCTCGGCCCCGATCGCGCCGGCTCGCCGCGCGCGCTCGACGGCCACCGCCCCGAGCGCTTCGCCCTCGTCCCCTACGCGCCGCCGCCGCCGCCGCCGCTTCGCGCCCGAGCCCGCGCCGCCGCGCGGCCTGCTCGCCGTGCGCGTGCTGCGGCCCCCGCTCGAGCTCGCGGTCGAGCTCGACGGCGAGCGGCGGCCGGTCGCCGTCGCGCGGCGGGGCGGCGAGGAGCCGGAGAAGAACCGGCGGCCCCGGCTCGAGGGGGACGTGCGGATCGCCTCCGGTCCCTGGCGGCTCGAGGAGGGGTGGTGGTCCGACGCGCCGGTCGAGCGCGAATACTGGGACGTCGAGCTCGCCGGCGGCGCGCTCGTCCGTCTCTTCCGCGACGGCGCGCAGCGGCCTCTGGTTCGCCGATGGCGTCTACGACTGAGCGTCCGGAAGGGCCGTGCTACCCTACTCGGAACCCGCATGACCGAGGCGAGCGCCCTCCCCGTAGCGGTCCTCGAAGCTCTCGACGACGCCGTGCTGGCCGTCGACTCCGAGAGCCGGATCACGTGGGCCAGCGCGCGGGTCGAGGACCTCTGGGGCTACACGCCGCGCGAGGTGATCGGCAAGAAGCTCCCGCTGCTGCTCTCCTACGACACCCGCGATCCGGAGGCGGGGGGCTCCCCGCGCGACGCGCCCACCCGCGGCAAGCGGCTCGAGGCCTATCGGCGCGACGGCTCCTCCTTCCCGGTGCGGGTCACCCGCGTCGCGACCCAGCCCGGCGGCGCCGTCCTCGTCCTCGTCCGCGACCGCTCCGAGATCGTGGGCGCCCGCGAACGGCTGCGCCAGCTCGACCAGGTGCTGCGCACGACCGGCGCCGGCGTCGCGGTCGTCGATCGCGAGCTGGTCATCGTCGACGGCAACCCCGCGCTCGACGAGCTCCACGGCTACGGCCGTCGCGAGGTCGTCGACACGCCGCTCGCCGCGATCGCTCCCGACCTCGTCGCCGGCCGCGAGTTCCGCGAGCTGACGGCGGCCGGCGGCCTGCGCCTGGAGAGCGCCAACCTCCGCCGCGACGGCTCGACCGTCACCGTCGAGGCCCGCCTCGACCCGGTGCTCGACGACGACGGCGTCGCCGTCGGGCTGGTCGCGGTCTTCCAGGACGTGACCGAGCGCAAGCGCGCGCAGGAGGCGCTGCGCGTCTCCGAGGAGCGCTACGCGCTCGCGGTGCGCGGCGCCAACGACGGCCTCTGGGACTGGAACCTGCGCACCGGCGAGGTCTACTACTCGGAGCGCTGGGAGGCTCTGGTCGGACTCGACTCCGACAGCGCCAGCGCCTCGCCCGACGAGTGGTTCTCGCGCGTCCACCCCGAGGACCTGCCGCCGCTCACCGAGCGGCTCGACCGCCACCTGGGCGGCGCCAGCGAGCACTTCGAGCACGAGCACCGCGTCCTCCACCGCGACGGCAACTACCGCTGGATGCTGGCGCGCGGCGCCGCGGTCTGGGACGCGCAGGGGCGCCCGACGCGGATTGCCGGCTCACAGACCGACATCACCGACCGCAAGGTCCACGACCCGCTGACCGGCCTGCCCAACCGGGCGCTCTTCCTCGACCGCCTCGAGCGGGCGCGCGCGCGGGCGCGGCGCAGCGACAGCGGCCTCTACGCCGTGCTCTTCCTCGACCTCGACCGCTTCAAGGTGGTCAACGACAGCCTCGGCCACCCGGTCGGCGACCAGCTGCTCGTGCAGGTCGCGCGGCGGGTGGAGTCCTGCCTGCGCGGCGGCGACACGGTGGCGCGCCTCTCCGGCGACGAGTTCACCGCGCTGCTCGAGGAGGTCACCGGGCTCGAGGAGGCGGCGGCGGTCGCCGACCGCATCCACGAGGCGTTTCTCGCCCCGTTCACGGTCGCGGGCCACGAGCTGTTCGTGTCGGCCTCGATCGGGATCTCGGTCGGCAACGCCGAGACCGCTGACCTGGGCGAGCTGCTGCGCGACGCCGACACGGCGATGTACCGCGCCAAGGTCTCCGGGCGCGGCCGCTCGCAGGTCTTCACCGGCGAGATGCGCAGCGCGGTCGTCGCCCAGCTCCAGCTCGAGAACGATCTGCGCCGCGCGGTCGAACGGCGCGAGTTCGAGGTTCACTACCAGCCGATCGTCACCCAGCGCGACGCCGGGGTGATCGGTTTCGAGGCGCTGGTGCGCTGGCACCACCCCGAGCGTGGCCTGGTCTATCCGGACGCCTTCATCCGCACGGCCGAGGAGACCGGCCTGATCCTGCCCCTCGGCATGTGGGTGCTCGAGGAGGCCTGCCGCCAGCTCGCCGAATGGCGCGCGGCCGAGCCGGCGTGGGAGCGGCTGACGATGAGCGTGAACCTCTCCCCGAAGCTCTTCACGCAGCCCGATCTCGTGCCGCAGATCCAGACCGTTCTCGGACGGACCGGGCTGCCGCCCGATCGCCTGAAGCTCGAGCTCACCGAGGGCGTCCTGGTCGAGAATCCGCAGGAGGCCGCCGCGATGCTGCGCGACCTGCGCGCGATGTCGATCGGCATCTGCATCGACGACTTCGGCACCGGCTACTCCTCGCTCGCCTACCTCAACCGGTTCGCGGTCGACGTGCTGAAGATCGACCGCTCCTTCGTCGCCACCCTGGGCGAAGGCAACGAGCGCCTCGACCTCGTGCGCAACATCCTGCGCCTCGCCGCCGACCTCGGACTGTCGGTGGTGGCCGAAGGGGTCGAAACGCCCGAGCAGCGCCAGTTCCTGGCCGACCTCGACTGCGAGTTCATGCAGGGCTACCACTTCTGCCGCCCCGCTTCCGCCGAGACCATCTGGCGCGACCTCCGCCCGCGCGCCTGAAAGGCGCGCAACCCTCCCCCCGCCCGCAGGCACCCGCCGAGCCACACATCACGGACCATATCAAAGAACAGAACAAGAACAAGAACAACAAAGGCAAAAGCAAGAGCTCCATAGAAGGAAAGGCGCACCACGAGGCGCCCGCAGCTCGATGAACCAGCGGGCGCCCCGCTCGCAACCCCTTAACTGAGAGCTTTTGCTTCTGCTCTTGCTTCTTGCTCTTGCTCTTGCTCTTGCTTCTGCTCTTGCTCTTGCTTGTTTCGCCTCTACTGCTGCGACCTCGGTTCCCGCACCAAGACGAAGGGCCGGAGCCTTGCGGCCCCGGCCCTCGACGCCCGGACTCGGTCCGGGCTGGTGGGTGCGGCCCTTCTCAGCTCAGAAGCGGAAGCCGATCTGGCCCGTCACCTTGCGGCTGATGATGTCGCCGAAGATGTGCTGCTGGATCTCCTCGTCGAAGATGTTGGAGCCGACCAGCTGGATCGACATCCGCTCGTCGAGGACCCGGAACCCGATCGCCGCGTTGACCTGGGTGAATGCGTCGGTGAAGCCCTTGTAGTTGAGCACGTCGGCCCAGTAGGCCTCGTCCTGGTAGTTGACGTTGGCGCTCCAGAAGAAGGGGCCGTTGTCGAAGGAGAGACCGAGGTTGGCGCGCCACTCGGGAGCGATGTTCTGGCTCGACACCTCGGCGGCGCTCAGGCCCTCGAACTCCGGCGTGTCCTGCCACGAGGCGTTGAAGAACCAGTTCCACTCGCTGCCGATGCGCTGGTTGAGCGTGAACTCGACGCCCTGGTCGGTCTGCTGGCCGATGTTGCGGTACGAGAAGTTCGACGGGAAGAGGAAGCCGAGACCACGCAGCGGACAGGCGGCCGGTCCGGTGCCCGGGGCGAAGTTGAAGCAGCCCACCAGCGGCGGCGGCAGCGTCGCGCTCGCCGGCGGCAGGTTGCCTGGCCGCCAGAGATCCGCGGTGAAGAAGTCGATGGTGTCCTCGACCTCGTTCCGGTAGGCCGCGAGCGAGAGCATCAGGCCGTTGTCGAAGGTGCCGACGTAGCCGACCTCGTAAGCGGTCATGTGCTCCTCGACGAGATCGACGTTGCCGTCGGCGTAGGCCGGGACCAGGTAGGGGGAACCGGGCAGCGCGTTGACGATCTCGACCTGCAGATAGCTGTTGATCGCCGACGGCGTGCGGAACGCCTCGTTGTAGGAGATGCGGAAGGTGTGGCGCGGCGTGGGCGAGATCAGCAGGCTGGTGCGCGGCGTGAAGACGCCGTCCTCGAGCGGATCGACCTCGTCGTAGCGGCCGCCGATCAGCCAGCGCACCTTGTCGCCGAGCAGGATCTCGTCCTGCAGGAAGACGCCCCACTCGGTCTTGTCCTCGCCCTCCGGCGCGATCTCGAGGTCGAAGCTGCTGGTCCGGTAGAGGCCGCCGTAGGTGAGGATGTTGTGCGCGCCGGCCACCGTCGTGTTCGAGACGTCGAGGTTGTAGGTGTCGGTCGCGAACGCGAAGCCCAGCGGCTGGCCGTCGGCGCCGCGGGTGAGCAGGTTGATCGAGTCGGCGTCGAGCAGGTTGGCGAACAGCCCGATGTTCAGGGCATGGTGGCTGTAGGTCGCCTTGCCGTAGGAGAGATCCGAGCCCTTGTCGATGTCGAACGGCCCGATGCCGGTGTGGATGATGCCGTCGGTGCCCGCGTAGCCGGCGCCGAAGGTGAAGTACTGGCCTTCGTCGACGTCCCAGTCGAGGCGCAGGTCGCCCTTGGGCTGCTCGGTGCCCTGGTTCTCGTACTCCGGGTAGAGCTGCGGCGGGCTCGAGCCGGGGATGACGCCGGTCGGCCGGTCGTAGGGATCCTGCTCGTAGTAGCCGGCGGAGAACTTGTAGCCGATCTTGCCCGAGACGCCGGCGTGCGAGACGCTGCCATAGGCCGTGCCGAGCTCGCCGCCGCCGAACAGCAGCGAGGTGCCGACCATCTCCTTGGGGCGCTTGGTGATCAGGTTGACCACGCCGGTCATGGCGTTGGCGCCCCACACCGCGCTACCCGGGCCGCGCACCGCTTCGATCTGCTTGATCTCGTTCGGATTGACCGGGAGGAAGTCCCACATCACGAAGCCGAAGAAGTCGAGGTAGAGCGAACGGCCGTCCATCAGGACCAGCTGCGAGGTCGACAGCGTGTTGGTCGAGCCGCGCGAGGTCATGTTGATGTCGCGCGCGCTGGTCTGCGAGACGTTGAGACCGGGCACGTTGCGCAGCAGGTCGCCGTAGTCGTCGGCCGGGATCGACTCGATCGTGCGCGAGTCGAGCACGGAGATGGCCGCGGGCGCCTCGTTGAGCGTCTGCTGCGTGCGCGAAGCGGTCACCACGATGACGTCCTCGACCGCCTCCTGCGGCTCCTCGGCCGGGGTCTGCTCCGCCGCCGGCTGCTCCGCCGGGGGCTTCTCCTGCGCCTGCTGGGCCGGGAGCGCGCCCGCGAGAATCAGGGTCCCCGCGATCGCCCACGCGTACTTCCGATTCCAGCTCATCCTCTTACCTCCTCGTCCAAAAGAACGCTGCGGCCGCGAGCTGCGGCCCAGGAAACTCCGGCCCCACCGAAAAACAGGCGGATGCTACTCCGGCGGCGGTGCCGCATCAAGGCCGCCCGCGGCGCTTCGGGCCCTCTGCTACCATGACTTCCAGAGGCCCGCGCGATGACCGACCGGCTCCTGCTCGCCTTCGACGGTTCCGAGGACTCCTGCCGCGCCGCGGCATGGGCCGGCGCGGTCGCCGCGGCGCGCGGCGGAGTCGAGATCGACCTCGTTCATGCCGTCTCCCTCCCGCCGATTCCGCTCGGCGCCTGGGACCGGCCGGTCGGCGAGCTGCTCGACGGGCACGAGCGCGAGATGCGCGGGCTGGCCGAGCGCGAGCTCGCCGCCCTCGAGGCCGCCGGAGTCCCCACCCGCATCTACCTGCGCCGCTGGCTGCCGGTCGACACGCTCCTCGAGCACGCCGCCGAACGCCGCGCCGCGCTGATCGTGCTCGGCCCGCACGGCCATGGGATCCGGCGCTTCCGGATCGGCTCGACCAGCGCGGCCGTCGCGCGCGCGGCCACCGCGCCGGTGGTCGTGGTGCGCGGCGAGACCGCGATCGCGCCGCCGACCCGCGTGGTGGTGGCGCTCGACGGCTCGGCGGCGAGCGAGGCCGCGGCGGCCGCGGCCGCCCGCTGGTTCCCCGCGGCGCGAGTGACCGCCGTGAACGTCGCCGCCGGCGGCGGACCGGATCGCGCCGCCCTGCGCGAACGGCTGGTGCGCGCCGGCGTCGACGGCTCGCGCGCCGACGCGCTGGTGCTCGAGGGCGATCCGGCGGGGGCCCTCGTCGACTTCGTCGAGACCTCGCGCGCCGAGCTTCTCGCGGTGGGCCGGCGCGGCGAGCCCGGGCTCGCCGGCCTGCTGCTCGGCAGCGTGTCCGAGAAGCTCCTGCAGCTCTGCCCCTGCCCGCTGCTCATCGCTCACTGAGCGCGCGGCGAGTCGTTGTGTAGGATGCACCGGTCGAGCCGGCGGCCGGCTCCGATTCCGAAGGGGACCACCACTTGCGTCGATACTCACCCGGACCGGCAGGGCTCGCGGTCGCTCTCGCCGCTTTCGCGCCGCTCGCGGTCACGCTCGCCCTGCCCGGCGCCGCGGCCGCGGCCGAACCCCCGCCGATCGTCCTCGTCTCGATCGACACGCTGCGCTCCGACCGGCTGCCTGCCTACGGCTACCGGGGCGTCGAGACGCCGGCGATCGACGCGCTCGCGCGCGACAGCGTGCTGTTCGAGCACGCCTACAGCCACGGTGCCGCTGACGCTCCCTTCCCATCTCTCGATGCTCTCCGGCGTGCCGCCCGGCGAGCACGGCGTGCGCGACAACCTCGGCTACCGCTTCGACGCCGCCCGCCACCCCTGGGCGCCCGAGCTGCTCGCCAGGGCTGGCTATTCGACCGCGGCCTTCGTCTCCGCCTTCGTCCTCCGGCAGGAGACCGGCTTCGGCGCGGGCTTCCGGAAATTCGACGCCGAGCTCGAACCGGGCACGGCGGCCGACATCGGCAACGTCCAGCGCGCCGGCCGGGAGACCGTCGCGCGCGCGAAGCGGTGGCTCGCCGCCAACGCCGCCGGCCGCTTCTTCCTGCTCGTCCACCTCTACGAACCGCACACGCCCTACGAGCCCGATCCGGCGTTCCGCTCGAAGTACTCCGATCCCTACGACGGCGAGGTGGCGACCGCGGATGCCCTGGTCGGCGACCTGGTGGCCGAGCTGCGCCGCCTGGGTCTCTATGACCGGAGCCTCGTCCTGCTGGTCTCCGACCATGGCGAGGGTCTCGGCGATCATGGCGAGAAGGAGCACGGCCTCCTGCTCTACCGCGAGTCGATCCAGGTGCCGATGATCCTCAAGCTGCCGCGCCAGGAGCTCGCCGGCCAGCGGGTCGCCGCCGCGGCGCAGCTGCTCGACGTCGCGCCGACGCTGCTCGCGACCGCGGGGGCGAAAGTGCCGGCGGCGATGAAGGGGGTCCCTCTCGTCGAGCTCGCCCGCTCGAGCGCGGCGCCCCGCCGGATCCTCTCCGAGACGGTCATGCCGAGGCTCCACTACGGCTGGAGCGACCTGATCTCGGTGGTCGAGTTCCCCTTCCAGCTCATCCAGGGACCCGATCCCGAGCTCTACGACCTGGGCACCGATCCACGCTCGACGAAGAACCTGCGCGAGAGCGAGCGGCGCGTCTTCCACGCCCTGCGGACCGAGGCCGAGACCCGCGTGGTACCGCTGGCGGAGCCCGGCACCGAAGACCCGGAGACGGCCGCGAAGCTCGCCGCCCTGGGCTACCTCGGGGGCAGGGCGCGGGCCGAGGGTCCGCTGGCCGATCCGAAATCGAAGCTGCCGCTCCTCCACGAGTTCCATCGGGCCCGGGCGGCGCTCGACGCCGGCGACGCGGCCGGCGCGCTCGCCGTCTTCCAGAGGGTCGTCGCCGACACGCCCGGGATGACCGATGGCTGGATCCAGCTCGGCCATGCCCTGCGCCAGTCCGGGCGCCAGGAGGAGGCCCTCGCCGCCTACAAGAAGGCCCTCGAGATCTCCCCCGGCGCCACCTCGGCGGCGTTCGGCGCCGCGGTGACGCTGAGCGACCTCGGCCGTTACGACGAGGCGCGCCGCCATGCCGAGCTCGCGGTTCATATCGCCCCGGTGCAGACCCAGGAGCTCCTCGCCCTCATCGGGCTCACCCAGCGCGACTACGTGGCGGCGGAGAAGGCGGCGCGCGCGGCGGTCGCCGGCGGCAGTGGTCAGATCCAGCCGCTGGTGCTGCTGGCGCGCGCGCTGAACAACCAGGATCGGCCGAACGACGCTCTCGCCGAGCTCGTGAAGGCGGAGCAGCGGCTGACGCTGCTCGCGCCGGGCAGCCGCGACTACGAGGGGCTCTTCCTCGCGCGCGGCGACGCCTACATGAAGCTGGGGCAGCCGCGCGAGGCCTTCAGTGCCTACGAGCGGGAGGTCCTGGACTTCCCGGACAAGCCGCTCGGCTACGTCAGCCTCGCGATCCTGTTCGCCACCGTCGGCCGTCCGCGCGACGCGAACCGCTTCCTGCAGGAGCTCGTCCAGAAAAATCCCGACCGGCCCGCCGCCTACCGCGCCGCGGCCCTCACGCTGCAGAAGCTGGGCGCCGCCGCCGAGGGCAAGCGCGTCCTGGCCGAGGGGCGGCGCCGCTTCCCCGACGACGCCGCGTTGCGCGCGATCGAGGCCGGGAAGTCGCTGCCGATCGCCCTCGAAGCGGCGCCCTGACCGATCCGGAACGAAAAGAGCCGGAGCGCAACGCGCCCCGGCTCCTCGGAGGTTCGATCGGGATCCGGATCAGTTCGGCAGCAGCACGTTGTCGACGACGTGGATGACGCCGTTCGACGCGGCGACGTCGGTCTTCACCACGTTGGCGCTGTTGACCTTCACGCCGCCCTGCGTGCTGATGCGCAGGACGCCCCCCTCGACCGTCTTCGCCTCGGAGAGCTTCACTACGTCGGCCGCCATCACCTTCCCGGAAACCACGTGGTAGGTGAGGATGCGCGTCAGCTTCGCCTTGTCCTTGAGCAGGGCGTCGAGGGTGCCGGCCGGCAGCTTGGCGAACGCCGCGTCGGTCGGCGCGAAGACGGTGAACGGACCCGGGCCCTTGAGCGTGTCAATCAGGCCGGCGGCCTGGAGGGCGGTGGCAAGGGTCTTGAAGTCGCCAGCGGCGACCGCCGTGTCGACGATGTCGGACGCGGGCTTGGCGTAGCTGCCGGCGAAGGCGGTGCCTGCGGCGGCGAGAGTGGCGACGAGCGCGATGGCGAGCCTGCTTCTCATGGAGAGCTCCTCGTGGTTGCGCGGCGATCGCGACAGGCGATCCCGCGTTCTGCCCTCACTACGGCCCCCGCCGCGATCCGGACGAGGGCGGGGCCACGGCACCGGGTTTGCGAGACAATGGCGGCGTGAACCGGCCACGACCGATCGCCCTCGTCGCGCTGCTGCTCACCGGCGGCGCTCCGTCCACTCCGATTCCTGCGGCGTCTCCCACCGGGGACAAGCCCGCGCAGGAGCAGCGCTTCGAGGACCAGGTCGTCGTGCGCGAGGTCGAGATCCGCTTCGACCTCTCCGGGCTCCCCCCGTTCGAGTCGATCGGCAAGAAGGGCGACGGCGACTTCGTGCTGGTCGAGGACGGCGCCGAGCGCCGTTCCGTCCGCTTCGTCGCCGAGCCCGACCGGGACGGCTGGGAGATCCTCGTCTGGTTCGACGACGGGCTGGCGGACGGGGCCTCGCGCGCGCTGGCCGCGCGGCGGCTCGCGGAGCGCGCGGAACGACTGGTCGCGGCGGGCCCGGTCGAGCTCGTGGAAGCGAGCGCGGGCATCGTGAGCGCGGCGACCGTCGGGAGCGCGCCCGCGCTCTCCGATCGACTGCTCCAGATCGCCGCCCGGGCGGAACGCGCGCCGGCGACCGCGACGCCCGGCCTGGCGACCGCCGCCGCAAGGCTCGATCGGCTGGCCGTCTCGATCGCCGAGCGCAAGGGCGGCGGGGAGCGCCTGCTCCTGCTGCCGCTCTCGAGCTGGCCGGTCGACGGCGAGCTCCTCGACGAGCTCGGGCGCGCGCGCTCGAGCTCGGACGCGACGGCGCGGACGCGGCCGCTGGTCGAAGCCGCGCGCTCGCTGGCGGGCTACGGCTGGGTGACGATCGGCGTGGCGCTGCGCCCCACCGCCCCGGTCGCCGCCCCCACGGCCTCGCCCGCCGACGCCATCGTGACCACCGGAGGCGCCGGTGGCGAGGAGACGTTCGTTCCGATGAAGCTGCCCGGGAGCGTCTCCGAGGCGAAGGACGGCGGCCAGGCGCGGCTCGACTCCGCCGTCGACCTGGGGCGGATTCCCGGCGCCGACCTCGTCCGGCCGGGCTCCGGGGCGATCGCCGCGCACTCCGGCCAGCTCGACGAGCTGCTCGACCGGCTCTTCGCGCGCGCCAGCCTGGTCGCCACCGCGCCGGAGGCGCCGCCCGGCCGGCTGCTCTCCCGGCAGGTGCTCTGGGTGGGCGGCGACAAGCGGCCGCTGCCGACGCTCACGCTCGCCCGCTCCTCGACGCCGCCCGAGATCGCGGCCGCGCGGCTGCGCCGGGCGCTGGCCGGCAGTCAGCCCGGCGGGCTCGATCCGAAGCTCGTGGTCGACCGCTCCGGCGCCGCGCCGCGAATCTGCCTCGCCGAGGGCGTCGACGAGGGATGGGTCAGGTTGTCGAGCGCGCGCGAAGTCGACGGCGAGGCGCGGCTCACGATCGGCGAGCCGGTGGAGCTGCGCCGTGCCGTCGAGGGAACCGCGGCGCCCGAGCCGCCGGGGCCGGCGTGTGCGGCCTGGTCCGCGGCCTCCGCCGCCGACACGGTGCGGCTGGTCGAGGACCTCGACCGGGAGAGCTGGACCACCTTCTGAACGCGTCGTGACCCGGACCACCGAACGACTTTCCTTGCGCCCCTATCGCAGGGGCGACGCCCACGATCTCGCCCGCGAGGCGAACCACCCGGAGGTCGCGCGCACGTTGCGCGACCGCTTCCCCCACCCCTACACACTCGCCGACGCCCGCGCCTGGATCGCGCGCGCCGCGACCGAGCGGCCGCCCACCACGCTCGCCATCGCGAGGCGGGAAGACGACCGCCTGATCGGCGGCATCGGAGTCGAGCGCCTCCCCGACGTCGCCCGCTATTGCGGCGAGGTCGGCTACTGGCTGGGGCCCGACCACTGGGGAATGGGCTACGCCCGGGAGGCGCTCGCCGGGTTCGTCGTCTACCTGTTCGAGACCTTCGACTTCGAGCGCCTCGAGGCCTGGACCTTCGCCCCCAACGCCGCCTCGCGCCGGGTCCTCGAAGCCTGCGGTTTCCGGCTCGAGGGCATCACGCGCAGGAGCGCCTTCAAGAACGGCGAGCACCTCGACAGCTGCATCTACGCGCTGCTGCGCGGAGACGGACTCCCGATTCAACGCGTGTAGGTGTATTTCATTCCGAGCCTGTAGAGCGACGCCACCGGCTCGCCGCCCCGCCTGGCCGGCTCGAACCGGCTGCCGCGCAGGGCATCGAACACGGCGAGCGCCATCGTCGCGACGGGCGGGGCGTCGAGCAGGCGGGGGTGCGAGAGCGCGCCGTCGGCGCCGATGACGGCCTCGACCACGACGGTCCCGCCCCAGCCGATCCGATAGGCTGCCGCGGGCCACTTCGGGAAGCGCGGCTCGCCGACCCGGACCACGGGCGTCACCGTGCTCTCTGCGCTCGGGTCGACGGCCAGCGGCCGGGGATCGCGCGCCAGCCGATGCTGATCGAGCAGCGCGCCGGCGGCGCCGAATTCCGCGAGATTCCAGCTCTCCATCGCAGGGTCGATCTGCTGCGCCACGTGCCAGTCCCAGGCGGCGTCGGCCTCCCGCCCCTGTCCGGCCTCGGCGAGCGCCCGACACATGACCACCAGCGCCACGGAGCGATCGGCCTTCTTGCCGGGCGCGAGGTCGCGCGCGAAGCTGTCGAGCAGCTCCTGGGAGCCGTCGAGCGCCTGCTGCCACTGCTGACCGCGCAACAGGGCGAGCACCTTCTGGAGCTGGTCGTTCCATGTCTTCGAATTTCCGGCGCCGAGCGGCGCCGCGAGCAACGACAGCACCGTCACGAGGACGCCGAGACGCAAACCGGGGCGACGCCAGGGATTGGACTCCATGGCGTGAATCCTCCTCCACCGCCTCCGGAGCCCACAATCCTTCTCTGGAGTTTTTACGCTTTAATTACGCTACACTGGCACCGATGTCCGACCGCCCCCGCCTCGAGCTCGCCCGCAACCTGGGCCTGCGGTCCGGCCGCCCCTACCAGTCGCCCGGGGCGCGCAAGGAGAAGCTGCGCGAGCGGGAGTTCCGGCACGGCGGCGGCGCCGGCGGGGGCCGCACGCCGGTCCCCTACGCCGAGCTGCGCGCGGCCTCCGCCTTCTCCTTCCTCGACGGCGCCTCGCTCCCCGAGGACCTGGTGGCGCGCGCCGCCGAGCTCGAGCTGCCGGCGGTGGCGCTGGTCGACCGCGCCGGCGTCTACGGCGCCCCGCGCTTCTGGAAGGCGGCCAGACAGGCCGGAGTGAAGGCGCTGGTCGGCGCCGAGGTCGCGCTCCTCGAGGACCCGCTCGAGCCGCCGCCGCGCGCCGGCGAATCGCGCGCCGACGCCGCGGAGCGCAACCTGCGCCGCGCGCGGCTGACGCTGCTCGTCGAGTCGCGCGCCGGCTACCGGAACCTCTGCCGCCTCCTCACCGCGGCCGCGCTCGGCCGCGCCAAGGCCGACCCGGCCGCCACCTGGGAGCAGATCGGCGCCCACGCCGGGGGGCTCCACCTGCTCTCCGGCGGCGACGAGGGGCCGCTCGCGCGCGCGCTCGACGGCGGCGACCTCGACGGCGCGCGGCGTCTCGCCGAGCGGCTGGCCGGACTCTTCCCCGGCCGTGCGCACGTCGAGCTCCAGCGCCACGGCCTGCGCGCCGAGGAGCGCCGCAACCGCCTCCTCGTCGAGCTCGCCGGCCGGCTCCGGCTGCCGCTCGTCGCCACCCAGGGCGCGCGCTACGCGCGCAGCGGCGACAAACCGCTCCACGACGTGCTGACCGCGATCCGCCACCACGTCCCGCTCGACGCGGCCGGCACCCGCCTCGCCGCGCAGCGCGAGCGGCACCTGAAGAGCGCCGCCGGGATGGCGCGCCTCTTCGCCGACCGCCCCGCCGCGCTCGTCCACGCCTTCGAGCTCTCCGAGCGCCTCGCCTTCACCCTCGACGATCTCGGCTACCGCTTCCCCGACTACCCGCTCCCCGCCGGCGAGACGCCCGCCTCGTGGCTGCGCAAGGTCGCCTGGAACGGCGCGCGCGCCCGCTTCCGGCCGCTCACCGCGCGCGCCCAGGCCCAGATCGAGCACGAGCTCGCGTTGATCGAGAAGCTCGAGCTCGCCGGCTACTTCCTGATCGTCTGGGACATCGTCGAGTTCTGCCGGCGCGAGCGGATCCTCTGCCAGGGGCGCGGCTCGGCCGCCAACAGCGCGGTCTGCTACGCGCTCGGCATCACCGCCGTCGACCCGGTGAAGATGGAGCTGCTGTTCGAGCGCTTCCTCTCCGAGGAGCGCGGCGAGTGGCCCGACATCGACCTCGACCTGCCCTCCGGCGACCCGCGCGAGAAGGTGATCCAGTACGTCTACCGGCGCTACGGCACGACGCCGGATGGCGACCGCGACCGGGGGAGCGACCATCCGATCGGCGCCGCGATGACCGCCAACGTGATCACCTACCGCGACCGCTCGGCGTCGCGCGAGGTGGCCAAGGTGCTCGGCTACTCCGAGGAGCAGATCGACCGCCTCGCCAAGGCGCTCGGCTTCTTCCGCTACGACCTCGAGCGCGGCGATCCGCGCGACCTGCTGCAGTCGCTCGCCGCCGCCGGCTTCGACCCGGCCGAGCGCAGGAACCGGGTCTTCGCCGACTACTTCCGGCGGATCCAGAACCTGCCCCGCCACCTCGGCCAGCACTCGGGCGGCATGGTGATCGCGGCCGGCCGCCTCGACGAGGTGGTGCCGCTCGAGCCGGCGGCGATGCCCGGACGCGTGGTCGTCCAGTGGGACAAGGACGACTGCGCCGACCTCGGCATCATCAAGGTCGATCTGCTCGGCCTCGGCATGCTGAACGCGCTCGAGGAGGCGATCCCGATCGTGCACGGAACACGAGCGGCGTGACGCTCGACCTCGCGCACCTGCCCGCCGACGACCCCGGCGTCTACGCCATGCTGCGCGCCGCCGACACGGTCGGCGTCTTCCAGGTCGAGAGCCGTGCCCAGATGGCCACGCTGCCGAGGAACGCTCCCGAGCGCTTCTACGACCTGGTCGTCGAGGTCGCGATCATCCGCCCGGGGCCGATCATCGGCGACATGGTCCACCCGTTCTTCGAGCGCCGGCTCGGGCGCGAGCCGGTCACCTACTCCCACCCCTGCCTCGAGCCGATCCTCGCGCGCACGCTCGGCGTGCCGCTCTTCCAGGAGCAGCTGCTGCGCATGGCGATGGCGGTCGCGGGCTTTTCCGGCGGCGAGGCCGAGGAGCTGCGCCGCGCGATGGGCTTCAAGCGCTCGGTCGAGCGCATGGCGGCGATCGAGCGCCGGCTGCGCGCGGGCATGGCCGAGCGGGGCATCGCCGGCGAGACGCAGGACCGGATCGTCCAGTCGATCACCTCGTTCGCGCTCTACGGCTTCCCCGAGTCGCACGCCGCGAGCTTCGCGCTGATCGCCTACGCCACCGCCTACCTGAAGCGCTACCACCCGACCGCCTTCCTGATCGCGCTGCTCAACGCCTGGCCGATGGGCTTCTACCACCCGGCGACGCTGGTGAAGGATGCCCAACGCCACGGCGTGACCGTGCTCCCGATCGACGTGCACCACTCCGACTGGCGCTGCAAGTGGGAGGAGCGAACCGAACCGGACGCCGCCAACCGACGCCAAGGCCGCCCGGATCTCCCTGCGGAGGAAGCTCGAGGGCCGCGCCTCCACCAACGCGGAGCGACCACGGTCGGCGAGCGCGGACCGAGCGCAGGCGGGCGCCCGCCGCTGAGCGACCTCGAGCGCCCGCCGGTTCCGGAGCAGGGAGATCCGGGCGGCCGCCGCGACCACGAGCGCCGCGCCGTGCCGCCAGCCGCCGGCGCCTGCCGCATCGGCCTGCGCTACGTCGCCGGCCTGCGCCAGGCCGTCGGCGAGCGCATCGCCGGCGAAGCGCAACGGCGCCCGTTCACCGACCTCGACGACTTGAAGCGCCGCGCCGGAGCGAGCGCCGCCGACCTCGAGCGCCTGGCGGAGGTCGGCGCGCTGGCGTCTCTCGGCATGTCGCGCCGCACCGCGCTCTGGCAGGCGTCGCTCGCGGCCCGGCCGGTCGGCGAGTTGTTCACCGACGGGAGCGAAGCGTCGGAGAGAGCCCGGCCGGTCGAGTCTTCCCGCTCCGGGACCGGCGGGCGCTCGAGGTCGCTCAGCGGCGGGCGCTCGCCTGCGTTCAGGGGGACAGGCACCAGTTTCCTCGGCGAGAGCAGTGCCGGTGAGAGCCTCGCGCGAAATTGGTGCCGTCCCCCTCTTTCCGCCCCTCAAGCTCCCTCCGCGGGAAGACTCGACCGGCCGGGCTCTTCGGCGGGGGTGAAGAGCCCGCTGCCGGAAATGTCTCGGGAGGAGGAGACGCGTGCGGATTTCGCTGGCACGGGAATGACGGTCGGTCCCCATCCGGTCGCTTACGTGCGCGCAGAGCTCGATCGACGAGGCGTGATTTCCACCGCGGACCTGCCTGCGTTGTCCCGCGGCACCCGCACCCGCATCGCAGGAGCCGTGATCGTCCGACAGCGGCCGGGGACGGCGAAGGGGGCGCTCTTCCTCACCGTCGAGGACGAGACCGGCATGGCGCAGGCGATCGTCTCGCGCGGCCTGCTCGCGGCCGAGCGGGCGACGATCGTCGGCCACCCGGGCCTGATCGTCGAGGGCACGGTCGAGTCGAGGGACGGCTCGGTGTCGCTGCGCGCCGAGCGCTTCTGGCCGCTCGCCGACCTCGCCGCGGTGCCCAGCCACGACTTCCGCTGAGCACCGCGGGCGAGCGGCGAGAGCGAGGCTGCCCGCTACGAGAAGGGCTTCGGCTCGGGAGTGTCCGGAGTCGAAGGCGGCAGCAGCGGCAGCTCGAAGACGGGCTGGCGGCCGGTGAGCGTCTTGAGGAAGGCCACGACCTTGCCGGTCAGCTCGGGGGTGAATTCGTCGCCGAGCTGGATCTTCGCCATCACCGTCACCGCCTCGGCGAGCGTCTCGGCCTCGCCGTCGTGGAAATAGGGGTAGGTCAGCTCGACGTTGCGCAGGGTCGGCACCTTGAAGCTCATGCGGTCGGCCTCGTTGTGGGTCACCGCGAAGCGGCCCTGCGCCGGGTTGGTCGTGACGTAGGGCTCCTTGACGCCGAACTTCTGGAACGAGGTGCCCCCGGCGGCCGGCCCGTTGTGGCACATCGTGCAGCCGGAGTCCTTGAACAGCGTCGTAGCCCTCGAGCTCGTCGGCGGTGAGCGCCCCGGCGTCGCCCTTCAGCCAGTGGTCGAAGCGCGAATCGGGCGTCACCAGCGTCTCCTCGAACGCGGCGATCGCGCGGGTGACCTGGCCGATGTCGATCTTCTTGCTCCCCGACACCTTCTCGAACTCCGCCGCGTACTGCGGAATCGTCTCGAGGACGTGGATCGCGAGCTCGTGGGTGAAGGCCATCTCGCCCGGGTTGGCGATCGGCCCGCCCGCCTGCTCCTGGAGGTTGGCGGCGCGACCGTCCCAGAACTGGGCGAGGTTCATGCTCGAGTTGAGCACCGTCGGCGAGTTGATCGGACCCCGCTGCCAGTTGTGCCCGATCGAGGTCTTGAGGTTGTCGGTGCCGCCCATGCTCAGGTTGTGGCAGGAGTTGCAGGAGATGAAGCCCGACTTCGAGAGCCGCGGGTCGAAGTAGAGCTTCTTGCCGAGCTCGACCAGCGCCGGGTTCGTCACGGTCGCCGGCTGGATCGGACGGATCGGTTCGTCGCGCGGCTCGGCGGCGAGCGCGGCGAACGCCCCGCCGAGCAGCGCGAGCACGAGGAGAGCCTTCTTCATGTCGCCTCCAGGAGATGAAATCGAAGGCGGCGGATGCCGCCGAGGCCATCATCGGCCTCCTGCGGCGACCCTGTCCCCGCCCCGCGGCGCGGGGCGGACGGGACCCGGCTTTCCGCGCGGATCCGGCACCCCACTCTCCCTGGAACGGTCCTTGCTCTGTCCCGCTCCCGGAGGGAGTGGAGATCAACATGACCCGCAGAATCGTCCGGACTTCGATCGCCGCATGCGCCGCAATCGCACTATCCACCTTCGCTGCGGCGGCTCAGAACGCCCCAACGGAGAACCCCGGTCCCGAGACGGCCTACCACGTCGCGCTCACCGGCACGATGGCGCGGCTCGAGGGGGTCTGGCCGCGGCAGACGACGGTGCCCGTGAAGATCTGGGTCGAACGCCTGACCAGCGACGCCGAAGCCGAGCATTTCGCCGAGGTCGTCCGCGCCAGGGGACCGATCGCGCTCGAGCACGCGCTGTTCGAGGACTCCGTCGGCCGCCTCCAGATCGGCGACCGGCTCGCGATTCCGATCGCGTTCGCGCGCCGCTACTCCGACGCCGGCGGCGACCACCTCCTCCTCATCGCGCAGCGCCGGGTCGCGTTCCAGGAGACCTTTCGCAACACCCGCTCGAGCGACTACCCCTACACGGTGTTCGAGATCGACCTCGACGCGTCCGGCCGCGGCAGCGGCGAGGTCCTCGCCGCGGCCCGCATCTACGCCCACGCCGGCGGCGAGGTCGAGATCCGCAATCTCGACGTCGTCGCGGCGCGTCTGCTGGGGATCACGCCGCTCGGCTCCTGAGGCCGCGCCGGTCACGGAACGTCGCGGCACCGGGGCGTCGCCCGCTGGCGGCGTCCCGGCTCGTTTCGCGGACGCCCGGAGCCGGCCTGCCCCTGCGCGCCGGCGAGCGGGCCGCGCGCGCGTACTATCTGAAGCATGCGGAAAGCGCGCGAGAGCTGGCTGACGGCGTTCCTCCTGTCCGGTCTGGCGGCGGCCGCCGCCGCCCAGGATCCGAAGCCGGGTCCGGTGGTCGATCTCGCCACGCTCGCCCCCGGCGTCCTCCACTCCGGGCTCGGCGCCGCGCCCGACCCGACGCAGACCTACGAGCTCTATCTGCCGAAGGCGTTCACGCCCGACCGGCGCTGGCCGCTGCTGATGGTGTTCGATCCCCGCTCGCGCGGGAAGTTCGCAGCCGGGCTCTTCCAGGCCGCCGCCGAACGGCACGGCTGGATCGTGGCGAGCTCGAACAACACGATGAGCGACGGGCCGTTCGAGCCGAACGTCCGCGCCGTCAACGCGATGTTCCCCGACCTCATGCGCCGCCTGCCGATCGACCCGAAGCGGATCTACGCCACCGGCTTCTCGGGCGGCGCGATCCTCTCCTGGGTGGTCGGGCTGCGCAGCGGCCAGCTCGCGGGCGTGATCTCGGTCGGCGGTCGCCCACCCGACAACTTCGAGAAAGACCTGCCGCCCTTCGCGGTCTGGGCGGCGGCGGGCGAGACCGATTTCAACTACCTGCCGACGCTCGAGCTCGACCGGGTGGCCGGGCGCGCCGGCGTCGCGCACCGCCTCGAGCCCTTTCCCGGCCCGCACTCCTGGTTCGACGCGGCGGAGGCCGAGCGCGCGGTGGCCTGGATGGAGATCCTGGCGATGCGCGACGGCCTGCGCCCGCGCGACGAGCCCGCGATCGACGCCGCGTTCGCCGAGGATCTCGCCGGAGCCGAAGCGCTCGCCGCCGGCGGCGACCTGCTCCGCGCCACGCGCCGGCTGCACGCGATCGCCCTCACCTTCCGCGGGCTGCGCGACGTGGCCGCGGTCGAGGCACGCCGCGCGGAGCTCGCCGCCACTCCGGCCTTCCGCGCCGCCGAGAAGGAGGAGAAGTGGGCCGAGCGTTACGAGGAGCAGGGGCTGCGCCGGATCGCCGAGACCCTGGCGGTGCTCAAGGGCGAGGAGCCGCCGCCCAGCCCGGCCAAACTGCGCGGCATGGTCGGCATCGACGGGCTGCTCGGCCAGGCCGCCGAGGGCGGGCCGCGCGGCCGGGCGGCCGAGCGCGTGCTCTATTCGGTCCGCTCCCAGTTCGGCTTCTACCTGATGCGCGACCTCTTCGCCCGGGGCGACTTCGTGACCGCGGTCGCCGCGCTCCAGCTCGCGACGGCGGCGGGATCCGACAACCCGGCGACCTGGTACAACCTCGCCTGCGCGCAGGCGCGGAGCGGCGCGAAGCGCGATGCGCTCGCCTCGCTCTCCCGCGCCCTCGACCACGGCATGCCGCAGCCCGAGCAGATGGAGACCGATGCCGACCTCGCCGCGCTCCGCGGCGAACCCGAGTTCGACCGCCTGGTCGAGCGCGCGCACGCCCTCGCCCGGAACGAGGGCCCGCCGCCCGCGCCATGACCGGGGTCAGTTGCGCGGCAGTCCGGGGACGCTAGACTCCGCCCCGTGTCCAGCGGGAGCCGCGTCACCTTCGCGATCGCCATCCTGGTCGGCCTGGCGGTCGGAGTGGGGATCTACACCTTCGCCTACGCCCGCGGCGCCTCGTACCTGACCGACGACGCCCGCGCCTGCGCGAACTGTCACGTCATGGAGGAGCAGTTCAGCGGCTGGACCAAGTCGAGCCACCGCGCCGTCGCCGTCTGCAACGACTGCCACACCCCGCCGGGGCTGGTGCCCAAGTACGCGACCAAGGCCCTGAACGGCTGGAACCACTCCTGGGCGTTCACCTCCGGCCGCTTCCCGGACCCGATCGAGATCACGGCGCGCAACCGGCGCGTCACCGAGCTCGCCTGCCGCAAGTGCCACGAGCAGATCGTCGAATCGATCGACGCCGAGCCCGCGGGCCACCGCGAGCGCCTCGACTGCCTGACCTGCCACCGCGACGTCGGCCATCGCCATTGAAGGAAGAGACCATGAGCCCGAACGCTGCCGCCGAATCGAAGCCCCCGCGCTCCCGCCTGCTGCTGGTGACGCTGGTCGCCGCCGTCGGCGGCGCGCTGCTCACCGCGCTGCTGGTCAACATCTTCGAGCGGAAGCAGGAGGCCAGGAACCCCTTCTTCCGCGTCGTCGAGCTGACCGACGAGATCGAGGACCCCGCCGTCTGGGGCAAGAACTTCCCGCTCCAGTACGACGGCTACCGGCGCACGGTCGACCAGGTGCGCACGCGCTTCGGCGGCAGCGAGGCCGTGCCCCGGACGCCCACCGAGGCCGACCCGCGGTCGTGGTCGCGCAGTCCCGCCTCGAGGAGGATCCGCGGCTCAAGACGATGTGGGCCGGCTACGCCTTCGCGGTCGACTTCCGCGAGGAGCGCGGCCACGCCTACATGCTCGAGGACCAGACCTTCACCGAGCGCCAGCAGGTGGTCAAGCAGCCGGGCACCTGCCTGCACTGCCACGCCTCGGTCTACCTCCCCTACAAGAAGCTCGGGCGGCGGCGACCTGATCGACGGGCTTCGAGAAGATGAACCAGATGCCCTACGCCGAGGCGCGCAAGCTGGTCGAGCATCCGGTCGCCTGCATCGACTGCCACGATCCCGAGACCATGCAGCTGCGCGTCACCCGCCCCGGCGTTCCTCGAGGGCATCCGCGCGCTCAAGGCCGCGCAGGGCATCGCCGACTACGACCCCAACACGGATGGCCACCCGCCAGGAGATGCGGACCTTCGTCTGCGGGCAGTGCCACGTCGAGTACTACTTCAAGGGCCCCGAGAAGCGGCTGACCTATCCCGTGGGCCAAGGGGCTCAAGGTCGAGCAGATCCAGGCCTACTACGACGAGGTCGGCTTCAAGGACTGGACCCACGCGGAGACCGGCGCCGAGCGTGCTCAAGGCGCAGCACCCCGAGTTCGAGATGTGGAACCAGGGCATCCACGCGCGCTCGCGGCGTGGCCTGCGCCGACTGCCACATGCCCTACAGCGGCGTCGGGGCGCATCAAGATCAGCGACCACCACGTGCGCAGCCCGCTGCTCAACATCAACAAGCGCCTGCCAGACCTGCCACCGCTGGCCGGAGGACGAGCTCAAGGCGCGCGTCGAGGCGATCCAGGACCGAACACCTACGCGATGCGCGACCTGGCCATGGACGCGCTCGTCGGCAGCTGATCGACGAGATCAAGGCGGCGCAGGACGCCGGGCGCCGCCGACGCCGAGCTCGCGCTCGGCGCGCAAGCTCCAGCGCCAGGCGCAGTTCCGCGCTCGACTTCGTCGAGGCCGAGAACTCGATGGGCTTCCACGCGCCGCAGGAGGCGCGCGCATCCTGGGCGAGTCGATCGACCTCTCGCGCGAGGGGCAGCTCGCGCTGCGCGACCCGGCCTACCAGCCGACTTTCGAGAACAGCGCCGCGCCGCAGGTCGTTGCCGGCCACCCGGCCGCCGCTCCGGCGGCGGTGGTCGCCGCGCTTCCGGGCGGACGCTGAGAGGGGGCGGGCGCGGCGTCAGCCGACGCCGCCGCCCTTCGCCTCGAGCCAGGCCCGGGCGCCGAGCATCGCCGCCGAGAAGGCGTCGCGGTCGCCTGCGGCGACCCAGCCCGACAGCTCTCCGAGCGCGCGCGTCAGGCCGGCGTGGACCGCCGGCGTGAAGGCGTTCAGCTTCTGGATCGCGAAATAGAGCTCGGGGCTCTCGGCGGCGACCGTCGCCGTGGTCGCGAGCTGCGCCTGGAACGTGGTCGAGCCGACTCCGGACATCTCGGCGAAGGAGAGACCGCTCGCCGCCAGCGCGCGGGCGAAGAGCAGGTTGATCAGGTGCGACAGCCCGAGCACGTAGGCCGCGATCTCGTCGTGGCGCTCGAGCGAGAGCGGCACCAGAGTCACCGCGGTCTCGCGGAAGAGCCCCGCCACGTGGGCGGTCGCCGCCGGGACTCCGCAATCGCACAGGCAGATGACCCGATCGGCGAGCGTGCGTGCGCCGGGACCGAACATCGGGTGGATGCTGGTGACCGCGGCGCCCGCCGCGCGCGCTCTCGCGAACTCCGGGGCGAGGTGCCCCTTGAGGCTGGCGATGTCGCAGACGGTGCCGCGGAAGCCGGTCGCCACCACCGCGGCGAGCGCCTCGCCGACGCTCTCGAGCGGCACCGCGAGGAGCACCAGCGTCGCACCCTCGAGCCCCGCCGCGAGGTCGGACGCATCGGGGAACTCCCCGTCGTCCGGCGTCCGGTCGTGGAGGCGCACGCGGTGCCCCTGGCTGTCGAAGAAGCGCGCGAACCAGCGCCCCATCCGGCCGCGGCCGCCCACCACCAGGATCGTCTCGGCGGCGCCGGAGTAGGCGGCGTGGCGGTCGTGCTCCTGCACGCGGCAGGCCTCGTCGACCAGGCTGCTCATGACGGCGCGCGCCAGATCGGGCGCGAGCCCGAGCTCGCCTGCGGCGGCGGCGGCGCGGGCGAGCACCCGCTTCTCCACCTCGAAGTCACGCAGCGGGATTCCGGCCGCGAGCTTCTCCTGGCCGATCTCCCGCGCCAGCTCCATCCGCTCGGCGATCAGTCCGAGCAGCGCGGCGTCGAGGTTGCGGATGCGGCGGCGGAGCGCTTCGAGCCTGTCCACCGGGTGGTTCGCCTCAGCGCGGCCGCTGGACCGGGACCGGGACACCGGCCTGGCCGCTCAGGATGCTGTTGGTCGTCGGCTGGCTCTGCGGTGGCCGCGCCGGCAGCGGCGACGGCGAGGGCGCCGGCGGACGATCGGGTCCGCCGCCATGGCCCGGCCGGGGCACCCACACCGGATACCCCCAGGCGGGATAGCCCCACCCCCCGTAGTCGGTCGCGTAGGGCGGCTGCGGCTGGGCGAGATCAGCGGCCAGGCGCGCCTCGGTGAGCGCCGCCAGCCGATCCAGGCGCGCCGCCTCGGCGGCGCGGCGCCGCTCCTCGCGCTGCTCGCGCCGCGCCGTCTCGCGCGCCTCCGCGACGGCGGCGGAAACCCATTCGCCGCCCTCCTCGACCCAGCCCCGGCGCCGCATCGCGTCCTCGAAGGGCAGCCAGGCGCCGCCTGGGTCCGCCTGTTCGTAGCCGAGGTTGCGCAGCAGTCCGCCCAGGCCGGCCAGCTCGGGGTCGAGCGCGGCGGCCGTCAGCGCCGCCTCGCGGGCGCCGAAGTCGCAGGCGCGCGCGCGCGCCCAGCGCGCCAGATCGAGCCAGTCGGCCGCCCTGGCCGTCGCCTTGCGGCGCAGCGCTTCAGCGCGCAGCCGGTACTCGGCGAGGGTCGAAGGCCCGGACTCGATGCTCGCGACCTGGTCCCGCGCCAGCGTGAGCGCTCCGCCGCCGACGGCGATCGTCACCCCCTCCGCGCGCACCTCGGCGGAAACGTCCTCGAACACCCGTCCGTTGACGAGGACCACCCGGTCGGCGGCGAGCGGCGCCACGCCGAGGCAGGCGGCCGTCAGCGCCACGGCCAGTCTGGGAGCGCACCTGGATTCGGACATGGCGGATCCTCCCGCGTTCACCCTAGCATCGCGCCACCGGCCGGCGGCCGCAACGCCCGTCGGCGCGGGTGACCGCCGGGCGGGTCTTCAACGCGCTTCCCCCAAACGGAAACGAGGGAGGCCGTTCCCGGCCCCCCTCGTCGTTCGCAACGCGGCTCCCGGATCAGTAGTAGATCGAGGGCCGATAGGTGCTGGTCATGGAGTGCATCCGCGTCTGCTGACCGGACGAGAAGGTGTCCATGCAGTAGTCGTCGGTGTAGTCCATGAAGTTCTCGATCGGATCGGCGCCGCCGCCCGAGCAGGTATCGCGGCCGGCGGGACAACCGTACGCAGCGCTCGCCTCGGCCGGGGTATCGGTGACCGAGTCGCCGCTGCCGGTGCAGCCGCCCTGGAACGTGTGGTACAGGCCGAGATAGTGGCCGACCTCGTGGGTCGCGGTGTCGCCCTCGTTGTAAGGCGCCGCGCTGCCGCCGGGCAGGGACTGGTCGAGCAGCACCACGCCGTGCAGCTTGTTCGACTCGGCGTAGGAGTTCGGGAAGTAGGCGTAGCCGAGGATGCCGTTCTTCGGCTTGCAGGAGTAGATGTTCAGGTTGTTCGCGGGGTCGACGGCGAGCGCGTTCTTCATCTTGCGCTCGGCCGACCCGTAGCAGCCCGTGTACCAGGTCGAGTTGGTGGTGCGGTCGATGCCGGCGAGCGTGAACTGGAAACCGGTCCCGGCGTAGGCGGCGTTGAGCACGTCGATCTGGTCGGCGATCATCGAGTCCGGGATGTTGCCGTTCGCGACGCTGGTGCCCTTTCTGACCACGTGCCAGCGCACCGGAATCGTCACCGCTTGCGGCGCGTCGGGCGAATAGCTGCGTGCGAACTCGGCGATCTCGCGGGCGACACTGTCGACCTCTTCCTGGCTCGGATCGACCACGGCGCAGCGCTGGCCACGGACCAGCGTGCCGTCAGCAGTGAGGAAGTGGATGTCACCGGGGTTGACGATGGGCTTGGGTCCGGCCAGGGCGACGGCCGGGACGAGGGCCAGAGCCATGGCGAGGCTCCGCACGCGGGGGTTCGTCATCGATTGCTCCTCCATCCTGGGTATGAACTGCAGATATGCGGCGCAAGCTACAACGTAGCGGGCGGGCGGGCAAGAGGCCCGGCTGGAGCCGGCCCGGGCCGCAGCGAGCCGCCTTCAGCCCCGGGAGGCGGCGGCGGCGACCGGGCCCCGCCCGAGGGGGAGGCCCGGACCGAAGGCGCGCCGCAGCTCGTCGGCGGGGATTTCCCGCAGCGCGCCGGGACGCAGGCCGCCCAGCTCCAGGCCTCCGAAGGCGACCCGTTTCAGCCGGGTGACCTCGTGGCCGACCGCCGCGCAGAGGCGGCGTACCTCGCGATTGCGCCCCTCCTCGAGCACCAGGACGAGGTGCGTCTCCCGGCGCGAGCGCTTGCGGACCGCGACCGAGCGCGCCGCCAGCCGTTCGCCGTCGGACTCGACCCCGGCTTCGAGCGCAGCGCGCTCCGGCTCGCTCAGCTCGCCGCGCACGGTGGCCAGATACGTCCGCGGCAGCGCCCGGGCGGGATCGGCCAGCCAGTCGGCGAGCCGGGTGTCGTTGGTCAGGAGGAGGAGCCCGGTGGTCGCTAGGTCGAGCCGCCCCACGGCGACCAGGCGCCCCGCCTCCCCCGCCGCCCGCGCCAGGTCGAACACGGTCCGCCGGCCCGCGGGATCGCGCGCGCTCGTGACCACGCCGCGCGGCTTGTTCAGCATCAGGCAGCGGAAGACCGGCGCCGCGGCGCGCTCGCCGTCGATCGCGATCGCGGCCCGCTCCGGCACGACCGGCGCGAGCGGGTCGCGGACCACCCGGCCCGCCACCGTGACCCGCCCCTCGACGATCCAGCGGCGGGCCTCGGCGCGGGAGAGCAGGCCGAGCTTCGACAGCGCCCGCTCGAGCGCCACCCGACCCGTCGCACGCGTCGCCACGCTCCCAGTCTAGTGCGGGCGGCGCGATAGGATAGCGGGCCTGGAGGTCGCCATGATCGACACCCCCGAGACCAAGTCCGCTTCCCGCAGCGCCGACTACATCGACCTCGAGGAGCGCTACGGTGCCCACAACTACCACCCCCTCGACGTCGTCGTCGACACGAGCGGCCGAAGGTGCTGGGTGTGGGACGTCGAGGGGCGCAAGTACCTCGACTGCCTCGCCGCCTACTCGGCGGTCAACCAGGGCCACTGCCACCCCCGGCTGGTCACGGCGCTGGTGCGAGCAGGCCTGCCGCGTGACCCTCACCTCGCGCGCCTTCCGCAACGACCAGCTCGGTCCCGTTCTGCAGGAGTCTGCGAGCTCACCGGCTTCCGCCGCGTGCTGCCGATGAACAGCGGCGCCGAGGCGGTCGAGACCGCGATCAAGGCGGCGCGCAAGTGGGGCTACAACGTCAAGGGGGTGCCCGACAACCAGGCCGAGATCCTCGTCTTCGACGGCAACTTCCACGGCCGCACCACCACCATCGTCGGATTCTCCTCGCACGAGGCCAGTACCGGGAGGGCTTCGGCCCGTTCACCCCCGGCTTCCGCGATGCTGCCCTACGGCGACGCCGACGCGGTCGAGCCGGCGATGCACGCCGAACGACCGTCGCGTTCTGGTCGAGCCGATCCAGGGCGAGGCCGGCATCATCGTCCCGCCGGCCGGCTACCTGCGGCGGCTGCGCGAGCTGACGCAGCCCACGGCGCGCTGCTGTGCTGCGACGAGATCCAGTCCGGCCTCGGCCGCACCGGCAAGCTGTTCGCCTTCGCAGCACGAGGGCATCCGGCCGGACGTCGTGATCGTCGGCAAGGCGCTGTCCGGCGGCATCTACCCGGTCTCGGCGGTGCTCGCCGACGACGAGGTGATGGACGTGCTCCAGCCCGGCGACCACGGCTCGACCTTCGGCGGCAACCCGCTCGGCGCGGCGGTCGCCCGCGAGGCGCTCCGCGTGCTGGTCGAGGAGAAGCCTGGTCGAGCGTTCGGCCGAGCCTCGGCGACTACCTGCTCGCGCGGCTGCGCGCGATCGACTCGCCGCACGTCAAGGAGGTGCGCGGCAAGGGCCTCTGGATCGGCATCGAGCTGCACCCCGCGGCCGGGCGGCGCGCGCCGCTTCTGCGAGGCGCTGCGCGACGACGGGATGCTCTGCAAGGAGACCCACGACCACGTGATCCGCGTCGCGCCGCCGCTGGTCATCATCCGCGAGCCGAGCTGGACTGGGCGATCGAGCGCTTCGAAAAGGTGCTGCGGCTTCCATGAGCTCCTCGAACTCGGGCGCCGGCAACGGCCTCGAGAAGAGGTAGCCCTGCATCTTGTCGCAGTAGAGCATCTCGAGGACCGCCATCTGCTCCTCTTCCTCGACGCCCTCGGCCACGACTTCCAGGTCGAGGCCGTGGGCGAGCTGGATCATCGCGCCGACGATGCGTGAGTCTTCCGGCCGCCGCCCCAGCTCGCGGATGAACGAGGAGTCCAGCTTGACGGTCTCGATCGGCAGCTCGCGCAGGTAGGAGAGCGAGGAGTAGCCGATCCCGAAGTCGTCGACCGCCACCCGCGTGCCGGCCTCGCGCAGCCGGGCGAGCACGGAGAGCGGGTCGCTGCCCGACAACAGCGCCATCGTCTCGGTGATCTCGAGCTCGAGCGCGTCGGCCGGCAGCCCGCACTCGGCGAGGATGGACGCGATGCTCTCGGCCAGCCGCGGGTTCTCGAAGGCGCGCGCGGTCAGGTTGACCGAAATGCGCAGATCCGACTGGAACCGGCGGCGCCACCCCGCCGCGGTACGGCAGGCCGTGCGCAGGACCCAGTCGCTGATCACCTCGGCCGCGCCGCTCACCTCGGCCACGGGCAGGAACGCCGCCGGGAAGAGCAACCCCTGCTCCGGGTGGCGCCAGCGCACCAGCGCCTCGGCGCCGCTGATCTCGCCCGACCCCGAACGCACGATCGGCTGGTAGTGGAGCTCGAGCTGGTGCTCGAGCTCGCCGGTGCGCAGAGCCGACTCGAGCGCCTGGCGCTCGCGCGCGCCGGCGCTCATCTCGTCGTCGTAGACGACGAAGCGGTCGCGACCCGCCTCCTTGGCGCGGTACATGGCGGTGTCCGCCTTGCGCAGGAGCGTCATCGGATCCTCGCCGTCCCCGGGGAAGAGGCTGATGCCCAGACTGGCGCCGATGAACAGGCTCTGGTCGCCGACCCGCAGCGGGACGCGGAAGCGCTCGAGCAGGTGGCGCGCCACTTCCGCCGACTCCGGCGCACTGCGGATGCCCGGCAACAGCAGCGTGAACTCGTCCCCGCCCAGCCGGCCCACGGTGTCGCCCTCGCGCACGGCGTGCAGCAGGCGGTCCGCCACCGCGGCCAGCACGAGGTCGCCGACGTCGTGTCCGTGGGTGTCGTTGACGCGCTTGAAGTGGTCGATGTCCAGGAAGAGCAGCGCCGCCGCTTCCCCGCCCTGCCCGCTCCGATCGATCCACGACCGCAGGCGGTCGAGAAAGAGCTTCCGGTTGGGCAGGCCGGTCACCATGTCGTAGTAGGCGAGGCGCTCGATCTGGCGCGACGCCTCGGTGAGCCGGTGGTGCTCCTCCTCGAGCAGCCAGACGACCGTGGCCAGGCCGAGCACCCCGATCAGCGCCACGTCGAGGAAACCGAGCGCGGATGCCACCGGGATGTCGACGATTCCCGCCGCCTGGGCGAACAACGTGAGCTGGTGGCATCCGGACAGGACGAAGGCGAAGGCCACGTAGCGCGGGCCGGTCTCCGCCGAGCCGCGATAGGCGCGCCAGAGGGCCACTCCGGCCGCCAGCAGCGCGGCGGCGAGGACCAGCGAGCGCACGCCCACCCGCACCATCATCCGTTCGGCGGCGGCGGCCGGAGCGAAGGCCCAGAGCAGCGCGGAGACGACCCCGAGCAACGCCAGCGCGCCCAGGATCGACCGGCCGCCGCGGCGCGTCATCGAGCGGCCGCTGGCGATCGCGAAGACGCCGAAGAGCAGCCAGGCCGCGTGCCAGTAAGCCCCGACAAGAGAGACCGAGGTCGACAGCAGCCGGCTCCAGTGCGAGGCGGGAACCACGCCCTGCTGGGCGAGGCCGTAGAGCGCGCCCATCTGCGCCAGGCAGAAGGCCCACCAGGCCCGCGACCACTCCCTGAGGTAGGGCCGGCGGTGACGCCGGAAGAAACGCCCCAGCAGCACGGCCAGCAGCGCCGCGAACAGGGCCTGGGTCGCCAGGCCCGCCGTCGCGAGAAGATTCGTTTCGCTCATCGACTGGCCGATTGCCTCTCATTCTAGCCCCAGCCGCCGACGAACCGTGGCCGGGCGCTGTGATAGAAGTCCGCGCATGAAGGGGAAGCCCCGCAAGATCTTCGTCCTCGACACCTCGGTCATCCTCTACGACGCCAGCGCCATCTACAACTTCAAGGAGCACGACGTCGCGATCCCGATCACCGTGCTCGAGGAGCTCGACCACTTCAAGAAGGGCGACAACGTCGTCAACCTCCAGGCCCGCGAGTTCATCCGGCAGCTCGACCAGCTGACCGAGAACGACATCGTGGCGAGCTGGATCCCGCTCGACGGCGAAGACCTGGGCGGCTTCCGCGTGGTCACCGACGAGTCGGCCTCGGTCGACGCCCGCCGCGTCTTCGGCACCGACAAGAACGACCACCGCATCCTCAACGCCACGCTGGTCCTGACCGAGAAGGAGCCCGACCGCGAGGTCGTGCTCGTCAGCAAGGACATCAACCTGCGGGTCAAGGCGCGCGCGCTCAACCTGCGCGCGGAGGACTACGAGACCGTCCGCATCAAGGACGTCGACCACCTCTACCGGGGCAGGAGCGACGTCGAAGTCGACGACCCGGCCAAGATCCAGATGCTCTACGACGAGGGCGGCATCGCTCCCGACCTGGTGGCCGTCGACCAGCCCCGCCCCAACCACTACTACATCCTCAAGAGCCCGCAGAACTCGGCCCTGGCCTGGTTCAACCCGGCGACCGGCCGCCTCGAGCGCGTGCACAAGACGCCCGCCTACGGCATCGTGCCGCGCAACGCCGAGCAGACCTTCGCGCTGCACGCCATCACCAGCCCGGCCGTGCCGCTGGTCTCGGTTTCGGGCAAGGCGGGCACCGGCAAGACCCTCCTCGCGCTGGCCGGCGCGCTCGAGCAGCGGCGCCAGTTCCGCCAGATCTACCTGGCGCGGCCGCTGGTGCCGCTGTCGAACAAGGACATCGGCTACCTGCCGGGCGACATCAAGTCGAAGATCAATCCCTACATGCAGCCGCTGTGGGACAACCTCAACATCATCAAGCACCAGTACGACGAGAAGGAACGCGAGTTCAAGAAGATCGACGAGCTGGTCGAGATGGAGAAGCTGCACATCACGCCGCTCGCCTACATCCGCGGCCGGAGCTTCTCGAACATCATCTTCATCGTCGACGAGGCGCAGAACCTGACGCCCCACGAGGTTCGCACCATCATCACCCGCGCCGGCGAGGGCACCAAGATGATCTTCACCGGCGACATCTTCCAGATCGACACGCCCTACCTCGACTCGCGCTCGAACGGCCTGTCCTTCCTCATCGACCGCATGCAGGGCCAGCGCCTCTACGCCCACGTCAACCTCGACAAGGGCGAGCGCTCCGAGCTCGCCAACCTCGCGAGCATGCTGCTCTAGCGCGCGCCGGTCAGGCGAAGCGCGCGCCGGCGTCGAGCGCTCGCCGCCGCTCGGCGGCGAGCGCCAGGACGAGCAGCGCCGCGCCGATCCCGACGAAGATCCACGGCGTGCCGGCGCCGCGCGCCGCCCCGGAAAGCCCCGCGAAATCGAGGCCCGGAACGCGGTTGACCGGGCCGAGGTACCAGAGGCTCACGAACAGTCCCTCGAACAGGCGCGGCCCCTTCGCGAGCAGGCCGAGCCCCAGGCCCGCGAGCGCCATGGCGGCGACGCCGGCGAGCGCGGCGGCGGCCGCCGCGACGCGACCGCCGGCGAGCAGCCGCAGGATCGCGCCGCCGCACGGAACGAGGCCGGCGGCGATGCCGGCGAGGACCAGCGCCGGGAGCTGGCGCCGGCGCGCGAGCGGAGCCGACGCGAGCAGCGCCTCGACGCCATGCTGCTTCTCGCGCACGCCGAGCCCCGACCAGACCAGCGCCGGCCAGAGCAGGGCGACGACCAGCGGCCCCGGCGCATCCGGACCCGGCGCCACCGCGAGGCCCGCCACGAAGAGCGCCGCCGCTCCGAGCCTCCAGAGCGCCGGCATCGCGGCCAGCGCGAGGCGCAGCTCGGCCCAGGCCAGCGCGGCGACGCTCCGGTCGAGCTTCGCCACCGCAAGCGGCGGAGGAGCGGTCATCCTCGCCGGCTCGGCCGCCGCCGGGACGGGCTCGACGCTCTCCGCCCGGGCGCGGCGCAGGCGCAGACGGCGGCGCGCAGGATCGAAGCGGTCGAAGGGGAGCGCCGCGAGGAGCGCGACGACGATCGCGATGCCCAGAACCTGCGCGCGCTCGAGCCAGGGCACGTCGCCGGGCGCCAGGCCGTCCCAGCGGAAGCGGCCGTCGACCCGGACCGCGGCGTCCCCCGCGAGCGTGATGGCGAATCCCCCGTCGTGGCCGGGGTCGAGCGCGCTCACCACCCGGCCCATCTCGCGCTCGAAGGTCGCGACCCCCATCAGGTCGAGCGTCTTCGTCTCCAGCGGCACCACCAGCAGCGCGCCCCACACGAAGAACCAGGCGAGGTTGCCGAAGCCGCCGGCGAGCGGCGGCAGCGTCTCGAAGAGGACCGCGAGCGCGGCGACCAGCGCCATCGTGGGCAGCGCGAAGAGGACCAGCGGCGAGAGGATCTCGAGCGGCCGGATCGCCGGCGAGCCGGGCGCGACCAGCAGCAGGACCAGGGCCGCCGCCGCCAGGACTCCCACCATCGCGGCGAGGACCAGGAAGTGGCTGACGGCCTTGGCCAGAGTGTAGGCGCCCTTCGACATCGGCGTCGCCGCGAGAATCTGCCCGACGCCGGTTTCGCGGTCGCGCGCGATCGAGCCCTTGACCACCCAGAAGCCGGCGAGCGAGAGGAACGTCGCGGCGACCATGGTCATCAGCGCACCGGCCCAGGCCGAGGAGGGTTCGCCGGTCCGGCCACCGACCACCACCAGCACGTGGCCCTGGATCGCCTGCAGACCGAGGAAGGCCGCCGCCGCCATCACCGCCAGGAAACTGCGCCGGCGCACCCGGTCGCGGAAGTCGGCGAGAGCGAGGGCGGGGAGCACCGCCCAGCCGGTCACGCCGCCTCCCGCCGCTGGCGCGCGAGCGCCCAGAGGTAGCCGTCCTCGAGCGTCGGCGCCACCGGCCGCGCTTCCGGCGCCGGCGCCGACCCGGCCACCGCGCGCACTTCGACGCCGTCGCTCCGGCGCAGCGCGCCCGAGATGCGGTAGCGCTCGCGCAGCGCCGGCAGCTCCGCGCTCGGCACCGTCCATTGCCAGACGCGCCCCTCGACCTCCGCCAGCAGCCGCTCCGGAGCGGCGTGCTCGACCAGCCGTCCGCGGTCGATCGCCACGAGATCGGTCGCCACCGACTCGACGTCGGGCACGATGTGGGTCGACAGGATCACGATGCGTTCGCCCGAGAGATCGGAGAGCAGGTTGCGGAAGCGGACCCGTTCCTCGGGGTCGAGCCCGGTGGTCGGCTCGTCGACGATCAGCAGCCGCGGGTCGTTGAGCAGCGCCTGGGCGATGCCGACGCGCTGGCGCATGCCGCCCGAGAAGCCGCCCAGCGGCCGCTTCGCCTCGTCGCGCAGGTTGACCAGCTCGAGCAGCGCGTCGATCCGGGCGCGCGCCGCCGCCCGCGGCAGCCCCTTGGCGGCGGCGATGTAGGCCAGGAACTCGCGCGCGTTCAGGTTCGGGTAGACCCCGAAGTCCTGCGGCAGGTAGCCGAGCACGGCGCGCAGCGGCTCCGGACGCGCGACCACGTCCTCGCCGTCCCAGCGGACGCTCCCCTCGGTCGGCTTCGAGATCGTGGCGAGGATGCGCAGCAGCGTCGACTTGCCAGCGCCATTGGGGCCGAGCAGCCCGACCACGCCCGGTGCCAGCTCGAGGTCGATCCCGCGCAGACCCCAGACTCCCCCCCGATACCGCTTGCCCAGCCCCGAGATCGTCAGCCGCATCGCTCTCCTCCGGCTTCCTTACACGTCGGCTGGACGAAAAGGTTGCGGCGGGGGTGCGCCGGTCGCCCTCTTGCCAAAGAATTACACCAGGGTTGACAAAATACACCTTTCTACCTAACCTCTACTCCAACGCAATTCCGGAGGGCGAAACGGCATGGCGCTCAACATCAAGAACGCGCAGGTGGAAACCCTGGCGGCGGAGGTCTCGCAGCTCACCGGCGAGTCCAAGACCGAGGCGATCCGCCGCGCGCTCGAGGAGCGCAAGCAGCGGCTCTCCTTCCAGGTCGTGCGCGAGAACCGCGCTGACGAGCTGCGCGGCTTCCTCGAGCGCGAGGTCTGGTCGGTGATCCGCGCCCGCTCGGCCGGCCGGCGTCTCGGCCAGCGCTGAGCCCCGCTCCCACCCGCGGTCCCCGGCGGTCCGGACGTACCCGTGATCCTCGACTCTTCCGCCGTCGCATCGATCTTCCTTCGCCGGCCCGGCTGCGACCGTCTGATCGACGCGCTCGCCGCCGCGCCGCACGCCGGCGTCGGCGCCCCGACGCTCGCCGAGGCGAGCTTCGAGATCGCGCTCGCCACCGGCCGCGACGTCCACCCGCTGCTCGCGCGCTTCCTGCAGGAGTTCGATCTCGCGATCGTGCCCTTCTCGGACCAGCACTACCGCGCGGCGGTCGAAGCCTTCCGCCGCTACGGCAAGGGGCGGCACGCCGCCGGGCTCGATTTCGGGGACTGCCTCGCCTACGCGGTGGCCCGGCTCGCCCACCAGCCGCTGCTGGCGGCGGACCCGAGCTTCAGGAAGACCGACCTCGACCTCGCCTGAACCGGCGCCTCACCACTCGACCGGCACGCGCACGCGGCCGGCGACCTTGTCGGAGATCAGCACGTAACCCTCGCGCCGGCCGAACAGGTAGACGTCACGCATCACCTCGACGTCCTGCCGGCAGTAGGCCTCGACCAGGTCGAGCCGCCCCTGCTTCACCCACTCGAGGCTCTGCAGGCCGTCGGCGCTCTTGTCGCGGCCGAGCGTCTCGCGCGCGACGTGGCCGAGGCCGACCCGGAAGCCGAGGGTCCCGTGCAGACTCTCCAGGAGGTCGAGCGAGGGCAGCGTGCGGCGGTAGTCCTCGCCGGTGTAGCCGGAGATCACCGCGTAGTCGAAGCGCTTGCTGTTGTAGCCGACCACCAGGTCGGCGCTCTTCAGTAGCTCGACCAGACGGGGGACCTCCGGCTCGAGGAAGGTCTCGAAGCGCCCCTCTTCCAGGCGCAACGCCACCGCGACGGCGATCCCCATCCTGTGGGCCCGGTGCCAGCCGCCGACGTCCTCTGCGGAGCGCAGCGTCTCGACGTCGAAGAGCACGGTGCCGGCCCCGCCCCCTGTCCCGCGCGTGAGCGCGGAACCCTGCACGGAAGAAGAAGAAGAAGAAGAAGAAGAAGAAGCAACAGCTCCATAGAAGGGGGTGGCGGTCGGGTCGGAGGTGGGCGGGGCGTCGGCCGTGGCGGCGGGGGCGCGCTCGACATCGAGGTCGGCGGCGGCGGCTCGCGCGCTCCCCGATCCCTGCCGGGCCTTCGTCCTCTCGGTCGCCTTCGGCGGTGGCCCCGGCATCGCGCCCGCCTCCTTCGGCGCTACCGCGCGACGTCGCCGTGGCGGACTCGAGGGGCGGCTCCGCGAACCACCCCTCCCCTTCTCTGGAAGAGCGTCTCCGCCGCCACGATCGTCGCCGAGCGGAGCGAGTCCTACGTCTTCTGCTTCGGGCTCCGTGGGCCGCGGGGATTCGTGAACAGCTCCGCCAGCACCGGCGGGGCCGGCGCCGGCGCGGCCTGGGCGCGCCAGGCGGCGAGGATCGCCTCGAGCTCGCCGCCGGCGAGCAGATGGTCGAGCAGGCTCCTCGCGCCCTCCTTGTCGAGCGGACGGTTGCCGTTGCCGCACTTCGGGCTCTGGATGCAGGAGGGGCAACCCGTGGCGCAGGGGCAGCGGGCGAGGTGGTCGCGCACTCTGCCGAGCAGGTCGGGCAGCTCCTCGAAGCCCTTGCGGCAGATGCCGACGCCGCCGGCGTGCCCCTCGTAGACGAACAGGCCCGCGCCCTCGAGCTGCGGGTGGAAGGAGAGCGAGATGCCGCCCAGATCGCCGCGGTCGCAGAGCGCGACCAGGGGGAAGAGCCCGATCGTCGCGTGCTCGACGGCGTGCAGCGCGCCGAGCAGTTTCCCCCCGGCCGCCTCGAGCTCCGCCGCCGCCGCGGCGGGCGCGCGCAACCAGAGCCCCTGGGTCTCGTACTCGACGGGCGGCAGGTCGAGGGGCTGCCGATCGATCACCTCCAGGCCGTGCGTCCGCTTGCGCTCGAAGCCGGTCACCCGCTCGGTGACCTTGAGCCGCCCGAACCCGGCGGCGAGCCCCGGGGCGGCGCGCTCGGCGAACACCTCGAGGATCTCCGTCTCCTTCTCCGAGAGCGGGGACGTGAAGAAGTCGACGTCGGACGCCCGCACCCGCACTTCGCGCCGCTCGACGTCGAGGCTCGACACCGCGTACTGCCGGCCGGCGTGCAGGTAGATCGCCCCCGGATGGCACTCGGCGAGCAGGCGCGCGCCGTCGATCGTCCCAACCGTCGCGCCGCTCTCCTCGTCGAGGATCGCCGCGCTCGCCCCGGTGCCGCGCAGCGAGACGTCGCGATGCGGCCGCCGCACCATCGACACGATGCGGCGGCCGTCGTCGCTGCGCGCGAGCTCGCCCCCGCGCAGCAGGTCGCCGATCAGGGCGGCGTGCCGCTCCAGCCAGGGCCCGTCGGCGTCGAGCTCGAACGCCCGCTCGGCGGCGGCGCAGACGAGGTGCGCGCGCGCGACGACCTCGTTGCCGGGATCGACCACCAGCCGCTCGCAGGGGCGCTGGAGCAGCTCGTCGGGATGGTCGAGCAGATACTGGTCGAGCGCGTCGGGCAGCGCGACCAGCACGGTCAGCGACTCGCGGCCGCTGCGCCCGACCCGGCCCGAGCGCTGCCAGGTCGCCATCACGCTCCCCGGCCAGCCGACCAGCACGCAGGCGTCGAGCCCGCCGATGTCGATGCCGAGCTCGAGCGCCGAGGTCGAGATCACCCCGTCGAGCCGTCCGCTCGCGAGGTCCTGTTCGATGCGCCGCCGCTCGCTCGGCAGGAAGCCCGCGCGATACGAGCGCACGCGCCGCGCGAGCGCCGGCGAGCGCCGCTCGAGCCAGGCGTAGAGCAGCTCCGTGATGCGCCGCGCCTTGGTGAAGACGATCGTCTTCTGGCCGCGCTCGAGCAGGATCTCGAGCGCCTCGAGCGCCGCCGTGTAGGGGCTCGCGCTCGGCCGCACCAGCAGGAAGTCGCGCGCCTCGCGCGGCGCCCCCGACTCGCGCACCCACTCGAACGGCCGGCCGGCGATGGCGGCGGCGAAGGCATCGGCCTCGGCGGCGGTCGCCGAGGCGGCGACGAACGATGGCCGCGCCCCGAGCGGGCGCGCCAGGCGGAGGAGGCGCGCCAGGACGTGGTGCAGGTGGCAGCCGAAGATGCCGCGGTAGGCGTGCAGCTCGTCGAGCACGATCCAGGAGAGCTCGGCGAGGAAAGGCGACCAGTTTCCCGGGTGGGCGAGGATCCCCAGGTGCAGCATGTCGGGGTTGGTGATCAGCACGCGGGGCGGGTCGCGTCGGATCCGGGCGCGCTCGACGTCGGGCGTGTCGCCGTCGTAGATCGCGATCCGGCAGCGGCCGTCGCCCGCGCCGGCGGCCGCCGCCAGCGTCTCGAACTTGGCGCGCTGGTCCTGGCCGAGCGCCTTGAGCGGGAAGATCCAGAGCGCGCGCCCCGGGCGCCCGGCGAGAGCGGCCTCGAGCACCGGGAGCTGGAAGACCAGCGACTTGCCGGAGGCCGTCGCGGTGGTGAGGAGCACGTCGCGCCCGGCGCGCGAGGCGGCGAGGGCGCGCGCCTGGTGGCGCCAGATCCGTTCGACTCCGGCGGCGGCGAGCGCCCGCTCGATCTCGCGCGGGAACGGGGGATCCGGCGCTTCGTAGAGCGCGGGCTCGCGCGGCAGCGCGATCTCGGCGACGATCTGGCCACCGAGCTCGGCGCGCAGCGCCGCGAGCACCGGCTCGAGCGCCCGGCTCCGGCTCACCTCGCCGCCGACCCGGGCGTCCGCCGCGCCCGCCGCTCGCCGAGCAGCCAGCGCCGGCGAGGCTGCAAGCGCAGGTGGGCGTGCTCCCGCGCGAAGTGCTCGATCGCGGCCATCGCCTCGTCGGGCGAATCGGTGAGCCGGATCAGGTCGAGGTCGGCGGCCGAAACCGTGCCGCGCGGCATCATGGTGCCCTGAACGAGATCGACGAGCGGTTGCCAGTACTCGCGTCCCATCAGCACCAGCGGAAAGGTGGCGATCTTCCCGGTCTGCAGGAGCGTCGCGGTCTCGAAGATCTCGTCCATGGTGCCGAACCCGCCGGGCAGCACGACGAAGCCGAACGAGTACTTGACCAGCATGACCTTGCGCACGAAGAAGTAGCGGAACTCGAGGAAGAAGTCGAGGTAGGGATTGGGCGCCTGTTCGTGCGGCAGCTCGATGTTGCAGCCGACCGAGTTGCCGCCCGCCTCGCGCGCCCCCCGGTTCGCCGCTTCCATGACGCCGGGCCCGCCGCCGGTCATGACGGTGAAACCGGCGGCGGCGAGCCGCCGCCCCATTTCGCGCGCCAGCTCGTAATAGGGGTCGCCGGGATGGAAGCGTGCCGAGCCGAAAACGGTGACGCAGGGGCCGACGAAGTGCAGTCGCCGGAAGCCGCGCAGGAACTCGACGACGATCCGCAGCAGCCGGCGCAACTCGACCAGCCGCCAGGCCGGGCCTTCGAGAAAACGGCGGTCGTCGGCGGTCCGCGACCGCTTCCCCCAGCGCCGCTCCTCGGTCACCGGGTCAGTGTAACAAAGCGTCAGGAACGGTACTGGGTCGACGACAGGTCGCGCAGTCCCTCGCGCAGCAGCGGGCGGAAGCGCGCGACCAGCAGCCGTTCGCGGCGCGCGACGCGCCGGTCGTCCGCGCGCCCGGGGCGCGAGTCGGGGCCGCCCGGATCGCGCCAGAGCACCAGCAGCCCCTCGCGCTCGAGCTCGGCGACGGTCAACCCTTCCCACTCCTCCGGCGCGCTCCGCTCGGCCAGCGCGCAGAAGCGATCGGCGAGCAGGAAGGCCTTGACCACGTCGGGCTCCATCGCCGAGGCGACGAAGGTCGGCGCCGCGATGCGCGAGGCGCCGATCGCGACGTCGACCGAGAGGGCCGACTCCACTTTGCGCGCGAAGTCCGCGTCGAACAGGCGGACGACCGTGCGCGCCGCCGGATTGAGCTGGCGCGCGATCAATCCGATCGAGAGGTTGGCCGCGTCGTCGCTCGACACCGCGACGACCGCCCGCGCGCCGGCCACGCCGGCGCGGGTCAACGTCTCGGGCAGGCGCGCGTCGCCGGTCACGGTCGCGGCCAGGCCCTCGACCGAGGCGAGGAACGGCGCTTCCGGATTGCGCTCGATCGCCACCGCCGGCACGCCCGAGGTCACCAGCTCCTCGACCACGCGCAGACCGACGTTGCCGAGCCCGGCCACGATGACGTGCCCCTCGTCCGGAACTTCGCGCCGGCCGAGCAGTTGGCGGAAGCGCTGGGTCACCAGGAAGTCCGTGATCAGCGAGTAGACGGTCGCCACCGTCGCCGAGCCGAGCAGCATCAACAGGCTGGCGTAGAGCTTGAGCCAGCTCGCATGGTCGCGCGGCGAGATGTCGCCGTAGCCCGTGGTGGTGATCGTCGTGACGACGAAGTAGAGGGCGTCGACGCCGGAGAGCCCCATGCCCCATTCGAACACCAGCACGCTGACTCCGATCAGCGCGAGGATCGCCGTCAGCAGGCCGCGGACCACCGGCGAGGAGCCGCGCCAGATCTCGAGCAGGCGCGCCGCCGCCCGGCGCTTCCGGCGGGGGCGCGCGGCGGGGCCGGCGTTCGCGGGCGCCTGCTCGGCCACGCGTTTCCAGTCGTCGCGGCGCGCGACGACCGTCCACAGACCCTCGCGCTGGCGCGGCCCCTCGAGCACGGCGAAGCCCTGCCGGGCCGCCGCCGCCGGGTCGTCGAGCGCGAGCTCGCGCGCGCTCTCCTCCCCGACCCGCCCGACCACCAGCCGCTCGCCGCCGGCGACGATACTCGCCACCACCCGCTCGCCGAGCGCCGCGGCCGCGAACGCCGGCGCCGCGAGCGTCGACATGCCGAGCGCCCGGCGGACGTCGAACGAGCTCTCGAGCCGGCGGGCCAGGTTCTGGTCGAACAGGCGCAGGACGACCGGCAGGCTGGGCCGGATCCGCTTGGCGTCGAGCGCGATCTCGAGGTTGACCAGGTCGCGGTCGGTCGCCGCGATGACCGCGCGCGCCTCGAGCAATCCGGCGCGCTCGAGCAGGGCCGTCTCGCGCGCGTCGCCGAGATGCAGCTCTATGCCGGCGCGCCGTGCGCTCTCGCGCCACTCTTCGCGCGCCGATTCGGTGACCACCACGACCCTCTCGCCGAGACGGTGGAGGAGCTCGACGACGCGATAACCGACGATGCCGAAGCCGCAGACCAGGAAGGGCTGTCCCATGGGCGGCGGCGAGTCTAGCAGCGGCGGCGCCGCCGCCCGGGCTTCCTGTAGTCTCCGCGTCCCGAACCCGGAAGCGCAGAAGGGAGACTCCATGACGGACCCGAATCGGCCGCAGACGACCGGAGCCCACCTTGCCGACGAACGCGAGGCGAGGGCGCTCGCCACCCGCCTCTCCTATCTGCCGCCCGACGAGGGCGCGCGGGTCGTGCGCGGCCAGGAGGACGAGGTCGCCGGGGCGGCCCTGACCCTGATGGTGCCGGCGAGCGCGATCGAGATCCTCTGGGAGCTGCCCGCCGACCGGCGCGAGCGGCTGATCGCCGCCGCGCCGCACGGCCGCGGGGAACAGTGGCGCGTCGACCACGAGTACCCTGCCGGGACGATCGGCCGGCTCATGGACCGCCCTCTGGCGGTCTTCCGCCCCGAGACCACGGTCGGCGAGGCGGTGGAACGGCTGCGCGAGCTGACCCGGCGCGCGCACATCGTCTACGGCTTCGTCACCGACGCCGAAGGGCGGCTGCGCGGCGTGTTCGCGTTCCGCGAGCTGCTCTTCGCGAAGGCGGAGGACACCGTCGAATCGCTCATGGTGCGCGAGCCCTTCGCGCTCCGCCCGGACATGACCGTGCTCGACGCGGCGCGAGAGGCGATGACGCTCCACGTCCCCGCCTATCCGGTCGTCGATGCCGCGGGCCGACTGATCGGTATGGTGCGCGGGCGCACGCTGTACGAAGAGGAAGCTTTCGAGATCAGCGCCCAGGCCGGCCGCCAGGTCGGCGTCGACCGCGAGGAGCGCCTCGCCACGCGCTGGCCCCGCAGTCTGAAGTTCCGGCACCCCTGGCTCCAGCTCAACCTGCTGACCGCGTTCGTGGCCGCCGCGGTGGTGGGATTCTTCCAGGAGACCATCGACCGCATCGTCGTGCTCGCGATGTTCCTGCCGGTGCTCGCCGGCCAGTCGGGCAACACCGGCTGCCAGGCGCTCGCCGTCACGCTCCGCGGCATGACGCTCGGCGAGCTCGCGCCCGGCAGGAGCCGGCTCCTGTTCGCCAAGGAGGCCCTGCTCGGCCTGCTCAACGGCGCCCTGGTCGGCGTGGTCGCCGGGGCCGGGATGGTGGTCGTCGCTTCGATGCAGGGGAATCCGGAAGCCTGGACGCTCGGCGTCGTGGTCTGGCTCGCGATGACGGGCTCCTGCGTCCTCTCCGGCATCTCCGGCGCGCTGGTGCCGCTCACCCTCAAGCGGCTGGGCGCCGATCCGGCCACCGCCTCGAGCATCTTCCTGACCACCGCGACCGACGTCGCCAGCATGGGTCTGCTGCTCGGCCTGGCGACGCTCTTCGTGCGCTGAGCGCGCGCGGCCGGCGCGCCGCTCCGGACTCCGGCCGCTTCCGGTACCATTTCGGCGTGCCTACCGCCGAACCGCTCTCGACCGGCTGGCTGCTGGTGACGGTCGGCCTGCTGGTGGGCGCGGGCGCGCTCTCGAGCAGGCTCTCCCGGCGCTTCGGACTCCCCTTCTACCTCATCTTCCTCGCGCTCGGCGTGGTCGCCGGCGAGAACGGCCCGGGCGGGATCGCGTTCGACGATTTCGCCGCCAGTTTCCGGTTCGGCACGGTGGCGCTGGTGCTGATCCTCTTCGACGGCGGCCTCAACACCTCGGTCGCGGCCGTGCGCCGCGTCCTCGCGCCGGCGGCGACCCTGGCGACGGTCGGCGTCGCGCTGGTCGCCGGCCTGACCGCGCTCGCCGCACGGGCCTTCGGCCTGCCCTGGTCGGAAGCGGTGCTGGTCGGCGCCATCGTCTCCTCGACCGACGCCGCCGCGGTCTTCGCCCAGCTGCGCGGCGCCCGCCTCCAGCTGCGCGATCGCGTCGCCACCACGATCGAGGTCGAGTCGGGTCTGAACGACCCGATGGCGGTGCTGCTGACGATCGGCATCACCCACTGGCTGGCGGGCGAGACGAGCGGCCTCGGCGCCTTCGCCGCGGATCTCGGGCTGCAGTTCCTGATCGGCGGCATCGCCGGCATCGCGATCGGCCGCGCCGCGGCCTGGGTGCTGCGGCGCTTCCGCTCGGCGACCACCGGGCTCTACCCCGTCCTCACGGTGGCGACCGCTCTGATCGGTTTCGGCCTGCCCACCGTGCTCGGCGGCAGCGGCCTGCTCTCGGTCTACCTCGCCGGCCTCATCCTCGGTTCGGAGCGGCTGCCCTATCGCGCGAGCCTGGTGCGCTTCCACGACTCCGCCGCCTGGCTCTCCCAGGTCGGCATGTTTCTCGTGCTCGGCCTGCTGGTCACGCCGGCCGACGCGAAGCCCGCGCTCGGCTGGGGCGTCGGCGTGGCCCTCGCCGTCACTTTCGTCGCCCGCCCGCTGGCGGTGGCGCTCTGCCTGGCGCCCTTCCGCTTCCGGCTGCGCGAGTCGCTCTTCGTCGGCTGGGCGGGCCTGCGCGGCGCGGTGCCGATCGTGCTCGCGATCTTCCCCGTCCTCGCCGGCATCGAGGGGGGGCGCGAGGTCTTCCACGGCGTCTTCTTCATTGTCCTGGTCGGCGCCGTCCTGCCCGGCGCCACGCTGGGTTGGGCGGCACGCCGGGCGCGTCTCGAGGAGGCCCCGGCGCCGGTGCCGCGCGCCGTGCTCGAGATGGTGTCGACCGAGGAGCTCGACGGCGAGATCGTCTCCTTCTTCATCTCGCCGGCACTCGCGGTCGCGGGAGTGCGGATCCGCGACATCCCGTTTCCGGACGGCGCGGCCGCGCTGCTGGTGGTGCGCGGCCCGCGCCTCATCCCGCCGCGCGGCTCGACCGAGCTCCTGCCCGGCGACCACGTCTATCTGTTCGCGCACGCCGGCGACCGGCCGCTGCTCGAGCTGCTCTTCGGCGCCGCGGGCGCGGCCGACGACCAGGCCTGACCCGGCCGCCGCGCGGTAGGCTTCCGGCATGAACCGGGCCACCCTCCCCTTCGCAGCCGTCTGCCTCCTCTTCGGCCTCCTCGCCTGCCGCGCCGGCGCGCCGGATGCCGCCGCCCCGCCCGACGCGACCTATCGCGTGCGCGGCGAGATCGTGCGCCTGCCCGCCGGAGACTCGCGCGAGGTCGGCATCCACCACGAAGCGATCCCCGGGTTCAGGGACGAGAAGGGCAACGAGGTCGGTATGGATTCGATGACGATGCCTTTCCTCGCCGCCCCGCAGGTCGCGCTCGACGGCTTCGCCGCCGGCGACCGCGTCGAGTTCGAGTTCGAGGTGCGCTGGAAGGGCGCGCGTCCGATCCTGCTCACCGGCCTGCACAAGCTGCCGGCGGGGACGCGGCTCGCCTTCGATCCGGCGGACGCGCAGTCTCAGCCGCCGCCGAGCAGCCCGCAGTAGAGCGCGGCGCGCAGCAGCGCGGCGATCGACTTGGCGTCGTCGATCCCGCCGTCGAGCGCGCGCGCGACGGCGTCGGCGAAGGGGATCCGTTCGACCGCGAGCGCCTCGTCGTCCTGCAGGTCCTGACGGCCCGGCGCGAGGCCGCGCGCCAGGAAGAGCCAGATCCGCTCGTCGGTGAAGCCCGGCGTGGTCCAGATCCAGCCGAGCGGCGCGAGCTCGCCCGGGCGGAACCCGGTTTCCTCCTCGCATTCGCGCGCCGCGCAGACCTCCGGCGTTTCGCCCGGGTCGAGCTTGCCCGCCGGCACCTCGAGCAGCCAATGGCCGCCGGTGGCGTGGCGGTACTGGCGCACCATCAGGACGTTGCCCTCGCCGTCGAGCGGCACGATGGCGGTGGCGCCGGGATGGTGGACCAGCTCGAGCGTCGAGCGCCGGCCCGACGGCAGCTCGATCTCCTCCACCCGGAGCTGGACGACGCGGCCGGCGTGGACGGAGCGGCTCGACAGGACGCGCGCGCGGGCGGGACTCTCGCTCATGCCGCGATTCTGGCACGGCGCCCCGGATAGACTCCGCTCGTGCGGGTGCCCGACCTCGACCAGCTGGCCACGCTCTCCGCCGAGGAGGCCGAGCGCCGCCATTTCGAAGCCGTCAACCTGCGCGCCGCCCGCTGGCTCTGGTTCGCCTTCCTCTTCATCTCGGTGGGCGGCTTCGCGAGCGGCCTCTCCGACGGCCCGGCGCTGCGCGCCATCGCGGGCGCGGTCAACCTGGTCGCGCTCTTCGCGCTCCTCCCGCTGCGCCGGCGCGACGCTTTCCGGCGCAACGCCTCGACGCTGCTGCTCGCGTTGCTCGCCGCGGAGTTCGTGCTCTGGACCGCGCTCGCGGGAGAGGAAGGCGTAGCCATGGGCCTCGTCTGCGGCCTGCTTCCGGCCGCCCTCCTCACGCTGCGCCTGCGCCCGGTCGAGGTCGGCGTCCTGGTGCTGGCCGCGCTCGCGGTGCTCGGCGTGCGCGTCGCGGGGCCCGAAGCGGTCGAACAGGACGGCATCCCGATCGCCGGGGCGATCGCCGCCGGCGGCGCGATCAACGCGCTCGCCGCCGCCGTCGCGCTCTCGATCCGCCGCCGCCAGCGCGCCGGGCTGCTCGAAGGCTGGGCGCGCGTCCACCGCGCCGAGCGGGAGCGCGCGCGCATGCGCGAGGAGCTCGAAGGGGCGCGCGCCATCCAGCTCTCGATGCTGCCGCGCTCGCTGCCCGAGCTCGACTGGCTCGAGATCGCCGCCGTCTGCCAGCCGGCGACCGAGGTGGGCGGCGACTACTACGACTACTTCGACCTCGGCGCCGGGCGGGTGGTGGTCGCGGTGGGCGACGTCGCGGGCCACGGCGTCGCCTCGGGTCTCGTGCTCGCCGGCGTGCGCGCCGGACTCCACCTGCTGCAGGGCGAGCTCGACCGGCCCGAGCGCGTGCTCGAGCGTCTCAACGCGCTGGTGCGCGACGCCGGCCCGGAGCGCCTGCTGATGACCCTCGGCGTGGCCGCCTTCGATCGCGCCGACGGAGTGACGCGCTGGATCTCCGCCGGCCACCCGGCGGCTCTGCGCTGGGACGCCGCCGCGGGCGCGGTGACGCCGCTCGCCGGGAGCTGCCCGCCGCTCGGCACCCGGCTGCCGACCTGCTTCGCTTCGACCGAGGCGCCGCTCGCGCCCGGTGACGTCTGGCTGCTGGTCTCCGACGGCGCCCTCGAGGCGTGCGACCGGCGCGACGAGCCGTTCGGCGAGGCGCGGCTCGCGGCGGCGCTCGCGCGCTGCGCGGCCGGCGGCGCCGCCGCGCGCGCGCTGCTCGACGAGCTGATCGCGGAGATCGACCGCCACCGCGGCGGACGCGCCGCCGAGGACGACCTGACGCTGGTCGTGGTGCGTCGGAGCGCGGCCGGGTGAGCGATGCTCCGGCGGCGCTCTGGATCGACCGCGGCGACGCGCTCGCCGAGGCCTGCGCGCGCTGGCGCCGCGCCGGCGAGCTCGCGCTCGACACCGAGTTCGTCTTCGAACGGACCTATTTCCCCCGTCTGGGCCTGATCCAGGTCGCCGCCGGCGGCGAGGCGGCTCTGGTCGACCCGGTGGCGATCCGCGACCTCGCCCCGCTCGGCGCGCTGCTCGCCGACCCGGGGCTCGGCAAAGTGCTCCACGCCGCCGGCCAGGACGGTCCCGTCCTCGCGCGCGCCAGCGGCGGCACGCTGCGGCCGCTGTTCGACACCCAGTGCGCCGCGGCCCTCTGCGGGCTGGGGCCCTCGCTCTCCTACGCCGCGCTGGTCGAGGGCCTGCTCGGCGTCGCCCTCGCCAAGCACGAGACGCGCACCGACTGGCTGCGGCGGCCTCTCACACCGGAGCAGCTCCGCTACGCCGCCGAGGACGTCTTCTATCTGCCGGCTGTCGCGGCCGAGCTGCGCCGCCGGCTCGTGGAGCTCGGCCGGCTCGAATGGGCTCTGGAGGACTCCGCGGCGGTCGTCGCCAACGGCGAGCCGGCCGATCCCGTGGAGGCCTGGCGCCGGCTGCGCGGAATCGACCGCCTGCCCTCGCCCGCCCGGCGGGTCGCGCGCGCCCTCGCCGCCTGGCGCGAGCGCGAAGCCCTGGCGCGCGACCTGGCCCGCCCCTTCCTGCTGCGCGACGAGACCCTGCTCGCGCTCGCCCGGCGCACGGCTCTCGCGCCGGAGGACCTGCCCAAGCTGCCCGGCTACGACGCCCGGCGCCACGCCCATCTCGCGACCGACTGGGCCGACGCGCTCGCCGCGGCACTTTCCGAGGCGGAGGGGGGCGCGGAGGTTCCCGTCGCGGCGCCCGCGAGCCGCGCGCGCCGCGCCGCCGAGCGGACGCTCGCCGACGCGGCGGTGCGTCGGGCCGCCGAGCTCGGGCTGCCCGCGGAGCTTCTGCTGCCGCGGCGTGCGCGCGACCGGGTGCTCGATGCCTGGGAGGCGGGCACACCGCCCGCGGCCGCGCTCGGCGGCTGGCGCCGCGACGCGCTGGAGGCGACCTTGGCCGCCCTCGCCCCGGGAAACTGAACCGGAAAGAGAAACGCCCCGCCCCGGAGGCCCGGGAGCGGGGCTAGAAGAATCGAGACGAAGGGGAGGCTTACAGGCGGACGACGTTGCGCGCCTGCAGGCCCTTGGCGCCCTCGACCACCTCGAAGGAGACCCGGTCACCCTCGTTCAGGGTGCGGTACCCCTCGGCGAGGATCGCGGTGTGATGGACGAACACGTCGGGTCCGCCCTCACGCGAGATGAAGCCATACCCCTTCTCGTTGTTGAACCACTTGACGGTGCCCTGCTCGGTCATGCACTGCTCCTTGCAACTGCGGGTTGATGGGCTCCGACGCCGGCACGCCGGCGCCGGACCTTCGGGCCACGGCGAGGCCCAAGGACGACAGAAACTCTGGAGTTCACGAGGAGGGGAGGTACACGGCGGCTACTTGGACATACCTGGGCTGAAGTTGCCGGGAGATTGCCATAGCTCGGCGGCAGGCGCAAGGGGGAGGCCGGCGGCCGCCAGCGCGGCCAGGAAATCGGCCGGTACGGGCGCCTCGAAGCGGCTCGGCGCGAGCCCCGGAACCTCGAGGCGCCAGGCGTGGAGCAGCGAGCGGCCCGGGTCGAGCGCGGCGGCGAGCGCGCGGTCGCGCACGCCGCGGTGACGGGGACCGCCGTAGAGATCGTCGCCGACCACCGGGTGGCCCGCTGCGGAAAGATGGACGCGCAGTTGGTGGGTCCGCCCGGTGCGCGGCCAGAGCGCGACCAGCGCGACATGGGCGGCCGCGGCCACGGTCCACCATTCGGTCGCCGCCGGCCGCCCCTCCGGGTCCGCGCGCATGCGGCGCCGGTCGGCGCGATCGGGCGCCAGCGCCACCTCCCAGCGCCCGGCGCGCGGCCGTGGCCGGCCCCAGACGAGAGCGAGGTAGAGCTTGGTGACCGCCCGCCGCGCGAAAGCCCCCACCAGCTCGCGATGCATCTCGGCGTCGAGCGCGACGAGCACCAGGCCGCTGGTCGAGACGTCGAGGCGGTGGACGAGGTGCAGCTCGCGGCCGGCGAGCTCGTCCTGCTCGTCGCCCGGCAGCGCCGCCACCAGCCGCTCGGCCGCCTCGCCCGGCGCGCGCCTCGGCGTCGCGAGCGACAGGCCCGCCGGCTTGGCGATCGCCGCGAAACGGTCGCCGAGATGGACGAGTCGCGCGGGAGCGGTCAATGGCGCAGACCGAAGAGGAAGTAGGCGAGACAGGCGGCGGCGAGCAGCCAGCTCGACGGACCCGTCTCGCGCACCCGGCCGGCGGCGAGCCGCGCCAGCGGCGCCGCGAGCAGGCCGGCCGCCAGGCCGTTGGCGATGTTGTACGTGAACAGCGTGAGCGCGACGGTCGCGAAGGCCGGCACCGCCTCGGCGAGATCGCCGAACTCGACGTCGCGCGCCGAGCGCAGCATCAGCACGCCGACGGCCACCAGCGCCGGCGCGTACACGAAGGGCATCGCCTGCAGCGTGCGCGCGAGCGGCGCGAAGAAGAGCGTGGCTCCGAACAGCGCCGCGGTGACGACGGCCGCGAGTCCGGTGCGCGCGCCGTCGCGCAGCCCCGTCGCCGACTCGATGTAGGCGCCGGAAGTCGAGGTGCCGAGCAGCGCGCTGCCCATCGAGGCGAGCGCGTCGACCGCCATGGGGCGCTCGATCCGCGGCAGATCGCCGCGCTCGTCGAGCAGCCCGGCCGCCGCGCCGAGGGCGACCAGCGTGCCCAGGGTGTCGAGGAAACCCATCAGCGCGAGCGTGCCGAGCACCGGCCAGTGCTGCGGCTCGAGGATGCCCGCGACGTCGAGCTGAAGCGCGATCGGCGCGAGCGACAGATCGCCCCGGAACGGCGTCGCCAGCCATTCGGCGGGCAGCGGCGCGAGGCCGAGCGCGAGCCCCGCGGCGGCCATCGGCAGCATGCCGAGCAGGATCGCGCCGCGCACTCCGCGGGCGACCAGCGCGAGCGTCAGCGCGATGCCGCAGAGCGCGAGCAGCGTCCCGGGCTGCGACCAGTCGCCGACGCGAACCGGCACGTCCGGCGCGCGCAGCAGGCCCCCTTCCCCCGCCAGCGCCGCGGCGGGCAGGCCGGTGGCGAAGCTGGTGAAGACGCCGGTCTCGTAGAGCCCGAGCTCGGCCAGGAAGAGACCGATCGCGACCGCGAAGGCGTGCTTCAGGCTGGGCGAGACCCCGCGCGCGAGCCAGCGCCGGACGCCGGCGAGGGTGAGCAGGAGGAAGAGCGCTCCGGCCACGAAGACCGCGCCCAGCCGCTGCTGCCAGGTGATGCCGAGGGCGGCGAGGCCGAAGGCGAGGAAGGCGTTCTCCCCCATGTAGGGCGCGACCGCGAAGGGGCGCCGGGCGATGAAGGCCATGAGCAGGGTGCCGAGCGCGGCGGCGAGCGCCGTCGCCACCGTGCTCGGGCCCTCCGGTATCCCCGCGAAGGCGAGGATCGCGGGATTGACCACGACGATGTAGGCCATCGCGAGATAGGTCGTCGTGCCACCGACCAGCTCGCCGCGCCAGCTCCACGACGTGCCCGGCTCGACCAGGAAGCGGTTCACCAGGTCCTTCATGGCAGAAACCTCCGGCGGGTCTCGAGATCCCCCTTGGTGCCGAAGAAGAGAGCGAAATACCGGCTTCGACGCTGCGGGTCAGGATCGACGAAGCGGCGGCCGAGCGCCTCGGCGAGCGCGCTGTCCGGTAGCCGCGCCGCCACCAGCGCCGCCGCATTGGCTCCGATCGGGTTCGTTACCATCGCCGCCGCCGATCCGGCGCTGCTCGCCTGCTCCCAGGCCGGCGGCCAGGGGTGGTAGGCGCCAAGCGCCGCGAAGAGCAGCGAAGCCGGCAAGAGCGCCGCGAACAGCGCGCGCGCCGGGCGGAGCCCGAGTGCGGCGGGGGCGGCGAGCAGCAGCAGCGGCTGGATCGGGATCAGATAGCGGTAGCCGTAGGACCAGCCGCCGTAGGAGCCGGCGACCAGGGCGTGGCCGACGAACTGGACGACGACTCCGGCCGCCAGCCAGCGCCAGCCGGCGGGCGCCCCGAAAGCGGGCCGCCGGGTCGCCCGCGCCAGCCCCCAGGCGCCGACCAGCAGCACGGGCGAGACCGCGAAGAGGCCGTGCGGACCGAACAGGATCTCGAGCGGATAGGCCGCGCTCTCGGGCAGCACCACGCCGAGCGCGCTCGGCCCCGCCAGGGCGGCGAGGTCGACCGCGCCCGGCAGCATCTTGGCGGGCAGCACCGAGCCGTGCGCCGCGAGGTTGGCCGCCACGACCAGTCCGAGGCCGGCGCCGACGCCGGCGGCAAAGCGGCCGAGCCGCGCCGGGCGGCCGGCACGCTCCCCCGCCAGGGCGCCGGCGAGGAAGGGGGCGAGACCGAACCCGGGCAGCAGGTCGAGAGCGCCGGCGAGCCCGCACAGCACGCCGCTCTTTCCGGCGCGACCGTCGAACGCCGCGAGCGTCGCCGCGAGCAGGAAGCAGGCCGCCGGCACGTGGTTGTTGAGGGTGACCGCGAAGCTCGCGACCAGGGTGCCGGCGGCGAGCGCGAGGCAGAGCAGCGCGCGCGTCCCCTTGCCCACCGCGGCGCGCTCCAGCGCGCGGTGGAGCAGCGCCACGCCCGCCGCCGCGGGCAGGCCCACCAGCAGCAGCGTGAGCGTCCAGATCACCCTGCCTCCGGTGGCCGGATCGGCGATCCGCCAGCCGGTCAGCGCCCGCAGCGGCGCGTAGAGCGCCGCTCCAGCGAGCCCGAGCAGGGGCGGCTTGTTCGAGTACTCGCGCCCGCCGACCACCACCTTGTCGACAGTGCCGCGGAACCGCGACCGCTCGATCGAGGTCCGCCCGTGGTCGACGATCGACTCGACCTGGGCCCAGCGCGAGGCGTCGTTGCCCGCAGAGAAGACGCGCGGGTGGGTGCCCGCCGCGTAGAGGGCCAGCGCGAGAAGGAAGAAGAGCCGTCGCTCGGCGCGTGGGGTCAATCCGCGCCGAGCATATGCGCTCGTGGCGCCGGACGGCGCGCTACTGGCAGATCTCGGCGCCGCGGCCCGCGACCTGGTAGAAGGGGAACGGGCCGGCGCCGACGATCGAAGCCTCGTCGAACGGCCGCCCCTGCTCTTCCGCGACGTGCTTCGCCCAGCGCACGTAAGCCTCGCGGTCGAGCTCCTTCGCCTCGAACGTCCCTTCCGCCGTGGCCCGCCGACCGCGCGCCGCGGTCGGGAAGACGATCTCGCCGTCCTTCACCTTGACCCGCAGCGTCTGCTCGCCTTCGCCGGCGCGCACTTCGAGCCAGCAGCCCGCCTTCTCGCAGACGTCGGCGACCGTGCCCTCCACGCGCACGGTCTTGCCGGCGTAGTCGGCCGGGTGCTCGACGAGGGTCGCGATCGGCGTCGATTCGGCGAGGGTGACTCCCGCGCCGTAGCGCGTTTTGACGCACTCCTCGGCCAGCCCGGGGGCGGCGAGGAGGGCACAGAGAACGAGGATCGAAGGGCGCATGACAGCTCCTGGGGGTGGGGGTCGCTTCCCTCGGGACGCGACCGCGTCAGTCTATCCGAGCGGCCGTCGAGTAGAATCCGCGAGTTGGCGTTCGACTTGCATCCCTGCCGCGGCACGCCGACCTGGCGCAGCAATCATTCCGGACCCCGTTCCGAGAGGAGATCGAACCCGATGATCCCGTACACCCACTCCACGTCCGGCCCGAGCGCGCTGGGCAAGCTCCTCGCCCTGGGCGCCCTCGGCCTGGTCGGCTTCGTCCTGCCGGCGTGCGCAGGCGACAAGAGCGCCGCCCCCGCGAAGGCCGCCGACCCGAAGGCCGCGGTCGTCGCCGAGGTCGCCGGCAAGCAGGTCACCATGGCCGACCTCGAGGCGAGCGTCGCCCCGCAGCTCTCGCAGATCGACCGCCAGCGCCAGCAGCTGCTCGAGCAGGCGCTCGACCGTCTGGTCGAGGAGAAGCTGTTCGAGGCCGAGGCCGCGGCGCTCGGCATCAGCAAGGACGCGCTGGTCCAGCAGGAGATCACGGCCAAGGCGGGCGAGGTGTCCGACGCCGAGGTGGCGCAGTGGTACCAGGCCAACCAGGCCCGGATCGGCAACCGCCCGCTCGAGCAGATCGCGCCGCAGATCAAGGGCTTCCTGACCCAGCAGAAGTCGCAGGGCGTGCGCGAGCAGTACGTCGCCTCGCTGCGCACCAAGCACCAGACGCGCATCCTGATGGACGTCGCCCGCATCGAGGTCGCCGAAGCCGGGTCGCCCGCCAAGGGCCCCGCCGGCGCGCCGGTCACCCTGATCGAGTTCTCGGACTTCGAGTGCCCCTTCTGCAGCCGCGTGGTGCCCTCGGTCGACGAGGTGGTCAAGAACTACGGCGACCAGGTCCGCGTCGTCTTTCGCCAGTTCCCGCTCAACATCCACCCGCGGGCGCAGAAGGCCGCCGAGGCCTCGCTGTGCGCCGGCGAGCAGGGCAAGTTCTGGCAGATGCACGACCTGATGTTCGCCGACCAGAAGAAGCTCGAGATCGCCGACCTCAAGGCCAAGGCGGGCTCGCTCGGCGTCGACCAGGCCAAGTTCGACGCCTGCCTCGACGGCGGCAAGTTCGCCGGGCAGGTCACCACGGACCTGAACGACGGCCAGAAGGCCGGAGTCACCGGCACGCCGGCGATCTTCATCAACGGCCGCTTCGTCAACGGCGCCGTCCCCTACGCCGACCTCGCCAAGATCATCGACGACGAGCTGTCGCGCAAGGGCATCGCGCCCAGGAAGGCCGCCGCGCAGTGACCCTCGGCGCCCGGGGGCCGCGACCACGATGAGCGAGCTCTTCTCTCATTCCTGGGCCGCGGCCCTCGAGCGCGTGCTCACGGAGAGCGACGACTACCGCCGCGCCGCCGCGGGCTGGAAGGGGTCGTTGCTGTTCACCCTCGAGGCCGACCCCGCGCTCGGCTTCCGCTCCGAACGGCTCCTCTTCGTCGACCTGCTCCACGGCAGCCCGCGGGCGGTCCGCCCCGCACTGCCCCAGGACCTCGGCGCCGCCAGCTTCGCGCTGAACGGCGCCGCCGCCGTCTGGCTCGACCTGCTGGAGGGGCGGCTGGAAGCCGGCACGGCGTTGATGGGCGGCAAGCTGCGGCTGACCCGCGGCTCGCTCTTCCAGCTCCTCCCTCATCTCGCCGCCGCGCGCGCGCTGCTCGAGTGCGCCAAGCGGGTGGGCTCCGGCCGCGAAATCCGGACTCCCTGACCGGGGACGAGAGCCGCGCCTGGCGCCCGCCACCGGCGGCGAGGGCCTCCGAAGGCGATGGTAGCCTTCGGGCATGGCGACCTATCTCGTCACCGGGGCCTGCGGCTTCATCGGCTCCAACTTCGTTTACCACCTGCTGGACCGCGAGCCCGAGGCGGCGGTCGTGGCGGTCGACAACCTCAGCTTCGCCGCGAATCCGGCCAACCTGGAGCCGCTGCGCGGGCGCATCGACCTGGTCGTCGCCGACATCTGCGACTTCGCCGGGATGTCCCGGATCTACGAGCGCTTCCAGCCCGAGTTCGTGGTCAATTTCGCGGCCGAGAGCCACAACGACCGGGCGGTCGTCGACCCCTCGTCCTTCGCCCGGACCAACGCCCTCGGCGCGCAGACGCTGCTCGAGGTCTCGCGCCGGCGCCCGGTCCGCCGCCACCTCCACGTCTCGACGATCGAGGTCTACGGCGAGCTGCCGGCCAGCGCCGACTGCTTCACGGAAGCCAGCCCGCTCAACGCCAAGACCCCCTACAGCGCGGCCAAGGCAGCCGGCGATCAGTTCGTGCGCGCGTACATGCAGACGTACCACGAGATGGACGTCGCCATGACGCACTGCGCCAACAACTACGGCCCGTTCCAGTTCCCAGAGAAGCTGATCCCGCTGATGATCACCAACGTGCTGCGCGGACGGAAGGTGCCGGTCTACGGCGACGGCCTCCAGATGCGCGACTGGCTGCACGTTTCCGACCACTGCGAGGCGATCCGAGCCATCCTCGCCGCCGAGCTCCGTCCGGCGGGGCACGCGGCGGCCACCCATCCCGAGCTGCTGCCCGTCTTCGACATTTCGGCGCGCAACGAGCGGACCAATCTCGAGATCGTCCGCGCCGTGCTCGAGCTGCTCGGCAAGCGCCCCGAGGAGTGGATCGAGCACGTTCCGGACCGCCCCAACCACGACCGCCGCTACCTCATCGACCCCGCGAAGCTCGAGCGGACCCTGGGCTGGCGCCCGGCGGTTTCCTTCGAGGAGGGGCTCGCGGCCACCGTGCGCTGGTACGTCGACCGCCGCGACTGGTGGGAGGCGATCCTCGCCCGCACCGGCGACCTCGACTTCGACTGGGGGACCGCCCCCCGTCCCGGCGGCGCAGCCGGAATGCGGCGCTGAATCGCGCCCCTTGACTCCGGCTCCGCCGCGCTGGAGAATCCTCCCAAAGATTCCTCGCGACTCCAGCGGGCCCGGCCGATCGTCGTGCTGCGGGCCCGCCCAGACACGGCGGACCATCACGCTGGGCGCGAGTACTGACGAGGGAGGGAGTGTTGATGAGAGTGAGACTCTTCGTGGCCATCATCGCGACAGCGGCGCTCTTCGCCGCGGCGCCCGCTCGTGCGGACCTCTGCACGATCGATGCGACGCCGGCGGCGACTCTTCTGCTGCCCTACTTCGAGGTGGACATCGACAACGCCGACGGCGTCGACACGTTCTTCTCGATCAACAACGCGTCGTCCGCCGCCGTGCTCACCCACGTGGTGGTGTGGACGGACATGTCGGTCGAGGCGCTCGACTTCAACGTCTACCTGACCGGCTACGACGTGCAGACGATCGGCATGGGCCTGATGATCCGCGACGGCATCCTGCCGCGCACCGCCAAGTCGACCAGCGTCTCGCCGCGCGGCCCGTTCTCTGATTCCGATCCGAACGCCTACCCGGCCTGCACGGGCATCCTGCCCTACACCAACCCGGCGCTCGACAGCGATTACATCGACCACGTCCAGTCGATCCTCACCGGCGGCCCGTCGTCGATCTACAACGGCCGCTGCGGCGGCTTCGACCACGGCGACAACATCGCCCGCGGCTACGTCACGGCGGACGCCGTCTACGACTGCACGCTGCTCACGCCCTGCGACGTCGGCTACTTCTACCTCGGGGTCGACGAAGGGGGCCTTCCGATTCCCGGCGGCGTCGGCGCCTTCGACAACGTGCTCTGGGGCGACTGGTACATGATCGACTACGCGAACGACTTCGCGCAGGGCGACGCGCTGGTCCACCTCGAGGCGGGCGACTACAACAGCGACGACTGGAACACCCTGATCTCCGGCACCTTCTACAACCGCTGCACGCCGGTCTTCTGGACGCCGTTCCCCGACATGCGCGAGCCGCTGGCGACGACCTTCGCCGTCCGCTTCTACCAGAACGCCGCGTTCACGGGCGGCACGGACTTCCTGGTCTGGCGCGACTCGCTCTATGTCCCGGCGGACGGCTGGTCCTGCAGCAGCGGCCCGATCTGGTACCCGCTGACCCAGCGCCAGGCCGTCTTCTTCGACGAGGCCGAGAACCCCGAGGCGCTGTGCACGATCTCCCCCTGCCCCGAGGACGAGATCCTCTTCCCGATCGAGGCGCAGCGGGTTTCGGTCGGCGGCCTCAGCGTGACGCCGGAGTCCGGCTGGGCCTACTTCAACCTCAACCAGAGCGGTGACGCCTTTGGCGTCGTGGCCGAGGCCGTGGCGGCCGGTAACTGGGTGATCGCGGTCCACAGCGCCGAGGGCCGGTTCAGCGCGGGCCTGCCGGCCATCCAGCTCGACAGCTTCTGCGACAACGCCAGCATCGTGATCGGTCCCACGGGCCCCGACTATCCGGGCGAGGACGTGGTCTACAACTATTTCAACAGCTCCTACTACTATCCGGGTGACGTCGCGCCGGCGCGCCGTGCCAACCCGGATGGCGTGCAGCGCGGCTGGCGCTACGACGCGCAGCCGTAAACCGCAAGCCAGCAGTGCGTTGAGAAAGAGGCGTGGGCTTCGGCCCACGCCTCTTTTCGCTTTTCAGGGGGCCTGCGACCGGGTCCCTTGACGAGGACGCCCCGCATTATGAGAATGGCGCAAATTTCTCCCCTGGGTGACCGTGCGGTCGGGCCGTGTCCCGCGCCGCGGGCATGCCGGGATCCGATGGATCTCGGGTGGGGAGCGGGAGATCCCGAAAAGGAGGATGACGACGTGCGAATGAGATTCCTGGGAGCGATCCTCGCCGCGGCGGCGATCACCACCACGGCGCCGGTGCGCGCCGACCTGTGCACCATCGACGCGACGCCGGCGGCCACGCTGCTGCTGCCCTATTTCGAGGTCGACATCGCCGATCCGAACGGCGTCGACACCTTCTTCTCGATCAACAACGCCTCCGCGGAGGCGGTCCTGACCCACGTCATCGTCTGGACGGACCTGTCGGTCGAGGCGCTCGACTTCAACGTCTTCCTCACCGGCTACGACGTCCAGACGATCGGCATGGGTCTGATCGTCCGCGACGGCGTCCTGCCGGTCACCGGCGACCAGGAGGCGATCAGCCCGACCGGACCGTTCTCCGACTACGGCAGCGGCAACCCCGGCACGATCGACGTCTATCCGAGCTGTGCCAGCTTCCTGCCCTACGCCACCCCGGCCCTCGACGCCGACTACATCGATCACGTGCAGTCGATCCTGACCGGCGGTCCTTCGGCGATCTACAGCGGCCGCTGCGGCGGCTACGACTACGGCGACGGCATCGCGCGCGGCTACGTGACCGTCGACGTCGTCTACGACTGCACCCTCCTGCGCCCCTGCGACGAGGGCTATTTCACGATCACCCCGGGCACCCTGGGCCTCCTCGGCGGCTACGAGAACGTGCTGTGGGGCGACTGGTACATGGTCGACTACGCGAACGACTTCGCGCAGGGCGACAACCTCGTCCACGTCGAGGCGCTCGCGCTCGGCCGGATCGTGCCGGAGCCCGGCGCCCCGTGGACCCCTGCCCAGAACGCCGCCGCGGTCCGCGCGGCGCTGGCCGGCGCGCCGGACGCGCCGGACGCCATCGGCTTCGGGAACCCGGGCGCCACGTTCTGGGGCCGCTGCGGAGTCATCTTCGAGTCGAACGTCCGCCGGGTGGTCGACTTCCGCGAACCGCTGGCCTCGACCTTCGCCGCGCGCTTCTACCAGAACGCGGCCTTCACCGGCGGCACCGACTACCTGGTCTGGCGGGACTCGCTGTTCAACGTCTATCTGGGCGACGGCACCAATGGCGACTTCGGCGAGAACGGATTCAACTGCAGCAACGGCCCCAACTGGTTCCCGCTGAACGAGCGCCAGGTCGTTTTCTTCGACGAGCAGGAGAACCCGGAGTCGGCCTGCACGATCTCGCCCTGCCCGGAGGAGGACATCCTCTTCCCGCTCGAGGCGCAGCGCGTCTCGATCGAGGACCTCGACGTCTCGCCGGAGTCGGGCTGGACCTACATGAACCTCAACCAGGTCTGGAACATCGACGGCCTGCGGACGGTCGCCGCGCAGGCCTGGGTGACGGCGGTCCACTCGGCCGAAGGCCGGTTCAGCGCCGGCCTGCCGGCGATCCAGCTCGACTCGATGTGCGACTTCCAGAGCGTGCTCCTCGGCCCCTCGGGTCCGGACTACCCGGCCGTCGAGACCACTTTCCCGCCGTTCTTCCAGGGCTTCTACACCTACGCGGGCCAGCCGTTCACCTCGGCGCCGCAGCCGGGACGGCCGAGCAACCCGCTCGCGCCCTGAGCACAGCAGCCTGGTCGTCGTAACCCCGGGGCGCGGATCCGCGAGGGTCCGCGCCCTTCGTCTTCCCCCTGAAGTTCCGCTCCACCGCCGGCTGCCGCGCCGGGTCCCATGTCGTAGAATGCGCCGCCGCGGCAGCGCATCGACCCGCCGCGCCCCGACGCCCGATGACCGACACCTTCTCGCCCCCGACTCCCGCGCGCCTGACCCGGGAGAGCGTGCTCTCCGACTACGCGCTCGGCTGGCGCAGCCGTCACGCCAGCCTGATCGGCCGGCGCGAGGTGCTGACCGGCAAGGCGAAGTTCGGCATCTTCGGCGACGGCAAGGAGGTCGCGCAGCTCGCGATGGCGCGCGCCTTCCGCCCCGGCGATATCCGCTCCGGCTACTACCGCGACCAGACCTTCATGATGGCGGTCGGCGCGCTCGATCTCGACCAGTTCTTCGCCCAGCTCTACGCCGACGCCGACCCCGACCGGGAGCCGGCCTCGGCCGGCCGCCAGATGAACGCCCACTTCGCGTCGCGCCTGCGCGGCCCGGACGGCGCCTGGCTCGACCTGACCGCCGCGCCGCAGTCGATCGCCGACCTCTCGCCGACCGCCGGACAGATGCCGCGCCTGGTCGGGCTCGGCCTCGCCTCGCGGCTCTACCGCGAGCTGCCCGAGCTTGCCGGCTTCACCGGCTTTTCGCGCGGCGGCGACGAGATCGCCTTCGGCACCATCGGCAACGCCTCCTGCGCGGAGGGGCACTTCTGGGAGACGCTGAACGCGGTCGGCGTGCTGCGGGCGCCGGTGCTGATCTCGATCTGGGACGACGGCTACGGCATCTCGGTGCCCAGCGAGTTCCAGATCGCCAAGGCCGACCTCTCCGAGATTCTCGACGGCTTCCGCCGGCGGCCCGGCTCCGACGAGGGCATCGAGCTCGTGCGGGTCGCGGGCTGGGACTACCCGGCCCTGGTCGACGCCTACCTGGCGACGGCGGAGCGGGTGCGCCGCGATCACCGGCCGGCGGTCGTCCATGTCGCCGACCTCACGCAGCCGCAGGGCCACTCGACCTCGGGCAGTCACGAGCGCTACAAGTCGAAGGAGCGCCTGGCGTGGGAAGAGGCGCACGACGGGCTGCGCCGGATGCGCCAGTGGCTGCTCGCCGAGGGGATCGCCGGCGAGGCCGAGCTCGCGGCGATCGAAGCCGAGGCCGCGCAGGCCGCGCGCGCGGCGCAGCGCCGGGCCTGGGACGCCTTCCAGGCGCCGATCCTCGAGGAGGAGCGCCGCTTCGTCTCGCTCGCCTCGGCGCTCGCCGGAGCCGGCCGCGCCGGCGCCGAGATCGACGCCATCCTCGCCGCGCTCGGCCGCCACGTCCCGATGCTGCGCCGGCACGTGCTGGCCGCGGCGCACGAGGTGCTGATCGCGACCGCCGGCGACCGCGGTCCGGCGCGCGCTGCGCTCCTCGACTGGATGCGCGCGAACGAGCGCGAGAACCGCCGAGCGCTACTCCTCCGCACCTCTACGCGGAGGGCGCCGGCTCGGCGCTCGCCGTGGCGCCGGTGGCGGCCGACTGGCGGGAGGACTCGCCGAGCGTCAACGGCTTCGAAGTGCTGCACGCCTGCTTCGACGCGGCGCTCGCGCGGCTGCCCAACCTGGTCGCCTTCGGCGAGGACGTCGGCCATCTCGGCGACGTCAACCAGGCCTTCGCCGGCCTGCAGGCGAAGTACGGCGCGCTGCGCGTCTCGGACACCGGGATCCGCGAGGCGACGATCATGGGGCAGGCCATCGGCCTCGCGCTGCGCGGCCTGCGCCCGATCGCCGAGATCCAGTACCTCGACTACGTCCTCTACGCCCTGCAGACTCTCTCCGACGACCTCGCCTCGCTGCGCTACCGGACGCGTGGCGGCCAGAAGGCGCCGGTCATCGTCCGCACGCGCGGCCACCGGCTGGAGGGGATCTGGCACTCCGGCTCGCCGATGGGCGCGCTGCTCGACCTGCTGCGCGGAATGTGGATCTGCGTCCCGCGCAACATGACGCAGGCCGCGGGCTTCTACAACACGCTGCTCGCCGCCGACGATCCCGGCATGGTGATCGAGGTGCTGAACGGGTACCGCGTCGAAGGAGCGGATGCCCGCCAACATCGGCGACTTCCGGGTTCCGCTCGGCGTGCCCGAGATGCTGCGCGCCGGCCGCGACGTCACGCTCGTCGACCTACGGCGCCTGTTGCCGGATCGCGCTCGACGCCGCCGACCTGCTCGCGCGCGCCGGCATCGAGCTCGAGGTCATCGACGTCCAGACGCTGCTCCCCTTCGATCGCGACGACGCGATCCTGGCGTCGCTCCAGCGGACCGGCCGCCTGGTCGTGCTCGACGAGGACGTGCCGGGCGGCGCCTCGGCCTTCATCCTCCAGCAGGCTCGTCGAGCGTCAGCGCGGCTTCTGGTGGCTCGACGCCCCGCCGGTCACGCTGACCGCCCGCGAGCACCGCCCCGCCTACGGCTCCGACGGCGACTACTTCTCGAAGCCGTCGCGCGAGGACGTCGTGGTCGCCGTGCACGGGCTCCTGCGCGCGAGCGATCCCGCCCGCTTCCCCGAGCTCTACTGAGCCGCCCGCTCCCAGCGCCGCAAGCCGAAGCGGAGCAGGGGCCAGGCCGAGAGGGCGAGCAGCGCGGAGCCGCCGAAGGCGGCGCCGTAGCCCCATCGTTCGACCACCGGCCCGAAGGCGAGCGAACCGCCGCCGATGCCGATGTCGAACGCCGCCAGCATCGCGCCGAAGGCGGCGCCGCGCCGATCGGCGCCGACCCGGGAGAGCACCAGCGTCGAGAAGGCCGGATGGAGCGTGCTGAAGCCGGCGCCCATCAGGAGGGCGCCCGCCACCACGCCGGGCGCGCCGCGCTGGAGCGGGAGCCAGGCGAGCGCGACGGCGATCGCCACGATGCACCAGGGCAACGCCCGGCGCGGTCCGACGCGATCGACCCAGGGCGCGGTCAGCGGGCGCAGCGCGAAGACGGCGATCGCGAAGCCGGTGAACCAGATCCCCTCGGGCCGGATGCCCCGCTCGCGGCAGAGGAGGGCGACGAAGCTCGTCGCGCCGCCGTAGCCGACGGCGCAGGCGAAGAGCACCGAGGCGAGGCCGAGCACCCGCCATTCGACCGCGCCGCGGCCGGCGAGACCGGCGAGCGCGCGCGGCGCCGGCGCGCTGTCCGGCGGCAGGCCTCGCGCCAGCAGCGCCGCCGCGACGTTGCCGAGGACCAGGCTCGCCGCGAGCGCGCGCCAGTCGCGCGCCATCAGGGCGAAACCGAGCGCGGGCGCGACGGCGATCGCGGTGGTCATCGCGAGGCCGTGGTACGCGAGGCCCTCGGCGCGGCGCTCGACCGGCACGACGCGCGCCGCCTCGGCGCTCGCCGCGGTGAGCAGCGCCGACCAGATCGCGCCGTAGGGCACGGCCAGCGCGACGAACAGCGTCCAGGGCATCGGCAGCGCCGCGGCGGCGCCGAGCACCGCCAGCAGCGCTCCCGCGGCGGTCAGCACGCGCCGGCGCCCGAGCCGGTCGCCGAGCGCGCCCGTCCAGGCGGCGGCGACGGCCGACGAGAAGGTGAGCGCGGCGAGGAACGAGCCCGCGGCCGACGCGGGCGCGCCGAGCTCGGCCAGCCGCAGCGGCGCCGTCGGGAAGATCTGGAAGCCGGCGACGCCCGCCGCGAGGGAGAGCGCGAAGATGCGCACGAACGGGGGCGAGAGCAGGAAGCCGCGGCTCATCGTCCGGCTCCGACCGCGCGCGCCCGGCGGGAAAAGAGGGGGCAACGCCGGGGTGTTGGGCAGCCCCGGCGTTGCGGGGGAAAAGACTAAGGAGGGTGCAGCTACTCTCCCGCCGCGCGCCGCCGTTGTCTGTGAACGCGTTCACGCCGGCCGCGTCGCGCCCTTCACGCTCGCGAGGCTGCGCTCCAGCGCGGCGAGCGTCTCCGGATCGTCGATGCTCGTCCACGCGCTCGCGAGCCCGGCGGGCGGCGTCGGCGTCGCGACTCCGGGCAGCGTGGCGAGCGCCTGGAGAGAGCGGCCCCCGCGCGCGCAGAGCGTCTCGAGCACGGGCAGCGCCGCCGGTTCGTAGATCGCCAGCAGCGGCTCGACACCCGCGGGTGAGCGCCGCGGCAGGATCGCGATCCGGCCCTCCGCGCGCTCGCCCGCGAGCCAGCGGCACGCCGCCGGCGTGGCGAGCCCCTGGTCGCAGGCGACCAGGAGCCAGGCCCGGTCCGGCCGCGCCGTGAGCGCCGCGAGGGCAGCGCCGAGCGGTCCGCCGACGCCGGCGCGATCGGCGAGCCGGGGCAGACCGGCGAGCGACGCCGGCACCTCGCCTGCGCCGAGCAGGACCACCTCGGCGGCGACCGCGGCGACCGCCGCCGCGACGCGCTCGCCGAGCGCGCGGCCGCCGAGCTCGACCAGCGCCTTGGCGCGCCCCATGCGCCGGCTGGCGCCGCCGACCAGCAGCCCCGCCACGATCGGCGCCCGCGAATTCAGGATCCCCGTCACGCGGTTGATATCCTTGCATGCCCCGCGGCGCCATCGCCGCTCGGGAAGGACTCAACATGAAGAAGCGTCTCGTCCTCGCCGTCGTGCTCCTCGTCCTCCTGGCCGGTCTCGCGCTCGCCGCGCTGCGCGTCGGCCCGCAGCCGGCGATCGAGATCCGTCCCGCGCTGCGCGCGATCGGCCGCGCGACGCCGGTCGCCATCGAAATCCGCGAGCCGTCGCGCGGCGTCTCTTCGGTCCGCGTCGAGCTGGTGCAGGGCGACCTCGTCGCGACCCTCTTCGAGGAGACGGGCAGGACGCTCGCGGCCTGGCAGCTCTGGGGCGTTCGCGACGGCGCCCGCACGGTCGGCCTCACCGTGGGCAAGCAGCGCGAGCCCCGGCTGGTGGAGGGCCCGGCGACGATCCGCGTGACCGCGACCGGCGGCGGTTCCTGGCTGCGCGCGGCGCCCGCCACGGTGGCCGAAGTCGAGCTGCCGGTGCTCCTCACGCCCCCCCGTCTCGAGGTGGTCTCGACCCAGACCTACGTCGCGCAGGGGGGCTGCGAGGCGGTGGTCTACCGCGTCGGCCCGAGCGCGGCGCGTGACGGCGTGCGCGCCGGCGAGCGCTTCTTTCCGGGCTGGCCGCTGCCCGGCGGCGCGCCGACCGACCGCTTCGCGCTGTTCGCCGTGCCCTACGACCTCGGCGACGCCGGCAAGGTCGAGCTGGTCGCCGTCGACGAGGTCGGCAACGAACGCACGGCCCGCTTCGTCGACCAGTTCTTCCCCCGGCCGCCGCGCGCGGACGACATCCAGCTCACCGAGTCCTTCCTCGTCAAGGTGGTCGGCGAGATCCGCGCCGAGACACCTGGCCTGCCCGACGCCGGCGGATTGCTCGAGAACTACCTCGCGATCAACCGCGACCTGCGCGCGGCGAACGCGCGCGAGCTCGACGGTCTCGCCGCGCAGACGGCGCCTTCGTTCCTCTGGAACGCGCCCTTCCTCGCGCTGCCGGGGGGACAGGTGATGTCCTCCTTCGCCGACCGCCGCACCTACTTCTACGGCGGCCGCGAGGTCGACCGCCAGGACCACCTCGGATTCGACCTCGCCTCGGTCGCGCGCGCCGACGTGCCGGCGGCCAATGGCGGCGTGGTGGTCCTCGCCCGCTTCTTCGGCATCTACGGCAACACGGTGGTGGTCGACCACGGCTACGGGTTGATGAGCCTCTACGCCCATCTCTCGTCGATCGCGGTGGCGCCGGGCGACCGGGTCCAGCGCGGCGCGGTCCTCGGCCGGAGCGGCGCGACCGGCCTCGCCGCCGGCGACCACCTCCACTTCAGCTTCCTGCTCCAGGGGCTGCCGGTGCGGCCGGCCGAGTGGTGGGACCCGCACTGGATCGAGGACCGCCTGAAGCGCAAGCTCGGCGCCGCGCTACCGTTCCCCGCGCGGCCGTAGCGCGCGGGAGCGCGCCGCGGGCCGGCCGGCCGCCGCGGCGTTGATAGGCTCTCTCCGGAGGACCTCCTGGACGACGCCCGCTTTCCCGACCTGCGGACCTTTCTCGACCGGCTGCGCCGCGACGGCGACCTGGTGGAGGTCGACGCGCCGGTCTCCGCGCGGCTCGAGGTCGCCGAGATCCACCGCCGGGTGATCGCCGCCGGCGGCCCCGCGCTGCTCTTCACCCGCGTCGAAGGCGCGGACTTCCCGCTCGTCACCAATCTGTTCGGCACCGCGCGGCGCGCCGAGCTCGCGTTCGGTCCCCGTCCGTTCCGCACCATCCGTCGCCTGGTCGAGCTCGCGCAGACGCTCCTGCCGCCGACCCCGGGCAAGCTCTGGGGTGCCCGCGACATCGCCGCCCAGGCGCTGCGCGTCGGGCTGCGCAGGGTCCGCCGCGGCCCCGTCACCGAGCGGCTGACCCGCGACGTCCGTCTCGACCGGCTCCCCGCGCTCACCTGCTGGCCGGAGGACGGCGGGCCCTTCGTGACGCTGCCGCTCGTCTACACCGAGCACCCCGACGGGCATGGCAGCAACCTCGGCATGTACCGGATGCAGATCCACGGTCCGGCGACGACCGGCATGCACTGGCAGATCGGCAAGGGAGGCGGTTTCCACTACGATGTCGCCGAGGCGCGCGGGCAGGCCCTGCCGGTCACCGTCTTCCTCGGCGGCCCGCCGGCGCTCGTCCTGGGCGCGATCGCGCCGCTGCCGGAGAACCTGCCCGAGCTGCTGCTCGCCTCCCTGGTCCTGGGCGAGCGGGTGCGCCGCGCGCCCGGGCCGGCCGAGCACCCGCTGGTCGCCGAAGCGGAATTCGCCCTGATCGGCCGCGTGGCGCCGGGTGTCCGGCGCTCCGAGGGCCCGTTCGGCGACCACTACGGCTACTACTCGCTCGCCCACGACTACCCGGTCCTCGACGTCGAGTGGATCGCGCACCGCCGCGACGCGATCTTCCCCGCGACCGTGGTCGGCAAGCCGCGCCAGGAGGACTTCTTCCTGGGCGACCTGTTGCAGGAGCTGCTCGCTCCGCTCTTTCCCCTGGTGATGCCCGGCGTCCTCGACCTCTGGTCCTTCGGCGAGACGGGCTACCACTCGCTCGCCGCGGTCGCCGTCCGCGACCGCTACGCGCGGGAAGCGATGGCCTCGGCGTTCCGCGTGCTGGGCGAGGGGCAGCTGTCGCTGACCAAGTTCCTCTTCGTGGTCGACGCGCGCCGTCGACCTGCGCGACTTCCCCGCGCTGCTCGCGCACGTGCTCGAGCGGACGCGGCCGGAGACGGACCTGTTCGTCTTCGCCAACCTGTCGATGGACACGCTCGACTACACCGGTCCCGAGGTCAACCGGGGCTCGAAGGGGATCTGGCTCGGCCTCGGGGAGCCGGTCCGCGATCTCCCGCGCGAGTTCCGGCCGGCGACGCCACCGCCACCGGACGCGCGCGATCCGCGCGTCTTCTGCCCGGGCTGCCTCGTCCTGGGCGGCCCCGGGTACGCGGCCGATCCCGGCGCCGCCGCGCGGCTCGCCGCGGATCCGGCCTTCGCCGGCTGGCCGCTGCTCGTCCTGGTCGACGACGCCGGCCCGCGCGGTGGCGAGCTCCGCCAACTTCCTCTGGACGACCTTCACCCGCTTCGAACCGGCCGCCGACCTTCACGCCGCCGCCACGCGCGTGGTGCGCAACCATCTCGTGCGCGAAGGGCCGATCCTGATCGACGCGCGGATGAAGCCCTGGTATCCGGACGAGCTCTTCTGCGATCCGCGGACCGCGGCGACCGTCGGCCGCCGGTGGCGCGAGTACTTCCCCGATCGCGACGTGGAAATGGGCGACTCCGCCCTGGGTCACCTGGCTCCCGGCTGAAGAAAAAAAGGGCCGGGATCTTGCCGGCGTCACCCACAAGATCCCGGCTAGCTGGGAAGCGTCGCCCGCCACGGCGCCCGCGGGAGCGGACGGCAGCGAACGACAAGCGGCACTTTAGCAACCCTTCGGCCCTTCGCCTGTCAGGTTTCTGCTGATTCCTGCGTCCTGCGCGGCGAACGCCCCCGCTCCTCCGTTCCCGCGGCGCCGGCGCTTCGGTCGCCGCCCCCTTTGCTACCATGCCGCTCCATGCCTTCCAGGCCGGTTTTCCGGGTCCGCGCGCCCGGGCTGCTCGGACGCATCGGCCTCGCGCTGGCCGCGGTCGGGCTGGTGCCCCTGGCGCTCGCCACGTTCCAGCTCGCCCGCGTCTCGCGCGAGGAGATCGTCGAGCAGCTGCTGCGCACCCATACGGTCGCCGCGCGCACCGCGGCCGAGGCGATCGACGCCTTTCTCGCCCCGCGGCGGGCGCTCGCCGAATCGCTGGTCGCCGACCCGCGCCTGGCCGCGGACGCCACTTCGCCGGAGGCGCAGGCGGCGCTGCGCGAGGCGCTCGGCGCCTGGAGCGAGCTCGGGGTGGCGGGCGTCGCGCTGCTCGACGGCGAGGACCGCGAGGTCGTGCGCGCCCAGCGCAAGGGCGCGGGCGAGGCCTTCTCCCTCCGGCTCGCCGCCAGCCGCGGCGCGCCGGTCGAGCTCTCGCGCGAGGCGGCCGCGAGCTGGGTGCTGCTGAGGACCGCGCGGCCGTCCGGGGGCTCGCTCTGCCTGCTCGCCGAGGCGGCGCCGCTCGAGCACGCCCTCGCCCCCGAGGAGCTCGGCGACCAGGCCCGGCTGCTGGTGCTCGACCGCGAAGGGCGGGCGCTCGCCGGCGCGGCGGCGGAAGCGGCGGCGCTGCCCGCCGCCGCCCGCGAGGCGGCGCTCTCCGGCCGCCTCTCGGGCGCCGGGCCTTTCGTCACCTCCGACGGCCGGGAGATCGTCGCGGCCTGGGCGGCCGCCGAGGGCGGACGCTGGATCGTCGTCTCGACGCAGCCGGCCGCGGTCGCCGAGGCCGCGCTGCGCCGGATGTTCCGGCGCACCGGTGTCGCGCTCGGGCTCGCCGTCGCGCTGGTCGCCGGGCTCTCGGCGCTCGCCTGGCGGTCGCTCGTGCGGCCCGTGCGCGCGCTGCTCGCCGGACAGCGCCAGCTCGTCGGTCTCTCCCGCCGCCCCGTCGCGGGCTCGGAGGTCGAGGAGCTGGCCGGAGCGATGGCCGCGCTCGAGCGCCATGCCCGGGACCGCGAGGCCCTCGACGAGGTCTTCCTCGGTCGCTACCAGGTGCTCGAGATCCTCGGATCCGGCGGCATGGGCACCGTGTTCCGCGGCTGGGATCCCCGCCTCCAGCGTCCGGTCGCGCTGAAGACCATCCACCTCGCGCCGGGGACCGGCACCACCGCGGGCGCCGCCGGCCTGCTCGCCGAGGCGGTGGCGGGCGCGCAGATCGTCCACCCCAACGTCGTCGCGATCTACGATGCGCAGGAGTCGGGCGAGCTCGCCTTCGTCGCGATGGAGTACGTCCACGGCGTCGGCCTCGACCGCTATCTGGAGAACCGCGGCCAGCTCTCCTGGCGCGAGGCGGCGCCGCTCGGCCTCGCGATCGCGCGCGCCCTCGCCGCCGCGCACGAGAGCCGCCTCGCCCACCGCGACATCAAGCCGGGCAACGTCCTGCTCGGCCACGACGGCTCGATCAAGCTCGCCGACTTCGGGCTCGCGCAATTCGTCAGCAGCCGGGTGGAGGCGCCGGGCAAGGTCTTCGGCACGCCCGGCTTCCTGGCCCCGGAGGCGCTGCTCGGTCAGCCCTACGACGAGCGCTGCGACCTCTTCGCGCTGGGCGTCGTTCTCTTCCGCGCCGTCACCGGGCGGTACCCGTTTCCCGGAGCGAGCTTCCGCGAAATCGTGGTGGCCACCGTCCGCGCCCCCTCGCCGGGACCGTCCGACCTCGGTCCGGACGTCGACCCCGACTTCGCGCGCCTGGTCGCGGAGCTGCTGGTCAAGGACCCGGCCGATCGGCTCGCGCCGGCGGGCCGCCTGGTCGAGCGGCTCGAGCGGATGGTCGCCGAGCAACACCTGACCTGGCGGCTCGACTTCGTCCATGGCGGCCGCGCCCTCTCCGCCGAGGAGATCTTCCGCTCCGCCAACCTGCCCACGATCGCCTTCTCGAAGTCCGATCTCTCCTAGGCGGAGGACTCGTGGACCCCGTGCCGAGGCGGGCTAGACTCCGCTCCCGATGAGCCCCGCCGAGGCGAATCCGCTCGCGACCGTGGCCTCGGGCCTTCTGCTCGGCTGGTCGGTTGCCTGGCCGCCCGGGCCGATCAACGCCGAGATGATCCGCCGCGCCCTCGCGCGCGGGTTCTGGCCCGCCTATTCGGTCGGCCTCGGCGCCTGTTCCGGGGACTTCCTCTGGGCGCTCGGCGTCGCGCTCGGCGCCGGCGCGCTCGCCGACGTGCCGGGCGTCCGGCCGGCGCTCGCGGCGATCTCGCTGACGCTGCTCCTCTACCTCGCCTGGACCTTCCTCTCCGGCGCGGTGAAGGGCTGGCGCCATCTGCGCGCCGGCCAGCCGCAGGAGGAGGCCGGGCGCCGGTTCGAGACCTCCCGCGGCGGCTACCTGCTGGGTCTGTCGATGGCGCTGTCGAGCCCCTGGAACATCGCCTTCTGGCTGGCGGTGATCGGCCGCCAGGCCGGGGCGACGCTCGCCTTCGGCAACTCCCTGCTGCTCGCCTGCGCCGTGGTCACCGCCGCGGCGGCCTGGGGGGTCTGCCTGTGCGGCGCGGTGCGCGCCGGGGCGCGTTTCGCGACCCCGGCCTGGGAGATCGGCACCCGTGCCGCGACCGGGCTGCTGATGCTCTTCTTCGCGGTGCAACTCCTGCTGCGCCTGGCCGCGGCCTGATCCCGGCTCCCCGCCCGGGCCGCCGGGTTGGGGAATCGCGGGCGACCCGCTATCATCCCGGCTCCCGGTCGCGGCCGCCGCGGCGCGACATCCGAGTCCTCCGCGAGCCCGGCTCGCTTCCCCGGAAAATCCATGGACCTGCGCGAGAACGTACTGGAAACCCTGGGCAACACGCCCCTCGTCAAGCTGCGCCGCTACCACCCCGAAGGCGCGCTGCTCGCCGGCAAGGTCGAGTACTTCAATCCCGGATCGAGCGTGAAGGACCGCATCGGCATCGCGATGATCGAGGCGGCCGAGCGCGAGGGGCGTCTCCGGCCCGGTATGACGATCGTCGAGCCGACCTCCGGCAACACCGGCCTGGGCCTCGCCATCGCGGCGATCCTCAAGGGCTATCGGCTGATCTGCACCGCCTCGACCAAGATCTCGAAGGAGAAGATCGCGATGCTCGAGGCGCACGGCGCCCAGGTCATCGTCTGCCCGGTCGACGTCGATGCCGACGACCCGCGCTCCTACTACAAGGTGGCCGAGCGGATCCGCGACGAGGAGGGCGCCTTCCTCCCCTACCAGTACTACAACCAGGCCAACCCGGAGGCGCACTACCAGAACACCGGGCCGGAGATCTGGGAGCAGAGCGGGGGGAAGATCACCCACTGGGTGGCGGGCATCGGCACCGGCGGCACCATCAGCGGCGTCGCCAAGTTCCTCAAGGAGAAGAACCCGGCGATCCGGGTGGTCGGCGTCGACCCCGAGGGGAGCGTCTACACGTATTACAACAAGCATGGCCGCCTGCCGCCGGCCGAGGAGCTCCACCTCTATCTGATCGACGGCATCGGCCAGAGCTACATCCCGCCCTCCTGCTGGCCGGAGTACATCGACGAGGTCATCGAGGTCGACGACAAGACCGCCTACCGGAGCGTCTACGAGCTCGCGCGCACCGAGGGGATCTTCACCGGTTCCTCGGGCGGCGCCGCCGCCTTCGCGGCGCGCGAGGTGGCGCGCCGCCTGCCGGACGACGCGTTCGTGGTCACCCTCTTCCCCGATTCGGGCGAGCGCTACCTGTCCAAGCTGAACGAGGAGTGGCTCCGCGAGAAGGGCCTGCTCGCGCGCGGCGAGAGCTTCGGCGAGGACTGACGCCGAGCGCCGGACGCGGCGACCCCTCGTCCCCACGCCATGCTCCGCCTGCGGCTCGGTCCGCCGAGCGACTTCCAGGGTCCCGGACCCTGGCGCGTGCGCCGGGCCGGCCGGCCCTTCGAGATCCGGCGCACGGGCGACTCCGGCACCCTGGCGATCGAGCTCGCCTGCCGCCACCAGAACGCCGACCTCTCGGCCGTCGCCGCGCGCGACGGCCTGCTGGTCTGCCCGCGCCACGGCTGGAGATACCGCGATGCGGACGGCGCCTGCCTCGACATGCCGGACCGGCCCCTGCGCCGGTACCCGGTCGAGGAGTCGGAAGGAGTCCTGTGGATCTGCAGCCAGGACAATAGTTGACAAGTCAATCAACGACAGGTATTTTTCCAGGCATGACGGACGCCGACAGCCCGCTGCGCGCCGAGCTCAAGCAGCGCAAACCCTTCGCGTCGCCCGCCGACGAGGCCGTGGTCGACCTCATGCGCACGGCGGATGTCGTGCGCCGGCGGCTGGGCGAGGCGATCGAGCCGCACGGCATTACGCACCAGCAGTACAACGTCCTGCGCATCCTGCGCGGCTCCGCCCCGGAACCGCTGCCGACGCTCGAGATCGCGACCCGCATGATCGAGCAGGCGCCGGGCATCACCCGGCTGCTCGACCGCCTCGAGGCCAAGCGTCTCGTGCGCCGCGAGCGGTGCAAGGAGGACCGGCGCCAGGTCCACTGCTGGATCACCGGCGACGGTCTCGCCCTGCTCGAGCGGCTCGACGAGCCGGTGCGCCGTGCGACCCGGAGCGGCTTCCAGGGCCTGCCGCGCGCGACCGCGAGCGAGTTGGTCGCTCTCCTCGACCGCGTCCGCGCCGGCTTTCGCGACCACGCGACGTAGAGGGCGCCCGCTCGACCGCTCCGGAGCCGCGAACCGGTCCTCTGCCGGGGCCGGCGGAGACCAGCGTTTCGAGCCCTTCCGCTGCGGCCGACGCTGGTACGATGCGCGGGTGGCCGTCCGGCCACCGTTGCGCCACTTCGCTTTCGATCTCCCCTCGGAGCCCTCCATGCGGAAAACCCTCTCGCCCCTCGCCCTGGTCACCGTCGCGACCCTCGCTCTCGTCCTCGCCGCGCCGGCGGCGCACGCCGCCGCCACGCCCGAGCCGAAGAAGGAGCCGAAGAAGGAGGGCAAGCCGCCGGAGAAACCGAAGACTCCGCTCTCGACGGAGACCCTCGCGGGGCTCACCTTCCGGTCGATCGGACCCGCCCTGACTTCCGGCCGCGTGATCGACCTCGCGGTCGACCCGACCGACGCCAAGCGCTGGTTCGTCGCCGCCGCCTCGGGCGGCGTCTGGCGCACCGAGAACGCCGGCACGACCTGGACGCCGATCTTCGACGGCGAGGGCTCCTTTTCGATCGGCGCGCTCGCCCTCGAGCCCGGCAACCCGAACGTGCTCTGGGTCGGCACCGGCGAGAACAACTCGCAGCGCTCGGTCGGTTACGGCGACGGCGTCTACCTCTCGCTCGACGGCGGCAAGAGCTTCAAGAAGGTCGGCCTCGAGAAGTCGGAGCACATCGGGAGGATCCTCGTCGACCCGCGCGACCCGGAGGTCGTCTACGTCGCCGCGCAGGGGCCGCTGTGGAACGCCGGCGGCGAGCGCGGCCTCTACAAGACCACCGACCGCGGCGCGACCTGGAAGCGGATCCTCCACGTCAGCGACGACACGGGCGTCTCCGAGGTCCTCTTCGATCCGCGCGACCCCGACGTCCTCTACGCCAGCGCCTACCAGCGCCGGCGCCACGTCTGGACGCTGGTCGACGGCGGCCCGGAATCCGCGATCTACAAGTCCACGGACGCGGGCACGACCTGGCGCAAGCTCGAGCAGGGGCTGCCCAAGACCGACCTCGGACGCATCGGGCTCGCGGTCTCGCCGGTCGATCCCGACGTCGTCTACGCGGTCGTCGAGGCCGAGCGTGGCGAGGGCGGCTTCTTCCGCTCCGCCGACCGCGGCGAGAGCTGGGAGAAGCGCGGCCCCTACGTCACCGGCAGCCCCCAGTACTACCAGGAGATCTTCGCCGATCCGAAGCAGCTCGACCGCGTCTACGCGATGGACACCTACCTGCAGGTGACCGACGACGGTGGCAAGACCTGGCGCACGCTCGGCAACAAGTCGCGCCACGTCGACGACCACGTCATCTGGATCGACCCGCGCGACACCGACCACTATCTCGTCGGCGGCGACGGCGGCCTTTACGAGAGCTTCGACCGGGGCGCCACCTGGCGCTTCTTCGAGAACCTGCCGATCACCCAGTTCTACCGGGTCGCGGTCGACGAGAGCTCGCCGACCTACCACGTCTACGGCGGCACCCAGGACAACAACACGCTCGGCGGGCCCAACCGGACGCTGCGCCACCAGGGCCCCGCCAACTCCGACTGGTTCATCACCCAGGGCGGCGACGGCTTCTTCTCCCAGGTCGACCCGACCAACCCCGACATCGTCTACTCCGAGGCGCAGCACGGCGTGCTGACGCGCTACGACCGCAAGAGCGGCGAGAACGTCGACATCCAGCCGCAGCCGGCCGCCGGCGAAGCGCCGTATCGCTGGAACTGGGACTCGCCGCTGCTGCTCAGCCCGCATTCGCCGACCCGGCTCTATTTCGCCGCCAACAAGCTCTTCCGGAGCGACGACCGCGGCGACAGCTGGAAGGCGATCTCCCCCGACCTCACGCGCCAGATCGATCGCAGCCGCCTGAAGGTGTTCGGGAAGATCCAGAAACCCGACGCCGTGGCGCTCCATTCGTCGACGTCGCTCTACGGCAACATCGTCGCGCTCGACGAATCGCCGCGCGTCGACGGGCTCCTCTACGCCGGCACCGACGACGGACTGATCCAGGTCACGGAGAACGCCGGCGGCGACTGGCGCGCGATCGACCGCTTCCCGGGCGTCCCCGACCGGACCTTCGTCGCGGACCTCCTGGCCTCGGGCCACGACGCGAGCGTGGTCTATGCGGCGTTCGACAACCACAAGCTGGGCGACTTCAAGCCCTACGTTCTCAAGAGCGTCGACCGCGGCCGCTCCTGGACCTCGATCGCCTCCGACCTGCCCGAGCGGGGGACGGTCTACACGCTCGCCGAGGATCCGGTCGCGCCCGGTCTGCTCTTCGCGGGCACCGAGTTCGGTCTGTGGGTGACCGTCGACGGCGGCGGCTCCTGGCTCGAGCTGACCGGCGGCCTGCCGACGATCATGGTGCGCGATCTCGCGATCCAGAAGCGGGAGAGCGACCTCGTGGTCGGCACCTTCGGCCGCGGCTTCTACGTCCTCGACGACATCTCGCCGCTGCGCGCCGTGTCGAAGGCCGCGCTCGAGCAGGCGAGCCTCGCCTTCCCGGTGGCGAAGGCCTCGCTCTACGTGCCGACCTCGCTGATCGGCGCCCGCGACAAGGGCTTCCTCGGCGAGACGTACTACACCGGCGAGAACCCGCCCTTCGGCGCCACCTTCACCTGGTACCTGAAGGAGGGCTGGACGTCGAAGAAGGACGCGCGCAAGAAGGCCGAGAAGGAGGCGATCGAGGCCGGCAAGGAGCTCACGCTGCCGTCGCTCGAGGAGCTGCGCGCGGAAACTCGCGAGGAGAAAGCGAAGGTGGTGGCGACGGTCGTCGATTCGGAGGGCGAGGTCGTGCGGCGCATCGAGGGACCGGCCGAGGCCGGCATCCACCGCGTCGCCTGGGACCTGCGCTTCCCGCCGAGCGATCCGGCCGGCACCGAGAGCGCGCCCGACGACTGGACGCCACCGCCGACCGGCCCGCTGGCCGCGCCCGGTCGCTACACCGTCCGCCTCGAGCTGGTGACCGACGCGGCCCGCACGCCGATCGGGGAGCCACAGGCCTTCGAGGTCGAGGCCCTCGGCCACGCGACGCTGGCGGCCGCGGACCGCGACGCCGTGCTCGCCTTCCAGTCCCGGGTCGCGCGCCTGCAGCGCGCGGTGCTCGGCGCCGAACGGCTGGTCGGCGAGCTCGAGACGCGCCTCGGCCTGGTGCGCAAGGCGATCGCGTCGACGCCGGCGGTCGATCCGGCGCTCGACCGCCGCGCGCGAGCGATCGAGCTCGAGCTCGACCGGATCTCGATCGCGCTCTCCGGCGACTCTTTCCTGCGCCGCCGCAACGAGAACACACCGCCGGCGATCTCCGAGCGCGTGCAGAACGTGGTCTACGGCAGCTGGTTCGCGACGGCCGCGCCGACCGCCACGCAGGCCGACGCCTACCGGATCGCCGGCGCCGCGTTCGAGCAGGAGCTCGCCGCTCTGGCGAAGCTCTACGAGGGCGACCTCGTCCAGCTCGAGCGCGAGCTCGAGCTCGCCGGAGCGCCCTGGACGCCGGGGCGGCTGCCGGCCTGGAAGCCGGAGCCGTGAGCGAGGAGCCGCGCGAGCGACGGGTCCGCTGGCACGACCCGGCGCGCATCCGGGAGACCGTCGTCGCGCGGCGCTGGTCCGGCCTCGAGATGCTGGAGGCGTGGCTGGCGGGGGAGATTCCTCCCCCGCCGGTCGGGCTCCTGGTCGGCTTCGCGCTCGAGGAGGTCGCGCCGGGCCGCGTGGTGTTCGGCTTCGCCCCCCAGGAATTCCACGACAACATCAACGGCGTCGTCCACGGCGGTATCGCGGCGGCCATCCTCGACACCGCCACCGGCTGCGCGGTGATCTCGCGGCTGCCGTTCGGCGTCAACTGCGCCACGCTCGAGCTCAAGGTCAACTACATCCGGTCGTTGAACTCCGATGCGCCGAAGCTGTCGGCGGTCGGCACGGTGATCCACCTCGGCCGCCGCTCGGCGCTCGCCGAGGGAAGGCTGCTGACGGGGGACGGCAGGCTCGCCGCCCATGCCACCGCGACGCTGATGGTCTTTCCCCCCGAGGAGCCTCACTCGGGCCGGCGCGGGGACTGAGGGCTCGGTGCCGAGAGGCCGACGGGGAGGCACCGCCGGACCGCCGCGGGACCCGGCGGCGGACCCCCCTGCCCGCCGATCTGCCCGCGCTAGAATAGGCGCCAACCACCCGGCTCAAGGAGCGGTCGCCATGCTCGAGCAGCTGCAGCAGATCGATACGTCGGTCATCGACGAGCTGATGGAGATCAAGCAGGAGAAGGAGACGATCGCCGAACGCCTCGGCAAGATGGCGGAGGACCAGGGCAAGGTCTCCGACGTCGTCTACCGGCGGGTGCGGCGCGACTACGAGTCCCGCCAGTCGGCGCTGGAGCGCAAGGCCGCGCCGCTCAAGGACCGGGCTCGCCAGGAGTACGCCAAGCTGAAGGCGCTGCTCGACCGGATCGAGGGCGTCCATTCCGCGACCAAGCTCGATCGCGAGGAGATCGACTTCCGGCACAAGCTGGGCGAGTACACCGACGACGAGTTCAAGAAGAAGTCGGGCGAGCTCGACGACAAGATCGACGAGCAGAAGTCGAGCCTGGAGGAGATCGAGGCCGTGCGCGAGCAGTTCCTCGGCGCGGTCGACTCCGAGCAGGAGCTGACCCTGCCGGCGCCGCCGCCGTCCGCTTCCTCCGCTCCGCCCGCGGTTCCCGTGGTTCCCGTGGTCCCCATCGTCCCCGTCGTCCCCGTGGTCCCCGATCAGGGCATCACCGCGCCGCAGCCGGTGACGCCGATCGGGCTGACCGCCGCGGGGATCGTGGCCCCGCCGCCGCTGCCGACTCTGGCGCCGGCGCCCGAGCCGCCGCCTGCCGCCGCTCCGCCCGTCAAGCCCGCGCCGGCAGCCGGCGGCGAGCCGGACGGGACCGTGATCCTGCCCCCCGAGTCCCCCGCACCGGCGCCCGCTGCGACCGTGCAGGCGGCTCCCGACGCGGGGCCGGCAGCGGCCCCCGCGCCGGCGCCGATCGGAGCCGAGACCTCGCCCTCGGCGGCCGGCGGACGGACCGTGGTGCTCGCCAAGGGCAAGCTGATCGCGATCGACACCGACCTCGGCGCCACCGAGTTCCCGCTCGAGCCGCTCACGTTCATCGGGCGCACCCCGGAGAACCAGATCCGGCTCAACAAGCCCGCGGTCTCCCGCCGCCACGCGCAGATCGCGCAGTCGGACTCCGGCTACGTGCTGCGCGACCTCAATTCGGAGAACGGCACCTACGTCAACGGCGAACGGGTGAAGGAGAAGGCGCTCGCCAACGGCGACCGGGTCCAGATCGGCACCGTCCGCTTCGTCTTCCGGGCGGAGTGAGGGGCGGCGCTCAGGGCGGCGCGGCGAAATCCAGCGTCACGACGTTGCGCTCGCCGCGCCGCTCGTAGCGGCCCTCCGCGGCCAGCGTCCGCACCAGCAGCAGGCCGAGGCCGCCGATCGGGCGCTCCTCGAGGGCGAGGTCGGTCGCCGGATCGGCCACCGCGAAGGGGTCGAAGCGCGGCCCGTCGTCCTGCGATCTCCAGCCGCACGCCCCCCGCGACCGACTCGAGCGTGAGGTTCACGCGCGGACGATCCCGCCCCTCGCGGTGGTTGAGGACGTTGCTGACCAGCTCGTCGGCGGCGAGCAGGAGCCTGCGCCGGGGACCGTCTGCGACGCTCGCCGCCTCCGCCGCTGCGGCCAGCCGGTCGAGCAGGCGCCCGAGGCCGGCGAGCGTCGGGCGGTCGAGGGCGCCCGCGAAGATCGTTCCGCTCATGCGCCGCCTCCAGCCCCGCCGGCGAGCTGCGCGCGCTCGCGGGCGAGCGCCAGCTCGAAATCGGGAGCGGCGAAGGTCTCGAGGTCGAGCCGCGCCAGCGCGACGAGCAGCGCCGCGACGTCGCCCGGCGAGCGGCGCGGCTCCGCGCCGGGCGCGATGCGCGCGAGGTTGCGGGTGGCGCGGTCGGCGAGCCTCGCCACCACCCCGAGCGCCGCGTCGGAGATCGGCGGGTCGCCCCGGTAGACCTCGATCCTGCCGCCCGCGCGCAGCGCGGGCAGGAGATCGACCCCCAGGAAACGGCGTGCCAGGCTCTCCGAGTAGGTTCCGAAGGCGGCCGTGAGGCCCGCGAAGTCGGCTACCAGCTCGTCGAGCAGGTTGCTCCGGATCCGGCCGGCCAGGCGCAGCGTGAGGTAGTGGAAGCCCTCGTGGGCGAGGCGGATGGCGACCGACCGTTCGCTCCAGTCGGCCTCCTCGCAGCCGGCCTCGCCGGCGGGCACGGCGCTGTATGGCCCGGTCGAGACGAGGATCAGCCGGTCCTGCCAGAGCTCCTTGCGCTGTCCGAGCGCGGCCATTTCCGCGGCCCAGGCCGCCTCGTCGTCGGCGCCGCCGCGCGCCGCGCGCCAGGCGCTCCGGTGCGCGGCCACGCGCTCCCAGTCGGCGAGTCCCTTGATCAGGCAGGCGCCCATCGACGCCGGAACGTCGACCGGCTCGTTGCGCGAGGTGAGCGCGCGCACCAGGCTCTCGAAGTCGGCGCGGTGGGGCGCGACCAGCACCGGCACCGGACCAGCCGCGAGGTCCCGGACCGCCAGCTCCAGCGCCTCCGGGCGCTCGAGCGCGAGCCCGACCTCCGGCCGGCCGGCGTCGAACGCCCCGCGCCGGGTGGCTGCCCGGTAGGCCTCGTCCTGAGAGATCCCGGAGCTCACCGGAAAGCGGAGCTGCGGGAAGCGTCGCGAGAGCGCGGCCGCCGCGCCGATCTCGCCCGCCTCGGCGGCGTAGCGGCGCCAGTACGGGACCTGCGCCTCCTCCGCGAGCGGCGGGAAGCCGGGCGGCAGCGCGATCTCCCGGTACGGGTTGGCGGCGTAGTCGAGGACCTCTTCGAGCACGGCGCCTTGCGCGCCGAGCCCGCGCAGGATCCCGGAGCGCCGCTCGCGCTCGCCGTCGACGCCCGCCATCGACGTCAGGCGAGCTGCCGCTTGGCGAGCGCCGCGAACATGCCGTCCTTCGCCATCAGCTCGTCGAAGCCGCCCTGCTCCACGAGCTCGCCCGGTTCGAGGTAGCAGATGACGTCGGCGTCGACGATCGTCGACAGGCGGTGGGCGATGACGATGCGCGTCGCCGCCAGCCGGTTCATGCTCTCGGTGACGATCGCCTGCGTCTTGTTGTCGAGCGCCTCGTGGCCTCGTCGAGGAACAGGATGCGCGGCTTGTGAACGAGGCGCGGGCGATCATCAGCCGCTGCTTCTGGCCGCCCGAGAAGCCGCCGCCGCCCTCGGAGATCACCGTGTGCATGCCGCATCGGCATGGCGCGGATGTCGTCGGCGATCGACGCCTTCTGCGCCGCCTCCAGGCCTCCTCGAGCGTGCGCGAGAGGAGCCGACGATGTTGCGGTAGATGTCGGCCGGCAGCAGGCGGAGTCCTGCAGCACGACGCCGATCTGCTGAGCGCACCATGCGCAGGTCGAGCGTCGCGAGGTCCTGGCCGTCGTAGTAGACCGAGCCGACTCTCCGGCTTCTCGAAGCCCAGCATCAGCCGCATCAGCGTCGACTTGCCGCGAGCCCGAGCCGCCGACGAGGGCGACGATCTCGCCCGGGCTTGATCTTGATCGACACGTCCTTGACGATCCACGGCCAGTCGTCGGAGTAGCGGAACGAGAGGTGCGAGAGCTCGATGTCGCCCGTGAGCGTGGCCCGGGTAGGACTTCGACGGGTCGATCTCCGGCTCGGTGGTGAGGATCGGCTTCAGCCGCTCCCAGATCGGCACGATGCGCAGCATCGAGAGCGACGCGTCGCCCAGCGCCTGCATCGCCGAGGGAAGATGCCGAACGCCGCCGAGAAGGCGAGGAAGTCGCCGGTGGTCATCTCGAACGGCTCGCCGCGACTCGAGCGCGCCCTGCTTCAGCTGAACATGACGTGAAGAAGATCGTCATGTCGACAGCACCGGGTAGCCGGCGTTGAAGACCTGCGTGCACGTTCTGGATGTTGCCGATCTTGAAGGCGACGCGGCGCTGCTCGGAGAAGGCGCGTCGCCCAGATCTTGAAGGCGTGATTCTTCCGCGCCGCAGACGCGCAGCTTCGGCACGCCGCCGATCAGCTGCAGCATCGAGTCCGCTGATGCTTGCCGCGCATCGAGAACTCGACCCGCTGGTGGCGCAGCTGCAGCCAGTTCACGACCCAGGAGATGACCCACGTAGAGCAGCGTGAGGCCGATCGCGTCAGCGCGAGCTGGAAGCTGTAGGTCGCATCTGCAAGACGTTGAACAGCGAGGAGATCGAGCCGAGCATCGCGGCGATGCCGGCGCCCGACACGATCTGCCGCATCTGGTCGACGCCCGAAGCGCGGTCGGCGAGATCGCCCGCGAGTAGTTGCGGAAGAAGGTCCATCGGCAGGTCGATCAGCCGGTCCCAGACCGCCGCCTGGACCGACCAGTCCATCTTGCCCTGGATGCGCAGCAGTGGCGATCGTCTGGGTGATCTTGAAGGCGGCCGAGCGAGGGCCACAGCGAACGAGGCCGCCGGCGAACTGGAAGAGCAGGCCCCGCTCGGCCTGCGGGATCGCGTGTCGAAGACCTTGCCCGATGAGTGGCGGCGTCACCGTGCCCAGCATGCCGAGCGCGCGCCCATCAGCTCGACCGAGCGGGATCCGGACCGAGACCGCGGAGGCCGAACTTGATCAGCTCATCGCGCTGAGCGGTCCCGTCGGGAAGCCGGGGTAGAAGGTGGTCAGGCGAACGAGGCTCGAGTGCGCTGCGACGCTCGTCGTCGACCGCCATCCGCTCGCCCGTCACCGGATCGATGCTTCACGTAGCTTCGTCGGGCTCATCGGCAGCAGGGCGATCGGCGCCTTCGTCTCCGTCCGCTGGCCAGCATCGCGCCCTGGTCGCCCGTCCCACCAGTCGTCGACCAGCGCCACCCGGCGCAGGCGCAGCCGCGAGGCGAGACGACCGACGCCGCTGTCGTCGAAGCTCGTTCGTCTCCTTGCCCTCCGGGTGGCGCTTGACCGGGACACCCAGTGTACCGCCCGATCGCCTGCATGGCGGCAAGATCGGACCCGAGTCGACCCCGAACGAGGGACGTTCCAGACGCCGGTGCCGCCGAGCACCGAACCGATCGCCGCCCAGGCGCCGCTTCGCGCGCCCGCTCGGTCTCCTCGGCCTTGCTTCTGCAGGCGCTGGAACTCGTCGACGAACGACAGCCGCTTGTTGAGGAACTCGCCCTCGCAGAGCAGGCGGTGGAAGCCTCGAGCCCGGCCCAGGCGCGCGGATCGCCCATCCCTTCGGCGCGTCGCGCGGCGTGCCGGTGACGGTGTCGGCGCCGCCGGAGGAGCTCCATCCAGCAGGCCGGAGCGAACGGGAAGCAGCACGCCCTCGAGCTCCCACGAAGCGCTCGACATGCCGTCGAACAGGAACTGCGCCGCCGGCATCTCGACCCAGACAGACCTGCGCTCGGCGAGGCACCCGCTTGCCGGACGCGGCTTCGAACGGCCTCCCGGCCTCGATCGTGACGAGTCCGGAGCGCGGCACCTCGAGATCGACGATGAGCCGGCGGGAGAGCGCCTCGATCCAGCGCGCCACCAGCGGTGCGATCCGCTCGCGGTGCGCGTCGCGCTCGGCCGCCATGCGCATGAGGCGGGCGGCCGAGAAGCGGCGCAGCTCCGAGCCCGCCTTGCCGGTGGCGAGGAAGCCCGACCCCATGCCGTAGCGGTCGGTGTCCATGCCGAAGAACAGCGCCGCCCGCCTCGACGGTGACGAAATGCGGTGCGGGCGCCCGCCGGTTGCCCCTGCTTCGAGCGTCACCGTGAAGATCTCGATCCGGCCGGATTCGACCAGGTAGACGGCGTCGGGGTCGGAGAGCACGAAGGGCTTGTTGGCGGCCACGACCACGACTTCGCCCTCGCTCCTCGAAGCCGCTCGGCTTCTCGATCTGCGGCGATGATCTCGCGCGATGATCGGCGATCGACCGAGCGTCTCGGTCGACCGCGCAGCACCGCGGCATCGGCGCCAGCGTGCCGGCTCCGGCGGAGCCGGCCGCTCCACGATGACCTCGAACTCGGTCGCGCCGAGGCGGAACCTGCCGCCGTCGCCGAGCAGCCGCTCGGCGACGCGCTCGCTGCCGACGAAGACGCCGTTGGCGCTGCCGTTGTCGATGACGAAGGCGCCGCCCTCGCGGACGGCGATGCGCGCGTGGCGGCGCGACATCGCGGCATCGGCCACCGGCAGCGAGCAGTCCGGCGACCGCCCGACGACGAGCTCGGTGCCGTCGGCGGCGAGCTCGATCTCCCGGCCGACGAGACCGTCGACCGGCGAGGCCGTTACCCGGAGCTTGACCTCAGTGGCGTCTGGATGAGGTCGGCATAGGGGCCTTCGAGCTCTTTCATCTCGTCGTGGGTGCCGCGCTGCACGATCTTGCCGCGCTCGAGGACGATGATTTCGTCGCAGTCGCGGATCGTCGACAGCCGGTGCGCGATGATGATGGCGGTGCAGCCGCGGCGCCGCAGGCTGTCGTCGATCACCGCCTCGGTGGCCGGATCGAGCGCCGAGGTCGCCTCGTCGAGGATGAGCATGGTCGGGTTGCCCACCATCGCGCGCGCGATCTCCAGCCGCTGGCGCTGGCCGCCGGAGAAGTTGCCGCCGCCTTCGTCGACGCGCGCGTTGTAGCCGCCCTCGCGGGTCTCGATCACGTCGGCGATCGCCGCGTCGCGGCAGGCTTCGGTGAGCCGGCCGGCGGGGACCGTCGAATCCCACATCGTGATGTTCTCGCGCAGGACGCCGTCGAAGAGGAAGATCTCCTGATCGACCATGCCGATCGAGTTCGCCAGCAGGCGCCGCGGAATCGCGGTCGCGCGGCACGCCGTCGAAGAGGATCTCGCCCTTCCACGGCTGATAGAGACCCGAGACGAGCTTCGCGACGGTCGATTTGCCCGAGCCCGAGCCGCCGACCAGGGCGACCCGCTTGCCCGGGCTCGATCGTCGAGCTCGAAGTCCTCGATCAGCGGCTTCTCGAGCGGGCTGTAGCCGAAGGTGACGCCGCGGAGCTCGATCCTGCCCTGCAGCTTGAGGCGCCGGTCGTCGGGCTGGCGTCGGCGGGGGCCCTGGCGTCTCGCGCGTACAGCGGATCCTGCGGATAGCGCAGCACGTCGTCGAGCCGGTTCAGGTCCGCCTCGAGCTCCTGCAGCGGTCGACCCGAAGGTGACGAACGAGTTGAGCGGCTTGACGAAACCGCTGGTCAGCGCCTGGTAGGCGACCAGCAGGCCCACCGTCAGCACGCCGTCCATCACCTTGAGGCCGCCGAAGAGGAGCACCGACGCGGTGACCAGCGTGCCGACCACCGTCGGCACCACCGAGACCATGTCGCTGATCTGGCGCAGCTGCTGCTCGGCGCGCAGCGCCTTCGCCTGGTAGCCCGCCCAGCGCGAGAAGAACTCGTTCTCGCCGCCGGTCGCCTTGAGCGTCTCCATCATCCGCAGGCCGCCCATCGAGGTGCCCTGGAGCCGCCCCTTGTCGGTCATGCAGCTTGCGGCTGGCGTCGGTGCGCACGCGGGCGACGACCTTGATCGCCACGACGTTGGCGAGCGCCACGCCGATCACGATGCAGCGTCAGCCCGACGTCGTAGCGGAACATCAGCGCGGCGTAGAAGACGACCATGAAGCAGTCGATCGCCGTGGTCGCGAGCTTGCCCGAGACCACCCCGGCGACCTTGTCGTTGATGCCGACGCGCGAGCCGACCTCGCCGGCGAAGCGCTGCGCGAAGTAGCCCACCGGCAGCCGCAGGATGTGCTGGAAGAAGCGTCGCCGAGGTCGAGAGCGCGAGCTTGGTCTCGAGGCGCAGCAGGTAGTGGCGCTGCAGCCAGGTGAGCGCCCCCTGCAGCAGCAGCGGTGATCGCCATGCCGAGCATCAGCGGCTGGATGATCGGTGGCCCGGTTCGCCACCAGGACCTCGTCGACGAAGATGCGCGAGTAGGTCGGGATGACCAGCCCGGGAACGACCAGGAACAGCCCGCAGACCAGGACGTAGGCGAGCGCCACCTCCGAGCCGCGCAGGCGCCGGCGCAGCGCCCCGGCGAGGCTCGGCTTCTCGCCGCCGGGCTTGAACTCGGGGTCTTCTTGAAGGTCAGGACGACGCCCGAGAAGGAGGCGTCGAGCTCCTCGAGCGTGACCTGGCGCGGACCCTGCGCCGGGTCGTTGAGACAGGCCTTGCCGCTTCTTGAACCCTTCGAGAACGACGAAGTGGTTGGCGTTCCAGAACAGGATGCAG
>CAWDOT010000012.1:0-225938 GCA_963803995.1 uncultured Acidobacteriota bacterium
TCGAGTTCGACGCGGCGGCGCCGTCGAGCCTGCGGGTCGCGGGGGGCGAAGTCGGCAACACGACCTTCCGGCCGAGCGGCGAGTATCGCCTTCGACGTCGCGCTCGGCCGGCCCCTGCGCCGTCACCCGCTCTGGTGGAGCGCGGCGCCGGCCTCCATCTACCGTCTCGATCTCGACCTGGGACAGGATCCGGGAGCCCCGCTCGCATTCGAGCTCGCGCTCGCGCGCAGCGCGGCGCCCGTCGAGGAGAAGAAGTGAACGCGCCGATCGAGAGCTGGATCCAGGAGGTCCGGCACCGTCTGTCGAGCCCGCCGGCGCGCCGCATGCCGGCCTCGGAGGCACGCCAGGCCGCGGTGCTGGTGCCGCTCTACGTCGAAGCCGGCGAGCTCTGGACGCTGCTCACGCTGCGCGCCGAGACGCTGCCGCACCACCGGGGCCAGGTCGCTTTCCCGGGCGGCGGCCGGGAGACCGGCGAGGATCTCTGGGCCGCCGCCTTGCGCGAGAGCGAGGAGGAGATCGGCCTGGCCCAGAAGGCGGTGCTCCGACTCGGCGAGCTCGACGAGGTGGGGACGCCGAGCGGCTTCCGCATCGTGCCCTGCGTCGGCGCGATCCCGTCGAGCTTCGCGGCGCGCCCCAACCCCGGCGAGATCGAGGAGGTCTTCGCGGCCCCGTTCTCGGCGCTCGCCAATCCGAGCCTGATCGAGGACCGCGACGTGCGCATCAACGGGCGCAAGCGCACCCTGCGCATCTACCACGTCGGACGTCACAAGGTCTGGGGCGTCACGGCGCGCATCCTCCAGAATCTCCTCGCGCGGCTCGGCCTCGAGGGCGCCGCCCGCTACGAGGTCTGACGCCGTCGGCCGGGCCGGTCGCCGGCGGCGTTTGGCCGGACGCGGCACGGCGGCTAGAGTTGTGGCGGAGGACCGCCATGCCGCCCAGCCGCCGACTCGCCGCGCTCGCCGTCTCGATCGTCGCCTTCGCGGCGACCATCGTGTCCGTCTCGCCGCCCGCGGCGGCGCAGACCGAGCCGCCGGTGGCGCCCGCGCCTGCCGCGGAGCCCGCGCCCGCCACCTTCGGTGAGCGGCTCGAGATCACCGCGGTCTCCGTGCCGGTCCGCGCGCGCACGGGCAAGGCCGACGCGCGCGACCTCGTTCCCGCCGACCTGGAGGTGCTCGAGGACGGACAGCCGGCCACGGTGCTCGCGGTCGACCGCATCGGCGGCGCGGCCGCCGCGGCGCCCGCCGCGCCAGCCGCGGCGCCGGCCGCGCCGGCACCCGCCGCCGCCGCTCCGACGCGGGCCTGGCGCATCGTCCTCTATTTCGACCTGCAGCTCGCGGGGATCACCTCGGTCCGCCAGGCCGCCTGGGAGCTGGGCGGCATGGCCGACCAGCTCGCCGCGCTCGGCGAGGTCGAGGTGGTGATGGTCGACGACGAGCCGGAACGGGTCTTCGGCCCCAGCCGCGACGCCGAGGCGCTCAAGAAGGCGCTGCGCAAGAGCGTCGCCGACAACTTCGGGCAGCGCCGCGTCGTCCGGCTGCGCCAGGAGTTCCTCACCCGCTCGAACAACGCGGTCGGCCTCAACAGCCGGCGCGGCATGAGCTCGGTGGCGGGCAGCGACCTCGCCCTGGTGCGCGCCTTCGGCTACGAGGAGGCGCGCCTGCTCGAGGGCCAGCGGCAGAAGCTGGAGAGCTACTTCGCCGAGCGCAGCATCCCCGACTGGCCGCAGGCCGCGTTCCTCGTCACCGGCGGCTACGACCTCGAACCGAGCGAGTTCTACCTGCCGATGGCCGAGGGCGGCTCGGGCGCCAGTGCGGACATCCAGCGCATCCGCTCCGATTTCGTGCGGTTCTCGCAGTCCGAGCCGAACAACGGCGTCGCGCGTCAGCTCTCCGCCCTCGGCTGGACCGTCTTCCCGATCCTGCCCTACGACCAGGATCTCGCCTTCTCCGGCAGCGCCGACTCCAACCGGGGCATGCTCTACGGCGCGGCCGGCGCGACGCCGCTCACGATGGTGAGGCACCCCGAGGAGCCCTGGAAGGCCATCTCGAACGTGACCGGCGGCGAGCTGGTGCTCGATCTGCGCAAGCTCGACGAGGCGGTGGCGGGGCTCGAGTCGCGCCTGCTCGTCACCTACCAGGTGGGCGCCGCAAGGACGGCGCGCTCCACAAGCTCGAGGTCCGCTCACGCCGCCCGGGCCTCGAGATCGTCGCGCCCGCCTACGTCACCTCCGGCACGCCCGAAGCCCTGGCCGCGGCGCGCGCCAAGGCGCTGCTCGCCGGCGAGAAGAGCGTCGGCGATCTGCCGCTGACGGCGCGGGTGGTGGCCGGCGCTCCCGACGCCAAGGGGCAGGTCACGGCGCGCGTCGAGGCGAAGGTCGAGTTCGCGCCGCTCGGCGCCGCCCGTTCGACGCTCGGCGCGACCTCTCTCCGCTTCACGATCGCCGTGCCGCGCCCGGACGGCACCGTGATGGTGATCCACGAGCTCGCCGACAACGCCGACCTGCGCACGCGCGCGGGCTGGGTCTTCGAGGCCCAGCTCGTGGCGCCCCAGGGCACCGACCGGGTCTCGGTGGTGGTCGAGGAGCTCGGCACCGGCGCCTGGGGTGGGGCCGTCGCCCCCTGGGGCGGCTGATCGGCGCTTCGCCTGTGTCAAGCTCGCGCGCCGGAATGGGCGTGGGGCTCGACAGCGCGCGGAACCGCTTCGCGGCGACGATGGCGTCGCTCGACGACGGCCGGGTCCGGTTCGTCTTCTGTGTCGCCGTCCTCCTCGCCGGCAGCGCCGCGCTCGCGCTGGTCTCGCCCTGGACCGAGGCGCTCGGCGCCACCAGCGGCGCGCTCTGCGTCTGGCTGGCCGCGCGCTCGGATTTCTGGACCTGGCCGCTCGGCATCGCCAACAACCTGCTCTACCTCGTCGTCTTCTGGGAGTCGCGCCTCTACGCCGACGCCCTGCTGCAGCTCGTCTACGCGGCGATCTCGGTCTACGGCATCTGGCGCTGGCGCGCCGGGCGCGGCACGGCGGCCGTGCGGCCGGTCGAGCGGGCCTCACGCCGCGAGCTGCTCCTGGTGGGGTTCGCGGCGGCTCTCGCCGCGGTCGTCCTCGGCTTCGTCCTCACCGCGCACACCGACAGCGACGTGCCCTGGGCGGACGCCGCGACCACCGCGGCCAGCCTCGCCGCGCAGTGGCTGATGAGCCGGCGCCTGATCGAGAACTGGTTCCTCTGGATCGCGGTCGACGTCGTCTACGTCCCGCTCTACGTCTACAAGGGCCTGCACGTGACCGCCGGGCTCTACTTCGTCTTCCTGCTGCTCTGCGTCGCCGGCCTGCGCCACTGGCGCGGCGAGCTGGCCGCCCATCCTCAGTAGAGCGCGAGCGCCGCCGCGGCGAGCGCGAGCGAGACCAGCGTGATCGGCAGGCCGACGCGCAGGTGGTCGCGGAATCCGATCGCGACGCCGGCGCGCGCCGCCTGCTCGACCACGATGAGGTTGGCGATCGAGCCGACCAGCACGGCGTTGCCGGCGAAAGTCGAAGCGAGCGCGAGCGCGTAGCCGACCTCGGGATCGGCGGGCAGGAAGCGCAGCAGCAGCATGACCGCGGGCACGTTGCCGACGAGGGTGCCGAGCAGCGCGACCGCCGGCACCAGGACCGAGCCTTCGCCGAGCGGCATGCCGGCGTCCCGGAGCGCCTGCGCCGCTGCCGCGGTCCAGCCCGACAGCTCGAGCCCGCGGGTGACCACGAACAGGCCGACGAAGAGCGCCAGCATCTGCCAGTCGACCAGGCCGAGCATCGTCCGGGTGTGCATGCGCCGGCTGGTGAGCACGACGCCGGCGACCAGCGCGGCGGTCAGGTAGGCGGGGACGGGGGTCAGGAAAAGGGCGATCGCGCCGGCGGTGAGCGCGACCGCCTTGCCGGCCTGCCAGCGGTCGAGCGGGATCTCGTCGACCGCGGAATCGGCGGCGGGCGTCGCCTCCGGCAGCTCACGCAGCCGGCGCGCCAGCAGGAGCCAGGCAACGCCGAGGGAGAGCGCGACGGGCAGGGCGCAGAAGAGGACGAAGGGCAGGAACTGAAGCCCGAGGTGCTGCGCGATCGGACGTTCGGGATTGCCGATTGGCGTCAGCGCCGAACCGAGGTTGGTCGAGACCGCGATCGCCAGCAGGAAGGGCACCGGATCGTGGCGGGTGCGGGCGAGCGCCGCGGCGAGGCGGGGGGTGAGCGCGAAGCAGACGACGTCGTTGGTCAGGACCGCGGCGAGCAGCGCGCAGACGGCCATCGTCCCGGCCAGCAGCAGCCGCGGCGCGCGACCCGTGCCGTGCGCGCGGTGGCTGATCGCGCCGTAGAGGCCCGAGAGCTGGTACTTGGTGGAGAGCAGCATCATCGCGAAGAGCAGCGACAAGGCGTTGGCGCGTCGACCGCGAGCTTGGCCTCGTCGAGGGCGATCGCACCGGCCGCCAGGAAAGCGAGCGCGCCGAGCAGCGAGATCGGCGCGGCTCGATGGCCAGACCGGGCAGCGGCCGAGCGCCAGGAAGAGGTAAGCGGCCGCGAAGAGAAGCAGGTGCAGCGGGTCGGCCGGCATCGGGAGCTCGACGATTCCGATCGCGCGCGGGACTTCGCCGAAGTCGGTGGGCGCGAAGGCCGTGCTAGGCTGCGTCCTTCGATGGGTCGTACCGAATTCTCAGCGGCAGCGACGAGCTCTCGCCGGTCTCCACGCCCCGGTGGTGGCGGCCCTGCGGGATTATCTGCCGTCTCTCGCTGTGGCGCCCTCGGCGTCGTCTACGGCGACATCGGCACGCGCCCCTCTACGCGATCAAGGAGTGCTTCAACCCGGAGTACGGCCTCCCGCCTCGCTCGCGAACGTCTGCGGCGTCCTCTCGATGATCTTCTGGGCGCTGATCCTGGTGGTCGTCGTGAAGTACGTCGACTTCATCCTGCGCGCCGACAATCGCGGCGAGGGCGGCATTCTCGGCGCTGCTCGCCCTGGTCTCCGAGGGCAGCCACCGAGGTGCGGCGAACCGGCCGAAGGCTGGATCCTCCTGCTGAGCCTGGGCTCTTCGGCGCCGCGCTCCTCTGGCGACGGGATGATCACGCCCGCCATCTCGGTGCTGTCGGCGCGCTCGAAGGTCTGGACGTCGCGACCCGAGCTTCCGTCCGTGGTCGTCCCGCTCGCCTGCGCGCATCCTGCTCGCGCTCTTTTCGCGCAGCGCCAGCGGCACGGCGCGGGTCGGAGCGATGTTCGGGCCGGTCATGCTGGTCTGGTTCCTCGATCATCGCGGCGCTCGGCGTGCGCGGGATCATCGCATCACCCGGCGGTCCTCGCGGCGGTCAACCCCGCGTACGCCGTGCGCTTCTTCGCGGCGAACGGCCTGCACGGGTTCGTCGTGCTCGGCGCCGTCGTGCTGTGGTCACCGGCGGCGAGGCGCTCTACGCCGACATGGGGCACTTCGGGAAGCGGCCGATCCGGCGTCGCCTGGTTCGCCCTGGTGCTTCCCGGCGCTTCTGCTCAACTACTTCGGTCAGGGCGCGCTGCTGCTGGCGCGATCCGGCCGGCGGTCGAGAACCCGTTCTACGGCCTCGCGCCCGCGTGGCTGCTCTACCCGTGGTGATCCTCGCGACCGCGGCGGCGGTGATCGCGTCGCAGGCGATGATCTCCGGCGCCTTCTCGCTCACGCAGCAGGCGGTCCAGCTCGGCTACCTGCCGCGCGTGACGCATCGTGCACACGTCCGGCGAGACGCGCGGGCAGATCTACATCCCCGAGGTCAACTCGGCGCTGATGGTCGGCCTGCATCGCCCTGGTGGTCGGCGTTCCGCGACGTCGACCGCCTCGCGCGCCGCCTACGGCATCGCGGTGACCGGCACCATGGTGATCACCTCGCTGATCTTCTACGCGTGCTCGCGCGCCAGCCTGGCGCTGGCTCTGGCCGCCTGGCGAGCGCGCTTCCTGGCGCTCTTCTTCTGCATCGACGCTCGCCGTTCTTCGCCGCCAACCTCCTCAAGTTCGTCCACGGCGGCTGGGTGCCGCTCGCGGTCGGCCGTGGGTCTTCACCGTGATGACCACGTGGAAGCGCGGCGCGCATGCTGCTGCGCGACCGGCTGGTCGGACACGCACGCTCCCCTCGAGCATGTTCCTCGCCGAGATGCCGAGGCACGCGCCCGGTCGCGGGTGCCCGGCACGGCGGTGTTCATGACCTCGAGCCGGCGGCGACGCCGTCGTGCTGCTGCACCACTTCAAGCACAACAAGGTCCTTCACGAGAAGGTCGATCCTGCTCTCGATCATCGCGACCGACGGGGTCCCCGAGGTCCCGCAGGCCGACCGCGTGGAGGTCGAGGAGCTCGGGCAGGGCTTCTACCGGGTCATGGCGCACTACGGCTTCATGGAGACGCCGAACGTTCCGCGCCATCCTGCGCCGCTGCGAGGAGAAGGGGTTGAAGGTCGCGCCCGAGCAGGCGAGCTACTTCCTCGGGCGCGAGACCATCCTCGCGACCGGGCGCTCGAAGCTCTCCCACTGGCGCAAGCTCCTCTTCATCTACATGTCGCGCAACGCCCGCCCGGCGAACGCCTTCTTCCGGATCCCCTCCAACCGGGTGGTCGAGCTGGGCGCCCAGTGCCGAGCTCTAGGCCACCTCCCAGCGTCTGTTCCGGTCGGCCCGGTCGGCTCGTCCGATCCGACATCGGGTGATCGACCGCAGCCCTCGGGGGGTACCGGCCGAAATCTCTTCGCTTCTCGTTCCTGCCGCTCCTGCTGGAGGCCGGCCTGCTCGCCGCGGCCGCCGGCGCCCAGCCGGCGTCGGTGCCGCTGGTGGTCGAACGGCTCGAGGCGCCGCGCCGAGCGGACAGGTCAACCTCATCGTGCGCACCGACGCCGCGCTGGCCCTGGCCTCGGGCGCGCTGGTGCTCGAGGCGGCCGACCGGGCCGCCGGCGGCGCCCAGGCTTTCGCGGCCGTGGTCTCGGCCACCGCGTACTCGGACGCCGGCGACGCGACGGCGACACCGCTGTGCTCGACCTGCCCACGCAGACGATCGCCGTGACCTTCGCTTCGGCCAGCGCGACCCTCAACGCGAGCTTCGGACCGCTCGTCGTGGTGCGCTCGAGCTCGCCGCCGGCCTCGTCGAGGACCAGCGGTTCGACCTCCGCGTCGTGCCCGGCTCGGTCGACCTGCGCTCGCCCGCGGACGAGCCGGTGCCGGCGCTGGTCGGCCGGGGCGTCTGCGCCTGCGCGGCGCCGGTGGCCGGCGAGGCTACCTGGGCCGACCGGGGCGGAAGTGCCGCCGGGAGACCTGGCGGTTTCGGCGTGCTGACCGGACACCCGTATCCGATCGGCTCGGGGCACCTTCGAGTTCCTCTACGACCCGTCGATCACGACCGCCGCGCCGACGGTCGCCTTCGACCCGCGCTACGGCGAGGTCGTGGTCGACGTGCTCTCCGAACCCGAACCCGGGCGGTTGCTGGTGACCTTCCACTCGCCCGGCGCCGCGCTCAATGCGAACCTGCACGGCCGCTTCCTGATGGTCGCCGCGCCGACCCGGGGGACGTCGCCGTCGGCCTGCTCTCGCCGATCTCGCTCGGGCCGCCTGACCGAGCTGTTCGACGCAGAGGGCGACCCCTACCTCTGGGAGGCCGAGGACGCCGACTTCATCGACTTCATCCCCGCCGGGCTCGTCCTGCGGGGCCGGTTCGAGGAGGGCGATTTCTTCGACTGGACCGCGACCGGCGGCTGAGCGGAGCGCGCGGTTTCAGGTCGGCACGGTCGCGCGGCTGATGCGCACGCGCTCGATGCCGAGGGCGAGCTGGTTGGCGAAGGTCGAGAGGAGCTGCATGGTGGCCGGATCGCCGAGGGTCTCGGGCGAGGCCGGATGCACGCCGAGCACGCCCACGACCTCGGACGCCGCGGTGAGCGGCAGGTAGATCCCCTTGGCGGCGGGCAGGGTGTCGGTCGCGCGTCCCGCGGGCCGGCCGTTGTCGAGCGCCCACTGCGCCACGGCGCGCTCGCGCTCGTCGAACAGGTAGGTCACGGTCTCCTGGGCGCGGCTCGAGCCGTCCGTCCGTGCTCCGGCAGCAGGATCATCACCTGGGCCTGGAAGACCTCCCAGAGATGGGGAAGCGCAGCGTCCAAGAGCTGGCGCAGGTCGACCGCCTGCGCCAGATCGCGCGACAGCTCGAAGAGCGCCGTGCTGCGCAGCTCGCGCTCGCGCGCGACCTCGGCCTGGCGCCGCAGGCGCAGGGCGAGGTTCGAGACCAGGTTGGCGACCGCGAGGAGCACGCCGAAGGTCACCAGATATTGAGTGTCGGCCACCGCGAAGGTCAGGCGCGGAGAGACGAAGAAGAAGTCGAAGATGGCGACCGACAGGATCGACGCCCAGATCGACGGACCGCGGCCGAACTGCACCGCCGCGAACGTCACGCCGAGGATGAAGATCATCGCCAGGTTGGTGATCTCGAACTGCCCGGCCATGACCTGCGCCAGCAGGCCGCAGAGAGCGATCACCGCGCGAAGCCCCGAGGTAGGCGCGCGGCGGCGATCGGCGGCGCCGGCCGGCCGCCGGGGCCAGGCGCGCCGCGGCGTCGCCGGGGACGAACACCAGGTCGACCACGGCGTCGCGCGCGAGCAGGGCGTGCCCGATCGAGCGCCGGAGCGGCCAGCGCCGCGGGCGCGGCCGGCCGACGACGAGTCGGGTGACGTTGCGTTCGCGGGCGAGCTCGAGCAGCGTCTCGGCGACGTCCTCGGCCGGAACCGTGAGGGTCGTCGCGCCGAGCGTCTCGGCCAGGCGCAGGTTCTTCCAGACCTCGGCGCGATCCGCGTCGGAGAGATTCGCCGTGGCCGGCGTCTCGACGAACACCGCCAGCCACTCGGCGTGCAGCCGCGCCGCCATTCGCGCCCCGGTCCGAACGACACGCGCCGATCCGGTCGAGGGCCCGACCGCCACGAGGAGGCGTTCGCCGACCTGCCAGGGTTCGCGCACCTCGTGTCGGTCGCGGAAGCCGCGCACGTCGGCGTCCACCCGGTCGGCCGTCGCGCGCAGCGCGATCTCGCGCAGGGCATGGAGGTTGCCCTGCCGGAAGAAGGACTCGGCGGCGCGCTTGGCCTGGTCGCCGAGGTAGACCTTGCCCTCGGCGAGCCGCTGGCGCAGCTCCTCGGGCGTGATGTCGATCAGCTCGACTTCGTCGGCGCCAGCGAGGATCCGGTCCGGAAGCGTCTCGCGCACGATCACGCCGGTGATCTGGGCGACGACGTCGTTGAGGCTCTCGAGGTGCTGGACGTTGAGCGTGGTGCAGACGTCGATGCCGGCGGCGACCAGCTCCTCGACGTCCTGCCAGCGCTTGGTGTGGCGCGAGCCGGGCGCGTTGCTGTGGGCGAGCTCGTCGACGAGCAGCAAGGTCGGGCCGGCGCGCGAGGGCGGCGTCGAGGTCGAGCTCCGGTGAGCTCGATACCGCGATGACCGATCCCGCCGCGCAGCGAGCCGCTCGAGACCCTCGGCGAGCGCGGCGGTCTCCGCCCGGCCGTGGGTCTCGATCCAGCCGGCGACCACGTCGCTGCCCTGCTCGGCCAGCCGGCGCGCGGCCTCGAGCATGGCGTAGGTCTTGCCGACGCCGGCGTTGGCGCCCAGGAATATCTTCAGCCGGCCGCGCGCGGCGCGACCTTCGCCCTCCTCGACGAGCACCCGCGCGAGCAGGCGGTCCGGGTCGGGGCGCTGCTCGGTCACGGCACTCCGGGCGAGCCGTGCGGAGGTCCGCCGGCGAGCGCGTCGAGCGCGAGGTTGAGGAGCAGGACGTTGACCCGAGGCTCGCCCAGCACGCCGAACGTGCGGCCCGCGGTGATGCGTTCGACCAGGGCGCGAACCGCGGACTCGTCGAGGCCGCGCGCCCTGGCGACGCGCCGGACCTGGTAGATCGCCGCGGCAGGCGAGATGTGGGGATCGAGCCCGCTACCCGAGGCGGTGACCAGGTCGATCGGCACCGGCCCGGCGCTGTCGGGATCGGCGGCGCGCAGGCGCGCGATCCGCGCCGCCACCTGCTCGGCCAGCGCCGGGTTGGTCGGCCCCAGGTTGGAGCCGCGGACGAGGCGCCGCCGTCGTAGGGGCGGGACCCGGTCGCCGAAGGGCGGCCCCAGAAGTAGCCGGGCTCCTCGAAGGGCTGGCCGATCCACTCGGAGCCGACCACCTGTCCGTCGCGCTCGATCAGGCTGCCCGCCGCGGCGTGCGGGAATCCGACGCGGGCGATCGCGGTGACGGCGAGGGGGAAGGCCAGCGCCGGTGACCAGCGTGAACAGGCCGAGCATCCGCGCGGCGGGGGCGATGTGCCGGAACATGGTGACGTCGTTGTCCATGGTAGTCCCTTTCCGGCGCGCTCAGGCGAGGCCCAGAGCGACCAGGGTGAGGTCGATCGCCTTGATGCCGAGGAACGGCACCACCAGACCGCCCAGGCCGTAGACCAGGAAGTTGAAGCGGAGCAGCGCCTCCGCCGGCAATCGGCGGTACCTGATACCCCGCAGCGCCAGCGGCACCAGCGCGATGATGATCAGGGCGTTGAAGATGACCGCGGAGAGGATCGCCGACGACGGCGTGCGCGAGATGCATGACGTCGAGCGCCCCGAGCTGCGGATAGATCGCGGCGAAGGCGGCGGGCAGGATGGCGAAGTACTTGGCGACGTCGTTGGCGAGGCTGAAAGTGGTCAGGGCGCCGCGCGTCATCAGGAGCTGCTTGCCGATCTCGACCGATCTCGATCAGCTTGGTCGGGTTGGAATCGAGGTCGACCATGTTGCACGCCTCTTTGGCCGCCTGGGTGCCGCTGTTCATCGCCACCGCGACGTCGGCCTGGGCGAGCGCCGGCGCGTCGTTGGTGCCGTCGCCGGTCATCGCCACCAGGTGACCCTTGCCCTGCTGGTCGCGGATCAGCTTGAGCTTGGTCTCGGGCGTCGCCTCCGCCAGGAAGTCGTCGACGCCGGCCTCGGCCGCGATCGCGGCGGCGGTGAGCGGGTTGTCGCCGGTGATCATCACCGTCTTGATGCCCATGCCGCGCAGCTCCTCGAAGCGCTCCTTGATGCCGCCCTTGACGATGTCCTTGAGCTCGATCACGCCCAGCACCAGGGTGTCGTCGGAAACCACCAGCGGCGTGGCGCCCGAGCGCGCGATCGACTCGACGGAGCGGCGCACGGCCTCGGGGAAGGCGCCGCCGAGCGAGCCGACCCACTTCTCGACGGCGTCGGCCGCGCCCTTGCGCAGGTGGCGCGCGCCGATGTCGACGCCGCTCATCCGCGTCTCGGCCGAGAACGGGACGAAGGTGGCGCCCAGGTCGTGGACCTCGCGCTGGCGGATGCCGAAGCGCTCCTTGGCCAGCACGACGATGCTGCGCCCCTCGGGCGTCTCGTCGGAGAGCGAGGCGAGCTGCGCGGCGTCGGCGAGCGCGCGTGGCCTCGATGCCGGGCGCCGGATGGAAAGCCACCGCCTGCCGGTTGCCGAGCGTGATGGTGCCGGTCTTGTCGAGCAGCAGCACGTCGACGTCGCCGGCGGCCTCGACCGCGCGGCCCGAGGTGGCGATGACGTTGGCGCGGATCATGCGGTCCATGCCCGCGATGCCGATCGCCGAGAGCAGGCCGCCGATGGTGGTCGGGATCAGGCAGACCAGCAGCGCGATCAGGACGGTGAGCGCGATCGGCGCGCCCTGGCCGGCGGCCTGCGCGCTGAAGATCGACATCGGCAGCAGCGTCGACGCAGGCGAGCAGGAAGACCAGGGTCAGCGCGGCGAGCAGGATGGCGAGCGCGATCTCGTTGGGCGTCTTCTGGCGCTTGGCGCCCTCGACCAGCGCGATCATCCGGTCGAGGAAGGTCTCGCCGGGGTCGGCGGTGACCCGGACCACCAGCCAGTCGGAGAGCACCTGCGTGCCGCCGGTGACCGAGCTGCGATCGCCGCCGCTCTCGCGGATCACCGGCGCGCTCTCGCCGGTCACCGCGCTCTCGTCGACCGAAGCGACGCCCTCGACGACCTCGCCGTCGGCGGGGATCGTCTCGCCGGCCTCGACGACGACCAGGTCGCCCTTGCGCAGCGCGGTCGACGGGACGATCTCGATCGGCGCGTTGCGGTCGGCGACGTCGACCAGGCGCGGCGGCGGTGCGCTCGCGCGTGGCCCGCAGCGCGGCGGCCTGCGCCTTGCCGCGCCCCTCCGCCATCGCCTCGGCGAAGTTGGCGAACAGGACAGTGAACCAGAGCCAGACCGAGACCGCCAGGACGAACGCGGTCGAGGTGCCGGCGCCGCCCGAGAGCCGACCGCGGCGAGCGACGGTGGTGGCGAAGGCGCCGACCACGACGACGAACATCACCGGGTTGCGCAGCTGCGACGCGGGGATCGAGCTTGCGGAAGGCAGTCGAGGATCGCGCCACGCGACGATGGCGGGCTCGAACAGACGGTGTTCGCGGGCTGGACATGTTCGCGGATCTCCCGGGGCTCAGCGGCCGGCCGCAGAGCTGGAGGTGTTCGGCGATCGGGCCGAGGGCGAGCGCCGGCAGGAAGGTGAGCGCGCCGACCAGGATCACGACGGAAGCCAGGAAGAAGACGAAGAGCGGGCGGTCGGTGGGCAGCGTGCCCGGGCCCGCCGGAACCTGCTTCTTGCGCGCCATCGAGCCGGCGATGGCGAGCACCGGGATCGCCACCCAGTAGCGCGCGAAGAGCATGGCGAGGCCGGTGGCCGTGTCGTAGAAGCCGGTGTTGACGGTGAGTCCGCCGAAGGCGCTGCCGTTGTTGTTGCCGGCAGAGGAGAAGGCGTAGAGGATCTCGGAGAGGCCGTGCGCGCCGGGGTTGAGCAGCCCGGCGAGCCCGGCCGGCGCGGCCACCGCGAAGGCGGTCCCCAGGAGCACGGCGAAGCAGGGCACCAGGATCGCGAGCGAGGCCATCTTCATCTCGTGCGCCTCGACCTTCTTGCCCAGATATTCCGGGGTGCGTCCCACCATCAGCCCGGCGACGAAGACCGCCACGAACGCGAACATCAGCAGGCCGTAGAGACCGGAGCCGACGCCGCCGAAGACCACCTCGCCGAGCTGCATGAGCACCATCGGCGCGAGACCGCCGAGCGGCGTGTAGCTGTCGTGCATCGAGTTGACCGAGCCGTTGGAGGCCGCCGTGGTCGCCGTCGCCCAGAGGGTCGAGGAGACGACGCCGAAGCGGACCTCCTTGCCCTCCAGGTTGCCGCCGCTCTGCAGCGCCGACGGCGCCTGATCGACGCCGGCCTGCGCCAGGATCGGGTTGCCGGCCTGCTCGGAGAAGCTGGCGAGGGCCAGGAACGGGACGAACAGCAGCAGCATGGCGGCGAGCAGCGCCCAGCCCTCGCGGCGCCGGCCGAGCAGGGCGCCGAAGGTGACGCAGAGCGCCGCGGGCAGGATCAGGATGGCGAGCGTCTCGAGGAAGTTCGCGAGCGGCGAGGGGTTCTCGAAGGGGTGCGCCGAGTTGACGTTGAAGAAGCCGCCGCCGTTGGTGCCGAGCTGCTTGATCGCGATCTGCGACGCGGCAGGGCCGCGGGCGAGGGTCTGGGTCGAGACCGTCGCGCCGTCGCCGCCCGTGTACGGGTCGAGCAGCCGGGCCTCGGCGGCGGGCGCCAGGGTCTGGACGACGCCCTGGGAGACCAGCGCCAGAGCCAGGATCAGGGCGAGCGGCAGCAGGACGTAGAGCGTCGAGCGAACGAGATCGGCCCAGAAATTGCCGATCGAACGGGACTCGCGCCTCTTCAGGGCGCGCGCCAGCGCGACCAGCACCGCCATGCCCGCGGCGGCCGAGACGAAGTTCTGCACGGTGAGAGCCGCCATCTGGGAGAGATAGGAGAGCGTCGTTTCGCCCCCGTAGCTCTGCCAGTTGGTGTTGCTGGCGAAGCTCACCGCGACGTTGAACGCGGTGTGCGGCGGCACGGCGGGCAGTCCGGCCGGGTTCCAGGGCAACCAGCCCTGGCAGCGCAGCAGGGCGTAGACCGCGGCCAGCCCGAGCGCGTTGAACACAAGGAAGGCGCCGGCGTAGCTGCGCCAGTCCATCTCCCGCTGCGGGTCGACGCCGGCGAGCCGGTAGAGCGCGCGTTCGACCGGCGCCAGCCAGCGGTCGAGACCGCAGGGGCGCCCCTCGTAGACGCGGGCCATGTAGAGGCCGAGCGGGCGCGCGAGGGCGACCAGGACGGCCAGGAAGAGCAGGATCTGGACGAGGCCGATGGCGGTCATTCGAAGCGCTCCGGGCGCAGCAGGGCGACGAAGAGGTAGGCGACGAGCAGCAGGGCGACGCCGCCGGCGATCCAGTACTCGGGGGTCATCGGGTCTCCTTGCCGGGCGCGCAGAGTCGGATCAGCCCGAAGCTGAGAGCGAAGAAGGCCGCCGCGAGGGCGAGGTAGGCGAGGTCAGCCATGCGAACTCCTTTCGCCGGCGCGATGCGGGGTTGCGTTGCCGGCGAAGCGAGGTTCGCGCGGGCGGGGAAAGGAAGTCCGGAATCCGGTCGAAAGAGTTTCGAAAGGGTGGGCCGCGCCCGCTCAATCCTCCGCTTCGGCGAGGAAGCGGTAGCCGACCCAGGGCTCGGTCGCGAGGTAGCGCGGATTGCCCGGATCCGGCTCGAGCTTGCGGCGGAGGCTGCCGACGTGGACGCGGACGGTGTCCGGCGAAGTGCCGGGAGCGCCCCTCCAGACGCGCGCCACGATCCGGGCGATCGACACCGGCTTGCCGGCCTCGGCGGTCAGCAGGTCGAGAAGGGCGAACTCGGTGGGAGTCAGGCGGATCTCGCGGCCGTCGACCAGGACCCGGCGCCGCTCGAGGTCGAGTTCGAGGCCCGGGAAGTCGGCGTACCGGCGGCGCGGCGCCGCGCGTGCGGCGCAGCTGCGCCCGCACGCGCGCCAGCACCTCGCGCATCGAGAAGGGTTTGGTCACGTAGTCGTCGGCGCCGGCGTCGAGGGCGCGGATCTTGTCGTCCTCCTCGCCGCGCACCGAGAGCACGAGCAGCGGCGTCGTGGACTCGCCGCGGATCGCGCGGATCAACGCGATCCCGTCCCGGCGCGGCATGGCGAGGTCGGTGAGCACGAGGTCGGGTTCGAGCTCCCGGAAGCGCTCGAGGCCCTCTTCGCCGTCGGCCGCCTCGGCGACCGCGAAATCGGCGGCGGCGAGCTCGGTCGCCAGCGCGCGACGGATCGCCGGATCGTCGTCCACGACCAGGAGCAGCGGCAGGGAGCGGGTCATGGCGCGAGCTCCGCGGAGACCGCCGCCGGGACGACGAAGCGGGCGACCGTGCCGCCCTGCGGGCGCGGATCGAGCTCGATCGACCCGCCACTGGCGCGGGCGAGCTCGCGCGCGATGCGCAGGCCGAGGCCGCCGCGCTGGCCGTCGCGCCCGGCCTGTCCGGCCGCGCCCGACGCGTCCGGCGCGGCGTCCGCCGGCGGTCCCGGGCCGCGGTCGGCGACCGCCAGCTCGACCCGGTCGTCGCACCGCCGCGCGGAGAGCTCGAGCGGCCGGACCTCGGGGAGCAACGCGCGGCGTTCTCGAGCAGGTTGACGAGGACCTCGGCGGCGAGCACGGGATCGACCAGAACGTCGGGGCAGTCCGGAGCGATGGCGACGGCGACCTCGCGGGCGGCGAGCAGATGAGCGAGATCGGCGCGCGCCACGGCGAACAGATCGACCGGGGGCGTCGGCTCCGGGCGGGGCCGGACCAGGCCGGACTCGACCCGCGCCAGCGCGAGGAGGTTGTCGATCCGCCGGGCCAGGCGCTCCTGGTCGCGGGCGAGCGTCGCGACCCGCTCGCCCGCGTCGAGCGGCAGGTCGCCGCGCCCGGACAGGGACTCGAGCCCGAGGCGGAGGGCCGTGAGGGGCGACTTGAGATCGTGGGAGACGGCGCGCAGCAGCGCCGACTGCAGCCGCTCGCTCTCGCGCGCGGCCTCGGCGCGCGCCGACTCGGCGATCAGGCGGTGGCGTTCGAGAGCCAGCGCGAGGAGCCGGCCGGCGGCGACGCGCACCCGCTCGGAAGCGCGCGGGCCCTGCAGGTGGAGGTGCCCGAGGTGGTTGCCGCCGAGATCCAGAGGGATGACCTCGACCGCGTCCCCGGGGCGGTTCCCGGCGGCGCCTCGAAGGCGGCGGCGAGGCGATCGCCGCCCTCGGGAGAAGGCAGGTGCAGCGAGCCCCCGCGCGCGTCGACCGCCTGCAGGACGCGGCTGGTCATGCCCGCGAAGTCGCCGGGGCGGGCATTGAACGCGAACAGCTGGAGCGCGAGCTCCGACAACGTCTCCGCGTCGCGGCGCCCGGCCTCGGCTTCGGCCGCGCGCTGACGCGCGGTGGCGAGCAGGCGGCCGGCGACGACCGCGGCGACCAGGAAGGAGGCCAGCGCGACCCAGTTCCTGCGGTCCGCGATCGTGAAGGTATGGAGAGGGGGAAGGAAGAAGTAGTTGTAGGCCAGAGTGGCCAGCAGCGAAGCGCTGGCTCCGGCGGCGAATCCGCGGCCGGCGGCGACGAACAGGACGGCCAGCAGCGAGAGGAATCCCGCCGTCGTCGGGTTGGCGTCGGTCCATCGTCCGACGAAGGTCGCCAGGACGGGGGCGCCGACGGCGGCCGCGAGATCGAGCGCGATCCGGCGAGCATCGGGCGATCGGCGGGGACCGACCATCCGGTCCATTGTACGGGGTGCGCGACGAATCGACGCCGATCGCCGGGCGGGAACGCATCCGTCCCTCACGGTGCGTCGTATCCTGTCGGTGGATGAGCCCGGTTCCGCTCCAGTTCCCCGCGCCGAGGGTGAAAGTGCTCGCCGACCGGCCGCTCCGGCCGGACGGTGAGTTCGTCGTCTACTGGATGACGGCGGCGCGGCGCCTGACCTGGAACTACGCGCTCGACCGCGCGGTGGCGCTCGCCGGCGAGCTGTCGAGGCCGCTGGTCGTGCTCGAGGCCCTGCGCTGCAACTACCCCTGGGCGAGCGACCGCCTCCACCGCTTCGCGCTCGAGGGGATGGCGGAGAACGCCCGCCGCGCGGCGGGGTTGCCGGTTCTCTACTACCCCTACCTCGAGCCGGAGCCCGGGGCGGGGCGGGGCCTGGTCGCCGAGCTGTCGAGCCGGGCCGTGGCGATCGTCACCGACGACGCGCCCTTCTTCTTCCTGCCGCGCATGCTCGCGCTGGCGGCGAGCCACGCCGAGTGCCGGCTCGAGGCGGTCGACTCGAACGGGCTGCTGCCGGTTGCCGCGGGCGCCCACCAGACTTTCGCGACCGCGTACGCCTTTCGCCGATTCCTGCACGCCAACCTGAAGCGCCACCTGATGCGCCCGCCCGCCGCGGACCCGCTCGCCGGCGCCCGGTTGCCGCGGCTCGAGCGACTGCCCGAGCCGATCGAGCTCGCCTGGCCGCGGGCGGGGGAGCGCGAGCTTGCTGCGGCGCCCGAGCTTCTCGCGCGCCTGCCGATCGACCATTCGGTCGCGCCGGTCGCTTCGGTGGCGGGCGGCGCCGGCGCGGCGCAGTCCGCGCTCCGGCGCTTCCTCGCGGAGCGGCTCGCGCGCTACGGCGAGGAGCGCAATCAGCCCGATCTGGAGGTGGCGAGCGGCCTGTCGCCCTATCTCCACTTCGGGCACCTCTCGGTCCACCAGGTGCTCGCCGAGCTCGCCGCGCTCGAGGGTTGGGAACCCGGAGCTCCTGCCGGAGAGAGGCAACGGCGGCCGCGAGGGGTGGTGGGGGATGAGCCCCGCCGCGCGAGTCCTTCCTCGACGAGCTGGTGACCTGGCGCGAGGTCGGCCTCAACTTCTGCGCCACCCGCCCCGAGGACTACGATCGCTACGAGTCGCTGCCCGGCTGGGCGCGCGCGACCCTCGAGAAGCACGCCGTCGATCCGCGGCGCTGGACTTACGACCTCGCCGCGTTCGAGCGCGCCGAAACGCACGACGAGCTCTGGAACGCCGCGCAGCGGCAGCTCGCGCGCGAGGGGCGGATCCACAACTACCTGCGCATGCTGTGGGGCAAGAAGATGCTCGAGTGGACCGGCGACGCCGCGGACGGCGCTCGAGATCCTGATCGAGCTCAACAACAAGTACGCGCTCGACGGCCGCGACCCCAACTCCTACAGCGGGATCTTCTGGTGCTTCGGCCGCTACGATCGCCCCTGGGGGCCCGAGCGGCCGATCTTCGGCAAGGTCCGCTACATGTCGAGCGACAACACCGCGCGGAAGCTCAAGCTCCAGGGTTACCTCGACCGCTGGTCGAGGGACGCGGCGCCTTCGCTCTTCTGAGGCGCCCCCCGGGCCTCGCGGCAGCGCGCCAGGGCCTGCCCGGGTCCTCCGGCGATGGGGAGACTCCGGGCGAGAGCGCCCAGACCCTCCTGGCGTGGGTGCCGCCGGGAGGAAGGCTCCCGTCGGAGGGGTCGGTCGGACTCCGGTGAGCTCGTCCTCGCGCGGGTGCCGCCGGAGAAGAAAAGCTCCCACAGAAGGGGGTGGGTTACGGAGCTCCGGTGAGCTCATGCAGCGCCGTCGCCGCGGGCAACGGGCTCCCACGAACCTCCGAGCCTCCCTCGCGCACTGCCAGCGCGCCGAGAACGACCCGCAAGGATCCGCGCCCCAGTTCCTTTCCTTCTAAGGTCTTTTGCTTCTTTGTTCTTTGTTCTTTGTTTTTTGTTCTTTGTTCTTTGTTCTTTGTTCTTTGTTCTTGTTCCTGCTGCCTTTCTCTCCGCGTTTCTTCATCGGAATGACCTGCAGAGGCCGCGATCCGGGCGCGGTCCCGAGCCTTCGTGAGAATGAGCTATCATGAAGGGTCTGCGATGCCCTCTCTCCGACGCCCCTCCGCTCGGGCCCTGAGCGTCCTCGCGCTGCTCGTCCTGGCCGCGCTTTCCGCCTGCCGGCGGGGGGCAGGGGATGGGGAAGGTGTGGGTGCGGCTACGGTCGCGGGCGTAGCCACCGGCTCGGGGAAGCGGCCGGTCGTGGCGGTCTCGGTGGCGCCGCAGGCCGAGCTGGTCGAGCGGATCGCGGGGGGCGCCGTCGAAGTGGTCACGATGATCCCGCCCGGCACCGATGTCGAGACCTACGCGCCGAGTCCGCAGCAGATGGTGGCCTTCTCGACGGCCCGGATCTATTTCGAGGTGGGCCATCCGGCGCTGCCGCTCGAGGCGTCGTACCTCGTCCCCTGGCTGGCCCGGCACCCCGAGGTCCGCCGGGTGAGCCTGGCCGCGCACGCCGGCGAGATTCTCCCCCTCGACGTCGGACACACGGGGGAGCACGCCCACGGGGATCCCCACCTCTGGGTTTCGATCCGCGTCCTGCGCGGGGCGGCGGCCGACCTGGCGGGCGCGCTCACCGGCCTCCTGCCGGCCGAGGCCGAGGGGATCCGGGCCAGGGCGCACGCGCTCGACGAGGACCTGGCGAGGCTCGACGCCGAGATCGCCCGGCGCTTCCGCGGTTCGGAGGGGCGGCGCTTCCTGGTCTACCATCCGGCCCTGGGCTATTTCGCCCGGGACTACGGGCTGGTCCAGGAAGCGATCGAGACCGACGGCAAGGAGCCGAGCCCGGCACGGCTGGCCGCGCTGGTCGCGAGCGCCCGCCGCGCGGGGGTGCGGGTCGTGCTCGGTCAGCGCGGAATGCCCCCGAGGAGCGTCGAGATCCTGGCCGCGACGCTGGGAGCGAGAGTGATCGAGATCGACCCGATGGCCGCCGATGGGATCGCCAACCTGCGCCGGATCGCGGCCGCGGTCGGCGAGGCGCTGGTCGATGGCTGACCCGGCCGCGCCGGCCGAGCGCGCCGAACCGGTCGCGGGCTGGGTCCGGCTCGAGCGGGTCGGCTTCCGCTACGGCGGCGACCGCGTGCTCTCGGGCATCGACCTCGAGATCGGGCCGGGGGAGCGCCTGGCGATCCTCGGTCCGAACGGCGGCGGCAAGTCGACGCTGGTCCGCCTGCTGCTCGGCCTGCTCGAGCCGTCCGAAGGTCGCGTGGTCTGGCGGCGCCCGCGCGCCGGGTGCCGGCTCTCCTACGTGCCCCAGTTCCCGGCCTTCGATCGCGGCTTCCCGATGCGCGTCGAGGAGATGGTGCTGCAGGGGCTGCTGCGCGACCGGCCGCCGCGCACCCGCTACCGTGCGGCGGACCGTGCGGCGGTCGCCGCGCTGCTCGCCGACCTCGACCTCGCCGACCTCTCCGGCGCGTACCTCTCCGAGCTCTCCGGCGGCGAGCTCAAACGCGCTCTGATCGCCCGCGCACTGGTCGGCAGGCCCGACCTGCTGGTCCTCGACGAGCCGGCTGCCTCGCTCGACGAACCCTCCCGGCGCAGACTCTGGCGGCACGTCGCCGCGCTGCCGGCGGAGACCGCCGTCCTGCTCGTCACCCACGACCTCGGCCCCGACACCTTCGCTCCGCGTCGCGCGGTGCTGATCGACGGCGCCCTCGAGGTCCTCGCGGTTCCCGATCTCCACCGCCATCCGATGCTCTGCGGCCACGGACACGGCTGAGATGGCCGACTTCGGCGCTCTCCTCGAGCTCGAGTTCTTCCGCAACGCGCTGATCGCCGGCATGCTGGCGAGCGTGCTCTGCGGCGTCGTCGGCACCTTCGTCGTGCTCAAACGGATGGTGTCGATCAGCGGCGGCGTGGCGCACGCCGCCTTCGGCGGGCTCGGCGCCGCCTACTGGGCGGGACTCGATCCGCGGCTCGGCGCCGTGGCCGTGGCGGCGGCCTCGGCGGTCGGCCTCGGCATCCTCGACGGCCGCCGGGCGCGCGGCCAGGACGCCGCCATCGGCGTGCTCTGGGCGGTCGGCATGGCGGTCGGCCTCGTCTTCCTCCACCTGACTCCCGGCTACGCGCCCAACCTGCTCGGCTTCCTGTTCGGCAACATCCTGATGGTCTCGACCGCCGATCTCTGGATCGCGGCCGGCGCCGACGCCGCGGTCCTGCTGCTCTTCGCGCTGTACGGCAAGGAGATGGTCGCGGTCGCTTTCGACGAGGAGTGCGCGCGCCTGCAGGGCGTGCCGGTGCGGCTCTTCTCGATTCTCCTGCTGCTGCTGGTCGCGCTCTCGGTGGTCGTGCTCCTGCAGCTCGTCGGCATCGTGCTGGTGATCGCGCTGCTCACCATTCCGCCGCTGGTCGCGCAGCGCCTGGCGCGCTCGCTCGCGGCGACCGTCGCCACGTCGATCGGGGTCGGCCTGATGCTCACCGTGGGCGGCCTGCTGATCTCCTACCGGCTCGACCTGCCGAGCGGACCGACCATGGTGCTGCTCGGCGCCGTCGCGCTCGGGCTGGTCCAGCTCCGCCGTCCGGGCGCGGTGCGTCCGGCCGCCGCGGAGCGCGCGTGAGCCGGACCGCTTTCCGGGTCTTCGGCCTCGACTGCGCCGACGAGGTCGCGCTGCTGCGCCGCGAAGTCGGGCCGCTCGTCGGCGGCGGCGAGCAGCTCGCCTTCGACCTGCTCGCCGGTCGCATGTGGGTCGAGGGCGAGGTCGGCGCGGCGCGCGAGCGGAGCATCCTCGCCGCGATCGAGGCCGCCGGCCTGCGCGCCGAACGCTGGCGCGACGGCGGCGCGGAGAGCGGCGCCGGCGCGCGCGCGCGCCGCTGGCGCACCGCGCTGACCGCGGCGAGCGGTCTCGCCACGGCGGCGGGGTTCGCAGTCGCGGCGGCGACCGGGGGCGGCGTCGCGGCCGCCTTGGGGCTGGCCGGGGGCGCCGGGCGGGAGCTTCACCCGGCGGCGATCGCGCTCTACCTCGTCGCGATCGGCGCCGGAGGTTCGCTGTTCATGGCGCGCGCCGCGCTCGCCGCGCGCCGGCTGCGCCCCGACATGAACCTGCTGATGGCGATCGCCATTCTCGGCGCCATGGCGCTCGGCGACTGGCTCGAGGCGGCCACCGTCGGCTTCCTCTTCGCCGTGTCACTGGCGCTCGAGTCCTGGAGCGTCGGCCGCGCCCGGCGCGCGATCGAGGCGCTCCTCGATCTCGCGCCGCCGCGCGCGCACCGGCTCGAGGCGGACGGTTCGCTCGCCACGGTCGACGCCGCGGCGCTCGTCCCGGGCGACCATTTCGTGGTCAAGCCCGGCGAGCGGGTGCCGCTCGACGGCGAAGTCACGGCGGGCGAGACCGAGGTCGACGAGTCGCCGATCACGGGTGAGAGCCTGCCGGTCGACAAGAGCGCCGGCGCCACGCTCTGGGCGGGCACGGTCAACGGCCGCGGCGCGATCACCGCGCGCGCCACGCGCCCCGCCACCGGCACCCTCCTCGCGCGCATCCTGCGCAGCGTCACCGAGGCGCAGGCCCGGCGCGCGCCGGCCGAGCGTTTCACCGACCGCTTCGCCCGCGTCTACACGCCGGTGGTGATGGGCCTCGCCGCGGCGGTGGCGCTCCTGCCGCCGCTCGCCGGCGGGGACTGGGCGACCTGGATCTACCGCGGCCTCGTGCTGCTGGTGATCGGCTGCCCCTGCGCGCTGGTGATCTCGACGCCGGTCGCGGTGGTCGCCGGCCTCGCCGCCGCGGCGCGCCAGGGCGTGCTGCTCAAGGGCGGCGCCGCGCTCGAGGCGGCCGGCCGGGTGGAGGCCATCGCGTTCGACAAGACCGGCACGCTCACCCGTGGGCGGCCGCGCGTGGTCGAGGTGGTGCCGCTCGACGGCGGCGCGGAACGCGATCTGCTCGCGCTCGCCGCGGCGCTCGAGGCGCGCAGCGGGCATCCGATCGCCCGCGCGGTGACCGACGCGGCGGCCGAGCGGGGCCTGGCGCTGCCGGCGGTGGAGCGGTCGCTCGACCTTCCGGGGCGGGGCGCTGCGGGGCGCATCGCCGGTCGCGACTACTGGCTGGGCTCGCACCGCCAGGTGGCGGCGGCCGACGCCGAGACGCCCGAGGTGCGCCGGCGGCTCGCCGAGCTCTCCGCGGGCGGCCGCACCGTGGTCGCGGTCGGCGAGCGCGACCGCGTGCTCGGGTTGCTGGCGATCGCCGACCAGGCTCGTCCCGAGGCGGCCGCGGCGATCGCGCGCCTGAGAGAGCTCGGTCTCGATCCGGTCGTGATGGTCACCGGCGACAGCCGGGCGACCGCCGAGGCGATCGCCGGTCCACTGGGCATCGACCGCATCGAGGCGGAGCTGCTCCCGGAGGAGAAGCTCGCCGCCATCGAGGCGCTGCTCGCCACGCGCGGCTCGGTGGCGATGGTCGGCGACGGGGTCAACGACGCACCCGCGCTCGCCCGCTCGTCGATCGGGATCGCGATGGGCGCCGCGGCGAGCGGCGCCGCGCTCGAGACCGCCGACGCCGCGCTGCTCGCCGACGACCTCGGACGGCTGCCGTGGCTGGTCGTCCACGCCCGGCGGACGCTGGCGGTGATCCGCACGAACATCGCCTTCGCGCTGGGCCTCAAGGCCCTCTTCTTCGCGCTCGCGCTGGCCGGCGTCGCCACGCTCTGGGGCGCGATCGCCGCCGACATGGGAGCTTCGCTGCTGGTGATCGCGAACGCCCTGCGCCTGCTGCGGGCCTGATCAGGCGCGGCGCGCGCAGGCCGCGCAGGTCCCGAACAGCGTGATGTCGTGTCCGTCCAGGCGGAACCCGCGCGGCGCCATGCGCGTGAGGTCCGGCGGACAGGCCTCGACCTCGAACACCCGGTCGCAGATCCGGCAGCGGAAGTGGTGATGGTGATGCTTGCCGGCGACCTCGTAGCGGTTGGGCGCGCCGGGCAGCGGCACCTCGGCGAGCCATCCCTCGTCGAGCAGGCTCCTGATGTTGCGATACACCGTGGCGAGACCGAGCCGCGGCACCTCGGCCTGCGCGGCGGCGAGCGCCTCGCCGGGCGAGAGCGGGCGCGCCGCGCTCTCGAAGGCGCGCCGGAGCGCGGCGCGCTGGACCGTGCGGCGCGAGGCCGCGGATTCGCCCATGGCGGAATCCTACGCGAGGCGGACGCGGCGGAGGTCCGATCGCCTCCGCCGCGCCGCCCGTCGCGTTAGTACCGGTAGCGCAGCGAAGCGGTGAACGTCCGTCCCGGCTCGGGCACCGGCACGCCGGAGCGGAATGGGTCGCGCTGGTAGGAGAGGTGCGAGAGGTAGTCGCGGTCGAGCAGGTTGTCGACGCCCGCGATCAGCGAGAATCCCCGCAGATCCAGCCCGCCGCGCAGGTTGGCGACGCCCCAGCCCGGGGTCGGCGTCTCGTTGAGCCCCGAGTCGACGCGATCCTGGCGCGCGGCGAAGACCCCCTCCGCCTCGGCGAACCAGCGGCCGGGGTCGTAGCGGAGCGCGAGGCGCGCGGTCGCCGGCGGCATCTCCGGCAGGTCGCGATCCTCGACGCCGAGCTCCGGGGCGAGGTCGCGCGAGCCGCGCAGATAAGAGGCGGACGCGGTCGCCAGCAAGCGTTCCGAGAGGATCCAGCGCGCCGACGCTTCGAATCCCCAGCGCCGCTCGTCGTGGTTGACGTACGACCGCGCCCGGGTGTTCATCACGCCGGGCACCGCCTCGAGCCGTTGCGTCTCGACCAGCGTCACGGCGTCCGCGACGCGCGCCGCGAAGAGATCGACGTCGAAGGAGATGGCGCCGCGATGGAAGCGCGCGCCCAGGTCGAGCTCGTCGTTGCGCGCGGGCGAGAGCTCCGGGTTGCCGACCCAGTCGCTGCCGGCGCGGCGCAGCGCGAAGTAGCGCTCCTGCGGATCGGGCGCCCGCGTCGCGCTGCCGAGCGTGACGGCCAGTTCCCAGTCCTCGTTCGGCGACCAGGCGAGGCCGGCGTTGCCCGCCAACCAGGAGTCGGAGCCCGAGGTCGAAGCGGTGCCGTGGTAGGCGCGATAGAGGGCGGTGTCGGCGAGGTCGGGATCGACGCCGGACTCCGCGCCCTCCGCGCGGGCGCCGGCGCGCAGCCGGAGCCGGTCGCCGAGCGGCCGGTCGATCCGGGCCCAGAGCGCGTAGCCGTCGAGCGTGGCGTCGGCGAGGGCGTGCTGCGGGCGGTACGCCATCCCCGCCATCCGGGTCGTCGCGCGCCACTCCCGCTGGTAGGCGTCGGCGCCCACCTCGATGCCGCCCGGCAGCGCGAGATCGAGCCGTTCGTCGAGCACTGCGGATTCCGCGTGGGTGGACATCGACCAGGCGAGCGGCTTGCCCTGGCCGGAGACGCGCAGCCGATCGTCCATGTCGTGGTCGACCGCGGCGCGGGAGAGCGAGAGCTCGAGCGAGCGCAGGCGTCCGGTGGTGCCCTGGTAGCGGTACTCGGCGCTCGTCCGGGTGGCGTTGTCGAGGCTCGCGTCCATCTGGAGGTAGGGGTAGAGCTGGGTCTCGCCCTCCTGGCGGGTTCCCTCGAGCGCGAGGCGGTGGCCCGCGCCGAGCGCGAGGTCGACGCCACCCCAGCCGGTCGTCACGTCGAAGGCCCTTTCCCCGGCAGCGGCGCCGACGTACGCGGAGGCCGATCCGGATGGCGCGAGGTCGAGGATCGATATGCCGGCGCCGGTCGAGTAGGGGTCGCCCCGGCGCAGCGCCGCGCCGGCCCGGGCGCTCCAGGCGGGCGTCGCGTAGGAAGCGGAGAGCGACGGCGCGAGGTAGCTCGCCGAGCCGGCGGCCGCCTGGGCCTCGACGTGGAGCCCGGGCTCCGGCTCCCGCGTCACGATGTCGACGACGCCGGCGAGGCCGCCGCGCGCCACGTCGAAGGGGCCCTTGGCGACGTCGATCCGCTCGATCTCGGCGAAGTCGACGTGGAACGCGGGGGGGTCCATCCGGTTCGGACAGGCGCCGTAGATCCGGTGGCCGTCGATCCGGACCTCGACGTCGTCGCGCTTCTGGCCGCGCAGCACGAGATCCGATCCGAGCCCTCCCTTGCGCAGCATGGCGACGCCCGGCAGGCGCGAGATCGCCTCGCCCGCGTCGCGCGCGAAGCTCTCGCGGATCTCGCGCGAAGCGACGGCGTCGCCGGTCGGTGCGCCCTGCACCTCGATGCGGTCGACGACCAGGTCGACGTCGAGCCGGAGCAGGAGAGGCGCCGCGGGATCCGGTCCCACCGGCGTCTCGGGACTGGCGGCGGCGCCGCCGGCGAGCGTCGCGAACAGCACGCAGCCGTCGGCGGCGGTCGCCAGCTCGAAGCGGCCGAGCGCGTCGGCGATCAGTTCGAACGGCGGGCCGGCTCCACAGCGGACATGGACGACCGCGCCCGGCACGGGATCTCCCGATCGATCGGCGACCCGTCCGGCGGCGCCGCCGGTGGCGGCGAGAGGCTGGGAAGCGAGCGCGAGCAGCGCGAGGCTCGCGCTGGCGGTGTTGCGGAGGTGCATTCGATTCTCCCTTCGAGCAGGCTCGATTCCGCCCGCCCGCGGCTGGCGGCGCGCGGGTCGTGGCGGCGGCGTTCGTCGGAGCGGTCGACGGACCGCCCGCGCGAACGGGGCTCACGCGGAGCGGCCTCGGGAGCCGCGCTTCAGACGAAGGCGAGAGAGCGACGGGGAGGGGGCGATTCCGGAGCGAGGACGAGGGCGAGCTCGACGCGCTCGGCGCGCGGACGCTCGGCGGACGAGATCCGCTCGCCCGGCAGGGTTACGGCGCGGGGCGCCAGCGCCGGCTCCTCGCGGGCGAGTGTGCCGGGCGGGCCGCCGTGCCCGCAGCTGCAGCCGGACCGGAGGCGTGGTCCGGCCGGCGCGGCGGCCGGCATTCCACAGGGGATTCCGGCGCGCCGGAGCGGACAGACCGCGGCGCCCTGCTGCGTGCCGCAACAGACGTGATCCGTACAGCGGCAGGGGCCCCCTGCGGCGGGCGCGAGCGACGCCAGCGGCCCGGCGAACAGCGCGCCGAGCAGGAGAAGGGCGATCGCGCGGACCGGCCGGAACATCGAGGGAATTCTATGCTCGTGGCGGCCGGCGGCGCTGATCTTCGTCATGGCGGGGCGCGGCGGCCCGCGGCGTCGGCTAGGATTCCACTGCCCGCATCGAGGGTACCTGCCCTGGAGGAGATCGGATGCACTTTCGCGCCGTCGTCGCCGTCCTCGCCGCCGTCTCGCTGTCCGCCGCCCTTGCCGCCGCGCCGGCGGCGGCCGCCCTCGACCCCGACCGGCTGGCCGGGCTGCGTGTCCGTTCGATCGGTCCCGCGGGAATGAGCGGCCGGATCGCGGCGATCGACGCGGTGGAGGCCGATCCCGACACGGTGTACGCCGGCGCCGCGACCGGAGGGATCTGGAAGTCGACCGACGGCGGTCTGGTCTGGAAGCCGATCTTCGACGACCAGCCGGTCGCCGCGATCGGCGCGCTCGCCATCTTCCAGCCCGATCCGGCGATCGTCTGGGCCGGTACCGGCGAAGGCAACGTCCGCAACAGCGTCTCGATCGGCGACGGCGTCTACAAGTCGGTCGACGGCGGCGCGACCTGGAAGAAAGCGGGGCTCGAGAAGAGCGAGCGGATCCACCGCATCGTGCTCCATCCGAGCGATCCGGACATCGCCTGGGTCGCCGCCCTCGGTCCGCTCTGGAGCGACGGCGTCGAGCGCGGTGTCTTCAAGACGGTCGACGGCGGCAAGAGCTGGCGGAAGGTCCTCTACGTCGACGAGCGAACCGGCGCGGCGGACCTCGCGATCGATCCGACGAACCCGAACCGGCTGCTCGCCTCCACCTGGCAGTTCCGCCGCACCCCCTGGACGTTCCGCTCGGGAGGACCGGGCTCCGGTCTCTGGCAGTCGGACGACGGCGGCGAAACCTGGCAGCGGCTGGAGAAGGAGGACGGCCTGCCCGCGGGCGAGCTCGGCCGCATCGGCCTCGCCATCGCCCGCTCGAACCCGAGCGTGGTCTACGCGATGGTGGAGGCGAAGAAGAGCGCGCTGCTGCGGTCCGACGACGGCGGCCGGACGTTCAGGAACGTCAATTCGAAGTACGACGTCAACCCCCGCCCCTTCTACTTCGGCGAGATCCGCGTCGATCCGCGCGACCCCGACAAGGTCTACAGCCTCGACTACACGATCCGGGTGTCGACCGACGGCGGCAAGAGCTTCGCGACCGTGGTGCGCTGGGACGAGATCCACGGCGACCACCACGCGATGTGGATCGATCCGTCCGATCCCGACCATTTCTACAGCGGCAACGACGGGGGCGTGGCGGTGACGGGGGACGGCGGGCGCAACAACCGCTTCGTGGCGAACCTGCCGCTGGCCCAGTTCTACCACGTGGCCGTCGACATGGACGTGCCGTACCACGTCTACGGCGGCCTGCAGGACAACGGCTCCTGGCGCGGCCCGAGCGCGGTCGACCAGGACGGCGGCATCCGGAACCACTTCTGGAAGGTGGTCGGTTCGGGGGACGGCTTCGAGACGCTGCCCGACCCGGTCGACTCGACCAGGGGTTGGTCGCTCTGGCAGGGGGGCAACGTTCAGCGCTATGACCTCGTCTCGGGCGAGCTGAAGGACGTCAAGCCGGCGCCGCCCGACGGAGTGAAACTGCGCTTCAACTGGAACGCGGCGCTGGCGGTCGATCCCTTCGACCCGGCGACGATTTACCTCGGGAGCCAGTTCGTCCATCGCTCGACCGACCGCGGCGAGACCTGGGCGACCGTCAGCCCCGATCTCACCACCAACGACCCCGCGAAGCAGAAGCAGGCCGAGAGCGGCGGCCTGACGCCCGACGTGACCGGCGCCGAGAACTACACGACCCTGGTCACGATCGAGCCCTCGCGCATCGAGCGTGGCCTGCTCTGGACCGGATCGGACGACGGCCGCCTGCACGTGACCCGCGACGGCGGCGCGACCTGGACGAGCGTCGAGAAGGGCGTGCCGGGCGTGCCGGCGACGACCTGGATCCCGGCGATCCACGCCTCCTCGCACGCGGCGGGCACGGCGTTCGCGGTGTTCGACAACCACCGCCGCGGCGACTTCGCGCCGTACGTCGCGCGCACCGACGACTTCGGCGCGACCTGGCGCTCGCTCGCGACCCCCGAGCTGCGCGGCTACGCGCTGTCGATCGTGCAGGATCCGGTCGATCCCGACCTCCTCTTCCTGGGCACCGAGTTCGGGCTCTGGATCTCGACCGACGCGGGCCGGAGCTGGACCCGATTCACGCAGGGGCTGCCGACGGTGGCGGTGTTCGACCTGGTGATCCATCCGCGCGACCACGACCTCGTCATCGGCACCCACGGGCGGGCGATCTACGTGATGGACGATCTTTCGCCGCTGCGCGATCTCGACGCGGCGAAGCTCGCCCAGCCGCTCGCGCTCTTCCCGGCGCCGGCGGCGCGCCAGCACTGGCGGCCCGGCGAGGACGGCGGCTTCGGCTGGGGCGCCGGCGAGTTCCGCGGCGAGAACCGCCCCTACGGAGCCCTGATCACCTTCGTCGCCGGCGACGACGACCTGCCGCGTGCCGACGCGAAACAGGAGCGCGCGCGCCAGATCGAGAGGCGCCGCGCCGAACGCGAGGGCGGCCCGGCGGCCGATTCCGAGGAGGCGCCGAAGCCGGCCGACGAGCGGGCGAAGAAGCGCGCGACGCTCGAGATCCGCGCCGCCGACGGCACGCTCGTCCGCACGCTGCGGATCGAGCCGAAGCGGGGCCTCAACCGCGTGGTCTGGGACCTCGGCCGCGACGCCTTCCGGCGCTATCCCTCCGCCGAGCCCGAGGACCGCCCGAACCCCAACCCGAGCGGGCCGCAGGTGCCGCCGGGAACCTATGCCCTTACGCTCAAGTTCCGCGGCCACGAGGCGACCGGCAGAGTCGAGGTGCTCGGCGATCCGCACGGCGGCGCCGACCCCGCGTCCTGGCAGGCGCGCTGGGCCGCGATCCAGGAGATCGGCCGGCTCAACGACGCCGCGGTCGCCGCGGTCGAGCGGATCCACGCCACCTATCGCGACCTCGACGCGGTGGCGGAGCGGCAGCGCGCGGCGCGCGCCGACGAGCTGGCGCGCGGCGACCTCGACGCCTCGGAGCTGCCACTCGCCGCCGAGGCCAAGGCGCTGCGCGAAGGGCTCGAGAAGCTCGAGAAGAGGATCCGGATGCCGGAGGACACGGTCGGCATCGTCGACGACGACGACTCCGCCGCGGCGCAGATCGGCCGTGCCCGCTATTTCATCCAGTCGTCCTGGGCGGCTCCGAACCCGACGCATCTCGCGTACCTGCGGCAGGCGCGCACGACCCTCGGCGCCGCGCTCGACTCGATCGACCACTACTACGCGAGCGAGGTGGCCGCGTTCCGCGCGCTGGCGCGCGAGGCCAGGGTCGACCTCCTGCCCGAGCTGCCGCCGCTGGCCCGCCCGTGAGCGGCGGCCAGGGGAGGATGCGCGGAGCGGGAGAGGTGGCGGGCGTGCTCTGCGCGCTCGCCCTGACGACGGGCGCGCCGCTGGCGGCGGGGGAGTTCCCGTTCGCCGGCCTCGAGTACCTCGGCCGCGCCGAGATTCCGGCCGGGACGCGCTTCGGAGAGACCCCGGTCGGCGGGCTCTCGGGCCTCGCCTGGGACGAGCGCGACGGCACCTACGTCGCGCTCTGCGACGATCGGAGCGACCTCGCCCCGGCCCGCCTCTACCGGCTGAAGATCGACCTCGCCGACGGCCGCCTCGATGCGGGCGACGTGGCGGTCGTCGGAAAGCTCACCCTCACGGACCGCCGGGGCCGCCCCTGGCCCTCGAAGGGACTCGATCCGGAGGGGCTCGCGGTCGATCGCGGCCGCCTCTTCCTCTCCTCGGAGGGAGAGTCGCTGGCCGGCCTCGCGCCGTTCGTCGCCGAGCTCGCCCCGAATGGGCGGCTCGGACCCGACCTGCCGCTGCCGGAGCGCTACCTGCCCGGCCCCGGGCGAGGGGTCCGCAGCAACCTGGCGTTCGAGAGCCTCGCCGTCTCGCCGGACGGGAGCTGGCTCTTCTCGGCCGCCGAGAACGCCCTCGTCCAGGACGGCCCCGCGGCCGACGTCGGCGTCGCCAGCAGCGCGCGGATCCTGCGCTGGCGGCTGGACGGGCGGCCCGGCCCGCCCGAGGAGTTCGCCTACCGGGTCGAGGGCGTGCGTGCGACGCCGCACGAGGCGACGGCGTTCCGCGTCAACGGACTGGTCGACCTCGTGCCGCTCGCCGACGATCGCCTGGTCGCGCTCGAGCGGCAGTTCGTCGACGGCGTCGGCAACGAGGCGCGGCTCTACCTCGTGTCGCTCGCCGGCGCCACCGAGATCTCGCGGGTCGACGGGCTCGAGAACCGGCCGGACCTCGTCTTCGCCGACAAGCGACTGCTCGTCGATCTCGGCGCGCTCGGCGTGCCGCTCGACAACCTCGAGGGCATGACGCTCGGGCCGCGCCTGCCGGATGGCCGCCGGCCGCTGGTGCTGATCTCGGACGACAACTTCAACGAGAAGTGGCAGAAGACCCAGCTCTTCGCGTTCGCGGTCGACGAAGCGCCGGCGACGATCGCCGCGATCCAGGGTCCCGGTCACCGGTCGCCGCTCGAGGGGCACTGGGTCTTCGGCGTCGACGGCGTGGTCACCGCCGTGGTCGACCGCTCCGGGCAGCGCGGGTTCTGGATGGAGGCGGAGCGACCCGACGACGATCCGGCGACCTCGGAGGGCATCTACGTCGACTGGGAGGGGGCGGGCCGGATCGCCGCGGGGGCGCGGGTGACGGTGGGCGGTCGTGTCGTCGAGGCGGCCGCGAACCCCGGTCAGCTCCCGGTGACGCGGCTCGCGCTCGATTCACTCTCCGAGCGCGCCGGCCGCGCCGAGCTGCCGCCGCCCGCGCCGCTCTTCGCCGGACCGCCCCGCCCGCTGGCGATCGAGGACGACGAGCTCCGGACGTTCGATCCCGAAGCGGACGCGCTCGACCGCTGGGAGAGCCTGGAGGGGATGCGGGTCGCCGTCACCGGCGCCACCGTCATCGGCGCCACCACGGGCTACGACGCGCTCGTGCTGCTGCCGGACGGCGCCGGGGAGCTGCCGCGCACGGCGGTGGGCGGCGTCCGGCGCGAACCGGCGGGCCCGCCGCTCGAGCGCGTGATCCTCTCGGGGAGGCTCGCTCCGCGCCTGCCGGTGCTCGACGTCGGGGCGCGGCTGGAGGGCCGGATCGTCGGCATCGTCGACTACGCCTTCTCCAACTATCAGGTGCTGGCGACCTCGCCGCTCGCGTCGACACCCTCCCGTCGCGCCTGCGCCGACCGCACGACGCTGATCGACGCAGCGGGCCACCTCACGCTCGCCACGTTCAACGTGGAGAATCTCTCGGTCGCCGGCGGCGCGCAGGAGAAGCCGACGCGGTTCGACAGGCTCGGCCGGGTCCTGGTCGATTCGATGGGTGCGCCGGCCGTGGTCGCGTTGCAGGAGGTCCAGGACGACTCCGGACCGGAGGACGACCGGGTCGTGACGTCGACGAAGACGCTCGCGGCGCTCGTTCAGGCCATCGCCGCCGCAGGCGGACCCTTCTATGACGCAGTTTCGATCGACCCCGAAGACGGAACGGAGGGGGGGCAGCCCGGCGGCAACATCCGCGTCGCGCTGCTCGCCGATCCGCTGCGCGTGAAGATCGTCCGCCGCGGCGACGCCGGGTCGCTCGATCCCGTGACGGTTCTCTCCGGCATCCGCGGTCCCGCGCTCGGCGCGAGTCCGGCGCGCGTGGCGCCCACCTCGCCGGCCTTCACGCTGACCGAAGGAGAGGGCGTCCGCCGCTCGCTGGCGGTCGAGCTCGACGTCCACGGCGCGCCCTGGTTCCTGGTCGTCAATCACTGGTCGTCGAAGTACGGCGACGACCGCGACTACGGTGCGCGGCAGCCGCCCCGGCGCGAGTCGGCCGCGAGCCGCGAGGCGCAGGCCGGCGTGATCCGCGCCTTCGCGGAATCGCTGCTCCGGCTCGACTCCGACGCGCGCGTCGTCGTGCTCGGCGACCTCAACGACTACGAGTGGTCGCCGGGCGTCGCCCGCCTCGCGGCGCCGCCGTTCGAGAACCTCCTGCTGCGCCTGCCGGAGCCCGACCGCTACAGCTACGTCTTCGAGGGCGCCGCGCAGCTGATCGACCACGTCGTCGTCTCGCCCGCGCTCGCGCGCGGCGCCGAAGTCGACGTCGTCCACGTCAACGCCGACTGCGCCGACGCGAAGCGCACGAGCGACCACGACCCGGTCGTGGTCCGCCTGCGCGAGCGCTAGCCGTACACCAGACGCGCCAGCGCGCCGCCGGCGACCAGCGCCGCGGCGCCCGGTCGGCGTCGTCGCCTCGAAGCGATCGCAGCCGCGCGTTGACAGTCTCGGAAGCGCGCCCGTATCCTCGGCCGGAATGACCGGGAGCGGAGCCGAGGGCGGGAGCGGGGCGCGGCGCGGGATGGCCCTGCACACCCGCATGCTGATCGGCTTCGCGGTCGGCGTCGTGGGCGGTCTGGTGGCGCACGCTCTCTTCGCCGGCGACCCCGCGCTGGCCACCTTTCTCTCCTGGGTCGCGCGGCCGGTCGGCAAGATCTTCCTCCGGCTCCTGTTCATGCTGGTGGTGCCGCTGATCTTCTCGGCCCTGGTGCTCGGCATCACCGGCCTCGGCGACCTCCGGCACCTGGGACGGGTGGGCCTGAAGACGCTGGTCTACACGGTGGTCGTCTCGACGATCGCCGTCGTGCTCGGCCTGACCCTGGTCAACGTGCTGCGGCCGGGCGAGGGGCTCTCGGCCGAGACGCGGGCCCGGATGACCGAAGGCGCCGCGGCGCGCTCCGCGTCGATCGCCCAGGGCAGCGCGCCCAGGGCGGGCCTCGACCTGCTCACCGACATCGTCCCGCAGAACCCGCTGCGCGCGGCGGCCGAGGGGGACATGCTCGGCGGTGATGTTCTTCTCGCTGATGTTCGGCATCGGGCTGCTCGCTCACCCGCACCGAGGCGGCGCGCCGGCTGCAGGAGGCGATCGAGGGGCTCTACGACGTCACCATGCGGCTGATCCGGATGGTGATCGCGCTGGCGCCGATCGGCGTCGCGGCGCTGCTCTTCTCGCTCACCGCCGAGCTCGGCGTCGAGATCCTGGTCCAGCTCGCGCGCTACGTCGGCGTGGTGGTGCTGGCGCTCGCCATCCACCAGTTCGTCGTCTACTCGCTGGCGGTGAAGCTCGCCGGCGGCATGAGCCCGCGCCACTTCTTCCGCAGCGTCGAGGAGGCGATGATCACGGCCTTCTCGACCGCGTCGTCGAACGCGACGCTGCCGACGGCGCTGCGCGTCGCCGAGGAGAACCTGCGGCTGCCGCCGTCGATCGCCCGCTTCGTGCTGACCATCGGCTCGACCGCCAACCAGAACGGCACCGCGCTGTTCGAGGGCGTCACGGTGCTCTTCCTCGCCCAGTTCTACGGCGTGCCGCTGACCCTGGGCCAGCAGGCGCTGGTGCTCTTCATCTGCGTGCTCGGCGGCATCGGCACCGCGGGCGTGCCGGCCGGCTCGATCCCGGTGGTGGCGATGATCCTCGGCCAGGTCGGCGTGCCGGTCGAGGGGATCGGCGTCATCCTCGGCGTCGACCGCTTCCTCGACATGTGCCGCACGACGTTGAACGTCACCGGCGACCTCGCCGCCGCGGTGGTGGTCTCGCGCGGCGAGACCGGACTGCCGCCGGTTCCGGCGGCGGAAGGAGAGGAGGGCACGTGAGGGACCTGTTCCGGAAGCTCGCGGTCACCTACGCCGCAGGCTCGATCGGCGCGCTCGCCAACAGCGCCGCGCTCCAGCTCCTGCGCGCCCTGAGGACCGACACCGGCATTCCCGCCGCGACGCCCGGCTGGCTCTACTCCCGCCTGGTCTGGGGCGGGCTGTTCGGCCTGCTCTTCCTGGTTCCGGTTCTGCCCGGGCGCCCGCTCGCCAAGGGCGTCCTGCTCTCGCTCGTCCCCTCGGTCGCCCGACTGACGCTGTTCGCCCCCGCCGGCGGCATCGGCGGCCCGCTCGCGGTCGCGATGGTCTTCGTCTTCAACGCGGTCTGGGGCGTCGCCGCCGCCTACGCCCTCGCCGCCATGGGCGCCGCGCGGCGCTGACGCGCGGACCCCGGCGACGGCCGTACCGGCGGGGCCGAAGGCGGCGGATTCACTTCGCCTTGCGCGCTTCGGCGACCGCCTGGGCGATGAGCTTGTCGAGGACCTTCAGGTCGATGTCGGCGAGGCGCTTGACGTAGAGGCAGCCCTTGCCGGCCGTGTGCTTGCCGAGCTTCGCGAGGAGCGCGGCGTGGCGGTCGAGCTGGCAGCTCAGGTAGAGGGAGAGGGCCGCCTTGCGCGGCGAGAAGCCGACGAGGCACATGTCCCCCTCGTGGCCGCTCTCGTACTTGTAGTGGTAGCTGCCGAATCCGACGATCGACGGGCCCCACATCTTCGGTTCGGCGCCGGTCGCCTTCGCCATCATCTCGACCAGCTTCCAGGCGTCGGCGCGCTTCGTCTCGTCCGCGACGGCGTCGAGGAACTGCTGGACGGGGGCGCTGGTCTCGGTGGTCTTGAGCTTGTACATGCAGCCTCCGGACGGTTCGCGGCCGGAGACTACGACAGCCGGGAAGAGAATCGGGCGGGGATCGGTTGGGAGAGCGCATGAGCGGAATCGTCGGAGGCGGGGAGGGAGTCCCGGCGCGTGCCATCGACCCGGGCGTCCGGATCGGACACGTACACCTGAAAGTCGCGAACGTCGAGCGCGCGCTCGGCTTCTGGTGCGGGGTGCTCGGGTTCGAGCTGATGCAGCGCTACGGGCCGCAGGCAGCTTTCGTCTCGGCGGGCGGCTACCACCATCACCTCGGTCTCAACAGCTGGGAGAGCCAGGGCGGTCTCCCGCCCCCTCAGGGCACCACCGGCCTCTACCACGTGGCGATCCTTTATCCGACGCGCGCCGCGCTCGCCGACGCCCTGCGCCGGCTGATCGGCGCCGGGATCGAGCTCGACGGCGCCGCCGACCACGGCGTCTCCGAGGCGCTCTACCTGCGCGACCCCGACGGCAACGGCGTCGAGCTCTACCGCGACCGCCCGGAAGCGGAGTGGCCGCGCGACAGCGAGGGCAACCTCCGGATGGTCACCGAGCCCCTCGACCTCGAGGACCTGCTCGCCGAGCCCGCCGTGGGGTGATCGGGTCCTCAGAAAGCCTTTGCAGCGCAGCACGGGCCACGGGCACTGAAATCGCCGCCCCCGCGCCGGCGCCAGCTGGCGCAAACCTGGACGCCCGGGGGAACGGACTCGTCGGTGACAGGCGAGCGGCTCCTTGTCACCGCCTGTCGACCGACTTCGTAACCCCCCGGCGGCTAGCCTTGCCGCGATGTCGATCCGCCTCGAGCAGCTCACCAAGCGCTACGACGGCAAGCCGGTCGTCTCGAACGTCACGCTCGACGTTCCGGCCGGACAGCTCTGCGTGCTGCTCGGGCCGTCGGGGAGCGGCAAGAGCACGATCCTGCGGCTGATCGCCGGACTGGTCGCCGCCGGACGGCGGCCGGATCCTGCTCGACGGCCAGGACCTCGAGGGCGTGCCCGCGCAGAAGCGCGACTGCGGCTTCGTCTTCCAGAGCTACGCGCTCTTCCGGCAGCATGACGGTGGCCGAGAACGTGGAGTTCGGCTCTGCGCGTGCGCGGGGGCGAGCCGCCGCGATCGGGCGCATCGGCGCGACGAGCTGCTCGAGCTGGTCGGCCTGGCAGGCCTCGGCGGGCGGCTGCCGACGCCAGCTCTCCGGCGGTCAGCAGCAGCGCGTCGCGCTGGCGCGCGCGCTCGCGCACCGCCCGCGGGTGCTGCTGCTCGACGAGCCCTTCGGCGCCGCTCGACGCGCGCATCCGCCTCGATCTGCGCCGCAGCCTCCACGCGATCCAGCGCGAGCTCGGGATCACCACGCTCTTCGTCACCCACGACCAGGAGGAGGCGTTCGAGCTCGGCGACCGCATCGCGGTGCTGCGCCCAGGGCCGGCTGGTCGAGGACGGCCCGCCGCGAGGAGCTCTACCGCGACCGCAGACCGAGTTCGTCGCCACCTTCCTGGGCGAGCGCCAACCTCTGGTCGGCGAGAGCTACGGCCGGGTGGCGTCCGCATCGGCCCGCTCGAGATGCCGCTCGCGCGGCGCCGGCGTCGAGCCGGCGAGCGGCGCCGGCTGCAGGTGCTCTTCCGGCCCGAGGACGTCGCCGCTCACCGCGATCCGCGCCGACCTCGATCCGTCCCGCCTCGGCGACGGCACCGTCGAGGAGCTGCCGCCTTCGCCGGAGCCGTCGAGCGGCTGCGCGTCGCCTGCCGCCGCTCCCCGGCGTGCGCGCGATCCGCCCCGCCGTCCGCTTCGGCGCCGAGCGCTTCGTCGATCGAGGTCGGTCCGCCCGCCGCACGTCGCGCGCAAGGCAGCCGCTCGCGCCCGGGCGATCGCGGTCTGGGTCGGCGTGCGCCGGCTGCACGCGCTGCTCCATCCCGGACTCGCGTTCGTGGCGCTCGACGCGGCGGAGCGACGGCGGGCCGCGCCGCGGCCTATCGCCGCCGAGCTGGCGCGTCTCGGCGCAGGCCCGCTCTCGAGCGGGTCGCCGACGGCGCCGCGGCCGCTGGCGCGGCGACTGGCGAGCTCGATCGCGGTCGACCTGGTGATCGCGCCGCTCGCCGCGCAGAAGGGCGCGTCCGCTGCGACGGGGCTGTTCGAGGCCACGGGCGACGCCCACCTGCTGCTGGTGCGCGGCGACCGCCCGATGCCGCCCCGCCGCTTCCTGCTGGCGGTCTCGGTGGGCGAGCCGGGCAAGGAGGACGTCGCCTTCGCCGGCCGTCTCGCCCGGCACCTCGGTTCGCCGGCGACCGTCCTCACCGTGCTGCCGCTCGGCGCCACCGAGCTCGAGCGCGCCGCGGCCGATCGCTTCCTCGCCGCCTGCGTGCGCACCCTCGCTCCGCTCGGCGTCGCCGCCGAGCCGCGAGCTGGTGCGTCGGCGAGCTGGCGAGCGGCCGTCGGCCGCGGATCGGCGACGAGCCACGATCTGCTGGTGCTCGGCGCGCCGCTCCCCGCGACGACGAGGGGCGGCTCGTCGGGGCCGCCCCGCGCGCGCTGCTCGACGCACCGGCGACGCGCCGATCCTGATCATCCGTTCGGGGCTGCGCGAGAGAGGCGAGCCTCGATGACCGCGAGGGAGAGAACGAAATGAAGGGATTCTGCTGCGCGTGGGCCCTGCTCGGGCTCGCGGCGGCGGCCGGCGCGCAGTCCGGCAGCGACCCGGCCGCGCCGGCCGACCCGGCGCGAGCTCGAGCAGCGCGTGAAGGTCCTCGAGCGCAAGCTCGAGCTCGCCGAGGAGCAGGCCGCCGAGAAGGCGAAGAGCGCTCCGCCGGTGACCGCCGGCGCCGACGGCTTCGCGCTGAAGAGTCGCCGACGGCGCCTTCCAGCTCCGCCTGCGCGCGCTGGTCCAGGAGGACGCGCGCTTCTTCTTCGGCGACGACGAGCGGCCGATCAACGACACCTTCGTCCTCCGCCGCGCGCGCCCGATCCTCGAAGGGTACCGCTCTGGAAGATCGTCGATTTCAGGCTCATGCCGGACTTCGGCGGCGGGAGCTCGGTCATCCAGGACGCCTACCTCGACTCGAAGTTCTCGAGCGCCGTGCGCCTGCGCGCCGGCAAGGCGAAGGTGCCGGTCGGGCTCGAGGCACTGCTCGAGGACGCCAACCTCCCGTTCGTCGAGCGCGGGCTGCCGTCGAACCTGGCTCCGGTGCGCGACCTCGGCCTGCAGGCTCACCGGCGAGCCCTGGCGGGGGAAGGTCGTCTACGCGGTCGGGGTCTTCAACGGCGTGCCGGACGGCGCCAGCGGCGACGGCGACAACTCCGACGACAAGGACTTCGCGGCGCGCGTCATGGTCCGCCCCTTCCAGCGGCCGGCCAGCGAGCCGCCCGCCGCCGCTCGGCCTCGCCTTCGGCGTCGCGGCGAGCGTCGGCAGACCAGAGCGGCACGGCGAGCGCGCCGAACCTGCCGTCGTACCGCAGCCCCTCGCTGCAGTCCGTCTTCACCTACCGCAGCGACGGCACCGCCGCGGGCACCGTCGATCGCCGACGGCGAGCCGCTGCCGCCTCGCACCGCAGAGGTGGCTCTACTCGGGACCCTGGCTGATGTTCGCCGAGTGGACCGAGAGCCGGCAGGAGGTGCGCCGCGACGTCGCGAGCGCCGAGCTGACCCACCGGGCCTGGCAGGTGGCGGGCTCCTGGGCGATCACCGGGGAGAACGCTCACCGAGCGCGGCGTCGCGCCGCGCCGCCCCTTCGACGCGGGCGGCGAAGGGGTGGGGTGGCCTGCTGCTCTCGGCTGCGCTACGGACGAGCTCGACGTCGATCCGCGACGCCTTCCCGCTCTTCGCCGACCCGAGCCGCTCGGTGCGACGCGCTCACCAACGCCGGGCGTGAGCCTCGGCTGGATGCTCAACCGGGCCGTCAAGATCGTGCTCGACTACCAGAACACGAGCTTCGACGGCGGCGCGGGCGGCCGGCGGCGACCGGGAGACCGAACAGGCCCTGCTCGACCCGCTTCCAGGTCAACTTCTGAGCCCAGGGCATGCGGAGAACCGACATGAACCGACATCGCCTGCTCGTCGGACTCGCCGCCGGCTCTCGTCGCCGGCTCGCTCGCCGCCGCCGACAAGCCGGTGACGATGCTCAACGTCTCCTACGACCCGACCCGCGAGCTCTACCAGGAGGTCAACGCCGCCTTCGCCGCGCGAGTGGCAGGCGAAGACCGGCCAGGAGGTCGACGATCCAGCAGTCGCACGGCGGCTCGGGCAAGCAGGCGCGCTCGGTGATCGACGGCCTCGAGGCCGACGTGGTCACCCTCGCCCTCTCCTGGGACATCGACGCCATCGCGCGCACCGGCCTGCTGCCCGGCGACCTGGCAGAAGCGGCTGCCCGACAACAGCGCTCCGTACACCTCGACCATCGTCTTCCTGGTGCGCAAGGGCAACCCCAAGGCGATCAAGGACTGGGACGACCTCGCCCGGCCGGGCGTCGCGGTCGATGACGCCCAACCCCAAGACCTCGGGCGGCGCCCGCTGGAACTACCTCGCCGCCTGGGGCTACGCGCTGCGCAAGGGGGGTAGCGAGGAAGACGCCCGAGGCTTCTCGCCGCCATCTTCCGCAACGTGCCGGTGCTCGACACCGGCGCGCGCGGCTCGACGATCACCTTCGTCGAGCGCGGCATCGGCGACGTGCTGCTCGCCTGGGAGAACGAGGCGCTGCTGACGCTCAAGGAGTTCGGCCGCGACAAGTTCGAGATCGTCGCCCCTTCGATGTCGATCCTCGCCGAGCCGAGCGTCGCCCTGGTCGACAAGGTGGTCGACCGGCGCGGCACGCGCAAGGTGGCCGAGGCCTACCTGCAGTTCCTCTACTCGAAGGCCGGCCAGGAGCTTGCGGCGAAGCACTTCTACCGCCCGCGCGACCCCGAGGTCGCCGCGCGCTTCGCCGATCGCTATCCGAAGCTCGCGCTGTTCACCATCGACGAGCAGTTCGGCGGCTGGAAGGCGGCGCAGGAGCGCCACTTCGGCGACGGCGGCGAGTACGATCGTCTGGGGGCCGCGCGGAAGTGAGAGCGCGGGCCGAGCGCGGGGCGCTGCCGGGCTTCGGCCTGGCGATGGGGATCGACGCTGCTCTACCTCGGGCTGCTCGTCTTCGTCCCGCTCTCGGCGGTCGTGCTGAAGACGGCGACGCTGCCGCTGGCGCGGGTCTGGGAGCTCGCCACCTCGGAGCGCGCCCTCGCCAGCTACCGGCTCACCTTCGGCGCCGCGCTCGTCGCGGCGGTGATCAATCTCGTCTTCGGCCTGCTCGTCGCCTGGGTGCTCGAGCGCTACCGCTTTCCCGGGCGCCGGCTGATCGACGCCCTGGTCGACCTGCCCTTCGCCCTGCCGACGGCGGTCGCCGGCATCGCGCTCGCCTCGGTCTACGCGGAGAACGGGTGGATCGGCGCGCTGCTCGTCCCGCTCGGGGATCAAGGTGGCCTACACGCCGCTCGGCGTCGCGGTCGCGCTCACCTTCATCGGACTGCCCTTCGTCGTGCGTACGGTTCAGCCGGTGCTGCGCGACCTCGACCCGGCGCTGGAGGAGGCGGCGGCGACGCTCGGCGCGCCGCGCCGGGCGATCCTGCGCCGGGTGGTGCTGCCGGCGCTCGCGCCGGCTGCGGCGGCCGGCTTCGTCCTCGCTCTCGCGCGCGCGCTCGGCGAGTACGGTTCGGTGATCTTCATCGCCGGCAACCTGCCGATGAAGTCGGAGATCACCGCGCTGCTGATCATGGTGCGGCTCGAGGAGTACGACTATCCGGGGGCGACGGCGATCGCCCTGGTCTTCCTGATCGCCTCCTTCGCGCTGCTCTTCCTGCTCAACCGGTTGAGCCGCGGCCGGCGCGGAGCGGCGCATTGAAGCGCCCCCCTTCGCCGACCCGCGCGCCGAGCCGGCCTGGGTGCGCCGGCTGCTGATCGGCGTCGCGCTCGGCTTCCTCGGGCTCTTCCTGCTGGTGCCGGTGGCGGCGGTGTTCGCCCAGGCCTTCGCCAAGGGGTGGCAGGTCTATCTCGACGCCATCCGCGACCCGATCGCGCTGGCCGCCGTGCGGCTGACGCTGCTGGTCGCGGTCGTCGTCGTGCCGATCAACCTGGTCTTCGGCGTCGCCGCCTCGTGGGCGATCACCCGCTTCCGGTTCCGGGGCAAGAACCTCCTGGTGACGGTGATCGACCTGCCGTTCAGCATCTCGCCGGTCGTCTCGGGCATGCTCTTCGTGCTGCTCTTCGGCGCGCAGGGGCTGCTGCGGTCCCTACCTGATCGACCACGGGGTGAGGATCCTCTTCGCGCTGCCCGGCATCGTGCTCGCGACCGCTGTTCGTGACCCTCCCGTTCGTCGCCCGCCAGCTGATCCCGCTGATGGAGGCGCAGGGCGCGGTGGAGGAGGAGGCCGCGCTGACGCTGGGCGCGTCCGGCTGGCGGACCTTCTGGCTGGTCACCCTGCCCAAGATCCGCTGGGGACTGCTCTACGGCGTGATCCTCACCAACGCACGGGCGATGGGAGAGTTCGGCGCGGTCTCGGTGGTCTCGGGACACATCCGCGGCAAGACCAACACGATCCCGCTCCACGTCGAGATTCTCTACAACGAGTACCAGTTCTCGGCGGCCTTCGCGGTGGCGTCGCTGCTCACCCTGGTGGCGCTGGCGACACTCGGCGGCCAGGCCCTGCTCGAGCGGCGCCTGCGCCCGCGGGTCTGAGATACCCTTTGTCCATGCGGTCGCCCGGCTTCCGCGCCCTGCTCGCGAGCTGGACCCTCGCGCTGGTCGTGGCGTCGGTCGGCGCGGTGGCCGGGGCGGCCTATCTGCAGACCGAACGCGCTGCGCGCGAGGAGGCGCTGGCGCGGGCCGAGCGGGGCGCGGCGCGGGGGCTCGAGTCGATCGCGCGCGGTCTGGCCCCGTCCGAGTTCGAGGCCGAAGCGGGGGTGGAGCTCGCGCTGCGCGGCGCGAGCGAGATCGAGGGCGCCTTCGGCGACGCGAGGGTCGAGCTCTGGCGACGGGCGCTCGACGGCGAGCGCCTGGTCTCCCGCTACGACGACGCGCTCGGAGCGGTGGTGGTCCGCCCGCTGCCGGGCGACCCGCCGAGCGGCATCCTGGAGGCCCGCGTCAGCGCCGAGGTGGCCCGCGCGCAGCTGCGCCGGTTCACGGCCCGCATCGCGCTCGTCACCGCCGCGATCGGCGCCCTGGCGCTCGCTCTCGCGCTGGTCGTCGCGCGCCGCCTGACGCTTCCGCTCGTCCAGCTCGACACGGCCGCCGCGGCGATCGGGCGCGGGGACCTCGCGACCCCGGTCCCGCCCGGGGGCGGCGGGGAGGTGCGCGCTCTGGCCGCGACCCTGGAGACCATGCGGCGCCAGCTGCGGGACGCTTCCGCCGAAGTGGAACGGCGGCGTTCCGAGCTCGAGGCGGTGGTGGCCGCGGTCGCCGAGGGGGTGCTCGCGGTGGACCGGGATCGCCGCGTCCGCTTCCTGTCGGCGCCGGCGGGCGCGCTCCTGGGCGTCGAGCCCGCCGCCGCGCTCGGCATGTTCTGCGGCGACCTGCTGCGCGCGACCGACGAGCGGGGCGAGCGTCCCTGCGACGAGAGCTGTCCGATCCTCCACGCCCGTTTCCGCGGCGCGGCGCGCGCGGTCGAGTCGATCGAGCCGCCGGGCGGCGCACGCTCGGCGGTGGTCCGGGCGTCGCCCCCCGCCGATGGACTGCAGGTCGTCATCCTCGCCGAGGAGACCCCGGTCGAGGCCGCGCAGCGCGCCCGCGACGCGGCGGTGGCCGATCTCGCGCACGAGCTGCAGACGCCGCTCGCCGCCCAGGCCGCCTCGCTCGAGCTGCTGCGCGAGCGCGCGGTCCGCACCGACCCCGGCGCGCTCGAGCTGGTGCTGGCGCTGGAGGCGGGGACGCTGCGCCTCCGGCGGCTGATCGACAATCTGCTCGAGAGCGTGCGCATCGAGTCGGGGGAGCTCTCGCTGCACCGGGTCGAAGTCCACCTCGACGAGGTGATCGAGGAGGCGGTGGCGCACGCCGGACCGCTGCTCGCGCGCCAGGGGCAGCATCTCGAGCTCGACCTTCCACACCCGCTGCCGCCGCTCGCGGCGGATCCGGGCCGGCTCGCGCAGGTCTTCGTCAACCTGCTCTCGAACGCCTCGAAGTACGCGCCGTCGGGGAGCACCGTGCGCGTGGGCGGACGGGTCGGCGCCGACGCGATCGAGCTCTGGGTCGAGGACGAGGGTCCCGGGGTTCCCGCCCGGCGCCGCGCCGGAGAGCGCCGGCCGCTTCCGGCGCGCCGGCGCCGATCCCCGCGCACCAGGCACCGGTCTCGGTCTCTGGATCTCGCGCTCCATCCTCGAACGCCACGGCGGGGCCCTGCGCGTCGACCGGCAGGCGAGCCGGACGCGGGTGACGGCGGCCCTGCCGCGCCGGGCGGTGACGTGAAGATCCTGGTCGTCGACGACGACGCCGATCTGCGGGCGGTGGTCGCCTTCACCCTGCGCGACGCCGGTTATCTGGTGGTCGCCGCGGCCGACGGGCCCTCCGCCCTGGCGCTGGCCGAAGCGGAGCGGCCGGCGCTGGTGGTGCTCGACCTCAACCTGCCGGGCGAGGACGGGCTCTCGTTGCTGCCGAAGCTGCTCGCGCCCGGTCCGGCCTCGGTGCTGGTGCTCTCCGTGCGCTCGGGCGAGGAGGACGTCGTGCGCGCGCTCGATCTCGGCGCCGACGACTACCTGACCAAGCCCTTCAGCCCGCGCACCCTGCTCGCCCGCGTGCGCGCGGTGCTGCGCCGCGCCGGCATCGAGCGCCCGGAGCCACTGTCCGCGGGAGCGCTCACGGTGGACGTGGAGCGCCGCACGGTGAGCGTCGACGGGGGCGCCGCCACGCGCCTCACGCCGCTCGAGCTGCGGCTCCTGCAGTTCCTGTTCGCCCGCGCCGGCGAAACCGTTCCCGCCGAGCGGCTGCTGCTGCACGTCTGGGGCGGCCGGCTCGAGGGCGACCGCCAGGCGCTGAAGCAGCTCGTCCACCGCCTGCGCCAGAAGCTCGAGCCCGATCCCGCCGCGCCGGTCTTCCTGGTGACCGAAGCGGGCGAGGGCTACCGCCTCGAAACCGCTCCGCGCTGACGCCCCGCGTTGCCGCCCGCCGGTGCGTGTGGGAGACTCCTGCGGTCATTCCCGGCCGATCGCGAGAGGAGAGAGCGTGCTGTCCGATCTCATGCGCAGGAAGAGCCTGGACGAGATCCTGGCCGCCCCCGAGGAGGGGCATGGCCCGCGCCTTCGGCGCCACCTCTCGGCCACCAGCCTGACCATGCTGGGCATCGGCGCGGTGATCGGCGCCGGCATCTTCTCCGCCGTCGGCACCGCCGCCGCCGGCGGCGCCGACCACCTCGGCGCCGGCCCCGCGCTGATCCTCTCCTTCGTGCTCACCGCCATCGCCTGCGGCTTCGCGGCGCTCTGCTACGCCGAGCTCGCCTCGATGGTGCCGATCGCCGGCTCCGCCTACACCTACTCCTACGCGACGCTGGGCGAGCTGATCGCCTGGATCATCGGCTGGGACCTGATCATCGAGTACGCGGTCGGCAACATCGCGGTCGCGATCTCCTGGTCGGGCTACTTCCAGGAATTGCTGCGCGGCTTCGGGATCGTCTGGCCGGTCTGGCTCGGCACCGACTACCGCACCGCGGCGCAGGCGTCGGCGCGGGTCGCCGAGGCGGTCGCCGCCGGCCAGGACCCGCTCGCCGAGCTGGGCAGCGCGGTCGTCCGCGGCGGCGCCGCGCTCGACCAGGCGCCGCGTCTGTTCGGACTGCCCGCTGGTCTTCAACCTGCCGGCCTTCCTGATCGTGATGGGCGTCACGATCGTCCTGGTGCGCGGCATCCGGGAGAGCGCCCGCTTCAACAACTGGATGGTGGGGCTGAAGCTCGCGATCATCGGTTTCTTCGTGCTGCTCGGCGGCTTCTACGTCAAGCCCGAGAACTGGACGCCCTTCGCGCCGAACGGCTTCGGGGGCATCGCCTCGGCGGCGGCGATCATCTTCTTCGCCTACATCGGCTTCGACGCGGTCTCGACGGCCGCCGAGGAGACCAGGAACCCGGCGCGCGACATGCCGATCGCGATCCTCGGCAGCCTCGGCATCTGCACCGTGATCTACATCGCCGTGGCCGCCGTGCTGACCGGCATGCTGCCCTGGAACCAGCTCGGCACCGCCGAACCGCTGGCCACCGCCTTCTCGAACCTCGGCATGGACTGGCCGGCGCTGGTCATTTCGCTCGGCGCCGTCTTCGCCACCACCTCGGTGCTGCTCGTCTTCCAGCTCGGCCAGCCGCGCATCTTCTTCTCGATGGGGCGCGACGGCCTGCTGCCCGAGTGGGCCTCGCGGGTCCACCCGAAGTACGGGACGCCGCACGTCACCACCTGGATCACCGGCTGGTTCGTCGCGATCATCGCGGGCGTCGCCAACATCGACGAGATCGTCCAGCTCACCAACATCGGCACGCTGTTCGCTTTCGTGCTGGTCTGCATCGGCGTCACCGTGCTGCGCTACAAGGACCCCGGGCGGCCGCGCCCCTTCCGGGTTCCCGGGGGCGCCCTGCTGGTGCCGATGCTGGGCGCCGCCTGCTGCGTCTTCCTGATGGTCTACCTGCCGCCCGCCTCCTGGTGGCGCTTCGTCGGCTGGCTGGTGCTCGGCGCGGCGATCTACGCCGCCTACGGCTACAGCAACTCCGTGCTCGGCCGGCGCGCCGGGCGGCCGGCGACCACGCCGCCGTTCATGGCCTGGATGGCGACCGGCTTCCTGCTCGCCGGCATCGGTCTGTTCACCATCCCGCACGACGCCGGCCTGGGCCGGCTGGTCGAGGAGGCGCGCGACGCTGCCGCCGGCGACCACACGCGCGCGCTGATCGGGCTCACGCTGATCGTGGCCGGTGTCGTCGCGGTCGCCCTGGGGGCCTGGCAGGGGCGGCAGCGCAGGTAGCGCGGCCGCCGGATTCCGATGGGGCGACGGACCCTCTGGGAGATGACGCCCTACCAGTGGGGCGTCGTCTTCGCGGCGTGGCTCGGCTGGGGCTTCGACGTCTTCGACGGGCTGCTGTTCAACTTCGTCGCGCCCAACTGCGTGCCGACGCTTCTCGGGCTGCCGATCGGCTCGCCCGAGGCGCGTGCCGAGACCTTGCGCTGGACCGGCGTGCTCACCTCGGTGCTGCTGGTCGGCTGGGCCGCGGGCGGCATTCTCTTCGGACGCCTCACCGACCGCATCGGCCGCACCCGCACGCTGATGCTGACCATGGTGGTCTACGCGGTGGGCACCGCGCTGTGCGCGACGGCTCCCAACCTCTGGGTGCTCGGGTTCTTCCGCCTGATCGCGTCGCTCGGCATCGGAGGCGAGTGGGCGGCCGGTGCCGCGATGGTGGCCGAGGTGGTGCCCGAGAAGCGGCGGGTCGAGGCCGGAGCGCTGCTCTACACCTCGGCACCGGTCGGCATCTATCTGGCGAACCTGGTCAACTTCCAGATCGCGGGCGTCCACTTCCGCGACCAGCCCGAGCTCTCCTGGCGGATCGTCTTCCTCGCCGGCCTGCTGCCGGCGGGGGTGGCGCTGGTGGTGCGGCTCTTCGTGCGCGAGCCGGAGCGCTGGCGGCGCGCGGCGAGCGCGGCGCCGCCGGCCCGGCTGGCCGAGCTCTTCGACGAGCGCCATCGCCGCCTGACGCGCAGCGGCTTCCTGATGGCGGTCACGGCCCTGATCATGTGGTGGAGCTCGAACGCCTTCATCCCGGTGGTGGCGAGCGGCATGGCGAACGCCGCCGCGGAGGCGCGCGGGCTCGACCGCGCCGCGACGCTGGCGCTCGCCGAGGCCTGGAAGGCGGGGGCCGCCGACCGCTTCAACTGGGGCGGCCTGCTCGGCACCCTGCTGACGGTGCCCGCGGCGAAGTGGCTCGGACGCCGGACGATGTTCGGCATCTACTTCCTGATGTCCGCCGCGGCCCTCTTCTGCACCTTCGGCCTCGATCTCGCCCCGGAGCAGCGCATCTCGATGTACTTCTTCCTGGGCCTGACCGTCTTCGGCGTCTTCGGGTCCTTCACCTACTACCTGCCGGAGCTCTTTCCGACCCGGCTGCGCGGGACCGGCGCCGGCTTCTGCTACAACATCGGGCGGATCGTCGCGGCGGTGGGCCCCGTGGTGGTGGGGGCGGTGGCGGCGCGCGGGCCGGAGAGCACGCTGCGGGCGCTGTTCGCGGTCGGTTTCGTGCCGCTGGCCGGCCTGCTGCTGCTGCCCTGGGTGGTCGAGACGCGCGGCCGCCCGCTCGAGGACTGACTCCGACTCAGAGGTAGCCGAGCGCCTTCAGCTGCTCGGTGGTCTCCTCGGCGACGGGATGGGTCTCGTCGCAGGGGCGCCCGTCCGTGGCGCAGTCGAAGCGGGGCGCTCGCCACCAGGTCCCGAACGCGCGCTTCAGCCGCTCGACCTCCTCCGGATGCTCGCGCCACGACGTTGCGCGTCTCGCCCGGATCGGCGACGAGGTCGAACAGCACCCAGGGCTGACCGGCGCCCCCGACCCAGCGCTGCTCGCCGGCGAGCGGCGCGTAGTGGAGCGTGAAGCGCCGGTCGCGCACGACTTTGATCCAGTTGCGGCCGGGCGCGGTGCCGGCTTCCGAGAAGGTGAGCGTCTCCCGGGCCGTAGCGGGTGCGCGCAGGCGCGGCCAGAGGCTCGTTCCCTGGGCCCAGCGCCCCTCGGGGAGCGTCACGCCGGCGGCCTCGAGCAGTGTCGGCGCCAGGTGGAGCAGCTCGACCGGCTCGGGGTCGACGGCGGGCGCGAGCCGCCCCGGCCAATGCAGGACGAGCGGCACGTGCAGGCAGGTCTGGAAGCCGAGACGGCCATGGTTGAAGTAGTACTCGTGCTCGCCGAGCGACTCGCCGTGGTCGGAGGTGAAGGCGGTGAGCGTCTGGTCGAGCTGTCCGCGCGAGCGGAGCTGGTCGAACAGGAGGCCGATCTGCGCGTCGACGTAGGCGATCTCCGCGTCGTAGCGCGCGACGTAGAACGCCAGCCGGTCCTCGCCGTCGAGCACCTGGGAGCGACCGATGCCGGCGAGCTCCTGCTTGCGCTTGCCGGTGATCTGGACGCGGCGCGTGCCGTCGAACCACTCGTCGCCCTGGAAACGGTCGCGCGCGGCGGGCGGCGGCGCGTAGGGGAAATGCGGGTCGAGGTAGTGCACCCAGAGGAACCAGGGCCGCCCCGGCTCGAGGCGGGTCGCGACGTCCGACGCGAGCCGGGTCACGTTCTCGGCGCCGTTGGGGTCCGAGTCCGCGACGGCGGGCGGGTTCTTCCAGGTCTCCGTGAAGCTCTCGAATCCCTGGTCGAAGCCGAACTCGCTGCCGACGGCACCGTTGGCGACCACCGCGTGGGTCGCGTAGCCGGCGGCCTGGAGCGCTTCGGCGAGCATCGTGAAGTTGCAGGGGACGGGGATCCCGACCTGGCGCACGATGCCGTTGTCCTTGGGGTAGGTCGACGAGAGCATCGAGGTGAACGACGGCCCGGTCTTCGGCCACTGCGTCTGGGCGAGCTCGAAGCGGACGCCCTCGGCGGCGAGCCGGTCGAGGTGGGGCGAGGTCGCGCGCGGGTAGCCCCAGGCCGACAGGTGATCGGCGCGCAGGGTGTCGACGGTGACCAGCAGGATGTTGGGCGGCCGCGACGGCGCGGCCGGAGCCGCCGGGGAGGGCGTGCCCTGACCGGTCGCAGGCGGCCGCGGCGAGGGCCAGGAGCGCGAGCCCGGCCAGTCGAGAGCGTGGAGTAGCGCCCAGGATCAGTGCGCGTTGTGGCGGATGCCGTGGCGAACGGTCATCCAGAGGATCTTGAAATCGAGGCCGAGCGACCAGTTCTCGATGTAGTAGAGGTCGTACTCGAGGCGCTTGCGGATCGAGGTGTTGCCGCGCCAGCCGTGGACCTGGGCCCAACCGGTGATGCCCGACTTGACCCGGTGGCGCAGCATGTATTGCGGCAGGCGCTGCTTGAACTCGTGGACGAAGGTCGGCCGCTCCGGTCGCGGCCCGACCAGCGACATGTCGCCGACCAGCACGTTCCAGAGCTGCGGCAGCTCGTCGATCGACCAGCGGCGCAGGAAGCCGCCGAAGCGGGTGCGCCGGGGGTCGTCCTGGACCGCCCAGACCGGGCCGGTGGTGACCTCGGCGTCGACCCGCATCGAGCGGAACTTCCAGATCCTGAAGACGCGTCCGTCGAGACCCATCCGCTCCTGGCCGTAGAGCACCGGGCCACGGTCCTCGAGCCAGACGCCGAGCGCGACGAGAGGCAGGACCGGCGCCAGCACGATCAGGCCGACGGCAGCGAGGGCGAGGTCCATCACCCGCTTGACCAGGCTGTTCCAGCCCTGCAGCGGGACCTGCGAAAGGTTGATGACCGGCGTGCCGTCGAGATCCTCGAGGGTCGCCTTGATCGTGGCGTATTGCAGGATGTCGGGAACCAGCTTGACCTCGACGCACTCGCTGCCGACGGCCGCCAGCACCTTCATCACCTTCTTGTGCGCCTCGAGGGGGAGGGCGACGAAAATCTGCTCGATCGTGCGCTCGGCGAGCACCCGCTCGAGGTCGCCCAGGGCGCCCAGCACCGGCACGCCGTGGAACCTCTGGTCCGCCTTGCCCGGGTCGTCGTCGAGGAAGCCGACCACCTCGAGCCCGAGGTCGCGGTGGGCGATCAGCTTCTGGGTGACCTCGAGACCGAGCTTGCCCGCGCCGATCACCAGGATCCGCTGCAGCGCGCCGATGTGCAGGCTGGCGCTCGCCAGCAGCGAGCGCAACGCGACCCGCCCGGCGACCACCAGGAAAACGCAGAGGAACGCGAAGAGGGCGAGGAAGGGGCGGCTGTAGGTGAACGGCTCGGTCGAATCGGGCGCCTGGACCGGCCGGTACCAGGTAAAGAGGCCCGAGAGCAGGACCGTGGCGAGCACCACCGCCAGCAGGACCGAAACCGCTTCGTCGACCCGGCTCCGGTTGCTCCGGCTCTGGTAGAGGCCGTGGAAGTAGAAGACGACCGGGAAGAGCAGGAGGACGACGGGCAGCAGGTCGAGGTAGCGCCCGAACTCCGGCGTCCCCTTGGTGAGGGGGAGGACCTCGACCTCGAACCGGAGGTACCAGGCACCCAGGAACGCGAGCAGAGTCGCGACGAGGTCGCCGGCCAGGTGGACCGCTGCCGCGATGCGGTACCGCTGATGAATCAAACCAGGAGTTCCTCCGCGTCGGGCCAGTAGGAGATCAGAAGCTCCGTCAGCCTGTGGGCAAATCGCTCGGCGGAGAAACCCTCCGCCCGCCCTCGAAGGTTCACGGAATTGAACTCCATCGAGCGGATTTTGTCAATTGCGGCGCCGATGCTCTCGACGGTGTCCTCCCGGAAGAGGATGCCCTGCTGCCCGTCCACGACGATGTCGAGGACCCCTCCTTCGGCCAGCGCCACGACCGGGGTGCCGCAGGCCAGGGCTTCGACGGCGGCGATGCCGAAGTCCTCGATCCCCGGCTGCAGGAAGCAGATCGCGCGCCGATAGAGCTCGCGCAGCTCGGCCGCCGAGACCCGCCCCGCGAGGCGCGTCGAGGGTCCGGCCAGGGCTTCGAGACGGGCCCGCTCGGGTCCCTCGCCGACGACGACGAGGGGAATTCCGAGCCGTTCGCAGGCATGGATCGCGACATCCACCTTTTTGTACGGAGCGAGCGCCGCGACCATCACCACGAAGTCGCTCCGGGGCTCGGAGCCCGGCGCGAAGAAGTCGACGTCGACCGGTGGCGGGAGAACTTCCGCCTCTCTTCCGTAGTACTTCCGGATTCGGCCGGCGACGAAGCTCGAGTTGGCGAGGTAGTGGTCGACGCGGCCCGCCGTCGCGACGTCCCAGCGGCGCAACGCCGAGAGCACCCTCCGCTGCAGAGCGGCGACCGGGCCCCGGCGTCCCCCGAAGTAGGCGGCCTCCTGGTCCCAGGCGTAGCGCATCGGGGTGTGGCAGTAGCAGACGTGCAGGGCGCCGGGGCCGCGGCGGACCCCTTTCGCGACGCAGTGGCTGGTCGACAGCACCAGCCGGTGGTCGGCGACCGGCAGGTCCTCGACCGCCAGCGGGAAGACCGGCAGATACCAGCGATACGCGGGATCGAGCCCGGGCGCTCCCTGGAGGAAGCTGGTGACGATCGGGTGCGCTTCGATCTCCGCCGCGACCGAGCCGGGGAAGTGGAAGAGGGTGTAGATCGGCGCTCGCGGGAAGAGCCGGGCGATCGCGGCGAGGACGTTCTCCCCGCCGCGCTGGCCGGTCAGCCAGTCGTGGACGAGACCGACCGGGTGGCTCACGCGGTCCTCCGGGCACGATGGCGGCCGGCCCCGGCCAGCGCTTCGTCGTAGATCGCGCGCGTCCGCAGCGCGGTCTCGCGCCAGGAGAAGCGGGCCGCGAGGCGGAGTCCGGCGGCGGCGCGGCGCGCGGCGAGGTCCCGATCGTCGAGCAGGCGGGCGATGCCCGCGGCGATCGCCCCCGCATCGAGCGGATCCACCAGCTCGCCCGCTTCACCCGCGATCTCCCGGTGCACCGGCCGGTCGGAGGTGACCACCGGTGTCCCGCAGGCCATGGCCTCCGCGATCGGCAGCCCGAAGCCCTCGGCGAGGGTGGGGAAGACCAGCATCGACGCCGAGCGGTAGAGCTCCGCGAGCTCGGCGCCGGCGACGAAGCCGAGGAAGTGGACCCGATCGGAGAGCTCGAGCTGGCGCGTCCGCGCCCGCAGCGCGGCCTCCTCCCGCTCCTCGCGCCCGCCGCCGGCGAGCAGGAGCGGCGGCACCGCCGCCCTCCCGCGCGCCCGCACCAACCGGGCGTAGGCCTCGATCAACCGGTGCAGGTTCTTGTGCGGTTTCGGGTTGCCGACGAAGAGCAGAGGGCCGAGAGATCCCGGAGAGAGTGCAGGGGCGCTCCCGGGACCCTCCGTCGAACTTGTTGCCCTCGGAGGAGAGAAGCTCCATAGAAGGGGAGGCGATGGGACGCTCGTGGCGGGGTCCGACTGCAGGGGCGCTGGTGTCGCTCTGGTTTCTGGGGTCCTCGCAGCGGCACCCGAAGCTCGGAAAACGCCCGTCGCCTCCGACGGCGGAGGCCCCTGCGGGCGGTCTGTCGCTGAATCCGCCTCGCCGCGCCGACCTGGCGTGGATGCCTCGCCTGTAACCCCTTCTATGGGCTTTTTCTCTTCCTGCGTCGGGAGGTCGTTGCCGATCGGATAGAAGACCGCCGTCGCGGTGTCGGCCAGCGGGTTCGAGGGCGGGGACGCACGGCGCGGGTGGAAGATCTCGTCGACGCCGTTCGGCACGACGGTGAGCGTGCCGGGGGGGATGGAGAGCTCGGATTCGAGATCCCTCGCCGCGGCATGCGAGACGGCGATCACGGTCTGCGCGATCCGCGCCGCGCGAGCGAGCATGACCTTGGCGTAGACGAAGGCGAAGCCGCGCGGGCGCGGCAGGGTCTCGGGGTGGGTGAGGTGGATCGCGTCGTGGATCGTCACCACCACCGGGCAGGGGGGCGCGAGCGGCACGACGTAGTGGGGGCAGTGGAGCAGGTCCGCGCCCAGGCGTCGGGCCTGGCGTGAGACCGCGAACAGCTCGGCAGCCCGAATAGTGCGGCGCGCGCTCTTCGACCCACTCGAATCGCGCCGGCAGGTTGGGCACTCCGGCGGCCGCGCCGGGCGGAGCGAGCAGGAAGTAGCGGTGGTCGTCGTCGAGCGAGGCCAGGCCCGAGATCAGGCCGCGCAGATAGGTGCCGATACCGAAATCGGGCAGCTTGCGGGCGTCGATGGCGATGCGCGCGCTCACTTCGCCGCCGCCTCCGCGAGGACGCGGTCGAAGAGGTCGGCGAGCCGGGCGGCGCCGCGCGGCCAGGAGTAGAGGGCGGCGCGCTCGATGCCACGCCGGCCGAGCTCGGCCGCGAGCTCCGGCTCGGAGAGCAGGCGGCCGAGCGCGGCGGCGAGATCGTGGGGGTCCTCGGGATCGATCAGCAGGCCGGCGTCGCCCACCACCTCGGGGAGGCTCGAGCGGTCCGCCACGATCACCGGGACACCGCAGGCCATCGCCTCGGCCGGGGGCAGGCCGAAGCCCTCGTAGTACGACGGGTAGACGAAGAGGCGTGCGGCCTGGACCGCGGCGACGAGGTCGGGGCGATCGAGGCGCCCCAGGCGACGCACGCCGAGCGGTTCGAGAGCTTCGATCTGCCGTTCGAGTCCACGGCTCTTCCAGCCGTAGGGCCCGGCGAGCAGCAGCGGCGGCAGCGCGCCGCCGCGGTCGGCGTGGAGGTTCGCCCACGCCTCGAGCAGGAGGTCCAGGTTCTTGCGGGGTTCGAGCGTCCCCGCGTAGAGCGCGTAGCCGCCGGGTGCGCCGAGCCGCTGCCTCGTGGCGGCGATCGCTTCGGCGGCGGCCGGCCGGAACTCGGGATCGATCCCGTTGTGGATGGTGACGATCCGCCCGGCCGCGACCGGCCAGGCGTGGGCGAGCTCGCGCGCTGTCGCGTCGGAGACCGCGATCACCGCCTCCGCCCGTTCGACCGTGTGGCCGAGAAAGGGAAGCAGGCTCCAGCGCACCTTGAACGACAGGGTCTCGGGAACATGCAGGATGGCGAGATCGTGGACGGTGACCACGGCGGGGATCGGCGTCCGGCGGGGCAGGGTGAGCAGCGGCGACCAGAAGAGGTCGAGGTCGCCCGCCGCCAGCCGGCGCGGGAGCTTCAACTGCTGCCAGATCACGCCGAGCGGGGCCGGTTCGACCTCGATCGCGACCCCGAGCGCCTCGAGCGCCGCGCGCGCCTCGGGCTCGCGGTGGACGAGGCCGATCAGCTCGAAACGATCGAGTCCGGCGAGCTCGCGCAGCAGCGCGAGGGTGTAGACACCGATCCCGGTCGGGCGGTGGACGAGAGCGCGCAGGTCGACGCCGACGCGCGGACGGGAGGAGCGATCGGAACGGGGCACGGAGCGGGCGCCAGGGGCCCGGCCGAGTGTATGACAGCGACGGTCCCGGAGTCGGCCCGATGCTAGAGTTCCGGAGCCCCGACGATGAGTGACGAGACGCCTCCGCCCGCCACCGACAGCGCCGCCGACGCCGAGCGGGCCCGGGTCGCCGCGGCGCTCGATGGCCTGCGCGCCGCGGTGCGCCAGCGCCAGGGCGAGCTCGCCTCGGCGCGCGGCGCCGGTGGCGACGAGCTCGCGCTGCAGCTCGCCGAGCTGCGTCGCCGCGAGTTCGTCGAGGAGCCGCGGCCGGTCTCGCCCCGGCCGGCGCTCGGACGCGTGATCGTCCTCTTCCGCAAGGTGGTCTGGCACGTCGCGCTCAAGTGGCATGCGCGCGCGGTCTGGGCGCAACAGAACGGCTTCAACCAGGCCGCCAGCCGGACGCTGCAGGATCTGGCCGAGCGCGAGCGCGAGGCGCGCCGCCGACTCGACCGCCTCGAGGCGCGCCTGGCGGAGCTCGAGTCGCGCGGCGGGGGCGGGGCGGGCAGTTGAGCCTGCGCATCGCCATCTGCGCTGCGCAGATCCCCTTCGTGTCGGGTGGCGCCGAGGTGCTCTACGGCACGCTGCGCGACGAGCTGCGCCGCCGCGGGCACCAGGCGGAGATCGTCTCGATCCCCTTCAACTGGCGCTCGCGCACGGCGATCCTGAAGAGCGCGCTCGCCTGGCGCATGGTCGACCTCGAGGAGGTCGCCGGCCAGCGCATCGATCTCGCGATCGCCACGCGCTTCCCCTCGTACTGCGTCCGGCACCCCCGCAAGGTGGTCTGGCTGATCCACCAGTTCCGTCAGGTCTACGAGCTCGAGGGGACCCGCTTCAGCGACTTCGGCGCCCAGCCGGGCGACGACCGGGTCGCCGCGATGATCCGCGCGATGGACCGCCGCACGCTGGGCGAGGCGCACGCGCGGTTCGCGATCTCGGACAACGTCGCGGCGCGCCTGCGCCGGTACGGCGGTCTCGAGGCCGAAACGCTCTATCCGCCGCCGGCGCTGGGGGAGAGCTACCGCTCGGGGCCCCACGGCGACACGGTGGTCACCGTCGGGCGGCTCGATCCGATGAAGCGTTTCGACCTGCTGGTGCGGGCGGTCGCCGCGGCCTCGACGCCGGTGCGGGCCGTGATCGCGGGCGCCGGGCCGGACGAGGCGAGACTGCGCGCGCTGGCCGCGGAGCTCGGCGTCGCCGACCGGGTGGAGCTGCCCGGGCGGGTCGACGACGCGCGCCTGGTCGAGCTCTACGCGGGCGCGCTGGCGGTCTACTACGCGCCGTTCGACGAGGACTACGGCTACGTCACCGTGGAGGCCTTCCGCAGTGGGCGGCCGGTGGTCACCACGGCCGACTCCGGCGGCGTCCTCGAGCTCGTCACCGATGGCGCCAGCGGGCTGGTCGCTCCCGGTCCGTCGCCCCGCGAAGCTCGCGGCGCGACTCGACCGCCTCTACCGCGATCGCGAGCTGGCCGCGCGGCTCGGCGGGGTCGGGCGGGCGCGGGTCGCGGGGATCGGCTGGGACCGGGTCGTCGACGCCCTGCTGGGCGGGCTCCAGGGTTGAAGCCCATGCGGCTCGCCCTCGCCACGCCGCTGCCGCCGGCGACCTCCGGCATCGCCGACTACGCGGCCGAGCTCGCGCCCCATCTCGCCGCGCGGACCGATCTCACGCTCTTCTTCGAGGGCGCCCGCGCTCCCGGCCCGGAGCTCGCGGCGCGGCTGCCCTGCCGGCCGCTCGCCGAGCTCGAAGCCGAGCTCGAGCGGGGCGCTTTCGACGCCGTCGTCTACCAGCTCGGCAACAGCGCGGAGCACCACGAGGGGATCTTTCGCCTGCTGCTGCGGCGGCCGGGGGTGGTCGTGCTCCACGAATACATGCTCCATCACCTCGTCCGCGAGCTGACGCTGGTGCGGGGCGACGCCGCCGCCTATGTCGAGGAGATGCGCTACGCCGCGGGCGAGACCGGCCGGGCCGCGGCGCGGCGGCTGCTCGACACCCACTATCCGGTCGACGTCTGGGCCTTTCCCCTCTTCGAGCGCGTGGTGGATCGCAGCCTCGGCGTGCTGGTCCACAGCGAGTTCACGCGCGCACGGATTCTCGCCAGCCGGCCGCTGGCGCGAGTCGGGATCGTGCCGATGCCGGTCGACCTCGAGGCGCTGCGGCCGCCGGGGGCGGCGGAGCGGGCGGCCGCCCGGGCGGCGATCGGCGTGCCGGACGACGCGCCGCTGCTGGCGACCTTCGGTTTCGTGACCCCGAACAAGCACCTCGAACCCGCGCTCGCCGCATTCGCGCGCTTGCGCGAGGCGATCCCGGCGGCGCGCTTCGCGGTGGTCGGCGAGGTCTCGCCCCATTACGACCTCGCCGAGACGCTCGGGCGGACGGGGTCGGCGGGCGTGATCGTGACCGGTCGCGTCCCGCTCGAACGGCTGCACGACTGGATGGTCGCCTGCGACCTGGCGGTCAATCTCCGCCATCCGACCGGCGGCGAGACCTCCGCTACCCTCTTCCGCCTGCTCGCGCTGGGGCGGCCGACCCTGGTGACCGACGCCGGTTCGTTCGCCGAGCTGCCCGCCGGCGCGGTGGCGCGGATCGAGGTCGGTCCGGAGGAAGAGGCCCAGCTCGTCGCTCTCTTCCGGCGCCTGATCGACGATCGCGAGCTCGCCGCAGCGCTCGGCCGCGCCGGTCGGCTCGAGGTCGAACGCGGGCACGCGCCGGGCGAGGTCGCCGCGCGCTACGTGCAGTTCGTCGCCGGGGCGCGGACCGTCCCCGCGCCGTGGGCGCCGCCGGCGCCTCTCGCGCCCTGGCCCGCGGCGGACATCGCGACGGGGCTCCTCGCCAATGTCGGCGCGGACCTCGCGGACCTCGGCGTCGGCGAGGACGACTCCGGGCTCGCCGAGGTGGCCCGGGCGATGGTCGATCTCGGCCTCGTCGGCCCGGGACCGGCGTGACAGGCCGGCGCCGGCTCTCGATCCTCCTGGTCCTGGCCCTGGCCGGGGCGGTCGGCCACTGGACGTACTGGTACTCGCCGCGCGCTCGCGACGGGGCCCCGGAGCTCGAGGCCTCGCGCGCGCTGCTCGCCGACCGGTCCTGGGCGGCTGTGCTCTGGGTGCCCTGGCCCCACCAGAACCTCGGCGCGCTCGACGGGCGGGTCGGCGACGTCCGCGCCTGGATTGGCCTGCTGGCGGAGGTGGCCGGTCGACCGGCGCCCCGACTGCCCCGCTTCGGGCCCTGGAGCGCGCCCCCCGCCCGGGAGTGGGTCGTCGCGGTCGATGCGGGCGGGGGGGTGCGGTCGGCCGCCTCGGTCTATCCGTTGATTGCCCTCCTGGCCCGCGCGGCGGGCGGACTCGCCCGCAACCCCTGGCTCGGCGGCGGCGAGGTCGACCTCGGCAGCGGGCGGCGAGGCCGGGTCGTCTGGCACGGCCGGATCTGGACCTTCGAGACCGCCGGAGTGGCTCCGGTCCCGACCGCTCCCGCGGCAGCGGATTCGACGCCGCCGGCCTTCGCGGCCCTCCGCCTGTCGGCTCCGCCGGACCCCTTGCCCGAAGGCCTCTGGTGGCTGCGTCACGACCCCGGCGGGGCCTTTGTCGCCGAACTGGGCCGGGTTCCGGAACCGCTGGAGGAGGGTCCGGAGGGTGGCGATCCGCCGGCGGCGTGGCTCGCCGAGGCGGCACCGGGGCCGGTCGGCGGGCCCTGGGCGCTTCTGCTCTGGGAGGGGGGTGGCACCATCGAGGGCTTCCCGCGGGCGGCGCTGGTCGCCCGGGGAGCGGGCCAGCCCTTCGCCCTCCCGGGGGCGCGCATCGCCCGCCTGGCAGGCCTGGATCCGGACCGGGAGGAGTTCGGCGAACTGCTCGGCAGCGCTTTCGATCCCGAGGCCCTCGCGGGCGCCCGGGCCGTCGCGCCCTGGCTCCTGGATCGCCTGCCCGGACCGGCGGCGGAGGGCCCATGGCGGGTGTTCCTGGCCGGCGCCGACCCGGCGCGTGCCGGCGCGGCGCTGCGCCGGGCGGCCCGGCACCTCGGCCGAGTGCCGGTGCTGGGAGAGCGGGAAGCGGCCCGCCTCGGCCGTGCCGCCGACCTGCTCGCCCCCTGGGAGGGGTGCGGCGAGCTCGCGCTCGAGGTCTGGCGGGATCCCGATGCCGCCCGGCTCCGGATTTGCCGTGCCGCCGCTCCGCGTTGACGGTCGGGCCGAAATCCGGTACCCTTCCGCGGCCTTCAGGAAGGGCTTCGAGGGATGAAAATCCGACTGGATTCCGCCCGTTACGAGCCCTTCTCCTGGCAGGAGACGCTGGACTTCGGGCCGGCGGCGCTCGGCTTCGAGGAGGGCGTGAAGCTGACGCCGGTGGACGTGCGTGGCGAGCTGTCGGAAGCCGCGCCCGACTATCTCCTTTCCGCCCAGCTCGCCTACCGGCAGAGCGTGCCCTGCGATCGCTGCCTGCGGCCGGTCGAGAGCGAGGTCGACGCCCGTTTCGATCTGCTGGTGATCGAGCGGCCGCGGCCGGCCGAGGGCGGCGAGCGTCAGCTGGGCCAGGACGAGCTCGGAGTCTTCGAGCTTGCCGGCGAGATGCTCGATACGGCGCCGCTGGTGGCCGAGCAGGTGCAGCTCAGCCTGCCGACCCACCCGCTCTGCCGGGAGGACTGCCGGGGCCTGTGCCCGCGCTGCAGCGCGAACCTGAACGACGGCCCCTGCGGCTGTGACGAACCTCCGGGCGACCCGCGGTGGGCCGCGCTGGCGGGGCTGAAAGACAAGCTGTCCGGTCGCGGAACCGGCTGACGAATCGAAAGACGAGAGGACTCGACGATGCCCAATCCCAAGCGCCGCCACTCCAAGGCCCGACGCGACAAGCGCCGCGCGCACGACGCCCTCGCCGTGACCGGCACCTCGCTCTGCCCGAGCTGCGGCGAGCGCAAGCTCCCGCACCGCGTCTGCCCCTCCTGCGGCAGCTACAAGGGGCGCGAGATCATCGACGTCCAGCCGACGGTCTGAGCCGACTCCCTCCGTCGAGGCGACGTTGAGCCCCGCCCCGACGACTCCTGCCACCGTGCGCGTCGCCGTCGACGCGATGGGGGGCGACCTCGCGCCGCGCGCGGCGGTGCAGGGCGCCTTTCACGCCGCCACCCTGGACGGCACGCCGATCCTGCTGATCGGCCGCCGCGAACGGATCGAGCGTGAGCTCGCCCGCCTGGGTCCTGCGCCCGACTCGCTCGAGATCGTGCATGCCGACGACGTGGTGGGGATGGACGAGACGGCGACCGCCGTGCGCCGGAAGCGGAAGGCCTCGATCGCGCTCTGCGCCGAGGCGGTGCGCGACGGCCGCGCCCAGGCCATGGTGACCGCCGGCCACACCGGAGCGGCGATGGTCGCGGCCAAACTGGTGATCGGCGCGATTCCGGGCGTCGACCGGCCCGCGCTGGCGGCGACCTTTCCCAACCCGCACGGCCGCACCGTGGTGCTCGACGTCGGCGCCAACGTCGATTCCCGCCCGGAGCACCTGCGCCAGTTCGCGGTGATGGGGCACTTCTACGCCCAGGAGGTCATCGGGATCAGCGCGCCGCGCATCGGCCTGCTGTCGATCGGCGAGGAGCAGGCGAAGGGGAGCGACCTGGTGCGCGAGGCCTTCGGCGCGTTAGCGGCCACGGGTCTCAACTTCATCGGCAACGTCGAGGGCCGGGACGTCTTCAACGGCGGGTGCGACGTGGTGGTTTGCGACGGATTCGTCGGCAACGTCCTGCTCAAGGCGGCCGAGTCGATGGCCGAGCTGATCGTCGGCATGATGCGCGAGGAGCTGCTGCGCGACTCGCGCACCCGGCTGGGCGGCTGGCTCGCGCGTCCCGCGTTTCTCAACTTCAAGCGCCGCACCGATTACACGGAGTACGGAGCGGTGCCGCTGCTCGGCGTCGCGGGCGGTTGCTTCATCGGTCACGGCCGCTCCAACGCCAAGGCGATCCGCAACGCCATTCGCCGCGCGGTCGAGTTCGGCCAGGCCGGACTCAACGCCAAGATCGGCGACAAGGTCGCCGAGCTGCACGCCGCCGAGGTCCGGTTCGCGGCGCAGACGGCGCCGAGCGCGGCCAGCTGAACAGGAGCGGTTCCCAGACGATGGCGACGGCATGGATCTTCCCCGGGCAGGGGTCGCAGAAGGTGGGCATGGGCCGGGCGTGGGCCGAGGCCTTCCCGGCGGCGCGCGCGGCGTTCGACGAGGCGTCGGAAGCGCTCGGGCTCGATCTCGCCCGGCTCTGCTGGGAGGGACCCGAGTCCGAGCTCCAGCTCACCGAGAACACGCAGCCGGCCATCCTGGTCGCCTCGGTGGCGATCGCCCGCGTGCTGGCCGACCGCGGTCTCGCGCCGGCCGCTGTGGCAGGCCACAGCCTGGGCGAGTACTCGGCGCACGTCGCCGCGGGCACGCTCTCGCTCGCCGCTGCGGTTCGCCTGGTGCGGCAGCGCGGCAAGCTCATGCAGCAGGCGGTGCCGGTCGGCACGGGGGCGATGGCCGCCGTGCTCGGGTTGGCGCCCGAGGCCGTCGCCGAAGTTGCCGCCGCCGCGGCGGCCGAGACGGGCCAGGTCTGCTCCGTGGCGAACTACAACTCGCCGGAGCAGACGGTGATCGCCGGCCACGCCGGAGCGGTCGAGCGTGCGAGCGTCCTCGCCAGGGAGCGCGGGGCCAGGCGGGCGCTGCCGCTGCCGGTCTCCGCGCCCTTTCACTGCGCGCTGATGCGGCCGGCTCGCGAGGGGCTCGCGCCCGATCTCGCGGCGGCGGGCTTCGCCGACCCGCGCTGCCCGGTGGTGGTCAACGTCGACGCGCGGGCGGTGACCGCCGGAGACGCGGCCCGCGACGCGCTGGTCCGGCAGATCGACGGGCCGGTGCGCTGGGTGGAATCGGTGCGCGAGCTGGCCGCCGGGCAGGGCGTCACGAGGTTCGTCGAAGTCGGCCCGGGTGCCGTGCTCACCGGGCTGGTGAAGAGGATCGTGCCGGAGGCCGAGGCGCTCTCGCTCGCCGAGCCCGACGCGCTGGCGAAACTGGGTCTGTGAGCGGGCGAGCGATGGGGGAGACGGGGATGTTCCGCCTCGACGGCAGGACGGCGCTGGTCACCGGCGCGTCGCAGGGCATCGGCGAAGCGGTCGCCCGCCGGCTCGCAGCGCAGGGCGCGCGGCTGGTGCTGGCGGCGCGCAATCTCGCGCGGCTCGAAGCGCTGGCTGCCGAGCTCGCCGCGGCGGGGACCGAGGCCCTGCCGCTGGCGCTCGACCTGGCGCGCACCGAGGAGATCGCGGAGCGGCTGAAGTCGCTGCCGGCGCAGTTCGCGGACGTCGACATCCTGGTCAACAACGCCGGGATCACCGCCGACAACCTGCTGCTCAGGATGAGCCTCGAGCAGTGGGAGCTCGGTGCTGGCGACCAACCTCACCGGCGCCTTCGTCGTCACCAAGGAGCTGATGCGCGGCATGATGAGGCGGCGCCACGGCCGGGTGATCACGGTCTCGTCCGTGGTGGGCGTGATGGGCAACGCGGGCCAGGCCAACTACGCGGCTGCGAAGGCCGGGCCTGATCGGGTTCACCAAGTCGGTCGCCAAGGAGCTCGCCAGTCGCGGCGTGACCGCCAACGTCGTCGCGCCCGGCTTCATCGAGATCCGCGATGACCGCCGGTCTGCCGGAGGAGACGCGGCGCCGGATGTTCGAGGACATCCCGGCCGGGCGGCTGGGCAGCGGCGACGACGTCGCCGCCGCCGTCTGCTACCTGGCGAGCGAGGAGGCGGCCTACGTCACCGGCCAGGTCCTGCACGTCAACGGCGGGATGTACGTATGAGGAGCGGGCCGGCGCGGGCCGCCACGGCTGGCGCCGGTTGGACTCGCTTCCGACAATTGTGCTAGAAACCGGTGCGCCGTCAGGCGCACCCCAAAGGAGGATACTGGACCATGTCTTCGGTCGCTGAGAAGGTCAAGAGCATCATCGTCGAGCAGCTCGGGTGTCGAGGCCGACGAGGTCACGCGCCGAGGCCAGCTTCACCGACGATCTCGGCGCGGACTCGCTCGACATCGTCGAGCTGGTGATGGCGTTCGAGGAGGAGTTCGGCATCGAGATCCCCGACGAGGACGCCGAGAAGATCGGTCGCGTCACCGAGGCGGTCGCCTACATCGAGAAGCACGCAGGCGGACAAGACCTGACCGCTCGCTGCGCGCTCTGCCCCGTCCTTCCATCCCGGACAGATGTCCGCAGATCGACGACGTGTCGTCGTCACCGGGGTCGGCCTCGTTTCGCCGCTCGGCGATCGGCACGCCCGAGACCTGGGAGGCGCTGCTCGCCGGCGCGAACGGCGTCGGGCCGATCACCCGGTTCGACGCCACGGGCTCGGAGAGCCGCATCGCCGGCGAGGTGAAGGGGTTCGAGCCCGAGCGCTGGGTCGAGAAGAAGGAAGTCAAGAAGACCGACCCTTCATCCACTTCGCGGTGGCCGCGAGCCTGATGGCGATTGCCGACGCCGGCTCGACGGTGAGCGCGAGACGAACGCGACCGGGTCGGCGTGGTGATCGGCTCGGGAATCGGCGGCCTCCCGCTGATCGAGCGGACCCACTCGACGCTGCTCGAGCAGCGGCCCGACGCGCGTCTCGCCGTTCTTCATCCCGGGCGCTGATCGTCAACCTGGCCGCCGGCCAGGTCTCGATGCGCTTCGGCGCGCGCGGGCCGAACACGGCGCCGTGCCACCGCCTGCACCACCGGCCTGCACGCGGTCGGCGAGGCCTACCGGCTGATCCAGCACGGCTACGCCGACGCGATGGTCGGCCGGCGGCACCGAGGCGGCGATCACGCCGCTCGCGGTCGCCGGCTTCTCGGTCGATGGGCGCGCTCTCGACGGCGCAACGACGAGCCGGAGCAGCGCCTCCCGTCCCTGGGACCGGGACCGCGACGGCTTCGTGATGGGCGAGGGCGCCGGCATCCTGGTCCTCGAGGAGCTCGAGTCGGCCCGCCGGCGCGGCGCGCCGATCTACGCCGAGGTCGTCGGCTACGGCATGAGCGCCGACGCCTACCACATCTCGGCGCCGCATCCCGGAGGGGATCGGCGGCGCCGACGTGATGCGCCAGGCGCTCGCCGACGCCGGGCTCGAGCCGACGAGCGATCGACTACATCAACGCCCACGGCACCTCGACGCCGCTCGGCGACCTCGCCGAGGTCAAGGCCATCAAGCAGGTCTTCGGCGAGCACGCCGCGCGGCTCGCCGTCTCCTCGACCAAGTCGTCGACCGGCCACCTGCTGGGCGCCGCCGGCGGCCTCGAGGCGGCGATCCTGGCGCTCGCCCTGCGCGAGCAGGTCATGCCGCCGACGCTCAATCTCGACCACCCGGGCGAGGGCTGCGACCTCGACTTCGTCCCCCGGGGCGGCGCGCCGGCCCCGATCGAGGTGGCGCTGACCAACTCCTTCGGCTTCGGCGGCACCAACGGCGCCCTGATCATGCGTCGGCACCGCACCGACGCCGCCTGACCGGCGGCGGACGCGGAGCCTCGCCCGCCCCGGTCGCGAGGACCTCGTGCCGCTCAGCGGCCGGCGAGGTGGCGCTCGAAGAACTCGGTCATCCGCTCGCTGGCGTGCGTCGAGGCGGCGCCGCGGAAGCCGTGCTTCTGCCCCGGGTAGATCGCCTGCTCGAACGGCCGGTTGGTGCGCACGAAGGCGTCGAAGCAGGCGCGACGAGTTCTGCGGGTGGACGTTGTCGTCGCCGGTGCCGTGCAGCACGAGCAGGGCGTCGGCGAGCTGCCGCGGCGTCGAGCGTGCCCCGGACGACAGGCGGTAGCCCTCGGCGTTCTCCTGCGGCGCGTCGAGATAGCGCTCGGTCCACATCGAGTCGTAGAGCGCAGTCGGTGACCGGCGCGCCGGCCATCGCCGCCCTCCAGACGCCCGGCGCCTTCAGCACGCTGTAGAGCGTGTTGCTGCCGCCGCCCGACCAGCCCCAGAGCGCCGAGCCGCGAGCCGTCGACGAAGGGCGAGCGTACTCAGGTAGTCGACCCCCGCCAGCTGCCCGGCCAGCTCGACCTCGCCGAAGCGCCGGTGCAGCCGGTCCTCGCCGCGCTTGCCGAAGTAGATCGACGCCTGGTTGTCGACCGAGAAGACGACGAAGCCACGCTCGACCAGCCAGTGGTGCCAAGGCCCACATCGCGCCGCCGCAGCGAGTTCGTCACCACCTGGGAGCCGGGCCCGCCGTAGTGGTACATCAGGACCGGGTAGCGTCGCGCGGGCTCGAGCCTGCCGCGGATGAGGATCGCGCCGGCAGGTGCGAGCCCTCCGGGCCGGGGATGGTGAATCAGCTCGGAGCGCGGCAGGTCGAGCACGCCGACGGGTAGACCGGCGGCACCGGGCAGCTCGACCGCCGCGCCGCCGACGACGGCCTCGACGCGTCTTGCGCGTCGGCGTGTCGAGGTCGCTCCACTTGTGCAGCCAGCTGGCGTCCCGTCGGGTCGACCTCGGCCGGTCGTGCCAGCCCGAGCCGCCGGCGAGCCAGCGCAGGTTGCCGGAGCTCGTCGAGGTCGATCGCCGCGACCTGCCGCTCGGCGGGACCGAGGCCGTCGATGTCCGGAAGAGGGTGACGACGGCGGTCTCGTCGCGGCCGACGCCACGCCGTCGAGGCTCGGCCAGCGCCCAGCCGTCCGGAGTCAGGGGCCGCAGCGCGCCGGCCGAGCCCGTCGTAGCGGTCGAGTCGGCGCCAGCCGGATCTCCTCCGCGCCCCAGACGAAGCCGCCATCGGCGAGGAAGTGGAAGTCGTCGCCGAGGTTGACCCAGGTCCTGGCGGTCTGCGCCGCCCAGGTCGGCAGGCCCCGCGCAGGGGCTCGCAGAGCAGCAGGTCGAGCCGGTCTGGTCCCGGTCGATCCGCTCGACCGCGAGCTTCCGGCCGTCGCCGCGCCAGTGGACCCGCGCCAGGTAGTTCGCGGCGGGGTCGCCGGTCTCGAGCCAGGTGACGGCCCGCGACGCGAGGTCGACGACGCCGACCTGCACCGACGGGATCGGCGTCCCCGCCTTCGGGTAGCGCTGCCAGCGCACGGCGGGGTAGGTCTCCCGCTCGTCGAGCAGGGGATAGCGCTCGACCGCGCGCTCGTCGAACCGGTAGAAGGCGAGCGCCCGGCCGTCGGGCGACCACCAGAAGCCGGCGCGTCGGCGGTTCCAGAGCTCCTCCCAGTAGACCCAGTCGGTCGTGCCGTTGAGGATCTCGTCGGGCGCACCGTCCTCGGTGAGCTGGAGCTCGCGGCCGGTCTCGAGGTCGAGCGCCCAGAGGTTCGCCGCGCGGACGAAGGCGAGGTGCGAGCCGTCGGGGGAGAAGGCGGGCTCGCTCTCCTCGGCCTCGGTGCGGGTCAGGCGGCGCAGCTCGCGGCCGGCGAGCCGGTAGAGGAAGAGGTCGCCGCCGGCGCTGAGCAGCAGGGCGTCCGAGCGCGGGCGACCAGAGATAGGAATCCGGCTCGATCGCGGCGCTCTCGCCCGCGGGGACGAGCGTCGCGTAGTCCAGGGTCCAGGGCACATCGCCGCGCGCGGCGTCGAGGGCCTGGAGTGACTGCCGGCCGTCGGGTCCCTTCCAGACGTAGGTCATCCAGGCGCCGTCGGGGCGCCAGGCGGTCGCTGACGACCGCCATTCGAGAGTCTCGGCGAACAGGTCGTCGAAGGCCGGCGGACCGTCGGCGGCTGCCGGCAACGCGACGAGCGCGAGGGCGACGGCGGGGAGCGTGCGGCGCATGGCGGAGTCTCCGTTGGCCAGGGGTGGGTGGCGTCGCGGGGCTTCTACCAGCGGCCCCCGGGGGTGTGTCAAGCGCGCGCCGGTTGCGGATAGCATTCGCGTCGATGCCCACGCACGCACTGGAGTTCGCGCTCTGGGAAAAGGCGCTGCTCGCCCTCCTGGTGGCGCTCTCGATCGCCATCTTCGCGCGCGACGTCGGCGCGCGGATCGCCAAGGCCCGCGCCGGCAGGAGCGACCGGCCGCGCGACCGACCGGCGTCGGGCGCGCCTGCGCCGCTTCGTCGACGAGGTCGTCCTGCAGAAGAAGGTGATCGGCGACCGGCCGGTCGTCGGGACCTGCACGCCATCGTCTTCTTCGGCTTCGTATCTTCGGCTTCGAGACGCTCGACCACTTCCTCAAGGGGCTCGGCCTGCCCTTCCTGAAGCCGATCCTCGGCGGCGCGCTGCCCGCCTTCAAGGGCTTCCTCGCGGCGTCGCCGTCGCGCGTCGCGGTGGCGATGCTCGGCCTCGCCTTCCGCCGCTTCGCGATGAAGAAGATCTCGCCCGATCCGACGTCCGGGACCTCGGCGCTGGTCGCGACCTTCATCGTCGTGCTGATGGTCACCTACCTGAACAGCGTCACGGCGGCGACCGCTGCTGCCCAAGGCCAACTGGTGGCTGCACGCGGCATCATCCTGGTCTTCCCGCACGCAGATCCTGCGCAGCAAGCACCTCCACCTCGTGCTCTCGCCGGTGACCATCTTCTTCAAGACCGAGCGGATCGGCCGAGATCCTGCCGATCGACCTCTCGGAGGAGGCGCTCGGCGCCGACGGCGCGACGCTCGGCCTCGAGACGATGAAGGACACGCCGTGGAAGATGCGGCTCGACTTCCTCACCTGCGTCGAGTGCAAGCGGTGCACCGAGCAGTGCCCGGCCCACGGCGCCGGCCAGGCGCTCGACCCGCGCGGCTTCGTGCTGGCCGGGCGCAGGACCATGATGGAGCTCGCCGCCGACGCCGCCGGTGATCGGCAACGTGATCTCGGAGGAGGCGCTCGGCCAGTGCACGAGCTGCGGCGCCTGCGAGTCGATCTGCCCGGTCGGCATCGAGCACCTGCAGATCCTGATCGGCGCCAAGCGGGCGCAGGCCCTCGCCGAGCGGCCAGGGCATGGTCGCCACCGCAGTTCCTGCAGTCGATGGAGCGCTACGGCAACCCCTTCGCGGCGCCCGCCTCGACGCGCGGCAAGCTGGTCGCCGAGCTCGACATCCCGGAGTACGAGCCGGGCAAGACCGAGTGGCTGCTCTGGCTCGGCTGCGTCTGGGGCTACAACGCCGACGCCAAGGCGCCGGCGGCGGCGATGGTCAAGGTGCTCCGGCACGCCGGCGTCTCCTTCGGCGTGCTCGCCGACGAGGCCTGCTGCGGCCACCACAACCGCCGCCAGGGCGAGGAGATGCAGTTCCAGACCTTCGCCCAGCAGAACCTCGAGCACGCTGCGCGAGCGGCCGGCGTCGAGAAGATCGTCACGCCCTGCCCGCACTGCTTCCACACCCTGCGCCGCGAGTACCCGACGCTCGACGCCGAGCTTCGCGCCGCAGGTCGTCCACCACTCCGAGCTGCTCGTCGACCTCATCCGGACCGGCGACCTCCAGCTCGAGCAGGACGGGCCGCGGCGCGGTGCCGATGACCTTCCACGACCCCTGCTACCTCGGCCGCTACGAGGGCGTGTTCGACGAGCCGCGCGCGGTCCTCGAGGCCGCCGGCCTCGCGATCAACGAGATGCCGCGCCGGCGCGAGCGCTCCTACTGCTGCGGCGGCGGCAGCGCCGGCTTCGCGCGCGAGCAGGAGGTCGAGGTGCGCGTCGACCAGAAGCGCAAGGAGGAGATCGTCGCCACCGGGGCGACGCGGCTCGTCACCGCCTGCCCGGAGTGCAAGATGATGCTCGACTCGGCGGTCGAGGAGACGGTCGACCTCGCCGAGCTCGTGGCGGCGCGCTCTCGCGCCCGCCCCCGAGCGCCCGGCGGCCCCGACGTCCTGAACGCCCCACCCCGGCGGTCGGGCCGCTACCGGCGGCCGGCCGCTACCATGAGCGCGGCGGGGAGTTGTCCCCGCCGCGCTCTCTCGTTCGTGCCGATTCAGCCCGTGCCGATTCCGTCCGCTCCGGCTCCCGCCACTGGAGGTTCCGCGTGAAACTGGTTCCGTCGAGGTCCGCTGCGCTGCGCCTCGCCCTCGTCCTCTCGTTCGCCGTCGCGGCCGGGGCCCGCTCCGACGAAGGCATGTGGATGCCCCGTCAGATCCCGGAGCTCGGCCCCGAGCTGAAGGCCGCGGGGATGGAGCTCGACCTGGCCCGCCTGGCCGACCTCACCGGCGACCCGATGGGCGCAGTCGTCTCGCTCGGGGGCTGCACCGCCTCGTTCGTCTCGCCCGAGGGGTTGATCGTCACCAACCACCACTGCGTCTACGGAACGGTCCAGTTCAACTCGACGCCGGAGCGCGACCTGATCACCCTCGGCTTCCTCGCCGGTTCGCGGAAGGAGGAGCTGCCCGCCGCGCCAGGCAGCTACGTCTACGTCACCACCGGCATCCGCGACGTCACGGGGGAGGTGCTCGGCGATCCGAAGTCGGTCGCGTCCGATGCCGAGCTCGCGCGCCAGGTCGAGCGCCGCAGCCGCCAGCTGGTCGACGCCTGCGAGAAGCCGGGCGGCGTCCGCTGCAACGTCGCCAGGTTCTACGAGGGTTCGCTCTTCCTCGAGATCACCCAGATGGAGATCCGCGACGTCCGGCTGGTCTACGCGCCGGCGGAGGGGATCGGCAACTTCGGCGGCGAGACCGACAACTGGATGTGGCCGCGGCACACCGGCGACTTCGGCTTCCTGCGCGCTTATGTCGGTCCGGACGGCAGGCCTGCCGACCCGGACAGGGCCAACGTCCCCTACCGTCCGAAGCACTGGCTCAAGGTGGCGACGCGCGGCGTGCAGGAGGGGGACCTGGTCTGGATCCCCGGCTATCCGGGCCGTACCTTCCGCTACCGGACCGCCGGCGAGGTCGGCGCCGCGCGCGAGTTCTCGATGCCGCAGTCGGTGGCCCTCTCCAGGGAGATGATCGGCCTGCTCGAGCAGGAGAACCAGCGCGGCAAGGCCGTCGAGATCGCCAACTACGGCCGGATCCGGGGTTTCGCCAACTCGATGAAGAAGTACGAGGGGATCCTGCTCGGGATGGCCGACGGCAAGGTGGAGGCGCAGCGCGTCCGCCGCGAGTCTCCGCTGCGGGCCGCGGCCGCCGCCGACGCGACCCACGGCGACCCGGTGGCGCGCATCGCCGAGCTCGATGCCGCGGAGCGGGCCACCCGCGAGCGCGACTTCGTCCTCGACTGGCTCGACCGCGCCTCGCCGATGTACTCCCAGGCCTTCAAGCTCTGGCGCCTCGCGGAGGAGCGGCCCCGACCCGACCTCGACCGTGAGGAGGGCTACCGCGAGCGCGACCTCTCGCGCTTCCAGCAGGGCATGGCGCGGGCCCAGCGCTCGATCGAGGCGGCCAGCGACCGCGCCGGCCTCCGCGTGCTGCTCACGCGCGCCGCCGCGCTGCCGGAGGGGCAGCGCATCGCGCCGATCGACGCCCGCCTCGCCGCCACCGGCAGGGCGACCGACGCCGAGCGGGTCGAGGCCCTCCTCGACGAGCTCTATGCGGCGACGACGGTCGCCGACCTCGCCGAGCGCAAGAAGATGTTCGAGGAGACGACCGCGCAGCTCGCCGCGCGCCACGATTCCATGGTCGCCTTCGCGGCGCAGCTCGCGCCCCTCGCCGCCGCGCGCCGCGAACGCGACGACGCCTTCGACGGCGCCATGCTGCGCGTGCGGCCGACCTACCTCGCCGAGATCCAGGAGCACTCCGGCGGGCGCCACTATCCGGACGCCAACTCGACCCTGCGCTTCACCTACGGCCGGGTGACCGGCTACGTGCCGCGCGACGCGGTCTCGTACCAGCCGCGGACCAGCCTCGCCGGCCTCGTCGCCAAGGTGACGGGCGTCGATCCCTTCGTCGCCCCCGAGACCCTCCTCCATGCCGCGAAGTCCGTTCCGGTCGCGTTCGTCGATCCGCAGCTCGGCTCCGTGCCGGTCGACTTCCTGTCGACCTGCGACATCACTGGAGGCAACTCGGGCTCGCCGACCCTGAACGGGAGAGGCGAGCTGGTGGGACTCGCCTTCGACGGCAACTGGGAGGGCGTGGTTTCCGACTACCTCTTCGACGACGAGGTGGTGCGCACGATCCACGTCGACGCGGTCTACATTCGCTGGGTGATGGACGAGGTCGACCGTGCCCACGACCTGTTGCGCGAGATGGGGCTGCCGGTCCTGACCGCCGACTAGGGTCGGTTCAGCGCCCGCGGCGGATCGCGAGCAGGCCGGAGAGGGCGAAGAGCGGGCCCCAGAGCCAGGGCGACCCGCCGAACGAAGCGAGCAGCGCCCCGGCGACCAGACAGAAGCCGGCGTACATCGTTCCGCGCATGCCGGCGAGCGGGTTCTCGGGCGGCCGCGCCGCGGTCGCCTCGAGGGCCCGCAGTCCGGCGCTGATCAGCATCGGCACCTTGACCAGCGTGTCGAGCAGCTCGGGCGCGCCGTGCAGCCCCTCGCGCGCCAGCCGCAAGGGGTTCACCTGGTGGAGCAGCACCGCGTTCAGGTGGCGCTGGGTGGCGGCCGCCACGTCGAGGTGCGGGTCGAGCATCCTGCCGACGCTCTCGAAGGTCACGATCGCCTTCACCATCAGCACCAGCTCGACCGGGAAGTACATCCGGTACTTCACGCCGCGCGCCAGCGACTGGAGGATGAGGCGGCCGAGCGAGGAGTACTCCTCGCTCGAGTGCCGCCGCCAGCGGCGGCCGACGTCCGCGACATCGCGCTGGAAGCCCTGCGCGTCGGCCTTCGGACCCGCCTGCGCGATGCCGGTCAGGTAGCGCGCCGCGTTGTCGGCATCGCCGATCACCAGGCAGTAGAAGTAGAGCAGCAGGTGGCGGCGCAGGTGCTCGTCGAAGCGGCCGACCTGGCCGAGGTCGATGAAGCCGAGCTTCGGGCCGGCGAGCACCAGGAGGTTCGCCGGGTGCAGGTCGGCGTGGAAGAAGCCGTCGCGGTAGAGCATGCGCACCAGCGCGCCGGCGCCCTCGTCGATCAGCTTCTGGCGATCGGCGTCGGCGAGCTGCTGGACCTCCGGGCTCGACGGCTTGACTCCGCGCAGGTACTCCATGCAGAGCAGGTTGGGCGTGCTGTGCTCGCGCAGGATGCGCGGGAAGACGATGTCGGGCTGGTCGGAGAAGTTGGCGGCGAAGGTCTCGGCGTTGTCGGCTTCCAGCTCGAGGTCTACCTCGCGCAGGATGTAGTAGCTGAACTCCTCGATCGCGCGGCGCGGCTGGAAGCGGGGCAACAGCCACTGCAGCAGGTGGCCGACTCCCTTGAGCAGGGTGAGGTCGCGGCGCAGCTGCTCGCGGATCCCCGGTTTGACCAGCTTCAGGATCACCGCCTGGCCGTCGCGCGTTCCGGCGCGGTGCGCCTGGCCGATCGACGCCGAGCCGAGCGGCGTCGTCTCGATGTAGGCGAAGACCTCGAAGGGGTCGCGACCGAGCTCGGCGGCGACCAGCTCGTGGAAGCGGGGGTAGGGGATCGCGGGCAGCCGGTCGAGCAGGTTGGCGAGCTCGTGGGTCACCCGCTCGGGCAGCAGGTCGTGGCGCAGGGCGAGGAGCTGGCCGAGCTTGACGTAGGTCGCGCCGAGCATCTCGAGGCGGCGCCGGAGCTGGACGGCGAAGGGCTGCACGACCAGCGCCTCCGCCACGAACGGACTGGTGAAGGCGTGGACGAGCTGTTGCGCGCGGTAGGAGAAGCCGTGGCGGGCGTGCGGAGGGAATTCGCGCAGGTGCGCCGCGAGGCCCCCCGCGAGCAGGCCGAGCGCATGCCGGTAGGTGGTCAGCAACCGGCGCAGGAGCCCCTGCGGCCGGGGCTCGACGTAGACGTCGTAGCCGGCGAGCCCGGCGTCCGCGGGCGCCGGTGTCCCGCTCTCTTCCGATGGGGTGGAAACGGTTTCGGTCGTCGCCATCGTGCGCGGCCTCCGTTGGCGCGCCGCGGTTCGCCGCCGGGCCGGGTTCAGGATACCGGAAGGGCGGCCGGCGCGCGAGGCCGCGGCCCGCTCAGCCCTCGGCCGGGCCGTGCAGCAGGTGGAGGTAGTTGGCCCGCTCGTAGCCCCCGGTGTCGGCGCAACGGTCGAGGGCGAGGGAGCCGCGGATGTCGCCGATCCCGGTGTGACCGCGCTCGGCCAGCCAGTCGACCAGCTCGGACTTCAGCCGGGCGAGCTGGTGGGGTCCGTCGCGCATCAGCAGCGACACCACCTGCACGACGTCGGCGCCGGCGAGCAGCGACTTGACGACGTCGGCGCCGGAGTGGACTCCGCCGCTCGCGGCGAGCGAGACCCCGACGCGACCGTGCAGGATGGCCAGCCAGCGCAACCGCAGGAGAAGCTCGGACGGATCGGAATAGTGCAGCGTGCGCTCGACCGTGAGCGCCTCGAGATCGATGTCCGGCTGGTAGAAGCGGTTGAACAGGACGAGCCCGTCGGCGCCGGCGCCGGCGAGGCGGGCCGCGAGGTGGGCGAGCGAGGTGTAGAAGGGCGAGAGCTTGACCGCGATCGGCACCCGCACCGCCTCGTGGGCGGCGCGCACCATCTCGACCGTCTCGTGCTCGATCGACTCCGCCGTGCGTCGCGGATCGGTCGCGAGGCGGTAGACGTTCATCTCGAGAGCGTCGGCGCCGGCGGACTCGAGGTAGGCGGCGGCCTCGACCCAGTAGCCGGCGGTGCGCCCGTTGAGCGAAGCGATCACCGGGATTGCCACCGCCTGCTTGATGCGCGCCAGCCGCTCGTAGTACCCGTCGGGGGAGAGCCGGAAGGCCTCGCGGCGAGGCAGGTACTCCCGCGCCTCGAGGTAGGCGGCCGTGGGTGGGTCGACCGGCAGCTCGGCGGCGACCTGCTCGCCGACGAGCTGCTCCTCGAACAGCGAGGTCATGACGATGGCCGCGGCGCCCGCGTCCTCGAGGCGGCGCACCATGTCGAGGTCGTCGGCGAGCGGCGAGGAGCCGACCACCAGGGGGCTCTCGAGCTCGAGACCCAGATACCGGGTGCGCAAGTCCATGGTTCTCCTCCCAGCGTCTGCCGGTCCGGCGGAGGCCGTTGCGGCCGGACGGTGAGCGCGCGCCCCCATGCTCTCGATTGCCCGCGGGCCGCGCAACCCCCCGCCGGGGTGGCCCGGCGCGGTACGCTTGCGTCCGCCGCTGCCCGCTGTCGGGCGCCGGTTTCGAACGGATCGAGAGACCCTTCATGCACCGGACGGACTGGAGCCCCGTGCGTCGCCTCGCGCGCGCAGGATTCGCCGCCGCCGCGCTGACGGCGGCGCTCGCCGCGGGCTGCGCGCAGGCCGGGCGGGCCCCGGCGACGTCCGGCGTCTCCGGCGCGCCGGCCTTCTCGCCGGGGCCGACGCTGGTCGTCTTCTCCTTCGACGGCTTCCGCTGGGACTATCCCGAGCTGCACGGCGCGCCGACGCTGCTCCGGCTCGCGCGGGAGGGCGTGCGGGCCGAGAGCCTGGTGCCGAGCTTCCCGAGCAAGACCTATCCGAACCACTACACGCTGGCTACCGGGCTGCGCCCCGAGCATCACGGCATCGTGGCGAACACGATGTGGGACGCGCGATGGAACGCGACCTTCTCGCTCGCCGACCGGGCGGAGGTCGAGAACGGGCGCTGGTGGGAAGGGGAGCCGATCTGGGTCACGGCCGAACGGCAGGGGCGAGTCGCCGCTTCGTCGTTCTGGCCGGGTACCGAGGCGGAGATCGCGGGCGTGCGGCCGACCTTCTGGGCGCGCTACGACGCCACGGCGGCCGACACGACGCGCATCGACCAGGCGCTCGCCTGGCTCGACCTGCCGGCGGGTCGTCGCCCGTCTCTGATCCTGCTCTACTTCGACGAGCCGGACGGCAGCGGCCATCGCTTCGGCCCCGCTTCGGCCGAGGCCGGCGCCGCCGTCGCGCGGCTGGACCGCGCCCTGGAGCGTTTCCGCGCGGGCCTCGAGGCGCGCGGCCTGGAGAGCGCGGTCGATCTGCTCCTGGTCTCCGACCACGGCATGACCGACGTCGCCCCGGAGCGTGCCATCGTGCTCGAGGACTACCTCGACCTCGCGCGGGTGCAGGTGCTCGATCCTTCGACCTTCGCGCTGCTCCGGCCGGAGCCGAGCTACCTCGAGGCGGCGCTCGCCGCGCTCGCGACCGCCCACCCCCGCCTTCACGTCGCGCGGCGCGAGGAGATGCCCGAGCGCCTGCACTACCGGGCCCACGAGCGGATCCCGCCGCTCGTGGCCTGGGCCGATCCGGGCTGGCTGATCTACGCGACCCGCGCCGACCGCGAGTCCGCCCGCGCGAGCTGGTCGCGCGGCGCGCACGGCTACGACCCGGAGAGCCCCGACATGCGCGGGTTGTTCGTGGCGCGGGGACCTTCGTTCCGGCGCCACCTGAGAGTGCCGCCGGTCGAGAACGTCGACGTCTACGATCTGATGTGTGCGGTGCTCGGCCTCGACCCGGCGCCCAACGACGGCGACTTCGGGAGGATCGCTCCGGCGCTCGACACGGCCGTCGCCGAGCGCGGGGCCCGGGGACGATAGCTAGGCCGGCGTCTCCGCCGGCGCCATGGCGTGCGCGGCGCTCTCGCGTCCTTCGTGCGCGGCGACGACGAGATCGATCGCCTCCGCGGCCGTCAGCCGGTCGAGATTCAGCACCAGGTCGAAGCGGCCGGGGTCGTAGGCCTCGACGTGGAACATGCGCTGGATGAACTCCCGGCGCTCCGCCTCGCCCTGCTCGATCAGATGCCGCGCCTCGGACTCGGTGACGGCATGCCGGGCGGTGACGGCGCGGATGCGGGTGGGCAGGCTGGCGAACAGGCAGACGCGGAGCCCCTGCTCGCGGGGCAGGATGAGATCGATGCCCCGGCCGAGGAAGATGCCCGGCGACTGGCTGGCGAGCGCCAGCACCGTCTCGCAGAGGCGACGGAAGTAGTCGTTGACGACCAGGCGGCCCATCACGAAGGGGCTCAGAGCGGACTCCCACCACTTGAGGTCGCGATGGTCCAGGGTCTCGTAGAGACGGCGGGTCAGCTCGTCGTCGCCGGCCATCAGCCCGAGAACCTCGCGATCGAACGTCGGCCACCCGAGCCGGGCCGAGAGACCGGACAGGACCGAGTGCCCCTCCAGGCCGACCAGCCGGGAAACGCAGATGAAGCTCTCGAGGACCTTGCGCTCCTGGCGGGGCAGCGCCTGCCGCTGTTCGCGACGGAGCTCCCAGTTGCGCATCTGCTGCTCGACCGCCCGATCCATCCCATGCTCGCCGACCAGGATCCGCCGCACACTCATCGCGGTCCCCCTTTCCGCTGCCCTTTCATGGTACTCCCGTCGGGCGGGGGTGGGGGCCGGATCTCGCCTGGCGACCCGCACCGGGAAGGAGCGCCGGGCCGCTCCGGGACCGGGCCGGTTCTAGACCGGGCCTGCGGCCTCCGCGACGGTGCGCTCGACGAAGACCGGCGTGACCTGGCCGCGCCAGCGCGGGTCGAAGTCGGTGTTGTCCATGGGGGTCGCGGCGCCCCGCGCCCGGGCCGCGGCGGACCGGATCGTCTCGGCCGAGAGCCGCTGGCCGACGAGAGCCCCCGCGACCTCCTCGGCGTTGGAGGGGAGGGAGGCGATCGAGCCCAGCACCACCCGCGCGGCGCGGACGACGTCGCCTTCGAGCCAGAGCGCCACCGCCACCGAGAGGACGCCGAAGTCGATCGAGCCCCGCCGGCGCAGCTTGAAGAAGGCCGTGCGCGCGTGCGGCGCTTCGGCCTCGGCCGGCAGGAGGATCGCGGACAGGATCTCGTCGGGCCTCTTCGTCAGGTAGTCGATGCCGTCGTCGCGGTAGAGCGCGGCGATCGGGAGCTCCCGCTCGCCGGAAGACGACACCAGGCGCACCCGCGCGCCGAGCGCCATCAGCATCGGCGCCGAGTCGGAGGAGTTGACCGCCCAGCAGCGCGGGGAGGAGGGCGCGACCCAGCAGATCGTCCCCTCGGCCTTCATGCAGTATTGGATCGAGCGCCGCCACTCCTCGCTCTGGTCGTAGTAGGTGCAGCGGGTGTCGAGGCAGACGTTGCCGCCGATCGTGCCCATGTTGCGCAGCACCGGCGAGGAGATCCAGCCGACCGCCCGGGCGAGCGCGGGAAAGCGCCGGCGGATCTCCGGATCGCGCTCCACGTCCGCCAGCGAGGTCGTCGCACCGAGCGCGATCTCGCCGTCGGTCCGCACCCCCGAGAGGCCCGCCACGCGCGCGAGCGACACCACCGCCGTCGCCTTCTGGTGCCCCCGCTTCAGGTTCGGCCAGAGATCGGTGCCGCCGGCGACCACCCGCGCGCCCGGTCCTTCACCGGCCAGGACCTTGGCCGCCTCGGCGAGAGTCGTTGGCTGAAACAGGCGAAACGGAGGAAGCCTCAGCATGAAGAAGACCCCGAAGTGCCGGAAGGAATGAACAGGGGAAGCGACCCCACCGGGAGGACGATGGGAGAAGGCGAGCAGGAGCAAGAAAAGTAGAAAGAAGAAAAGAAGAGAGAAGAGAAGAAGTAGAAGCAGAAGGAAAAGAAAGAGAGAAAGCTTCCATAGAAGGGGGTGGTGGCGTGGCGATCGAGGCTCGAGGTGGAAGCCGAGGCGGCCGGGACGCCGGCGCTCGAGAGCGCTCGCGAGTCACCGCTCCCGGTCGCCCGCGCTCCCTCGCCGAGCGGAGCGAGTCGAGGTTGGATCGGGACTTCAGTCACCCTTTTTCCCCTTCAACCCGGTCGTCAGCGCGGCGACGCCCTTCGCCTTCAGGGCCTCGTCGCGCTCCTGCATGGTGCCGGCCTTCGAGCGGCGGCCGGTGGCGAGGCGGAACTCCTGCTCGTTCGAGGCCTGCCCGTCGCCCCCTTCCCAGGGGGGCGGGATCTTCAGCGTGAACCCGAAGTCGAAGTCCGGGAAGCGCGCGGGTCCATAGCGAGGCTCGTTGCCCTTCGCCTTCGCCTCGAGCGCCTTGAGCACCATGTGCGGGTGGATCGGCACCTGGTCGACGCGCACGCCGACCGCGTCGAAGATCGCGTTCGCGCAGGCCGGCGGCATGGGCAGCAGCGGGCCCTGGCCGACCTCCTTGGCGCCGAACGGACCGGCGGGGTCGGGCTCCTCGATCAGGTAGGTGTGGACCTCGGGCATCTCCTCGAAGGTGAGGCTCTTGTACTCGAGCAGGCTCGGGAACTTGTGGACGAGCGCCTGCGAGCGGGAGCGGGGGAGCCGGCGGAACGCCGACTCCTCCATCATCGCCTCGCCGAGGCCCATGTAGACCGACCCCTCGACCTGGCCCATCACCAGCGCCGGGTTGATCGCGCGGCCGATGTCGTGGGCCATCCAGACCTCGAGTGGCCGCCAGAGGCCGGTCGCCGCGTCGACCTCGACCTCGACCACCGCCGCCGAGTAGGAGTAGGTGGGGGAGGGTCCGACGCCGGCGCCCCGGTACTTCCCCGGCGAGCGGGGCGGCGTGTAGGAGCCGGTCGAGGCGAGCGTGCCGTGGCGCGCCTCGGCCGCGATCACCGCCTCCTCCCAGGCGAGCCCGCGCCCCGGGTCCGAGGCGTCGAAGACCCGGCGCTCGGCGAAGACGAGCCCTGCCGCGGGCACGCCGAGCTGCTGCCCTGCCGCTTCGGCGATCCGCTCGCGCAGCCGCTCCGCCGCCTCGCGCGCAGCGTGTCCCATCATCAGCGTGACGCGCGACGAGTAGCTGCCGAGGTCGACCGGCGTCAACGCGGTGTCGGCGACGCAGAGGCGGAGGTCGGCGAGCTCCAGGCCGAGCACCTCCGCCACCACCGCCGCGAGGACCGAGTCGGAGCCCTGCCCGATCTCGGTCTCGCCGCAGAACACCGCGACGCCGCCGCCGCGGTCGACGTGCAGCGCCACGCCCGACTGCGGCATCTGGTTCCAGTAGATCGGCAGGCCGGCGCCGCACAGGTAGGAGCCGCAGGCGAGACCGAGGCCGCGGCCCTCCGGGAGCCTGCCCCAGCGCTCGCGGAAGCGCGAGCCGGCGACCACGGCCTCGATGCAGCGCCCGAGCGCGATCGTGCCGAGGCGCAGCCAGTTGGCGGTGACGGTGTCCGGCGCCTCGAGCATGCCGAGCCGCAGGTCGGCCGGGTTCCGCCCGAGCGCGACCGCGATCTTGTCGAGCTGGACTTCGAAGCCGAAGCGGGGCTGCGGGGTGCCGTGCCCCCGTTTCGGTCCGCACGCCGGCTTGTTGGTGAAGGCGCGCACGGACTCGAACCTGTAGCGGGGCAGGCGGTAGGTGACGGTCTGCAGCGCGCCGGTGTAGTAGGTCGAGGCCACGCCGTAGCTGCCGTAGGCGCCGCCGTCGAGCGCCGTCTGCAGGGTCTGCGCGGCCAGCGTGCCGTCGCTGCGGACGCCGGTCTTCAGCCGCATCAGCACGGGGTGCCGGCCGCGGTGACAGTAGAAGACCTCCTCGCGGGTGAGCGCGATGCGCGCGGGGCGCCCGAGCTTCAGCGCCATCGCGGCGGCGACGATCTCGTGGCCGAAGGGGTCGCTCTTGCCACCGAAGCCGCCGCCGTTCGGCGTGGCGACGACGCGGATCCGCGACGACGGGAGGCCGAGCACCTTGGCGAGGCTGCGGTGGAGGTAGTGCGGGGTCTGGGTCGAGGAGTAGACGGTGACCCGCCCTTCGTCCTCGGGCACCGCCACCGTCGCGTGCTGCTCCATCGGCAGATGGGTGTTGCCCTCGTAGAAGAAGACGTCCTCGAACACCCGGTCCGCCTCGGCGAAGCCCGCCTCGACGTCACCGAACTCCATGGAGACGACCTTGTGCAGGTTGCCCCGGTCGGCGTAGGCGTGGAGCTGGGGCGCGTCGGTCGCGGCGGCCTCTTCGACGGTCGCGATCGTCGGCAGCGGGTCGTAATCGATCTCGACGGCGAGCGCCGCCTCCTGCGCCGCGTCCTCGGTCAGCGCCGCCACGGCGACGACCGGATCGCCGACGTGGCGGACGACCTCGAGCGCCAGCGGGTGCTCGTCCTGGGAGACGGGCAGGATGCCGAAGGTGGTCGGCAGGTCCCTGCCGGTCAGGAAGCCGAGCACGCCGGGAACCGCGGACGCCTTCGACAGGTCGATCGAGCGGATCCGACCGTGCGGAATCGTCGAGCGGACCAGCTTGACGAAGGCCTGGCGCGGAAAGGCGAGGTCGTCCGCGAAGCGCGTCTGCCCGGTGACCTTGGCGCGCCCGTCGACGCGCCGGAAGGGCGTCCCGACCACACGCAGCTCGCGCTCGGGGGGGGCGTCGGTTTCGGGTCTGGTTCTGGATTCCGTCACGCCGGTGATCTCCGGAGCTTCGAAAAGCCTCCATAGAAGGGGCTGGTCCCTCGGGCACCCGTGGCGAGCTCGAAGCGCCGGCGACGCCCGCGAGGGTGTCGTCGCGAGCTCGCCACGAGAGCCGCAGGCAGCAGCATTCTTCCCTTAACTGGAGCTTTTGCTTTTCTGGTGACTTTCATTCGGTGGTCCGCGTCGCCCCGGCGCCGGCGCCGACAACGCCGGCGGGGTTGGGAGTGGGGTCGGGAAAGGTCGGGTCGCGGAAGACCTCGCGGCCTTCGAACAGGGTGAGCAGGACTTTCGCGTCGGAGATCTCGCCCGGCGGGATCTCGAAGAGGTTACGGTCGAGGACGATCAGGTCGGCGAGCTTGCCGGGCTCGAGCGAGCCGGCTTCGTGCTCCTCGAAGCCCGCGTAGGCGCCACCGATCGTGTACGCGGCGAGCATCGTGGCGAGGTCGACGCGCTCCTCCGGAAACCAGGGCTTGTCGCAGACGGCGAGGTCGGGGTCGCAGCGGGTGACCGCCACCTCGATCGCTTCGAGCGGGTTCATCGAGGAGACCGACCAGTCGCTGCCCGCCGCGAGCGCTGCGCCGGTCCGCGCCATGGTCGCGATCGGGTAGTTCCAGCGGGTCCGCTCCGGGCCGAGGAAGGGTGCGGTCAGGTCCCGGATGTAGGAGTCCTCGTAGGCCCAGAGCGGCTGGAAGTCGGCGATCGCGCCGAGCTCGCGGAAGCGCGGGATATCGCTCGGCGCGAAGAGCTGGATGTGCGCCAGCAGCGGACGGGCGTCGCGGGCGCCGTTCGCCGCGCGCGCGGCGGCGAGGGCGTCCAGGGTGTCGCGGATCGCCCGGTCGCCGATGGCGTGGACGTGGATCTGGAAGCGCTCGCGGTCGAGCGCGACGACCGTCGCGCGCAGCGCCTCCGGCGTCCAGTTGGAAATGCCCGACCCGGGCCGGCCGATGTAGGGCTCGAGGAGAGCGGCAGTTCCGCCTTCGATCACACCGTCGGCGAAGAGCTTGACCGCCGTCTCCCGGACGTGCGGCGCGTGAGGCGCGGCGCGGCGGGCGACGAGCGCGGGGATCGCCGCGGGACCCTCCTCGGGCCCGAGCGCCATCGAGATCACCGCGCGCAACCCGAGCTCGCCGGCCGGGCGGGCGAGGCTGTCGTAAGCGGCGGTCGCTTCGGGCCCGGCGTTCGCCTCGGTCACCGCCACGATGCCGAAGCGGTGGGCGCGCTCGACCGCCAGGCGCAGCCCGGCCCGGCGCTCCTCGGCGGTCGTCTCGGGCACCAGCTTCTCGACGAGGTCGGCGGCCGTCTCGCGCAGCGTGCCGATCGGCTCGCCGGCGGCGTCGCGCTCGATGCGCCCCCCCTCGGGATCGGGGCTCGCCGCGGCGATGCCGGCGAGCGCGAGCGCCTTCGAGTTGACCCAGCTCGAATGGCCGTCGGCGGAGGAGAGCAGCGCGGGGCGGTCGGGCAGGATCGCGTCGAGGTCGCGCCGGTCGGCGACGCCGCCGGGGAAGAGCGTCAGATCCCAGCCGCCGCCGAGCAGCCAGGGGCGGTCGCCGAGCCGGGCGGCGCAGCCGCGCACCCGCTCGAGGACCTCCGCGCGGTCCGCGCTGCCGTTCAGGTCGCACTGGAGCAGCTCGACGCCGCCCGAGACCGGGTGGAGGTGACGGTCCTGGAAGCCGGGGAGGACCATCCGGCCGCCGAGGTCGAGCACCTTCGTGCGCGGACCGATCCAGGCGCCGGCCTCGGCGTCCGTGCCCACGAAGACGATGCGGTCGCCGCGGACCGCGAGCGACTCCGCCCAGCTGCGCGCGGCGTCGACGGTGTAGATCGCGCCGTGGCGGAGCACGAGGTCGGCCGGTTCTCCCGCCGCGGCGGCGAGGCTCGGCGTGAATGTCGAGAGCAGAAAGCCAAGAAGAAGCCCATAGAAGGGAAAGTGGCGGCCGGAAGCCGTTGCGGCCGGCCGGCACGCCGGCTGTCGGGCGGACGCCGCAGATCCTGGAGCGCAACGGGCCGGTGCCGGGCGTTCCTGCGGCGCCGGGCGGCGGGGAAACCCCGGCGCGGCGCGCTCGTATCCTTCTCTGGAGGCTTCGGACGACTGCCCGGGAGAATCGGACCATGTTGACCTTCCTCGTCTGGCTGCTGCTCTTCATCGTCTGCTGGCCGCTCGCCCTGCTGGCGCTCGTCCTCTATCCCCTGGTCTGGCTGCTGCTGCTGCCGTTCCGGCTGGTCGGCGTCGCGGTCGAGGGCGGTCTTCGTGCTGCTCAAGGCAGTGCTCTTCCTGCCCGCCCGGTTGCTCGGCGCCAAGGTCTGACCGGCCCTCACTCTCCGGACCTTGCCGGCTCCTCCGAGCCGTAGAGCGAAGCGCGCTCCGGCTCCCAGGGCTCGCCGCGCAGCTCGGCGGCCGCGCCCTCGACCGCTTCGAGGATCTTCACGTAGCCGGTGCAACGGCAGAGGTTCCCGGCGAGCGCGGCGCGGATCTCCTCCCGGTTCGGGCGCGGGTTGTCGGCGAGCAGCGCCTTCGACGCCATCAGGATGCCCGGGGTGCAGTAGCCGCACTGCGCCGCGCCGAGGTCCGCGAAGGTCCGCTGCAGCGCGTGGAGCCGGTTGCCCTCCTGGAGACCCTCGACCGTCTCGATCGCCCGACCCTCGACCTCCGCGGCGAGCGTGAGGCAGGAGAGGACCGGCCGGCCGTCGACGAGCACGGTGCAGGTGCCGCACTCGCCCAGCTCACAGCCGTGCTTGGTGCCGGTCAGGCCGAGCTCCTCGCGCAGCACCTCGAGCAGCGTGTGGTGAACGGGGAACGCGACCGTGCGCTCCTCGCCGTTGACGCGCAGCGTGCGGGCGATGTTCGTTTCGCTCAACGGGACTCCTCCTCCCGGCGCGGACGCGCGAGCTCGACGCCGGGAGCGAGCAGGCCGCGCACGAGCAGCTCGGCGAACTCGGCGCCGACCGCCTCGGCGCTCTTGCGGCCGCCGCGGTCGAACCACTTGACGGTCCAGTTGACCGCGCCGAGCAGGGCCAGCGTGGCGAGGCGCGCGTCGGTGGCGCGGAAGACGCCGGCCGCGATTCCCGCCTCGATCAGGTCGCGATAGGCGCGCTCGTAGCGTTTGCGCCGCGCGAGCATCCGGGAGCGGTCGGGCGGCGCGAGCGCCTCGATCTCGAGGTGTGCGAGCGAGCCGGGCTGGCTCTCGTTGAGCGTGCGCACGTGTCCGGCGAGCAGCCGGAACAGGCGCGTGTCGGCCCGCTCGGCGCCGTCCGCCGCCGCCGCGGCGAGCGCGAGCAGCTCGTCGAGCGCGCTCTCCTGACAGTAGGCGAGCAGCTCCTGCTTCGAGCCGAAGTAGTAGTAGAGATTGCCGGCGGTCATGCCGAGCGCGGCGGCGATCTCGCGCATCCCCGCGTCGTGCAGGCCCCGTTCGCGGAACAGGCGGGACGCCGCGGCGAGGATCTCCCGGCGGCGGGCGTCGGCGGCCGGTCCCGAAGGTTCGGGCCGAGGCCCGTTGGCGATTTGAACCATGGTTTCAAATTCTGCCGGCGGCGGTCGGGGTCAGCCCTGCCGCCCGCTCGGCAGTCGCTGCCCGGGCGGATCGTCGGCGGCGAAAAGGCTCCAGAGAAGGGGTCGTGGACATTTCCGGCAGGCCTGCCGGTCGAGCGGGAGAGCCGAGTAGAATGGGGTGCTCCTTCCACTCGTCGGCATCCGCGAGGAGCCCGCATGAGGCACGCTACGCAGGAGCGAAGTGGGCTTTCCATTCTCTGGAGCTGTTTCTTGAGGGTTCACTCCGCGTCCTCGCGGCGGAAGCGAGTTGCTCGGCCTGCCTGTCTGTGCTGACGGTCCTGCCGCCGGCGCGCCGCTTGCCGCCGGGACGTTCGACGAGGCGATGGCGCGGGGCATCTCGGCGTTCGAGCGGCGCGCCGAAGAGAGCCGGGAGGGAGAATCGGCGGCGGGGCCCGTCGTTCAGGCGGTCTCGGCGTTCGAAACGGCGCTCTCCGCCGATCCGGGGAGCCTGGAAGCGTCGGTTCGGCTGATGGTCGCCCTCTGGTTCCAGGGGGAGTACGCCTCCTCCGGCGACGAAGAGAAGCAGATGGTCTTCGCCCGGGGCCGGGAGGTCGGGGAGCGGGCGTTCGATCGACTCGCGGCGCCGGCCGGGGGCCGGGAGCGGCTGGATGCGATGACCCCCGCCGAGGCGGCGCGCGCGCTCGCCGCGGAACCGCAGGCGAAGCCGCTGCTCTACTGGTCCGCCGTCCACTGGGGGTTCTGGGGCGAGGCCTTCGGCCGATTCGCCGCCGCGCGTCAGGGCGTCGCGGGCAAGGTCCGGTGGCGAGGCGAAACGCTCGCGCTGCTCGATGCGGCCTACGAGCGGGCCGGCGCCGCGCGCATCCTCGGCCGCCTGCACGCGCGGGCTCCGCGCATCCCGTTCGTCACCGGCTGGGTCGATCACGACTTCTCCCTCGTCGAGCTCGAGATCGCCGTGGCCGTCGCACCCGAAGACACCTTCAACTGTCTCTATCTCGCGGAGGCGCTGGCGCAGTTCCGCCCCAGGGAGCACGAGCGACTGCGCGCCCTGCTCGAGGACCTCGCCGCCCGCACCCCCCTCGCCGACCGCGTGGTCGAGGACCGCAGGAACATCGAGACCGCACGCCGGATGCTCGCCGGTCTCGATTGACCCGCCGTCCGCTCTGCCCATGCGCCGCTACCTCGATCACACCGCCGACCTGCGCGCCGAGATCGAGGCGCCCGATTTCGAAGCGCTGCTCGGCGAAGCGGTCGGGCTGGTGCGCGAGATCCTCGTCGGGGCTTCGCCGGTCGAACCGCGCGTCGAGCGCGAAGTCGGCCTCGAGGCGACCGAGCCCGGCGAGCGGCTCTTCCGCTTCGTTCGCGAGCTGGTCTATCTGGCCGACTGCGAGGGGTTCCTGCCCGCGGGGCTCCGGCTCGAGGGCGCCCACGCACGCGTCGCGGGCGAGATCTTCGACGCCGCGCGACACGTCGCGGAGCGCCAGGTGAAGGCCGTCACCCGCCACCAGTTCCACTGCGAGCGCGGCGAGCGGGGCTGGCGCGCCGGGCTGGTGTTCGACCTGTGAAAGCGCCGCTGCCCCGCCTCGAGCGGATCGACGACTTCCGCTGGCGGCTGCCGCGGAGCGGCGCCATGCAGGCGGAGGGGCTGCTCTTCGCCTCGTCCCGCCAGGTCGAGGACCTCGAGAGCGACGAAGCGCTGCGCCAGGTCGCCAACGTCGCCTGCCTGCCCGGGACTGGTCGGAGCCTCGATCGCCATGCCCGACATCCACTGGGGCTACGGTTTCCCGATCGGCGGGGTGGCGGCCTTCGACCCGAAGGAGGGTGTCGTCTCGCCCGGCGGCGTCGGCTACGACATCAACTGCGGCGTCCGCCTGCTCACCACACCGCTCGGCGTCGCCGACGTGCGCCCGCGGCTCGCGCGAGCTCGCCGACGCGCTGTTCGCCGCGGTCCCGTCGGGCGTCGGCTCGGCCCGCTCCGACCTTCGCCTCAACGACGCGCCGAGCTCGACCGGGTCCTCGCGCAGGGCGCCGCGCTGGGCGGTGCGAGATGGGCTTCGGCCGACGACGCGCGATCTCGAGGCGCTCGAGGCCGGCGGCCGGCTGGCCGGCGGCCGACCCGGCGCAGGTCTCGAAGCGGGCCCGCGAACGGGGCCGCGACCAGCTCGGGACGCTCGGCTCCGGCAACCACTTCGTCGAGGTCGGCTGGGTCGACGAGGTCCACGACGAGACGGCGGCCGAAGCGCTCGGGCTGCAGCCGGGCCGGGTGACGGTGCTCGATCCACACCGGCTCGCGCGGGCTCGGCCACCAGGTCTGCGACGACCACCTCGACGCGATGCTCGCGGCGGCGCGCCGGTACGGCATCGCGCTGCCCGACCCGCAGCTCTGCTGCGCGCCGCTCGGCAGCCCCGAGGGCCGGCGCCTACTGGGCGCGATGAACGCCGCGGCCAACTTCGCCTTCGCCAACCGGCAGCTCATCGCCCACCACGTGCGGCGCGCCTTCGCGCGGATCTTCGGCGCCGACCTGGCGGCGGGGCATCGGCGTCGTCTACGACGTCGCCCACAACATCGCCAAGCTCGAGGAGCACGAGGTCGGGGCCGGCGGCGGAAGGTCTGCGTCCACCGCAAGGGCGCGACGCGCGCCTTTCCGCCCGGCCACCCCGAGCTCGCGCCCGGCTACCGGGCGCTCGGCCAGCCGGTGCTCGTGCCCGGGCGACATGGGGCGCTACAGCTTCGTGCTCGCTCGGCACCGCGCGCGCCGGCGCGGAGACGTTCGCCTCCTGCTGCCACGGCGCCGGGCGGCGGCTCTCGCGCAACGCGGCCCGGCGCGAGGCGCGGCCGCGCGACCTGGTGCACGAGCTCGAGCGGAAGGGCATCCTGGTCCGGGCCGCGAGCCGCGCCACGGTCGACGAGGAGATGCCGGACGCCTACAAGGACGTCGCCGGCGTGGTCGACGTGGTGGACGGGGCGGGAATCGGCCGGAAGGTCGCCCGGCTCCGCCCCCTGGCCGTGGTCAAAGGCTGACGCGGGCCGTCTCTGAGTAGAATGCGCCGGTGTCGAAGCTCCCCGTCTTCTACAACTGCCAGAACTGCCCCGGGCACTGCTGCTCGTACGACCACATCGAGGCGACCCCGGCCGACATCCGCCGGCTGGCGAAGCACTTCGGGATCGACGAGGAGACCGCTCGGGAGCGGTTCACCAAGCCGCAGGACGGCGACGAGAAGCGCCGGATCCTCCGCCACCAGGCCGACGTCCACTTCGGCACCATCTGCCGCTTCTTCGACACGGAGAAGCGGCGCTGCTCGATCTACGAGGCGCGGCCGGGCATCTGCCGCCGCTACCCGGGCACCGCGCGCTGCGGCTTCTACGACTTCCTGATGTCGGAGCGGCGCTCGCAGGAGGACCCGGAGTACGTCCCTTCCTTCACCAGGGGCTGACCGCCGCTCCGGACCTCGCGATCGAGAGACCCGCACCGTGCTGAAGAGCCTTCACGTCCGCAATCTCGCGGTCCTCGCGGGGGGCGAGGTCGAGCTCGGCGCCGGCTTCAACGTGCTGACCGGAGAGACCGGCGCCGGCAAGTCGCTGGTGGTCGACTCGCTGTCGCTGCTCGCCGGCGCGCGGGCCTCGAGCGATCTCGTCCGCGAGGGCGCCGACGCGCTCTCGGTGGCCGGCGTCTTCGAGCTGCCGGCGGCGCTCGGCGCGCGCCTCGCGGAGGCGGGCTTCGACGTCGAGGGCGACGAGCTCGTGGTGCGCCGCGAGATCGCGCGCGAAGGGGGACGCAATCGGGTCTTCGTCAACGACCAGCCGGCGACGCTGAAGCTCCTGCAGGAGATCGCGCCGGCGCTGCTGCGCATCCACGGCCAGCGCGAGGAGCTCGGCCTGCTGTCGACCGAGCTCCAGCGCCAGTGGCTCGACCGCAGCGGCGGCGAGGAGGCGCGGCCGCTGCTCGAGCGGGTCGCCGCCGCGCACGGCGACTGGCGCCGGCTGGCCGACCGCCTCGAGCGACTCTCGGGCGATCAGCGCCTGCGCGCCGAGCGTCTCGACCTGCTGCGCTTCCAGGCGCGCGAGATCGACGAGGCGCGGCCGGTGGCGGGAGAGGACGAGGCGCTGCGCCGGGACCGCGAGGCGCTGCGCCACCGCGAGGCGATCGTGCGCGCGCTGGCCGGGGCGCACGCGCGCCTGTTCGAGGAGGAGGAGTCGGCGTCCGAGCGCCTCGCCGAGGCGCGGACGGCGCTCGGCGCGGTGGCGGGGTGGGAGAGCGCGGCCGCGGAGGCGCTGCCCGAGCTCGCCGAGCTCGGCACGCGGCTCGAGGAGCTCGGCCGCGGCCTCGGCGAGCGGTTGGCGCAGCTCGAGACCGAGCCGGGGCGCCTGGACGAGATCGAGGAGCGGCTGGCGCGCCTCGAGCGCCTGCTCCGGAAGCACGGGGCGACGACCACCGTGGAGGTGCTGGAGCGGCGCGCGGCGATCGCCGGCGAGCTTGCCGAGCTCGAAGGGGACGCGAGCGGCCGCGAGGAGCTCGAGGCGGCGACGCGGCGAGCGCTGGCCGCCTATCGCGAGGCCGCGCTCGCCCTCTCTGCGGCGCGCGCGCGCTGGGGGCGCGAGCTCGCGGCGCGGCTCGAGCGCGAGCTCGTCGATCTGGCGCTCGGCAAGGCGCGGCTCGAGGTCGGGCTCGAGCGGACTCGGCGCGAGGGGAGCCCGCTCACGGTCGACGGCGAGCCGGTCGAGTTCGGCGCCGACGGCTTTGACCTCGTCGTCTTCCGTTTCCAGCCGAATCCGGGCGAGCCGATGCTGCCGCTGGCGCGGATCGCCTCGGGCGGCGAGCTGGCGCGTGTCTCGCTCGCCCTCCAGCTCGCCGCGCGTGGCGAGGAGGCCGCGGCCGGCCCGACGCTGATCTTCGACGAGGCGGACGCCGGCCTCGGCGGCGCGCAGGGCGCGGCGCTCGGCCGCAAGCTCCAGCGGCTGGCGCGCGCCGGGCAGATCCTGGCGGTGACCCATCTGCCGCAGGTCGCGAGCTGGGCCGACGTCCACCACCGAGTGGCGAAGAAGACCCGCCAGGGGCGCACGTTCGCCGAGGTCGCGACGCTCGACCGCGCCGGCCGCGTCGCCGAGCTCGCGCGCATGCTCTCGGGCGACCGGGTGACCCCGGTCTCGCAACGCCACGCCGAGGAGATGCTGGCCGGCGGCGCGCGCCGGTGAGCGGGGAGGCCGCCGCGCCGATCGCGCGCTGGCGCGCGGGCGATCCGGTGGCGCCGCTCGCGGCGACGCTCGCCCGGGGCGGAGTGCTGGCGATTCCGACCGAGTCGAGCTACGGGCTGGCGGTCGATCCGCGCCACGCGGCGGGGGTCGAGGCGATCTTTCGCCTCAAGGGGCGCGAGCGGGGCAAGCCCCTGCCGGTGGTCGCCGCCGATCGCGCGCAGATCGTGGCCCTGGGCGTCGCCGTCGACGATCCCGCCCTCGCCTGGGCCGCAAGCCGGTGGCCGGCGGCGCTCTCGGTCGTGCTCCCTCTCGCCCGACCGCTGCCCGCCTCGGGAGGCGAGCGGACGATCGCCGTGCGGATCCCGGCGCACCCCGGTCTGCGAACTCTGCTCGCCGGGCTCGGTCACGCGCTGACCGCGACCAGCGCGAACCCGAGCGGCGAAGATCCGTATCTCGATCCGGAGGCGCTCGCCGGCTGGCTCGCCGCGGCGGGCGCGGACGCCGCCCTCGTCGAGGGCGGCCGGCTTCCGGGCGGGCTCCCCTCGACGCTGGTCGAGCTCCGGCCCGGCGAGATCCGGATCCTGCGCCGGGGGCGTGTCGACGTCGCGGCGCTCGAGCTTTCTCGAGGGGACGACTGCTGAGATGATGATCGGATGACGAACCGGCGCGGACTCTGGGGCGCGGACCGTTGGACCGCTTCGCGCGCGCTCGGCGCGATGGTCGTCGCGCTGGCGTTCGCCGCGGCCGCCCGCGCCGCCGCTCCTGCCGTCGTCGAGCCGCCGGCGATCGGCCTCGAGGAGCTCGCGCCCGGCCTGCGCGGATGGGGCCTCTCGGTCTTCCGCGGAACCCGGCCGGAGCGCTTCGAGGTCGAGATCCTGGGTGTCCTCAAGGACGTCCAGCCGGGCGTCAGCTACGTCATGGGCCGGCTCACCGGCCAGAACCTCGAGAAGACGGGCGTCATCGCCGGCATGAGCGGCAGCCCGGTCTACGTCGGCGACCGGGTGGTGGGCGCGGTCGCCTTCGCCTGGCCCTTCGCGCACGAGGCGATCGCCGGCATCACGCCGATCGGCGCGATGCGCGCGATCGGCACGGCGGCGCCCTGGCGGGCCCCGGCCGGCCAGCCGGCGGCTTCGCTGGCCGCGCTCGTCGCGCGCGACCTGCCCGAGCCAACGCTGGGCGAGGCGGTGGGCAGGCTCGCCGGAGCCGCCGGCGTCGCGGGACGCCCCGCGCTGCTCTGGGGCGCGACCGGCTTCGCCGATTCGACGCTCGCCGAGCTCGGCCGGCACCTTCCCGCGCTCGCGGCGGCGGGGGTGGCCGGGCAGACCGGAACGGGCGACGCCGACCTCCAGCCCGGCGGCGCCGTCGCGCAGATCTGGATCGACGGCGACCTGCGTCTCGCCGCCACCGGGACGGTGACCGAGCGCACGGGCGATCGCATCCTCGCCTTCGGCCATCCGGTGACCGGGCTGGGCGACGCGACGATGCCGATGGCGGCGGCCGAGGTCGTCACGGTGCTGTCGAGCGCCGCCTCCTCGTTCAAGCTCGCCAACAGCGGCCCGGTGGTCGGCGCGTTCGAGCGCGACCACCCGGCGGGGGCGCTCGGGCGGATCGGCGCCGAGGCGCCGACGCTGCCGCTCGACGTCCACGTCGCCGGTCCGACCCCGCACCGCTTCGCCCTCCGGCTGGCGCGCGTCCCGTCGCTGCTCGCGACACTCGCCGCGATCGGCACCCTCGGCGCGCTCGACGTCGCGGCGCCGGTTTCCGGCCTCGAGGGGCTCGACCTGCAGGTGCGCTTCGACCTCGGCGCCGACGGGCCGCTCGAGATCGCGCAGAGCTTCGACGGCCGGGGCGCCGGAACGCAGGCGGTCCTCTACCTGCTGGCGCTGACCGACTTCCTGGCGCGGACCGAGCTCGCCGCGGTCGACCTGCGCCGGGTCGAAGTCGAGCTCGTTCCCTACGCGCAACCGCGCGCCGCGACGCTGGTCGGGCTGCACGCCGAGCGGGCGCAGGTCGAACCCGGCGACGTGGTCGACCTGCTGCTCGACGTCCGCCCCTGGCGCGGCGAGGCGGAGCGGCTGCGGCTGCCGGTCCGCCTGCCTCCCGACCTGCCGGCCGGCCGCTACACGCTGCTGGTGGGCGACGGCGCCAGCGCCGACGCCGCGCGCCTCGCGCTCGAGCCGGTCGAACCGGTGACGCTCGCCCAGGCGCTCGCGCTCCTGCGCGGGCTCGCTTCGCCGAAGGAGCTGCAGGTGCTCGGGGTGATTCCCGGACGCGGGCTGGCAACCGGCGGCGAGCTGCTGCCGCGCCTGCCCGGCTCGCTGCGCTCGATCTGGAGCGCTTCGGGCGCGCGCAACGTGACACCGCTGCGCCTCGCCGTCGCGCAGCGCGCGCGATTCGTCCAGGAGCGCCCGCTCGCCGGATTGCTGCGCCTCGACCTCGAGGTGCGCCGGCCCGAGCCTCTCGCCGGCAGCCCCGGCGCGGCGACCCGGCCGGCGGGCGGGGGAACGGCTCCGGCGGGCGCAAAAAAGGAGGGGAGATGAAGGGAGTCCTCGGCGCGACGCTCGCGTCGGCGTTAGTCGCGGCGGTCGCCGCGGCCGCGCCGGTGCGCGTGATCCAGACCCAGACCCAGGCCGCCTTCCTGGCCGGCAAGCCCGACGGCGTCTCGGTCGACGCACGCGGCGTGCTCGCGCTCGCCGACCGTTCCGAGCGGGTCGCCTCGATCGAGGAGCCCTTCGCCTTCGCCTTCGCGCCGCTGCCGGACGGCTGGGCGGTCGGCACCGGCGACGACGGCAAGGTCCTCGAAGTCGGGCGCGACGGGAAGGTGAGGCTGCTCTTCGACGCCGACGAGCCGCAGGTCTTCGCGCTCTGGGCCGACCGCGACGGGACCCTCTTCGCCGGCACCTCGCCCAATGGCCGGATCTACCGGATCGTGGACGGCCGCGGCGAGATCTTCTTCGAGCCGGGCGAGACCTACATCTGGGCGCTGGCGCGCGGCGCCGACGGTGCGCTCTGGGCGGCGACGGGTACCGAGGGGCGCCTCTACCGCATCGACGCCTCCGGCAAGGGCGAGGTCGCCTTCGACAGCGAAGAGACCCACCTGCGCAGCCTGCTGCCTCTGGCCGGCGGCGACCTGCTGGTCGGCACCGCCAACTCCGGCCTCGTGCTGCGCTGGCGTGCGGCCGACAAGGGCGTCCGCACGGTCTACGATTCGACGCTGTCCGAGGTCGTCGCGCTCGCCGCGGGAGCCGACGGGAGCCACTACGCCGCCGTGCTCGCATCCGAGGCGAGCTTCATCGACCTGGCGCCGACCCGGCCGGCCGCGGCGGATTCGAAGAGCACCACCGCCGCCGGCGCGAGCGGCGCCGGCGGTGGCGACGAACCGAAGCCGGTCGTCACGGTCGACGTCGACAACGAGGGCGAGGCGGCAGTGGGCTCGCGCCCGGCGGGAGCGCGGGGGCCACGCAGCGAAGTGGTCCGCATCCTGCCTTCGGGCGCAGCCGAGCCGCTCTGGCAGGCGCAGGACGAGACGATCTTCTCTCTGCTCTATGCGCGCGACCGGCTCTGGCTCGGCACCGGCATCGAGGGCAAGCTCTACTCGCTGCTCGACGGGCAGGCGCTGGTCGAGAAGGACCTCGAGGAGCGGCAGGTCGTCGGGCTGGCGCCCGGCGACGACGGGCCCGCGCTGCTGACCACCAACGCGGCGGGGGTCTGGCGCTTCGTGCCGGGCACGGAGAAGCGCGGCACCTACACGAGCGCGGCGCTCGACGCCGGCCAGGCCGCGCGTTTCGGCGTCTTCCGCTGGAGCGGGGACCTGCCCGCGGGCGCGCGCGCCGCCTTCGCCTTCCGCACCGGCTTCTCGGCCGAGCCCGACCGCACCTGGTCGACGTGGAGCCCGCCGGTCGAAGGGCGCGAACTGTCGCTCGGCGCGCTGGACCGGGGCCGCTACCTGCAGTGGCGTGTCGACTTCGAGGGCGCCGCCGACCGCTCGCCGAGACTGACTTCGGCCGAGGTCTCCTACCGGCAGGAGAACCTCCGTCCGAAGGTCGAGCGCTTCGCCGCGCTCGACCCCGGTCAGGTGCTGGTGCCGGCCGGATTCAATCCGGCCGACCAGGTCTACGAACCGGCGAGCCCGAACCGCGACGGCATCTTCACCACGATCGAGCCGGGCGCTGCGCGCGACGAGCGGATGAAGCCGCTCTGGAAGAAGGGGTGGCGCACGCTGCGCTGGAAGGTCGGCGATCCCAACCAGGACGAGCTGCGCTACACGCTCGCGGTACGCCCCGAGGAGCGCGAGGGGAGCTGGCTGCCGATCGTGACGGAGATCAAGGACGAGTCCTACGGCTTCGACGCCACCGTGCTGCCCGACGGGCGCTACCGCTTCCGGTTGATCGCGAGCGACGCCCGCGGCAACGCCGAGGGCGACGCGCTCGAAGCGCGGCAGGAGAGCGAGCCGGTGGTGATCGACAACTCGCCGCCGGGGCTCGAGGCGGCCCGGCGCGACGGGCGGGGCGCGCGGGTCCGGGTGTACGATGCCTGGAATCCGCTGCGCGAGGCGTCGCTCTCGATCGACGGCGGACCCTGGCGGCCGCTCCCGGCCGCGGACGGGCTGCTCGACGGCCAGAAGGAGGAGCTGGTGGTGGCGGAGATCCCGGCGACGGCGAAGCTCGTCCTGCTGCGGCTGGGCGACGCGGCCTTCAACTACTCGACGGTCGACCTCGGCGGGGAGCTGGCGCAGCCGTGACGCGGCGGATCGCGGTCTACCCGGGCTCGTTCGATCCCCTCCACAACGGGCACCTCGACATCGTCGCGCGTTGCCGTCCGATGTTCGACGAGGTGATCGTCGCGGTGCTGCGCAACGAGGACAAGGCGCCGCTCTTCTCGGTCGAGGAGCGGGTCGGGATGATCCGCGAGCTCATCGGCGGCGACGGCTTCTGCCGGGTGGAGAGCTTCTCCGGCCTGCTGGTCGACTTCATGGAGCGGGCAGGCGCCCGCACGATCGTGCGCGGGCTGCGCGCCGTCTCGGATTTCGAGTACGAGTTCCAGATGGCGCTGATGAACCGGCACCTGAACCCGCGCATCGAAACCGTGTTCATGATGCCCAAGCAGGAGTACACCTACCTGTCGAGCCGGCTGGTCAAGGAGGTCGCCCGCTTCGGCGGCGACGTCGGCGGTCTGGTGCCTCCGAGCGTGCTCGAGCGTCTCGGCCGCCGGTTCGAGCCCGAGCGGCCGGAGCGCGCGTGAGCCTGGGCGGATTCCTCGCCGCCCTGCCCAAGGTCGAGCTGCACATCCACCTCGAGGGGTCGATGCCCCCCGAGACGCTGCTCGCGCTCGCCCACCGCCATCGGGTCAGCCTGCCGGTCGACGACGTCGAAGGACTGCGCGAGTGGTTCCGCTTCCGCGACTTCGACCACTTCGTCGAGGTCTACCTCGCCTGCTCGAAGGTGCTGCGCGCGCCGGAGGACTTCCAGCGCCTGCTCTCCGACTTCGCCGTCGCGCAGGAGCGCCAGAACATCCGCTATTCGGAGGTCCACTTCACGATCGGCACTCACTGGATGAACGGCCTGCCGGTCGACGAGGTGCTCGACGCGCTCGAGGAGACGATCCGCGACGAGCAGCGCCGCCGCGGCGTGCGGGTGCGGCTGATCCCCGACATCGTGCGCGACGTCGGCAACCGCACCGCCGATCCGACCCTCGACTGGGCGCTCGAGGCGCACGAGCGCGGCATCGCGGTGGCGCTCGGTCTTACCGGACGCGAGGCGGTGAGTCCGAGCGAGCCCTACGCGGACCACTTCGCGGCCGCCGCCGCGGCCGGCCTGCACTGCGTGGCGCACGCCGGCGAGCACGCCGGGCCGGCGTCGGTCGAGGCCGTGCTCGGCCCCTGCCGCGCCGAGCGGGTCGGACACGGCGTGCGCTCGATCGAGGACTCCGGCCTGGTCGCGCGGCTCGCCGAGCGGCGGACCCCGCTCGAGATCTGTCCGACGTCGAACGTCGCGCTGGGCGTCGTCCCCGATCTCGGCAGCCACCCGTTCGACCGCCTGCGCCGCGCCGGCGTCGAGCTCTCGGTCAACACCGACGACCCGTCGCTGTTCGACACCGACCTCGCCCGCGAGTACGAGAAGCTGGCCGCCGCGTTCGGCTACGACGCCGAGACCCTGGTCGAGCTCGCGCTCGCCGGCGTCCGCCACTCCTTCCTGTCCGCAGCGGAGAAGTCGAAGCTCGCAGCCGAGATCCGCTCCGAGGCCGAGCGGCTCGCCCCGCGCCACCTCGGGCGCGAGCTCGGGCCGGTGCCCGCCGACTAGGGCGCGCGCCGGGAGGGAAGGGGGTCTCCGGGAGCCGGCCCCGCTCACCGGGCGAGCTCGAGCCCCTCGCAGTCCGCGCGCAGCCCGATCCTGTGGAGCGCGGTCGAGCTCCGGACCCAGGCGATCCGCTGGCTCTTCAGGTCGTCGCGCAGGGCGAGGTGCGCCGTGCGGAGACCGCTCGAGGACTCGAAGAGGGGTGTCGCCTGGCCCCAGGCGGAGTCCTGAGGACCGCCAACCGACCAGACCTGCAGCGGCACATGGAGCCGACGCGCCAGCTCGCGGATCTGTCCCGGGCGCAGGGCGCTCGCGTCGGCCTCGCCGGGCGCGAGGACGACGACCACGACCCGGGGGCGCCCGGACCCCGCGGCGGCAAAGACGGCGACCCCGGTCGCGTCTGCGAGCCGCGGCGCGGCCGTCGGCAACGTCGCGGCAGGCTCGATCGAGCCGATCCGGTTCCAGAGCCCCTGCGCGTCGAGCGGCAGCGGGCCCGAGTTCAGGAACAGGTCGGTCCGACGCCCGCCGCCGAGGTCGCGGGACTGCGGCGCGAGCTCGGGCCAGTAGAACGTGGCGCGGGTACCCTTCGGGAGCTTCAGCCGGAGCAGATCCGACACAGGCTCGAGCGGGCCGGAGGTCCGCGGGAGGCGATCGAGCATTCCGCGGCGCAGCTCGTAACGGCTCTCTCGCGAGGAGACCAGGAAGATCTCACCGCCGCCCTCGTCGACGCTCTGGACCTCGACCGGGTCGCCGCGAGGGCCGGTCAGGCAGCGGCTCACCGCGTCGACGGCGCGCCGGTTGCCGACCCGGACCGGCACCCCGACCAGCTCGGTCGCGACGCGGTCGACGTAGGTGCCGCCCAGCAGGAGCGCCGTGGCGCGCGTTCCCGACTCGTAGATTGCGCGCGCCTCGAGCACGTGCGCGGCGTCGGGAGCGAGGCGCGGCAGGAGAGCGCGATCACCCTTCAGGTCGAGCGGCCGTCCGTCGAGCGCGAGGGAGAGCGCCGAGGGCGACTCCGCCACCGCGCTCTGCCAGACCACCCGCGCCGCGACGGGGGCACCCCGCGCGTTGCTCTCGATCGTGATGTCGAGCGCCTCGCGCTCGTGGGGCAGATTGACCCGCTGAACGGCGCGCGAGACCTCGCGCCCGCTCGCGTCGAGCGCCCGCGCGACGACCTCGCGCGGAAGCGGGTCGGGGCCGAAGTCGAGATCGGCGACCCAGGGGGGAGCCGTCAGCCGCGCCACGACCTCGTCGTCGAAGAGGATCTCGACCGCAGCGGGAGCCCCCTCGACCGCGAGCTCGACCCTCTGCGGGCCTCCGACCAGTCCGAGCAGGAGCGTGAGGAAGACGACTCGCATGGCGATCGAGACGCGCGCAATTGCCGTGCCGGGGCGCTCGAACGCTACCCTGGGGCCCGCCGGGCGCTGAGTCTCTGTCGTCGGCGCTGCTCCGCGGACTGCGCGGAGGTGGCTCCTGTCCGGGTGCGAGCCCGTTCGTCGGGCCAGGCCGGAACTCCGACAGGATCAGGGACCATCCTGCGGCGAGGGGAGCTCCGAGGTGAGGCGGTCGATCAAGGCCCTTCGCACCCCGTCGAGTTCGCGGGACTTCGGCGCGTCGTAGCCGCTCGCCTCGGCGATGCGCTGGAGATCCAGGCGGTCCAGGACCCAGGCCAGCGTCAGGGCGGAGAAGCCGCCGTCGATCGAAGGCGCCAGGGCGAGAGCCGCGCGGAGGTCCGTCCCGCCATCGAGCAGGCGGCCGACGTCGTCGAGGTCGCGCGGTTCCGCTCGCCCGAGGAGCGCGCAGAGCTTCTGCGCGAGCAGTGCCAGTGGTGACTCGACGAAGATCCGAACCCGCCCCAGGGCGACCTCCAGCGGTGGTGCATCGAGGGTCGCGGGCTCGGCGACGAGATCGAGAACGCAGCGCTCGCCTTCAGTCTCTACCGAGAAGCGGTGGAACTGCGGCGCGGTCTGCAGGGAGGTGACGGCGAGGCCCGCCCCCGTCAGCTTGTAGCGGATCTCCTGCGGCAGGTCGCCGAGGAGTGGACGCCGCCGCCAGAACAGATCGAGGTCGCGGGTCGTGCGATGGCCGAAGTAGAAGCCGGCAACGGCGCCGCCGCCCGCGAGCACGAACGGCGGCTCGAGATCGGCCAGGAGCTCGAGGATCCTCCGCTGCAGCGGGCCGAGGCTAGCGGTCGGCGCCGGCATCGAAGCCCTTCTTCGCCAGCAGCCAACCCCAGAAGTCGCGTTGCCTACCGAGCTTGGGCGCGAGCTGCCCCCAGTGCGCGGCGATCTCGGTGAGGCTCACGAGCTGCAACGCGTCGTCCGGCTTGGCCTGCCGCAGGAGCTTGCCGAGGAAGTGGATCCGCACCTCCGGATCCGGCGAACGCAGCCGCTCGCGCAGCGCCTCCAGCGACAAGTCGAGATCCCAGAGGAAGTAGGGCCGCCCCTGGCGGTCGATCAGGGCGGCGGGCGGCGTCGGTGCGAGCATGGCGGTTGTCCTTGACGACATCGGCCAGGAGGGCCGATTCGCCAAGTCCGATTGTATCCGCCGGCGCGGCCCGGCCGCTCAGTGCTGCCCGGCGGCCGTCTCGCGCAGCGCCTCCAGGCGCGCCCGCTCGAACTCGTCGCCCGGGTTCCACTTCGGCATCTCGTCGGCGTTGGCGACCTCGAGGCCGACGACGAAGCCGAGCCGGGTGTCCTCGATCATGCCGTCGTAGTTCCAGTCCTCGGGTCGAACTCGTCGCAGGGCTGGTGGTAGTGGCTCTCGAGCCACTCGCTGGCGCTCTTCGCCCCAGCCAGGCGCGGCGGCCGATGAAGTCGGAGCCCGCCCTGAGGTAGAAGGCCGGGCACGCCGATCTTCGCGAAGCTGAACTGGTCGGAGCGGTAGTACGCGCCGTGCTCGGGGACGTCTGCGTCGGGGACGACCACGCGTCCCTGACGGCGCCGCGCCGCGCCGACGCACGTCGTCGAGCGTCGACTTGCCCTTGCCGACGAACGTGACGTCCCGGGTGCGTCCGAAGATGTTGCCGGCGTCGAAGTTGATGTTGGCCACGATCCGCCCGGCGGGCACGGTCGGGTGGGTCGCGAAGTAGGCCGAGCCGAGCAGGCCCTATTCCTCGGCCGCCACGAACGCGAAGAGGATCGAGCGGCGGGGCGCTGGGGCAGCGCCGTGAAGGCCCGGGCGATGGCGAGCAGCCTGCGCGCACGCCGGAGGCGTTGTCCACGGCGCCGTTGTAGATCGTGTCACCGTCGGCGTCGGCGTTGCCGACACCGAGGTGGTCGTGGTGCGCGGAGAACACGACGACCTCGTCCGTGAGCACCGGGTCGGAGCCGGGGAGCATGCCGCAGCACGTTGCCGGTCTCGCCGTGGGTGATCGTCGTCGCGATCCCGAGCGAGGTGCGGATGCCGAGCGGACCGGCTTGAAGTCGCGCGATCCGGGCCGCTCGACCAGCGCGTCGAGGTCGAAGCCGGCGAGGGCGACCAGGCGTCGCGCGGCGTCCTCGGTGGTCCAGGCGCGAGCTTCAGGCGCGGCTCCTCGCCTGCCGGCAGCTCGAACTGCTCGCCGGTCCACGAGGTCTGGACGACCTTCCAGCGGGTAGCCGGCCGACGGCGTGGTGTGGATGATGATCGCCGCCGCCGCCCCCTGCCGGGCCGCGCTCTCGTACTTGTAGGTCCAGCGACCGTAGTAGAGGCGCGCGCGGCCGTCGAAGAGCGCGGGGTCCCAGTCGGGGTCGTCGTTCAGCATGACCAGGACCTTGCCGCGGAGATCGGCGCCCTTGAAGTCGTCCCACCCGAACTCCGGCGCCTGGATGCCGTAGCCGACGAAGACCAGCTCGGCGTCGGCGATCTCGGCGACCGGCGCCTGGACGCCGGCGGCGCCGATCCAGTCGTTCCACCAGGCGAGCTCGACGCGCCCGGCCGGGGCGGTGAAGGCCCAGCTCTTCGGCGCCCGCGTCTTCAGGCCGATCATCTCGAAGCGCTGCTGCCAGGCGCCGTCCGGGCCGCCGGGGCGCAGGCCGGCCGTCTCGAGACCGGCGGCGAGGTAGGCGCGCGCGATCGCGTCGCCGCGGCTGCCCGGCGCGCGCCCCTCGAGCAGGTCGGAAGCGAGGAACCGGGTCGCGCCGGCGAGGGTGGCGCGATCGATGCGCGCCGCGGACGTCTCGATCCCGGCCGGATCAGCGGCCGCCGCGGGTCCGGCCGACAGTCCGGCGAGCAGCAGGGGCAGGGCGACGAGGGCGGCGGCGGGTTTCGGCATCGGGTCTTCCTCCGGTCCGGATCGTATCTCCCCCGGCGCGGGCCTTGCCGGAAGCGCTCATCGAGGCTACCGTTGCCGTTCGTGCTGTTCTCGACCGTCCTCGAAGACGCCCTCTACCTCACCTGGGCCGTGCCATTCGAGGCGGTGCCGAAGCCGCCCGCGCCGCTCCGGCTCGAGCGCCTGCCGCTGCCCGACGGCGATCGCGCGCTGGTGACCCTGGTGCTGTTCCGGCAGTCCGGCATCCGCGCCGAGGCGCTCGGCTGGCCGCGCCTCTCCTATCCGCAGGCCAACCTGCGCGTGGCGGTGCTCGACGACGAGGCGGTGCCGTCGGTGCTGCTGCTGCGCGAGCTGGTGCCCGCCTGGGTGGTGCCGATCGCGCGCGCGGCCGGCGGCCAGCCGGCGAGCGCGGCGCTGTTCGACTTCCCGGTGCCGGCGCCGACCGCGCTGCTCGAGCGGCGGACCTGGTCGTTCTCGGCCGGCGCCCGCTTCGAGGTCCACGCCAAGGCCGGACCGCCGCCGGTCGGCGCCGTCGGCGGCTTCGCGGGCGCGGTGGCGCGCGTCCGCGACCGGCCGCGCGGCTACCTGGCGGCCGGCGGCCGGCTGCGCCGCGTGGAGCGCGAGCACGCGCGGGTCGACGCGGTGCCGGCGGCGGTGGAGATGGTGCGCGCCGAGTGGCTCCGCGCCCGTCTGCCGGCGGTCGAGCCGGAGCTCTGGAGCTCCCTCTGGAGCGCCTTCCTGGTGCCGACCGCCAGCCTCCGCTTCGCGGTCGAGGAGCAGCGTGCGGCGGCGCTGCCGGCGCAGGTCCCGGCGCCGGGCTGAGATAGCATCCGCGGCTCCATGAGCCCGCGCACGATTCCGACCGATCCGAAGCTCCAGCGTCCGCAGCGCATCGCGATCCTGCCCGGCGACGGCATCGGCCGCGACGTGACCGCCGAGGCGGTCAAGGTCCTCGAGGTGGCGGCGGAGCGCTGGTCCCTGCCGCTCGAGCTGGTCCACTTTCCCTTTTCGGCCGACCACTACCTCGAGACCGGCGTCTCGCTGCCGCCCGGCCAGATGGAGGACTTCCGCGACCACTTCGACGCGATCCTGATCGGCGCCTACGGCGACCCGCGCGTCCCGGACATGCGGCACGCCGCGGACATCCTGCTCGGCATGCGTTTCGAGCTCGATCTCTACGTCAACTACCGCCCGGTCAAGCTGCTCGACGACCGGCTCTGCCCGCTCAAGGGCAAGAGCGAGAAGGACGTCGACTTCGTGGTGTTCCGCGAGAACACCGAGGGCGTCTACGTCGGCGTCGGCGGCAACTTCAAGAAGGGGACGCCCGACGAGGTCGCGATCCAGGAGGAGATCAACACCCGCAAGGGCGTCGAGCGGATCGTCCGCGCCGCGTTCGACTGCGCGCGGGCGAACGGGCCGCCGGAAGGTGCTGATGTCCGACAAGTCGAACGTGATGCGCTATGGCCACGACCTCTGGCAGCGGGTGTTCACCGAGGTCGCGACGGAGTACCCGGAGATCGAGGCCTCGCACATGTACGTCGACGCGCTCTGCATGCAGCTGATCCGCGCGCCCGAGCAGTTCGAGGTGATCGTCACCAACAACATGTTCGGCGACATCGTGACCGACCTCGGCGCCGCGCTGCAGGGCGGCCTCGGCGTCGCCGGCTCGGGCAACCTCCATCCGGGCCGGGTCTCGATGTTCGAGCCGGTCCACGGTTCCGCCCCCAAGCACGCCGGCACCGGCCGCGCCAACCCGGTCGGCGCCGTGCTCTCCACGGCGCTGATGCTCGAGGACCTCGGCCACGGCGAGGCGGCGCGTGAGATCGAAGCCGTCGTGCGCGCCGGCATCCGCGCCGGCGAGACCACGCGCGATCTCGGCGGAGCGCTCACGACCTCCGAGGTCGGCGACCGCCTCGCTCGCGCGCTGGCGGCCGCGCCGGTCCGGGTCGGCTGACGGCCGCCTGCGTCGCCCGTCCCGGCCGGATGGGTAGAATCCTCTCGCCATGCTGCTCGAGGTCCTGACCGTCGGTCCGCTCGAGGAGAACTGCTACCTGATCGGCTGCGCGCCGCGCTGCGCGGTGGTCGACCCGGGGGCCGAGAGCGACCGGATCTTCCACGCGATCGACCGGCTCGGGCTCGTCCCCGAGCGGATTCTCCTGACCCACGGACACATCGACCACATCGCCCACTGCGCCCACGTCGCCGAGCGCTACGGCCTGGAGGTCTGGGTGCACCGGGCCGACCTGCCCTACCTGCAGGGACCGCAGTGGCCCGAGCTCGAGGCGATGCTCGGCGCGCGCCCCTGTCCGGCGCCCGCCGGCTGGCTCGAAGAGGGCGTCGAGGTCGCGGTCGCCGGCCTGACGCTGCGGGTGCTGCACACGCCCGGGCACACGCCGGGAGGCGTCTGCCTGATCGACGAGACGAGCCGGGAGATCCTGGCGGGCGACACGCTCTTCCAGCGCGGCATCGGCCGGACCGACCTGCCCGGCGGCGACGGCCCGACGCTCGCGCGCTCGATCCGCGACAAGCTCTTCGCGCTCGACGGCGACTGGCGCGTGCTGCCCGGGCACGGGCCGGAGACCCGGCTCGCCGAGGAGCGGCTCGACAACCCCTTCGTCGGTTCCGGGTCGCGGCTCCCTCTGTGGTGACGGCCGGCCCGGGCCCCGGTGAGCGCCCGCCGGCGCGCTGGCGGCGGCGGCTCGAGCTCTGGCTCGAGGGACTCGCGGTCGAGCGGGGACTCTCGCCGCGGACCGTCGAGGCTTACCGGGGCGATCTCGAGCGGCTGGGCGGCTGGCTCGGCTCCGGGCCGGGCGTCGAGCTCGAGGCCGCGGACGGCCGCCTCCTCGCCGAGCACTTGCGCTGGCTCCACCGCCGCGAGATCTCACCGCGCTCGATGGCCCGGGCGCTCGCCGCGATGCGCGGCTTCTACGCCTGGCTGGTCGAGGAAAAGGTCCGCGCCGACGACCCGACCGCGCATCTCGTGGCGCCGCGCAAGTTCACCCGCCTGCCCCGGGTGCTCGACGAGGAGGAGGTCGAACGCCTCCTCGCCGCGCCCGACGTCGGCACGCCCGGCGGAGTCCGCGATCGCGCCATGCTCGAGCTGCTCTACGCCACCGGCCTGCGCGTCTCGGAGCTGGTCGGCCTCCGGCTGCCGCAGCTCATGTCGGCAGGCGGCTACCTGATCGCCTTCGGCAAGGGTTCGAAAGAGCGGGTCGTGCCGGTGGGGGAGGCCGCCGAACGCTGGCTCGCGCGTTTCCTGTCCGAGGTGCGACCGGCCTGGGCGAAAGGCCGGCACGATGCGGTCTTCGTCAACCGGCGCGGGCTGCCGATGACCCGCCAGGGGTTCTGGAAGATCCTCAAGGCCTACGGCCGGGCGGCGGGGATCGAGCGCCCGCTCTCGCCCCACGTTCTCCGGCACAGCTTCGCCACCCATCTGCTCGAGCACGGCGCCGACCTGCGCGCGGTGCAGACCATGCTCGGCCACGCCGACATCTCGACCACCGAGATCTACACCCACGTCCACCGCGAGCGGCTGCGCGGGGTCTATGACCGGTTCCACCCCCGTGCGTAGAAGGAGCGGATGAAGCTCGCGCGCGTCCTCGCTGCCGCCGGCATCGCCCTGCTCGCTCCGGCGCCGCCCGCGGCCGCGCACCTCGTCGTGCTGGTCGACGGCTCGGTGCTCAAGGCCACGGCCTTCCGCGCCGAAGGCGACGAGGCGCGTCTGGAGTTCGTCTCGGGCGGCAGCCTCACCCTGCCGCTGCTGCGCATCGAGCGGGTGGTCGACGACGAGGTGCTGCCCGAGCCCGAGAAGGGGGCGGAGGAGATCGAGGCCGGCGCGCGGACCTTCGACCTGCGCTGGAGCGACGGGCACGGCCCTCCGGCGACTGCCTACGGCGACCTGATCTTCGAAGCCGCGCGCCGGCACGAGCTCAACCCGGACCTGGTGGCCGCCGTGATCCGCGCGGAGTCGGCCTTCGACGCGCGTGCGGTGTCGAGCAAGGGGGCGCGCGGCCTGATGCAGCTCATGCCGGCGACCGGGCGGCGCTTCGGGTTGCGGCCCGCGGAGCTCTTCGAACCGGCCAAGAACATCGAGGCGGGTGTGCGCTACCTGCGGTTCCTCGCGGACCGCTTCGCCGACGACCTCGGCAAGGTCCTGGCGGGCTACAACGCCGGCGAGGGTTCGGTCGACCGCTACGGCGGCATCCCGCCCTACCGCGAGACCCAGGGCTACATCCGGCGGGTCTATTCGGTGCTGGGCCTCGAGCCGGCGTCGCCGCGGTAGAGCAGCACGACGACCGTCCGGTCGTCCTCGGCGGGGGCGCCTCCGGTGTGCGCGCGCACCGCCGCCAGGAGCCGGTCGCGCAGGCCGTAGTCGGTGATCGGCGGCCCCGCCAGGCAGCGCCGCACCCGCTCGTACCCGAACAGCTCGCCCGCCGCCGAACGCGCCTCGATCAGTCCGTCGGAGAGCCAGAGGGCGGCGTCGCCCGGGGCGAGCGTCACCGCGGTCTTTCCTGGAGCTCCGGCCAGCGTGCCGAGCGGCGTTCCGGGCAGCTCGAGCTCCTCGACCGCGCCCGAACGCCGTACGAGATAGGTCGGCGGGTGTCCGGCGTTGGTCAGCTCGAGCCGCCCGCTCAGCGGATCGAAGAGAGCGAGGGTGGCGGTCACGAAGCTGCGTTCGCCAGGACGGCTCTTCAAGAGGCGGTGGAGGCGGGCGAAGATCCGCTCGGGAGCGATCTCGTCCTCGATCAGCAGCGCCAGGGCCGACTTGACCATGGCCATGCGCAGGCCGGCGGCGAGTCCGTGGCCGGCGACGTCCGCCACCACGATCGCCAGCCCGCCGCCCGGCCGTGGCAGCACGTCGTAGTAGTCGCCGCCGATCGCCGCGCTCGGTTCGAAGTAGGTGGCGATGTCGACCCCCTCGCGCCGTTCGACCTCGGCGGGCAGCAGGTCCTGCTGGACCTGGCGGGCGAGGGCCAGCTCCTTGTCGAGCGCCTCTTTCTGCGCGGCGGTCGCCACCAGCTCCTGGAGGTGCTCGGTCATGGCGTTGAAGTTCGACTGCAGGGCGCCGAGCTGATCCCTGCGGCGGACCGGGATGCGCACCGAAAAGTCGCCGCGGCCGACCGCCTCGGTCGCCCGCGACAGCCGGTTCACCGCCCGCGACAGGCCGAAGATCATGACCACCGCGAGGCCGGCGGCGGCGGCGTAGATCTCGAGCAGCAGGACGGCGACGCCGACCAGGGCCAGCCAGGCGGTCGAATCGGCGGCCTCCGAGGTCGAGAGCAGCGCCCGGGCGAGGCCGCGCGGGCTGGCCGCCATCGAGGCCGCGACGCTCTCGGCCACCTCGTGGCCGTCGGCGAGCGCGCGCAGGCCGCGGCTGCGCTCCATCCAGAGGATCGTCGGACGGTCCCAGAGATCGGGCTCCTTCGCGGCGGGCGGGCTCAGCCGGTAGAACTCCGCCGTCTCCTCGGGCTTGCGCGAGACCCAGAGCCCGCGCAGCACGAGCTGCCGGCTGCCGACCTGGATGCGGGTCGTCTGCAGCTCCCGCGGGTCGTCGGAGCGGAAGAGCTGGAGCCAGGAGTGCGTCCGCGCGCGCAGCGCGGTCTCGAGGTCGCCGTCGAACCAGACCAGGGTTCCGCGCTCGCCGGCGCGCGCGACCGCGGCCACCGCGAGGCGGCGGTCGGCGAGCGCGACGAACGGCTTGTGGATCTCCTCGCCGTCGGCGCGCTCGCGCGTGGCCTGGGCGCTTTCGATCCAACCCGGCCAGGCGGCGGGGGCACCTTCGGCCGCGCCGATCCGCCGGCCACGGCGGTAATCGGCCACCCGCAGGACCCCCCCGGGCAGGGGGATTGCCGCGGGCGGCTCGGCGCCGGTCTCGAGCAGGCGCTCGCGCGCCGTGGTCTCGAGCTCGTCGCGCAGGTCGTCGATCGCGTCGCGGTAGAGATGGCCGAGCAGAAAGCCCCCGAGCAGGTAGCTCGAAAGCGCGGCCAGGATGGCGATCAGGCCGATCGGAAGCAGGCCGAGCAGCAGGTAGGAGAAGGCCAGCCGGCGGCCGACGCTCCAGAAGAACCGCCGCCAGAGGACGCGGAACGCCCAGATCAGGCCGAGCAGGACGAAACAGGCGAAGGCGAGCCGGAAGAGCACCCCGGTCACCTGTCCGCCGATGACCGCGTGCACCAGTCCGGTGAGGCCGAAGACGCCGGCGCCGACCAGGAAGAGCCGGCCGAGGCGGGAACCTTTGCGTGGGGATGGGTTGGGCAAGCGGGCCGCTCCGAGGGGAACTACGCGCCGTGCCGGCTGAAGTTCCGCGCCGCCCCGCCGTTACGGCTCCCGCCGGGAAATCGGCTAGGATTCAGCTTCGCGGCCCGCTGCGGTCGCCGTCGAATTCCAGCCCATTCCCTAGAGGGGAGATCCCGTGTCCCGACTGCCACGCGCGCAAGAGTACTTGAAGACCGGTTTCACCGCGGAGGCCGCGAGCGCCGCCCGGTTCCGCGCCGCCGCGGCGCGCGCCCAGGCCGACGGCAAGCCGAACCTGGCGCGCGCCTGGACGGAGCTGGCGACGGAGAAGGACACCCTCGCCGTGCGCCAGCTCGAGGCGGCGGGCCAGGTGCGGGGTGGCAGCGAGGACCTGGCGGCGGCGCTGGCCGAGGAGCGCTACGAGAACGACTCGCTCTACCCGCGCATGGCGCGGGAGGTCGACGCCGACACCGCCGCCGTGCTCGATGGCGTCGCCCAGAAGCAGCGCGAGCACCTCGCGCGGCTCGAATCCCTGCTCGATGCGCTCACGCGCTCGAGCGGCGACCTGCCCGCCTGACCTCCGGCCCCCGGACGAGTGCCGGATCCGGGCGCTGCGGGCCCGCGCCGGAGGGGCCCGCGCGGTCCGTCCGTCCTTGTGACGCCGTAGATCTCTACAGTAGGATTCCAGCGGCCTGGCGGCCGCTGGCGACCGCGGGTCTTGGGAGGCGGCGATGGAAGTGCAGGGCGAATCCTGGATCACGACGAAGCTCGAAACGTTCATCGACTGGTCCCGAACGCGTTCCTTCTGGCCCCTTCCGTTCGGCACTGCCTGCTGCGCGATCGAGTTCATGGGCACGGTGTCGTCCCACTACGACATGGCGCGCTTCGGCTGGGAGGTGGTGCGCTTCTCCCCCCGGCAGAGCGACCTGATGATCGTCGCCGGCACCATCACCGACAAGATGGGCCCGGTGCTCAAGCGCATCTACGACCAGATGCCGGACCCCAAATGGGTGGTCTCGATGGGAGCCTGCGCCTGTTCGGGCGGCTTCTACCGCGCCTACCACGTGATGCAGGGCATCGACGAGCTGATCCCGGTCGACATCTACGTCCCGGGTTGCCCCCCGTCGCCCGAGGGCCTGATCTACGGCATTCTCCAGCTCAAGGAGAAGGTCGAGCGCGACCGCGTGGCGATGAAGAAGGCCAGGAAGGCGAAAGCGAAGGCCACGGATGCTGCTTGAAGCTCCAGCGATTCTGAGCCGGTTCCCCGCCGGCAGCGTGGTGCCCCAGGAGGGCCCCGGCGCCCCCGACGATCAGCCGACGTGGGTGGTGAAGCGCGAGGTGCTCGTCGACCTCTGCCGCGACCTGCGCGACGGCGAGGCGACCCGCTTCGACATGCTGCTCGACCTGTGCGGCGTCGACTACCCGGAGCGCGAGGAGCGGTTCGAGGCGGTCTACCACCTCTATTCGGTCCCGCGCGGCGAACGGCTCCGGCTGAAGGTGCCGGTCACCGCCAGCGACCCGAAGATCCCGTCGGTGGTGCCGATCTGGCGGGCGGCGGACTGGTTCGAGCGGGAGGCCTGGGACCTGTTCGGCCTGGTCTTCGAGGGCCATCCGAACCTGCGCCGGCTGCTCACCCACGACGGCTTCCAGGGCCACGCGCTGCGCAAGGACTACGACCCGGGGCGGCGCTGGATCCTGACCGAAGACAAGATCTACACGCCCAAGCTCGAGGCGCCTCCCGGGCGCACCGACTCGATGTTCGAGCGGACGACGATCAACATCGGCCCCTCGCACCCGGCCATGCACGGCACCTTCCGCATGGTGGCGATGCTCGACGGCGAGGAGATCCTCACCTCCGAGATGGAGGTCGGCTATCTCCACCGCTGCATGGAGAAGATGTCGGAGACGCACACCTGGCAGCAGGTGATCCCGTACACCGACCGGCTGAACTACTGCTCGTCGTTCATCAACAACGTCGCCTACTGCCGGACGGTCGAGCAGATGCTCGGCGTCGAAGTGCCGGCGAAGGCGGTCTGGGCGCGCACGATCCTCTCCGAGTTCTCGCGCATCATGGATCACTGCGTCGCCAACGGCTCGACGCTGACCGACCTCGGCGCGCTGACCAACTTCTGGTACTTCTTCCAGCCGCGCGAGGAGATCTACGGTCTGCTCGAGTCGGTGTGCGGGGCGCGCCTGACGGTTTCCGCCTGCCGCATCGGCGGCCTGCTCCAGGATCTGCCGCCCGACTTCATGGCGCGCAGCGAGAAACTGCTCGAGTTCATCCCGCCGCTGATCGACGACGTCGAGAAGCTGTGCGACAAGAACCGGATCTTCATGGACCGCGCGGTGGGCGTCGCCGCGATCTCCGGCGAGGACGCGGTCGCCTGGGGCTGGACCGGCCCCTGCCTGCGCGCGTCCGGCGTCGGTTACGACGTCCGCCGCGCGCACCCCTACGATCTCTACGACACGCTCGACTGGGAGGTCCCGACCCTGAAGGGCGGCGACGTCTACGATCGCTACCGCCTGCGCATGCTCGAGATCCGGCAGTCGTTCCGGATCATCCGGCAGCTGCTCGACCGCGGCATGCCGGCGGGCCCGTACGTGGTCGACGACCCGCACGTCGCGCTGCCGTCGAAGGAGGCCTGCTACAACCAGATGGAGTCCATGATCTACCACTTCAAGCTGATCATGGACGGCATCCAGGTGCCCGCAGGGGAGTGCTACGTCCCGACCGAGGGCGCCAACGGCGAGCTCGGCTTCTACATCGTCTCGGACGGCGGCCCGAAGCCGTACCGACTGAAGGTCCGCCCGCCCTGCTTCCCGGTCTTCTCGAGCTTCCCGTGGCTGATGCAGGGGCACCGACGTCTCCGACGTGATCGCGACCATCGGCGGTCTCAACATCATCGCCGGCGAGCTCGATCGCTAGGGAGTCCGAACCGATGAGCATCGATCCGAAAGCGCTCCAGCTGCCCGGCGTCCAGGTGCACCCGACCGAGGTCGAGCCGCGCCGCATGACCTTCGCCGAGCGGATGTACCTGCCGCTGATCTCGGGACTCGCGGTCACCATCCGGCACTTCTTCCTGAACGTGCTGCACCTGAAGCCGCGGGTGACGATCCAGTACCCCGAGGAGCGGCGCCAGTACTCCCACCGCTACCGCGGGCACCACATCCTGACCACCCGGCCGGACGGCTCGGTGCGCTGCGTGGCCTGCTTCCTGTGCGCGACCAACTGCCCGGCCGAGTGCATCCACATCGAGGCGGCCGAGCAGCCGGACGTGAACATCGAGAAGTACCCGGTCGTCTACGAGATCGACATGCTGCGCTGCGTCTTCTGCGGCTACTGCGTGGACGCCTGCCCGGAAGAGGCCATCATCATGTCGAACAACTACGACATGGCCTTCTACAGCCGGTCGCAGTCGGTGGTGGGCAAGGCCGACCTGATGAAGCCCTTCACCTTCGACCCGGAGAAGCTCGGCTACCGCCCCTACTACCCGGAGGAGGACGCCCAGCACGCCAAGATGCGGCGCGAGGCGTTCGACCTGGTCTCCGCGGCGAAGACGAAGGCGGCGGGCGGCGAGAAGGCCGTCGCCGGCGGCTGACGCCGCGCCCCCCGCGCCCGCGCGGGAGCGCAACCCCGAGGGCCGGTGCCGCAAGGCGCCGGCCCTTCGACTTTCGGGTCGATTCCGTGCCGGGGTACCTCTGACGAGAGGCTCCAGAGAAGGGTAGAAGTTGTCGCTCCGGGCCGAAGAGCCGAAGGGCTCCGCCCCCTTTCGGGAGCGGAGCCCTGGACAACGGAGCGGTATCGGGCGGTTGTCAGCCGAGGATGCGCCGGATCTCGCCCTCGATCACGCCGGGCACGAGCTCGGCGAGCTCGTAGGTGACGTTGACGATCGGCTTGTCCGACTTGAGGATGCGGGCGAGCTCGATCGGCGTGCCCTCGACCACCACGTCGTGCGGGGTGGCGCGCATGGTCGCCTCGAGGTCGCGGATCTGCTGGTCGCTGTAGCCCATCGCCGGGAGGATGCCGGCGGCGTTCGGGTACTTGGCGTAGGTGTCGGCGAGCGTGCCGACCGCGTAGGGCCGCGGGTCGACGATCTCGACCGCGCCGGCCGCGCGCGCCGCGAACCAGCCGGCGCCCACGCTCATGCCGCCGTGGGTGAGGGTCGGGCCGTCCTCGACCACGAGCGCCCGCTTGCCGCGGATCGCTTCGGGGTCCGAGGCCTGGATCTCGGAGGCACAGCGGATCAGGCGCGCGCCCGGGTTGAGCCGCTTGCAGTTGGCCTCGACCGCCTCGACCTTGCCGGGCTCCGCGGTGTTGACCTTGTTGACGATCACCAGGTCGGCCATCAGCAGGTTGGTCATGCCGGGGTGGAACGAGGACTCGTGGCCGGGGCGGTGCGGATCCACCAGCACGACGTGCAGCGCGGGGCGGTAGAAGGGGGTGTCGTTGTTGCCGCCGTCCCAGAGGATGACGTCGGCCTCCTGCTCGGCCTCGCGCAGGATGCGCTCGTAGTCGACGCCGGCGTAGACGATGAAGCCGTTGTCGATGTGCGGCTCGTACTCCTCGCGCTCCTCGATCGTGCAGCGCTGGGTGTCGAGGTCGTCGTAGGTGGCGAAGCGCTGGCAGGTTTGCGCGGCGAGGTCGCCGTAGGGCATCGGGTGGCGCACGGCGACCACCTTCTTGCCCATCTCCTTGAGGATGCGCGAGACGAAGCGGGTGGTCTGCGACTTGCCGACGCCCGTGCGCACGGCGGTGATCGCGATCACCGGCCGGGTCGAGCGGATCATCGTGCGGGTGGCCGACCCGAGCACGAAGCTGGCGCCCCAGGCGTTGACGTGCGACGCCTTGTCCATGACGTAGGAGTGGGAGACGTCCGAGTAGGAGAACCAGACTTCGTCGATGTGGTGGCTGCGGACGAGCTCCTCGAGCTGCTCCTCGGGGTGGATAGGGATGCCGTCCGGGTAGAGAGAGCCGGCGAGCGCCGGCGGGTAGACGCGGCCGTCGATGTCGGGGATCTGGGTGGCGGTGAACGCGACGACCTCGACTTCGGCGTTGTCGCGGAAAAGGACGTTGAAGTTGTGGAAATCGCGCCCTGCGGCGCCCATGATGACGATCTTGCGGCGGGACATTCGGAACCTCCTTGCCGGCCCCGCAGCTTATCCCGCGCCCCCGGCCCGCCCCGCCGGTCGGCGGGGTGGGGAAGGCTCCACCCGGCGGCTTCGCGGGTGCGCCGGATTCGAGTAGCCTCGGCCCTCGCCATGACCCGCCGCCGCTCGCGCTGGCTGATCCTCCCGGGCGCCGCCCTCGCGGCCGGGCTGGTCCTGTTCGCGCGCTGCGCCTCGCTGCCGCCGATTCCCCCGGCGCAGACCGCCGCGGAGCTGGCCACGTCCGGGTACCGGACGGGGGAGGTGACCGCGCTCGGCCGGACGGTGCGCTGGGTGGCCGCAGGGCAGGGGGAGGGTCCGGGCGTGCTCTTCGTCCACGGCTCGCCGGGCGACTGGCGGGCCTGGGAAGCGCTGCTCGGCGACTCCTCGCTGCGCGAGCGGGCGACCCTCGTCGCCTACGACCGCCCCGGCTTCGGCTCGACCGGCGGCGGCGCCCTGCCCGCCCTGACCGACCAGGCGGCGGTCGCCGCGGAGGTTCTCGCGGCGGCGGCGCCGGGGGGCCGGGCCGTCGTCGTCGGCCACTCCCTGGGGGGCCCGATCGCGGCACGCCTGGCGGTGGATCGCCCCGACCGGGTCGCCGGGCTGCTGCTGGTCGCGCCGTCGATCGACCCCGCGCTCGAGCGCCACCGCTGGTACAACGTGGCCGGTTCGCTCCGGCTGGTGCAGTGGTTCCTGCCGCGGGACTGGATCGCGAGCAACCGGGAGATCTGGCCGCTGCGCGCCGAGCTCGAGGCGATGGCGCCCGCCCTCGCCGCCGTCCGGGCGCCGACCACCGTGATCCAGGGGACCGAGGACGACCTGGTCGATCCCGCCAACGCCGCCTTCGTGGCGCGCTCCCTCCCGGGGGCCGCGGTCCGCGTCGTCGAGGTGCCGAAGGAGGGGCACTTCGTGCTCTGGACGCGCGGCGATCTCGTGCGCGCCGAGCTCGAGGCCCTTCTCGACCGCGCCGCGGCGGCGGGGAAGGGGGAGGGGGCCCGATGAGCGGCGAGCGCGACCTGGAAAGGCTGCTCGCGGGTCTGGCCCCGGCGCTCGATCCGACCCCCTACCGGTTCGTCTCCCACGGCGGTCAGGCGCCCGATTCCGGTCTGCTCGACCGTGCGGTGGGCCTTGTTCGCGAGCGGGAGGGCCTGACGCTCATCCTGCCAGCGGATGTGGCTCGCGAGCGGCACTACCCGGACGGCCCGACCTGGGCCCGGATCGAGCTCACCGTCCACTCCGACCTCGAAGCGGTCGGCATGATGGCCGCGGTGGCCACCGCCCTGGCGGCGGAGGGGATCTCCTGCAATCCCCTGGCGGGCTACTACCACGACCATGTCTTCGTCCCCTGGTCGCGCCGCGAGGACGCTGTTCGGGCCCTCGAACGGCTCGCCTGTCGCCCTTAACTGGAGCTTTTGCAGTTTGTTACGCCATGGCATCCGGCCGTGGCAGGGCGCGGACCCGTCTGCTACCATCGCGGGTCCGAACCGATTCCGAGGCGCTCCGAACGAAATGACCCTGCCGACCGTCGACCCCGAATCCCGATCCCCCCGCGACGTCTCGCACGAGAAGCTCGAGGACGTCGTCATCCGCTTCGCCGGCGACTCCGGCGACGGCATGCAGGTGACCGGCTCGCAGTTCACCAACACCTCGGCGCTGCTCGGCAACGACCTCGCCACCTTTCCGGACTTCCCGGCCGAGATCCGCGCGCCCGCGGGCACGCTGCCCGGCGTCTCGGCCTTCCAGGTCCGCATCGCCGACTACGACATCCACACCCCGGGCGACGCGCCCGACGTGCTGGTCGCGATGAACCCGGCGGCGCTCAAGGTCAACCTGGGCGACCTCAAGTCCAACGGCATCCTGATCGTCAACACCGACGAGTTCGAGGAGCGCAACCTCAAGAAGGCGGGCTACGGGTCGAACCCGCTCGAGGACGGCAGCCTCGCCTCCTACCGGCTCTTCCTGGTGCCGCTGGCGACGCTCACCCGGCGCACGCTCGAGGGGAGCGGGCTCGACGCCAAGTCGGTCGAGCGCTGCAAGAACTTCTTCGCGCTGGGCATGGCCTACTGGCTCTTCTCGCGCCCGCTCGACTCGACCCAGCGCTTCCTCGACAAGAAGTTCGCCGGCAAGCCGGCGCTCGCGGAGGCGAACGCCCGGGTGATGCGGGCGGGCTGGAACTACTGCGACATCACCGAAGCCTTCCAGGTCCGCTACGAGGTCGAGCCGGCGAAGCTCGCGCCCGGCGTCTACCGCAACATCACCGGTTCGACGGCGCTCGCGCTCGGCCTGGTCGCCGCGTCGCGCAAGTCGGGACTGCCGCTCTTCCAGGGCGCCTACCCGATCACGCCGGCCTCCGATCTGCTGCACGAGCTCGCGCAGTTCAAGCACTTCGGCGTCACCACCTTCCAGGCCGAGGACGAGATCGCGGCGGTCTGCGCGGCGATCGGCGCCGCGTTCGGCGGCGCGCTCGCCGTGACTTCGACTTCGGGCCCCGGTCTGGCGCTCAAGAGCGAGGCGATGGACCTGGCGGTGATGACCGAGCTGCCGCTCGTGGTCGTCGACATCCAGCGCGGCGGGCCGTCGACCGGCCTGCCGACCAAGACCGAGCAGGCCGACCTGCTGCAGGCCCTCTTCGGACGCAACGACGAGTCGCCGATGCCGGTGCTCGCGGCCTCCTCGCCCGGCGACTGCTTCGGGCGCGCGCTCGAGGCCTGCCGGATCGCGCTGCGCCACATGACGCCGGTCGTGCTGCTCTCCGACGGTTACCTCGCCAACGGTTCCGAGCCCTGGCGGCTGCCGGAGATCGGAACGCTGCCCGACTTCCCGGTCGAGTTCCACACCCGTCCCGAGGGCTTCGCCCCCTACTCGCGCGATCCCGAGACCCTCGCGCGCCCGTGGGCGATCCCCGGCACGCCCGGCCTCGAGCACCGCATCGGCGGGCTCGAGAAGCAGGACGGCAGCGGCAACGTCTCCTACGATCCGCAGAACCACGAGCACATGATCCACGTGCGCGCGGAGAAGGTGGCGCGCATCGCGCGCGACATTCCGCCGCTCGAGGTGCACGGCGAGCCCGACGGTGGAGCGCTGCTCGTCCTCGGCTGGGGCTCGACAGCGGGCGCCATCACCGGCGCGGTCAACCTCGCGCGCCGCGAGGGGCTCAAGGTCGCGCGCGCCCACCTGCACCACCTCAACCCGTTCCCGGCCAACCTCGGCGAGGTGCTGGCGCGCTTCGAGCGCGTGCTGGTGCCCGAGATGAACCTCGGCCAGCTCGCGCTGCTGATCCAGGGGCGCTTCCTGAAGCCGGTCGTCTCGTTCCCCAAGGTCCAGGGCAAGCCGTTCTACCGTTTCGAGATCCACCAGAAGATCCGCGCGCTCATGGGGCGCGGGTGAGAGTCGAGGCCGAGACCCGATGAGCTCCCAGACGACGCTCTCCAGGAAGGACTTCCAGACCGACCAGGAGGTGCGCTGGTGCCCCGGCTGCGGGGACTACGCGATCCTGACCGCGGTGCAGTCGGTGTTTCCCGAGCTCGGCGTGCCGCGCGAGAAGTTCGTGGTGGTCTCCGGGATCGGCTGCTCGTCGCGTTTCCCGTACTACATGAACACGTACGGGTTCCACACGATTCACGGCCGCGCGCCGGCGATCGCCACCGGCCTGAAGATGACCCGGCCCGAGCTCGAGGTCTGGATCGCGACCGGCGACGGCGACGCGCTCTCGATCGGCGGCAACCACCTGATCCACACCCTGCGCCGCAACGTCGGGGTGAAGATCCTGATGTTCAACAACCGGATCTACGGCCTGACCAAGGGGCAGTACTCGCCGACCTCCGAGCTCGGCAAGCGCACGAAGTCGACCCCCTATGGCTCGGTCGACTATCCGTTCAACGCGCTGTCGGTCGCGATCGGCGCCGGCGCCACCTTCGTCGCCCGCTCGATCGACGTCTTCCAGGGGCACCTCAAGGAGACGCTGAAGGCCGCGGCGCAGCACAAGGGCACCGCGTTCGTCGAGATCTACCAGAACTGCAACATCTTCAACGACAAGGCGTTCGCGCACCTGACCGAGAAGGAGGTGCGCGACGACGCGCTGGTGCAGCTCGCGCACGGCCAGCCGCTCGTCTTCGGCAAGGCGAAGGACAAAGGCATCCGCCTCAACGGCCCCGAGCTCGAGGTCGTCCGCTTCGCCGACGGCTTCTCACCCGACGACTGCCTGGTCTGGGACGAGACGCGCGCCAACCCGGCGATCGCCTTCATGGTCGCGCAGATGGAGCCGCCCCGCTTCCCGGTGCCGATCGGCGTCCTGCGCCGCGTCGAGATGCCGACCTACGAGTCCGCGGTGATCGCGCAGATCGAGCAGGAGACCGGCCGGCGCGGGGTCGGCAGCCTCGAGAAGCTGCTGCATTCCGGCGACGTCTGGACCGTCCACGAGGACGGGACGATCTCCTGAACCCGCTCGGCCCCCGGCGCGACGGCGGCGGCCTCCGCTTCGCGCTCCACGCCCGCGCACGCGAGGTCGCCGTCGAGCTCTTCGAGGTCGGAGGCGATCATCCCTTCGAGATACTCCGGCTCGAGCGCGACGGCTCCGCGGTGGAGCCCTTCGCGATCTGGAGCGGCGTCGCGGCCGGCGCCCCCGATCGCCTCGAGTACGTGGTCCGCGTCGACGGCGGTCCGCCGCTGCTCGATCCCTACGCGCCCGCCCTCGCCGGCGGCGAAACCTGGGGACGGAGCGACGATCTGCGCGGCCCCGGCGTCGGCCGGCGCTATCGCGGCCTCTGGCTCGACTTCGAGCGGCCGGCGGGGGAGCGGGTCGTCGCGGCGCCGCGGCCACGGCCGGACCGGCGGGTCGTCTACGAGCTCCACGTCCGTGGTTTCACGCGCCACCCCTCGGCGGGCGTCGCGCGGCCCGGGACCTACCTCGGCCTGATCGAGAAGATCCCCTACCTCGTCTCGCTCGGCGTCACCACGGTCGAGCTGCTGCCGGTCTTCGAGTTCGACGAGACCGAGAACCCGCGGCGCAATCCCGCCGGCGGTTCCCGTCTCCTGAACTTCTGGGGCTACAGCCCGGTCTCCTTCTTCGCGCCGAAGGCCGGTTACGCCGCCGATCCCACGCCGGGCGCCGCCGTCGGCGAGCTCCGCCACCTGGTGGACGAGTGCCATCGGGCCGGTCTCGAGGTGGTGCTCGACGTGGTTTACAACCACACCGGCGAGGGGGCTGGCGGCGCCGGTGACGCGCTCTTCTCGCTGCGCGGCCTGGACGAGCGCGCCTACTACCTGCACGACGAGGGGACCGGCAGCCCGATCGACGTCACCGGCTGCGGCAACACCGTGAACGGGAATCACCCGGTCACCCGCCGGTTGATCGTCGACTCGCTCCACCACTGGGTCGAGCGCTACGGGATCGACGGCTTCCGGTTCGACCTCGCCGCGTTCGTCTATCGCGACGAGCGCGGCAGGGTCGTCGAGCGGCCGCCGCTGCTCGACGCGATCGCCGCGGAGCCGGCGCTCGCCGGTCGGCTGCTGATCGCCGAGCCCTGGGATGTCACCGGCTTCACTCCCCCGGGGGGATTCCCGGCGCTCTGGCTGGAGTGGAACGGCCGCTTCCGCGACGACGTGCGGCGCTGGCTGCGCGGGGAGCGGGTGGAGCGCGAACGGGTGGCGCTGCGCCTGGCGGGCAGCCCCGACCTCTTCGGGCCGCCGCGCACCCGCCACCATGCGATCGACTTCGTCACCTGCCACGACGGGTTCACGCTCGCCGACCTGGTCGCCTACGAGCGCAAGAGGAACGACGCCAACGGCGAAGGCAACGCCGACGGCTCCGATCACAACCACGCCTGGAACTGCGGCGTCGAGGGGCCGACCAGCGATCCGGCGGTCCTCGCGTTGCGCGAGCGGCAGGCGACCAGCTTCCAGATCCTGCTCGCGGTCACCGGCGGCACGCCGATGCTGCTCGCCGGCGACGAGCGGGGGCGCTCGCAGCAGGGCAACAACAACGCCTGGTGCCAGGACAACGAGACGGGGTGGCTCGACTGGGGGGAGGTCGAGCCGCCGCGCGTCGACGCGGTGCGCCGCCTGATGGAGCTGCGCCGCGAGCTCGCGCGCGCTGATCGGAGCAGCGTGGCGGTGATCGAGCCCTACGCTCCGCCGGGACAGCGACCGCCGGCGAGCCTGCTGCTCTACCCGGGCACGCCGGGCTTCGCCGTGGCGGTCAACGCCAGCGACCTCCCGGCCCGCTTTCCGCTGCCGGCGCCGCCGACCGGGCGCAAGTGGGTGCTCGCCGCCGACAGCGCGCTCGCCGACCCGGTCCCCGTCGGCCCCGAGCGCCCGCAGCTCGCCGGTTCGGAGCTCGAACTGGCGGCGCGCTCGGTGCGCGTCCTGGTCGCCGTCTGACTCTCCCGGGCGGGCCTCCGCCCGTTCCGATACGCTTGCTCCGATGACGCTGCAGCGCGCGCGCGACGACCACGCCAAGCTCGGACGCCGCCGCCAGCTGCTCGACGCGGCCGCCGGCCGCTTCGACGCGGCCGGCTACGCCGCGACGACGATGGCGGAGATCGCGACCGCGGCCGGCCTCGCGAAGGGGACGACCTACCTCTACTTCCGGTCCAAGGAGGAGCTCTTCCTCGAACTGCTGCTCGAGGCGCTCGAGGAGTGGGTTGCGGTGGCCAGCGCGCGGACGGCGGGCCCAGGGAGCACTGACGAACGGGGCCTCGCGACAGCGCTCGCCGGCGCCCTGGCCGAGCGCCCGCGCCTCGTCCGCCTGCTGGCGCTCAGGGCGCCGGTGCTCGAGCCCGGGGCAGGCGCCGCGACGGCCGAGCGCTTCCGTGTGCGCCGGGAGGAGCGGCTCGAGGTGCTCGCGGCCAGGCTCGAAGGAGCGTATCCGGCGCTCGGCGCCGGCGGTGGCAGTGTGACGATCTCCCGCTTGCTGGCGCTGGCCGCGGGCCTCTCTGGGAGCCTCGAGTTACGTGCCGGCCCGAACGAGGCGACGCGCGAGGCGACCCGAGGGCGCTCCTTCGCCGCAGAGCTCTCCTCTTCTCTGGAACTTTTCTTCCGCGCCGCCTCGATGCCGCCTAGGCCGCCAGCACCTTGACCGTGCGGCCGACGGTGTCGAGCATGCGGCGGAGCTGGTCGTAGTCGGGATGCCGCATCCGCATCCAGGCGTTGACCATGTAGCCGCCCTCGACGCCGGCGGTGGGGGAGCCGGGCGGCGGGCAGGTGGGAGTCGAGGATCCACTCCCCGAAGCGCTGCTGGATCTCGTTCGATCCCCTCGTAGCCCGTGATCCGGCCGTCGCGGTCGGGGCGGAGGTGATCATGCCGGCGGCGTAGCGGCGCGACAGCGCCTGTTCGGGCTGGCCCTGGACGATCGCCGAGGCCCACTCGCGGTAGATGTCGAAGTCGTTCGCGGCGGCGTAGAGGTCCCAGACGCCCACTCCCGGGCGGCCGGCAGCCGATCTCGGAGAACTTGCAGCCCCCTCGGCCCGAAGAACCACTCCATGTGCGTCGCGGAGGTGCCGATGCCGAGGGCGTCGATCACCTTCTGGCCCATCTGCCGCACGTCCTGGTAGCCGGGCGCGTCGACCCGGTTGGTGGTCGACGATCTGCGGCGAGATCCAGCGGGTGCGCATCGCCTCGAGCACGTTCGGGTAGTAGTGCGCAGACGAAGTCGTGCACGACCCGGCCGTCGATCGAGAGCGTGTCGTAGAAGCCCTCGTGCCCCTCGATGAACTCCTCGACGGCGACCGAGGCGCCGCGGTCGAGCCCGCTGGGCGGCGATCGCGCTCTCGAGCTCCCGGTCGTTGTCGACGCGCTGGGTGCCGGAGGCGCCGGCCGCCGCGCGCGGCTTGAGGATCAAGGGGAAGCCGACGCTCGGCGGCGAACATGCGCAGCTCCTGCGGCGAGCGAGACGCCGCGCGACTGCGCGCAGGGCACGCCGGCCTCGCGCAGCGCCTCCTTCATCGCCGGCTTGTCGCGGCAGAGGAAGGCCGTCCGCACGCTCGTGCCGGGGATGCCGGCGGCCTCGCGCACTTTCGCGGCGGGCAGGATGTGCGCCTCGACGGTCGCCTCCAGGCGGTCGACCCACTCGCGGTTCTGGACGCGGCGCACCGCTTCGAAGCAGCGCCCCCTCGTCGACCACCGAGCGCGACCTGCTCGTAGCCGTGCAGCCAGCTCTTGAGCTCGTCGTCGAGCGCCTCGACGGGGCGCCTCGCCGATGCCGGTGACCCGCGCCCCGACCGCGTGCAGGCCGCGGACGAACTGGCGCTGGTAGTAGGGGAACTTCGGCTCCACGAAGAGGACGTGCATCGCGCTCCTCCCGATTCGTCAAGTCTTTTTCGAATGCCCGATCGCGCCTAGGATTCTAGATCATGCCCGCCGTGACCCTGCTCGGACCCCAGCGTTTCCTGCCGACGCTCGGCCGTGCCGTGCGGGCGGCCGGCGTGGAAGGGACGCTCGCCTCCGTGACGGCCGGGTGGCAGGAGCGGGAGGCCGAGGACCTCGAGCTCCACGAGCACCTGGAAGAGCGCACGCTCAACCTGATGCTCTACGCGCGGAGCGAGGACGTCTTCGCGCGGGATCCCGACCTCTTCCGCGCCCATCGCGAGCGGCAGGAGCGGCTGCGCGCCCTGCAGGAGCTCTACCGGCTCCGGCTCGCGCACCTCAAGCGGGCCGCGCGCGAGCTGGCCGCGCGCGACGGCGACCCCGAGCTGCTCGAGCCGGAGCGCGCCGCCTCGATCGCCGCGCTGCGCGAGCTCGACGCCCACCACCTGGCGCGTATCCGGGCGGTCAACGACGAGTTCGAGGCCGCCTGGCGCCCGCTCGACCGTCCGGCGGTCGCCCGCCACGTCGCCGAGATCGGCCATGCGCTGGGCCGCGCCGAGGCGCTGGCCATCGCGGGCGGTCACGTCGCGATCCTGCTCAACCGGCTGCGGCTGTTCGGGCTCGACCGCCTGGTCGGCGACCGCCGGGTGTTCGCCTGGTCGGCGGGGGCGATGGCGGTGTCGGAGCGGGTCGTGCTCTTCCACGACTCGCCACCGCAGGGGCAGGGCAACGCCGAGGTGCTGGAGGCCGGCCTCGGCTGGGCGGCGGGCGTGGTGCCCCTGCCCCATGCGCGACGGCGACTGATGCTCGACAATCCACTGCGGGTCGCGCTGCTCGCGCGCCGCTTCGCGCCGGCGCACTGCGTGGTGCTCGACGACGGCGGCGAGCTCGCCCCCGGCGGTCCCGACTGGCGCGGCGGCGCGGGCGTGCACCGCCTGACGACGGCGGGCCGGCTCGAGCCGATGGAGGGGTCGTGACGCTCGCCTTCCGCCGCCTGATCGAGCCTGGCGCTCCTTCGACGGAGGCGATCGACCGCTTCTTCGCGGAGCACCGCGTCCCGGTGGTCGAGGGGACGACGGTCACTTTCGTCTACCGAGGGGAGGCCGACGCGGTCTTCCTCCAGCACTGGATCTACGGCCTGCCCTCCGCGGTGCCCTTCACGCCCGTCGTCGGGACCGACCTCTGGTACCTGGTCCAGGAGATCCCGATCCGGTCGCGCGTCGAGTACAAGCTCGAGGTGCAGCGGGGGGACAGCTCGCGCCTGATCCGCGATCCGCTCAACCCGCATCTCGCGCACGACCCGTTCGGCGCCAACTCGGTCTGCCAGGGGGCCGAGTACCGGACGCCGGCCTGGTCGGAGCCCGACTCCGAAGCCCGTCCGGGCTCGCTCGAGTCCTTCCGGCTCCGGTCCGCCGCGCTCGGGCGCGAGGAGGAGATCCGGGTCTACCTGCCGGCCCGCTTCCGGCCGACCCGGCGCTACCCGCTGCTGGTCGTGCACGACGGCGAGGACTACCTCCGTTTCGCGCGCTGCGCACCGTGCTCGACAACCTGATCCACCGCAACGAGGTGGCGCCGATGGTGGTCGCGCTCATCCAGTCGCGCGACCGGCTGCGCGAGTACGCGGCCGACGAGCGACACGCCCGGTTCCTGGTCGAAGAGCTGGTGCCGGCGCTCGAGAAGCGCTATCCGCTGGCCCCCGGCGCCGGCAGCCGCGGCCTCGCGGGGGCGAGCTTCGGCGCGGTCGCCTCGCTGTCGGCCGCCTGGCGCTATCCGGACCGCTTCGGCAGGCTGCTCCTGCAGTCGGGATCGTTCGCGTTCACCGACATCGGTCCGTCGCGCCGCGGCCCGCTCTTCGCGCCGGTCGTCGAGTTCGTCAACGCCTTCCGGGAGAAGCCGGTGAAGCTGGCGGAGCGGATCTTCGTCAGCTGCGGCGTCTACGAGTCGCTGATCTACGAGAACCGCTCCCTCGTGCCGCTCCTGCAGGGGACCGGCATGGAGGTCCGCTACGTCGAGGCCCACGACGGCCACAACTGGGAGAACTGGCGCGACCGCCTGCGCGAGGGCCTCTCCTTCCTCTTCCCCGGCCCGCTCTGGATGATCTACGAGTAGGGCCCTGGAGCCGCCGATCAACCGGCGGTTTGGGTTAGAAACCGAAGGAAGAAGCAAGACCAAGAGCAAAGGCAAGAGCCCATAGAAGGGAAGGGGAGGGGGCGGGGAGGTCGGTGGGTCCATTGGGCGCTGCTCTCGGGCCGCCGGTTGCCAGAAATGAACCCCGAGAGAAACCCCCTGCGCACGTCGCCGCGCGCGCTTCCTGGAGCTGCGGACGAGGAGGGCGTCAACCCCTTCTCTGGAGCTTTTTCTGGCTTGACCGCTTTCACGCCCTCCGCGGCTTCCAGATCTCGCGCTGCCGAGAGCGCTCCCTGGAGCCGCGGACGAGCCGGACGCCAACCCCTTCACTGGAGCTTTTTCTGGCTTGCCGGCTGCCATGGCTGCGAGGTTCGCCGCCCTGCCTGATGTTCCTGCCGGGGGCCGGGGTTTCGGAGCTAAGATTCCCTCCGGATTTCGAAGGGAGCGACCATGGCTGACGTCACTCGGAGGATCGGGCTGTCGCTCGGCGCCGACCTCTGCTGGCCGATCTGTTTCGAGGAGATCCTGAAGCAGCTGAAGCTCGCCCTGCCGATCGGGGGCGACACGGTCCGCTTCGAGGTCGAGCGGCGTCACGATCGAGCCCTTCGACCTGCGCCAGCCCGTGCGCTACGACGTCGTTCTCGACCGCCTGACCCACTGGTACCACACGTCGCCGGGAGTGGATCAAGAAGGCGGTCGTGATGAACGACCTCTACGTGTTCAACAACCCCTGGTCGATCCAGGCCATCGAGAAGCACACGAGCTACGCGGCGATGATGCGCCTCGGGCTGCCGGTGCCCGAGCACCTGGCTGCTGCCGCCGAAAGAGTACGAGCCGGCGGCCGACCTGCAGGTCACGCTCGAGCGCTACGCCCGTCTGTTCGATCTCGGCGACGTCGGCGACCGGTCGGCTACCCGATGTTCATGAAGCCGTACGACGGCGGCGCGTGGGTCGGCGTGCCGAAGATCGCCGACGCAGGACGCTCTACAAGGCCTACGAGCCGAGCGGCACGCGGGTCATGCACCTGCAGAAGGCGGTCGAGCCGTTCGACCTCTTCGTGCGCGCGCTCGGGGTCGGCCCGCAGGTGCACGTCATGAAGTACGACCCGGCGTGCGCCGCTCCACGACCGCTACAAGGTCGCCTTCGACTTCGTCACCGCCGAGGAGTGCGCAGTCGCTGCGCCAACATGACCCTGACCATCAACGCCTTCTTCGGCTGGGACTTCAACTCCTGCGAGTCCCTGCGCAAGGACGGGGTCTTCCACCCGATCGACTTCGCCAACGCCTGCCCCGACTCGCAGGTGACGTCGCTCCACTACCACTTCCCCTGGCTGGTGAAGGCCAAGCTGAAGTGGGCGCTGTTCGCGCGGCGACGCGGCGCAAGATGCGCAAGAACCTCGACTGGGAGCCCTTCTTCGAGATCGCCGCCCAGCGAGGCCTCGCCCAAGGAGAAGCTCGCGGCCTACGCGCGGATCGCGCAGCAGCGCTTCGAGAGCGACCGCTTCGACGAGTTCTGCGCCACCCACCTGCCGCACCTCGACGAGGTCGCGTGGGAGTTCTTCGGCACGGCCGTGGCCAAGGACGCCGTGCGGCAGAAGGTGACCGCGCTCTTCCCGGCGCACGAGGTCGAGCAGTTCACCGAGCACTTCTGGGGCCTGATCCAGTTCTGGCGCAGGACCGAATCGAGCTACGTCCATCCCGAGAAGGGCGGCGCCCCGGCGTGACGCCGGTCCGCGCGGAGGTCTGGCGCTCGACGGCGCTCGGGCGCGAGGTCGGCGTGGCCGCGTGGGGGCACGCGGGGCTCCCGGTGCTGCTCTTCCCGACGGCGGGCGGCGACGCCCGGGAGGTCGAGCGTTTCGGGCTGGTCGGCGCCCTCTCGCCGCTCGTCGAGGCGGGCTGGGTCCGGCTCTTCTCCTGCGACAGCGTGCCGGGGCGCGCGCTGCTCCACGAGGAGCTGACGCCGGAGAGCTTCGCGGCGCTGCTCTATCGGTTCGACGTCTTCGTCTACCACGAGCTGGTGCCCTGGATCCGCGCGGAGGCGGGGCGGCCCGATGCGGAGCTGGTCGTGGCGGGGGCCTCGCTGGGCGCGCTCTTCGCGCTCGTCTCGATCTGCCGCCATCCGGATGCCTTCGCGCAGGCGCTCTGCCTGTCGGGCAAGTACGATCTCGAGGACTATTTCGACGGCGCGCCGCCGCCGCTCGACTTCCACTATGCGTCGCCGCTGCACTTCCTGCCCTGGCTCGAGGACGCCGACCACCTGGCGCTGCTGCGCCGGCGGTTCGTCCGCCTGATCTGCGGGCGCGGGCGCGCCGAGCGTCCCGAGTACGCCTTCCGGGTCGCCCGGGTCCTCGGCGCCAAGGGGATTCCGAACCGGGTCGACGCCTGGGGTCCCGACTGGCACCACGACTGGGCGAGCTGGCGCGCCACGCTGCCGATCTACCTCGGCGAGCTGGCCACCGGCCGCGAGGTGATGGACCCTCGTCCGGCGGCCTCCGCCGCGACGCCCGACCCCGCGTCCGGCGGGGGCCCGGCTCCCGCGGAGCTCTGAGCGCTCATGTCGAGTTCACACCAGAGGCCGGCGCCCGCGCCGCTGCCTGTCTCGCTCTGGCTTCCGGTCCAGTGGGGCGAGATGGACGCCTACCGCCACGTCAACAACGCGGTCTACTTCCGCTGGTTCGAGAGCGCGCGCATCGCCTATTTCGAGAGGATCGGCTGGCCCGCGCTCGAGCGCGAGACGGGCATCGGGCCGATCCTCCACTCGACCCAGGCCCGCTACCGGTTGCCGGTCGAGTTCCCCGACCGCGTGCTCGCCGAAGCCGGGGTCAGCGAGCTGGGCGCCGACCGCTTCACGATGCGCTACCGGGTGACCAGCGAACGTCACGGCCGGATCGCGGCGGAGGGTTGGGGCGTCGTCGTCGCCTTCGACTACGGCGCCGGCAGGAAGTGCGCCCTGCCGCCAACCGTGAGCGACGCGATCCGGGCTCTCGAGCCGGCCCTGGACCGAGCCGCCCGAAGCCCGGCCGCAGATCCCGCCAGCTAGGCTCTTCCTTCCGACGCGCCCTCGAGGGCCCATTCGGCGCCGGCGGTCGCGGCGGCGAAAAGCCCATAGAGAAAAGAAGGCGTTCGGCGACGTTGGTCCCGGTGTCGAAATGCCCAGAGAAGGGAAGTTGTCCTGGTCGGTGGCCGCGGCGGGTCCATGGACCCTCGGCTGCCCGGTCCCGAGCCCCTTCTATGGGCTTTGGCGGTGGCTTCTTCTTTCTTCGTGCCGTTCCTTCTTCACGGCTCGAAGGGCCTGAGCGCCGGACCCAGGGGACTTCGCCTCGACGTAGAGTTGTGCCATGCCGGAATCCGGGGTCTCGCGCCCACTGCGGCTGGTCGGCGATGTCGGCGGGACGCACGCGCGCTTCGCGCTGGTCGATCCCGAGGGCGCCCTGCACGAGCAGCGGGTGTTCGCCTCCGCGGACTTCGGTGAGCTCGCTGAGGCGGTGGAGCGGTACCTCTCCGAGGCCGACGCGGAGGACGTCGGCGAAGCGTGCGTCGCGGTCGCGTGCCCGGTGGTCGGCGATGACGTCCGCCTGACGAATCTCCACTGGGCCTTTTCGATCGCCGCGACGCGCGACCGGCTCGGACTCTCCCGCCTGAAAGTCCTGAACGACTTCGAGGCGCTGGCCCTCTCGATTCCCGCGCTCGGCGCCGCGGACCTCGAGGTTCTGCGCACGGGCGTGCGGGTGCCGTCGGCGCCCTGCGCGCTGATCGGTCCCGGCACCGGGCTCGGCGTCGCCGGCCTGGTGGCGGCTGGCGGCGGCTGGGTGGCGGTTGCGGGCGAGGGGGGACACCGCGATCTCGCCCCGGCGAACGAGCGCGAGTGGCGGGTCTTCCGACGCCTGGCCGAGCGCTTCGGGCACGTTTCGGCCGAGCGCGCCCTGTCGGGTCCCGGGCTGGTCTGGCTCTACGAGGCGATCTGCGCGGCGGACGGCCAGGTGGCCGAGCGGCTCGAGCCGTCCGATGTCTCGGCCCGCGCCGCGGCCGGCGACGGAGGGCAGTGCGCGGAGGCGGCGGCGCTTTTCTCCGGCTGGCTCGGCGCGGTCGCCGGCGACCTCGCGCTCACGCTCGGCGCGCGCGGCGGCGTCTTCCTGGGCGGCGGGCTGCTCGCGCCGATGGGCGCGGCCTTCGACCGGGGGCTCTTCGTCGACCGCTTTCTCGCCAAGGGGCGCTTCGAGGACTATCTCCGGCCGATTCCGGTCGCGCTCGTCCGCCACGCCTGCCCGGCGCTGCTCGGCGCCGCCCGGGCGCTCGACAGCGAGACCTGACCCGCGCCGCCGGCCGCGCCGCAACCTCGAGCACGGAAAGGGAGATGGGCAATGAAACGGAGCGGTTGGAGAGCCTGGTCGGGGGCGTCGTTGGCCGTGGTCTTCCTGGCGGGCACCGCCGGGGCGCAGCGCGTCTCCTTCGCGGATCCGGTCGGCGATGATTTCGGACCCGGTGGCTTCGTCTATCCGACCGACCCGGTCTATCGGCCCGGCTCTTTCGACCTCGTCTCCATGTCGCTCGAGATCGCCGGCAAGGAGGGACGGGTCGAGGTCTCCTTCGCCTCGCCGCTCGATGGCGTTACGGAAGCGAAGCGCGGGTTCGCGCTCCAGATGGTCTTCGTCTTCATCGACACCGACCACCGCGAAGGGAGCGGTTTCACGGAGGGCCTCCCCGGCCTGAACGTGAAGTTCGCACCCGCCGACGCCTGGGACCGGGTGATCCTCCTCTCGCCGCAGCCCGCGGCGCGCCTGCGCGCCGAGATCGAGTCCAAGGCGGAGGCGATGAAGAGCGCGGTCGTCGTTCCGGACCGGATCGCGGGCGCCGGGCAGACCGTGACCGCCCGCTTCGACGCCGCGACGCTGGGCGCCGGCGATCCCGGGTCGTGGGGCTACCAGGTCGTGGTGCAGTCGAACAACCAGTTCCCCGAGTCGGACGAGATGCTGACGAGGCGCGTCAACGACTACGCCGGCGAGCACCGCTTCGGAGGCGGCAACGACGGGATGTGCGACCCGCAGGTGATCGACCTGCTGGCCGGTGCGGCCGTGGGAGGCGCGGGCGAGATCGAGGCCCAGAAGGCGATGCTGAATTACGAGTGCGGCCCCGGCGGCACCGTGCGCGAGATGGCCGTGCTCCGGATGATCCGCCGCTAGCGACTCTCCCGGGACTTCCTCAGGGAGTTGCCGCGGACCCTGACGCGATCTCGGCGTTCGCCGGCGGGGGTGGCGGCGCGAGCCGCTCCGAGATCTCCAGCAGCCGGCGCAGGCGGCCGACGAGCGCGTCGTCGAAGGCGCCCTCGCGCAGGCGCCAGGTCCAGTTGCCGGACGCGATCCCGGGCGTGTTGAGGCGCGCCTCCGAGCCCAGGCCGAGGAGATCCTGCGCCGGCACCATCGCGAGCTCGGCCACCGAGGTCAGCGCCGTGCGCACCACCGCCCAGGGCGCGTCGGCGTCCGAGCAGCCCAGATAGTCGCGCACGCGCGCCCGGGTCGCGTCGCTCGTGGCGGCCAACCAGCCGGGCGTCGTGTCGTTGTCGTGCGTCCCGGTGTAGACGACCGATCGCGGCCGCAGGCGGTGAGGCTGGAAATCGCTGGTGCCGTCCTCGAAGCCGAACTGGAGGATGGCCATGCCGGGCAGGTCGAGCGCGTGGCGCAGCGCGACGACGTCGTCGGTGATGACGCCGAGGTCCTCGGCGACCAGCGGCAGCGACCCGAGGGCGGAGCGGAGCGCCTCGAAGAGCTTCGCGCCGGGCGCGTCGACCCAGCGTCCGTCGCGGGCGGTGCTCGCTCCGGCCGGGACCTCCCAGTAGGCGGCGAAACCGCGGAAGTGATCGAGGCGGAGCAGGTCGAACCATCGGAAGTTGGCGCGCAGCCGCTCGACCCACCAGGCGTAGCCGTCCTCGGCCATGCGCGCCCAGCGGTAGAGCGGATTGCCCCAGAGCTGCCCGTCCGCGCTGAAGTAGTCCGGAGGCACGCCGGCGACCGCGGTCGAGCGCCCTTCGTCGTCGAGCTCGAACAGCTCGGGCCCGGCCCAGACGTCGGCCGCGTCGGGGGCCAGGTAGATCGGCAGGTCGCCGAAGAGGGCGATGCCGCGCTCCCCGGCCGCGTGCCGGAGGCGGAGCCACTGGCGGTCGAACAGGAATTGCAGGAAGGCGTGGAAGCGAACGTGCTGGGCGAGATCGCGGCCCGCCGCGGCGAGCTCCTCGGGCGCGCGCCGGCGCAGCCCCTCGGGCCAACCCTGCCAGGGCGCGCTCGCGTGCGCGCTGCGCAGCGCCGCGAACAGCGCCCAGTCGGCGAGCCAGTGCGCTCTCTCGGGCGCGGCGGCCCAGGTCTCACCCTCCTCGTTGAGCGCCGGCACCCGCCGCTGCTCGAAGCGCTGGAAGGCGGTGCGCAGCAGATCGGCCTTCACGCGCCGGGCCTCCCCGTAGTCGACGCGGTCACCCGCCGCTGCCGGCGCCCCCAGCTCCCCGGCCTCGAGCAGTCCGTCCTCGACCAGCCGCTCCGGCGAGAGCAGGACCGGGTTGCCGGCGAAAGCCGAGAGCGCGCCGTAAGGGGAATCCCCGAGTCCGGTGGGACCCAGGGGCAGGACCTGCCAGACCGAAATCCCGGCGGCGGCGAGGCGGTCGAGGAAGCGGTCGGCGGCGGGACCGAGGTCGCCGACCGGAAAGTGGCCGGGGAGCGAAGTGGGATGTAGGAGGACGCCGGCACGCCGGCGGTCAGCGGTCATCGCAGTCTCCCGGATGCCCCTGAATCCTATCTCCGCTCGTCGGGCGCGACGGCCTGAGGCCTCCAGGCCGACGAGAGCTCGAGCACTTCCAGGCTCGCCGGCTCGCGGCTGCGAAGATCCCCCCGGACCCAGCAGATGCGATCCGGATCGAGGCCTCGCCGTTCGGTCCACCAGCGCGCGCGGATCGCGAAGGACTCGCGCTCCTGGGCGGACCTCGGGTCGACAAGGCGAAGGTCCCAGTCCAGCGGCGTGTAGCTCGAGTAGCCGTTCAGGGTCGGAATCCCGGTCGCCACCGCCGCGAACATCGCGTCGAGCTGAACGGTCAGCGGGGTCCTCACGGGCAGGCGACCTGGCGACAACAGGAACGAGTCGCAATTCTCGCGGCGGATCGCCTGAGCGACCAGATCCACTCGACGCTGCTGGGTCCGGGCTCGGTACGTCCCGTGCCAGCGCGCAGGCTCCGCCAGGATGAGGAGCGCGACGATCGCGACCACGGAGCGCGGCCGGCGGCGGGAGAGTTCCACGAAGCCGAACCCGGCGGCGAGACCCCAGAGCGGCAGCAGAACGACCCCGAGCCGACTGATGGCGCGGATCGCTACGGCGCCCGGAATCAGTCCGGCCAGTGTCTCCCAGGCCGAGAAGCCGCCCGGCCACCGCGTCACCGCCAGCATCGCGAGCATCGCGGCCACCAGCAGGGGGCGCAATCCGGTTCGCCTCCAGACGGGAACGACTCCGAGAAGGGCGAGCATCGTGGTGGCGACGCCGAGGCCGAGGGCGTGCTCCCACGAGTAATCGGCCGGTGCGAGTTGGAGCCAGCGCGCGATGCCCCCCCAGAGGAAGTGGTCCTTGCCCGGATCGATCCAGGAGGCCAGCGTCGGCTGCAGCGGGAGAAGGCGCTCGATGGCTTCGCCGTCGTGGGTGGCCATGCGGCGGACGAAGGCCGAAAGGAGAGGCGCGCAGGCCAGCACGGCGAGCAGCGGTCCCAGCAGCCAGGCAGCGGCGTCCCGGCGGAGGGTGCGCAGGGAGCTGACGCGAGTCGGATGGGCTGCCAGCGCGGCGCATGCCGCGAGCGCCACGAGCAGCGCGGAGATCCAGGTCAGGTAGATCCCCGACCAGAGCTGAGCCGCTGCGAACAGCCAGGCGAGGAGGACGGCGAACCGACCCCGCCGCGGCGCTACGTCGGAGAGCGCGACGGCGAGCGCCGCCAGAGCGAGCAGGGATGCGGCCTGCCCGAACAGCAGCGTGTGGTCCATCTGAGCCGAGCGGGGCGCACCGAACGCCGCCACGTAGGCGCCCAGCGCTGCGGCAGCCGGCGGCAGGCCGACGGTTCTTCGCAGCAGCCAGAGCGCGGCGGCGTAGATGGCGACCAGGAGCGCCGCCTTCGCTCCGAGCTCGGACATCGCTGGCGACGCGCCGAGTGCGCGCCAGGGGCCATAAAAGGGCAGGAGTCCGAGAAGGGGCTCGCTGAGGGTCAGGGTCTCCGGCTCGGGGTAGAAGATCGGGGGGCTCCAGAGGTCGCTGCACACCGGATCGCCGATGGCGCACAGCCAGCCCCACTCGAGGACGAACGTCGCGTGGCGGGTGTCGAGTGGCGCGCCGCCTGCCACCTGGAGACCGCTCGCGACGACGAGCGGAAAGAACGCGGCGAGTCCCACCAGGGGCAGCACCAGGTAGACCGCGAGGTGGGCCAGGGAGCCTCGATTTCCGACGTCGGTCTCCAGCTTCATCGACTCGCCCGGCTTCCGCCCGGGAGGGTGTCCGGCCAGGGGCTCAGCGCGGGGTCGACGCGCCGGACCCGGACCAGCTCGAAGCCGGTCGCCCCTTGGCGGGTGAGGACCCAGCAGATCTCGTCCTTCGGGGCACCCGCGTGGAGCGCCCAGAAAGCGAGGTTGTCGTGCAGCTGCGCGCGACGAACCGGCGAGTCGACGATCTGTTCGTTGAGGCCGTACCAGCCGGGGGGGGCGTAGCTGGCGTAGCCGTTCACCGTCGGCTTCCCGCTCTCGAGCGCCGCGAACATTGCGTCGACCTGAGTCACCGTCGCCGGGAGGTTCATCGGGCTCCAGCGCGGCGACCAGTAGAAGGACGGACAGTCGGCCGGGACGAGCGCGGCGAGTTGGGTGGCGCGCTCCTCGGCGGGGGCGACATCGACAGCGCCGAAACCGCGCTGCTGCTCGAGCAGCACGACGGCGGCGAGAAGCCCGAAGGCGATCCGGCCCCGCGCGTCGCGCAGCCGGGTCAGCGCGAGGGCGAGAGCGATCGCGGCCGGCGCGAGCAGGACGAGAGAGAGGCGGCCGAGAGCGCGCACCGATTCGGCTCCCGGCCAGATCTCGTGAATCGTCCTCCAGAGAGTGAAACCGCCAGGCCAGCGCAGGGCGAGCAACCCGGCGAGGGCGGAGCCGAGAAAGAGCGCCTGGAGCGCGGGCCGGCGTCGTCCGAGCCAGACGCCTGCCAGGCAGCAGACCGTGGTGACGAGACCGATGCCGAGCTCGTGCTCCCAACTGTAGGGTAGGTCGCGGATCGGCGGCCAAGCGGCGAGCGGACCCCAGATCCAGTTCTGCGCGCCGACGTTGATCCAGGATTCGGGCTGCGGCGTGAAGTCGTACCACTGCGTCAGTTCCCGGGCGCCTCCCAGCAGGCGCTGGGCCTCGATCATGCGGCGGAGCAGCGGAAAGACCGCTGCAATGGCGAAGGCGGCCGAGGCGAGGGCCGCGATGCCATCCGTGCGAACTGCGCCGGCAAGTGCGCGGCGGGTCCCGGGCAGGGCGAGCGCGGCGATCGCGAGGCAGACCGTCACGAAGCTGGCCAGCCAGAGCAGATTGAGGTTGAACCAGGCTTGCAGGGCCCAGGCGCCAGCGGCGAGCGCCCAGGCGATCCGGCGCCGCCGGGGCTCGGTCTCTTCGAGCAGCACCAGCAGGGCGCCGAGGAGGAGCGGCACCGGGAAACGCGCGAAGAGGTGGGGGTGGTCGACCTGGGCCGCGACGGGCGCGCCGAAGGCGAAGAGGTAGGCGCCGAGCGCGGCGGGCGCCGCCGGCAGGCGGAGCGGGCCGGCGAGCATCCAGAGGGCGGCGCCGAAGCAGAGTGCGAGCGCGACCACCTGCGTCAGCGCGAAGCCCACTGCCGGCGGCGCTCCGGCGGCCCTCATGCCGGCGTAAAGCAGGCCGGGCCCGAGAGTGGAGTCGCCGTAGGTCAGCGTCGCGCGGGCCGGATGAAAGTAAGGAGCGGTCCAGAGATCCTTGCAGAGCGGATCCCCGGAGACGCAGTGAAAAACCCATTCGAGCATCCAGTGGGCCTGACGGGCGTCGACATTCGGCCCCTTGGCCGCCGCGAAGCCGCTGGTCAGCTCGATCCGGAAGAAGAAGGCGATGCCGGCGGCACCGAGGAGCAGGGCAGCGAGGAGCCCGGCGCGGCGGGCGGTGGCGGTCAACCGGGATCCGTGGTCAGCCGCGCAGGAGCCGGGCGAAGATCTCCTCGTAGGGCACCACCTGGCGCTCCCACGAGAAGTCCTGCGCCATGCCGTTGAGCATCAGCCGCTTCCAGGCGGCGGGGTCCGCGAAGACGCGGAAGGCGTAGTCGATCGCCCAGGCGAGGCCGGCCGGCGGCGAAGTGGTCGAAGACGAAGCCGGTGCCGTGCCGCGCTGCCGGATTCGTAGGGCTCGACGGTGTCGGCGAGGCCGCCGGTGCGGCGCACGACCGGCGGCGTGCCGTAGCGCAGGCTGTACATCTGGTTCAGGCCGCACGGCTCGTAGCGCGACGGCATCAGGAAGATGTCGGCGCCGGCCTCGATCCAGTGCGCGAGCTGCTCGTTGTAGCCGCGGAAGTACCAGGCCTTGCCGGGGAACGCCGCCTGCAGGCGCTGGAAGAGCTCCTCGTAGCGCGCCTCGCCGCTGCCGAGGACGACGAGGCGGACGTCGCGCGCGGCAGAGCAACGCCGGCAGCGCGTCGGCGCAGAGGTCGATCCCCTTCTGCGCGCGTCAGGCGCGACACGATGCCGACGACCGGCGTGCGCTCGTCGCCGTCGAGGCCGATGCGGCGCGAGCAGCTCGGTCTTCATCTTCCGCTTGCCGGTGAGGTCCTCGCGCGAGTAGCGGAAGGGCAGGTGCGGGTCGCTCTCCGGGCTCCACTCGCCGTAGTCGACGCCGTTGACGATGCCGACCAGATGGTCGGCGCGCGCGCGCAGCAGCGGGTCGAGGCCGAAGCCGTGCTCGGGGGTCTGGATCTCGCGGGCGTAGGTGCGCGTCACCGTGGTGAGCACGTCGGCGTGCAGGATGCCGGTCTTGAGGAAGCTCGAGCTGGTCGGCGCGCGAGGTCCGGCTGGAAGAGCAGGTGCGGCGTGCGGCGCCGAGCCCGAGCTCGCCGACCGTGTGGCCGCCGAAGACGCCGTGGTAGCCGAGGTTGTGGATGGTGAGCACGGTCTTCGTCGCGGCGAAGAGGCGGTCCCAGGCGTAGACGCGATCCGCAGGTAGAGCGGGACGAGCGCGGCGTGCCAGTCGTGGCCGTGCACGATGTCGGGCGCCCAGCCCATGCGCTGGCAGCATTCGAGCGCGGCGCGCGAGAGCAGGCGCGAAGCGCAGGTGCTCGTCCCAGCCGGAGGCTGTAGATGGCGTCCTGGTGGTAGAGCGCCGGGCAGTGGATGAGGTAGACGTCGACCACGCTCGCCGGCAGGCGGGTGACGTAGGCCGAGAAGCGCACGTCGGCGCCCGGCGAGACGGACCGGCACGTCGTGGATGAACTCCACCGGCGCCGATCGGGAAGTCCCCTGGCGGGGGACTCGGTGCGTAGAGGGGCAGGAAGACGCGGACGTCGGCGCCGGCGCCGCCGAGCATGCGGCAGAGGCCGGCCACCGCGTCGCCCAGCCCGCCGGTCTTGGCGTACGGGGCGAGCTCGGCGGTGATCTGGCAGATTTTCAGCGGAGGCAAGGGGCGCCGCCGCTCAGATGACCGTGCCCGGCGGGATCACGGCGTTCTTCGGCACCACGATGACCCCCTCGCGGATCGAGTAGTTCTCCGCGTCGTGCTCGCGCACGTTGTGCACGTTGACCAGGCGCGAGCCGTCGCCGATGCGGGCGTTGAAGTCGACGATGGCGTTGCGGATGTGGCAGTCGCGCCCGATGCCGACCTGCACGTCGCCGCTCGGCGTCTCCGAGCCGCTCGAAGTAGTTGGCCCCCATCACCACGCTGCGCTCGATCATCGAGCCGGAGCGCACCACGGCGCGGATGCCGACGATCGAGTCGGAGATTCGCGAGCCGGTGATGATGCTGCCCTCGCAGAGCACCGAGCAGTTGACCAGGCACTGGGTGATCTTCGCTCCCGGCAGGAAGCGGGCGTGGGTGAAGATGCGGAAGTCGGGGCTGTAGAGGTCGAGCGAGCGGGAGCGGTAGCGTCAGGTCGAGGTTGGCCTGGTGGAAGCTCGGGATGGTCCCGATGTCGGCCCAGTACCCCGTGTAGGGATAGGCGAAGACCTTCTTGCCGTCGAGCGCAACCGGGATCACCTCGCGACCGAAGTCGGTATGGGGCGTGCCGTAGAGCAGCTCCTCGAGCACCCCGGGCTTGAAGACGTAGATTCCCATGCTGGCCAGGAAGGACCCGGGCGGGGCGGGGTGGGGCAGGGCGTCCTGGGTCTCGTCGTCGAGCGCTAGCTTGGCGAGCTGCTCTTCCTCGTTCGGCTTCTCGACGAACTCCACCACCTGACCGGTACGGTCGAGATGGAGCACGCCGAATCCCGAAGCCTCGCGCCTGCTCACCGGCTTCACTGCGATCGTCAGGTCGGCATCGCGCTCGCGGTGGTACTCGACGAGTTCGCGCAGGTCCATGAGGTAGAGCTGGTCGCCGGAGAGGATGAGGATCTCCGAGGCGTGACCCTCGATTGAGCCGGGGCAGGTTCTGGCGCACCGCGTCGGCGGTGCCCTGGTACCAGTCGCGGTTGGTGAGGTTCTGCTCGGCAGCGAGGACGTCGACGAAGCCGCCGCGGAAGACGTCGAACCGGTAGGTCTGCGAGATGTGGCGGTGGAGGCTGGCGCTGTTGAACTGCGTGAGCACGTAGACCCGGTCGATGCCGGCGTGCAGGCTGTTGCTGATCGGGATGTCGATGAGCCGGAACTTGCCGCCCACCGGCACCGCCGGCTTGGCGCGGTCCCTCGTCAAGGGGAAGAGCCGCGCACCCTGTCCGCCGCCGAGAATGGCTGTCACCACGCGCTTCATCGCCGATTCTCCGCGACCGTGCCGCCCAGTCGATCTGCGCGCATTCTAGTGGAACTGCAAAGGGGGAAGGCTGGCAATGCCACGCGGCGGGCTCGTGGGCCATGACAGCACGTGAAGCCGAGTCCGATCCTGCAGGACGTGCGCCGAGGACGGCCAGAGGAAAGGCGAAAAGCTCCATAGAAGGGGCGGTGGGCAGGGTGTTCGCTGCGAGTGCCGGGCGCAGGAGCGGGCTGGAGCCGACGGTGAGGAGCCGTGGGGCGGTGAGTCCCTTCGGGCTCGACCCTCGGGCGCGCCGACGTCCCAGGCATCCCTTCTAAGGAGCTGTTCGGCTCGTGAGCACCCGCGCTGACAGGACCCGCCGGCGGAGACCGATCGGGCAGGCTGAGAAATGCTGGTCAGAGCACCACGAGCGCCGCCGGGCCGGCGTCGATCTCGCCGATCTCGGCGGCCTGGTGGCCGCTGGCGAGCAGGGCGTCGAGGAAGCGCGCGGCCGGCTCGGGAGGGAGCGCGACCAGCAGCCCGCCCGAGGTCTGCGGGTCGACGAGCAGCTCCTGCTGCTCCGCGGCGAGTCCGTCCGGCAGGGTGAGGTGGGGCTCGACGCTCTTCCGGTTGTCGCGGGTGCAGCCGGTCGAGACGCCGCGGCGAACGAGGTCGTAGAAGCCGGGGTGGACCTGCAAGGCGTCGAAGCGGAGCTTGATCGTCACGCCGGAGTTGCGCGCCAGGTTCCAGGCATGGCCGAGGAGGCCGAAGCCGGTGACGTCGGTGGCGGCGAGGGCGCCCTGTTCGAGCGCGAGCCGGGCGGCGTCGGCGTTGGGGCGCTCCATCTCGGCGAGCGCCGGCTCGAGACCGGCCTCGTCGAGCCGGTCGGCCTTGAAGGCATTGATCAGGACTCCGGTGCCGAGCGGCTTGGAGAGGACCAGCCGGTCGCCCGGCCGCGCCGCGCCGTTGGTGAGCAGGCGGGCGGGATCGGCGACGCCGACGACTGCCATGCCGTACTTCGCCTCCCTGTCGCGCACCGAGTGGCCGCCGAGCAGCGCCGTGCCGGCGGCGGCGAGCTGCTCGGCCCCGCCCAGCAGGATCTGCGCGAGGACATCCTCCGGCGCGTCGTCGGGGAAGGCGCAGAGGTTGAGCGCGAACAGCGGCCGCCCGCCCATGGCCCAGATGTCGGAGAGCGAGTTGGCGGCGGCCACCCTGCCGAAGCGCAACGGATCGTCGCAGACCGGCGGGATGAAGTCCGCGGTGGCGACCAGCGTCAGGTCGCCGATCCGGTAGACGCCGGCATCGTCGCCGGTCTCGGGGCCGACCAACACCTCTCCCGGGCCGCCCGCGAGGGGCAGCAGGGGAGCGACGAGCGAAGCAAGGTCCCCCGGACCGATCTTCGCCGCTCAACCGCCGGTGGTGGCGGCCTGCGACAGGCGGTACTTGCGCCGGAACCAGGTCATGGAAACAGTCTATCCGCACCGCTCTGCGCTGCGCGCGGCGGGGGAACACCGGGCAAGTCCGGAGCGTCCTCGGCGCCGGGGGAGAGAAGCTCCATAGAAGGGAGGAAGTGGAGGGCATGGCGCTCGTGGGTCCGACGCACCGGGCGCAATGGAGGGCACAGCGGGGTATAGCCCTGGGCCGAGGAACGACGCGCCTTCCGTTGGCGCGGCTCCGGAGGCGAGCCGGCCACGACGACAACTCGGGAGCCAGCGACCGGCAACCGGCCGCCTGCGACCCCATTCCGCCAGCGCCGTGTGAGCCACCGGCGCGGAATCTCCTCACTGACGCCCCGATACGCAGCCCTTAACTGGAGCTTTTCGCTTCCGACGGCACCATCGCCTCGTCGCGTCACGGCGCAGAGCCTAGAATCCTCGTCATGTGTCTTCGTAGCTATGGATCGTGGTTTGTTCTCCTGCCTCTGTTCATTGTCCTGACGGTCGTTTCTTCCTCGTGCCGCACCGCCGCGCCGGCGGCGCCGCCGCCGACGCCGATGATCGAGGCGCTGCCGAAGATCGGCATCGCCCTCGGCGGCGGCGGGGCGCGCGGCTTCGCGCACATCGGGGTGCTGCGCGTGCTCGAGCAGGAGAAAATCCCGGTCGACGTGGTGCTCGGGACCTCGGTCGGCGCCCTGATCGGCGCGCTCTACGCCGACTCCGGCCGGGTCCTCGACGCGGAGTTCCTCGCGACCGAGGTCGGCAAGGAGGACTTCTTCGACTTCGGCGCGTTGCCGATCTTCTCGGGCGGGCTGGCGAAGGGGGAGGGGATCGAGGCGTTCCTGACCGCTCACCTGCGCCATTCGACTTTCGAGTCGATGCCCGTCCGCTTCGGGGCCGTGGCGACCGAGCTGCGCACGGGGCGCACGGTGGTCTTCGAACAGGGTTCGGTGGCGCAAGGCGTGCGCGCGTCGGCCGCCATCCCGGGAGTCTTCGTGCCGGTCGAGATCGGCGGCGAGCTCTACGTCGACGGCGGCGTCAGCGACCCGGTGCCGGCCGACGCGGTGCGGGCGCGCGGGGCCGAGGTGGTGATCGCGGTGGCGATTCCGGCCGCGGTGCGCGACCGCGCGCCGTCGACCCAGGTCGGGATCGTCCTGCAGTCGATCGCGATCCTCTCCTCACGCCTGCAGGAGATGCGCGCCCGCGAGGCGGACGTGGTGCTGGTGCCCGAGGTCGGCGACGTCGCCTACGACGACTTCACGCAGAAGAAGCGGATGATCGAGGCGGGGGAAGCCGCGGCGCGCGCCGCGCTGCCCGAGCTGCGCGCCGCGATCCGCGCGAAGACCCGGCTGATCCCGCTGCCGCCCCGCTAGCTCCCGCCACCCGCGGCGCGCCGGATGTCGCGCACGATCTTCAAGTGGTGGTGGGTGTGGACGCCCAGGAAGCGGAGCGCCTGGGCGCAGTTCAGCCCTCCGAAGTACGGGTGCTTCAGGAGCCGCCGGCGCGAGGAGAGCAGTCCCGTGCGGAAGCGCAGGTCCTGGTAGTCCTCGCGCAGTCGCTCCAGCCGCGCATCGAGCGTCGCGGCAACCGGCGCTTCGGCAGGGAGAGCCTGTTTCGGCGACTTGCCCACGCCGCGCGGCAGCCAGCCGATGCCGAGCAGGATCCGTCCGGAGAGGTTGATCCCCGCGCGGAGCTCCTCGCCCTCGCCGGTCAGCCGGGAGAAGACCCCGTGCGCGACGTTCAGCATGTGGTCGACCTGCTGTCCGACCGACCAGCCGGAAACTCCCGGAGCGCGCGTCGCGAGCTCCTCGTCGCCGCCAGCGATGAGCGCTCCGATGTCATCGAACTGCCGGTCGATCCGCTCCAGATCCGTCATCCCCCAGCCTCCTCGCCGGAAGCTGGGATCTTACCGGGTCGCCTCGTCCGGGCGCGCCGGCGCGCGGCTAGTAGTTCGACCACCGGCTCGTGTCGCCGGTCTGGAACTGGTCGGCGAAGATGACCGGGTTGAGCGCCACGCGCAGGGGCGGCGTGAAGGCGAGCGTGCCCCAGGGCGCGGCGCAGTTGCCGGTGGCGACCATCCCCGGCACGTCGATGGCCTCGCAGTCCGAGTCGGCGCCCGAGCTGCCCAGGCGGCGGCGCGACGCGGTGACGATTGAGCACGCCTCGTTGGTCACGTCGATCGCCCAGAGCTGGTCGCCCGCGAGCCGGATGCGCGGGATCGGGAAGCCGCCGCAGCAGTCGCCCGGATCGACCACGAAGAGGGTGCCCGAGCAATCGGCGCTCAGGAAGTAGACGTACTGCGTCGAGGCGAGCCCCGACACGTCCTCGACCAGCGACTCCGATGCCGTCCGCAGCAGGACGTACTCCGTGCCCTGGCGGTAGACGAACGTCACCTGCCGCCAGCCGCAGTCCCAGGTCGACGTGCACCCGGCCCCGACCACCGGCCCGAGCACCGTTCCCGCGTCGTCGACGACCACCAGCGTCTCCTCAGCCCGCAAGGAGACGGCACCGCACATGGCGAGCAGCAGCAGAGCCAACCGAACCGTCCGCATCGCGCGTCCTCCCTAGAAGCTGTGCTCGAGTGTCCGCCCGGAGAGTCGACGCGGAACCACCCGGCCGGGCGGGCCGCGGAACGATCGGTTTCAGCCGGTCGAATCGCCGCGGGCGGCGGAAGAGGCCGCGCGGAACGGGAGTCGAGAGTGGGACGCGGAGGGTGGCCCACCCGGAAGGTGGGCCGTGGAGCCGACGCCCGGGATTGAACCGGGGACCTACTGATTACGAATCAGTTGCTCTACCGCTGAGCTACGTCGGCGCGGTGAGGCGGGAATCATAGTAAAGCGGGCGGCCCGTCGTCCACTTCCGGCCCGACGGGACGAAATCAGGCGCCGCTGGGGATGACGTAGAGCAGGACGGCGAAGTAGTGCAGGACGCTGCCGGCCAGAACGAACAGGTGCCAGATGAAGTGGTGGAACCGGAGCCGGTGCCAGGCGAAGAAGATCAGGCCGAGGGTGTAGCAGACGCCGCCGCCGATGAGCAGGGCGATGCCGCCCGGGGCCAGGCGCTGCTCCAGGGGACCGAAGGCGAAGACGACGCACCAGCCGAGGGCCAGGTAGAGCAGGACCGAGAAGATCCGGGCCTTGCCGAGGGCGAAAGTCTTGAACAGGATCCCGCCGACGGCGCCGATCCAGACCACGGCAAACAGCGTCCAGCCCTCGGGTCCGCGCAGCGAGACCAGGGTGAAGGGGGTGTAGGTACCGGCGATCAGCAGGTAGATCGCCGAGTGGTCGAGCACGCGCAGGATCCGCTTGGCCCGCGGCATCGGGATCGAGTGGTAGAGCGTCGACGCCGTGTAGAGCAGGATCAGCGTCGTGCCGAAGATCGCCGAGCTGGTGACCAGCCACGGATCGCCGTGCAGCACCGATTCGGCCACCAGCACGGCCAGGCCGATGATCGCGAGGACGATCCCGATGCCATGGCTGACGCCATGCGCGATCTCCTCGGCGAGGCTGAACTGGGGCTGGGGGCGAGCGACAGCGACGGCCCGCGGCGGGCTCGAATTCATCCTGAGACTATAGACCCAAAATCCGGAACCCGGTACCGAGCCTCGCGGCGGGTTCGTAACGCCTGCCGCTAAGGAGACTGCGCCACGGTCGTGGCAGGTCGTTCCAGAGTCGGCGCAAAGCCGGGCGAAAAGCGTCCATAGAAGGGGGAGGTGAGCGGTCCGGCCGCTGCTCCTTCTCTCACTGCCGAGGGCGGGATGGCTACCTTCGGCGCAACCCCGACCGCTGGGCGCAGCGGACCGGCCGCCGCCCGCAGCGGCACTCCCGACCCGCAACCTGGACCTGTCGCGAGATGCACGGGCCGTTCGCTTCCGCTGAAGTGGTGGCCCCACCGCCCCACTGTCGCTCCGGCTTCAGCCGCCATCCCTTCTATGGGCAGTTTCCTTCGATGTCCTCGATTGCAGCAAGAGGACAGGGATGCCTCGGTCCCTGCCGTTTTCAACCTCGAGGTCTTCCGGACTCGATAGACTGAGGGCCGATGGACGGCCCCTCCGACCTCCAGGCCCTGCGCGAGGCGCTCGAGCAGGTCGATGCCGAGCTGCTCGACGTGCTCCGGCGGCGCATGGCGCTCGCCGAGCAGGTGGCGAGGGCGAAGCTCGACACCGCCTGGCCCTTCCGCGACGCCTCGCGCGAGGACCGCCTGCTGGTGCGGCTGCGCCAGCTCGCGGTGGAGAAGGGGCTCGACGCCCACGAGGTCGAGCGGCTGTTCCGGGTCGTGCTCGACATGTCGGTCGCGCGCCAGGAGGCGCACGTGCGCGCGCTCGAGGACGCGCCGTTGAGGGTCGCCTACCAGGGCGCCGAGGGGAGCTACAGCCACCTCGCGGCCCAGAGCCACTTCACGGGCCAGCCGGGCGGCGTCCTGCTCGAGGGGCACGAAACGTTTCGCGCCGCCGCCGATGCGGTGCGCACCGGGGCCGCCGACCTGGCGCTGCTGCCGATCGAGAACACCACCGCCGGTTCGATCAACGAGACCTACGATCTGCTCTCCGAAGGGGGACTGGTCATCACCGGCGAGGTCGTGCGCGAAGTCGAGCACTGCCTGCTCGCGCTGCCCGGGGCGACGATCGAAGGGCTCACCGCGGCGCTCAGCCATCCCCAGGCGCTGCGCCAGTGCGAGAGCTTCTTCCGCGAGCACCCCGGGATCCGCGCCCAGGCCGAGTACGACACCGCCGGCGCGGCCCGCAAGGTCCGCGACTCGGGCGACCGCGCGCTCGCCGCCATCGCGAGCGCCTCGGCGGCGGCGACCTACGGTCTCGAGATCCTGCGCCGGGGCATCCAGACCCTCGAGGGCAACGCCACCCGCTTCGTCGAGATCGGGCCGCGGCCGGTGCCGCTGGCGCCGGGCGCGAGCGCCAAGACCTCGCTCCAGCTCGAGCTCGCCGATCGCCCCGGCGCCCTGGGCGAGGTCCTCTCGGAGTTCGCGCGCCGGGGCCTCAACCTGACCAAGCTCGAATCCCGCCCGATCCCGGGCAGGCCCTTCCGCTACCGCTTCTATCTGGACGTCGAGGGGCACGCTTCGAGCGAGGCCTTCCGCGCCGCGCTCGAAGCGGCGGCGCCGCACACCGCCGAACTGATCGTGCTCGGCACGTACGCCGCGGCGAAGCCCATCCCCTGAGCCGGCGCGAGCGCATCAGCGTCGCGGCGGTCCTCCGGCTTCCTTGATGACGCTCATCGCGGTGGCGATCATCGCGGCGGTGTCGGCGACCTGTGCGGGCAGGATCATCGTGTTGGTCTGCTTCGCCAGGTTGCCGAACTGCGCCACCCACTGCTCGGCGACGCGCAGCTGGACGGCGGAGTAGCCGCCCGGCACCTCGATCGCGCCGGCGATCTTGCGGATCCCTTCGGCGGTCGCTTCGGCCACCGTGAGGATCGCCTGCGCCTGGCCCTCGGCCTCGTTGATCTGCTGCTGGCGATTGGCTTCGGAAGCCTTGATCACCTGCTGCTTCTCGCCCTCGGCGGTGTTGATCGCCGCGTCGCGCTCGCCCTCCGAGGTCAGGATCACCGCGCGCTTCTCCCGCTCGGCGCGCATCTGCTTCTCCATGGCGGCGAGCACGTCCTTGGGCGGCGTGATGTTCTTGATCTCGTAGCGCAGCACTTTGACGCCCCAGGGCTCGGTCGCCTTGTCGATCTCGGAGACCACCTGGGCGTTGATGTGCGAGCGCTCCTCGAAGGTGCGGTCGAGGTCGATCTTGCCGATCTCCGAGCGCAGCGTCGTCTGCGCCAGCTGCGAGATCGCGAAGTAGTAGTCCTGGATGCCGTAGGAGGCGCGCTCCGGGTTCAGGACCTTGAGGAAGAGGACGCCGTCGACGTGCACCTGCACGTTGTCGCGGGTGATGCAGACCTGTTCGGGGATGTCGAGCGCCTGCTCCTTGAGCGTCAGCCGGTAGCGGATGACGTCGACGAACGGCAGCAGGATGTGGAAGCCGGCCGAGAGCGTGCCGCTGAATCGGCCGAGGCGCTCGACCACGAAGGCGCTCTGCTGCGGCACCACCACCGCGGTCTTGGCGAGCACGATCAGGACCAGCAGGGCCAGCGCGACCGGCACCAGGATGCTCATCATCGGGATCTCTCCGGAGAGGTCAGGGGTGTTCGGGAACGAGCTCGACGGTCAGTCCGTCGACGCGCTCGACCCGGCAGCGCTCGCCGACGACCAGCGCGCGCGCCGAGAGGTTGCGGGCGCGCCAGGGCGTGCCGCGCAGCTCGGCGCGTCCGATCTCGCCGGCGGCGATCGCGTCGATCGCGACCGCCGTCTCGCCGACCACGTCGGGCGGACCGCCGACGACGCCGCGGGGTCCGATCCGGGCGAGAAGCGGCCTTCTGAACAGCAGGAGCGAGGCGATCGAGAGCGCGCTGAACAGCAGCCACTGGAGCGCCGGCGAGACGACGATCCCCGCGGCGGCGAGCGCCCCGGTGACGAGCGCGCCGACGCCGAAGAAGATGATGAAGAAGCCGCCCGGCGTCAGCAACTCGCCGAGCAGCAGGAAGAATCCGCCCAGCACCCACGCCCACCAGACCATGTCGCTTCTCCCCCGCCCGAGAGCTTTCCCAGCGGTGATGAAAGACTAGAGAAAAAGCGCCATAGAAGAAAGGACTTTGACGCGCGGAGCTCGCGCTGGTCGGACGAAGGTCGTGACGGACGGCCCGGCACGCTGCCGAATGGACCCGCTCCCGCGCGCCCGGGGGGCGCGCAGGGGGCAGGCAGATCAGGCGCTGGCCGCCGCCGTCTCCGGCTGGAGCTCCTCGAGCTGGACGGCTACCAGTTTGGAGACGCCGCGCTCCTCCATGGTCACCCCGTAGAGCGTGCCGCAGACCTCCATCGACAGCTTGTTGTGGGTGATCACGATGCACTGCGTCTCCTGCGACAGCTGCTTCAGCATGGCGACGAAGCGCAGCGTGTTGACGTCGTCGAGCGGGGCGTCGACCTCGTCGAGGATGCAGAAGGGCGAGGGCTTGATGCGGAACAGCGCGAAGAGCAGCGCGATCGCGGTCAGCGCCTTCTCGCCGCCCGACATGAGCATCAGGTTCTGGAGCCGCTTGCCGGGGGGGCGGGCGACGATCTCGATGCCGCTCTCGAGCAGGTCCTCCTCGTCCATCAGCCGCATCTCGGCTTCGCCGCCGCGGAAGAGCTCGACGAAGGTGCGCGAGAACTGCTCGTTGACCAGCGCGAAGGCCTCCTTGAAGCGCGCGCTCGAGGTCTGGTTGATCTCGCGGATGGTCGAGCGCAGCGACTCGACCGAGCGCGCGACGTCGGCGCGCTGTACGGTGAGGAACTTGTGGCGCTCCTCTTCCGCGGTGTACTCCTCGGCGGCGAGCACGTTGACCGGCCCGAACGCCTCGACCTGCTCGCGCAGGCGGGCGAGATCGACCTCGAGCTCGGCGAGATTGGCCGGGACCTCGCCGGGGATCTCCGGCGGGATCTCGCCGCAGCGCTCGGCGAGCTCGGCCTCGAGGTGGGCCGCATCGCGCTCCAGGCCGGTCAGAGCCACGCGCAGCTCCTCGACCCGGCCGCGCGCCCCGTCGTGCTCGACACGCGCCGCCGTCACCGACTCGTCGCGCCGGCGCACCGCCTGACGCTCGGCGTCGAGGCGATCCTCCTCGGCGCGCACCACCTCCTCGCCGCCGGCGCGCAGCTCGAGCGCCTCCTGGAGATCCTGGGCGGCCCGCGCCATGCCCTGCTCGAGCTCGTGCTTGCGGCCGGCGAGCCCGTCGGCCTCGGCGATCCACGCGGCGCCTTCCTGGCGCGCGGCCTCGATCTCGCGTTCGATCCGCGAGGCCTGCTGTTCGAGCGAACGCAGCCGCTCGGTCAGCACGTCGAGCTGTCCGCGCCGGCCGGCGCCGAGCGCGCGCACCGATTCGCGCTCGCGACGGATCCCCTCGACCTCCTGGCGCAGCCCGTCGAAGCCCCGCTCGCGTCCGGCGTGCAGCGCTTCGAGCCGGCCGAGCTCGTCGCCGGACTCCTGCCGGAGCCGCGCCAGGCGCTCGAGCTCGCCCGCGAGATCGGACTGCTCGCGCTGGAGCGACGCCTCGCTGGTCGAGAGGCGGCGGTGCCGCCCCGAGAGCTCTTCGCGCCGCGCGCCGGTCACCGCGCGCTCCTGGCGCAGCGCGGCGACCTCCTCCTGCAGGCGGTGGATGCCCTGGGCCGATTCGGCGCGTCGCGCGACCAGCGTCTCGATGTCGGCGCTCGTCGTCTCGACCTCGCCGCCGAGCCGGTCGATCTCGCCCTCGAGGTCGCCGAGCTCGCTCGTCCGCGCGAGGAAGCCGGGCAACGCCTCCGCGCCCTGGAGGTGGACGACGCCGCCCTCGATCCAGAGACGGTCGCGGGTCAGGAAGGCGACGCCGGGCCAGAGCCGGGCCAGCCGCTCGGCGGCCGCCGCGTCCTCGACCAGGAAGGCGGGGGGCAGCGCGCGCGCGAGCTCGGGCGCCAGGCCGAGGGCGTCGCCCAGCGAGGCGACGATCGCGGCGTCCTGCGGTCGCGGCCACGCCGCGGGCTCGATCGCGACCGGTTCGAGCAGCGCGCCCGCGGAGCGGCCGCGACCGGCGAGCCGGGCGGCGAGCTCCAGGCCGGAGGAGCCCTCCGGCACGAGCACCGCTTCCAGCAGCTCGCCGAGGTAGAGGTCGAGGCTGGTTTCCCAGCCGCGCAGCGCGTGAACGCGGGCGCCCAGGCGCGCCGGATCGGCGACGCCCGCCTCGGCGAGCCGGCTGGCGAGCTCGGCCTCCCGGCCGGCTTCGCTCTCGGCGAGCTCGGCCAGGAACCGCTGGCGCTCGCCGCGTGCGGCGTGCTCGGTCTCGAGCCCGCGCAACCGCTCGGCCGCGGTCTTCTCCTGGGCGAGCAGCGCCTCGAGCGCGGCGCGCGCGACGCCCAGGCGCTCCTCGCGGCCGGCGAGCTCGGCGTCGATCTCGGCCAGGCGCGATTCGGCCGCGGCGAGCTCGCGCGCGGCCTCCTCGAGCTCCTGGGTGCGCTGGTGAAGCTCCTCGAACAGGTGGCGCTGGCGGAAGCTGCCGCGCTCGTTCTCGATCTGCTCGCGGTGGACGCGCTGGCGCAGCGCGTCGAGCTCGCCCAGCGAGGCGAGCAGCTCGCGCCGCGCCGCCTCGAGCCGCGCGTCGGCATCGGCGGCGGCGCGCTCGACCTCGCGCAGGCGGGCGCCGTCCGCCTCGACCTCGGCCGCGGCGCGATCGTGGTCGGCGACCAGCGCAGCGCGCCGCTCGGCGAGCTCCGCGGCCGCGGCGGCGCGCTGCGTCGTCTCGTCCGACCGGCGGGCCGCCAGTGCCGCGCCGGCGCCTAGGCGGGCGTCGATCTCGGCCAGGGTCCGGCGGGCGCCCGCCAGGTACTGCTGGCGCCCCTCGATCGTCGCGCCCAGCTCGGCCTGCCGGCGCGCCCGCTCCGCGAGCGCTTCGGCCATCTGTTCGACGGTCTCGCGCAACGCGGCGAGCTCCGCTTCCTGGCGATGCACGTCGGCCGCGAGGTCGGTCTCGGCGGTCTGCGCCGCGCCGAGCGCGATGCGCCGCTCGGCGAGCTCGCCGGCGAGGCGCGCCCAGCGCCCGAGCAGCACCGTGCGCTGCAGCGCGTCGAGCTCGCCCCGGCGCTCCTGATAGCGGCGCGCGGCGCCGGCCTGGCGCTTGAGGGAGCGCAGGTTGCGCTCGACCTCGGAGACGATGTCGTCGAGCCGGAGCAGGTTGGCGGAGGCCTCCTCGAGCTTGACCTCGGCGACCTTCTTGCGCGCCTTGTAGCGCGTGATGCCGGCGGCCTCCTCGATCAGCTTCCGGCGCTCCTGCGGCTTGCCCGAGAGGATCAGACCGATCTTGCCCTGCTCGATCACCGAGTAGGCTCGGATGCCGAGGCCGGTGTCCATCAGCAGATCCTTGATCTCCTTGAGCCGGACGATCTTGCCGTTGATCCGGTACTGGCTCTCGCCGCTCCGGAAGACGCGGCGCGAGATCGTCACCCGGCCGTCGTCGCTGCCCGCGAAGCCCGGGTCGGCGAGGAAGGAGAGGGTCACCTCGCCCATGCCGAGCGGCTTGCGCTTCTCGGATCCGTTGAAGATCACGTCTTCCATCGTCTCGCCGCGCAGGGTCTTGGCGCTCTGCTCGCCGAGCACCCAGGTGATGGCGTCGGCGAGGTTCGACTTGCCGCAGCCGTTGGGCCCGACGATGCCGGTCACGCCGCCCGCGAAGCGCAGCTCGACGGGGTCGACGAAGGACTTGAATCCGGACAGCTCCAGACGATCGAGTTTGAGCATTCCCGCTCCCAGAAGGCGAAGTCGAAAAGTACCAGAAGGACTGGCGGACGCACAAGATCTTGGGGTATCTTCCGCCAGCGTAACTACATATGGGAGATCGACCGTGACCGGGCGGAGGGGGGCCGGAGTCGTCCTGGCGCTGGTGGCGGGGCTCGCCGGAGCCGCGCGCGGGCAAGCTCCGTTCGTCACCGACGACGCCGGGACCGCGGCGCCCCGCCAGGTGCATGCCGAGCTGTTCGCGATCGGCTCCGACCTGCCCGACTCCGACCATCCGGCGAGTGCCCAGCGGACGCTGGTGCTGTCCCTGGCGACCGGCCTCGGCCCGGCGGTCGAAGTGGGGCTCGACTGGCCCTGGATCGGCATCCGGTCGGACGGGGCGGCGGACGTTGCCGGCGGCGGCGACCTCAATGTTTACGTGAAATGGCGCTGTTTCGAGGGTGCTGGTGGCGGTCCGGCGCTCGCGCTGGTGGGCGCCCTGGAGTTGCCGACCGGCGACGAAGCCAAGGGGCTGGGCTCGGGAGAACGGGACGAGACGCTCAATGCCGTCGCCGAGTGGGTCGGCGTGGGCGGGGTCGACCTCCGGGCGAATCTCGGGGTCGTCTTCGCCGGCAACTCGCTGACCGGCAAGGTCGGCCTCACCACGGATTCGCGCATCTGGACCGGAGGAGTCTCGGCGACGGTGGAACGGGCTCGATTCGCGGTCGGCGCCGAGGTCACCGCGGCGGTGGGGCAGCGCGCGGGGGAAAACAGCCGGGAACTGCGTCTCCAGGCCGGTCTCCGCCGGGCTTTCGGCTCGCGTTCGACCCTGGGATTCGGCGTTCAGCGGGGCTGGCAAGAGGCGCCCCCCTGGCAGGCGCTGCTGGGAGTCACGATCGACCTCTGAGCGGGGCCGCGCGCAGGGCCCGCGCCGGGCCCTGCTGATAGGCTGATCGCCGTCGCTCGACCGCGGAGGCACTCCTGGCGCGAACTTCGATCCGCTCGAAGCTCTTCCTGAGCCACTTCCTCGCCGTCGTGCTGGTGTCCGGGAGCATCGGCACCTACTTCTACCGCCAGGCGACGGGCTCACTGCTGGAGAGTCTGCGGGCGCGGCTCGCGTACAGCGCGGGGCTGCTCTCGCGCGCGCTCGACGCCGCCGAGCTCGACGCGATCCTGGGCCCCGCCGACGCCGAACGTCCGGAGTACCGCCGCCATCTCGAGCTGCTGCGCGAGTTTCAGGGTGCCAACCGGGACGTCGCCTTCATCTATGTCATGCGCCGCGACGGCGACGAGGTCCGCTTCGTCCTCGATTCCGACTCGAGCCCCGATCAGGCGCGGCCTGGAGACCGCTACGAAGGTGCCCCGCCCCGCCTGCTGGAGGGCTTCGAGCGGCCGGCCGCCGACGACGCGATCGCCCGGGACCGGTGGGGCTACTTTCTCTCCGGCTACGCGCCGCTCAAGAACGGCGGCGGCCGCTACCTGGTCGGCATCGACATGCGCGCCGACGAGGTCCAGGCCAAGTTCGCGCGGATCCGGATCGCCGGCGGCGTCTCGCTCGTCCTTTCGATCCTGCTGGCCGCGCTTTTCAGCCAGTGGCTGGCGGCGCGCATCACCAGGCCCCTGTCGCGGGTGATCGACCGCACCGCCGAGATCGCTCGCGGCGAGCTGACCGGCGAGGTCCGGGTCACCGGAGACGACGAGCTCGAGGACCTGGCCGAGGCGGTCAACCGGATGGCCGCCGACCTGCTCGAGAGCCAGCGGCGGGGCGAGCAGGCGCGCGCCGAACTGGTCCGGACCAACGCGACTCTCGAGGAGCGGATCGACGAGCGCACTCGGCAGCTCACCGAGGTCAACGACACGCTGCGCGCCGAGATCGAGGAGCGCAAGGCGGTGGAGATCCGGCTGGAGCGCGCGGCGACGATCGACCACCTGACCGGCCTGTTCAACCGGGCGGCCATGCTCCGACTGCTCGACCAGGAGGTCGAGCGGATGCGACGGGCGACGGCGCCCTTCTCGCTCTTGCTCGCCGACCTGGACTTCTTCAAGCCGATCAACGATCGCTTCGGCCACGGCGTCGGCGACGAGACGCTGCTCCGGATCTCGGCGATCCTGCGCGGCACGTTGCGCGGCCAGGACGCCCTCTGCCGGTGGGGAGGCGACGAGCTGATGTTCTTCCTGCCCGAGACCTCGCTCGCCGGCGCCGCCGAGGTCGCCGAGAAGGCGCGCCGGCGGCTCGCCGAGGAGGTGCTGCCGATCGAGGAGCACCGGCTGCAGGTCACCCTGAGCCTGGGGGTCGCCGAGGCGCGCCTCGACGAGCCGGTGCGCGACCTCGTCCGCCGCGCCGACTCCGCGCTCTACCGCGCCAAGCTCGAGGGGCGCAACCTGGTGCGCACGGCCGGGTGAGCCGCCCGCGCGGCGGGGCCGGACGCCCGGTCCGGTCCGGAAGGCGCCCGCCGATGCGCACCGAGCCCTAGCTCGCGCGGCGGGTGTGGGCCGTGAAGTCGCGGATGTAGAAGGCCGCCCAGAGGATGAGCGGAAGCGCGAACTTGAAGGGGAGGTCGAGCAGGTGCTTGCCCAGGCCCCAGAAGTTCTGCGCGAAGGTGCCGTAGTGTGCCCGGCTCCAGTCGCCGAGCTGCGTGGCGTAGACGAACTTCACGAAGAAGAAGTAGAGCAACAGGTCGAAGAACACCGAAACCAGCGTCGCCCAGCCCAGATTCTCCCAGCGCCGCTTCGCCTCGATGCCGGGCACCGCGAGGAAGAGCGCGAAGGTGAGAATCAGGTGGAAGTGCAGGTCGGTGACCCGGATCCGGTAGAGATAGCCCTTCTCGGCCAGGTAGTCGAGGCGGACGACCTGGGCGAAGTGGTCGAGGTAGTGCAGGCGCGTGACGTCCGGGCTCTCGGTGAAGTGGAGGAGCCGCTCGGTCGCGGCGGTCAGGAAGGGGTTGTAGATCGGCGTCAGCAGGAGCCAGACGATCGCCGCCGGCACGATGGCGAGCGCCAGGTTGCGCACGAAGCGGCGCATCCAGATCCCGTCGGCGGGCCGCGCCGCTCCGGGTCTTTCGCGCTCCTGCCGGTGGACCATGACGGCGGGCCCCCCGGCCTCAGGTCCGGGCTTCCGCGTCGGGCGGCGCCGGCGGCGCCAGGCGGTTGGCCCAGAGAATCCAGAGCAGCACGCCGGCCAGGATCACGATCGTCTGCCAGATCACGGTGTGCGAGCTGTCGAACAGCTTCGGGAAATAGACGCCGGTCAGGAAGAGCGCGACCACGCGCACCAGGTTGACGAGCTGGATCGCCACGAATCCGAACAGGAGCCCGGTCGCCCTCGACTTCCAGGGGGCCGGGAAGGCGAGCACCGCGGCGAAGTAGATGATCATCGCCTCGACGCCGTTGCATCCGTTCTTGATGTTGACCGCGAAGCGCGGGCTGCGGATGACCGTGCCCTGCATCTGGGTGCCCTGCCCGATCGCCGACAGAACGGCGCCCGAGGCGCGCGCGATCGCGCCGGTGAAGGGCTCGATGACGTGATCGTTGACCGGATTCCAGGCGATCAGGGTGAAGCCGCCGCCGAGCAGCACGACGAACACCACGAGGAAGCGCAGCTCCTGGCGGTAGCGGGCGAAGTACGAGGTTTCGGACGGATTCGGCGGGGTCTCGGTCATGGCAGGTTCGCAGGCGAAGCCGAAAGCTTAGGTCAGCCGGCGTGCCGGCGACAAGGCGGCCGCCGCGGTTTGACATCGTGCGCGCCGGCTCGTACGATCTCGCCGCCTCTGGAGCCCCCTTGGAACTCGTCTCGAAGGCAACCATCCTCGACTCCGATCAGATCGGCCGCATCGTTCGCCGCATGGCGGGCGAGATCGCCGAGGCCCATCGCGGCACGGAAGGGCTGATGCTGATCGGCATCCGCACCCGCGGCGTGCCGCTCGCCGAGGGGCTCGCCCAGGAGATCGAACGCCTGGAGGGCAAGCGGCCGCCGATCGGCACCCTCGACATCACGCTCTACCGCGACGACCTCACCCTGGTGGCGCCCAAGCCGGTGGTGCGCGAGAGCCACTTCCCCGAGCCGATCCAGGACCGGGTGCTGGTTCTCTGCGACGACGTCCTCTACACCGGCCGCACCGTGCGGGCGGCGCTCGACGCGCTGCTCGACTTCGGCCGTCCGAAGGCGGTCCGGCTGGCGGTGCTGATCGACCGCGGCTGGCGCGAGCTGCCGATCCAGGCCGACTTCGTCGGCCGCCGGGTACCGACCTCGTCGAGCGAGGTGATCAAGGTCTCCTGCGCCGAGACCGACGGCTCCGATCAGGTGCAGATCCTGGAGCGCCCGGCGGAGTCATGACGGAGGCCGGCTGGACCCGCAAGGACCTGCTCGGGATCGAGGAGCTGTCCGTTGCGGAGATCGAGCTGATCCTGGAAACCGCCGAGTCCTTCGCCGAGGTCGCCGAGCGCCCGGTCAAGAAGGTGCCGACGCTGCGCGGCAAGACGGTCGTCAACCTCTTCTTCGAACCTTCCACCCGCACCCGCGTTTCGTTCGAGATCGCGGCGCAGCGCCTGTCGGCCGACATCGTCAACTTCTCCGTCGACCTCTCGTCGCAGACCAAGGGCGAGACGCTGCGCGACACCGCGCGCAACATCGCCTCGATGTTCCCGGACTTCGTCGTCGTCCGCCACCGCCACGTCGGCGTGCCGGGAATGCTCGCGCGCGAGCTGACGGCGGGGGTGGTCAACGCCGGCGACGGCTCGCATGAGCACCCGACCCAGGCGCTGCTCGACGCGCTGACCATCCGCCGCCGCAAGGGCTCGATCGCCGGCCTGACGGTGGCGATGGTCGGCGACATCGCGCACAGCAGGGTGGTGCGCTCGAACATCCACTTGCTGACCCGCCTGGGCGCGAAGGTGCGGGTGGCGGGGCCGCGCACGATGGTGCCGCCCGAGATCGCCGCGCTCGGCTGCGAGGTCCACCACACGCTCGAGGAAGCGATCCGCGACGCCGACGTCGTGATGATGCTGCGCCTCCAGCTCGAGCGCCAGCGCCGGTTCCTGTTCCCGAGCCTGGGCGAGTACGCCCGGCTCTTCGGTCTGACCGCGCAGCGGCTCGAGGCGGCGAAGCCCGATGCGATCGTCCTCCACCCGGGCCCGATGAACCGCGGAGTCGAGATCACCAGCGAGGTGGCCGACGGTCCGCGCTCGGTCATCCTCGAGCAGGTCGGGCAGGGCGTGGCGGTGCGCATGGCGGCGCTCTACCTGCTCGCCGGCGCCCGGGAGCGCGCGCGATGAAGCTGCTGATCCGGGGCGGGCGGGTGGTCGATCCGAGCCAGGGACTGGACGGCGAGGCCGACGTCCTGATCGACCGGGGCGTGGTCGAGATCGTCGCGCCCGGCCTCGCGCCGGGAGCCGACACCGTGGTGCTCGAGGCCGCCGGCAAGGTGGTCGCGCCGGGCCTGATCGACATGCACGTCCACCTGCGCGAGCCGGGGCAGGAGGTCAAGGAGACCGTCGCCACCGGCACCGCGGCGGCGGTGGCCGGCGGCTTCACCGCGGTTGCCTGCATGGCGAATACCGCGCCGGTCAACGACTCGCGGCTGGTGACGGAAGTCATTCTGCGCGCCGCCGAGCGCGCCGGGCTGGCGCGCGTCCACCCGATCGGGGCCATCAGCCAGGGTCTCGAGGGGCAGCAGCTCGCGCCCTTCGGCCAGCTCACCGCGGCCGGCTGCGTGGCTTTCTCGGACGACGGCAAGCCGGTGTCGAACACCGAGCTGATGCGGCGCGCGCTCGAGTACGCGCAGCACAGCGGCCGCCCGATCATCCAGCACGCCCAGGACATGGACCTGACCGGCGACGGCGTGATGCACGAGGGGCGCTGGTCGGCCTGCTGCGGCCTGCCCGGAATTCCGGGCCTCGCCGAGGAGGTGATGGTGGCGCGCGACCTGCTCCTGCTCGAGGAGACCGGCGGCCGCTACCACATCGCCCACCTGTCGACCGCGCGCAGCCTGCGTCTCGTGCGCGAAGCGCGGGCGCGCGGGCTCGCGGTCACCTGCGAGGTGACGCCGCATCACCTGGTGCTTTCGGACCGGGCCGTGATCGAGTCGGGCTTCGACTCGCGCTGGAAGATGAACCCGCCGCTGCGCGCCGAGAGCGACCTCGAAGCGCTGCTCGGCGGCCTGGCCGACGGCACGATCGACGTCATCGCCTCGGACCACGCGCCGCACACCGAGGACGACAAGCTGCTCGAGTTCGAGCTCGCACCCTTCGGGATCGTCGGCCTCGAGACCTCGCTGGCGCTCTGCCTCGACCGCCTGGTGCGCACCGGGATGATCGGCCTGGCGCGGCTGATCGACCTCATGAGCTGCGCCCCGGCGCGCGTGCTGGGCGTCGCCGGCGGCACGCTCGCGCCCGGCGCGCCGGGCGACGTCACGGTGATCGACCTCGAGCGCGAGTTCGAGGTCGCCGCGGCTCGTTTCCGCTCGAAATCGCGCAATACGCCCTTCGAGGGATGGCGCCTGCGCGGCGCCGCGGTCGCCACGGTGGTCGGCGGGCGCGTCGTCCACCGCGTCGACTGAGCCGCTGCGCGCCGGACCCGTCCGGTGCGAGAATCCCCCGGATGAGAGCCCTCCGACCGGAGCCCCGCGCTTGACCCTCGCGCCGACCCCGCGCGAGCTCGCCGCCGCCGCCGAGGCGGCCGCCGACGCCGGCGCCGCCGTGCTCGAGCACTACTTCCGGAGCGGCCGGCTCGAAGTGAGCGTCAAGGGCCAGAACGACTTCGTCACCCAGGCCGACCGGGAGAGCGAGGCGGTGCTGGTGGCGGAGATCCTGCGCCGCTACCCCGATCACCGGATCCTGGCCGAGGAGGGCACGCTCCACGCGGGCGCGACTGCGGACTACGAATGGGTGATCGATCCGCTCGACGGCACCACCAACTTCCTGCACGGGCTGCCGGTGTGGGCGGTGTCGGTCGCCTGTCGGCGAGGGGGAGAGCTGCTGGCCGGCGTGGTGCTCGACCCGGCCGGCGGCAACCGGTTCGTCGCGGCGCGCGGCGGCGGGGCTTCCTGGAACGGGCGGCCGATGCAGGTGTCGAGCCGCCCCGAGCTCGACGGCGCCTTCCTGGCCACCGGCTATCCCTTCCGCGCCCACGCCGCGCTCGAGGTCTACCTCGATCTCTTCCGCGCCGTCTTCCGGCGCGCGCGTGCGATCCGGCGCTGCGGCGCGGCGGCGCTCGATCTCGCCTACACGGCGGCCGGCGTCTACGACGGCTTCTTCGAGTTCCGCCTCTCGCCCTGGGACATCGCCGCCGGCGCGCTCCTCATCCGGGAGGCCGGCGGCGTCCTCACCGACCTCGACGGCAGGGACGCCTTTCTCGAATCCGGCAACGTTCTGGCTGGAGCTCCCGGCGTCCACGAAGGCCTGCTCGCGGCGGCGCGCGCCAGCGCCTCCGAGGCCGAAGTCGACCGCCTCGTCCCGCGCTGAGCGGAGCCGCCCGGCGCGGCGCTTGCTAGTCTCGGGATGCCGATGACGACTCCGCGCATCCGCGGTCCGCTCGAGATCCGGCTGCTCGCCGACGGCGCGCGCGGGCGGACGCGGGTGCTGCGTCTTCCGGCCGCGGCGCAACGGGTGCTGGCAGGGCTCGGCATCTTGCTCGGGCTGCTCCTCGTCGCCGGCCTGGCGACCGCCCCGTCGACCCTCTCGAGCCTCCTGCTGTCGCGCGAGTACGCCGTGCAGGCGACCCGGCGGCTGCAGCTCGGCGAGCGCATGCAGGCGCTGGTCGACCGGCTCGAGGAGCTGCGGCGGCGGGGTGCGTCGATCTCCGGGCGGCTCGAGCGGATCCTGACGATCTACGAGATCCCCGACGCGGCGGCCGCCCGCCCCGCCACCTACCACGCCGCCGTCGCGGCGCCGGACTCGATCTTCGCCTCGACCATCACCCACGGCAACCGGCTGGAGGCTGCGCTGGCGCGCGATCTCGATCTCGCGCGGCAGCGCCTGGATGCCGTCGCCGCGTTCGAGGGGAGCCATCCCGACCTGGTCGCCACAGTGCCGGCGCGCACGCCGCTCGCCGGCTCCACCTGGGTCCTGACGAGCGGCTTCGGCCCGCGCCGGAGCCTGTTCACCCGCGAGCTCGAGCTGCACGCCGGGCTCGACCTGGCCGCGCCGATCGGCACGCCCGTCCTCGCGCCCACGGCCGGCGTGGTGACGTTCGCCGGTCCGGTCGAGGCCGACCGGCGTTCCGACTGGTGGCGGATGGGGCGCATGGTGGTCGTCCGCCACGGCGATCGGTTCCTCACCCTCTACGGCCATTGCGAGGAGCTGCTGGTGCGCGCCGGACAGCGGGTCGCGGCGGGGGACCGGCTGGCGACGGTGGGGGAGACCGGCTGGACGCCGGCTCCTCACCTGCACTACGAAATCCGCCGCCACCGCCCTTCCGGAGAGTGGGAGGCCGTCGATCCGCTCGACTATGCGCTGGACCTGGCCCCGGACGACGAGCTGCCGACCGGGCGCCGGCGGCCGGCCGCGGATTCCGGGCTCGGGCCGGCTCCGGCCCTGTTGCCGGCCTTCCTGCGCTAGGCTGCAACCAATTGCCGGGCCGTCCGTTGAGGTAGGAACGACTATGGGATTCGTGTCCGAGCGTCGAATTCACCCGCGCTATCCGCGCCGCATCGAGGTTCGCTTCTGGAGGCAGGGCGAAGCGCAGGCGCACTCCGGCTTCACCGTGAACATCTCGCGGACGGGGGTCTTCCTCGGTACGGGCTTCCTCCTCGCGCCCGGGGAGCGGGTGAGAGTCGAGATCGTCGACCCGGCCAGAGGCTTCATGGCCGAGGGGCGCGTGGTCCGTGTCCACCGCGTCGCCCAGGCTCTGCGCCATGTCGACCAGGCAGGGGTCGGAATCCGTTTCCTGCAGCCGGAGGAGCTGGTCGAGGAGCTTCTGCCGGCGGCGGCGCGCAGCGCGGCGCCGCCTCTGCGCGCCGGCACCGCGGTCTCGGTGCGTGACGCCGAGCCGCAAGACTCCGGCGAAACCGAGCCGGAACCCGACGCGGTGGCGGCGCCCGCGCCCGCGAGCTCCGCTCCCTCGACCCCGGCGAGCTCCCGGGTGGTGCCGGTCGACTTCCCGGACCGCTCGACCTTCCTGTCGGTCTATCACCGGGATCTCGCGAGCGGCGGGCTGTTCGTCTCGACGTCGTCGCCCGCCGCGCTGCAGGAGATCGTGACCATCGAGCTGCGGACTCCGCTGCCCGGCGTGGCCCCTCTTCGGTTCGAGGCGCGGGTGGTGCACCGCTTCGAACCCGAGGCGGCGGTCGGTTCCGGGCGGAACCTGCTCTCGGGCATGGGCCTCCAGTTCCTCGAGCCGGAGCGGGTCAGGGCCGCGCTGGCGCCGATTCTGGCCGAGCTGCGCAAGTAGCCCACCCCGGGGCGGGAAGAAGCCGCGCCCTGGCTTCGTTAGAATGAGCACGATCCGCCAGGCACCGCCGTGCCTGCGCCCCCGCTCTAGGAGAGCTCGATGCCCTACAGTCCCCTGCTGGTCAAGCCGATGCGCGAGGAGCTGGTCGCGGCCGGCTTCGAGGAACTGACGACGCCCGCCGACGTGGACCGTTTTCTGGACGACGGCGGCGGCACCGCGCTGATGGTGGTCAACTCGGTCTGCGGCTGCGCCGCCGGCATGGCGCGCCCCGGAGTCCGGCTGGCGCTGCAGAGCGGGCCGCGCCCCGACCGGCTCGGCACCGTCTTCGCCGGCCAGGATCTCGAGGCGACCGCGCGCGCCCGCGCCCGGTTCGGCGACATCCCGCCCTCCTCGCCCTCGATGGCGCTGTTCAAGGGGAGCGAGCTGGTCTGGTTCCTGCCGCGCCACCGGATCGAGGGGCGCGACGCCCTCGACGTCGCCGCCGACCTGCGCGCGGCCTTCGCCGAGCACTGCGCGACCGCGGCGGTCGGCTGACCGTCGCGCCGATGGGCACCTTCCACCAGGACACCCACGAGCTGCACGGGATCACCGTGGTCGTCGAGACCACCGGGCCCGAGCTCTGGATCGGACGTTGCCACTCCTGGGACGGGCGGTCGCTCGTGCTGCACGACGCCGACGTCCACCGGGAAGCGGAGAACGACAAACCGCGCGCCGAGTGGCTCGAACGCGCCGGCAGGCTCGGCGTCTGGCCCCGCCACCGCCGGGTCGCGCTCCCCGCGGACGCGGTCGCGTCCGTCCGCCGCCTCGGGGGCGCCTGACCGTGCGCGGACTCCTCGCCGCGGGGGCGCTCGAGTGCGCGCTCGCCGTGGCTTTGGGGGCGTTCGGAGCCCACGCCCTGGCCGGGAAGGTCGATGCGCGCGCGCTCGAGCTCTGGGAGACGGCCGCCCGTTACCTCGCTTACGCCGGGCTGGGGGCGCTGGCGGCCGCGGCCGCCGGTCGCGGCGCGGGGATTCCCGCCGGGGCCGTCGCGCTGCTGCTCGCCGGCGGCGCGCTGTTCGCCGGCACCGTCGCGGCCCTGGCGCTGGGCGCCCCGCGCTGGCTGGGCGCCGTGACGCCGCTCGGCGGACTCGCCATGATTCTCGGATTCGTCTGGATCGCCGGCTCGGCCTGGCGCTCCGGCGTGTGAAGCAACTCGGAGAGGAGACTCGATGAACGGCATCGTCCGCATTCCGCCCCCGGTCAACGAACCGGTGAAGGCTTACGCGCCCGGCTCGCCGGAGCGCGCGTCCCTGAAGCAGCGTCTCGCCGCGATGGCGAACGAGCAGCTCGACATCCCGCTCGTCATCGGCGGCGAGGAGATCCGCACCGGCAAGCTCGGCCGCTCGATCAGCCCGCACGACCACGGCCGCGTGCTCGCCACCTACCACCAGGCCGGCCCAGGGGAGATCGAGAAGGCGATCGTCGCCGCGCGCGAGGCCTGGCGCGGCTGGTCGGAAACGCCCTGGGAGGAGCGGGCGGCGATCTTCCTCAAGGCCGCCGAGCTGCTCGCCGGCCCCTGGCGCGACACGCTGAACGCCGCGACCATGCTCGGGCAGTCGAAGAACGTCTTCCAGGCCGAGATCGACTCCGCCTGCGAGGTGATCGATTTCTTCCGTTTCAACCCCTGGTTCGCGCAGAAGATCTACGAGGACCAGCCGGTCTCCTCGCGCGGCATGTGGAACATGGTCGACTACCGGCCGCTCGAGGGCTTCGTCTTCGCGGTGACGCCGTTCAACTTCACGGCGATCGGCGCCAACCTGCCGAGCGCGCCGGCGCTGATGGGCAACACGGTGCTCTGGAAGCCGGCCTCGACCTCGATCCTGTCGAACTGGTACATCCTCAAGCTGCTCGAGGCGGCGGGCCTGCCGCCGGGCGTCATCAACTTCGTGCCCGGGCGCGGCGGCGACGTCGGCAACCCGGTGTTCGCGAGCGGCGAGTTCGCCGGCATCCACTTCACCGGCTCGACCGACACCTTCCACTCGATGTGGCGGACGATGGCCGGCAACCTGCCGAAGTACAAGAGCTATCCGCGCATCGTCGGCGAGACCGGCGGCAAGGACTTCGTCTTCGCCCATCCGTCGGCGGACCCGGCGGCGGTGGCCGTCGCGCTGACGCGCGGCGCCTTCGAGTACCAGGGGCAGAAGTGCTCGGCGGCCTCGCGCGCCTACGTTCCGGCGTCGATCTGGAAGGCGGTGCGCGACCGGCTGGTGGCCGAGGTCGAGGCGATCCGCATGGGCTCGCCGCTCGACTTCCGCAACTTCATGTGCGCGGTCATCGACGAGCCGTCGTTCGACAAGACGCTCGAGTACATCGCCTTCGCCGACGCCTCGCCGGACGCCGACGTGCTGGTCGGCGGCAGCGGCGACAAGTCGGTCGGCTACTTCGTCGAAGCCGACGGTGGTGGTGACCCGCGATCCGCGCTTCAAGCTGATGCAGGAGGAGATCTTCGCGCCGGTGCTGACCGTCCACGTCTACGAGGACGCCCGGCTCGACGACACTCTCGCCGTCTGCGACGCGACCAGCCCCTACGCGCTGACCGGCGCGATCTTCGCGCGCGACCGCGCGCGATATCGCGATGATGGCGAAGGCTCTGCGCCACGCGGCCGGCAACTTCTACATCAACGACAAGCCGACCGGCGCGGTGGTCGGCCAGCAGCCCTTCGGCGGCGCGCGCGCCTCGGGCACCAACGACAAGGCGGGCTCGCTCGCTCAACCTGATGCGCTGGACCTCGCAGCGGACGATCAAGGAGACCTTCGTGCCGCCGGTCGAGGTGCCTTACTCCCACATGGCCGAAGAGTGAGCGGAGGGCCCCCCTGCGGCGACCGCCGCCGGGAGCCAGCTTTGGTAGAGAATGGGGCCCGGTGATCCACCGGGCCCTCTTCTCTTGCGCGCTCGTCTGTGCGGCCTCCTGGCTGCCGGCGCCGGTAGCCGCGGCGGGAGCGCCGTCGATCGAACCGGTCGCCGCGAATGCGGCGCCGATCCGACTGGTCGAGCCCGGCGCCGGCGCGGTCTGGACGGCGGGGGAGAGCGTGACGCTCGCCTGGAGGCCCGGACCCGGCTTCGGGCGCGCGGCGGACCTCGAGGAGTGGGAGGTCTTCCTCTCGGTCGATGGCGGTCTCACTTATCCCGTCCGCCTGACGCCGCACCTCGATCTCACCCGGCGCAGCGTCGAGGTCCGGGTTCCCGATCTGCCGACCGAGAACGGGCGCCTGCTGCTGCGGGTCGGCGACGAGCGCGAGGAGCGCTCGATCGAGGTACCGGTCACCCTGCGCATCGTCGCCGCCGGCCGGCGCGGGGCGGCAGCCTCGGCCTCCGGTTCGTCCCGGCCGGTCGCTCGTCCCGGGCGAAGCGGCTCGCGCGGACGGCCGCCCGACGCTCTACTGGAGCGAGGGCTCCCGCGACGGTTCCGGTTGGCGCGAGCGCGAGGCCGCGCTGCCCGCGCCGGAGTCGCTCTCGGCGGCGCTGGCGCCCGGCGGCCCCCTCCTCCTGCCGGCGGCAGCGAGCTCGGGGCGTGTCGACCTGGCGCCGCGCGATCCGCCACGGTTCGCTCCGGCGCCGGCCGCCGGCGCCCGGGCGCCGCGGCCGGCCGCACCGAGTCTCGATCGTCCCATTCTCCTTCTCTCGACGCGCCGGAACGAGTGAGCGCGGGCGCACGCGAGGTGCGCCTCCCGCCGACTCCGCCCCGCGGTGCGCCGTGCGCGCCGCGGCCGAATCCAGTTGCGTTCGATCGAGGAGCTTCGTTCGATGATCCGTTTCCTTCGCAGGGTTCTGCTCTGCGCTCTCTTTGCTGGTACCAGCCCGCTGTTCGCGGCCTGGGAGGCGAGGCTGGCCACCTCCGACGGCGCCCCGGCCGCGGGCTACTCGGTGGCCGTGGTCGGCCGCCCGCTCGCCGCCCTGTGCGACGCCGAAGGGCGCTTCCGCCTCGAACCGCCGCCGACGCCGCCGTTCGCGATCGTCGCCACCTCTCCGGAAGGGGTGATCGCGGCGCCGCTCGAGGTGATCGACCTCGGCGCGACCGAGCTCCGGTTGCTCGAAGTGGTCCGCGAGGCGGTGACGGTCGTCTCGGGCGTCGCCCCCTCGCTCGAGCTGCTGCCGGGCAGCGCCGCCACCGTGCTCACCCGCGAGGAGCTCGAGCAGCGGGCGCCGCAACGGCTCTACCAGGCGCTCGAGTCGGTCGCGGGCGCGTCGAAGCTCGGCGACGGCGCCGACTCGGTGCCGGCGCTGCGCAACCTCGGCCGCGGCCGTACGCTGATCCTGATCGACGGCGCGCGGGTGACCGCCGAACGGCGCGCGGGGCCTTCGGCCACCTTCGTCGATCCGGCGAGCCTCGCCTCGGTCGAGGTCCTGCGCGGCCCGGGCTCGGTGGTCTATGGTTCGGACGCCTTCGGCGGCGTGCTGAACGCCGTCACCCGCGATCCCGACGCCGAGCCCTTCGCCTTGCGGTACGGCGCGGAGGGAGCAGGCGGGGCGCTCGACGAGCGCTCGGCCTTCGCCGCGGCATCGTTCGGACTGGGATCGGCCGGACTGCTGGTCGAGGGCCACTACCGCGAGGCCGACGACGCCGAAGCCGGCGGCGGAGAGGAGATCTACAACTCCTCCTACCAGGGGAGCGGCGGCGCGCTCCGCTTCGTCGCGCCGGTGGGGTCGGGCCGCCTCCGGCTCAATCTCGCGATCGAGCGAGTGGACGACCTCGGCAAGGCGTCGATCGATTCCCGGCAGATCCGCAGCTACTACCCGCTGGAAGACTCCGACCGACTGACTGCCTCCTGGATCGGCGATCCGGCGGGTGCCTGGAACTCGATCGAGACGGCGCTCTTCTACGGGCGCTATCACATCGTGCTCGACCGCGACCGGGCGCCCACCGACACCGCGAACCGCCGCGTCGACCGCTCCGACACCGACGCCGACGACGCGTCGCTGCGCTTCGTCGCGTCGCGCGCGGCGGGGGGTGGCAACCTGCAGCTCGGCGTCGACGTCGCGTCGCGTTTCGACCTCCGGGCGATCACCGAGCAGGTGCGCTACGCCGACGACCAGACGACGATCGTCCGCGTCGACCGCACCGTCTCGATCGAGGAGGCCGAGCAGGTCGACAGCGGGGCGTTCGCGACGTGGAATCGGGCGCTCGCCGAGCGCTGGAGCCTGGGCGTCGGCGTGCGCGGGGATCTCGTCGACACGGAGAACCGCGGCGGGTACTACGGCGACCAGTCGATCGAGCATTCGGCGCTCTCCGGCAACCTGTCGCTCTCCGCCGGCCCCTTCGCGGGCTGGACGACCACGGCGCAGGTGGCGCGCGGCTTCCGCTCGCCGACGCTCTCCGACCGCTTCTTCCGCGGGCCGTCCGGACGCGGCTTCGTCACCGGCAACCCGGAGCTCGATCCCGAGACCAGCCTGCAGTACGACCTCGCCACGCGCTGGAGCCGGGGCGGACGGCGCTCGGGTTCTTCGTCTACCGTTACGAGATCGAGGATCTGATCGAGCGCTACGGCTCCGGCTCGGACTTCTTCTTCCGCAACCGGGGGCAGGCGACGATCGAGGGGATCGAAGCCGAGCTGCAGACCGGCTTCGGCCACGGCTGGAGCCTCGAAGCGGGCGCCGCGGTCTCGGACGGCGAGACCGACGGCGGCGCGACGATCGACGACATCGCCGCCCCGAACGGCTGGGTGACCCTGCGCCACTCGTTCGGCAGGTTCTTCGCCTTCGGCCGGGTCTTCACCGCGCTCGAGCACGACGAGCCGGGGCCGACCAGCTCGCCCGCCGGGCTACACGCTCTTCGACCTGGGCGGCGGTTACCGCTTCTCGGAGGCTCTGGAGCTTCGCCTGCTCGTGCGCAACGTGGGCGATCACCGCTACTACGCCTCGCCCGACAACGCCGCCGACCGCGCCGTGGGCCGCAGCTTCGGCCTGTCGATCTCGGGCCGGATCTGACGGCGGAGGGTCGAAGGGACGGAGAGAGAGAAGAAGGAAGACCAAAGAAGGAAAAGACCAAAGAAGGAAAAGACCAAAGAAGGAAAAGACCAGAGAAGGAAAAGACCAGAGAAGGAAAAGACCAGAGAAGGAAAACGGTCTCCTTCGTGGTTGTCTCGTCGTGCGGCCGACGGCACCTCGGACCGTGGAAATGCGATGAGGGCGCGCCCGTTGCCGGAGCTGCGGCGCTCGAGGAGCAGGGGTTGCGGGCGATGCGGTGGCCCCGGAAGTCAGCGACCCGCGTCTGGGGCGGAGCCATCGACGCCCCGACCCGGCCGACGCCAGGCCCGCCTCCTCCCTTCTATGGGCTTTTTCTTCTTGGCTTCTGCTCTCTTCTGTTCTGCTTCTGCTTCTCTCTGCTCTTTGTCTCGTCGTTCTCTCGAATCGCTGCGAATCACCCCTGGACTTGTTGCCGTCGCCAGTAGAAGTAGGCGGGCAGGCCGAGGGCGAGCAGCAGCAGTCCGGCGAGGGACTCGACCGGGCGTTCCCAGACGGTGTTGATTACGAGCAGCAGCGACGCGCCGATGAAGGCGAGCGGGACCCACGGGTGGCCCCAGACCCGGTAGGGGCGCGGGCGGTCCGGATACTTGCGGCGCAGCACGAAGACCGCGGCGCCGGTGCCGACGTGGAAGACGACCGCTGCGAAGACCGTGTAGGTGTAGAGCTGGGCGTAGGTCCCGCTCAGGGTGAGCAGCACCGACCAGAGCGACTGCGCCCAGAGGGAGCGGGTCGGCACGCGGGTCTTCGGGTCGATGCGCGCCAGCGACCGGAAGAAGAGGCCGTCCTGGGCCATCGGCGGATAGACGCGCGAGCTGTAGAGGATCGTCGCGGCGAGGCAGCCGAAGGTCGAGACCAGCACGGCGGCCGCCAGCAGCTGCGCGCCGCGTGGGCCGAACAGCGCCGCGGCGGCGGCTTCGGCGACGCGCGGCGACGCGGCGATCGCGTCGATCGGCAGCGCGCGCAGGTAAACCAGGTTGAGCAGGACGTAGAGCAGGGTGACCAGCGCCGTGCCGCCGATCAGCCCGAGCGGCAGATCGCGCTCGGGACGCTTCATCTCGCCGGCGGAGAAGGTGAGCCCGTACCAGCCGTCGTAGGTCCAGAGCGCGGCGATCATGGCGACGCCGAACGCGGCGGCGAGGCCGGTCGCCGGCAGCGGCGCGAGCCAGGGCGAAGAGGCCTTGATCGGCAGCAGGAAGCCGAAGAGGACGAAGGCGAGGACGGCGCCGACCTTGAGCCAGGTGAGCGCGTTCTGGGCCGTGGCTCCCGCCCGCAGCCCCAGATGGTTGACGAAGGTCAGGACGAGGATGGCGACCGCCGCGGTGAGCTGGCCGGCGGTGAGCTTCCAGGCGAACCCGAAGACGTCCCGCTCCGCCAGCAGGTTGCCGGTGCCCAGGCCCGGGAAGAACGCGCCGAGGTATTCGCCGAAGCCGACCGCGACCGCCGCGATCCCCCCCGACATGATGACCAGGAAGCAGGCCCAGCCGTAGAGGAACCCGGTGAGCGGACCGTAGGCCTCGCGCAGGTAGACGTAGATCCCGCCGGCGCCGGGATACATCGCCCCGAGCTCGGCGTAGGTGAGCGCCCCGGCGATCGAGAGCAGGCCGCCCACCAGCCAGACCAGCAGCAGCAGCCCTGCGTGCGGTGCCGCCTTCGCGATGTCGCTCGACACCAGGAAGATTCCGGTGCCGATCACCGCCCCGACGGTGATAAGCGTGCCGTCCCAGGCGGAGAGCTCCCGCGCCAGCTCGGGCGCGGAATCCGGCTTCGTCGCGGGCATGTGGCGGGGATCCTACCCCGCGCCGAGAGGACCGGTGGGCGGCGAGGCCCGGAGCCTGTCATGCGGTCGCGTGGTTCCCCGTTCTCCCCTTCGAGGGGGAATCCGATGAGCCGATCCACACTGAGTCTGCACCGGGCTGTCCGTTCGTCCGCGCACTTGAGCCGCCGGCGTCCGCTCGCCCCGGTGATCGGCGCCGCCTGGCTGATCGCGGCCCTGCTGACCGTCCCGGCGCTCGCCCAGCCGGGGACCGGATCGCGCTGGTGGGATTTCGGGCCCTCCGGATCGAACGGGTCGTTCGTCGAGATCACCCGGGTCATCGACGGCGGCGTCTCGGCCTACGCCGTCGCCGCGGACCCGCTCAATCGGGTGCTGACGCTGACCCAGTGGAAGGACGCCACGATCGACTTGAACCTCGACTGCGCCGTCACCCGTCACTTCCAGAACGCCCGCACGCTCGACATGGAGTTCACCGGCGAGCTCGAGGCCACGCGCCGGGTCGCGCTCGACCTGGGCGGGGGGCAGGACGACCACTGCCTGGCGATGGACGTCGACGCGTTCTCGCGGCCGGTGATCGTCGGCCACGCCAGCACCGCCGGGCCGGATGCGGCTTTCGTGGTGCGCCTGGCCGCGGCCGACGGCGCCTACGACAACTCCTTCTCCTCGAACGGCAGGTTCACGCTCGAGAACCTGGTCGGCTTCCTCGGCAGCGAGACCCGCTTCTCGGACGTCGCGATCTACCCCGACCGGCGCGTCCTCGCCTGCGGCTTCGTCGAGCGGGGGAGCGAGCGGAACATGCTGGTCATGCGCTTCCTCTCGAACGGCTCGCTCGACACGAGCTTCAACGGCAGCGGCTACCGCGAGATCGACTTCAACGGCGCGGGAAGCGACAACGACGTCTGCGAGCGGCTGCTGATCCTGCCCGACCAGCGCATCGTGCTGGCCGGCACGGCCAACACGCCCTCGACCGGGGACGTCGCTTACGCCCTGGCGCGGCTCGACGACGACGGCAGCCCCGACTTCGGCTTCTCCTTCGACGGTAAGGTCGTCATCGACGACGCTTCGGTCCTCACCACGCCCGCGGTCGTGGACGTCGCCTACGACGCCGCGCGCCAGCGCCTGGTGGTCGCCGCCAACACGACCGGGCTCAGCGTGACCCCCGGCGGCGCGCTGGTGGCCGTCGGCGACGGGGGCGTGCTGGACGGCACCTTCAACGGCACCGGCCGGCGCAGCCTCCGCTTCTCGGAGTTCGGCCTCGGCACGCCGCCGCGCGAGCCGGGCGCGACCTGGCTGCGGCGCCTCCTGATGCGTGCCGACGGCAGCTTCTACCTCGCCGGCACGCACGAGAACAGCGCCGCCGACGCTGCCATTCTGGGGTCCCAGGGACGTGGCGCTCGCCCGCTTGCGTCCGGACGGCGGCGACGACGCCCTGATGGGGACCGGGTTCTCGACCGACGGCATCGCCTTCTACGCCTACCCGGGGATGGGCCACAGCGACGTCGGCTCGGAGGAGGAGCGCCTGGTCGTGGGCGACACCCTCGAGGACGCGATCTTCTACCGCGGCAATGTGCTGCTGCTCTCCGAGACGAATCGCCACCCGGAGGGCCACTGGGGCGGCGCCGACTGGAACCTCGGTCCGATCGCGCCGGTGCTGGCGGCGATCGTGACCGACCGGATCTGGCACGAGGACTTCGAGGACGACGGGCTGGCGGAGCCGACTTCGATCTACGCGACGATCCCGGTGCCCGCCGGCTACGGCCGCTACTGCAGCGTGCGCGACCCGGTCTCGGGCGGCTTCGGCCTGCTGCCGCAGGGCGCCGCGAGCGACCCCTGTCAGGTCATGCTCGACAGCGATCCCGACCTGATCGTCGAGCGCGCCGGCCTCTACTCGCTGGCCGGGCCGAACAACGTCCTGGCCACCTGCGCCGGCGGCTACGTGGGGCTCCATCCGGGCAACGGCGGGGCGCCCTTCGACGCGGCCCTCGCCGCCGCGGCGGGGCGAACCGACTGCGTCTTCACGGCCGCGCCGGTGGCCCTGCCGGTCTTCTCGCGCCCTTACACCGGAGGCCATCTCGCAGGCGAGCGCACAGTCGTTCAATCACGACCCGTTCCACAAGCCGATCGACGTCAGCGACTTCGGCCAGACGCCGAACGCCGCCCATCCGCTGGCGCACTACATCGATCTCAACGGCATCCAGAAGTGCTACGACCCGGGCGGCCCCGACGATCACGAGGTTATCGGTGGGGTCGACGAGGCGGCGGCGGACATCCTGGTCGAGAGCGACCGCGACGTGGTCGCGGTCGCGGCGGGCAGGGTGGCCGCGGCCGTGCCCCGCTACGCCCTGATGTGGGCGCCGGTGGGCGGCGATCCCCACCAGCGCGAGGTCTTCGTGCGCCACTCGATCGGCAGCGGCCGCTACAGCGAGCAGTTCACCACCTACTACGCCCACATGTCCGACACCCGCGTGCGGAGGGGGGACGCGGTGGTGGCGGGCACGGTGCTCGGCGAGGTCGGCACCACCGGCGCGTCCTCGGGTGAACACCTGCACATCGCCGTCTTCCGTCACAGGAACCTCAGCTACCGCGCGTCCTGGGAGCTCGACTACTCGCGCGCCGACTTCTTCGAGCTGGGCAAGGAGCTCGCCGCGATCGATCCGTGGGGCTGGCGCGGACCGCAGGGCATCGACCCCTGGGCCTGGCGCTTCAAGTTCAACGACGGCGACCTGCCCGACTACGCCGGCAGCTGGAGCATCAACCTCTGGAAGGCCGGCGAGGCGCCCACCATGGACTGAACGATCGCGGGGACCGGGTTTCGGGGACAGGCACCGGTTCCACCCCCAGGATCGCTTCGCCCCGGCGTCCCGGGGCGCGGCGGCGAACTGCTCCAGAGAAGGAGAGGTGCAGGCCCGGGACCGCAGGTCGCCCGATCGACCGGCCGCCGCCAGGCCCGGCGCGGCTCCTTCTCTGGAGCTTTTGCTTTGGGATTCGGGGACAGGCACCTTTCGGGTGCGGCCCCGGACAGGCCCGGGATCAGGCGCCTCACCCGGACTGGACACTTCCCCCTCGGCGTCCTCGGCCGCGGCGGCGAAAAGCTCCAGAGAAGGAAAGGCGCAGGCCCGGGTGCATCGGTCGCTTCATCGACCCGCCACCGCGAGGCCCGCCTCGGACCCTTCTATGGAGCTTTTGCTTCTCGTTCCTCTCTGTCCTCCCGCTGCTTGAGAAGGGTTTCTGGCGCGTTCTTCTGGGTGTTGCACTTCGCGGGCGGTGCGCGCACTCTGGAGAGAAAGGAGGCAAGCCCATGAGGTGCTTCGTCACGGGAGCGACCGGGTTCATCGGGTCGCGGGTCGTGCGCCGCCTTGTGCAGGGCGGCCATCAGGTGCGCTGTCTGGTCCACCGGCCGGAGAAGGCCGCAGTGCTCTCGGGCCTGGACGTCGAAGCCGTGCAGGGCGAGATCGACGATCGCACGCTGCTGCTTCCGGCGATGGAGGGCGTCGACTGGGTCTTCCACCTCGCCGCCCTCTACGACTTCTGGACGCCGAAGCCCGCCGAGTACTGGAGGGTCAACGTCGACGGCACCAAGGCGGCGCTCGAGGCCGCGCTCGAGGCGGGGGTCCGAAAGGTCGTGCACGTCAGCTCGTTCATCGTCTACGGCGAGCCTGATGTGCAGCCCCTCGCCGAGGGGGTCCCCGAGGGCCCGCGGCGCTTCAGCCGGTACGCCGAATCGAAGCACGCGGCGGACGAGCTCGCCTGGGAGCTGCGCCGCACCCGCGGGCTGCCCCTCGTGGCGGTCTATCCCGGGGCGGTGGTGGGCGAGGAGGACCCGAAGCCCTCGGGGGATTACGTGCGGGCGCTGGTCGAGCACAAGCTGCCGGCCACCCTCCTCGAGCAGTACGTCTTCCCCTTCGTCTTTGTCGACGACGCCGCGGAGATCGTCGTGCGCGCGGCCGAGAAGGAGGGCAACGAGGGCGAGCGCTACTTCGCGGTGGCGGAGAACCTCACCTGGGGTGAGCTCAACCGGCAGATCTCCGAGGCCTCGGGCGAGCGCCTGCCCCGCCTGCACATGCCCGGCCCGCTGGTGATGCCGGCCGCCGCGGCGATGACCTTGCTCGCCGACCTGACCGGACAGCCGCCGCTCTGGGGCATGGCCGTCGACCAGATGCGCACGATGAAGCACGGCACACGGGTCGACGGCGGCAAGGCGGTACGCGAGCTCGGCGTCCGCTACACCCCGATCCGCGAGGCCCTGGCCCGCGCGATCGGCGCCGCCCACGCCGGGGTCGGCTGAGGCCCGGGCCAGAGGCCACCGAGCTCCGGCGTCCCGATCGGGAACTCGATCCCCGACTCGCCGCCGGGCTCAGAGGGGGGCCAGGCTCCAGCGGCAGGTTTCGCCGACCTCGAAGTCCTCGGCGAAGATCCAGTCGGTGCGCGTGACGCGGATCTCGTCGAACTGCACCGAGATGGCCGGTTCAGCGCCGACGATCTGGGTTAGGAAGACTCTCAGCTGTGCGCTCTGGACCGTCGGAGGCGGCGTGAAGGGCCCCCCTTCGACGTGCTGCCAGCCCGCGACGCTGCTCTCCGCGTAACCAGCGAAATGGTCGTCGATGTCGGCGCCCCCGCAATCCGCGTCGTCGAAGAAGCCGAGCGTCAGATTCGAACGGGCAGCGTAGATGCTGCTCTCGAACCGGAAGTCACCCGACATGCGGAAGCTCTCGGATGGGGAGACCGCTCCCAGGCAGATACTGAACAGCACGGATGCGAAGTCGGAGGAAGGATCACCGGAGGCCAGAGCGACGCCCGACCCGACGCAGTCGTCCCGGTCGAGCGATCCGTCGAAGGTGAGCGAGCTGCTGGTCGGAAAGGCCACGGTCCAGCCGCTCACTCCGTCCGCGAGATCGAATCTTCCGTTGGGGACCAGGTTCCCGGTCTGGGCCATGACCAGCGCGCACAGCACTGCCAGGGCCGCGAATGTCGCGACCGTGAGGCGATGGTCGAAATACATGGTTTCCCTCCAGGTCGCCGCCCGGGCTTCGCCGAGCGCATCTCTCCGGGCGGGTCCGTTTCAGGGTAGCAGAAACGAACCCTGCAATCACCTCTCTCCAGAGCCGGCGAGCGCGTAGACTACCGGACCCGAACCCGGGGCAGCTGGGGAGGTGTCATGCACAACGAGCCGGTCGTCGTCCTCGTCCACTATCGCGCCCAGCCCGGCCGCGAGGAGACCGCGCGACGCGAGATCGCGGCGCTCGTCGCGCTGGTCGTCGAGCGCGAGCCCGACTGCCTGGGCATCGTGATCCTCTCGAGGCCCGACGACCCGGCGCAGATCCTGCTCCAGGAGAGCTGGACCTCGCGCGCCGCCTATCTCGGCTCCCACCGCGAGACGCCGCACCTGGTCGATTTCATCCGGCGCGCCGCGGACTTCCTCGCCGGCCCGCCCGACATCTCGATCTGGGACCGCGTCGTCGCCGCGCCTGCCGATTCGGGCGGCGCGCGGCGCTCCTGAGCGTCGCCGCTGCGGGGATCGGGCCGGGCTCGGCGAACGCCACCCGAAGCCGGCGGCGCGACCCCCGGCCTGCGCGGGCGCCGGGCAAGGGAGTACACTGAAGCCGGGTACCGTCTCTCCCGGATCGGAGGCCGCGATGATCTTCATCTCCCCGAACCGGCAGGACCGGGAGCGGAGCCTGCTCCTGCTGGGCTCGAGCGCGATCCTGGCGCTCGGCGCCCTCGGCTTCGGGATCCAGGACAACTCTCCCGGCCTGCTGCTGGCGTACCTCGCCGCCGTCGCCCTCGTTCTCGTCTTCGTCCACGCCTGGCGTTCCTGGCGGAGCTTCGTCTGGCTCGCCGGCGGCGCGCTCTTCGGGATCGGACTGTTCGCGGAGCTGCACGACCTGTTCGAAGGCCTCGCGCGGGCGCACCTCGGAGTCGGCGTGGGAGGCGCGCTGCTCGCGGGCGTCGGGACCGCCTGTTTCCTGATCGCGGCCCTGCTCGGCCCCGCCCTGCTGCTGGTCGCTCTGGGCGGCTTCCTGGTCCGCTTCGCCGCCGAGCACAGGACGCACCGCGGGCACGGCGCCCACGCGGCGTAGCGCGCGGTCGGGCGGGTTCGAGTTCGACTAGACTCCGCGCAGCCCATGGCTCCCAGCGATTCGACCTCGGCCGCCCTCGCGCGCGTCGACGGAGCCGCCGCGGTCGCGCTCGCGGCGGACCTCGTCCGCATTCCCAGCCATCCCGGTCTCGAGCGGCAGGAGGAGGGCGTCGCGCGGGCGCTCGCGCTCTGGCTCGAAGCGCGCGGCCTGGCGCCCCGCCTCGACGAGGCGGCGCCCGGCCGTCCCAACCTGCTCTGCACCGTGCGCGGCCCGCGTCCCGGCCGCCATCTGATCCTCTGCGGCCACACCGACACCGTGCCGATCAACGCCGACGGCGCCGGCCACGGCTTCTCCGGCGCGGTGGTCGACGGCTGGCTGCGCGGGCGCGGATCGGTCGACATGAAGGGTCCGCTGGCGGCGATGGCCGCGGCGCTCGTCGCGCTCGACGGCGCGCTGCCCGCGGGCGAGGTGACGCTCGCCGCGGTGGCCGACGAGGAGATGGAGTCGATCGGCGCGGAGCACCTGATCCGCTCGGGGCTCGCCGCGGACGGCGCCGTGGTGGGGGAACCGACCGGCAACCGGATCGCCCTCGGCCACAAGGGGCTCGAGTGGCTGCAGGTGGAGTTCACCGGCCGCGCCGCGCACGGCGGCACGCCGGAGCGGGGGATCAACGCGATCGTCGCCGCGGCCCGCTTCGTCGCGCTGGTCGAGGCCCGTCTCCAGCCCCGCCTCGCGGCGCGCGCCCACCCGCGGCTCGGACCGCCGACGCTCAACTTCGGCACCGTCGCGGGCGGCGACCAGCCCTCGACCGTGGCGGCGCGCTGCCGACTGGCGCTCGACCGCCGCACGGTGCCGGAGGAGAGCTACGAGCGGGTGGTGGGCGAGCTGGTCGACCTGCTGCACGAAGTCGAGGCCGCGATGCCCGGCCTCACCTCGCGGGTCGGGCGGATGCCCGGCGGCATGGCGACGATGGCCCACGTCGCGCTCGACACGCCGCCCGACCATCCGCTGGCGCAGGCTGCCGCCGCGGCGCGCGAGCGGGTGCTCGGCGAGCGCGGCGAGTTCACCTCGTTCCCGGCCTGGACCGACGGCGCCCTGATCGCCGGATTCGGGAACGTGCCGACGATCGTGCTCGGCCCCGGCGACCTCGCCCTCGCGCACGCGCCGGCCGAGGCGATCCCGGTCGCCGAGATCGAGGCGGCGGCCCGGCTCTTCGCGGTGCTCGCCGTCGGGTTCTGCGCCGGAGCCTGAGCTTGCGCCTGCGCGTCCCGCACAGTTACGCGCTGCTCGCCGGGTTGATCGTCGCGACCGCGCTCGCCACCTGGGTGCTGCCGGCGGGGAAGTACGAGCGGACCGCCGAGGGCGGGCGCACGCTGGTCGTCCCCTCGAGCTACGCCGAGCTGGAGCGCCAGCCGGCCGGTCCGGTCGAGGTCGTCCTCGCCTTTCCGCGCGGCCTGGCGGCGACCGCGCCGATCGTCTTCTACATCCTGCTGATCGGCGGCACCTTCGGCGTCCTGCAGCAGACTGGCGCGCTAGAGGCCGGCATCGGTGCGGTGGTCTCCGGTGTGGGCGGGCGCGCGGAACGGGTGCTGCCCGCCCTGATCGTGCTCTTCTCGCTGGGCGGCGCGACCATGGGGATGGCGGAGGAGACCCTGCCCTTCCTGCCCGCCCTCGTGCTGCTCGCGCGCCGGCTCGGCTACGACGAGGTGATCGGCGGCGCCATCGCGCTCGCCGGGGCCGGCGCGGGATTCGCGGGGGCGTTCCTCAACCCGTTCACGGTCGGTGTCGGCCAGGGGATCGCCGGACTGCCGCTCTTCTCCGGCATCGGCTACCGGATGATCGTCTGGGCGACGCTCACGCTCGCCACGGTCCTCTACGTGGGTTGGGCCGCCCGCCGCCACCGGGTGGTCGAGTCGGCGGGCCTGCCGGCGAGCGCGTCGCCGGCGGCCGCCGGAGCGCCACCCGCTCTCGACCGCCGGCGCGCCGCGGTGCTCCTCGCGCTCGGCCTGGCGCTGGTCGCGGTGGTGGCGGGCGCGTTGCGCTGGCAGTGGGGGTTGACCGAGCTGTCGGGACTCTTCGTCCTGCTCGCGGTGGTCGCCGGCGTCGCGGGCGGACTGGGCGCCGACGGCACCTGCGAGAGCTTCATCGCCGGCGCCGCCTCGCTGGCGGGCGCCGCCCTGGTGGTCGGGCTCGCGCGCGGAGTGCTGGTCGTGCTCGACGGCGCGCGCGCCACCGACGGCGTGCTCCATGCCCTCTCGGGCGCGGTCGCCGGACTGCCCGCGGGCGCCACGGTCTTCGGCATCTACGGCGTGCAGGTGGCGCTCTCCTACCTCGTCCCCTCGGGTTCGGGCCAGGCGGCGCTCGCGCTGCCGATCCTGGTGCCGCTCGCCGACCTCGTCGGCATCACGCGGCAGACCAGCGTGCTCGCCTACCAGTTCGGCGACGGCTTCTCGAACGTCTTCGCGCCGACCTCGGGCTACTTCATGGCCGGCCTGGCGCTGATCAACGTGCCGTGGACGCGGTGGGCGCGCTTCATGGCGCCGTTGCAGGCGATCTGGCTCGGCCTCGGTCTCCTCTTCCTCGCCATCGCGCACGCCGTGCGCTGGGGACCGTTCTGACCATGGCCCATCGCTATCCCGAGTCGAACGTCTTCTACCGCCGGCTCGACCGCGCCTTCCCGCTCGCCGCGCACGCCGAGGGGAGCTGGATCGTCGACGCGGAAGGCCGCCGCTACCTGGACGCTTCCGGCGGCGCCGTCGTCGCCAACCTCGGCCACGATCTCGCGGAGGTCGCGGACGCGGTCGCCGGGGAGATCCGCCGCCTGGGCTACGTGAACGGCACGCAGTTCACCACCGCCGCCTGCGAGGAGCTGGCGGCCGAGCTCGCCGAGGTGCTGCCCGAGCCGCTGCGCTACGTCTACTTCCTCGCCAGCGGCTCGGAGGCGATCGAGGCGGCGGTCAAGCTCGCGCGTCAGGTCCAGGTCGAGCGCGGGCGGCAGCAGCGGTGGAAGATCGTGTCGCGCGTCCCCTCCTACCACGGCAACACCCTGGCCGCGCTCTCGCTGTCGGGGCGCGAAGCCTACCGGGAGGCCTACGGGCCGCTCCTGCTCGACCTGCCGCGCATCCCGGCGCCCGATCCCTTCCGCCAGCCGGCGGGGCCCGGCTCGACCGGCGAGGCGCTCGAGATCGAGCTCGCCCGCCAGGGGCCGGAGAGTGTCGCGGCCTTCCTGGCGGAGCCGATCGGCGGCTCCTCCTCGGGCGCGGTGGTGCCTTCGCGCGCCTACTGGCGGCGGATCGTCGAGTCCTGCCAGCGCCACGGCCTGCTCTGGATCGCCGACGAGGTGATGTGCGGCATGGGCCGCACCGGCCGCTGGTTCGCGTTCGAGCACTTCGGCGTCGTCCCCGACATCCTGGTGCTCGGCAAGGGGCTGAACGCCGGTGCGGTGCCGCTCTCCGCGGTGGTCGCCTCGCGCGCGGTGGTCGACACGATCGCCGGCGGCAGCGGCGCCTTCCGCCACGCCCAGACCTATTCGCACCACCCTGCGCTCTGCGCCGCCGGTCTCGCCGTCGTCCGCCGGATGAAGCGCGACCGGCTGGTCGAGCGGGCGGCGGCGCTCGAGGACCCCCTCTTCGCCTCGCTGGCGCGCCTGAAGCGCCATCGCCACGTCGGCGACATCCGGGGCAAGGGGCTGCTCGCCGCCGTCGAGCTGGTCGCCGACCGCGAGACCCGCGCACCCTTCGCGCGCGCCGAGAAGGTCGCCGAGCGGCTCGCCGCGGCGGCCTTCGACGAGGGGCTGATCGTCTGGCCGAACGCCGGCAACGTGGACGGGACGCGCGGCGACCTGGTCATGATCGCGCCGCCCTTCACCGCGACCGAGGCGGAGCTGGTGGAGATCGGGAACCGGCTCGACCGCGCCCTCGAGCGCGTGCCCTGATCCCGGCTTCCCGCGCGCTGCGCCTTGCGGCCCCGGCGCGGTCGTGAAACGCTTTCACACGATGCATCCCGGGGCCCGATCCGCTTGACCCTGCGTGTTCATACGCACGAAGCGATCTCGCACCGCCTCTGCGGGCGGCCGGTCGAGCTCTACCCCGGATTCGCCGCGGTCGAGATGGAAGCGCCCCCGGAAACCGCCGCGGACGGCCGCGGCCTGGTCCACGGCGGCTTCGTCTTCGGTCTCGCCGACCATGCCGCGATGCTGGCGGTCGACGAACCGACCGTGGTGCTCGCCGCCGCAGAGGTCAAGTTCCTGATGCCGGTGGCGGTGGGCGAAACGCTGCGCGCCGAGGCCCTGCTCGAGATGCGCAACGGCCGCCGCGCCACCGTGCGCGCCTGGGTGCGCCGGGGCGGCGACGAGGTCCTGACCGCAGTCTTCCGCTGCGCGGTTCCCGCGCGCCACGTGCTGGAGCCGAAGGAGACGGAGTGAGCGACCCGCCCGCGCACGGCGGAGAGCGGGTCGCGGCAGCCCTCGCGCGGCACGGCGTCGAGACCCTCTTCACGCTCTGCGGCGGGCACATCTCGCCGATCCTGGTGGCGGCGAAGGCGCGCGGCCTCGCCGTCGTCGACGTCCGCCACGAGGCCGACGCGGTGTTCGCCGCCGACGCCACCGCGCGCCTGACCGGGCGCCCCGGCGTGGCCGCCGTCACCGCCGGGCCCGGGAATCACCAACAGCGTCACCGCGCTGCAGAACGCGCGCATGGCGCAGTCGCCGGTCGTCCTGCTCGGCGGCGCCACCGCGACCGTGCTCAAGGGGCGGGGCTCGCTCCAGGACATCGACCAGCAGGCGCTCGCAGCGCCGCTCGTCAAGTGGCAGGCGAGCGCGGCGACGGTCGGCGAGCTCGCGCCGCTGGTCGAGCGCGCGCTCTGGATCGCGCGCGAGGGCGTGCCCGGTCCGGTCTTCGTCGAGTGCCCGGTCGACCTGCTCTTCCCGGAGGCGGTCGCGCGCGAGTGGTACGGGATCGAACCGAAGCCGGGAGAGAAGGCGCCCGGTCTCGGCAAGCGCCTCGAACGGCTCTATCTCCGCCAGCACCTGCGCCGGATCTTCCGCGCGAGCGACGCGCCGGCCGCCGCTCCGCTCGCGGCGCCGGCGCCGCCGCCGGACGCCTGGGCGGTGCGCCGCGCGGCGCGGGCGCTCGCGCGGGCCGCCCGCCCCGTGGCGGTGGTCGGCAGCCAGGCGACGCTCGCCGCCGCCGAGGTGGGGGAGCTCGCCGCCGCGCTCGAGCGGCTCGGCATCCCCGTCTACCTCTCGGGCGGCGCGCGCGGGCTGCTCGGCGCACGCCACCCGCTGCTCCTTCGCCACCGCCGCAAGGAGGCGCTGCGCGAAGCCGACTGCGTGCTGCTCGCCGGCGTCCCCTGCGACTTCCGGCTCGACTACGGCCGCTCGATCCCCCGCCGCGCGACGCTGGTCGCCGCCAACCGGAGCCGCGCCGATCTCGTCCTCAACCGGCGGCCCGACATCGGCTCGCTGGGCGACGCGGCGCTCTTCGTGCGCGCCCTCGCCGAGCGGATGGAAGCCCGCGCGGCCTGGGGCGGCTGGCTCGACACCCTGCGCGCGCGCGACGACGAGCGCGAGGCCGAGATCGCGAAGCGCGCCGAGGACCCGGGCACGGGCGGCGTGAACCCGCTGCGCCTGCTCACCGAGCTCGACGCCTTCCTCGACGAGCGCGCGGTGCTGGTGGCCGACGGCGGCGACTTCGTCGGCACCGCCGCCTACACGGTGCGCCCCCGCTCGCCGCTCTCCTGGCTCGACCCGGGCGCCTTCGGCACGCTGGGCGTCGGCGGCGGCTTCGCGCTGGGCGCCCGCATGGCCCGGCGCGACGCCGAGGTCTGGGTGCTCTGGGGCGACGGCTCGGCGGCCTACAGCCTGATGGAGTACGACACCTTCGTCCGCCACGGCCTGCCGGTGATCGGCCTGGTCGGCAACGACGCCGCCTGGGGGCAGATCGCGCGCGACCAGATCGAGATCCTCGGCGACGACGTCGGCACCGTGCTCGCGGCGACCGACTACCACCTGCGCCGCGGAGGCGCTGGGCGGCGTCGGCCTGCTGCTCGACCGCGCCGGCGCGATCGGCGAGACCTTCGCCGAGGCGCGCCGCCAGGCCAACGCCGGCCGCGCCGTCCTGATCAACGCCCGCCTCGCCCCATCCGACTTCCGCAAGGGCTCGATCTCGCTCTAGCTTCCGGCGCGGCCGCGCGCCGGTCGACGACCGCGCGCGCGAGGATCGCGCCGATCAGGACGGTGCCGCCGACGATCGCGAGACCGCTCGGCCGCTCGCCGTGGAGCCACCAGGTCCAGACCGGATTGAGCACCGGCTCGAGCAGCACGAGCAGCGAGACCTCGAGCGCGGGCAGGTGCGCGAGGCCGCGGGTGAAGAGCTGATAGGCGAGCGCGATCTGGATGGTGCCGAGGTAGAGGATCGCGCCGGCGTCGCCCCCGGTGAAGCGCTCGACCGGCAGCGCCACCGGCAGGCAGGCGAGGAAGGCGATGCCGTTGCCCAGCACGGTCGCCTGGAGCGAGCGATCGGCCGGTCCGCCGCTCTTCGCCAGCCGCCGCATCAGGATCATCAGCAGCGCGTAGGCGAGCCCCGAGGCGAGCGCGATGGCGTTGCCGAGGAGCGGCCGGGGCGCGGTGGCGGCGACGTCGCGCGAGCCGAGGAAGACGAGGACGAGGCCGGCGGTGACCGTCGCCAGCAGCGGCAGGTCGCGGCGCCGGAAGGGCTCGTCGAGCAGCCAGGGCGCCAGCAGCACGACCCAGAGCGGCGCGGTGGACTGCAGGAAGATCGCCGCCGCCGCGGTGGTCAGCTTGGTCGCGGTGACGAAACAGACGAGCGTCGCCGCGTAGGCGATGGCGGCCGGGAAGAGGTCGGCGCGGTAGCCGCGGCGGGCGGCCGGCAGGCAGACCAGCAGGACGAGCGCCGCCACCGCCGAGCGGAAGCCGGCGACCTGGAAGCCGGTGAGCGTGGTGCCCTTGATCGCCGCGCCGCCGGTCGAGAAGAGGAGCGCGGCGCCGAGCACGGCGAGGCGGGCGCGCGTCAGGGCGGCGGACACGGCGGCATCCTATCGCCGCCGCTGTGATGGAATGCCGGCGCGATGTTCCCGCTGCGCGACGACATCCCGAGCCGGCGCGCGTCGATCGTCACCTGGGCCGTCGTCGGCGCGAACGTGCTGGTCTTCGTCTACCAGCTCACGCTGCCCGAACAGGGGATCCAGCAGCTCTTCTACCTGTTCGGCATCGTTCCTGCGCGCTTCGTCCATCCGGCCTGGGCGGAGCGGGTCGGATTCCCGGACGCCAGCCTGCTGCCCTTCTTCACCAGCATGTTCCTGCACGGCGGCTTCTTCCACGTCCTGTCGAACATGTGGTCGCTCTGGATCTTCGGGGACAACGTGGAGGACCGGATGGGGCGCTTCCGGTTCCTGTCCTTCTACCTGCTGTGCGGGCTCGCCGCCGGTTTCACCCACGCGCTGACCAATCCGAACTCCGCGATTCCCACGGTGGGAGCTTCGGGAGCGATCGCGGGCGTGCTCGGGGCCTATCTGCGCTGGTACCCGCACGCGCGGGTGCTGACGCTGATCCCGATCTTCTTCTACCCGCTCTTCGTCCACCTGCCGGCCCTGGTCTACCTCGGCCTCTGGTTCGTCTCGCAGCTCTTCTCGGGGACGATGTCGCTCGCGGGGCCCGGAGCGGTGGGCGGCGTCGCCTGGTGGGCGCACATCGGGGGCTTCGTCGCGGGCTTCCTGCTCTGCGGGTTCTTCTCGCGCCACGACCCCGACCAGCTGCCCGGACCGCGGCGCCACGTCCTCTATCCCGTGGCGCCCCGATCCGGAGCCTGGCGGGCGCCACGCCCGTCGGGCGACGACGACCTCGACCGCCGCCTGCGGCTCTGACCCGGCTTCAGGCTTCGTTCGCGCCCGAAAGGAGCCGGGCGTAGAGGGCGGGATCGACATTGCCGCCGGAGACGACGCAGGCGACGCGGCGGCCGCGGAAACGGTCCGGAGCGGTCAGCAGGGCGCCGACGCCGAGCGCGCCGGTCGGCTCCGCCTTGAGATTGGCGTCGAGGAAGAGCCGGCGCACCCCCTCGGCGATCCCCTCTTCCGGGACCTCGATCACCCCGGCCAGGCCGTGGCGCAGGATCTCCCAGTTGTGCCGTCCGAGCGAGAGCGTGCGGGCGCCGTCGGCGAGCGTCGGCGGCTCGGACTCGTTCGGCACGATCTTCCCGGCCGCGAACGAGCGCGCGGCGTCGTTCGCCAGCAGCGGCTCGGCGCCCCAGACGCGCGCCGACGAGCCCCCTTCCCGCAGGCCGACGACCATGCCCGACGAGAGACCGCCCCCGCCGAGCGGGACGAGGACGTCGTCGAGCTCGGCGCCGGCCGCGACCTCGTGGCCGAGGGAGGCGTTGCCGGCGATGACCAGCGGATCGTCGTAGGCGCTCGCGACGTACGCTTCCGGGATCGGCGGCGGCGAGCTCGGCGACCCGCGCGGCGCGGCCCCGAACGCGGGTGTCGAGCAGGTCGACCGTCGCGCCGTGCGCGCGGACCGCGTCGATCTTCACCTGCGCCGAGGTCGCCGGCATCACCACCGTGCAGCCCTTGTGGAGACGGCGGCAGGCGGCGGCCATCGCCTGTCCGAAGTTGCCGGACGAGGCCGCGATCACCCGCGGGTGCGGGATCGAGCGGGCGACGTTGTAGGCCGCGCGGAACTTGAAGCTGCCGGTGTGCTGGAAGGTCTCGACCACCAGCGTCAGCCGGCAGCCGAGCGCCGCGCCGAGGCGGTCGGCCGGCAGCAGCAGCGTCGGCCGCGCCGCGGCGGAGAGCGAGGGAGGCACCTCGTGGAGCGCCATGGTCCGGCCGACGATACCAGCGCCGCTCAGGTCAGGCTCTGCTGGCGGACGGTGAGCTCGAACTCGAGCAGGCCGGCCCGGAAGCGGTCGCCGGGGCGCAGCCGCGCCGAGCGCACGCGCTCCTCGCGCAGGTAGACGCCGTTGGTCGAACCGAGGTCGACGAGATACGCGACGCCCTCGTCGAGAACGACGCGGAAGTGCTGCGACGACATGCGTCGGGTCCTGGAAGGCGAGCGTATTGCGCTGGGCGTCGCGGCCGATCGACACCGCCTGCTGCGGCGGCAGGCGGAAGCGGCGCGCCTCGTGGCCGTGCTCGCGCACCGTCAGCACGATCTCCTCGGTCAGCACCAGCGTGCGCTCGAACGGGTCGAGTCGCGGCAGGCTCTCGAACGCGGCGGTCTCGTCGAAGGAGATCTCGAACAGCTGGCCCGAACGCACCACGGGCTTCGCCAGGAGATCGCCCTCGAGCTCGGGGTCGAGCGGCGGCGCCTGCGACGCGGGAGTCGCGGCGAGTGCGCCGCCCGGCGCCGAGGGCATCGGAATTCCCGGTGCGGTGCCGACGTCCGGGAGAGCGTCCGTAGCTTCCTCGGTCCGCGGACGCCGGCGGGCGAGCCAGAATCCGAGCCACCCCGCGACGCCGGCCACGAGCAGGGCCAGGAGCCAGGGCCAGGTGCTCGACTCCGGCGCCGGCGGCGGTGCCGGGACCGGCGCCGGCGTTGCGGCCGGCGGCGGCGGCGCCTGCACGGCGGCGCGCGCCCGACGCTCGTCGGTGATCTCCTCGCGCAGCCGGCCGACCTCCGCGGCCACGCGCTCGGCGTCTACCGCCTGCAGCGGACCCGTGTAGGCGCCACCGGTGAGCAGCGCGAGCCGCCGCAGCGCCCGTTCGTCGGCGCGACCCGCGCCGACCGCGGCGATCCGCACGCCGGCATCGCGCGCCAGCCGGGCGACGTCCTCGAGCGTGGTCGCCGAGTTCTCGTCCTTGCCGTCCGAGATCACGACCAGCGCGCCGCCGCCGCCGAGCGTCCGCACGGCCTCGACCAGCGCGTCGTGGAGGACGGTGAAGCGGCCGCGGGGGGTGATCGAATCGAGGCTCTCGCCGGAGGCGCCGGGGCCGGTCGACAGCCAGCGCACCTCGTCGTCGAAGGTCAGGACCGCGAGCGGGGTCCCGGCCGGGAGGCGCGCAGTGAGGTCGCGCACGAGGGCAACCGCCGCCGCGCTCTCGGCGGGTGACAGCGAGCGGCTCGAATCGAGCGCGACCACCACGGCCGGGGCATCCTCCGCGGCGGGCGCGGGCAGGAGCGGCGAGGCGAGGAGCAGGCCGGAGAGGACGAAGAACGGCGCGCGGGTCGATGACATCGGGCGGCCCTCCGGAGCCGAGTGTACCGGTCTCGCCTGGACCCCGCCCCGCCCCAAGCGGCGGGCCGGAGCCGCGATAGGATTGGCGCCGGCGCGCCCGGGTCCCGGTCCGCTGGAGGCCGCCGCCGCACCGCCCGATTCCCAAGGAGGCTCGATGGTCCGTTCGCTTCGCTTCGCCCGCCGTCTGTCCGCACTCGCGCTCGTTCTCCTCGGTTTCGGCGCCTCGACGGCCGTGGCCGTCGAGGCTTCGGCACCGCACCCCTTCTCGGTCCACGACCTCTGGGCGATGGAGCGGGTCTCCGATCCCCAGGCCTCGCCCGACGGATCGCGCATCCTCTTCACGCTCCGGAGCAATGACCTGGAAGCCAATCGGGGGCGCACCGACCTCTGGCTGGTCGGCGCCAACGGCGAGGGCCTGCGGCGGCTGACCGACGACCCCGCCGGCGACAGCGAGGGTCGCTGGGCGGCTGACGGCCGCACCGTCTACTTCCTCTCCTCCCGCTCGGGCTCGAGCCAGATCTGGAAGCTCGACGCCGCCGCGGCCGCCGGCGCGCAGGCCGCGCAGGTGACCGACCTGCCGCTCGACGTCTCCGCGATCCAGGTCTCGCCCGACGGCAGCCATCTCGCGTTCTCCCTCGAGGTCTTCCCGGACTGCGCCGACCTCGCCTGCACGACGAACCGGCTCGAAGCGCGCGGGAAGTCGAAGGCGCACCGGCCGGATCTACGAGCAGATCTTCGTTCGCCACTGGGACACCTGGAAGGACGGCCGCCGCAACCATCTGTTCGTGATGCCGGTCGGCCGGCGGCACGCCGGTCGACGTGACCGCGGGCATGGACGCCGACGCGCCCTCGAAGCCCTTCGGCGGCTCCGAGGAGTTCACCTTCACGCCGGACGGCAAGGCGCTGGTCTTCGCGGCGCGCGACGTCGGCCGCGAGGAGCCCTGGTCGACGAACTTCGACCTCTTCGTCGTCCCCGCCGACGGCTCGGCGAAGCCGCGCCGGCTGACCGACACAACCCGGCGTGGGACACCCAGCCCTCGTTCTCGCCGGACGGCAGGACGCTCGCCTACTTCGCGATGGCGCGGCCCGGCTACGAGGCCGACCGCTACCAGATCGTGCTGCGCGACGGGCTCGACGGCGCCGAGCGCCGCCTCGCCGGGAGCTGGGACCGCTCGCCGCACGAGCATCGTCTGGTCGCGCGACGGCAGGACGCCTCTACGCCACGGCCGACGACGTCGGCCAGTCCTCGCTCTTCGCGATCGACGTCGCCACCGGCGCCGTGACGGACGCTGGTCTGCGACGGCAAGAACGTCTCGCCCGTGCTGCTCGCGGGCGGCCGCATCGTGCTACGGCAAGGAGCACCTGCGCTCGCCGGCAGGAGCTCTGTCGGTCGATCCCGACGGCAGCGACGAGCTGCGCCTGACCCGGATCAACGACGAGCGGATGCAGCGCGTCGAAGATGGGGGAGTCCGAGCAGTTCGAGCTTCAAGGGCGCGGGCGGCGACACGGTCTGGGCCTGGATCGTGCAAGCCGATCGACTTCGACCCGAAGCAGAAGTACCCGGTCGCCTTCCTGATCCACGGCGGCCCGCAGGGCTCGTTCGGCAACGACTTCCACTACCGCTGGAACCCGCAGGTCTACGCCGGCGCGCGGCTACGCCGTGGTGATGATCGACTTCCACGGCTCGACCGGCTACGGCCAGGCCTTCACCGACTCGATCCGCGGCGACTGGGGCGGCAAGCCGTTCGAGGACCTGAAGCACGGCCTCGACGCGGCGCTCCAGGCCTACCCCTGGATGGACGGCGACCGCGTCGCCGCGCTCGGCGCCTCCTACGGCGGCTACATGGTCAACTGGATCGCCGGCAACTGGCCCGACCGCTTCCGCTGCCTGGTCAACCACGACGGCATCCTCGACCGAACGAATGGCCTACTTCGACGACCGAGGAGCTCTGGTTCCCCGAGTGGGAGTTCATGGGCACGCCCTGGGAGAAGCCGGAGCTGTACGAGAAGCAGAACCCGATCAACCACGTCGGCAAGTGGCAGACGCCGATGCTCGTCGTCCACGGCGGCCAGGACTATCCGCGTGGTCGAGACCGAGGGCATCGCGGTCTTCAACGCCCTCCAGCGCCGCGGCATCCCGTCGAAGTTCCTCTACTTCCCGGACGAGAACCACTGGGTCCTCAAGCCCGCCAACTCGATCCTCTGGCACGACACCGTGCTCGACTGGCTCGACCAGTGGACGAAGGGGGAGAAGGCGAACTAGCCCCGCCTTCGCCACCGCCCCCGCCCCGAAGGGGAACCTGGGGACAGGCACCCGCGGTGCCTGTCCCCGTTTCTTTTCAGCAGAAGCCGGAGGCCAGGAGCTAGAAGCTAGAAGCTAAAAGCTAAAAGCTAAAAGCGAAAAGCAAAAGCTCCAGTTAAGGGGTTGTGGGCGGGGCGTCCGTGGCTCGATCTGGCAGCGGTGGCGCCGCTGAGGTCGCGAGGTGCGGCGGGAGGCTTCTCGAGGACGAGCGGTCTCGGGCGGCCACGGCCGCTCGATGGAGCCACCATCGCCACGCCCACAACCCCTTAACTGGAGCTTTTGCTGTTTTCCTTTTTCTTTGCTCTCTGCCTTGGGCGTCCTGGCTTCGAGGCAGGCCCTGGAGCTCTCTGTCTCGGCGGTTCTTCTCTCTGGGCGCTAGTCCCGGTAGATCTCGTCGAGCGTCTCGCGCTGGCGGCGGAAGAGCAGGCCGACGAAGTGGGCGGAGAGGACGAGGGCGTAGGCGCCGAGGGCCCTGTTGATCAGGCCGCCGAGGAGCGGCAGGGGCGCGAGGATGGCGCCGAGCAGGATGCGGGTCGCGACCAGGAGGAGGACGATGCCGACCGTGGCCAGGCCCTGCGGGCCGGCCTTCGAGAGCAGCGCCTCGAGGTGCAGATCGACGCGGAAGCAGAGCCAGCCGCTGGCCTGTGCGCCGGTCGCGCCGAACGCGAAGACCCCGAGACAGAGCCCGATCCCGAGCGCGACGAGCAGGAGGAGGACGTCGCCGCGCGTCTGCGGTGCCCTCGATCAGCGCGAGCGGCGAGAAGTCGGTGACACGGGTCATCACCCAGGCGGGAAGCAGGGTGATGACGGCGATGAAGAGGAACTGCACCATCTCCCCGAGGCGCTTGCCCGGCTCCGCGTAGTCGGGCCAGTCGGGCAGCTCGTCGTCGCCCTCGGCCGTGGTGCGGACGATCTCGAGCAGGAGCCCGGGCAGCAGGAGCGCGACGAGGGCCTGGACCAGGAGGCCCGCGAGGGCGTTGAGCAGCGTGGCGGCGGTGACCGTGAGCGCCCAGGCCGGCACGAGGTAGCGGCCGAGGCCGCGGAACGGGTAGAGCAGCGCGTCGGCGAAGCCGTAGGGGCGGTCGAGGCGGCGCTTCCGGACGTAGGCATTCGTCGCCGCGGGGGCTTCGGCGTCGAGCGGCAGCGCCCGCTCGCGGCAGTGGCGGCAGAGGAAGAGTCGATGGCCGGTTTCCACGCAGTCGGGGCAGAGCCGCCGCTTGCAGGAGGGACAACGGAACTCGGCAGGGCGGTCGGGGTGGGTCGTGCAGGGCGGCGGGACCAAGGACTGCAATCCTGACAGCAAACAGAAGGGGCGTGACGGTCGCCCGTCACGCCCCGGTGCGCCCCGGGCCCGCCCGGAGGGCGAGCCGCGGTCAGATCCCGGCTAGTTGCAGGGGAATCCGTCGCTGGTTCCGGTCGCGCCGATCGTCTGCGGATAGGAGCCGAGCGGATTGATGTAGTGCCGGACAGCGGAGCCGGCGGTGTCGCTGATCGTGACGTCGAAGCCCTGGTTGGTCAGGCCCGAGACGAACACCCAGTAGGCGTTGAACGGCGGCACGCAGGCGTCCACCATCTTCACGCCCATCTCGAAGTTCGCCGGGTCGAAGAACCACCAGAACGACGACTGGTCGGACGAGGCTCGCTGGCCGCCGAAGCTCATCACCTGAGCCGCGCCGGAGTCGGAGACCGTCGTCCAGTCGACCTCGACCTGGAACCGGCCGCCCAGATGGCAGGCGGTGTCGGCGTCCGCGACGCAGGCCGTCGTGGCGTTCTCCGCCGTCGGCGCCAGCTTGCCGAGCAGCGAATCGCCGAGCGGGTCGATCGGCGTCGAGCCGAGAACCTTGCGGACCTGGGCCTCGGTCGGCTTCTCGTAGCGGGCGCCGGAGCCCGGCGTGCAGTCGAAGCCGGTGACGCCGTCGGTCGCGCCGATCGTCTGCGGGTAGTTGCCGAGCAGGTTCGGATAGGCGCGGGTCTGGCCCGTGAAGGTGTCGAGGATGGTGACCGCGTAGCCCTGGTTGGTCAGCCCCGAGACGAACACCCAGAAGCTGTCGTTGAAGGTGCAGGCGTCGACCATCTTGACGCCCATCTCGAAGTTGGCGTTGTCGAAGAAGTAGAAGAACGCCGACTGGTCCGACTCGGCGCGCGCGCCGTTGAAGCTCATCACCTGGCCGAGACCGGCAGACGACGCCGTCGTGTAGGCGACGTTGACCTGGAAGCGGCCGCCGAGCAGGCAGGCATTCAGGTTCGACGGGCTGCAGGCGAGGTCGGGCCCGTTGATCACGAGGTCGCGCAGCTCGAGGCCGTCGCTGCGGCGCAGGAAGAGCGCGGGCACCGTGGTGTTGTCGGAGTCGCCGGCCATCGCGACCAAGTCCTCCGGACCGCCCGTCGAGGGAGTCTGCGCTGTTGTAGACGATCACCGCGGTGGCTCCGGCGGCGAGCGCGTTGTTGAACTTGTCGATGAACGGGCAGTCGTTGCGCTCGATCAGCACGATCTTTCCGGCGACGCTGTCGATCGCGGAGCAGGCGCGCGCCGGGTTGGCGATGACCACCTGGCCGGTCGGGATGACCGCGTTGTCGCCAAAGACCGGGGCGCCGAACGACGCGGCCTGCGCCTCCCACTCGCCGCCGCCCTCCGGGAAGAGCGCCTCGACCGAGGGCAGCTTCGCCCAGCCCGCCGACTCGGCCATCACATTGGCGCCGTCCCAGACCACGTCCGGTCCGTTGACGATGGAGTCCTCGACGCTCCGCCTTGGTCATCTCGTCGAAGTGCTTGCCGGTCGAGTTGTCGAGAATGAACAGGTCGTAGACGCCCGGGTCTTCGCCGCACGAACTCGCCGAAGTCCGGACTCGCCGAGTTGCGGTTGGTGAAGCTCGCGAACCCGATGCCGTGGCCGAGCTCGTGCAGGAGCACGTTGCTGAAGTTGATCTGGTCGCCGTTGTCGGAGTCCTGGCCGTAGTAGTAGCCGGCGCCGCCCAGGCAACCGTTGTCGTAGTCGATGTTCTCGTTGACGAAGACGATGATGTCGCCGGTCTCGAGGTCGCCGTCGCCGTCGAAGTCCCCTTCGGGCTTGACGTCCGGATCGCTCGACGACGTGAAGTCCGCCTCCGCGAGGTGCTCGCCGAGCATGGTGCCGGCCGTGACGTCCTTGCCGTCGAAAACGAAGCCGAAGTAGATGTAGGTCGGGCCGGCGGAGGCGAGCACCGCGCTCGTGGCGTCGCAGAAGCTGTCCCTGTGGACGGCCAGGACTTTGGTCGGGGTCGTCTTGCCGACCAGGCCGCCCCACTTGGCGAGCGCCTGCTCGAGCGCGAAGCGGCGCTGTTCGCCGAAGGTGGTCCCGGGGTTGCCCGGAGCCGCGGGCGCCGCGTCCGTCTCGTTGAAGCCGAAGCCCGGCTCGATCGAGGTACTCGACGGTGAAGTTCGACGTGCCGTCCGGGTAGCAGAGGTCGCGGAACAGCGGCATCGTGAGGTCGGTCTGGTGGAAGCCGAGCAGGTCGCTGATCGCCGGCCACATGAGCAGCGGCGAGGTGGCGAGGTCCCAGTGCGAGATCGAGGAGCCGCTGGTCGACGGGTTCGGCGCGTAGAGCTGGACGCGGCCGGCCTCGTCGGCGCCGGCGGGGATCGAGCCGAAGGTCACGACGGCGTCTGCGTAGGCGGTGCCGGCGCCGAGGGCGACGGCGCAGAGGGCGGCGAAAGAGGCGCGGAGGAGCGGGCGGTTCATCGTCACTGCTCCTTGCTCTCGGACTTCGCCGGGGCCTTGGCCTCGGCGAGGAACTCGGCGAACTGACGCGGCGTCGTCGACGCAGCTCACCGCCAGGGTGCCGTCCGGATTCCGCTTGGCGACGGCGACCTGGAGGGTCTGGTCGCCGACCTGGAGCTTGCGGACGCCGGCGGCCGCGGGCGCCTGCGCGCGGACCGTCGTCACGTCCTTGTCGAACTGGACGCGGAAGCTGGCGACCGCCTGCTTCTGGGCCGGGGTCAACTTCGCCTCGACCGCCGCGGCGTTGGCGGCGGCCTTCTCGCGCGCGCTCGGCGCGTCGTCGGCGAGGGCGGGCAGGGTCCACCCGGCCAGGGCCAGGGCGAGACCGAGGAATGTTGCGACTCTCGAAGCTCTGCTTCTCACGCTGGAAACCTCCTCTGGGTAAGCTCGCGGGACCGGGCGGGGTCCCGCGCATGTGGCGTCTGGATCGTCGGACTCTAGCAGATCGTCCCGGACCGGGAGCCCCGCCCGGGGCCTGCGGTCCGAATGGCTCACTGGGTGCAGGGGAACCCGGTGTCGGCTCCCGTCGCGCCGATCGTCTGGGGGTACTGGCCGAGCGGGTTGCGGTAGTGGCGGGTCAGGCCCGAGTGGGTGTCGGTGATCGCGACGTCGTAGGCCTGGTTGGTCAGGCCCGAGACGAAGACCCAGTAGGCATCGAACGGCGGCACGCAGGCGTCGACCATCTTGACGCCCATCTCGAAGTTGGCCGCGTCGAAGAACCACCAGAACGAGGACTGGTCGGACGCGGCGCGCTGGCCGTCGAAGCTCATGACCTGCGCGGCGCCGCCGTCGGAGAGGGTGGTCCAGTCGACCTCCACCTGGAAACGGCCGCCGAGCTGGCAGGCCGTGTCGGCGTCGGCGACGCAGACCGTGGGCTCGCCGCTCGGCGCGAGCAGCGTCACGACGAGCTGGTAGGCGCCCTCGCCGTCGAAGCGGTGAGCCAGGAAATTCCAGGTCCCGGCCGCCGGAGCGTCGACCACGATCGACTCGATGGTGCTCGGATTCTGGGAGGCGGCGTCGAACTCGGTCACCGTGGGCTGCGCGCCGGCGCGCGCGTAGAGGTCGCCGTCGAGCGGTCCGAACAGGTCGCCGACCAGCGTCGCGCGCAGCTGCTGGGTGCCGGCCGGCACTTCGACCGCGAAGGTGTCGTCGTCGTCGCCGCCGGCGAGCGAATCGGTCGATCCGGAGGAGGTGGAGCCGCCCCCGATCGGCGCCGCTCCGCAGGCCGAGGTGCCGAGGTCGGCGCCGGCGGTCGCTTCGATCCAGGCGCGGTTGTCGGGGACGTCGGCGAAGAAGCTCTCGCCGGGCGGCTGGCAGTCGAGCGAAGTGGTTCCCGAGCCCACCCCCGCGAGGCGTTGCACGCCGCCCTGGGAGATCAGCAGGGAGGCGCCGCCGTCGCCCAGGCAGAGCCCCGACTCCGTGCCCGGCGCGCCGAGCGGGGCGGTGAGCTGGACACAGACCTGGTCGTCGTCCGGAACGATCGAGCAGGCCGCGGTGACCCCCTGACCGGCGCGCCGGATCCCGAACGAGAAGTCGAGGCCGCCGGTCGCGCCGTAGCCGACCAGCGTGGCGGACAGGCCGCTGCCGATCTCGTCGCCGGTCGCCAGCAGGGTCGGCGCCGCGCCGGGCACCGCTTCGGCGAGCGTGATCAGCGCGAGGTCGTGGCCGAGGGCGAACTGGTAGTCGGAGTGGATCGTGATCCCCGCCAGTCCGAAGACGCCGTAGTGGGGGAGGAAAACCTGCTTGTCGTCGAGCGCGAGCAGCTCGTTGGCCTGAAGGCACTCCTCGCCGGTCAGATCCTGGCCGCAGATGCAGCTCGCCGCGGTGAGGAAGCTCGAGCAGCCGATCAGCGTGCCGCCGCAGCCGCCCTCGGGGGTCAGCAGCATGCCGGTGGCGGGGAAGTCGACCGAGGGCAGCGCGTTGACCAGGTGCTCGCGCGGCGCGGGCGCCGGCGCGGCGGCGGCCAGGGCGGCGGCCGGGAAGCGGGCCGCCAGCGGGTCGGCGGGCGCGGCGGCGAGCAGGGTCCGGACCTGATCGGGGGTCGGCGCGGGGGCAAGCGCTCCGCCGCCCGGCGTGCAGTCGAAGCCGCTGACGCCGTCGGTGGCGCCGATCGTCTGCGGATAGGTGCCGAGCGGATTCGAGTAGGTGCGGGTCTCGAGGGTGACGGTGTCCTGGATGGTCACCTCGAAAGCCTGGTTGGTGAGCCCCGAGACGAACACCCAGAAGCTGTCGTTGAAGGAGCAGGCGTCGACCATCTTGACGCCCATCTCGAAATTGGCGTTGTCGAAGAACCAGAAGAACGCCGACTGGTCCGACTCGGCGCGGGCGCCGTTGAAGCTCATCACGTTCGCCGCGCCGTTCGAACCGGCCGTGGTCCAGCCCACCTCGACGGCGAATCGGCCGGAGAGCAGACAGGCGGTGTCGGCGTCGGCGCCGCAGGCGGCGCGCGCGGGGACGGCGGCGAGCGGCAGCAGGAACGCCGCGGTGAGAAGCGCGGCCGCGCTGCCGGTCCCTCGGCTCTGGTGGCTCATGGCGATCTCCTCTCCGGCGGCGCCGGTCAGTCCATCAGGGGCAAATAGGCGGACTCGGCGTACTCGCGCACCATGCGGTCGCTCGAGAACTTCGGCGTGATGGTGGCGATCGCCTCCTTCATCATCGCCACCCAGCGGCGCGGGATCTGCTGCTCGTCGCGGTCGTAATAGGCGGGCACGATCTGCTCCTCGAGCAGGTGGTAGAGCGCCAGGGCGTCCTCGCGGTCGCGCGCGGCGTCGTCGCCCGCCACCTCCTTGCCGGCGATCACCCAGCCGTTCCTGCCGTCGTGGCCCTCGGGCCACCAGCCGTCGGCGATCGAGCAGTTGAGGGCGCCGTTCATCGCCGCCTTCATGCCCGACGTGCCGGAGGCCTCGAGGGGCCGCTGCGGCGTGTTGAGCCAGACGTCGACGCCCTGGACCAGCATGCGCGCCACCCGCATGTCGTAGTCCTCGACGAAGAAGACGCGTCCCTTCAGCTTGTCGGACTGCGAGAGCTGGAAGAGGTGGGCGATCAGGCCCTGCCCCTCCTTGTCGGCGGGGTGGGCCTTGCCGGCGAGCAGGATCTGCACCGGCCGCGCCGGGTCGGAGACGAGCTGGCGCAGGCGGTGGAGGTCGGAGAAGAGCAGGCCGGCGCGCTTGTAGGTCGCGAAGCGACGCGCGAAGCCGATGGTCAGGACCTCCGGATCGAACATCTGCTCGACATTGCGCAGCTCGTCGGGCGACAGCCCGTGGCGCGCGAACTGGTCGCGCAGGCGCGACCGCAGGAAGCGCGCCAGCCGCCGCTTCTGCTCGAGGTGGGCTTCCCAGAGCTCCTCGTCGGGACCCTCGAGGATGGCGACCTTGCCGGTCTCGCTGGCGAGCACCTGGGACCACTTCTCGCCGAACCAGCGCGCGAAGAGCTCCTGCAGCTCGACGCCCAGCCAGGTCGCGGGGTGGACGCCGTTGGTGACCGCGCGCATGCGCTCGGCCTCGGGCAGCGTCTCGGGCAGCAGGTGGTTCCACATCCGGGCCGAGACCTCGGCGTTCAGCTTCGAAACGCCGTTGACCCGCGCGCTCGTGCGCAGCGCGAGCGCGGTCATGTTGAACGGCTGGTTGGGCTCGCCGTGGTCGTTGTTGCCGAGCGCCAGCCAGCGCTCGGGCGGCACGCCGAGCGCGAGCCAGAAGCGCTCGAAGTACTTGCGCACGAGCGGCGGATCGAAGACCTCGTTGCCCGCGGGCACCGGCGTGTGGGTGGTGAAGACCGAGCGCCGCCGGATGCCGGGGAGAATCGACTCGAAGTCGCCCTCGCCGGCCTCCATCGCGCGGCGGATCCGTTCGAACTGGAGGAAGGCCGAGTGCCCTTCGTTCATGTGCCAGACGCTGGGCTCGATGCCGAGCGCCTCGAGCGCCCGCACGCCGCCGACGCCGAGCACCACCTCCTGCGCCAGCCGCATCTCGCGGCCCGGCGTGTAGAGCATCGAGGTGATCGGGCGGTCGGCGGAGTCGTTCTGCGGCACGTCGGTGTCGAGCAGCACGAGCGGCACGCGGCCGACCTGGGCCACCCAGACCAGCACCCGGATCTCGCGGTCGGGGAAGGGCACCGTGACGTGGACGACGCGTCCGGTGGGCCCCGACGCCGGCCGCACCGGCAGGCGCGAGAAGTCGTAGTCGGGGTAGTTGTGCTGCTGGCGGCCGTCGGCGTCGATGGTCTGCCGGAAGTAGCCGTTGCGGTAGAGCAGGCCGACGCCGACCAGGGGCAGGCCGAGGTCGCTCGCGCTCTTCAGGTGGTCGCCGGCGAGGACGCCGAGGCCCCCGGAGTAGAGCCGGAGCGACTGGTGCAGGCCGAACTCCATGCAGAAGTAGGCGATGGTCCCCCTGGCCTCGGGAAAACGGCGGGCGAACCAGGTCTCCGCGGGTTCCGCCGTGTAGCGCTCGAACGCCTGCGTCACCTGGCGGTAAGCGGCGACGAAGCTGTCGTCCTCGAGCCGGGACTGCCAGTGGGTGCGGTCGAAGTTGATCAGGAGCTGCACCGGGTTGCGGTAGAGCGCCCAGGCGCGGCTGTCGATCTGATTGAAGAGGGCACGCGCCCGCGGGCTCCACGACCACCAGAGGTTGTAGGCGAGGTCGTAGAGCTTGGCCACCTCGCGCGGCAGGTCGATGTCGGCGATGTGCAGGCGGGGGATCGGCTTCCAGTCTCGGGTCATCGAGTCTCTCTTCGAATCAGTCCTCGGGCGGTCGCGCCCACTCGGGCTCGATCTCGGGGAACGGCAGGTCGAGGTCCGCCCAGGCCGGGAGGCGGCGCGCGCGGGGTCCGAGGTCGATCACTTCGCGCAGTCGCGCGCAGTGCTCGCGGAAGCGCATCTCGGCGTAGTCGCGCCCGGTACCCATGGTGACCAGGAAGGGCCAGTCCGAAGCCGCGGCGAGCAGGAGCTGGTTGAGGATCGTCCGCCGCCACTTGCGCGACCCGCCCCAGCGCACGGCGGCGAAGGCGCGCCGCTCGAGGTCGGCGAGCTCCCACCAGAACCACTCGGTCTCGGGGTTGACCCAGACCCGATGATCGCCGCCGGCGCCCCACGAGCCCTCGGCGAAGAAGGCGCGGCGCAGCGCCGGCTGGGCGTCGAGCTCGTGGGACGGCGTGGTCGCCTCCACCGCGGCGCCGGGCGCCGCCAGCTCGAGCACCCGCTCGAGCCAGACCGGACCCTCGAACCACCAGTGCCCGAACAGCTCCATGTCGAAGGGCGCGCAGACCACGCCACCGCCCATGCCGTCGAGGCCGGCCGCCAGCGCGAGGAAGTGCTCCGCCTGCTCGTGGGCGCGCGCGCGCGCGTCCTCCGGCCAGTAGACCAGCTTGTCCGCCATGTCGACCTGGCTCTGGGTCACGCGCCAGAGGCGCAGCCCGGAAGGCCAGTGGCGCTTGTGGAAGTCGAGGAAGGCGCCGTCGCCCGGATAGCCGCCCTGGCTCGACCAGACCTGCGCGGCGCTGCGCGCGTCGCGCAGGAACGCCGCGACGGCGCTCTGGCGGATCCAGTAGGGGCGGGGGTGCGGTCCGCCCGGCTCGACCACCTGGTCGGGCGGCAGCTGGGAGCCGTAGGGGAAGGCGGGGTCGCCGGCGCGCACCAGGTGGGCGTCGACCACCGTCCAGTTGAGCCCCTGTTCGGCGAGGAAGAGCTCGTTGCCGGGGCGGCTCTCCTCGGAGGCGCCGGTGACCGGATGGCGCCAGGGCCCCCCCGGCCGGTAGGCGCACTCCGGCATCCAGCAGCCGCGCGGATCGATGCCGAACAGCTCGCGGTGGCTCTCGCGCCCGGCGCGCAGCGCCAGCCGGATCAGCTTCGAGGTGTGCGCGAGCGGCAGGTAGACGTGAGTGCCGGCCGAGGTGGAGAGCTCGATCGTGTCGTTCTCGGCGAGCGCCGCGAGCGCCGTCACGAGGTTCTTGTCGAAGGACTCCCAGAGCCCCTTCAGCCGCTGGTACTCGCCGTGCCACCAGAGGGCGAGCGGGTGGCGCTTGCGCGTCTCCCAGGCGGCCTTGGCGCGCTCGGCGAGATAGCGGTCGACGACGCCGACCGTGCGCGGGTCGGCGAGCATGGCGCCGACCACCGGGGTCACCGAGACCGTCGCGACGTGGCGTCGCCCCTTCCCGCCCAGCCGCCGGAAGACGTCGAGGAGCGGTAGGTAGCAGTGCGCGATCGCCTCCGCCAGCCAGTCCTCGCCGTGGGGCCAGGTGCCGTGGCCGAGCACCCAGGGCAGGTGCATGTGGAGGACGAAAGCGATCCGGCGCGGCGAACCGTCGACGCGGCCGGAGGCGGCGGCCGTGAAGGCGGGCGGCTCGAGCGGCGGCCGCTGCTTGAACTGGGAAGAGGATCCGCTCGCGCTCGGCCGCGCTGAGCCGGACGCCGGCGGCGGCCGCGGGCCCGACCGGCGCCTCCGGTTCGCTCCCGCCCTCGGCCCCGCCGCCGACCTCGACTCCGCCCCCGACCCCGACCGGGACGCCCACTTCGCCCGGCTCGGGCTGGAACTCGACCGGCGTCGTCAGCACCGAGCGCGGCGGCGGCTCCGGCCTGGCCGCCTCGCCAGCGAGCTTAGGCAACTCGGCGAAAGGAGGGAGGCCAGCCCGGGACGGAGGCTGGTCTTCGGAAGGCAAAAGCTCCATAGAAGGGGTCGTGGCGGGCGAGGCGCCCTTGCGAGTCCGGCGCTTCGTGGGGGCGGCAGCGCCCTCCGGTTTGGCCTTGGCAGCCGCCTTGCCCTTTGCGCCCGACCCGGCCTTCGAATCCGGTTCGCCACGCCTGCCGGCGGCGGCCGCTGCGCTCGCCTTTACGCCCTTTCCTTGGGCTCCCGCTGCCTTCTTCGGGCTGGTGGCGGTCCGGCGGCGGCGCGACTCCGCGTTCGGAAGCCCCGAACTCGCCTCGGCAGCTTCAGCGACCTCGACCGCAGGCTTTTTTTCCTTAACTGGGCTTTTGCTGTTCTTTACTTTGGGCGTGCTTCCCTTCGCCTTCGGCCGGTCGCTCATCGCGCTCGCTCGCTTTCCGCCGCGGCGCGCGCTTCGCGCGCCACGTCGCCGCCGTTGGGCTCGATCGGCGCCTCGCGCGCGGCGCGCGCGGGCGCGACTTCGAGCGGCAGGAGCTTGTCGGGGTTCTTGCGCAGCGCGGCGGCGAAGCGGCGAGCGAGCTGGCGCTCGACGGTCCGGGTCGTTTCCGGGTGGAGCTCGTCGACCACGATGAAACCGCCGGCGAGGGTGCCGTGACCGCCGCCCTTGCCGCGCTTGCCGATCAGCCGGCGCATCAGGTTGCCGGCGTCGGCGCGCGGATTGGTCGTCCGGATCGACAGGTAGAGCCGGTCGCCGTGGCTGCCGGTGCAGAGCGACCAGGTCTTGCCCTCCATCCGCAGCAGCAGGTCGGCGATCTCCGGCACGATGTCCGGCTGGTCGACGCGGCCGAGGTTGGAGACGATCAGATTGCCGACGCCGGCCAGACCCTCGATCGCGCGGTGGAGGATCTGGAAGTAGGAGAAGGGGAGCCGCGCGGTCTGAATGCGCGCCAGCATCCGGCGGTCGATGCGCGGCAGCAGGCGGTCGTACGCGGCGTGGTCGGGGCCCGCGGCCTCCCGGCCGAAATCCTGGGTCTCGGAGCGGATCGCGTAGACCAGGCCGGTCGCCAGCGCCCGCGGCGGCGCGATCCCGGCGGCCTCGAGGTACTCGGCGAGGATCGTCGCGGTGGCGCCATAGGCGGGGCGGACGTCCGCCAGCCGCGCCGACTGGGTCGCCTTGCGCATCGGGTGGTGGTCGATCACGAGGTCCGGCACGACCCCCTTGGGCAGCTGCGAGTTCCCGGTCCAGGGCTGGCAGTCGACCAGCGCGAAGTGCTGATAGTCGCGTCTCTTCAAATGCCGCAGGTGCGAAAGCTCCAGCTTCAGGCTGCGCACCATCTCCCGGTTCTCGGCCCGCCCGATCATGCCGCCGTAGGCGACGGTGGTCCGACGCCGGAAGCGCCGCCGGAGGATCAACGACAGCACCGCGGTCGCCGCCAGGGCGTCCGGGTCGGGGTTGTCGTGGGTGAGTACCAGCCAGCGGGCGCGGGGCGAAGTGGCTTCGACCTCAGCGGCGAAGGCGGCGAATCGCGCCCTCGTCTCGTCGCTCGTCATCGGGTGAGGATCCTAGCATCCGGGCCTCCACCCCTCCGCTATACTTCCCGCGCCTTCAGCCGAGGCCGCCCGCATGAAAAGAGTGCTTTTCCTCTCCCCCGGATACCCGAGCGAGATGCCGCAGTTCGTGCGCGGCCTCGGCGAGGTCGGCGCGGCCGTCTACGGCGTCGGCGACCAGGCCGAGGGAATGCTGCCCGCCGCGGTCCGGCGCACCCTCTCGGGTTACCTCCGGGTGTCCTCGTTGTGGGACGAGGAGGCCGTCGTCGCGGCGGTCCGGGAGTGGCGCGAGCTGGGGGCCCCCGACCGTGTCGAGTGCCTCTGGGAACCGGGCATGCTGCTCGCCGCGCGGCTCCGCGAGGCCCTGGGAGCCCCCGGGCTCGGGGTCGAGCGGACCATTCCGTTCCGCAACAAGGAGCGGATGAAGCAGGTGCTCGACGCCGCCGGGATCCGCACTCCCCGCCACCAGGCGGCGCAGAGCGCGGCCGGGATCTGGGAGGCCGCCGAGCGGATCGGCTTTCCCGCTGATCGTCAAGCCGATCGCCGGGGCGGGCTCGGCGGACACCCATCGGGTCGAGAACCGCGACGAGCTGGCGCGCGTGGTCGCCGCCGTCCGCGCACGTCGAGGAGGTCTCGCGTCGAGGAGTTCGTCGACGGCGAGGAGTACACCTACGACACGGTCTCGATCCGGGCGTGCCGGTCTACCACAACATCGCCTGGTACCGGCCGCGGCCGCTGGTGGCGCGCACCAACGAGTGGATCAGCCCGCAGGTGGTGGCGCTGCGCCACCCCGACCAGCCGGCAGCTCGCCGCGCGGCGTCGAGATGGGGCGGGCGGTGCTCGCCGCGCTCGGCTTCGAGTACGGGGTTCACCCACATGGAGTGGTACCACAAGGCCGATGGCGAGGTCGTGTTCGGGGAGATCGGCGGCCGGCCGCCGGGCGCGCACCAGGTCGACCAGATGAACTACGCCTGCGAGCTCGACGTCTTCCGCGGCTGGGCCGAGGCGGTCGTCCACGGCAGCTTCACGCAGCCGGTCGAGCGGCGCTACAACGTCGCCAACGTCTACAAGCGCGCCGAGGGCGAGGGGCGCATCGCGCGCGTCGAGGGGCTCGACGGGTTCAAGCGCCGCCATGGCGCGGCCGTGGTCTGGGACAACCTCCTGCCGGTCGGGGCCCGCCGGCGCAACTGGAAGCAGACGCTGGTGTCGGACGGCTTCCTGGTGATCCGCCATCCCGACCTCGCCACCACGCTCGCGATGGCCGACGAGTTCGGCCGCGAGGTGCGGCTCTACGCCGCCTGAGGAGAGCATGCCGAACGTCGTCTTCGTAGCCCCCTTCTTCCTCGACACGACGCTGCGCTTCGTCGACTCGGTCGCGTCGCTCGCGGGCGTGCGGACCGGCGCTGGTCAGCCAGGACCCGGCCGACAAGCTCCCGCCCGGGCTGAAGAGCCGCCTCGATTCCCACCGGCGCGTCGGCGACGGCCTCGACCCCCGTCAGATCGCCGAGGCGACCCGCTCGATCGCCCGCGAATGGGGCGGGAAGGTGGACCGGCTGATCGGCGCGCTCGAACAGCTGCAGGTGCCGCTCGGCGAGGTGCGCGAGGCGCTCGGGATCGAGGGCATGGGCGCCGAGACGGCGCGCAACTTCCGCGACAAGGCGCGCATGAAGGACGTGCTGCGCGCGGCAGGGCCTGCCCTGCGCTCGCCACGCGCGCCTGACCGACGACCGAGGCGGCCTGGCGCTTCGCCGAGCGAGGTCGGCTACCCGCTGGTGCTCAAGCCGCCGGCCGGTGCGGGCGCCAAGTCGACCTTCCGGATCGCCGACGCCGAGCGAGCTGCGCGAAGCGCTCGCCGCTGGCGCGGCCGACGCGCGGAGCGGCCGGCGGTGCGTCGAGGAGTTCGTCATCGGCGACGAGCACTCGCTTCGACACCGTGCTCGATCCGCGGCCGCGCCGTCTGGCACTCGATCTCCCACTACCTGCCGGCGCCGCTGCACGTGGTCGACAACCCGTGGATCCAGTGGTGCGTGGTGTCGCCGCGCGAGATCGACCACCCCCGCTACGACGAGATCCGCAAGGTCGGGCTCGCGCCGCGCTCGAGGCGCTCGGCATGGGCACCGGCCTCTCGCACATGGAGTGGTTCCGGCGCCCGGACGGCCGGGTCGCGGTCTCCGAGGTCGGGGCGCGGCCGCCGGGCGCGCAGATCACGTCGCTGATCTCCTACGCCCACGACCTCGACTTCTACCGGGCCTGGGGCCGGCTGGTGGTGTTCGACCAGTTCGACGCCGCCGCAGCGCGCTTACGCCGCCGGCGCCGCCTACCTGCGCGGCCAGGGCGAAGGGCGGGTCCGCGCCATCCACGGGCATCGAACCGGCGCCGCGCCGGCTCGGCGACCTGGTGGTCGAGAAGCGGCTGCCGCAGATCGGGCCAGTCGCCCTCGGCGAGCTACGAGGGCGACGGCTACGTGATCGTCCGCCACCGCGAGACGCGGGCGGTGGACGGAGCGCGTCTGAAATGTCCTGATCTCGCGAACGTCCGAGTGGAGCTGGGATGAGCGCATGAACATCCTCATGATCTCGCCGGGCTACCCGGCGGAGATGACCTACTTCACCCGCGCCCTCGCCGCGGTCGGCGCGCGGGTCATCGGCGTCGGCGACCAGCCGCGCGACGGCGCTGCCCGCAGATGGCCCGCGAGCACGTCGCCCACTACCTGCAGGTCCGCTCGCTCTGGGACGAGCCGGCGGTGGTGCGCGAGGTGCACGAAGCTGGCTCACCAGGTGCGCATCGACCGGGTCGAGTGCCTGTGGGAGCCGGGCATGATCCTCGCGGCGCGGCTGCGCGAGGCGCTCGGCCTGCCCGGCATGGACGTGGCGCAGACGATGCCCTTCCGCGACAAGGAAGTGATGAAGCAGGTGCTCGACGCCGCCGGCATCCGCACGCCGCACCACCACCGGGCGCTGACTCGGACCAGGTGCGCGAGGCCGCCGAGCGGATCGGCTACCCGCTGATCGTCAAGCCGATCGCCGGCGCCGGCTCGGCCGACACCTACCGCGGCGACAGTCGCGCCGAGCTCGAGCGCGCGCTGCCCATGGTCCGGCACGTCGAAGAGGTCAGCGTCGAGGAGTTCATCGACGGCGAGGAGTTCACCTTCGACACGATCTGCGCCGACGGGCGAGATCCTGTTCGAGAACGTCTGCTGGTACCGGCCGCGGCCGCTCGTCCAGCGCCAGAACGAGTGGATCAGCCCGCAGACGGTCGCGCTGCGCGACCTCGACCAGCCCGACCTCGCGGCGGGCCGGCGCATGGGACGCGAGGTGCTCCGCGCGCTCGGCTTCCGCACCGGCTTCACCCACATGGAGTGGTACCGCAAGGCCGACGGCGAGGTGGTGTTCGGCGAGATCGGCGGCCGGCCGCCCGGCGCGCGCACGGTCGACGTCATGAACTACTGCACCGACAACGACATCTACGCCGCGTGGGCGGAGGCCGTCGTCCACGGCCGCGTCGAGCGCCGCTTCGAGCGCAAGTGGAACGTGGTCTGCACCTTCAAGCGGGCCCAGGGTCAGGGGCACATCCAGCGCATCGTCGGGCTCGACAAGGTCCTGCACGACCTCGGGCCCTTCGTCGTCGAGGTCGACCTCACCCCGGTCGGCGCGCCGCGCAAGAACTGGAAGCTGTCGATCGTCAGCGACGGTTACGTCGTCGTCCGCCATCCCGAGCTCGGCCCGGCGCTCGCCATGGGCGACCGCATCGCCCGCGAAGTCCACCTCTACGCCGGCTGAGGCCGGTCCGCCGCCCACCGGCGCCGGCGGCGAACCGATTCGGCGCTTTTCCGTATCTCCTGCTGGAGGAGTTCCCATGTCCCGATTCCGTCTGCTCGCCCCCGGTCTGCTCCTGTCATCCGTCCTCGCGCTCTCCGGCCGCCCGGCCGCGGGCGCCGATCCCGCCCTCTGGCTGCGCAGCCCGGCGATCTCGCCGGACGGGTCGACCATCGCCTTCAGCTACCGGGGCGATCTCTGGACCGTGCCGGCGGGCGGTGGCGCCGCCACGCCGCGCACGCTGAACGCCGGCTACGAGACCGCACCGGTCTGGTCGCCGGACGGCAGCCGGATCGCCTTTGCCTCGGACCGCTACGGGAACTTCGACGTCTTCGTGATGCCGGCCGGCGGCGGCGAGGCGACCCGCCTCACGTTCCATTCGGCCGACGACGTTCCGACCAGCTTCACCCCCGACGGCAAGGGGGTGCTCTTCTCCTCGGCGCGGCTCGACGCCGTGACCAACGCCCAGTACCCCAGCCCGGCCCAGCCCGAGCTCTACCGGGTGGAGCTCGCCGGCGGCATGCCGGTCCAGGTGCTCTCGACGCCGGCCCCCTATGCCGTCTGGGACCGCGCCGGGGAGCGCCTCGCCTACTCCGACCAGAAGGGCTACGAGATGGAGTGGCGCAAGCACGACAACTCCTCCTTCGCCCGCGACGTCTGGATCTGGGACCGCGCGGCGAACAGCCACCGGCGGCTGACCGCCCTCGGCTACGACGATCGGCAGCCGGTCTGGGCGCCGGACCAGGGTTCGCTCTTCTATCTGTCGGAGAAGAGCGGCAGCTTCAATGTCTGGAAGCTCTCGCTCGAGGATCCCGAGCACCCGGTCCAGGTCACCACCCACGCCACGCATCCGGTTCGCTTCCTCTCCGCCTCGGCGGCGGGGGACCTCTGCTACACCTGGGACGGCGAGATCTGGGTGCGCCCGGCCGGCGCCGCCGACAGCCGCAGGCTCGAGGTGAGCGCGGCGGTCGACCGTCGCGACCTCGCGATGGCGCCGGTCGACGTCGCGAGCGAGATCTCCGAGTTCGCGCTCTCGCCGAACGGCGAGGAGATCGCCTTCGTGGCCCGTGGCGAGGTGTTCGTCGCCTCGGTCGAGCACGGCGTGACCCGCCGCATCACCGACACGCCCGGCCAGGAGCGCTCGGTGACCTTCTCGCCCGACGGCAAGAGCCTGCTCTATGCCGCCGAGCGGGGTTCGAGCTGGGACGTCTACCGCACCGACCGCACCGATCCGCAGGAGCCGGCCTTCTTCAACGCCACGGCGCTCAGGGAGAGCGCCGTCGTCGCCACGGACGCCGAGGAGTTCCAGCCCCGCTTCTCGCCCGACGGCAAGGAGGTCGCCTATCTCGAGGAGCGCACCGAGCTCAAGGTGATCCAGCTGGCGAGCGGCAAGACCCGCGTCCTGCTGCCGGGCGACAGGAACTACTCCTACGCCGACGGCGACCAGTGGTACGAGTGGTCGCCGGACGGACAGTGGGTGGCGGTCCAGTTCCTCTCGCCGACGCGCTGGTCCTCCGAGGTCGGCCTGGTGCCCGCCTCCGGCCAGGGCGAGGTGATCAACATCAGCAGGAGCGGCTACGAGGACTCGTTCCCGCGCTGGGCCGGCAAGGGCGAGCTGCTGCTCTGGGCGAGCGACCGCCACGGCGCGCGCGAGCAGGCGGGATGGCCGCGCGAGCAGGACGTCTTCGCCGCCTTCCTGACCCGCAAGGCCTGGGATCGCTTCGGGCTCGACGAGGCGGGCTATGCCCAGCTCGTCGAGAAGGAGAAGGAGGCGGAGAAGAAGAAGGACGGGGAGAAGGACAAAGGCAAGGAGAAGGTCAAGGGCGAGGAGAAGGCGGGCGACAAGGCGGCGGGCGCGGAGGAGAAGGCGGTCAAGCTGCCCGACCCGGTGACGCTCGAGCTCGAGGCGATCGAGGACCGCGTCGTCCGCATCTCGATGCACTCGGCCGACCTCGCCGCCGCCGACCTGACTCCGGACCGCGAGACGCTGGTCTACCTGGCGCGCTTCGAGAAGGGCTACGACCTCTGGAAGTACACGCCGCGCAGCAAGGAGATCGAGCTCGTCGCCAAGCTCGGGGCCGAACGCTCGGCCGACCTCCGGCTCATCGCCGAGGGCAAGAAGGCGATCGTGCTCGCCGACGACCATCTGGTCGAAGTCGACCTCGAGTCGGGCAAGACCAAGCCGGTCAGGGTCGCCGCCCGGCTCGAGCTCAAGGCCGCCGAGGAGCGCGCGGCGCTGTTCGAGCACGCCTGGCGCCAGACCTGGAAGAAGTTCTACGTGGACACGATGCACGGCGTCGACTGGCCGGCGATGAAGGCCGCCTACGCCCGCTTCCTGCCCTACATCGACAACAACCGGGACTTCGCCGAGCTGATCTCGGAGATGCAGGGCGAGCTCAACGCCTCGCACACCGGCGGGCGCTACCGGCCGACGCGGCCGGACGCCGACGTCACCGCCGCGCTCGGCTTCTTCCCCGACCCGGCCTGGAGTGGCGCCGGCGTGAAGATCGCCGAGGTGCTCGAGGGGGGGCCGCTGCAGCAGGCCGCGACCAGGGTGAAGAACGGGGTGGTGATCGAGGCGATCGACGGCGGGAGGATCGAGCCCGGCGCCAACTGGTACCCCCTGCTCAACCGCAAGGCGGGCAGCCGCGTACGCCTCGCCCTCTTCGACCCGCAGTCCGCGAATCCCGCGGCCGCGCGCTGGGAGGAGACGGTCAAGCCGATCACGCCGCAGGAGCAGGCGCCTCTGCTCTACGAGCGCTGGGTGCGCGCGCGCCGCGCCGACGTCGAGCGGCTGTCGGGCGGCCGCATCGGCTACGCCCACATCCGGGGCATGAACGACGGCGCCTACCGGGAGATCTTCGAGGAGATCTTCGGCCGCGCCGTCGACAAGGAGGCGATCGTGCTCGACACGCGCTTCAACGGCGGCGGCAACCTCGTCGAGCCCCTCACCGTCTTCCTGTCGGGCCAGGTCTACTACCGGTCGGTCCCGCGCGGCCGGCAGATCGGCGTCGAGCCGGGCTTCCGGTGGACGAAGCCCTCGATCGTGGTGATGAACGAGGGCAACTACTCCGACGCCCACTGTTTCCCGACCGCCTACAAGGCGCTCGGTCTGGGCGAGACGGTCGGCATGCAGGTGCCGGGCACCTGCACGTCGGTCTGGTGGGAGCGGCTGCAGGACAAGACGCTGACCTTCGGCATCCCGGAGGTCGGGTACCTCGACGCGGCCGGCGACTACACGGAGAACAAACACCTCGACCCGGACTATCCGGTCGACAACGATCCGGCGCTCGAGGCGGGGGGCGGGATCAGGAGATCGAGAAGGCGGTCGAGGTCCTGCTCGGCAAGCTCGGCGCGCACTGAGTCGGAGCGAGTCTCGATTCCACGCCGGGCCGCCGGTTCCTTCCCCCTCCGGGAACCGGCGCGCGTCCGTGGAAAACGAGGCCGTGGCGCGCGCCTGCGTTCGGGCCGCTGTCTGCGGCGTCCGTGGCGGATGGGCCGCCGGTGACGCGGCCCTCAAGCTTCCCTGCGGGGGAAGGAACCGGCGACCCGGCTACGCTGTCGCCAGTTGACGCGCCGGGGGCAGGTTCGGCCGCGAGACCATCGTGTAGATCAGGTCGTCTTCGACTTTCCACCAGCCGGCGCAGCTGCCGACGGGGGCCCAGTCGGCGGCGAAGGAGCGCCAGCCGCAACGCGGGCCATCGTTCCCGAAGCGGACCTCGACCTCGCGCGGGTCGACGCGCAGGCCCCGCCGCGCGAGCTTCAGCACGCTCTCCTTGGCGCTCCAGATCCGGTTGGCGACGGCGTCGCGTTCGGCGCCCGAGTGCGCGGCCCAGAGCTGGCGCTCGGCGCCGGTGAGGAAGTCGGCGACGAAGGCCGGGCTGCGCGCCTCCACGAGCTCGAGGTCGCAGCCGACCTCGACGCCGGCGGCGCCGACCACGGCGAGGGCGCGCTCGCCGCGGTGGGAGATCGAAAGCGAAACACGCAACGGCTGGCTCCGATAGTGCGCCAGAGGGGCGCCCGCCGCGTCGGGCAGGATGGCGAGTGCCGGCCAGGTCGTCGCGATCGCCGGCAGCCCGAGGTAGCTGGCGAGGGCGCGCTTGGCGGTCCACCGGCCGAGCCGCCAGTCGTTGCGCCGGGACGGCACGGCAGCGGCACCGAGCAGGTCCTTCTCGGTCTCGGCGATCCAGGCGTCGCCGGCCGGCACTCCGGCGGCGTGCCCGTCGAGCCACCCCCAGGTCACGGCGCGCCTCTTTCGGACCCGGCCGCCATCCGCTCGAGCTCGCGCCGGATGCCCCGCTCGACCGCTTCGATCAGCCAGGGACGCAGGCGCGCCGCGGGCAGGATCTCCTGGACCGAGCCGACGCGCCGCGCCCGCTCGATGTCGTGGATGCGGTCGTACTCGACCGCCACTTCGCCCAGTTTCTCGGAGCGGGCGGTGTCGAGCGCCTCGGCCAGGCGGCGCTGCAGCTCGGCGCGGTCGCCGCGGCCCGGCTCGGCGAGGGCCCGCTCGAGCGAGGCCACGCGCGGGTCGCGGCGCGCCCGCTTCTCGACCTCGCGCGCGAAGACCACCGCCGCGGCCGGCGCGCCCCCGATCACCGAAGCCGCCGCCCCCTCGAGCGCCGCGACCTGCAGGTTGTCCTGGAGCGTCGCGGAGAAGACCACGAAGGCGCCGCCGTGGTAGCGCGAGACGACCACGAAGACGATCGGGCCGCGGAAGTTGACCACGGCGCGGCCGATCTCGGCGCCGAACTCGAGCTGGCCGCCGCGCATCGACTCCGGCGAGCCGTCGAATCCGGACAGGTTGGCGAGCACCACCACCGGCCGGATGCCGCTGGCGGCGTTGATGGCGCGCGCGATCTTCTTCGACGACTGCGGGAAGAGGGTGCCGCCCGTGAAGTGGCGCGGGCCGTAGGCGGGCACCCAGCCGAGGCGGCGGATCGGGCGGGACTCGAACCCGAGCAGGCAGACCGGGTGGCCGCCGAGGTGGGCGTCCCAGACCACCGCGATCTCGGCGTCGCGCATGTCGGGCCAGCGCTCGAGCGGCGCGTGGTCCTGGTCCGCGACCGCGGCCATCACGCGACGGATCTCGAAGGGCTTCTTGCGCCCCGGATTGGAGGCGTCGGCGAAGACGTCGCCGACGGTTGCGAACTCGCCGCCGTGCGGCGCTGCGCGGATGTCGCGCTCGCGCGGGTCGGCGGTCGCCGCCGGGCGCGGGAAGCGCTCGCCGGGCAGCACGTAGGTGTGCTCGTAGTGCTCGAGCAGGATGCGTCCGGCGTCGGCGAGGTCCGCGGCGAGGTACTGGGCCTGGCCGTTCGGCCCCATGATGCGCTGGTAGCCGCCGATGCCCAGGTTGTCCTCGGCCGAGACGCCGCCCGAGAAATCGAGAGCCCGCTTCCCGGTGAGAACCATCGCGGCGTCCGGCGTCATGACCAGGATGCCGCGCGTGTGCATGAGCATGGTCGCCTCGGCGTTCCAGTAGGGCTGGGCGCCGACGTTGATGCCGACCACCACGACGTTGACCTCGCCGCCGCGCTGGGTGAACTCGATCAGACGGCGCAGCACGCGGCCGATCCAGTCCATGTTCTCGGTGCCGCTGTCCATCGCGATGCGGGCGCCGGCCGAGAGCGCGAACCACTCGAGCGGCACGCCCATCCCCTCGGCGAGGTCGAGCGCGGCCGAGATGCGCCGGCACTCCGGCTCGGCCAGCGCGCCCATGCCGCGCGCCGCGTCGCCGAGCAGGATCACCCGCGTCATCCCCTCGGGGTAGCGCGCCGTGAAGTTGCGCACGACGCCGACCACGACGTTGGCGCGGTTCCGGCCGGGCGGCCGCTCGACCGGCACCAGCCGGCCCTCGGCGTCGAGGTCGTGCTCCACGAAGTCGCCGGGCGGGAAGCCGCCGGCGACTTCGGCGCCCGGCGCCAGACGGCGGACGATCTCGAAGGGGTGGGGAAGGCCTTTGCGCCGCAGGTCGACCACCGCCTGCGCGTAGTCGCGCAGCGGCTTGAGGGGGGTCAGCGAGGGCTCGCGGAAGCGCATCGACGGTGAACCGCCGCCGGGGTCGGAGATCTCGAGCACCCAGTCGGTCGATGCGCCCGGCGCCGGCGGCTCGGGGAGCTGGCCGTGGACGACGACCTTCTCGAGCCCGAGCCCGGCCGTGTGCGGCGCCAGCCGATGGGCGAGGCCGGCGAGCTCGCGGGGCGCCAGGCGCAGCGGCGGCCAGATCGCGAGCACGATGCGGTTCCAGTGCAGCTTCTCGTGCGCGGCCCGGCGGTTCTGGATGCGGCGGACGGCCGCCGCGGCCTCGAGCAGGATGCGCTCGAACTCGGGCAGGCCGACGACCCTGCCGTCGGCGTCGCGCAGCAGGGTGAGATCGCGCGTCTCGCCGAGCACGAAGAGCCGCTCGTCGTCCGCGTTGTCGCGCGCGACCCCGCGGAAGACGTGGACCCACTCCGAGGCCGGCAACCGCTCGAGGTCGAAGTTCGACAGCCGCCAGAGTTGCAGGCGCTTGGCGACCATCGGGTGAAGCCCGCGCACCAGGCGCTCCTCCTCGAACGGACCGCCGCCGCCGAGCGGACGGCGGAAGGTGAGGTAGAGGACGTCGCCGCCGGCGGCGAGCGCGATCGCCACCCGGCGCACGTCGGTGGGCAGCGCGGCCTGGTCGAGCGTCGCGGCCAGGGCCGCGGCTACGGCGTCGGCGTCCTCGGGCTCGTCCTGCGCGAGGTAGAGGTCGAGGACGATCTCGAGATCCCGGCCCTGCCAGGCGGCGGTCAGCGCGCGCAGCCGGTCGAGGTGCGCCCGCACGTCGGCGCGGGCGCCGTGGGTCGCGGCGAGCCGGATGTGCGAGCCGAGATGGTCGTAGTCGGCGGTCACGCAGTCGCCGGCGGCCGTCGGCACGGGCACCACCTCGTCGAGATGGCGGATCCGGTAGTAGCGGCGGACGAGCGCCTCGAGCATCGCCGCGCGGACCTCCGGACGGGCCTCGGCGAAGCGGGCCGAGAACCAGGCATGGATGCGCTGCGGCGTGTCGATGAGCGCCTCGAGGGCCGCCGCGCGCGCCGCGGGAGGCGCCTCGGCACGGGCGAGGACCTCGAGGTGGCGGGCGACCGCCGCGAGCTGGCGTTCGCGATCGGCTTCGAGCACCTGCCGGTCGAAGCGGCGGTAGCGCACCTCGAGCGCGAGGTCGTAGAGCGCCGGCTCGCGGTCGCGGGTCTCGATCAACAGGCGGTCGAGCAGTTCGGCGAGCGGCCCGCCGGCGCTCTCCGCCGCGGCGCCCGAGATCCGTCGCTCGAGCAGCGCGACCACCGGCGGAGCGAGCTGGCTCTGCCGCTGGTGGGCGATGACCAGCCGGAAGAGAGCCTCCTCGAGCTCGCGGGTCGGCTCGAGCGCCGTCACGCCGTAGTGCGCGAGCGCGCGGCGCAGCTTGTCGAGGAAGGCCGCGGGCAGGCCGCTGCCCTGGTGGTCGGGAGCGCGCAGGTAGGTGAAGAGGTATTCCTCGACGCTGCGCCGCAGCTCGTCCTCGGGGTCCTCGGTGGGGCGGGGCCGGAACAGCGCGAGGACATCGAGGTAGCAACGCAGGGCCTCGTCCTCGGCCGGCTCGAGGACGGCGCCGGGCGCGCCGGAGCCGCCGGCGAGAGCGCGGGTCGCGGCGCGCGGATCGACGTCGTAGCCGAGGAAGAGCCGGCGCGCGTCGTCGAGCGCCGCGCGCTCGCGCGCGAGCCCGTCGGACGGCGTCCCGCGACCGGCCGCGAGCTCCCCGAGGTCGAGCCGCGCGACGCCGCCCGGACTCGCGGGCGCGGCGCGACCCGCGGGCTCGATCACCACCAGGGGCTCGTCGACGCCGACCTGCGAGTTGGCGCGCACCAGCAGGCGCCGGATCCGTCCGGGGCGGTCGGCGACCAGGGTGGTCTCCATCTTCATCGCCTCGAGGACGAGCAGCGGCTGGCCGGCAGCGACCTCGGCGCCTTCGGCGGTCTCGATGCGGGAGACGATCGCCGGCAGCGGTGACCGCAGGATCGTGCTCGGATCTCCGGTCAGCCGGTGCGGCACGCCGTCGACTTCGACCACCAGGCCACGCGCGTCGGAGCGCGCGAGGAGGTCGAAGCGGCGACCGCCGAGCAGGAGCCGCGCGCCGCCGCGGGCGCCGGACTCGAGGCCGAGCTCGATCGTCCGGCCATCGACCTCGATCCGATAGCGGTTCGGGCCGAGCTTGGCCACGTGGCAGAGGTAAACGGCGCCGAGCAGCCGCAGCTCGATCGAGCCGTCGCCGTCGAGCACGACTTCCGGCCGGCCGCGCTCGGCGGCTTCGAGGAAGCGCCGCTTCGCCTCGTCGATGCGCTGCTCGTAGGCGAGCGCGGCGGCGGCGACCAGCGCGGCGGCGGCGCCCCGGCGCGAGAGGTGCTCGCCGCGCGCCAGGAGCCCGTCCAGCCAACGCGCGTCGGGCGCTCCCGCGTCGATTTCCGGCCGGTCGAGGACGCCGACCACGAACGCCTTGTCGGTGGCGCCGCCGGTCAGCGCGACGTGGGTGCGCGCGATGGCCGCGCGCAGCCGGTCGAGCGCGCCGGCGCGGGTCTCGGCCAGCGCGGTGATCCAGACGATCGCGGCGCCGCCCTGCGCGGTCGCGACGTCGCCCTCCGCGAGCGCGGTCTCGGCGCAGATGCCGGGGCCGCCGGGGAGGCGGAGCGCCTCGATCGTGCCCCGGCTCGGCGCGAGGTCGTGCTCGGGGTCGAACGCGGCGAGGCGGGTGGCGAGCGCGTGCCCGCGCGGCGGCGGCAGCGGCGCGGCGCCGAGCTCGACGGCGCCGGTCGCGGCGCCGCGCAGGTCGAGACCGACCACCGCTTCGAGCGCCGCGACGCCGCGCGGGAGTCCGGTCGCGACGCCGGCGACCCGTGCCGAACGCTCGCAGGCGAGCTCGACCGTGTACCAGCCGGCGGGGAGGGCGGCCGCGCGGACGGCGTCGGTGGCCGCGCCGGCGAGCCGATCCTGCTCCTCGGCCGCGAGGCCGGGCGGCGGCGCCTCGACCAGGAGCGCGCTGCCGCGGTGGCGCAGCGTCGATTCGAGCAGGCCGGCGCAATCGACCGCGCCGTCGGTGGACCGGCGGACGATCGCCTCGATGCGGCGGGCCGGAGGAGCCGAGGCCGCCGCGCCGCCGGTCATGCGTCCACCTCCGCGAGCGCGCGCCAGGGCGCGGCCAGCGCCGGGTCGATCTCGCCGGGCAGATCGACCGTGCGGTAACCCTCGACGCGCAGGCGCAGCCGGCCGGTGGCGTCGAAGACCCGGGCGCGCGAGCCGCGCTCGCCGTCCGGCGTCAGCTCGGCCTGCCAGCCGCCGGTGACCTCGCCAGCGCCGTGGAAGAAGATCCGCTCGACCCGCCAGGGGAGCGCGAGCCGTCCCCGCTCGGCGAGGTCGGCGACGCCGGCCGTCTGGAAGGCGAGCTCGATGGCGCGAGGGGCGAACCGCGTGGCGGCGCTCGCCTCGGCGGGCAGCGCGACGGGCATCTCGCCGACGAGCTCGCGGCCGGCGCGGCGTACCGCGGCGAGGACCCGGTAGGCGGGGCCATGGAAGTAGACGCGGTAGATGGATTCGGCGTCGAGCGCCGGACCGCCGTCCACCAGAGCGCGCAGGGCGGACTCGGAACGGGTGTCGTCGCCGCCGGGGGCGACGGCGCCGCGGGCCCCGAGGCGCACGCGGCCGGTGAAATGCAGGGTGCGCTGCGCTTCCTCCTGGCCGGGCAGTCGGCGGCTGCCGAACAGGCTGCAGTCGACGACCACCTGCTCGCCGTCGGCCCGCGCCAGCGCCCGGACCTCGACCTCGCGCGGCTCGTCGCGGAAGAACTTGAAGGGGGCGAGGAACTCGACCTGCTCGATGGCGAGAAGCGGCCGGTCGGGCCAGAGCAGCGCGGCCGCTTCGGCGAACGCCTCGATCCCCATCACCCCGGGCAGCACCGGGGTGCCGTCGATCCGGTGGTCGCGGAGGAAGGGCTCGCGGCCCGGATCGAGCTGCGCCCGGACGGTCAGCCCGTCGTGCAGGCCGAAGCTCACGACGCCGCCCGTCATGGGGCCGGCCTGCGCCGCGCGCGCGTCCACGGCGGCGAAGTCGAGCGCCCCGCGCGGATCCCGTTCCGCGAGCAGGTCGCCGAGCCCGTGCGCGACCACCAGCTCGCGATAGCCGGAGAGCGACGCGAGCTCGTTGCGCAGCATCGGGATGCCCTGCTCGGGACGCAGCAGGTCGATGCCGGCCGCGCGCAGCAGCTGCGGAATCGAGCCCCGGCTGGCCATGCCGATCTCCGCCCAGCCGGTCCAGTCGAGCACCAGCCCACGCGTGCCGGGGCGGCGCCGGACGAGATTCGAGATCGACCGGGCCAGGAGCTCGTTGGCGGCGGCGTAGTCGGTCTGTCCCGCGTTGCCGAAGCGGCCGGCGATCGAGGAGAAGGCCGCGACGGCGGCGATCGGCGTCGAGCCGAGGGCGGCCAGCAGGTTGAACCAGCCGTCGGCCTTGACGTCGAAGACCAGGTCGAACTCGGCCTGCGGCTTGTCGGCGAGCCGCCGGCTGATCTCGAGGCCGGCCGCGTGCAGGACGAGGTCGACCCGTCCACCCGCGACGACCGGCGCCAGCGCGCGGGCGACGGCCGCGCCGTCACGCAGATCGACCGGGTGGTAGTGCGCATGGCCGCCGTTGGCGGAGATCGCCGCCATCGCCGCCAGCGCGGCGCTGCGGCGCTCGATGCGGGCGAGCTCCCGCTCGATCGCGACCGGCGTGGCGCGCTCGCCGCGGCCGGCCATGCCGGCGCCCAGCTCGCGCTTGAGGCGGTCGCGGTCGGAGCGGAAGAGGGCGATCTCGGGGTCCTGCGGGTCGGGCGCGGCGGCGAGGTCGAGCAGGTGGAAGGTGCCGCCCGCGCGGGCGAGGTCGGCGACGATCGCCGAGACGATGCTGCCGGCCGCGCCGGTGACGACGCAGACGCTGTCCGGACCGAGCTCGAGACCGCCCTCGGCGCCCTGCTCCCCGGCGTCGACCAGGGCCAGGGCGAGGCGCTCGCCGCGCTGCCAGCCGATCTCGACCGCGCCGGCGTCGACCTCGGCCTCGAGCAGCAGCGAGTGGGCGACGTCGTCCGAGGCGGCTCCGGTCTCGAAGTCGACCACCTTGACCAGCGTCGTCGCGTGCTCGCGCGCGAAGGACTTGACCAGGCCGGCGACCGCGCCCCCCGCGGGCTCGGCCGCGCCGGCCGCGTCGGCGCCGTGGGCGCCTCCCATCCGGGTGCCGGCGATCGCGAAGGCGCCGGGCGCCGAGAGCGGCGCGTCGAGCGCGCGCAGGGTGACCGCGAGCCCCTTCGCCCGCCGGCGCAGCGCTTCACGCCAGGTCTCGAGGTCGAGCCGCTCGGGCTCGGCGAGCGGATCGAGCGCGGGGAGCCAGTAGAGACCGCGGATCGGACCCGCCTCGAGCCATGCGGCGAGGCGCGTCTCGACCTCCGCAGCGGAGGCGGCGGGATCGAGCGCGAGCACCTCGACGCCGCGCGCCGCGAGCGTGTGGGAGAGCGCGGCGGCGGCGCTGCCCCGGTCGAAGGCGACCACCACGCGGTCGCGCGGCGCCAGCGCGACGCCCGTCGGCCGCAGGAAGTCGAGCGGGGGGCGGAGCACCGGCACCGGTACGCGGCGCGGCGGCGCGGACCCGGGCGCCGGCGCCGCCTCGGTCGCGGCGGGTGCCGGCGCGGGAGCAGCGAGCCGGCGCCGCTCCGGGTCGCAGGTCCGGGCGGCGGGAGAAGACGAACTCGATGACCCGCGCCAGGGTGTTGAAGTCGCGCAGCTTGAGGTCGGGATCGCGCTCGATGCCGTAGCGCGAGCGCACCGCGGCGAAGAGCTCGGCCTGCTTGACGGTGTCGACGCCGAGATCGGCCTCGAGGTCGAGGTCGAGCGCCAGCATCTCCCGCGGGTAGCCGGTCTGGCCGGCGACCAGCTCGAGCACCGTTTCGGTCACCTCGTCGACCGCAGCGGCGGCCGGAACCGCCGCTTCGGGAGCGGGGAGCGGAGCCGCCGCCGGAGCCGTCGCGCGCGCCGGAGCCGTCGCCTGCGGGCGCAGCTCGGGGCGTCGCGAGTAGACGAACTCGATGGTCCGGGCGAGCGTGTTGAAGTCGCGCAGCTTGAGGTCGGGGTCGCGCTCGATGCCGAAACGGGAACGCACCGCGGCGAAGAGCTCGGCCTGCTTGACCGTGTCGACGCCGAGATCGGCCTCGAGGTCGAGGTCGAGCGCCAGCATCTCGCGCGGGTAGCCGGTCTGTTCGGCGACCAGCGCGAGCACCGCCTCGGTCACCTCGTCCGGACCGGCGACGGGGGTCGGAGACGGCACGGGCTGGACGACGGGCACGGTCGCCGCCGGGGTCGAGCCGGCGGCGGGGCGCAGGTCGGGGCGCCGCGAATAGACGAATTCGAGGGTCTTCGCGAGGGTGTTGAAGTCGCGCAGCCGGAGGTCGGGATCGCGCTCGATGCCGAAGCGCTCGCGGATGGCGGCGAAGACCTCGGCCTGCTTGACCGTGTCGACGCCGAGGTCGGCCTCGAGGTCGAGGTCGAGCGCCAGCATCTCGCGAGGATAGCCGGTCTTGCCCGCGACCAGCTCGAGCACCATCTCCTGGACCGGATCGACGGCCGGCGGCGCGGGCGATGGCGCGGCGGTCGACGGCGACGGCGAGGCGGCGGGTCGCGCGGCTGCGGGGAGCGCGGCCGGGCTCACGGCGGCCGCGGGACCGCCGTCGGCCACGCGGAGCGTCCGATTCACCGACCTCGAGGCGGGCGCCGTGCGCACCGGCGGCGCGCGCGAGCCACCCCGTCCAGGCGGCGCGGTCGACGATCCGGTACTCGTAGCCGAGCCCGTCGACGGGCGGGCGGCGGCCGTCGGCGGTCGCCACCCAGCGCAGCAGCGTCATGCTGATCTGCGAGCCGAAGCCGGCGCCGAGGCGCAGCGCGTAGCGGATCGGGTAGGCGCCGCCGCGCGAGAGGTGGAGCTCGCCGAGCTCGGGGTCGACCTCGCGCAGGTTCGGCACCGGCGGGACGAGGCCGGTCTCGAGCGACTTGATCGCCAGGACGTCCTCGATGCCGACGCCCATCGGGTGGCCGGTGTAGCCCTTGGTGTTGGCCACCACGATCCGCCCGGCGTCGCCGCCGAAGACGCGCCGCAGCGCGTCGACCTCGGCCTGCGCGCTGCCGCCGCGCGCCGGGGTGTAGGTCTCGTGAGAGACGAAGACCAGCTCCGGCGCGATCGCGCGGCGATCGATCCCCCAGCGCGCGCTCGGCGTCGGCGACGAGCTGCTCCATGACCTGACCGATGTGAGCGACGTCGAGCCGGCTGCCGTGGAAGGCGCTGTTGGCGCTGACCGTGCCGAGCACCTCGCAGATCGGCGCCAGGCCCCGGGTTCGCGCCGAGTCGGCGCTCTCGAGCACCGCGGCGGCGGCGCCCATGCCGATCAGCAGGCCGTGGCGGCGGCGGTCGAAGGGGAGCGCCGCGTCCTCGACCCGCGCGTCGGTGGCGGCGGCGCCGCTGGCGACGAAGCCGGCGCCGAACCAGGGCAGCATCGTGTCGCTGGTGATGTCGTCGGCGGCGATCACCACGACGCGCGCGCAGCGGCCGGTGCGGATCCAGTCGCTGGCGACGGCGAACGCCTGCGTGGTCGACGCGCAGGCCGAGTTGATCTGGATGTTCGGACCGCGCGCGCCGATCGCCTCGGCGAACTGCGCGTGGCCCATGGCGAGGACCTGGAAGAGGAAGCGGCGGTCGAAGGCGTAGGCGTCGCGCTCGATCGCGCTCTCGAGCGCGACGATGCGCCGGTCGAGGTCGGCGCAGCGAGCTCGCCGGCGGCGCGGGCGCGCAGCTCCGCGCAGCTCCACCAGCGCGCGCGTCGGCGCGCGCGGTCGTCGTGGAACGCCTCGACCTGTCCGATCAGCTGGTCGTAGCCGGGGAAGGCGGAGGCGAAGACCACGCCGGTCGAGTCGCGCAGATCGTCGGGCAGACCCCAGCGGTCGGGCAGGAGCGGCTGCCGGTGGTGGTGGTCTTGTAGCGCAGGACCAGCGGCAGTCCGGCGTCGCGCAGCGCGTCGATGCCGGCGCCCATGGCGAGCAGCGTCGCGCGGTCGCAGGCGGCGAGGCGGTCGGCGGGCAGGCCGAAGTCGCGGGCGATGTCGAAGCTCGCCAGCGCGCGCCGCGAGCTGGATCACCTCGTCGGGCGACTCGATCCACTCGAAGTGCGCGTCTCCGTCGGCGCTCTTGACCAGCCGCCGGATGCGCTTGTCGACCATCTCTCGACGCAGCGCGTCCGGGATCGAGGCCGATGCGCTGGCGACCGGCGAGCAGGTGCGCCAGCTGGCCGTCGTCGAAGACGCGCTCGCTGCCCGGCAGGCCCGACCGCGGCGCCGGTGACGACCACGCCCGGCTCGGCCGCGCGTGGGTTCCGGAGGCTGGCCGCCCCCGCTGGCGGTAGATCTCGAAGCCGCGCGAGAGAAAGTCGGCGAAGAGAAGTCCGAGCCGCTCGACGGTCGCCGGGTCGGCCGGGGCGGCCGGCGCCGCGAGGGGCGCGGTGGCGGCCGCGGCGGCGAAGGGAGCCGACGGCGCCGGCGCGGGGGCCTGGACGACGGCCGGCGCCGGCGCGGCGGCGGCGGGGGTGCCGCGCCCGGCGGCGTAGAGGCCGCACAGCGCGTGGTTGATCGAGGCCACGTCGCCCGCCTTCGGGTGGTTGGTCGAGAGCGAGAGCACATCCTTGCGATGGCCGAGCACGTCGGCGACGAAGCCCTGCAGCGCCCGCTTCGGTCCGATCTCGACGAAGACCCGGGCGCCGGCCGCGTAGAGCGTCTCGAGACCCTTGACGAACTGCACCGGCTCGGCGATCTGGCGCGCGAGCAGGTCCATCATCTCCGGCACCACGTCGTCGCCCCGCGGATAGAAGTCGCCGGTCGCGTTCGACACCACCGGCAGCCGGGGCGGGCGCAGGTCGAGCCGCGCGAGCATCGCCTTCAGGGGCTCGCCCGCCGGCGCCACGAGGCGGGTGTGGAAGGCGTGCGAGACGGGCAGGAAGCGGCAGTCGAAGCCGCGCGCCGAAAGCAGCACGGCGGCCTGGTCGACCGCCTCCGAGTCGCCGCCGATGACCGCCTGCGTGTTCGAGTTGATGTTGGCGACGACGACGTAGCCGTCGACCTCGCCGAGCGCCTTCTCGATCTCGGCGAGCGGCCCGAAGACCGCCAGCATCTTGCCCGGGTCGCCGACCGAGAGGCGGGTCATCTCGCGCCCGCGCGCGGAGACCGCCTCGAGCGCCTGGGCGAAGGAGAGGCTGCCGGCGGCGACCAGCGCGCCGTACTCGCCGAGGCTGTGCCCCATGACGAAGTCGGGCTCGAGGCCGTAGGCGGCGAGCAGGCGGGTGAGCGCGACGTCGACGGTGAGCACCGCCGGCTGGGTGATGGCGGTCGCACGCAGCTCGTTCTCGGCGGCGGCCATGCGCTCCGCGTCGTCCTCCGGCGCGAACAGGATCGCGGAGAGCGGGCGGCCGAGCAGGGGCGCCATCACCGCGGTCCGCCTCGGCGAAGGTCTCGGCGACGATCGGCTCGCGGCGGCGCAGCTCGTCGAGCATGTTGACGTACTGCGAGCCCTGGCCGGTGTAGAGGAACGCGACCCGGGCCGGAGCGCCCGCGCCCCGGTAGATGCCCTGCGCCTGGAGCGCGCGCCACATGCCCGCCCTCGCCGGCGGCGAGGGCCCGGAGCAGCCTTGCCGGTGCTTGACCGCGAGGTCCGCGGGCAGCGCGAAGTCGATGGCGAGGCGGCGAGCGGCGCGGCGAGGTCGGCCGCGGCAGGGGCTCGAAGGCCGGCGCCCGCCCGGCCTCGGCCTCGAGCCGGACGGCGTCGAGGCGCGCGGCGAGCCCCGCCTCGTCGACGGCGCCGAGCAGCAGCGCGCCGCGCAGCGGCGGCTTGGGCGGCGCGCGCGACGGGGGTCGAGACCGTCGACGCTCGAGAGCGCCGGTCGGCGGTCAGGCGCCCGGGCTCCCACTCCTCGAGCACCGCGTGGAAGTTGGTGCCGCCGAAGCCGAAGGCGCTGACGCAGCCGCGCCGGGGAGTGCCGGCGCCGCGCTCCAGCTCGACCGGGGCGGCCGTCACGAAGAAGGGGGTGCGCGTGAAGTCGATCGCCCGGGTTCGGGCGGGTGAAGTTGATCGACGGCGGCAGCATCTTGTGGTGGAGCGCGAGCATGGCCTTGAGCAGGCCGGCGGCGCCCGCCGCGCCCTTGAGATGTCCGATGTTCGACTTCACCGAGCCGAGGGGGACCGAACCGGGCCGCAGCCCGGCGTCGCCGAAGGCCGCGACCAGGCTCTCGACCTCGACGACGTCGCCGACCGCGGTCGAGGTGCCGTGTCCCTCGACGAAGGCGACGGTGGCGGGTGACTCGCCCGCGCTCCGCCAGGCGCGCTCGATGGCGAGGCGCTGGCCCGCGGGATTCGGCGCGGTGATCCCCTTGCCGCGCCCGTCGGAGGAGGCGCCCATGCCGCGCAGCACGGCGTAGACGCGGTCGCCGTCGCGCTCGGCGTCGGACAGGCGCTTGAGCAGGAAGAGCGCGGCACCTTCGCCCATCACGAAGCCGTCGGCGCCGTCGGCGTAGGGTCGGGTGCCGGTCGCCGAGAGCGCTCCGATCTTGCAGAACTTGATGAAGGTCGACGGGCTCATGTTGGCGTCGACGCCGCCCGTGAGCACGGCGTCGAAGTCGCCTTCGTCGAGCCCGGCGATGGCGGCGCCGATCGCGGCCATCGCGGAGGCACAGGCCGCGTCGCAGACGAAGTTGGGGCCCTTGAAGTCGAACAGGTTGGCGACGCGGCCGGCGATGATGTTGGAGAGCTCGCCCGGCATCGTGTCCTCGCTGATCGCGGGGAAGCGGCGGGCGACGCCGGCCTGGAACTCGGCGACGATCTCGCCGCGCAGCGCCTCGGGCAGGGCCAGGAAGGCGGGGGCGTGCGCGAGCTCGCGCGCGATACTCGGGCATCAACAGTCGTGTCGCGGTGAGGTAGTGGCGATCGCCCCCCATGGCGTTGCCGAAGACCACCGCGGTGCGCTCCGGGTCGAGGCGGCGGTCGGGGTAGCCGAAGTCGGCGAGCGCCTGGCGGGACGCCGCGACCGCCCACTTCTGGGTCAGATCCATGCTCTCGGCGACGCGCGGCGGGATCGGCAGCTTCCAGGCGATGGGATCCCAGGTCCAGTCGCGCACCCAGCCGCCGATCTTCGAATAGGTCCGGTCGGGCGTCTTCGGATCGGGATCGAAGTAGTCGGCCGGATCCCAGCGATCGGTGTTGGCCTCGCGGATCGAGTAGCGGCCCCGGTTCAGGTTCTCCCAGAAGGCGGAGACGTCGGGGGCGTCGGGCAGGATGGCCCCCAGGCCCACGATCGCGATCGGCTGACGTCGGTTCTCGGACATATTCGAACGCTCCTCGGAGCGGTGCGGTGGAAATCGGATCGTCGGCGCCCCGCGGTCAGGCGGCGCCCGCGGCGGGCGCGCGTCCGTAGAGCAGGTCGGCGGCGCGGCCGAGATCGTCGATGAGCCCCTCCTGGGCGGCGAGGGCGGCAGCGAGGCGGGAGCGCTCGGCGAGCGCGGCGACCTCCGCGGGAGGCACGCCGCCGGCGCCCACCGCCCAGCGCGCGCCGTCGCAGGCGACGCGCCAGAGCGCTTCGCGCGCGAACACCCGCGCCAGCGTGGCGAGACCCTCCGGCGGGAAACGGCGGTCGCACTTCGGATCGAGGGCGCCCTCCGCGGCGCGCGCGGCCCGCCGCGCGAAGGCGCCTGCGGACTCGGCCCAGGCGATCCAGCTCGCCGAGCCGGAGCAGAACGTGCTGGTGGCGGGTGAGCCGCGCGACGCGGCAGGTCTCCGACGAGGTCCGCGAGCGCGTGCAGGGCGAGCGCCGCCGCGTCCGCGCCGACTGCCGGGTGGCGGCGGGCGAGCTCCTCGAGCCCGCGCGCCTCGGCGTGGTAGTGCTCGCCGCGGGTCTTCAGGTGGAGCTGCCAGCGGTCGCGCGCGATGGTCATCTCGAGGATCTCCGAGGTGCCCTCGTAGATCGTGGTGATGCGCACGTCGCGCTTGATCTTCTCGACCATGTACTCGCGCGTGTAGCCGTAGCCGCCGAGGGCCTGGATGGCGGCCTCGGCCGCGCCGGTTGCCCGCCTCGCTCGCCATGTACTTGGCGATCGCACCCTCGGTGTTGAGGTTGCCGCCCGCCGGCGTCGATCCGCTCGGCGGTCTCCTCGATGTAGGAGCGCGCCGCTTCGAGCGCCGCGACGTGTGGAACGATCAGCTTGTGGGTGTAGCCCTGCTTCTCGGAGAGCGGGCTGCCGCCCTGGATCCTCTCGACCGAATAAGGGATGGCGCGATCGAGCGCCGCCCAGCCGCCGCCCAGCCCGAACGCGGCGACCATCAGCCGGGTGTAGCCGAAGACCATCTGCGCCTGCAGCAGCCCCTGACCCTCGACGCCGCCGACCAGCCGGTCGACCGCGACCTCCACGCCGTCGAAGTGGACCGCCGCCGTGTTGCTGGCGCGAATGCCGTGCTTGTCCTCGGGCTTGCCGTGGGAGAGGCCGCGGGTGCCGGCGTCGACCACGAACCAGGAGGGGCCGCCGGGGGTCTGCGCGAGCACGGTGTAGAGGTCGGCGAAGCCGCCGTTGGAGATCCACTGCTTGCTGCCGGAGATTCGGTAGCCGACGGTCTCGGCGTCCTCGTTCGATCCGGTCGGCCCGGGTGCGCAGGGCGCCGAGATCGCTGCCCGCCTCGGGCTCGGTCGCCGCGTAGGCCATCAACAGGCCGTGCTCGGCGATCGCGCCGAGGAAGCGCTGCTTCTGCTCCGGCGTGCCGCCGAAGTGGATCGGGTCGCTGCCCAGGAAGGTGGCGAGGACGCCGGTCGCGACCCCGAGGTCGACGCGCGCGATCGCCTCGCAGACGCGATAGACGTCGTAGGCGCCGCCGCCCATGCCGCCGTACTCCTCGGGAATGAACAGGAGCTGGATGCCGAGCTCGCCGCCGCACATCGCGCGCACGATCTCGATCGGGAACTCGTCGTCGCGGTCGAGGTCGAGCAGCTTCGCGTCAGGCAGGTGCTTCCCCGCGAAGTCGCGGACCGCCTCGAGCGCGAGGTCGAGCGCCTCCCTGTCCAGACCGGATGGCATGGTGGTTCCCCCTCCAGCGCACAAGGTAGCTCGCGGGGGTGGTGACGAGCGCCGTCCACCCGGGTGGCCGGGCGAGGGCGTGGGCCCCAACCCGCCGGGGTGGGGAGACGGCGCGCCGCGTTGCCGCGAGAAGTCTTTCTAGGGCAGGACTTTGCCGGGGTTGAGGAGACCGCGTGGATCGAACGCGCGCTTGACCGCCCCGGTCAGCTCGAGGGCGGCGGGGGAGAGCGCGAGCGGCAGGTAGCGCCGCTGCACCCAGCCGATGCCGTGCTCGGCGCTGATCCGGCCGCCGAGATCGAGCACGGCGCCGAAGAGCTCGGCCTCGGCCGCGTCGCGTCGCCGCTCCCACTCCGCCGCCGCCGAGCTCGCCGCGCAGCAGGTTGACGTGCAGGTTGCCGTCGCCGGCGTGGCCGTAGCAGATCGCGGTCAGGCCCTGGCGCGCCGCGGCGCGCCGCGCGGCGTGGACGAGATCGGCGAGCGCGGCGCGCGGCACCACGGTGTCGGCCTCCTTGTAGGCGGAGATCGACTTGACCGCCTCGCCCACCCGCCGGCGGACCTGCCAGAGCCGGCGCTCGCCGGCCGGGTCGTCGGCGACCAGCGCCTCGCCGCCGCCCAGCGCGCGGGCGAGGGTCTCGATGCCGGCGGCGGCCTCGAGCAGACGCTCGCGCTCGTCGCCGTCGAGCTCGAGCAGGAGCATCGCGGCGCGTCCGACGAGGGCGGCCGGCAGCGGCTCGACCCGCGCCACGGCGGCCAGGGCGGCCTCCTCGAGCAGCTCGCAGGCGGCGACGTCGAACCCGGCGGCGAGGACCCTCTCGACCGCGGCGGCCGCGTCCTCGAGCCGGCCGAAGGGCAGGACCAGGGTGAGCGTGGCCCGCGGCCGGGCGATCAGCCTCAGGGTCGCGGCGGTCACCACGGCGAGCGTTCCCTCGGATCCGACCAGGAGCTGGCCGAGCGCATAGCCGGTCGCGTCCTTGCGGCACTTGCTTCCGGTCTCGAGCCGGCGGCCGTCGGCGAGGACCGCCTCGACACCGAGCACCCAGCGCCGCGTGGTGCCGTATTTGCAGCGAGCGCGGGCCGGCGGCGTCCTCGGCGAGGTTGCCGCCCAGGCGGCAGGTCTCCCTGCTCGAGGGATCCGGCGGGTAGAAGAGGCCGCGCGCCTCGACCGCGCGCTGGAGCTCGGCGGTGATCACGCCCGACTCGGCGACCGCGACCAGGTTGCGCTCGTCGATCTCCCGGATGCGGTCGAGGCGCTCGACCGAGAGCACGATGCCGCCGCAGACCGGGAGAGCGCCCCCCGACAGCCCGGTCCCGGCCGCGCGCGGGACGACCGGAAGCCGCTCCTCGAAGGCGAGGCGCATCACGGCCTCGACCTGCTCGACGGAAACGGGCAGCACGGCGACGTCGGGCGGGAAGGCGAGCGCCTCGGTCTCGTCGCGGGCGTAGGTCGCCAGGCGGTCCGGATCGACGATCACGGCGTCCGGCCCGAGCCGGTCGACGAGTGCGCGGACATGCCGGGCCGCGACCTGGCGCAGACCGAACGTCCCGGGCGGGACCCGCTCCGAGCCGACCGGTCCGGTCATGGCGCCAGCGTCGAGAGCAGCAGCGTCGCGGTGCCCAGGAACGAAAGGAAGCCGCAGACGTCGGTCGCGGTGGTGACGAAGATCGAGCTGCCCAGGGCGGGATCGAGGTTGAGGCGCTTCAACACCAGGGGCACCGAGGCGCCGAACAGGCCGGCGACGGTCAGGTTGACGCTCTGCGCGAGGAAGAGCGTGCCGGCGAGGGTGACGTTGCGTTCCCAGACGATGGCGACGGTCGCCAGCACGCTGCCGGTGATCAGGCCGTTGAGCAGGCCGACGGTCATCTGGCGCAGCACCACCGCGCCGGCGCGCAGGTAGTCGAGCTCGCCCAGCGCGAGGCCGCGGACCATGATGGTCAGCGTCTGGGTACCGGCGTTGCCGCCCATTCCGGCGACGATCGGCATGAAGACCGCGAGCACCACGTACTTCGCGATCGTGGCCTGGAAGAGCGAGACCACGCCGGCCGCGAGGAAGGCGGTGGCGAGGTTGATCAGGAGCCAGGGCAGGCGCAGGCGCACCGAGCGCAGCGTCTTCGTGCCGGCGCCCTCCTGGAGGTCGAGGTTGGCCAGCCGGTAGAGGTCTTCGGTCGCCTGCTCCTGGACGACGTCGAGCACGTCGTCGACGGTGATCGCGCCGGCGAGGAGTCCGTCCTCGTCGACCACCGGCATCATCAGGAGGTCGTATTTCGAGAACTGCCGGGCCACCTCCTCCTCGGCGGCGTCGACCCGCACCGCGACGACCTCCGCGGACATGATCTCGCGCAGCTTCCGCTCGGCCGAGGCGGAGACGAGCTGCCAGAGGCTGGCGATGCCGAGCAGGTGGCCGCGCTCGTCGACCACGTAGAGGTAGAAGAGCCGGCGCCCTTCCGCCAGGCGGCGCACCCGCTCGAGCGTCTCGGCGATGGTCTCGTCGGCGCGGAAGCGGGGCACGTCGGGGTCCATCAGGCCCCCCGCGGTCGCCGGTCCGTAGCGCATCAGGTTCTGCAGGTGCAGGGCGTGGCCGGGCTCGAGCAGCGCGAACAGGGCCTGCAGCCGGTCGGGGTCGACGCTCTCCAGCAGGTCGACCGCGTCGTTGGCCGACAGCCGGCGCACCGTGGCGGCGAGGCGGTCGTCGGGCAGCAGGCCGAGCACGCGCCGCTGGGTCTCGGGATCGAGCTCGCGCAGGGTGCGGGCGGCGAGGCGGAGCTCGAACAGCGTCTCGAGCAGCGCGCTCTGCTCGTCCGGGGTGAGCAGCGGCACGAGCTGGGCGATGTCGGCCGGGTGCAGGCGGGCGATCATGCGGCGCGCCGGGCGCTCTCCCGGACGGCGCAGGAGCCGGAGGATCAGGCGCTGGCGCTGTCCTCTCGGCAACAGGTCGGCGCGCTGCGCCACGAGCGGAACGGGCATCCGCGCGATGTTAGGATGAAAAGCGATGATTCAGGAGCTATTCCGCGTCGGGCCGATCTCCGTGAGCCCGTTCGGAGTGCTGTTGGTGCTCGCCTTCGCCGCCGGCTACCTGCAGCTCTCCTGGGGGCTCAAGCGGCAGAAGATCGGCGACGAAGAGGACGCGAGCTCGATCGTCTTCGCCGGCGGCGTCGGCGGCATCGTCGGCGCCAAGATCTACTTCGCGATCCTCTACGGCGACTGGCGGCTGCTGTTCGAGCGCTCGGGACTGGTCTGGTACGGCGGTTTCATCCTGGGCACGGCGGCCGTGGTCTGGACCGTTCGCCGCCGCCGCCTGCCGCCCTGGCAGACCCTCGACGCCGCCACCCCGGGGCTCGCGCTCGGATACGCGGTGGGGCGCATCGGCTGCTTCCTGGTCGGCGACGACTACGGCGCGCCGACCAGCCTGCCGTGGGGCGTTGCCTTCCCGAACGGGCTGCCGCCGACGACCGCCTACTACCTGCGCAACGAGTTCGGGCTCGACCTGCCGGCCTCGATCCCCGACGACCGGCTGCTCACCGTGCACCCGACGCAGGTCTACGAGACCCTGGCCGCCCTCGTCATCTGGGGGATCGGGGTCCGGCTGCTGGCGCGCCGCGCTCCGACCGGCCGCACCACGCTCGTGGTGCTCGGTCTGCTCGCGGTGGAACGCTTCGGAGTCGAGATCCTGCGCGCCAAGGACGACCGCTTCCTCGGGCCGCTCACCCTCGCGCAGGCGATCTCGATCCTCATCCTGATCACGGTGGCGGTGCTCTGGCCGCGAACCCGGGCGAGCGCCACGCCGGCTCCCGCGGCGCCGGGCGGGCGTCGGTGAGCGACGGCGAGATCCTCGACCTGCTGGTCGTGGGCGCCGGCCCGACCGGCCTCGCCCTGGGCGGCGCGGCACGCGGGGCCGGGCTCTCCTTCCTCATCGTCGATCGCGGCGGCCTGGTCGCCTCGCTGATCGACTATCCGGTCGACATGACCTTCTTCACCACGCGCGAGCGGCTCGAGATCGCCGGCGTGCCGTTCGCGATCCCCGACGAGAAGCCGACCCGACGGCAGGCGATCGCCTACTACCAGGCGGTCGCCGCGCACCATCGCCTGCCGCTCGCGTTGCACGAGGAGGTGGTCGCGATCGAGCCCGGGGTCGAGGGCTTCCGCATCCGGACGACCGCGCGCGAGGGCGAACGCGTGCGTCGGGCGCGGGCGGTGGCGGTGGCGACCGGCTATTTCGCCTGGCCGCGGCGGCTCGGCGTGACGGGCGAAGAGCGGCCCTGGGTCCGATCGCGATATCGCGAGCCCTGGGAGCACTTCGGCCAGGAGGTGATCATCGTCGGCGCCGGCAACTCGGCGGCCGAGACGGCGCTCGATCTGTTCCGCCACGGCGCCCGGGTGACCCTCGTCCACCGCGGAGCGCGGATCAAGGACACGGTCAAGTACTGGCTCAGGCCCGATCTCGAGAACCGGATCGAGGAGGGATCGATCCGCGCGCTGTTCGGCGCCCGCGTGGTCGCCTTCACGGACAGGGGGATCGAAGTCGACGTGGCGGGGGAGCGACGGGCGCTCGCCGCGGATGCGGCCTACGTGCTGATCGGCTACCGGCCGGCGACCCGTCTGCTGGAGGCGGCGGGCGTGCGGGTCGACCCGGAGAGCGCCGTGCCCCGATTCGACCCGGCGAGCGGCGAGACGGACGTTCCGGGTCTCTACGTGGCAGGCACGGTGCAGGCCGGCCGCGAGACGCACCGGATCTTCATCGAGAACTCGCGCGAGCACGGACCGCAGGTGGTCGCCCATCTGGCGGCCCGCCTGCGCTCCGCGCCGGTGCGCGCCTGATCCGGAGCCGCGGACCCCCGGTACGTCGATTGCAGTAACCTCCTGGATCCGGAACGCCACCGGGCGCCGGAACCCGGGGACCGCAGGGACTCGAGGAGCCGAAGAATGGACCCAACGACTCGCACAGGCTCAGCCTCGCGGCCGGCGCGGCGCCGCCTGCTGCCGCTGCTGCTGCTCGCCGTCGTTCCGGTCGGCGCCCAGGAGCCCCCGCCGCCCGCGACCCCGGTGTTCGGAGAGACCGTCGAAGTGCGCGTCGTCAACTTCGAGGTCGTGGTCACCGACCGCGACGGCGTGCCGGTGACCGGGCTGGCGCCCTCCGATTTCCTGCTGACCGTCGACGGCAAGGAGTACCCGATCGGCTACTTCACCGAGGTGCGCGGTGGCGACGCGGTGGATGCGGCGGCCGTCGCGGCCGAGGGACCGGCGGTCGCCCGGGTGCCCGACCTGGTACCCGGCTCGCCGGTGAGCACTTCCTACCTGGTCTTCGTCGACGACTACTTCTCGATTCCCCGCGATCGCGACCGGGTGCTGCGCTCCCTGATCGCGGACCTCCCCGGGCTGGCGCCGGAGGACCGCATGGCGATCGTGGCCTTCGACGGTACCCGGCTCGAGATGCTGTCGAGCTGGTCGAGCTCGGCTGCGGAGCTCGAGCGGGCGCTGCGCAAGGCCGCGTCGCGCCCCGCGTTCGGGCTCCACCGGCTGGCGGAGAAGCGCAACCTGGCGAACGACCAGCGGTTGCGCCAGGAGGTCGGATTCGCCCGCGCGCCGCTCGAGACCCGGCTCGACATCACCGAGCGCTTCTACGCCGAGACGATCGCGCAGCAGGTCGGCAACATGGTCTCGGGCGTGGCGGCGGCGCTGCGCGGCTTCGCCAGCCCGCCCGGGCGCAAGGTCCTCGTCATGCTCTCCGGCGGGTGGCCGTTCGACCCGGCCGACTACGCCGCGAACGAGTTCGGCCGCTCGATCATCGAGCCGGGGCTGCGCCGGGGCGACCGCCTGCTCGCGCCGCTGGTCGACACCGCCAACCAGCTCGGTTACACGATCTACGCGGTCGACGTGCCCGGCATCTCGGCCGAGACCTTCAGCGACGCGGAGTTCTCCGATGCTCCCCTGCTGAGCGAGACCGCGACCGGCTTCCTGCGCGAGTCCAACACCCAGTGGACGCTGCAGCACGTCGCCCGCCAGACCGGCGGCCGGGCGATGATCAACGCCAACCGGCTCGAGGCGCTGTCGCAGGCCGCGGCCGACACCCGCTCCTACTACTGGCTCGGCTTCGCGCCCGACTGGCAGGGCAACGACAGCCGCCATCGCATCGAGGTCGGGGTGCGGCGCGCGGGGCTCAAGCTGCGCAGCCGCGCGGGTTACGTCGACATGTCGCGCCAGACCGAGGTGAGCATGGCGGTCGAGAGCGTGCTGCTGTTCGGCAGCGGACCCAACGTCCGGCCCCTGCCGGTCCGCTTCGGCCGCAGCGAGCGCACTTCGAGGAACGTCATGAAAGTGCCGCTCGAGCTCGCGGTGCCGCTCGACGGGCTGACGCTGTTGCCGGTCGACGGCGGGCTGGCGACCGATCTCGAGCTGCGCATCGCGGCGCTCGACGAGCGGGGCGGGCGCTCGGAGATCCCGGTCGTTCCGGTGCGCCTGAAGGTCGCGGAGGCCCCCGCGCCCGGGGCCTTCGCCCGCTACGAGACGGTGGTCGAGCTGCGGCGCGTCACCAATCAGCTGGTCGTCGCGGTGTACGATCCGGTGAGTGGAACGATCTACTCGGCCAGCGCCGAGGTCCGGCCCTGAGCCGCGGAGGTAGCGTTTGATCCGTATGACCAGGCTTTCCCACGTCTTCGCCGCCGCCGCGCTCGCGGCGGCGCCCCTCCTCGCCCAGCAGGCCCCGGCGGCGGAACCGCCGGCCGCAGCGCAGGCCGAATCGGCGCCGCTCGCCGAGGAGTTCTTCGAGTCGATCGAAGTCAACATCGTCAACGTCGACGTCTACGTCACCGACAAGAAGGGCGCGCGGGTGACGGGCCTCAAGAAGGAGGACTTCGAGCTCGTCGAGGACGGCAAGCCGATCGCGATCACCAATTTCTACGCGGTCGAGGAGGGGCGGACGGTGACGACCGCGCCGGCCGCGCCGGCGGAGGCGGGGGCGGCGCCCGCGCCGGTGCCCACGGCGGCCGAGCTCGAGGTCCCGGAGGACCAGCGGCTCCATCTGGTCCTCTACATCGACAACTTCAACATGAAGGTGTTCGACCGCAACCGCGTCTTCGCGGCGATCCGCGATTTCCTGCGCACGAAGCTCTCGCGCCAGGACCGGGTGATGCTGATGACCTACGACCGCGAACCGCACGTGCGGCGGCCGTTCACCAGCGACTCCACGACGATCGCAGCGGCGCTGTTCGAGGTCGAGAAGCTCTCGGCGATGGGCAACAACGCCGAGAAGGAGCGCGCGGACATCCTGCGCGAGATCAAGGACGCGGACGACGCGAACTACGCGATCCTGCGCGCCCGCACCTACGCGGAATCGGTGTACAACGACCTCTCCTTCTCGCTCGACTCGCTGAAGAACCTGGTCGCCTCGCTGGCCGGCGTGCCCGGCCGCAAGGCGGTCCTCTACGTCTCCAGCGGCCTGCCGCTGGTGGCCGGAGAGGACGTCTTCCACGCCATCCAGGACAAGTGGTCGAGCGCCTCGAGCGCGATCATGGAGTCGCGCAGCTACGACGCCACGCGGCGCTATCAGGAGCTGATCGCGCAGGCGAACGCCAACCGGATCAGCTTCTACACGCTCGACGCCGGCGGCCTGCGCATGTCGACCTCGATCTCGGCGGAGAACGCGAGCGCCGACTCGAGCGCCTTCGTCGATTCCATCTACTGGTCGAACATCCAGGGCTCGCTGCAGCTGATGGCCGAGCGCACGGGCGGCAAGGCGATCTACAACACCAACGACGCGACCAAGGGCCTCGACATCGTGGGCTCCGACTTCCGCACCTACTACTCGCTCGGTTACTCGCCCGCGCACAGCGGCGACGGGCGCTACCACAAGATCGACATCCGCATGAAGCGCAAGGACCTCGTCGTGCGCCACCGGGACGGCTATCGCGACAAGAGCGTCGAAGCGCGCATGGCGGACGGCGTGATGTCCTCGCTCTTCTTCGACGTCGAGAGCAACGCCCTCGGCATCGGCATCGAGCGCGGGGCGGCGACGCCCCGCGACGACGGCAACTTCGTGGTGGAGATCGCGGTCAAGATCCCGATCGGGAAGCTCACGATGGTGCCGGAAGGAGATCTCCAGCGCGCGCGGATCCGGGTCTTCGTGGCCGCCATGGACCAGAAGGGGGGCATCTCCGAGGTCCAGGAGGCGCAGGTTCCGATCGAGGTGCCATCGGCCGACCTCGCCACGGCGATGTCGAAACACTGGGTGTACACGATCCAGCTGCTGATGCGCAAAGGTCCCCAGAAGCTCGCCGTCGGCGTGCGCGACGACGTCGCCGCCGCGCAGTCGTTCGCGGTCCGCACGCTGAACATCGGATGAGCGACGAACGGCGGGCCTGGCTCGGCATGATCCGCGACGTCGGGGCCGCTTTCGGCGACCTCGCGCGCGCCGAGCTGGCCGCAATCGCGGACGACCTGGGGCGCTCGGGCCGCGCGCTGGTCAAGGCGCTCGTCGTCGCGGCGGTGGCGGCCGCCTGCGCGTTCTGGACGGTCGGGCTGGCGATCTACTTTGCGGTCGAGCTGCTGGCGAGGTGGCTGCCGCGCTGGGGCGCGGTGGGCATCGTCTGGTCGGTGTCGCTGCTGGCGACCGTCGCGCTGCTCCTCGTGGTGCGGGCGCGCCTGGCCGCCATCGAGCCCCCGGCCGCGACCGTGCGGCGCCGGCTCGACGACTCGCGGCGCTGGTGGCGTTCGCGCATCGCGCCGCCGGAAGGCGAGGCGCCGGGGGACGAGGAGGACGCATGAGCGACGACCGCGTCGAACGGAGCCGGCAGCGTTTCGAGCGGAGCCTGGAGGATCTGCGCGCGGCGGTCGAGCGCGAGCTCGGATGGGCGCCGAAGCTCTCGCGCTGGGCGCTGCCGCTGGTCGCCGCGGCGGTCGGCGTGGCGCTCGGGTTGACCGTGCGCCGGAACCTGCCGAGCCTGCGCGAACGCCGGCGTCTCGACCGCTGATCCGCCGCGCCCCGCCGGCGTCAGCGCGGGGGCCGGCGCGCGGCCGCTTGAACACCATCGCGATGTTGTCCGTCGCTCCGGTCTTGAAGTTGACCGAAGTGATCGAAACCAGCTCCCAGCCCTCCTGGCCGAGGCGGTTCATCTCGACGGCGGCGTTCGGATCGAGCCGGTAGTTCTCGCTGCGGATGTTGATGATCCTGTACTCCCACTCTGCCATGGCCCCCTCCTCCCCGTCGGCCTGGCTGCGTCGGGACACGTGTCGATCGCCGGCATCTTAGCCGAAGGTTAGAATCGTCCCGATGCCCCCGCCCGCGCTGCTGGTCATGACCAAGCCGGCCCTGCCCGGCCGCGTCAAGACCCGGCTCGCCGCGGCGCTCGGGCCCGCCGCCGCGGCAGAGCTCCACGCCGCCTTCCTCGACGACCTCGTCGCGCGTCTGCGCGCACGGGCCCCTGGGAGCTGTGCATCTGCTGGGCGCTGGAGCCGGGGGAGGTGCCTCCCGCCCCGGGCCTGCGGCAGCGCGGCGCCGACCTCGGCGAGCGGCTCTTCCACTCGCTTGCCGATCAGGCCGGGCGGCCGTTCGCGGCGGCCGTCGGCAGCGACCACCCCGAGCTCGAGCCGAGCGCCGTCGCGGCGGCCTTCGCCGCGCTCGAGGCCGGCGCCGATGTCGCGCTCGGTCCGGCGCGGGACGGCGGCTTCTACCTGATCGCGCTGCGCCCCGACGAGGTGCGGCGCGAGCTTTTCGAGGAAATCGAGTGGAGCACCGGACGAGTGCTCGAGCAGACGCTCGCCCGCTGCGAGCGCCTCGGTTTCAAGGTGGCCCGGCTCGAAGTCGGGGAAGACGTCGACACGCCGGCGGATCTCGAGCGTCTCGCGGTCCGCCTGACGGCCCGGCCGGGCCGCTGCCCCCGCACCGAGGCGCTGCTCGCCGAGCTGGGTCTGCCGCGGAAACCGGAGGTTGCATGCGCGTCCTGACCGCCGCCGAAATGCGCGCCACCGACCGGCGCGCGATCGAGGAGCTGGGCATGCCCGCCCTCGTCCTGATGGAGAACGCCGCGCTCGGCGTGGTGGAGGCGCTCGCGGTCCGGTTCCCGGCGGCCGCGCGGGTGGCGGTCCTCTGCGGGCCCGGCAACAACGGCGGAGACGGCCTGGCAATCGCCCGCCAGCTGCTGACCCGCGGCTACGACGTGCGGGTGGCGATGGCCCCGTGCGGCCGGGAGCTCTCGCCGGACTGCGCGGCCCAGCTCAGGATCTGCCGGGCGCTCGGGCTCGAGTGCGAAGAGCTCGCGCCCGGCGCCGGGTTCCCCGAGGCGGCGCATGCCGACCTGCTGATCGACGCGCTCTTCGGCACCGGCCTCGCGCGTCCGCTCGAGGGAGAGCCGGCGCGGC